>NZ_FNPX01000047.1 GCF_900107415.1 Jannaschia faecimaris
CCTGACGCGTGGTACCGGTGGTTTCACACCCCCGGGCCCCCGTGGGATATTATTGGCAAGAGGAAGGGCAGCCCGGGTTAGGCGGGGTGCCCTTTTTCATGCGTGGATCGTGCGGCGGGTCCGGTCAGAAGAACGCCTGCAGCCCCGTCTGCGCGCGGCCCAGAATCAGGGCGTGGACGTCGTGCGTGCCTTCGTAGGTGTTCACCGTCTCAAGGTTCATCATGTGGCGGATGACGTGGTAGTCCTCGGAGATCCCGTTGCCCCCGTGCATGTCCCGGGCCAGCCGCGCGACGTCGAGCGCCTTGCCGCAGTTGTTGCGCTTGATCATCGAGATCATCTCGGGGGCCGCGCGGCCTTCGTCCATCAACCGCCCCACCCGCAGCGCCCCCTGAAGGCCGAAGGAAATCTCCGTCTGCATGTCCGCCAGCTTCTTCTGGAACAGCTGCGTCTGCGCCAGCGGCTTGCCGAACTGAACCCGGTCCAGCCCGTACTGCCGCGCCGCGTGCCAGCAGAACTCCGCCGCCCCCATCACGCCCCAGCCGATGCCGTAGCGCGCCCGGTTCAGGCAGCCGAACGGCCCCTTGAGCCCTTGGACGTTCGGCAAGAGCGCGTCCTCGCCGACCTCCACGCTCTCCATCACGATCTCGCCCGTGGTCGAGGCGCGCAAGGACTGCTTGCCCTTGATCGTTGGAGCACTCAGGCCCTTCATGCCCCTCTCCAGCACGAAGCCCCGGATCTTGCCGCCGTGCTCGTCGGACTTGGCCCAGATCACGAAGACATCCGCGAACGGCGCGTTCGAGATCCACATCTTGGACCCCGTGATGCGGTAGCCCGTCGCCGTCTTCTCGGCCCGCGTCTTCATGCCCGCGGGATCGGACCCCGCGTCGGGTTCGGTCAGCCCGAAGCAGCCGATCAGCTCGCCCGTGGCCAGGCCCGGAAGGTATTTCCGCCGCTGATCCTCGGAGCCGTAGGCCTGGATCGGGTACATCACCAGCGACGACTGCACCGACATCATGCTGCGGTAGCCGCTGTCGATCCGCTCGACTTCCCGCGCGACCAGCCCGTAGGTCACGTAACCCGCGCCCAAGCCCCCGTAGTCCTCGGGGACGGTCACACCCAGCAGGCCCGCCGCGCCCATCTTCTTGAAAATACCGGGATTCGAAGTCTCGGAGGCATAGGCCTCTTTCACGATCGGGGCCAGCTCCGCATCCGCAAACGCCCGCGCCGCGTCCCGCAGCATCCGCTCCTCCTCCGAAAGCTGATCCTCCAGACGGAACGCATCCGCCCAGTCAAATCGCGCAAGGTCAGGCCCGTGGCCCGTGGCGT
>NZ_FNPX01000021.1 GCF_900107415.1 Jannaschia faecimaris
ACCGCAAAGCCGTCGCATAATCCGAACAACAAAATGAGCCAGACCCTCCCTTGGATCGGGCAGCCCACTGGCCCAAAATCCCTGACGACGGACAGCACGGCCCTTGCATCCCATCTAAACGCTGATCGCGCGCCGATAGAGGTGCCATGTCGCGTGGCCCAGCAACGGCAAGACAATGATCAGTCCGATCAGCGCCGGGATTGTGCCAAGCACCAGCCCTGTCGCCACGATCAGACCCCATACGAGGATCACTCGGGGGTTCTTGCGGAACACTTTTACCGAGGTGGCGACGGCATTGGGCACGCCCACGTCACGCTGCAACAACAGGGGAAATGACACTACGCTGGTGGCCAGCACCAGAAGCGCAAAGCCAAAGCCGAACACCGTTCCGATCAAGATCATGGCCCAGCCCGCGCCAGTGGTGAAGATCTGGATGGCAAAGGCCGTGATCGAAGCGGGTGGGGGGCCGCCAAGGGTCATGGCGTGAATTGCAGCGGCGACCAGCATCCAGACGAGAAACAGGCCAAACAGAAAGATGCTTAAAACGACGATCGCGCCAAAAGACGGGGACGAGACCAGGCCAAAGGCATCACCCCAGCCGTAGGGCAGGCCCTCCTCGCGCCGCCGACTTATTTCATAAGGCCCGATAGCAGCGATGGGACCCAGCAGAGCAAAGCCCGCCAATAGTGGAAAGAGCAGGGGCAGTAGGTTCATGTTCAGCCCGAACGCCACCAAGATAAGACCGATGATCGGATAAATTAGGCACAGGAACAGAACGTCACCCCGGGCCGCGCCTAAATCTTCGGCCCCCTTACGCAGGGCGTCATACAGATCGTCCATGGTCAACGTGTTGATCTGGTCATCGGTAATAGGCGACGAATCGCGGCCACCGATATGCTCTGCACTTTCGGCAACGTGCTCTGATGCCCCGCCAAGAGCCTTTGCGCCCCAAGACAGGGGGTTACCGATTGTCTTGACCATTTTCCAAGCCTCCGCGATGCGTGCATCAAACGTCTGGCTGTTGCCCATGGGAGTTGCGGGCCGAACCGTGACAGCCTCTTTGCCACGACATCTTAGCATGATTTTCAGCCAAAGGCCTGATCGAAGATCACTCAGAAATCACAACTGCGAGATGTGGCGGTGTATGGGCGCAGCGGGGTCTGTCCGTATCGTCTTCCAGAAAATTGACCTTAGATGAAGCCAAAGGGAGGTCGAATTGCCCTGCATATCGAAGAAATGATGCGCTCTAAACGAACAGTCTAATGGCCCAAGTATAGGGGGGAAGGACAAGACCACAATCAGAGACGCTGCTGTGTCTCGATGTGACGATCGCTGTCTTCGAAGGAAGCGAGATGAGGGCCCGCCGTGCACGCCGAACCACCGTTCAGCCGGATGTGAGGATGGTCAGCTTAGGCCCAGAATGGTCATTCAGGGAACCATCTGGCGCTGCAGTGCCAACTCACAAAACTGCCATTGGTGCATCACGAAGTAATTTGAGGCTCTCTGTAGTCAGATCATTTGGGACATGCGGGCAGTTTCTGGGACTGAGGCTTTGGATCAATGACGACCCCCTACGGATGATACTCGCCTTGGGCAGGCGCTATGCTGCGCTTGTTGCGTCTTCAATCTGGGATGTGAGCCATACTCGCAAGGCTGCCTCCGTCGGCTTGAGTTCGACCGCGGTTCCCGCAGTGAACTCCATGAACGCTTTGGCATTTAGCCTGTTGAGACCAACCAGCACGGGGATGTCACGGCAGAGCGCCTCGGCGATCACCGATCGAAAGCCACGACCGGCCGCCTCATGCTTGCCGAACTTGTTGACGATCACCACGTCGGCCCCGGACAGGAGTGACCGCTCAGTCGACTCGACGGCCGTTTCCAGAGCGCCTGCATCAAGTTGACACCCCCGCGCCCCGGGGCCGCGGGATTCGGATATGCGGATCACGGGGCCGTCCGGCAGAATCGTGACGTCCATATCGCAACGCCGGGATCCTGCTCGACGCGAGTTGATTTGCACGACGCCGCAAGTCCTGATGCTGCGCAAAGCGAGCGTCGCGGCTACATCTGCCAGTAATCGATCCGTCCCGCCCTCGTCCGGGGCCATCGTGTAGGCGATCCTCATGTCGTAAACCTTACCCGTTTTGACCCGATCGGGCAGGAGACACCGATCCTCAACCTGTGCTGCGCGGAAATGCCCGCCCCGACAGGGGGCGGGTGGTTGGCAAAGCTCAGAGCTCGACTTCCCAAGATTTGAAGCTCTGCGTCTTCGCGGACGGGCTCGCATCGGCGATCTTGCGGATATCGGCCCAGGTCTGTTTGAAGTTCGGAAGAATCAACTCGTTCACGCCGGCATTGACCACGTTGCCTTGCGTGCCGGACGGGGCACCGAACAGCATGAAGGTCTCGTTACGTCTTGCCGACGGTTCGATGTAGGCCATGGCCTGCGTCGCGCCATCACCGTTGTACACCTCCACCAGATCGCCGTTCCCGACACCGAGTTCGGCCGCGTCCTCGGGATTGATCTGGATGTACGGCACTGCCCAGCGATCCATGCAGAAATCGTTGTCCTGATCCAGGAACCAGTTCTGCCAGTTGAGGTTCGACCGACCGTTGTTGATCAGGAAGCGATGGTTCGCCTTCTGCTGTGCCTTGCCCGGAGCCTGGAGCCCGCGCCACGCAGCGTGGCAGAAAAGCGCCTTGCCGTGCTCGCGTCCATGACGGGTATTCCCGGCCGATGCGCTTCGACATGATCTGCGAAGCCAACGGGATCGAGCATCGGCTGACCAAGCCGAACCACCCTTGGACCAACGGCAAGGTTGAGCGGATGAACCGAACGATCAAGGAGGCGACCGTCAAACGCTACCACTACGACAGCCATGATCAGCTGCGCACACACCTCGCCGACTTCCTGGCAGCTTACAACTTCGTCCGAAACCTCAAGACACTCAGCGGTCTCACGCCCTACGAATACATTTGCAAAATCTGGACATCAGAACCGGATCGATTCATCCTCGACCCGATCCACCAAATGCCGAGACTGCACACCTAGTCACGAAAGCTGTTGGCAATTTCTTCAGGTGATGTCAGTTAAAGGCTGTTATGAACGAACGTCGCGTTTTGGCTGGCTCCGGGCGTTCGATGCACCAGTCCGAAGGTCCGGTTTGGGCTGGGACCGGACCTTCGCTGCGACATGCACTAGGGTCTGCCGTGCGGGACTTCGCTGTCGTCTGGCACATAAATATATTGATCGCTTTGGAGCGGCCTCACTAGCTGGATTTCAGGTCGGCCTGCGCGTCCTGGATGATCGACCAAGACGAATGCAGGAACAGCCCGGCAATGCCAAGGGCAACGATCAGATCGGGCCATGCACTGCCGAGCCATGCGACGAGACCGGCAGCGACTACGACCGCCGCGTTGCCGATGGCGTCATTTCGGGAGAACAGCCAGACAGCCCGCATATTCGCGTCGCCTTTGCGGAACCGCATCAGAGGCAGCACCGCGAGAACATTGACGACGAGAGCGATCAAACCAAACAACCCCATCAGAGCGGCATCCGGCATGGTCTGCGTGATAACCTTCCAAAGAGTTGTCGCAAGCACACCGAGGCCAAGGACACCGAGGAACACGCCTTGGATCAAAGCGGATCGCGCCCGCCAGATGAGGCTCCATCCGATGGCGAGAAGACCAAGGAATGTGATCAGGCCATCACCGACGAAATCGAGTGCGTCCGCCTTGACAGCCTGCGACCCAGCAAGAACGCCACCGATCATCTCGACGATGCCGTAGCCAATATTGAGGATCACGATGATCCAAAGTGCGCGTCGATATGCCGGGTCTTGGTGAGCCGCGTGCTGTTGTTCAGTGGCATTGGCCTCAATGCGATCAAACCGATAACCTGTCTTTGCGACTGCCAGCTCGATCTCCGGCAAGTGCGCCTCGGGAGCGGCGAGGGTCATGATGTGGGTGGCCAATGACACCTTCACCGCGCCCGGCGCAACTCCGGCTGACTGAGCAGCTCGTTCGATCTGGGCGGCATCCTTCGAGCAATCCATGCCTGATACGCGATAGCGGATTGTCATAGTTTCGGAAGCAGGGGTTGTTGGCATTGGCTATGTGTAGCTCCGACGTACGCCATAGCCAACCGAATGGTGGGAGTTCGTCCTGGTGGCAGCTTCCGACACTTTCGACATCTTAACGGTCATTCGCTGTGATAGGCATGGATGTTTGCTCTGCGGACAATACGGGCTTTCGCTACTGACGTTGGAATGTCTGTTTTCCAACGTGATCAATATATGACCCAAAACCCTTTCTTAGAGTTTCTTGGACACTGAACGGTCAATTGCCGCAAGGTCTTGCGCGGCGCTAGCATAGGCCCACGACTTGAACGCTTCGACCTTTGGCGAGGACCACTTGTCTCTTTCGCCCAATAGACACACGCCGCCAAGGGGTGAATCACAAACCATATCGGGAAATGGCGCAATAAGTGCCCCGGATTCCAGCTCTTCACGGCAAAGCACCAGGTCGCCCATCACCACGCCCACGCCCATGAGTGCGGCCTTTGTAGCCATATCGATGTTGGGAAAATCATGCCCTGAAGTCGGATCGACAGTATCGAGCATAAAGGCGTTTATCCAAGCTGCCCAGTCCGCACGTTGTTTCGTTTCGTGCAGCAACTCTGTCTTTGCCAAATCCTCTGGTGTCTGAAGCGATGTTCGTACGCGGTAGTCAGCGGTGCACATCGGCGTAAGGCGAGCAGGGAATAAGGTTAGAATGGCGAGGTCTTGTTTTCGGTTTGGCCAGTTTGTGACAGAGAAACCTACGTCTGCTTCGGTGGGGTCAAATCCGCTACCTGCATAGAAATCTGTCGTCAGCTTGAGGCGAATTTCGGGGTGGATCCTTCGAAAATCTTCTAGCTTGGGAATGAGCCACCGGATTGAGGTGCCCGGAGGGCAGATAACACGCAGCTCGGACGCCGTTGTCGCGAGCCGCGCAGCCTCCTTGGCGATCAGACCAAAGGCTTCCGTCAAAACGGGCAAAAGCTGACTGCCAGCTGTTGTTAGTGCAACGCCCTGCGCATGACGCACGAATAGCTGAACGCCCAGATGCTCTTCCAAGATCTTCACGTGCCGACTGATTGCGCCGCGTGAAACGTGCAGTTCTTCGCTGGCCTCGACAAAGCCTTCATGTCGCGCGGCAGCTTCAAAGGCTTTCAGTGCATTAAGTGGTGGCAGTTTGGACATCAACCCTCATAGGATTAGATTTGCTGTCCCAAGGATGCCAAAAACTTGGTTTGCCCGCAAGGCGTCGGGAAACCTACGTTACTTGCATAATAGTCAACAGGTAATACGCATGGCATCGATCACACATAGAGATCCGCAGACGTCCTCACTGCCCGATCTTCTCGAAAAGGTGGTTAGAAAAGTTGTCCCTTTAACGGTGACTGAAAACCCCGAGGAACAAACTTGTAAGGATCTTGAGCGCCTTGCGCTTAGCTCGCCTCACCTTTTAGCCGACATCGGTTTCAAACGAGCCGCTGCCGATAGTTCGCCCTCGCGGGAAGTGTGGCACAGCGACGGCCACACTATAATCCTTTCACTCAAAAATCCTCTCGTGCGCGTTTCGAAGCGATGACTGAGAGGTGACGTAAAATTACTGTGCATCAACGTCATACCGATTTTTCGGATCGCACTTTGCCCGGAAACCAGAAAAGCGTTAGATCCAAACCGGACCTTGGAACAATTTTCTGCATCGGTCACTTAGGGCTCGTAGCGGACCTACGCTGCGCCTCGCATGACAGTCTGGTTAGGACCCCAATGGCCCTGGTTTTCTCCAGCAACGCGCTGCGCGCCGTCATAATAGCGGGGTAAGTCGCAATCCGTCCTCGATCCTGTCGTCGGGAAATCGTACCACGACGTCGCCTCGGGCGAGGCCCAAGATGATCTGCGCCTCGGTGTCCGTCCGTTCTCCGACCGTTACTTCGACGGCCTGGGCGCGTCCCTCTACTATGGTGAAGACAGCCCAGGCACCTTCCTCACGAAAGAGCGCGGTGACCGGCACTTTCAGCACCTCCGACGCTTCCCACAGAACCACGCGCGCTTCGACTTCGAACCCATGACCGAGGCGTGTCCAGGTCTCAGCCGGCGATGTGATGTCAATGACGACGCCGACCCTTTGCTCCTCAATGCCGAGCGCGGACACCTTGGTGAAACCGAAGGGCTCCACCCGCTGCACCTCGCCCGACAGCGCCTCGGGTCCTCCCCAGCCCTCGATGATGACGCGCTGACCGGGTTCGATTCGCACCGCTTCGGAGGAGACGAAATCGATAACGATCTCAAGGTCGCGCGGGTCGCCGATCTCCAGCAGCGGCTCACCTGCCGCCACGACGCCTGCGCTCTCGTGCAGCACCCTCAGCACCGTGCCGTCGACCGGAGCACGGATTGGGACGCAGGGACAACTGCCCAAGGTCGCCTTGGCCTCGCTCGGTCCGAGCAGGCGCGCCTCGGCGGCACGTAACTGATCTTGCCGCATCTCCACCGCCGCCCTGGCGGTCGTCAGCGCGGCTTGGGCAGTGCGAAACGCGCGCTCTGCCAGTTCGTCCGCGCGCACCGAGACGATGCCGCGCGCGGCCAGTTCGCGGATGCGGACCACATCGGAGGTGGCGAAGTCGAGTTCGGCCTTCGCCTGCTCCTCCTCGGACCGCGCAAGCGCCAGCGCGGATCGGGCGGCGTCGGCAGCGGCACGGGCCTCGGCCTCGGTGCGAATATCAAGGAAGGCCGGGTCAATGGGCTCGATCTCAGCCACAACCGTGACACCCCCGGCCACCATTGCTCCCTCTTCGATCTCGATCCGGTTTATCCGCCCCAGCACCGGGGCGGAGACGACGAAGACGTCGTGGATGCGGGTGCGACCCGTCTCTGACAGCGTCGTCACCATGGGGCCGTACTCCACCGTGGCCAGATCCACCTGTACCGCGCGGGGCCAAAAGGCGAACGCCAGACCTGCCGCCAGGAGGAGCATCGGAATCGCCCAGAACAGGCGGGTACCAGCATGAGGAGACATTGCGTATCACTCCCGTGTCTTGAGAACGCCGATCAGGTCCAGCCGGTTGAGCCGACGGCGCACAACCGCGGCCGACAGCAGGCTTGCCAGCAGAATAACGGCCAGCGCCTTGCCGTAGGCAGCTGGCAAAATGACCAAAGGCAGCCGGAAAAGCTCGGTCTCGAAGGCTTGTACGATGAGGGCCACCAGCGCATATCCCGCCACGCAGCCGACCGGCAGCGCGACCAGCACCAGAAGCGCAGTCTCCCCAAGAAGGATGTAGGAAACTTCGGAAAGTGTGAAGCCCAGCACCCGCAGCGTCGCCAGTTCCCGGCCACGCTCCGAGAGGGCCACCCGCGCAGCGTTGTAGACGACGCCATAGGCAAGGGCACCCGCGAAGACGATGAAAAAACCGGAGAAGATCAGGATCGTTTCTCCCAGCGTCTCGAACATCTTTTCGATGGCGTGCTTCTTGACGGTGAAGGAGGCTACGCCGGGCAAATCTTTGACTGCGTCGAACAGGGCCAGTTCGCCGGCGGGGTCGACACGCAGCATGGCATACTCAAATGCGGGCGCATCCCCCAACGCCCGATTGAGCGTGTGCAGCGAGACATAGGCGGGCATGGCGATCCACGTTTCATGCACGGCAGCGACGGGGAGAGTGAAACGGGGGTGATCGCGCTCCAGCACCTCCACCTCGATCGTGTCGCCGGGGCGGACGCCCAGCTTTTCGGCCAGCAGGGTGCCCAGCACGACGCCCCCCGCCGGCACGGGTAAGCTCCAGCCGTGAACGTCATATACGACCTGAAGCTGGGCACCCTGCGGCAAGGCGGTCAGTCCGCCGCGATGGGTGACGCGACCATGGGAGAGGTCGGCAGAGACGATGCGCATCGGTTCGACCGCCAACACGCCGGGCAACCGGTCGAGCACATGGCGCGCCGAGGGTCCCTTCGGGTCTAGAAAGCCGATCACGGCGTCCTGATGCTGGCTTTGCTGGAAATGGCCCCTCACCAGGAGCGTGATCGCGTCGTTCCATTGCATCGCGGTGATGAGCAGCGCCACGGCAAGTGCTACCCCGATGACCGAGGCTCCCGAACGCACTGGCGTGCGCAGCATATGGCGCAGGATGATGCGTGTGGGCGCGTCGAGCACGCCGGTGAGCCGCTTCGGGAGAACTACGTCGCGAAATCGCTCCGGGATGGGGGGGCGCATCGCCTCGGCGGGCGTGAGCCGGAGAGCGCCGCGCACGGCCCCGAGAGTGCCGAACAGCCCCGCGCCCATTGCTACACCGGCGGAGATGATGAATTCGGCACCGCCGGGGCGGTAGAACAGGAACGGAAACCGGAAAAAGGCGGAATAGAGCTCGGTGTTCCAGCGCCCAAGAACCGCGCCGATGCCCCAGCCGAGCATGACCCCCACAGCCGTCATGGCAAGCGCGAGCTTGGCATAGTGCCAGCCCACGGTCACATCGGAATAGCCGAAGGCCTTCATCAGGCTGATCTCGCGTCTCTCGATGGCGATCAGGCGGGCGAGGACGGCATTGGTCAGAAAGGCGGAGACAACCAGGAAGATCGTCGGAAGGATCGTTGCCATGGTGCGGATCTGCGCCAGTTCGTTCTGCACGAACCAGTTGGAGATCTGGTTGGCCCGTGCGACGGCACCGGTCCCGCCATGGCGCTTGAGGATGGCATCGAGTTCGGCGATCACCGGAGCAGGGGCGCGGCCACGCAAGAGCGTCAGGCTCAGGGAGTTGAATGCGCCCTCCATGTCGTAGGCCGCAGCGAGCGCGTCCCGGCCCATCCAGATCACGCCGAAGCGCGCTTCGTCTGGCATTAGCCCACCCGGGGCAATGGCATAGACATATTCCGGTGAGAGCGCGATGCCCACCACACGGACGGATCGGCGCGCCCCGTTGAGCAGCACGTTGATCGTGTCGCCGAGCCGCAGGCCATTGGCCTCGGCAAAGGGCTCGAGCAGCACCGCCTCGTTGTCGCGCCCCTCTTGCACCGAGCGCCCGGCGCGCAGCGCGATGCGGTTAAGCAAAGGTGCGCGTCCTTCGGGCAGCGACAGGAGCTGTGCCATAACGGGATCGCGTGTTCCCGCAATCTCGACTGTGGTGAGCGCGGCGATGCGCGTCTCGACGCTCTGAACGCCGGGGATCGCGGCGATCCGGTCGACCAACCGCTCCGGGGCGCGGCGGACGCCGGCAAAGACCTCGGCGAAGTTGTAGCGCTGGTAATAGGCGTCCGTCGTGGTGCGGAGTGACGTAAGGGTTGAGAGCGACATGACCAGCAAGGCCACCCCGGAAGCCACCACCAACGCCACAGCAAACACCTGCCCGCGCAGCGCCCACAGATCACGCAACAGCTTGTGGTCGAGCGCGCGCATACCGGTTTACCAGCTGATTTCGCGGGGAGGCACGCGCGTCGCATTCGCGTGATCTTCCGCGATCTGACCGTCGCGCATGGAGATGACCCGGTCGGCCATCGCCGCGATCCCGGCGTTATGCGTAATGACGGCGGTCGCGGCACCAAGTTCCCGGTTCACCCGGTCAAGAGCCTCGAGCACCGTGACGCCGGTCTCGCTGTCGAGCGCGCCAGTGGGTTCGTCACACAAGAGCAGTTCCGGCGACTTGGCGATGGCGCGCGCGATGGCGACGCGCTGCTGTTCCCCGCCGGAGAGCTCGGCCGGGAAATGGTGCGCCCTCGGGCCAAGGCCGACAAGGGCAAGGGCCTTGGCCGGGGGGATCGGCGCGCGCGCGATCTCGGTGACCAGTGCCACGTTCTCTTCCGCCGTAAGCGAGGCAATGAGGTTGTAGAACTGAAAGACGAAGCCTACCCGGTCGCGCCGATATTTCGTGAGGGCAGACGTGTCGGCGGCCGTTATATCCAGCCCGTTGAAAAGAACCTGCCCGGAGGTGGCCGTGTCGAGCCCGCCAAGAATGTTCAGCAACGTGGACTTTCCGCTCCCTGAGGGGCCCAAGATGACGACGAACTCACCCGGCCGCAGGTCCAGATCGACCCCTTTTAGGGCGTGGACGGCAGACGCTCCCTCGCCATAGGTCTTGGTAAGCGCGCGAGCCCGTAGAACATAGGCGACCGCGCTGGGTTCAGCGCCCCCGTTTTCCTTGACTGGAGCTTGGGCGCTTATCAATATCGGCCCTCCTGCCGGCCGCGCGCGGACCATCGACGTTAAGACGGTATGGCACGCAGGGCGCTACGGCATTGACCTGCGTCAAACACAATAATCGGGCGAAAGGCTTGAAGCAGGATCTGTCAGATGAACTTGGCTTAAGGCGAAATCCCCAGCCCCTAGACCGCCTCGTGCAAAGTTCTTCCGATAGGCCCCGTGCGCTTGTTTCGGGACGTCAACTGGAGCCGCCAACGTGGAGGCCCCCAGCTTTCTTGTTGCGCCGTTAACCGGTCAGAACGAGCATCCGGACCAATGTTCCAAACCGACACCCCGTCGACTCTGCCACGCGATCAATCATTCGATCTCATCAGGCGTAAGCACCCGCTCGCGAGCGCCTTCCTGATAGGGTTTGGGAACCCCACGCGTGGGGTTGGCCTCCAGGTAGTCCCTCTCGATACACCAATTGAAGAAGCCCCTAGGGTAGGCGAGCGTCCGGTTGGCCTGTACCCCGCTCCGCGATCCGCAATGCCATCAATGATCCTGCTGATGTCCGCCTTCCGGATGTCCGCAAGTCACCGTCCTCTCAGCGCGGGGAGAACGTCGTTCGACAGCGCGAACTCAACCTAGTGTAGCGTTTGAATCCTGGCCTGATCCCTCTTCAACCATTCCGCGATGACCTGCCCGAGCATGGCGGACGACGGGCGGTCGTCAATCTCCCCTCGGGCCATCTTTGCAAGGGCTTCCTGCACATGAACGCGCTCATCGGCCAGGGAGGGCGTCGGGTATCTGCCGAGCAGCTTCCGGGTAAGTTTCCCGTTGACCTGTGGCATGACAAACCAGCTCTTGGCTCCGCTCGGGCTGACGCGCGTTCCGAAGCTTCACAACTCGGCGTCTAAGATATCGCAGCGGGCCTAGCACGGGGATCGGCCCCGCGCCAAGGCATCTGTCCGGCGTGTATAGGTTAGATGTGGCATGGTTCACGGTGACACCGCTGTTACAATAACGATGTTACTGTATGTTGCCGCATGGTGCGCGATGCGCATGAAGGTCAACAAGAACTTTTATTTTTTTATATGTTAGTAGAGCCTGTCGGTGCACAAGGAAGCATGTCAGCGGCCGATTGTGGATCAGGAGATCCCCAGTTCGAGCCGGGGCGGGGGCACTACCCCCCACCTTGGCTTACTGAAGGTCGCCAAAGGCTTTCTGCATCCGTTCAACCGCCGCGACGACGTTGGCGCGGGGTGTGGCGATGTTGAAGCGCAAGAAATTTTCGCCGCCCTTGCCAAACGTCGGGCCGTGGTTCGCCGCGATCCTGGCACCCTGCTCGGTCCGGCGGGTGAATTCCTCGCGCGTCATCCCCGTTCCAGAGAAGTCGACCCAGGACAGGTAGGTCGATTGCAAAGGTACGGACTTCAGGCCGGGGATCGCGTTAATCCCCTCGTCGAAGATCTTTCGGTTGCCGTCTAGGTATTCGATCAGCCCGTCCAACCACTGCGCCCCCTCGGGCGAATAGGCGGCCTTGGCCATGAACAGGCCGAATGAGTTGGGGGACAGGCCCAGGCCGCTCATCTTCTTGGCGAAGGCCGCGCGCAATTTGTCGTCGTCCACGATCACGTTGCCCGAATGGCAGCCGGCGATGTTGAACGCCTTGGTCGTGGCCGTCATCATCACCAGCCGGTCGGCCACACCGTCGATCAGGGCCATCGGGACATGCGTGTTGCCGGGAAAGACCAGGTCGTGGTGGATTTCGTCCGAGACGAGGATCAGGTCGTGCCGGCGGGCAAAAGCGGCAAAGCCTTCCAGTTCGTCGCGCGACCAGACGCGCCCGTTTGGATTGTGGGGTGAGCAGAGGATCATCATCTTCGCGCCACCGTCCGCTTCGATCACCTTGTCCCAGGCATCGAAATCGACGGAATAGCTTTTGCCGTCAAATGGAAGCTCGCACTCGATCACGCGACGATCATTCGCCTTAATGACCCTGGCGAAGGCATGATAGACTGGTGTGAACAGCACGATGCCGTCGCCCTTTTCAGACCACGTGTCGATACACAGGGCTGTGCCGTTGACCAAGCCGTGCGCCGTAAAAATCGAAGCGGGGTCGACTGTCCAGCCGTGCCGTTCCTTCATCCACCAGCAAATCGCGGCGCGGTAGTCGCTGTCGTCGCCGTAATACCCGATGATGCCGTGGTCCAGCTGTTTGCGCACGGCATCCAGAACCACTTGCGGTGGCTGGAAATCCATGTCGGCGACCCACATCGCGATCCCTTCATCGGCTGGGACGCCATACAGTTTCTCCATCATGTCCCACTTCACACAGTCAGTGCCTCGGCGGTCGATGAGGTGGTCGAAACGGGGGTCTGCGTTCATGAGTATCTCCATTTTCGCGAACCTTACTTGCTGAGACACCGGTTGCAAGGTGCGCACGCGCAGACTATCTCCGCGCGCATGAAACGCCCGATCCTCCTCCATCCTGACCCGCGCCTGAAACGGGTTGCCGCCGCCGTGCCCGACCTGTCGGATGAACGGCGTCTGCTGGCCGCCGACATGCTGGAAACGATGTACGACGCACCGGGCATCGGCCTTGCCGCGCCACAGGTCGGTGTGTTGGAGCGGTTGATCGTGATCGACTGCGTAAAGGAAGAGGGGACCGCCCCGCGTCCGCTAGTCATGTTCAACCCCGAGATCGTTGCCGCCTCGGACGTGATGTCCGTCTACGAAGAGGGGTGCCTTTCCATCCCCGACCAGTACGCCGACGTGACCCGCCCGTCCGAGGTCACGGTGCGCTGGATCGACCTTGACGGAAACGAACACTCCGAGGACATGGACGGTCTTTGGGCCACGTGCGTGCAGCACGAGATCGATCATCTCGAAGGCAAGCTCTTCATCGATTACCTTGGCCCGATGAAGCGTCAGCTGATCACCCGGCGAATGGTCAAGATGAAGCGTGAATTGGCGCGTGGCTAAGGGGGCGACATCAAGGGGCTCCGTTTCGGGGCCCTTGTTTCGTTTTGGTGAAAGACCATGATCCGCCCGATCGTTATGTATCCCGACCCCATTCTGGCCGCGGCTTGTGCCCTGGTGACCGGCGATGCGGCAGCGCTGTCGCGCGACATGCTCGATACCATGTATGCGGCCAACGGGCGCGGCCTTGCCGCTTCGCAGGTCGCCGTGACCGAGCGGATGTTCGTGATGGACTGCGGTTGGAAGACGGGCGTTCCGGACCCGCGGGTTTTCGTGAACCCCGAAATCACCCAGCGGCAGGGACGGCAGGTCAACATCGAGGGGTGCCTGTCCATTCCCGACACGCCGCGGCGCATTGAGCGTCCGGCACGGGTCAGGCTGGCCTTCGACGGCCCCACCGGGCGCCGGAGTGAGGATTTCAGCGGCTTTGCCGCCGCCTGCGTCTGTCACGAGATGGATCACCTGAACGGCGTGCTGATCCTCGACCTGCCGGAAGTCGCGGAGGAGCCACCGGCATGAGCCATCGCCCGTTTCTGATGTGGCCCGACAAGCGGCTGACGACCCCAGCCGAGGACGTGGCCGAAGTGACTGACGCGACGCGTCTCATCTGGGACGAGATGATTGCCGCGATGCGTGCCATGCCGGGCGTGGGTCTGGCGGCACCGCAACTGGGCATAATGCAGCGTCTGGCCGTGGTCGACGCGGACGATGGCTTCGGCGTCACGCGGCTGGCCAATCCGCGCATCCTGCACGCCAGCGTGGAGTTGCGCGAACACGAGGAGGCCTCTCCGAACCTGCCGGGCGTGTCGGCAAAGGTGAAGCGACCACGGGCCGTCACCGTGGCCTATATCGACGAAACGGGCACGGCGCGGGAACAGGATTTCGTGCTGTTGCGGGCCACCAGCGTGCAACATCAGATCGACCACTTGGACGGGCGGATGTATTTCCATCGCCTGTCCAAGCTCAAACGCGACATGTTGCTCAAGCGGGCAAAGCGACTCGCATAGGGTCGCGGGCATCGCGGTGCCTGACTTTTTGGACGGGGGAAACAACAACATGCGTGTGATCTTCATGGGAACGCCCGAGTTTTCGGTGCCGGTGTTGAATACTCTGGTCGATGCCGGGCACGATGTCGTCGCCGTCTATTCCCAACCGCCCCGGCCCGCAGGGCGTGGCAAGAAGGACCGGCCATCACCCGTTCAGGCCCGCGCCGAGGCGCTGGGGATCGAAGTGCGCACGCCGGTCTCCCTCAAGGGGGAAGACGCTCAGACCGCTTTCGCTGCGCTGGAAGCCGAGATCGCAGTTGTCGTGGCCTATGGTCTGCTGCTTCCGCAGGCCGTCCTCGACGCGCCGGAACACGGCTGCATCAATGTTCATGCCTCGCTGTTGCCGCGCTGGCGCGGGGCCGCGCCGATTCACCGTGCGATCATGGCGGGTGATCCGCGCACCGGGGTCTGCATCATGCAGATGGAAGCGGGATTGGACACCGGCCCCGTTTTGCTCCGCGAGGGGACGGACATCGGTCCGGCGGACACAACGGGCGACCTGCACGATCGGCTGTCGGAGATGGGCGCGCGGCTTGCGGCGAAGGCAATCGCACAGATTGGCCGTCTTTCCCCGATGGCGCAGCCGACGGAGGGCGTGACTTACGCCGCTAAGATCGACAAGTCCGAGGCGCGCGTCGACCTTGCCTGGGACGCGAGCACGCTGGCGCGGCATATCAACGGACTGTCGCCCTTTCCCGGTTCGTGGATCGAGCGGGATGGCGCGCGGCTCAAGCTGCTGCGGGCCGAGGTGGCGGAAATAGATGCCGATGCCGCCCCCGGAACGCTTCTGGACGCGCCGGGCCTCGTGGTCGCGACGGGGCAGGGCGCGCTGCGGCTTCTTTCGGTTCAACCGGCGGGCAAGCCCCCGCAGGATCCGGCCGCGTTCCGCAACGGCGCGCGGCTGTCGCCCGGCGACGTGCTAGATGGCTAGTGCGATTGCCACCGTCCCCCCTTTGCGGCAACCTGTCGCTCACTTGACTCCGGAAAGCCCCCGTCCATGTTCCTAACCCTATTCGGCACCGTCGTGATCGCGGGCATCGTGGGCTACGCGTCCGAACGCATGGAGTTCACGCACAACGGCTACATCCCGTCGATCATCATCTGCATCGGTGGCGCATTCCTGTTTTTCTTCATCACCTTGATGTTCGGGATCGGTTTCCGGTCTTCGGGCATGAACGCGATCCTTTCGTCCGTAGGGGCGTTGATCATCGTACCGACGCACTGGCGCAAATGACGCGGCTGCGAAGGTCAGTGTCCTGTGGGGTTGGGCAGCGGGCGATCCAGCCAAATCGGTGGTCGGACGAGTGGTGATATTTCGCCCTTATCCGTCGCTTGACGATCGCTGGGGCGACTTTCCCCGGCTTCGTTCTTTCCCGCGCCGATCGGCCGTGATCCACTGACAAAATGGATCATGATATCATCATCGTTGGTGCCGGCACGGCCGGGTGTTTGCTGGCCAATCGGCTGAGCGCCGATGCCGACACCCGCGTTCTGTTGCTGGAGGCCGGGGGGCGCGACATCTATCCGTGGATCCATGTTCCCGCCGGGTATCTGTATACGATGGGCAACCCGCGCACGGACTGGTGCTTCCGGACCGAGGCGATTCCGGGGCTTGCGGGGCGTTCGCTCAACTATCCCCGTGGCCGTGTGCTGGGCGGCTGCAGCAGCATCAACGGCATGATCTACATGCGCGGGCAGGCTGCCGATTGGGACGGTTGGGCGCAGGCGGGCCATCGCGGTTGGGGCTGGGACGACATGCTGCCGCATTTCAGGCGGCACGAGGCGTTCTTTGGCGGGGCGGACGACGCGCATGGCGGCGAAGGTGAATTGCAGATTAACGAGCAGCGTCTTCATTGGCCGATCCTGGACGCGGTGCGCGATGCGATGGCGGCGCGTGGTGTTCCGATTACGCGTGATTTCAACCGTGGCGATAACGAAGGCGTTGGATACTACCACGTCACGCAGACGGGGGGCTGGCGGCTCTCGGCAGCGACGGCGTTCCTGAAGCCGGTTCGCAGGCGGCAGAACCTGCGCGTTACCGTCTCGGCACCGGTCGCACGCGTTGTTATCGAAAACGGGCAGGCGCGGGGCGTGGCCTTGACCGACGGGCGGATCATTCGCGCGGGGCGGGTCGTTCTTTCCGCAGGTTCCGTCGGGTCGCCGCATCTGCTGCAACTTTCCGGCATCGGGAACGGGACGCATTTGCGTGGCTTGGGCGTTGAGGTACTCCACCACAATCCTGATGTCGGCCGGCACATGCAGGACCATCTTCAGATGCGCCCGGTTTTCCGCGTGCGCAATGCCGTCACGCTCAACCGTCGGGCGGGAACGCTTCTGGGAAAGGCGCGCATCGCAATGGAGTACGCGCTGCACCGCTCCGGACCGTTGTCGATGGCCCCGAGTCAGTTGGGCGCTTTCGTCCGCTCCGCAGGGCACCTGGCGACGCCCGACCTGCAATACCACTTTCAACCGCTGTCGTTGGAGCAGTTTGGTGATCCGCTCGACCCATTCGACGCGATAACCGCCAGTGTTTGCAACTTGCGCCCGCAGTCGCGTGGGTCAGTTCAGGCCGTGTCGCCCGATCCGTCGGAGGCCCCGGCGATCCAGCCGAACTACCTGGCCGAGGAGGCGGACCGGATCACCGCGATGCGTGCGATGCAGCTGACCCGCGACCTGATGCACAGTGGCCCCTTGGCCGCACATGATCCGCAGGAGGTCCGGCCCGGCGAAATCCTTACCGACCGGGAGGCGTTGCTGGCCGAAGTCGCGCGCAATGCCTCCTCCATCTTCCACCCCGTCGGCACCTGCGGGATGGGACGGGTGGTGGATGACCGGCTTGCAGTGCGGGGTGTCGGGAACCTTTGGGTGGCGGATGCCAGCGTGATGCCGTCGATCACCTCGGGCAATACGAACACGCCGACGCTGGCCATTGCCGAGCGGGCGGCGGAGTTCATTGTCGCAGGGCAGGGGGCTGGACGCGGTGCGCCGTGATCCTTACCTCTCGACACAAGAGGTGACCTGATGACGAAATCCCCCCTGACACTCCATCTGGCGGCCCCGCGCGGATTTTGCGCGGGCGTGGACCGCGCCATCAAGATCGTCGAGATCGCGATCGAGAAATGGGGCGCGCCCGTCTATGTCCGGCACGAGATCGTGCACAACAAGTACGTCGTCGACGGCCTGCGCGCGAAGGGCGCGGTCTTCGTGGAAGAACTGGACGAATGCCCGCCCGACCGCCCCGTGATCTTCAGCGCGCACGGTGTGCCGAAATCCGTGCCGCAAGCCGCCGAGGCGCGCGAGATGGTCTACGTCGACGCGACCTGTCCGCTGGTCAGCAAGGTGCATATCGAGGCCGCGCGACATTCCGAGGCCGGACTCCAGATGGTGATGATCGGCCACGAGGGGCACCCCGAAACCGTCGGCACCATGGGCCAACTGCCCGAGGGCGAGGTCCTGTTGGTGGAGACAGCGGACGACGTGGCGCATTTGACGCCTCGCGATCCTGACCGGCTGGCCTTCGTTACGCAGACGACGCTGTCGGTGGATGACACTGCCGACGTGGTGGCCGCGCTCAAGGCGCGGTTCCCGGCCATCGTCGGCCCGCACAAGGAAGACATCTGCTACGCCACGACCAATCGTCAGGAAGCGGTAAAAGCGATGGCACCGGACTGCGACGCGATCCTGGTCGTCGGGGCACCGAATTCGTCAAACTCCAAGCGACTGGTCGAAGTGGGGGCCCGCGCCGGGTGCAAGTATTCCCAACTGGTGCAGCGGGCAGACGACATCGACTGGCGCGCGCTGGACGGCATCCGGTCGGTCGGCATCACCGCCGGGGCCAGCGCCCCCGAGATCCTGATCGACGAAGTGATCGGTGCCTTCCGTGACCGATATGACGTGACGGTCAACAAAGTGGTCACCGCCGAGGAAAACGTTGAGTTCAAGGTGCCCCGCGTGTTGCGGATGCCTGCCTGACGCGCTTCCCCCTTTGTGTCGAAGCGGACTTCCCAGCCTGTCATTTCCGACCTAGGTTTCGATCATGATCACGCTCCAGTTTCTGCTGACCGCTTTTGTGGTCGTCATCGCGCCCGGCACGGGCGTCTTCTACACACTCGCGATGGGGCTGGGCCGGGTGCGACCTGCGGCGATGGCCGCCGCCTTCGGATGCCCTTGGGCATCGTCCCGGCGCTTCTGGCCGCGGCGCTGGGGCTGGCGGCGGTGCTGCATGCCTCCGCCTTGCTGTTCAACGTCGTGAAATTCGCGGGCGTGGCCTACCTGCTCTGGATGGCCTGCGGCCCGTTGCGCCAGACTGGCACGCTGGCCGTCAAGCCTGCCGAGGTCAGCCCCGATCCGCTGGCCTGGGTCGCCTGGCGTGGCATAATGATCAACGTGTTGAACCCGAAGCTGTCGATCTTTTTTCTCGCCCTTCTACCGCCATTCCTTTCGGGCAATCCGGCGACTGCGGCGCTGGAAATGGCGGCGCTGGGCGGGGTGTTTATGGCAATGACCTTCGCGGTTTTTGCAGTCTATGGACTTTTTGCAACAGCGTTCCGCAATCGCCTGCTGTCGAGCGCGCGGGCGATGGCTTGGCTCAACCGCGGCTTTGCGGCTGTCTTTGCCACGCTTGCCGGACGCTTGGCACTGGAACGCGCCTGACCGCGACCTTTTTGCGGTTTCACGGGCGGCGCGGGCGTGGCATCTGACGACCATGTTGACCGCACGCATTCCAGCCTCCGTTCTCTTTCTTGGCCTCGCGGGGCTCTTGCCCTTCGTCTGGGGTGTGGTGACGCTCTATTCCGATCCGCTGGCGGCGCGTACGGTCGAGTTGATAGGTCCGCGTTTCATCGGACCCTATGTCGGGTTGTTCTACGGCTCGGTGATCCTGTCGTTCATGTCGGGCGTGCTGTGGGGCTTTGCAACCAAGGCCGAGGGGCAGGTGGCGGCCACTGGATATGCGCTCTCGGTGCTGCCGGCACTCTGGGCGTTTTTCATGACGGGCGGCGGGCCGGCCTCGGCTGCGGTCGCGCTGATTGCTGGGTTTATCGGGCTGCTGGGCCTCGACTGGTTGTTCTGGCAGCAGGGGCTGGCCCCGCGCTGGTGGATAAAGCTGAGGCTGATCCTGACTGTAGGCGTTGTGGTTTGCCTTTGGCCTGTCGCGTTCTGAACCGTCGGTGCATGCAATATTCTGACAGAAAGAAGGGGTCGCTCCATGGCTGAGTTATTCGCCTATACGGACGGAGCCTGTTCGGGCAATCCGGGGCCGGGAGGCTGGGGTGCATTGCTTGTGGCAACCGAAGGCCAGACGGTCGTCAAGCAGCGGGAGCTGAAGGGCGGAGAGGCCGAAACGACGAACAACCGGATGGAATTGCTGGCCGCGATAAACGCTCTGGAAGCGCTGGACCGACCCTCGACCCTGACTGTGGTGACCGATTCGGCGTACGTCAAAGGAGGTATCACCGCGTGGATGCATGGCTGGAAGAAAAACGGCTGGAAGACCTCGACTCGCAAGCCGGTCAAGAACGAGGATCTTTGGCGCAGGCTGGATGCGGCGCAGGCGCGGCATGATGTGACCTGGAAATGGGTGAAGGGCCACGCCGGGCATCCCGAAAACGAAAAGGCTGATGAGTTGGCCCGCGCTGGCATGGCACCGTTCAAGCCGAGGAAGGGCGCATGACGATCACGGTCGCGCTTGATTTGGCGTCGGTGCTGGTCTTCGCGATCACCGGTGCGCTGACTGCGGCGCGGGCGCAGTTGGATCCGATCGGTTTCATCTTTATCGCCTGCCTGACCGCCGTTGGCGGCGGCACCGTGCGCGATCTGTTGCTTGGCCGTGATCCCGTCTTTTGGGTTGGTGAGCCGACCCCGCTTGCCTTAGCGGGATCTGCGGCGATGCTGGTGTTTTTCACGCATCACCTTCTGGCGTCGCGGCTGACGTGGATCATCTGGTTGGACGCCGTCGCTCTCTCGGTTGCGGTCGCGGCTGGGGTGGGCGTAGCGCATGGGCTTGGTCAACCGATCTGGGCGCAGGTCGTGATGGGAATTGTCACGGGCTGCATGGGGGGATTGCTGCGCGACGTGGTCTGTAACGAGGTACCACTGGTTCTGACGGCCGGAGAGCTTTACATCACTGCAGCCTTGGCCGGCGCAACGGCGGCCGTGATCGCCCGGGAGGTCGGCGCGACTGGCCTGAGCCCGCTGGGCGCGTGCGTGGCGGTGACGTTCCTGTTGCGGGCTGGTTCTATTCAGTTCGGCTGGTCGCTGCCGGCCTTTCGACCACGCCCGCCGAAGCGTTGACTGCATGTCGCTGACTATTCGGCGGCGAGGGCCTCGTCGTCCTCAATCCGCGGTTCCCGCGGCGGGCGACCGATGACGCCACGCAACTCATCCAGCTCGATGAAGTTGTCTGCTTGGCGACGCAGGTCGTCGGCGATCATCGGCGGCTGGCTGCGGATGGTGGAGCAGACCGAGACGCGCACACCCTTGCGCTGAAGCGCTTCGACGAGCGGGCGAAAATCGCCGTCACCGGAAAACAGGACAATGTGATCGACGTGATCCGCCGTCTCCAAGGCATCCACGGCCAATTCGATGTCCATATTGCCCTTGACCTTGCGGCGGCCTTGGCTGTCGGTGAACTCTTTGGCCGGCTTGGTCACCATCGTGAAGCCGTTGTATTGAAGCCAGTCGACCAGCGGTCGGATCGGTGAATATTCATCGTTTTCGAGCAGCGCGGTATAGTAAAACGCCCTGAGCATCTTGCCACGTCGCACGAATTCGGCGCGAAGCAACTTGTAGTCTATCTCGAACGAGAGGGCTTTACCCGCCGCGTAGAGGTTCGAACCATCGATAAAAAGCGCGAGACGTTCGTCGCGGTAGAACATAACAAAACCCCCTGTGGAAACCCTTCGGAGGCGAACAGACGTGAGTAATGCGCCCGGGGCCCCTTTAATTTCCAGAACTCCACGATATATCGATAAGTCGGAAACTCAATATCACGGCTGAACAGCTAGATGCTATGTCTTGTGGCTCTCGGAGCCAATTCATCTGTTAGTCGTAGTACCAACGCGCGCCATATCGCACATGCCTTCCGGGAAATGCCTGGCCGTGTGATCGCTTGTTCCCGTCTGTTCCGCACTCCTGCCTGGCCACCTGGCGCGGGGCCCGATTTCGTAAATGCAGCTGCGGTCCTGTCCACAAGCTGGTCGCCGGGGGCTGTCCTTGATCGGTTGCACCGGGTCGAGGAACGCCATGGCCGCGTGCGGCAGCGGCGTTGGGCGCCGCGCGTGCTGGATCTGGACCTGCTGGCCGCCGGACAAGCGATCGCGCCCGATGTCGCGACGTTTCATCGCTGGATGACCTTGTCTGCTGATCGTCAGATGGTGGAGGCCCCGGAGACATTGGTCTTGCCGCATCCGCGCCTTGCCGATCGGGCCTTTGTCCTGATTCCGCTTCTGGATGTGGCTCCCGATTGGCGGCATCCGGTCACGGGGCGGACGGTGCGCGCGATGGCGGATGCGCTATCGGCGGAAAAACGGCGCGAAATCCGCGCAATTGGCACCGTGGACGGGGTTGTCAATAGAAAACGTGGCGCATAGATAGCGCACTCCGCCCCCCGACAGAGGTACGTCCATGGCCCGCGTTACAGTTGAAGATTGCGTCGACAAGGTCCCTAACCGGTTCGATCTGGTCATGCTTGCCGCACACCGCGCCCGCGAAATTGCCACCGGCAGCCCGGTTACGGTTGATCGTGACAATGATAAGAACCCCGTCGTTGCGCTGCGCGAAATCGCTGACGAAACCCAGAGCACGGATGACCTGCGCGAACGTCTTATCGAGTCCAACCAGACCCAGATCGAGGTGGACGAGCCGGAAGAGGACTCCATGGCCTTGCTGATGGGGGTCGAAAAGGATGCGCCGGCACAGGATGATATGTCCGAAGAGAAGTTGCTGCGTGCGCTTATGGAGGCGCAGGGTCAACCGTAACCGGTGCCCTGAAAATAGGAGGCGCGCCCTGACATGATCGAGGTCGAGGACCTGATCGCGCTGGTGCGCGCCTACAACCCCCGGACCGACGCCGACCTGATCCGACGCGCATTCGCCTATGGCGCGAAGATGCATGAAGGTCAGGCACGTCGATCGGGCGAGCCCTATTTTACCCACCCCGTGGAAGTCGCCAGCCTGCTGACCGAGCAGCGACTGGACGACCCGACGATCGTGACAGCCTTGCTGCATGACACGATCGAAGACACGCGCTCTACCTATGCGGGGATCGAGGCTGAGTTCGGCCCCGAAATCGCAGAAATGGTTGACGGTGTCACCAAGCTGACCAACCTTGAGCTGACGTCGTCCGAGACCAAGCAGGCCGAGAATTTCCGCAAGCTGTTCATGGCGATGTCCAAAGATCTGCGCGTGATCTTGGTCAAGCTGACCGACCGGCTCCACAATATGCGCACCATCCGGCACATGAGGCCGGAAAAGCAGGTGCAGAAGGCCCATGAGACGATGGAAATCTATGCGCCCCTGGCCGGACGCATGGGTATGCAATGGATGCGCGAGGAGTTGGAGGATCTGTGCTTCGCGGTCATCAACCCCGAGGGGCGCAATTCGATCCTGCGGCGCTTCGTGACGCTGCAACGCGAGTCCGGTGATGTTATCCGGCGCATCACGGATGACATCGAAAGCGAGTTGGGCCGCGCCCGGATCACGGCAACCGTCAAGGGCCGTGCCAAGCGTCCCTTCAGCATCTGGCGCAAGATGGAGGAGAAGGAGATTGGGTTTTCCCGCCTGTCGGACATCTATGGCTTTCGCATTGTCGTTGGAACAGAGGAAGACTGCTACCGCACCTTGGGTGTGATCCATCAGCGTTGGAAATCCGTACCCGGGCGCTTCAAGGACTATATCAGCCAACCCAAATCGAACGGCTATCGCTCGATCCATACGACGGTGTCGGGGCGTGACGGCAAGAAGGTCGAGGTGCAAATCCGCACCCGCGAAATGCACGAGGTCGCCGAACGCGGTGTCGCGGCGCATTGGTCCTATCGCGACGGCGTGCGGGCCGAGAACCGCTTTGCCGTTGATCCCGCCGAATGGCTACGTTCGGTGAATGAGCGGTTCGACGATGCAAGTGACAACGCCGAGTTCCTGGAGGCGGTGAAGCTGGAAATGTACACCGACCAGGTGTTCTGCTTCACGCCCAAGGGCGACGTGATCAAGCTGCCCAAAGGCGCGACGCCCATCGATTTCGCCTATGCGATCCACACGCGGATTGGCCACCGGACGGTTGCGGTTAAGGTGGACGGGATGCGCGTTCCGCTCTGGACACGATTGCGCAATGGCCAGTCGGTCGAAGTCGTGACAGCAGAGGCCTCCTCCCCACAGGCGACCTGGATCGACATTGCGACGACCGGACGGGCAAAGGCGTCGATCCGTCGTGCGTTGAGGGCCGAGAGGCGAACCGGCCATGTCCGCCTAGGGCGTGAACTTGCCCGTGCGGCTTTCGCCCAGTTCGGGAAGAAAGCGACGGACAAGGCGCTGGAGACGGCGGCAGTCGCGCTGGGCTATGACGGTGACGAGGATCTGCTCGCCGCGATCGGCGCGTCGCAAATCAGCTCTCGCACTGTTGTGGCAGAACTCTACCCCGAACTGGCCAAGACTCCGACCGCACCGGACGTGGATGAGGAGAAGGCTGTCGTCGGCGTGGACCCCAAGGCTCACTATGAACGCGCGCCCTGTTGCCAACCCGTTCCGGGCGAGAGGATCGTTGGCATTACCAACAAGGGTCATGGCGTGACCATCCATGCCATCGACTGCCCCCGGATGGCCGAGTTCGAGGATCAA
Source organism: Jannaschia faecimaris (assembly GCF_900107415.1). Taxonomy (GTDB): domain Bacteria; phylum Pseudomonadota; class Alphaproteobacteria; order Rhodobacterales; family Rhodobacteraceae; genus Jannaschia; species Jannaschia faecimaris. The sequence goes on from NZ_FNPX01000021.1 coordinate 24,009, forward strand.
ACGGACCGCTGGGTGGATTTGCATTGGTCGCCGGGACACCATGCACCGCGTAATGCGGTCACACTGGACATGACGATCAGCAATGCGCCCGGCGTACTGGGCCGCATCTGTCTTCTGATTGCGGAGCAGAACGCCAACATTTCTGACCTGCGGTTTATCGACCGCAAGCCGGATTTCTTCCGACTTCTGATTGACGTTGACGTCAGAGACCGTGAACATCTTCACAGCCTGATCATGGCGGCCGATACAGACATCGACGTTGCGCAGGTTCGCCGCCATCGTGCGCGACTGACGCATCAGACGCCCCGGATCGCGAGCCCGACAGAAACCCCCGCCTGAGGAGGCCGCCGGTGTTCAAGCGCCGTGACCGATTGCCGATTTGGCAGACGCTTTGGCAGGCCCTCTGGCCCAAGGGGGGCTGGGCGCGCGCGGCGGTCTACGTCAAGCATCGGCTTCGAAGACTACCCGACACTCCGCGTAAGATCAGCCGTGGAATACTGGTCGGTGTCTTCACCACTTTCACGCCGCTTTACGGGCTGCACTTCTTCGTGGCTGCGGGGCTGGCCGTAATGGTGCGCGGCAATGTGATGGCGGCGCTTTTGGGCACGTTCTTCGGCAACCCGTTGACCTATGTGCCAATTGCCGTCGTGTCATTGAACCTCGGCCATTTCATGCTGGGCACCGAGTTGCGCGGCGAAGTTGACGAAAACATATTCGCCAAGTTCTTCGGAGCAGGCAAAGACCTGATGGCGAATTCGTGGAAAGCTTTGACAGGAGACCCGGTCGATTGGACCGCGACTGCAGTCTTCTGGAATGATGTTTTCTGGCCATGGACGGTTGGCGGTCTGGTCCCCGGCCTCATTACCGGCATTGCAGCCTATACGATCTGCCTGCCGCTGATCGAGGCCTACCAGAAACGGCGGCGCGGAAGGCTCAGGCAAAAGCTGGAGGAAATCCGGCGCAAGGCGGCAAAGCGTGCCGCCGAAAAGAAAGCGAAAGGTGAGACCAATGGCTGACATGACCGACAGATTGCGTCTTGGCGTGAACATCGACCATGTCGCGACGATCCGAAACGCGCGCGGCGGTGACAACCCCGATCCGGTTCGCGCCGCGCTGATGGCGCAGGTTGCGGGCGCGGATGGCATCACGGCGCACTTGCGCGAGGATCGGCGGCATATCCGCGATGCCGACATGGCCGCCATCGCAGCGGCAATTGATATTCCGCTCAACTTCGAGATGGCCGCCACCGACGAGATGGCCCGCATCGCTATCGCCACAAAACCGCACGCCGTCTGTCTGGTGCCGGAACGCCGCGAAGAGCGGACGACCGAGGGTGGGCTTGAGGTCGCCGGTGACGCCAACCGGCTGACCGGCTACATCGCGCCGCTGCGCGACGTTGGGGCGCGCGTGTCGCTGTTCATCGCTGCCGATACGCGTCAGATTGAGGCCGCAGCCCGCGTCGGAGCCGCCGTGGTCGAATTGCATACCGGCAGCTACTGTGATGCCGTAGCCGAGGGGCGAACCGATGACGCGGCGGCGGAATTGGAGCGTTTGATCGCCGGGGCCGCCCTGGCGCACGATCTGGGGCTGGAGGTTCACGCGGGCCACGGCATCACCTATGATTCCGTGTCGCCCCTCGCTGCCATTCCGCAGGTGGTTGAGCTGAACATTGGCCATTTCATCATCGGCGAGGCCTTATTCAGAGGGCTTCCCGATGCGCTCGGTGAAATGCGCCGTCTGATGGATTTGGCCCGGACGAGTACCGCCGCTGATTGACTCTACGCCCCTGTTGGCCACGCTGGCGCTAAACGACATGAGACGGAGATGGACATGAACGAACTGCTGATCGGCCTTCTGACTTTCGCCGCCGTTTGCGCGACGCCGGGGCCTGCCGTTGTTGCAGTTATATCCAGTGCGATGTCACGCGGCTTTCGGTCGTCGTTTGCCCTGACGTTGGGCTTGGCGTCTGCGTTGGGCGTTTGGGGCGTGCTTGCGGCTGCGGGGTTCGGCGCAGTGTTGGCAGCCGCGCCTTCGATGCTGATCGTATTGAAAGTACTCGGCGGCATCTATCTCCTCTGGTTGGCTTGGGGGGCGGGCCGATCCGCATGGGCAAGCCGCACCTCGGACCTGCCGCAAGTGCGGTCGGGGTTCCGCGCAGGCCTTGTGCTGAACCTCTCAAACCCGAAGTCTATCCTTGCCTGGACGGCAACCATCGCCGTGGGCACACCGCCGGATGCGCCGGGCATGGCCTGGCTTCTGGTCCCGTTGGCTGCGCTGGTGACGGTGATGATCTACGTGTTTTATGGGTTGTTTTTCTCGCTGCCCGTAATGCGCTCCGCTTATGGACGGATGCGGCGCTGGATCGATGGCATCGCGGCAGGGGTGTTTGGTGCCGCCGGCCTGGGCCTGATGTCCGAGGGTGTTTCCTCGGCATTGCGCCGCAGCTGATGGGCGGCGGGGGTGCCATCCCTGCGGCAATGGGCCTTATCCTCATGGATGGAAATATTGTGCAACTCGCCACCAACTGCGACAGCTGGGTCCCGAGGGCGTGCGACGTCAATTGGGGCCGGTCGACACGAACCTTTGCAAGCGGCGCGATCCGTACTGTGCCACTGGGTGCCGAGAATCACACTGCTGCCCTGAGCCTCATGGACCACGTTTATGGTAGCTGCGATTACGGGCGGCGCGCATCGGGCGAGGTGGCCGTTTCGTGATACTGGGCATTGGCACGGACCTGGCCAACATCGACCGGGTGCAGGGCGTACTTGACCGGTTCGGAGACCGGTTCCGCAATCGCGTATTCACCGACCGCGAACAGCGCAAAGCGGCCTACCGCTCCAAGTCGGACGGGGGCGAAGCCTCGACCTATGCCAAGCGCTGGGCCGCGAAAGAGGCTTGCTCCAAGGCGCTGGGAACCGGCCTGCGGATGGGAATCGCCTGGAAAGATATGGCGGTGACCAACCTGCATACAGGCCAGCCCGTCATGGCCGTAACCGGCTGGGCGGCCGAGCGATTGGAGCGAATGACGCCCGAAGGATATGAGGCCGTGATACACGTCAGCCTTACCGACGATCACCCCTGGGCGCAGGCTTTTGTCGTGATCGAGGCGCGCCCCGCCGTCTGAGCCGCCTTGGCCGGTTGACTTGGACCGGGGCAGGGGGCACTGGAACGCGAAGCAATTATGGAACGGTGCGCATGGCGAAAGCGGAAAAGAAGGAAGGCCTGTTCGAGACGCTGAAAACCGTCTTCTGGGCCTTGGTGATCGCGGGCATTTTCCGCACCCTGTTCTTCCAGCCGTTCTGGATTCCGTCAGGCAGCATGAAAGACACGCTGCTGATCGGCGATTTCCTGTTCGTGAACAAAATGTCCTATGGCTATTCGCGCCATTCCTGCCCATTCTCTATGTGCCCGTTTTCGGGTCGCATTTTTGCATCGCAGCCGGAGCGCGGTGACGTCATCGTTTTTCGCCACCCGGTCAACGGCTCCGACTTCATCAAGCGCCTGATCGGTCTGCCCGGTGACACCGTGCAGATGCGTGATGGCCAACTGTGGTTGAACGGTGAGCCCCTGCGGACTGATCCGGTCGAGGATTTCATCGAAACCAAGGCCCCCCAGGGACCGCAGCGCCTGACGCCGCGTTGCGCCAACGATCCGGTGGGCACCGGAGGCGAATGTATCAAGGAGCGCGCCCTCGAATACTTCCCCGGCGACGAACGCGGACATTCGATCCTGAATATTGGGCGCAGCGGCACCGACCAGACGCCGGTCTATACGGTGCCCGAGGGCCAGTACTTCTTCATTGGCGACAACCGCGACAATTCCCGCGACAGCCGTGTCCCCCGGTCGATCGAGGGGGTCGGATTCGTACCCTTCGAGAATTTGATCGGTCGCGCTGACCGTGTCGTCTTCTCCTCGGCTGGCAGCCGGATGCTGTTCTTCTGGACCTGGCGGCTGGATCGGTTTTTTGAGGAGATCGTTTGAAGATCTCGCGGGAACTCGACGCCTTTCAGGCGCGCATCGGCCACACATTCAAGCGGCCCGACCTGCTGGTGCGCGCGATGACCCATTCGTCCATCGCCTCTGATACGCGACCGGACAACCAACGCCTTGAGTTTCTCGGCGATCGCGTCCTTGGCCTTGTCATGGCCGAAGTTTTGATGTCCGGAGATCGCGCGGCGGCCGAGGGGCAGCTGGCACCCCGGTTCAACGCCATGGTCCGCAAGGAGACATGTGCCGAGGTCGCGCGTTCAATTGACCTTGGGGCGGTGCTGAAACTGGGCAAGTCCGAGCAGGTTACCGGCGGGCGGCGCAAGATGGCGCTTCTGGGCGACGCGATGGAGGCCTTGATTGCCGCCGTGTATGTCGATGGCGGGCTAGAGGCGTCGCGCGGCCTGGTGTTGCGTCTGTGGGGAGATTTGATCGACAACGTTGAAGATGACGCCCGCGACGCGAAGACCACGCTTCAGGAATGGGCGCAGGGCCGCAAGATGAAGCCCCCGGTTTACGAAGTGTTGCACCGATCCGGCCCCGACCATGCTCCGGTCTTCCGTATCGCCGCTCGCCTTGAGGATGGCAGAACCGGTGAGGGGCAGGCCGCCTCCAAGCGCAACGCAGAACAGGCGGCGGCGAAAGCCCTGCTGGATAAGGTAAGCGATGACTGACCAAGAGACGCGCGCGGGCTTCATAGCCCTCATCGGGGAGCCGAACGCCGGGAAATCCACGCTTCTGAATCGTATGGTCGGAGCCAAGGTTTCGATCGTGACGCACAAGGTCCAAACGACCCGCGCCCGCATTCGTGGCGTGGCGATGGCCGGTGCCAGCCAGCTTGTCTTCGTCGATACGCCCGGTCTGTTCCGTCCCAAGCGCAGGCTTGATCGTGCGATGGTCGCCGCCGCCTGGACCGGGGCGGCGGATGCGGATGTCGTCGTCCTTCTTGTGGAAGCCAATCGCGGTCTGACCGAAGGCGTGGAGGCGATCCTGACTTCGCTCGAAGAAAAACGTGCCGAAGGGCAGCCCGTTCTGCTGGCGATAAACAAGATCGACCGGGTCGAGGCCCCCAAACTTCTGGCCCTGACCGAAAAGATGAACGCACGTTATGCCTTCGACGGGACGTTCCTGATTTCCGCTGAGAAGGGGCACGGCGTCGAGGACCTACGGACCGATTTAGCCGCCCGCGTGCCTGCCGGTCCATGGCTCTACCCCGAAGATCAAATCGCGGATCTGCCGCTACGTATAATTGCCGCCGAGATCACGCGCGAAAAGCTGACTCTGCGGCTGCATCAGGAATTGCCGTACCAGCTTACGGTAGAGACCGAGAAGTGGGAGGATCGTCCCGACGGCTCCGTGCGGATAGATCAATTGATCTATGTCGTTCGCGATGGGCACAAAGGCATCGTCCTGGGCAAAAAAGGCGAGACGACAAAGGCCGTGGGCCAGGCCGCGCGTGCCGAGATGGAGGCATTCCTTGGCCACCGGGTTCATCTGTTCCTGCAGGTGAAAGTGCGGCCGAACTGGCTAGAAGATTCCGAGCGGTTCGACGCCATGGGTCTAGATTTCAAGGACGGCAACGCCTGATGCGGCTGACGGCATCCTTCTGGGTGTCCGCCTATCGCAAACGGCTGGAGATGTTCAACATTCCCTGTTTCGTCGTTCGCCATGGCGATGACATGGGCGGGGCCGTCCTGATCAAGCTTAACACGCTCGATGGTCAGGCTGTCGTCTATCAGCGCAGCTTTGATCTCGCCTCGGATCAGCGGATTTGGGTCGTTTTGGTAGAAGGTGATGAGCGCGCCTGCGACGAGGCGATCGGTCGTCAGATGGGCTTTGATCCCGATCTCTGGGTACTGGAGGTCGAGGATCGCAAAGGCCGTCATCTCTTGGACGAAGAGGGGTTGGGCTGATGGATTGGCGGGACGAAGGCATTGTCCTGTCGGCCCGACCGCACGGCGAGACATCGGTCATTCTCGAATTGCTGACACGGGCCCACGGGCGTCACCTTGGGGTGGTCCACGGTGGGGTGTCGCGCAAGAAGGCTCCGATGCTTCAACCGGGCAACCAAGTCGATGCCGCGTGGCGGGCGCGGCTGGAAAGTCATTTGGGCACCTGGACCGTGGAGCTGAAACGCTCCCGCTCTGCGGGGATATTGGGTGATCCGATCCGTCTGTTTGCGCTTTCGGCGACCTGCGCGCTTGCTTCGTTCGCGCTCCCGGAGCGGGAGGATATGGCCGAATTCCAACGGCAAACCGAGGCGCTTTGTGACGCGATTTCCGACGGTAAAGGCTGGCTGACGGACTACGTGCATTGGGAAATGGCCCTCTTGGAGGTCACCGGGTTCCGGCTGGACCTGTCGGCTTGCGCGGTGTCGGGCGGGGCGAACGACCTAGCTTACGTCAGCCCGCGCACGGGGCGAGCGGTTAGCCGATCAGGTGCGGGAGAGTGGGCATCCAAGTTATTGAAATTGCCTGACATGATGATCGGTGGCATGCCCAGCATCGAGGGTGTGGTGGAGGCCTTGGCCGTAACAGGCCATTTTCTTGAGACCAAGCTGGCCCCGTCTCTCGGCAACAAATCATTGCCGTCCGCGCGCGCACGGTTGGTGCAGGCGCTTTCGGCGGAAGTCTAGGCACTCCTTCGCGTGAAACGCCCTGTGGTGCCTGCCCCGCCATGGCCCTTTCGTCCGGTGGACCCTGCCGGTGCCATCGGCCAAAGCAACACGAGCCAGCGAGCGGTTTCCGCGAGATTCGGACAGCCCTCGGCGTCAAGGCGATCCTGAACGGTCACAACCCTGATGCTTCATCCCAACAGGCGACGCGCTATGACCTGAGCCTGAATTTCGGCGGCACCTTCGAAGATATTCAGGATGCGTGCGTCGCAGAGCAATCGGCTGATGGGGTACTCCAACGCGAACCCGTTTCCGCCATGCACCTGCAAGCCGTTGTCCGCGGCGGCCCAAGCCGTGCGTGCACCAAGCAGCTTGGCCATTCCCGCCTCGATGTCGCAGCGGCGGTCGTTGTCCTTCTCGGCGGCCGAGAAATAGGTCAGTTGCCGGGTCACCATGATTTCGACCGCCATCATCGCCAGTTTGTTGCCAATGCGCGGGAACGCGGCCAGCGGCTTGCCGAACTGATTGCGTGTTTCGGCATAGGACAGCGCGGCATCCAGAGCGGCCTGTGCGACGCCAATGGCGCGGGCCGCGGTCTGGATGCGGGCGGACTCAAACGTCTGCATCAACTGCTTGAATCCCTGACCTTCGGTCTCGCCCAGCAGGTTCTCACCCTTCACGGCGAAATCGTCGAAGTTGACGGTGTATTCTTTCATCCCGCGATAGCCGAGCACTTCGATTTCGCCGCCCGAAATCCCCGGATCCTGCCAAGGCTGCGCGTCGGTTCCGGGCGTCTTTTCCGCCAGGAACATCGACAGGCCGCGGTAGTCCTTCGTGTCGGGGATCGTTCGCGCCAACACGGTCATCACATGGGTGCGCGCGGCATGTGTGATCCATGTCTTGTTGCCGTTCAGCGTCCAGTTTCCGTCCGCGCCCTGCACACCCTTGGTGCGCAAGGAGCCGAGGTCCGATCCGGTATTCGGCTCGGTGAAGACGGCTGTGGGCAGAGTCTCGCCCGAGGCCAGGCGGGGCAGCCACTTCTGCTTCTGGGCGTCTGTGCCGCCGCAGAGGATCAGCTCGGCAGCGATCTCGGACCGGGTGCCAAGCGAGCCGACGCCGATATATCCCCGTGACAGCTCTTCGGATACGACACACATCGCTGCCTTGGGCAGGCCGAGACCGCCGTACTCCTCGGGAATGGTCAGTCCGAAGACGCCCATTTCGGCCATTTCCTCAATGATGTCCATCGGGATCAGTTCATCCTTGAGGTGCCATTCGTGGGCATCCGGGGCGACGCGGTCGTTTGACCAACGACGAAATTGATCGCGGATCATCTCCAGCTCATCGTCCAGGCCAGACGCACCGAAGGTCGCATTGGCGGTTCCGTCCCGCATCAACTCGACCAGACGGGTCCGCGCGGCCTGCGTGTTGCCGCGGTTGCAGAGTTCCATCACGGCAGGGGTCATCAGGTCGCGCTGATCCTGCTGCGTCAGGTGCATATCCTGCGGGCGCACGATCTCGCCTTGCGACATCGGAATGCCGCCGTAACACTGCCAAAGGTACTCACCGAAGGCGATTTGGTGAAGGAGCGCTTCCATATCGCCGAACTTGCCCTGAGCGTCCAGACGTTCGGCCCAATGCTGCATTTGCCGCAAGGCTTGAGCGTAGGTGGCAAGCCAGGCGAAGCCATGTGTCGCCGTCTGTTCGGCTTCCAGCAGGGCTGCGTCGATGCGCCCATTGCGCGTCACCTGAGCCGCGACGGCTATTTTCGCCTTGGCGACAAGGTTGTCGATTGCGACGCAGGCCTCGGATGTCAAAGTGAGCAGATCGGGCAAACGGGCGTCGCTGCCAAGCGGCATGGTCTGGCCATCGTGGGGCATGGAGGATCTCCTGTCCGTAAGTTTGGCGTGCACGATTGTGCAGTTGCAGCGAAACTTAATTCCATCAAACCGGGTCATCAAGTAAATAAAATGACCTTCCCGATGTGGCTATCCGGGCTGGTGCGCGCCACGCCGCAGGCGTATCGGTCGCGCATGGAAACGATCACACCTTTTGCCTGGAGCCTCGCCCTGTCCATTGCCTTGTTTGCGGGTCTGGTGAAGGGATCCGTCGGCTTTGCGCTGCCTCTCATCATGATTTCGGGGCTTTCCAGTTTCCTTGACCCCAAGCTTGCCTTGGCCGGGATCCTGGTTTCGGTGCTGGCCACCAACGGATGGCAGGTCACGCGGCAGGGGTATCCGGCGGCACGGGCTGCGGCGATTCTCCACTGGCGTTACCTGTTGATCGTCATGGTTGCGATTTTCCTGGCGGCGCAGCTGGTCACGGCAATTCCCAGTGAGATGTTCTATTTCATTCTGGGTGTGCCGGTCGTGGGACTGTCGCTGTTGCAGCTTTCGGGCGTCCGCCTGTCGATCCCGCCAGCGCGCCGGGTTCAGGCAGAGTGGGGGATCGGCCTCATTTCCGGTATGCTCGGCGGTCTTGCGGGCACATGGGGGCCGACGACGGTGCTTTACCTGTTGGCCATCGATACGCCCAAGGCGCGGCAAATGGTGGTGCAAGGCGTGATCTACGGGGCCGGATCGATCATGCTGGTGCTGGCACATCTGCGCTCGGGCATTCTCAACAGCGAGACTGTCTGGTTTTCGGTCGCGATGTTGCCGGCGGCGTTGGTCGGCATGGCGATCGGCTTTCGCTTGCAGGACCGCATGGACCAGGCACTGTTCAAGAAGGTGACGCTGGCGGTTTTGGTGATCGCGGGTTTCAACCTGATCCGAAAGGGCATCATCGGGTAATCAGGGTGCTCGAAGATGCTTCCTGGATACGAACCGAAGGCCTTGCCCTTCAGGACATGAACTGAAAGCAGGCGCGTTCGACGCGTCCCTGGTTTTCTGTCTCGGTAACTTCGAAGGGGACGGTGACTATAGGCTGGCCGTCGATCTCGATCGAGAAGGTCCAAGGACCGGGTACTTTCTCGTAGTCCATTTCGAAGGTGAACAGGTTCAGGTTGCTTGCGTCGGGGGTCATCACATCCGTCCATTCCTCCCGCTCAATCCCGCGTTCGCCCATGGGCGGGTGCGTCACCACGACCGTGACGGGCGTTGTCGCCGCGCCCGCCTTAAGCGTAGTACGGAACCCAAAGCTCAGTTGATCCATCGTCGGTACGGTACGGTCGGGCAGGTCGAATGCGAGGCCCTGTCGGATCCGGCGGATAAAGCCCGACTCGGTACCCGGTGCGTCGACGAACTCCCCTTCGGACTCGCGCGGGCAGATGATCCCGGCATCCACAAGTCGCACCTGCGCCGAGGCCGGGCTCGCAAGAAGCGGGCTCGCAAGAAAAAGGGCGGTCAGAAGGGCAGTCAGGTGCATCGGCAGTCCATCGTCAGCTGTTGAAGAACAGGCCACAGGCCTCGGTCACTGCCCTGTTCGGCGAGGTCGAGACCGTGAACTCCACGGAGTTGAGGATGCCCGTCCCGTCCTCCACCTGCAACGTCCAGACGCCTGGCACCATCTCGTAGGCAAATTCGAACGTGTAGGCTCGGGTCGAAACCCCGCCTGGCTGCATCGTCTTTCCGTATTCTTGCCGCGTCACGCCGCCGCCACCCATTGGCGGGTGCAACGTGACCATCTGGACCGTTTGATCCTCCGCGCCCGTCCAGCGGGTTTGAACACCCAAGCCCAGACCGCGGATCAGCGGCACATCGCGGGTTTCGACATCTATGGTCAGGTCCGCGATTTCCCGCACGCCCCCCATTAGCGTGCCGGGCGCATCGCGAAGGGGGCCGTCCCGCCCGTCGGGGCAGACAACACCTGCCCGAAGCATCTCGACCTGCGCCACCGCCGGGGTGGCGCAGAGCGCGATAAAACAGCCTGTCAGGCCGGACTTCAGCCGATGGCGCACGCCTTCACGTCCTCGTCGATGTGGTCGACGTATTTTTCGAAGTTTGCGGAGAACATGTCCACCAGCTTTTGCGCCTGGGCGTCGTAGGCTTCCTTGTCGGACCATGTGCGGCGCGGATCCAGCAGGACATCGGCAACGCCGTGGCAATGGACCGGCACGTCGAAAGCGAAATTCGGATCGCGGCGGAACGCACCGGCAGAGAGGCTTCCGTTAAGCGCCGCAGTCAACAGGGCGCGTGTCGCCTTGATAGGCATCCGCGAACCCGTCCCATAGGCACCGCCCGTCCACCCGGTGTTGACGAGCCAGCAGTCAGAGCCGTGTTTTGCGATCTTCTGCTGCAACAGCTTTCCGTAGACTTCCGGACGACGCGGCATGAAGGGCGCGCCAAAGCAGGTTGAGAACGTCGGCTCCGGCTCGGTCACGCCCCGCTCGGTTCCCGCCACCTTGGAGGTGAAGCCCGAGAGGAAGTGATACATGGCCTGCGCCGGCGTGAGACGTGCAATCGGGGGCAGAACGCCGAACGCGTCGCAGGTCAGCATCACCACGTTTCCGGGGTTGCCGCCAAGCGCGGTGGGCGAAGCGTTTGAGATATACTCCAGCGGATAGGCCGCGCGCATGTTGGCGGTGATGCTGTCGTCCTCGAAATCCAGCTCCAGCGTGTCGGGGTCGAATACCATGTTCTCGATCACCGTGGCGAAGCGAGTGGTCGTGGCGAAGATTTCCGGCTCTGCTTCGGCAGAAAGGTTGATCGTCTTCGCGTAGCAGCCACCCTCGAAATTGAACACACCGCGGTCCGACCAGCCGTGTTCGTCGTCGCCGATCAGGATACGATCGGGGGCCGCCGAAAGCGTCGTCTTTCCGGTGCCGGAAAGGCCGAAGAACACGGCGCTGTCCGTGGGGCGGCCGATGGCATGATTGGCCGAGCAGTGCATCGGCATGACGCCCTTCTCCGGCAGGATGTAGTTGAGCAGCGTGAAGACGGACTTCTTGTTCTCGCCTGCGTATTCCGTGCCCGCGATCAGGATTTCCTTGGCGTCGAGATTCATGGCGATCACGACCTCGCTGCGACAGCCGTGGCGCGCGGGATCGGCCTTGAAGCTGGGGCAGTTGATCACGGTGAATTCGGGAACGAAGCTGGCCAGCTCTTGTGCGTCGGGCCTGCGCAGCATGTGGCGGATGAACAGGCTGTGCCATGCCAATTCCGTCACTATGCGTACGTCGAGGCGATGTGCCGGATCGGATCCGCCGAACAGGTCCTGCACGAAGTAATCGCGGCCCTTCATATGCTCCAGCATATCGGCTTTGAGATCGGCGTAGGCCGACGTCTCCATCGGGGCGTTCGCATCCCACCAGATCGTGTCCTCGGTGGTCGCCGACCGGACGACGTGTTTGTCCTTGGGGGACCGTCCTGTGAACTTGCCGGTCGTTACCAAGAACGCGCCACCTTGACCCAATGTGCCTTCGTCACGAGCAAGCGCTTCCTGGATGATCGCTGGTTCAAGCAGGTTGTAATAGACATTACCCAGCCCGACGATGCCTTGGGCTTCGAGCGTTTGCTTCGGGTTCACACGCTGGGTCATGATCTTACTCCTGTTTGTGAGAGCCCGCACAGACTGACTGCCTCGACCAAATTGGAAAAAAGGCTTCGAACTCCCTGATGATAGGATAGCATTCGGTCGTCCCGAGGGGCAGGGGCCGTTAGCGCAACCAGTCGCTTGCGGTAGCGCAATCATGTGGCGGATTGGAAACAGCGGATTAACTCTGCCTTAATTGCAGACGGGCCACAGTCTGGTGTGCGAATCGGTTTCGGGGCGAATTGTGTTGATCTCCGCACCACTTTTCGGAGACGGTAAGAAAAAAACACGGCAGTATAACAGGCAACCAAAGGACATTGGCATGTCGCGTATCGCGCTAGTCGACGACGACAGGAACATCCTGACGTCGGTTTCCATGACTCTCGAAGCAGAAGGCTTCGAAGTTGAGACATATAATGATGGTCAGAGTGCATTGGACGCGTTCAGTCGCCAAATGCCTGATCTTGGAGTCTTCGACATCAAGATGCCACGGATGGACGGCATGGACCTGCTGCAGCGTCTTCGGCAAAAGTCCTCCGTTCCGGTGATCTTCCTGACGTCCAAGGACGATGAAATCGACGAAGTTCTAGGCTTGAGAATGGGTGCCGACGACTACGTTCGAAAGCCCTTTTCTCAGCGTCTCCTGGTCGAACGAATCCGCGCGATCTTACGTCGGCAGGAGGCGATTGCATCTGACGAGACTGACACGCCCGAGGATACGCAGGTGATGCAGCGTGGCGAGTTGTCCATGGACCCGTTGCGTCACGCGGTGAAGTGGAGGGGCAGGGATGTTACGTTGACCGTAACGGAATTCCTGTTGTTGCAGGCACTGGCGCAAAGGCCCGGTTTCGTGAAGTCGCGAGACCAGCTGATGGATGTGGCCTATGACGACCAAGTCTATGTCGATGACCGTACCATCGACAGCCATATCAAGCGTCTGCGCAAGAAGATGCGTTCAGCCGATCCGGAGTTCTCGGCGATTGAAACGCTCTATGGCATCGGTTACCGCTACAACGAAGAATAAACGGAGGCTGGGGGGATGGTTTCCGTGACCGATGTGGACTTGACCGGCGGCTCGCCCAAAGGACGCGGCTTTTTCCGTAGGAAGGAGCGCGTGAAGCCTGACGGCGAAGTCGTTTTGGGCGAGGATTGGGAAAGGCCCGAAGGCTCCGTCGAAAGCGAATTGAGAGAAGCACGCGCCCGGCGCGGGATGTTCAGTCTCGATCGGTCCCCACTGGCTCGGAAAATCATCGTTTTCAACCTTTTGGCGATTCTCATGCTTGTCGCGGGGGTCCTGTTCCTGAATCCATCGCGAGACAGCCTTCTCGTCCAAAGGGAAGCAGGTCTCGTGACCGAGGCGCGCCTAGTTGCCGATGTGGTGCAGGCGTCGCTGCCGCAAGGTGCCCCGATTTCTCTCGGTGCGGGTGACGGCGTTGACCTCCAGCAGTTGTTGACAAGCGTGAACCTACCTCGCGGGATAGAGGTTCATGTCTTTGATACATCAGGAAACCTTGTCGCTCAGGCTACCGGTACCGACGTTCCAGCGGAAGTTGTCGGCCTGAATGAAGGCACCCGGAAGACTACGATCATTACGTCCGCTTTGAATGGTATCTGGGAACTGGCCTCGGGGCTTGTCGAGCGTAACGTCGAAAGCAATCCGCAACCTTTGGATGTGGCACAGGCCCTGCTTGCTTCGTCACCGAACGCGACGGCCATCCGTGGATATGACGGTGCGGACGGAAAGCTGTTCACAGTCACCACGCCGATCACCACTGGCACGGTGGCGTTCGGCATGATCGCGGTCACGACGCGGGCAGGTGAAATTGACGCGCTGGTCCGTGTCGAGCGGGAGCAATTGTTGCAGATGTTCGTAATTGCGCTGCTTGTCTCCATCGGACTGAGCCTTGTGTTGGCCTCCACGATCGCAAATCCTCTGTCCGACCTGTCTGCCGCCGCCGAACTTGGCCGCGACAAGCATGCCCGCAAGATGTCGCCGCAGCGCGTGCGAATTCCGGATCTGACCGCACGGCCGGACGAGATCGGGCGTTTGTCCGGTGCGCTGCGCGGCATGGTTGCGGCGCTTTACGACCGCATCGATAGCAACGAACAATTTGCGGCTGACGTCGCGCATGAAATCAAGAATCCTCTCGCCAGTTTGCGCTCTGCCGTCGGGACGATGCGTCTGGCGAAGAACGATGATCAGCGGACGCGTCTGTTGGAAGTGATCGAGCACGACGTACGCCGCCTCGACCGCTTGGTCAGTGACATTTCCAACGCATCTCGCCTCGACAGCGAATTGGTCAAGGAAGAGGAAGAGCCGTTCGACCTAGTCAAGATGATCTCGAACCTTGGTGTCTACCACGGTCAGGAAGCCGAACTGCGCAACATCGATTTCATCACCGACCTCCCGAGGGAGCCGATCGTCATCATGGGCCTAGAGGCTCGTCTTGCGCAGGTATTCGTCAACCTTATCACGAACGCGATGTCATTCTGCGAGGAGGGCGACGCCGTCCGGGTCTGGCTGCGCCGACGTGAGAACCGTGTCTTGGTGGTCGTGGAGGATACGGGCCCAGGTATCCCCGAAGCAGCCTTGACCAAGGTGTTCAATCGCTTCTATTCAGAGCGCCCCGAAAAGCAGTTCGGGAACCATTCAGGCCTCGGTCTGGCGATCTCCAAACAGATCGTGGAAGCCCACGGCGGTGTCATCTGGGCCGAAAATATTCGCCCGACCGACATGGATCTGACGTCCGACCCGCTGGGCGCAAGGTTCGTGGTCGGCCTTCCAATCTGACGCGGCGGTGGCCCGGGAGCTTCCGGCTTTCGCACCGCTGGGCGATGGCCGGGTTTCATGCCAAGCGACAGTTGTCGTGTTAAATGGGCATGCTTTGGCGATTTGCGGCCCCCCCGGCGCGGGAAAGTCTGGGACGGCGGCGCAGATGATCGCACTTGGCGCTGGCCTTGTTGCGGACGATCTTGCGGTATTGAACGCCGATGGGCAGAACCTGATGGTGGAGGCCCCTGCCAATGCACCGGCGGCAATGGAACTGCGGGGGCTCGGGATTATACCCATGGCGTTGTCCGGCCCCGCTAACCTTGTTGCTTTTCTCTATCTCGGCATTGGTGCTGCACGCCTGCCGGAGCCTGAGATGACCAAGGTGTGTGATCGGCCCGTCGCGGTGCTTAGGCATCCCGCGAGTCCCGATCTCGCGGCAAAGCTGATGCTCTGGCTGAGGGCGCGCGATGCGATTGACCGCTGATCTGGCCGAATGACCGTAGGTCTTACAAATGCCCGTCGTGCCGCTTATGTGTCGGCCCGAGGTAGAGAGTGCATGATGAC
Source organism: Jannaschia faecimaris (assembly GCF_900107415.1). Lineage (GTDB taxonomy): Bacteria > Pseudomonadota > Alphaproteobacteria > Rhodobacterales > Rhodobacteraceae > Jannaschia > Jannaschia faecimaris. The sequence continues at coordinate 39,419 of NZ_FNPX01000021.1, forward strand.
ATCGTCCCGCGAGCCGATAGATCTGATCCTTGTCACCGGGCCCTCGGGTGCCGGTCGTACGACCGCAATCCATGTTTTGGAGGACGCGGGTTACGAGGTGATCGACAACCTGCCTCTTTCGCTGATGGCGCGTCTTCTGGATGGGGGATTGGACCGTCCGCTCGCGCTTGGAATCGATATCAGGAACCGCGATTTCAGCGTCGATGCCATGCTCTCGCTGGCCGCAAAGGTTCGTGCCGACCCGACCTATGCGGCGAAGCTCCTTTACCTTGATTGTGACGAGGCGACACTGGTTGCCCGCTTTTCCGAAACGCGGAGGAGGCATCCCCTGGCACCGGAGGAGGATGCTGAGCTCGGCGTCGCCAGGGAGCTTTCGATTTTGGCAGGCGTCGCCGACCACGCGGACACCGTGATCGAAACCACGGGGTTTACGGTGCATGATCTAAAGGACGAGGTCCTTCGCTGGTTCGGCCACGGGCAGCGTCGGCTTGCCGTATCAGTGCAGTCGTTCAGCTATAAGCGCGGAGTTCCGAGGGGACTGGACCTCGTTTTCGACGTCCGCTTCCTGAGCAATCCGCACTGGGTGCCAGCCCTGCGCGCAGGCACAGGGCGCGACGATGATGTGCAAGCACACGTGATCGCAGACCCGCGATTTGTTGACTTCTACGACCGACTTCAGGGGCTGATCCTATCGCTCCTTCCCGCTTATCGAGAAGAGGGGCGGGCGCATCTCGCAATTGGGTTCGGTTGTACCGGTGGAAGACACAGATCCGTTGCCGTTACGGAAATGCTGACCCAGACGCTTGCCCATCAGGGATGGCAGGTGTCTAAGCGACACCGGGAACTGGATCGCCGCGCCGCGGGGTCCACCATTGGCTCGGGGGAAGCGGGTCGCGGGGAAAGCGCCGTATGATCGGCATTGTGATTGTTGCACACGGCGGTTTGGCAGAGGAATACCGGCTCGCCGTCGAACATGTTATGGGACCACAACAGGGCATTCGCGCTGTGTCGGTTGCAGCTGCGTGCGACCGAGCCGGCAAGGAGCAGGAAATCCGAACCGTTGCTGACAGCGTCGACATGGGCGATGGCGTTGTGATTGTGACGGACATCTTCGGAGGCTCACCGTCGAACCTTTCCATGGGGGCCTGCACCGGGTCCGATCGCAAGATTTTCTATGGGGCAAACTTGCCTGCGCTGATCAAGCTGGCCCGCAGCCGAACAAAGCCGCTCGATGAAGCGCTGGCCTTGGCCAAGGCAGCCGGAACGCGTTACATGGATGTGGCACAGGGGCCTTCGGCCTGATCCTTGGGTGAATAGATCGGGAACCGAATGATAACGCGCAAGCTTGATATAATTAATGAAAAGGGTCTGCACGCCCGCGCGTCGGCCAAGTTCGTGGAATGTGTCGAGCAATTCGATGCCGGTGCAATGGTTTCGAAAGACGGGATGGACGCATCGGGCGACTCGATCATGGGGTTGCTGATGCTCGGTGCCGCGCGTGGCACCTCAATAGAAGTCGAGACCAAAGGTGTGCAGGCTGAAGAACTGATGAACGCGCTCACGGCGCTCGTGTCCGATTATTTCGGTGAGGGCATGTGAGGGCGCGCTGCATCTCGGCGAAAGCAGGTGACGCCCATGCAGCCAGCGCGAAAGCACCGAGCACGGGTGATTTCCTCGCCTAGCTGGACCCCCAGGGGTCGTAAAATTGACGGACCGTTGCGTCAGCGGGTTGGAACGGGTGTCTCGCCCCTGTAATCGTAAAACCCGCGCTGCGCCTTGCGTCCCAGCCACCCGGCCTCGACGTATTTGGTCAGCAGCGGGCAGGGGCGGTATTTCGTGTCGGCCAGCCCGTCGTGAAGCACGTTCATGATCGCCAGACAGGTGTCGAGTCCGATGAAGTCGGCCAACTCCAGCGGCCCCATCGGGTGGTTCGCGCCCAACTTCATCGAGGTATCAATGGATGTGACAGTGCCGACTCCCTCGTAGAGCGTATATACCGCTTCGTTGATCATCGGCATCAGGATTCGGTTCACAATAAAGGCCGGAAAATCCTCTGCTGTGGCGGAGGTTTTGTTCAGCCGATCCACCACGCCCCGGCAGGCCTGATAGGTGTCTTCATTGGTGGCGATCCCGCGGATCAGCTCGACAAGCTGCATTATCGGGACGGGGTTCATGAAATGGAAGCCCATGAACCGCTCGGGGCGGTCTGTCCGGCTGGCCAGACGCGTTATCGAAATCGAGGAAGTGTTGGACGTCAGGATTGTCTCGGGCTTCAGGGCCGGAAGCAGTTCGGCAAAGATGGCATGCTTGATGTCCTCGCGCTCGGTCGCGGCCTCAATGATCAGATCCGACTTTCCCAGATCGATCAGAGTTGACGTGGTTTGGATCCGGTCCATCGCGTGGTCGCGTTCAGACTGCGTGATCTTCTCGCGCGCGACTTGCCGGTCCATATTCGTAGTGATCAGGTCGACGGCGGCGTCCAATGCCTCCTGACGAACGTCAGTCAACATCACGTCGTAGCCGGCCAAAGCCGACACGTGAGCGATGCCGTTGCCCATCTGACCCGCGCCAACGATGCCGATGCTCTTGATATCCATGCCCGCTCTCCTGTCGTTCCGCCGGACCATAGCAGGGGTCGGGGGAGGGGCAAGCGTGGCCGTCAATCAATACAATTCATGACGAAAGCCAGACTCAACCAATCGGTAAGTCTTGCCTGCGACTCTGCCCTCTAGCGAGCGAATCTGAGCGGGTACTTTATGAGCTATGAGGGTTACCCCATGGGATTGGACTATTACCCCTGCCACTATGGTGGGTCCCGGATCGTGTTCCGGGGCCCGGCGGTGAAATTGAAACGGCCCTATACTGCGGTGATCGGCGGGTCCGAAGTATACGGGAAGTATGTGGAGGATCCGTTCACCGATCAACTTGCCGAGCTTACGGGACGGCGGGTCGTGAATATGGGAGTGATGAATGCGGGCGTCGATGCGTTTGCCTTGGACGATGCGCTGATGCAGGTCATCGCGAGCGCCGAGATCGTCGTGGTTCAGACGACCGGTGCTCATAATATCTCCAATCGCTTCTACACCGTGCATCCGCGCCGGAACGACCGGTTCCTTCAGGCGTCCCGCTTGTTGACGGATCTCTATCGCGATGTCGATTTCAGCGACTTTTCCTTCACGCGGCATATGCTGACGACCTTGCGAATGCAAAGTCCGGAACGATTTGCCCGTATCGAGACGGAATTGTCGCAGGCCTGGATCGCGCGGATGCGAACGCTGTTGTCACGCATTCCGGGAAAGCGCGTTTTGCTCCATATTGAGGATAGCACCGACTACGGCCTTGGACCGGAGCCGCCCTTTGTCAACAGCGAAATGATCTTGGCCCTGCAGGGGACGTTCGACAAGTTCCTGCAATGCGATGTTTCGGAAGACTGTGGCGAAAGCCAATTGGACGGCATGATTTTCGACGAGACTGAGCGGGAGAGCGCGCTGCGGATGCTGTCTGCGGATGCGCATGAACGGATCGCCGTGGCTCTTGCGCGTGTCTTGCGACGCACGAACGGAATGGCCGCCTGACCTCTTGAGGGAGTACCGAATACAAAAACGCGGCCCCATCTTCAGGACCGCGTTGTCATTACCGATTGTACAAGGTTCAGATTTTCTCGATCAATTCAGGCACGGCGGTGAACAGGTCAGCCACCAATCCGTAGTCGGCGACCTGGAAGATCGGGGCTTCCTCGTCTTTGTTGATCGCAACGATAATCTTGGAGTCCTTCATGCCGGCCAAGTGCTGAATCGCGCCCGAAATCCCGACGGCCACGTAAAGGTCGGGGGCAACGACTTTGCCTGTCTGGCCGACCTGCCAATCGTTGGGCGCATAGCCCGAGTCGACTGCCGCGCGGGACGCGCCGACTGCCGCCCCCAGCTTGTCAGCCAGCTTCTCGATCAGGGCGAAGTCGTCTTCGGAGCCGACGCCGCGGCCCCCGGAGACGACGATGCCGGCTGACGTCAATTCCGGGCGATCCGATTTGGCAACCTTGTCCTCCACCCATTCGGACAGGGCGGGATCATCTGCTGCGCCGATTGTCTCGATCGGGGCTGCCCCTCCCTCGGCCGTGAGCTCGAACGTCGAAGTTCGGATGGTCATCACCTTGGTCGCATCCGCCGACTTGATCGTCTGAACCGCGTTGCCGGCGTAAATCGGACGCTCGAAAGTATCGGCATCCACGATGGCGGTGACGTCTGACATGATCATCACGTCCAAAAGCGCCGCGATGCGGGGCATCACGTTCTTGGCGTCGGTCGTGGAGGGTGCCAGGACGTGGCTATAGTCGCCCGCGATGGACACCACGACCGCTGCCGTCGGTTCCGCCAGGCGGTGGCCAAGCGACGGACCCTCGGCGACCAGGACTTTGGCGACGCCATCAAGTTTCGCCGCGCTCTCGCCAGCGGCTGCTGCCGAGGCACCCGCACATAGGATAGTCACGTCGCCCAGTTGCTTGGCGGCCGTCAGGGCCTTGGCGGTCGCGTCCAGGTTCAGTTCGCCATTAGTGACTTCGCCAATGAGAAGAACAGCCATTACACAGCCCCCGTTTCTTTGAGTTTCGAAACCAGTTCGTCGACCGAGGCGACCATCTCGCCGGCCTTGCGGGTGGCGGGTTCGGTTGTTTTTAAGATTTCCAGGCGCGGGGAAACGTCGACGCCGTAGTCGGCGGGCGTCTTTTCGTCGAGGGGTTTCTTCTTCGCCTTCATGATATTTGGCAGTGAGGCGTAGCGCGGCTCGTTCAGGCGCAGATCGACCGTGACTATGGAGGGCATCTTCACCTTGATCGTCTGAAGGCCGCCGTCAACTTCGCGGGTCACGACAGCATGGTCGCCGTCGATCTTGACCTCGGAGGCGAATGTCGCCTGCGACCAGCCCAGCAGTGCCGAGAGCATCTGGCCGGTGGCGTTCATATCGTTATCGATCGCCTGTTTGCCGGCCAGAACCAGGCCCGGCTGCTCCTCGTCGATGACGGCTTTCAGCAGCTTTGCGACCGCCAGCGGCTCGATATCTGTGTGCACATCGTCGGCGGCGACGATCAGGATGGCCCGATCGGCCCCCATCGCCAGCGCGGTGCGCAGGGTTTCCTGCGACTGCTTCACACCGATGGACACCGCGACGACTTCGGTCGCGGCTCCGGACTCCTTAAGGCGAATGGCTTCTTCAACGGCGATCTCGTCAAAAGGGTTCATGGACATTTTAACGTTGGCCAGATCAACGCCGGTCCCGTCGGCCTTGACCCGAACCTTTACGTTGTAATCGATGACCCGCTTGACGGGTACGAGGACTTTCATCGGTCGCTCCTCCTAACAGCTGTTTGCAGCGTGTTACCGGATGCGGAAGGGCTGGGACAGGGCGAAAGCGACCGAATGGTGCCTTGTGACGCACCGTTTTTCCGGGTGCCGGCTGAGGGCGTGAGACTAGGCAGCGATGCCGTGACGCTTCGCCAGGCGGGAAAGGATCGAGCCACGTGGCGGAACGCCGTCGAAATCCTGCGCCAGCCGGCTGCGGATTCGGCGACCGTAAAAGTGGATTGATTGCGTCTCCGGAGTCACATGCTCCCACGTAAGCCGGGCCTTGCGGAAGAACCTGCGGCGATCGGCGTAGCGGACAGGGTAGAGCACATCGCGTTCAAGGGCATGCTTTATTTCACCTGTCGTGCGCAGGATGTGGGTGATCGCGGTGGGCCCCCAGACGGCCCAGGGCATCTCGGTCACATGCATCGGGTCTCCGTCTCGCGCGCGGCGGCAGGCCTCGTTGAGCACCTTAGGAGGGAGCCAGGGCAACATCGCGTATTCGTCATCGGTATAGGCGATCAATTCGGCCAAGGCAGCGCTGTCCGCAGGCAGGGCGAGAACACCGTTGGAGACACTGCCCTGATGGTCGTCTTCCCATGAAAAGTAGTAACCGTTTTTCGGTGTGAAGGGGCGCAGACAATAGGCATCGGTATCGGCCCAAATCACTCCGGGCCGCTTGCGCAGAAGGTGATAGCGGAACCGGTCAGCAAAGGGCGCGGGACTTCCGGTGCGGGGGTGCACGGTATAGGTGTCGGGCCGTGGCAGGATGTCGGACGCGTCGGCGAGTTTCACACCCTTCGGCACGCCCTCTATCTCTTCATAGCTGTAGAGAGTGATCTCGTGTCCGATGTCGACGAAGGATGTCAGGCAAAGACGTTCAACGAAGGAAAGTGGCGCACCGGTCCAGAAGGTTGCTACGGGCGCGAGGGGCGCATCTGTCATCTGAACTGCTTCTCCGCGAATGTGTGCTTTGTTTCCATTAACGAAACATCACGGCGAAAAACGGGCATCAGGATGATTTTTGGATGATCCCCCGGCAGCAGGGCGAACTTCCTGCGGTTGATCCGCTGAACCGGGGCCGTTCTGGGCATAAAGCCACACGGGCGCTGCGGTGCCTGAGATCTTTGGACCGTGCAACGGACGAGGGGACAACCCGTGCGCTGAAAACCGATATGGTGCCAAACGCCAAGGCGGACTGTCGGACCATCGAAGCGCCGACCTGTGTCACACCCGGTTTGCGCCCGGAACCCAGAGGACATCTGCGCGGCCATCGTCGTTGGCGATGCGGGAGGCCACGAAGAACCAGTCGGACAAACGGTTCAGGTATTTCACTGCCGCAGCGTTCACATCGCCCCCGTCCGCCAATTCCACGCAGAGGCGTTCGGCCCGCCGGGTCACGGTGCGGCAGAGATGCAAGTGGGCCGAAAGCGCCGATCCGCCCGGCAACACGAAGGAGCGCAGCGGCTCCAGCGCGTCATTCATGGCGTCGATTTCCGCCTCAAGCCGGGAAACCTGCGTGTCCGACATGCGAAGCGGCGGGTACTCGGCCAGCGCGTCATTTACCATGCCGGGACGGCAGAGATCCGCCCCGAGGTCGAACATGTCGTTCTGAATCATCGCCAGCTTGGCATCCATATCACCATCGGCATGCAACCTGGCCATGCCGATGGTGCAATTTGCCTCGTCCACGGTGCCATAGGCTTCAACGCGGGTTGAGGTCTTGGCGACGCGCGATCCGTCGCCAAGGGCGGTCGTGCCGGCGTCGCCGGTGCGGGTGTAGATCTTGGACAAGACGACCATTGTTCAGCCTTTCGAACGAAGCCAGACAAAACCCACCAGCAGGACCACCGCGACAAACTGCGCGATGATGCGCAGACGCATGATCTTGTTGGCATATTTCTGATTGAATTCACCACCTTTGGCGAAGCCGCCGATACCGGTCATAAGGATTACCAGAACCAGCAGGCACGCACCTGCCACGACGTAGAAAAGGGGATCGTCACGCATATCGGCTCCTATCATTGTTTGGTTGGTGAACTAAGTCGCTGCGTCAGGAATTCGAGACGATTCTATCCATTAGCCGAGTTGGCAGAGCGCGTTTCATGAGCATCGCCAGTGTTGTTGGCACCGTGACACGATAGCGCGCCTTGGGCCGTGGGCTTTCTATGGCATGGATCAGGACGCGGGTCACCGCACTCGCAGGTAGCTCGAACTTGCCTGACCCTTCGCGGTGCAGCCGTTGCAATACCTGCTCATAATCCGCGCGCCGGACCGAGGTCTTCCAGTCGATCCAACGCTCGAATTGCATACTCGCGTTGGCGCGGAACCGGGACGTGATCGGACCGGGTTCGATCAGTATGACGTCGATACCCGTTCCGGACATCTCGATCCGGAGTGTGTCGGTCAGGCCCTCCAACGCGAATTTCGTGGCATTGTACGCCCCCCGCCAAGGCGCGGCGGCAAAGCCAAGAACGCTGGAATTTTGCACGATCCGCCCATGCCCTTGGGCCCGCATGACCGGAATGACCCGGCGGGTCAGATCGTGCCAGCCGAAGAAATTGGCCTCGAACGTGGCGCGCAGGGCGTCGATCGGCAGATCTTCGACAAGGCCGGGAATGGCGTAGGCCCCGTTGTTGAACAGCGCATCCAATGTCCCACCCGTCGCGTTGAGGACATGCGCCAGCCCGGCCTCGATGGTGGCGGGATCCTCATAGTCGAGCAATGGGGACGCAAGGCCTTCCTCCTCTAGACGCGTGCAGTCCTCAAGCTTGCGGCACGACGCAAAAACCTGCCAGCCCCGTGCATGAAGCGTCTTGGCTGCGTCGTATCCGATGCCAGTCGAGGCACCCGTGATCAGGATGGAGCGTGTCATGCGACCGCGATATCAGCAGGACACGGAAATGTAACCTGGCACAGTTCCGAGGGGCGCGTCCGTATATACAGGATCGGACGGAGTTTATGCCGGTTCGAGAAAGCGGGCAGCCATGTAGCCGGTTAGACCGGAGGTGACGTCCCGTACCTGAATCCAGCCGTCCAGCTCTTGCCCGATGATCTGGGTCAGTGTTCCGCCGGGAAGGCTGTCGATAACGGCGTCGGCGGTGGAAGGGCCGGAGCGCAAGTTCACGCGGCTTCCGGATACGATGTAGAGCGTCTCGACTTCGGATTCGGTTGCCGTAGCAGAGGAGGCATCGGGCTGGACCAAGCTTACAACGACGGGCTCACCGATCTGACGTGGGGCGTTGCGCATGCTTTCCGGCGCGGGGGCCGAGGCCGCGACGGTGGCTGCATCGGGTACCAGAATGTCCATGACGGCCGCGCGCGTAACGGCGGCCCCATCCTGCGCCTGGCTTGTTATCATGACTGGCGTGTCATATTCGACCGTTGCGGAAGCAACCTCCACGTCACGGGGCCCGCGCTCGGTCGTCAGGCGTTCGGACGGCGTCCCCCAGATCACAAAGACCGAATAGAGTGCCACGGCAAGGGCAAAAGTCATTTTAAACATTGTAAAATTCCCCCGGACGTCGTGATCGGCAGTCCAATTCAGGGACGTTTCGACCGTGTCAGCGGTTCTGTCAAATTTTATTTATGTTAGCATGAAAATGCTTGCAAAAATACCCTGATCGCTGATCGGAGCGGAGACCGTTGCTTGTGTGGCCGAGGCCCCGCCGATACATCATCGGGTATGAGTGATACGAACGACACTGACGATATGCCACCGGTTGCCGGAGACGTCGTGCGCGAGCCACTGCGGCGCGCGATCGGCGACCGCTATCTGACCTATGCGCTGTCCACGATCATGCACCGCGCGCTGCCGGACGCCCGTGACGGTCTGAAGCCGGTGCACCGTCGTATCCTGTACGCCATGCGGGAGCTGCGCCTGTCGTCGACCGGGGGCTTTCGTAAATCGGCCAAGATCTCGGGCGATGTAATGGGCAACTATCACCCGCATGGTGATGCCGCGATTTATGACGCCATGGCGCGCCTGGCACAGGATTTCGCGGTTCGGTATCCGCTGGTCGACGGTCAGGGCAACTTCGGAAACATCGACGGCGACAACCCGGCCGCCGCGCGGTACACCGAGGCGCGGATGACCGCAGCCGCCGAGGCGCTGCTGCAGGGGTTGGACGAAAATGCCGTCGACTTCCGCGATAACTACGACGGAACCTTGCAGGAGCCGATCGTTCTGCCGGCGGCCTATCCGAACCTTCTGGCGAACGGCGCGTCAGGAATTGCCGTTGGGATGGCGACGAATATTCCGCCCCACAACCTCGATGAGTTGATCGCCGCTTGCCTGCATCTGATCAAGTCACCGAATGCTCGCGATGAAACCCTGCTCGACCATATTCCGGGGCCAGATTTTCCAACCGGCGGCATTATTGTGGAGCCGCGGGAGAACATCCTTGAGGCCTACCGCACCGGACGGGGCGCGTTCCGCGTACGGGCGCGGCACCACATCGAGGATCTGGGCAAGGGCCAGTGGCAGATCATCGTCACCGAGATTCCTTACCAGGTACAGAAGGGCAAGCTGATCGAAAAGTTGGCCGAACTGGTGCTGGCGAAGAAGGTGCCGATCCTGGGCGATATCCGGGACGAGAGCGCCGACGACATCCGCATCGTGCTGGAACCGAAGTCGCGAAATGTCGATCCGGACGTCCTGATGAACACGCTCTATCGTATGTCCGAGCTTGAAACGCGTTTCAGTCTTAACATGAATGTACTGATCGATGGCGTGACGCCCCGCGTCTGTGGTCTGCGCGAGGTGCTGCAGGCGTTCCTCGACCACCGGCGCGACGTGCTCCTCCGCCGCTCGGCTTACCGGATGGAGAAGATCGACCACAGGTTGGAGGTGCTTGAAGGCTTCATCATCGCCTACCTGAACCTCGACCGGGTCATCGATATCATTCGCTATGACGACGCCCCGAAAGAGGCGCTGATGCACGAGCCATGGGGCGAAGGCCGCCCCCGCGCGGCGGACGAGGCCGACTACCAATCGCCGCTGCCGACCGACCGTCAGGCCACGCTTACCGAAGTGCAATCCGAAGCCATCCTGAACATGCGCCTGCGGGCCTTGCGGCGGCTGGAGGAGATGGCGTTGCTCAGGGAACGCGATGCCCTGATGGAGGAGCGGGCGGGCCTACAGGATCTGCTGGAGAGCGACGATATTCAGTGGAAGACGATTTCGGACGAACTGCGCGACGTGCGCAAGCAGTTCGGCAAGGCCACCGAGCTGGGCCGCCGCCGCAGTGATTTCGCTGAGGCCGTAGAGGTTGCCGATGTCCCGCTGGAGGCGATGATCGAGCGGGAGCCGGTAACTGTTGTATGTTCCAGGATGGGCTGGGTCCGTGCTCTGTCTGGGCATGTCGCACTCGATAAAGAATTGAAATTCAAGGATGGCGACGGGCCGGCCTACATGTTCCATGCCGAAACTACAGACAAGCTGATCGTCTGGGGCAGTGACGGGCGGGCCTTCACCATGATGGCGAATTCCCTGCCCGGCGGCCGCGGCATGGGCGAGCCGTTACGCCTGATGATCGACCTGCCGAACGAGACCGAGATCGTCGATATCCTGATCCACAAGGCGGGCCGCAAGCTTTTGCTTGCCTCCAGCGCGGGCGACGGTTTCGTCGTGCCCGAGGACGAAATGGTTGCCATGCGCAGGGCGGGCAAGGCCGTGATGACCGTCAAGAACGGTGTCACCGCTCTCAAGCCCGTCGCGGCCGAGGGCGACCACGTGGCCTGTATCGGGGACAATCGAAAGATGTTGGTCTTTCCGCTCGCCGATCTGCCCGAGATGCCGCGCGGCAAGGGCGTGCGCCTGCAGAAGTTCAAGGACGGCGGGCTGGCCGACGCGAAGGTCATCACCTTGGCCGATGGTCTGTCATGGTCGGATCCGGCGGGTCGTACACGGCACGAACCGGACCTGACCGAATGGCTGGGAACGCGGGCGCAAGCCGGGCGCATGGCTCCGCGAGGCTTCCCGCGCGACAACCGTTTCGGCTGAGACATGGTTGCCGCAGACCATCTCCCCGCAAGAATGAGCGGGACCCGGACCGATCTTCTGGTGCTTGTTCTCAAGACAACGGGCCTGACTGTCCTGACCCTTGGGCTCTACAGTTTCTGGGCCCGCACACGCATCCGCCGCTGGCTATGGTCGTCGTTGCAGATCGACGGCCTGCCGTTCGAATATGCGGGTCGGCCGTTGGAAAAGCTGATGGGCTTTGTCATCGCGGCAGTCATCGTGGCGGTATATCTGGGCCTTGTGGTGATGCTGCTGATCTTCGCCTCGCTCAACTTGACCGGTGAGGCGACGCTGGGCACGGTCGTGGCGTTCGGCCTTCTGCTGCCGGTATTCTGGTTCTCGGTCTACCGTGGGCAGAGATACCTGCTCAATCACACCCGCTGGCGCGGCATTGCCTTTTCGATGGTGCCGGGGGCGGGGGGCTATGCCGTGCGCGCGGTGCTCTGGTCGCTGGGTGCGGTGCTCACTGCGGGTCTTCTGATCCCGTTGCGCACGCATCGCCTATGGAAATACCGCGCGGAACGGACGCTGTACGGCGACGTGCCCTTCGCCTTCGATACGCCGGCCGGCGCGCTCTATCCTCTTTTCGCGCCAGTCCTTGCCTGCGCATATGTCTCGGCAATTTTCATTGGGATGGCGCAATACGGATTCAGCTATGCGCCGGTCGGGCTGGTGCTGACACTCCCCGCCCTCGGCGTATTCTGGATTCGCTGGCGTGTGAAATCTTTCGGGATACTGGCCTCCGGGCTGCGGCTGGGCGACGAAGTCGTGATCCGGATGAACCTGTCGACGTGGCGTGTCATCGGAATTCACCTGTTGGGCTGGATTTTAACCGGCATGCTAATGCTTGCTGCCTTCGTCGGGCTTTTGTTCGCGTTCGGGTTCTTCGCGGCCGGGGCGACGGTCAACTTCGACCTCGAATTGCTGAGCGAGGCTTCGCCGTATCTGATCGCGGCGGTCTTGGTTCTGTTCTTTCTGACGTTCTTTGTCCTGCGCGGGGCGCTCAAGATCGCGATGGTGTCGTTCCCGCTGTTCCGTCATGGGGCAGCGACAATGGTTGTCGGCAACCCGACCGAGATCAGCCGCGTCCAACACGGGGAGAAGGCGCATATGGCTGACGCCGACGGCTTCGCAAACCTGTTCGACATGGGGTCAGGAATATGAGCTTCGAAGTGTGGGGCGACTATGTGGATGGGGTACGCGCTTTAAAACGACGGGTCCGCATCACGGTTGATGTCTCCTACCACGGGCGGGTCCTCGTGATTGAGCCGGCGCAGGGCAGTGTCGTGCATTGGGAGGTCGAGGACGTGCGCCAGCTGTCCGATCAGGCCCCCGGCCCGCTGGTACTGGGCCTATCGTTGAACCGGGCGGCCCGGTTGTTCCTGAATGCGGAAGGGGCCGAAACGCTGTTGCCGATCCTGGGGCGTGGCGCGTCGCGCAACCTGGAAGCTCCGGCGCTCTGGCCGCGCGCCCTGATCGTTGCCGGGGCTGGGAGCGCTGCGCTGGCGGCCCTCGTTTTTGCGGTCTTGCCCGCCCTGGCCGGTGTGCTTGCCGGTTTCATGAACCCCGAGGCGGAAGTCGCCATGGGCGAAACCCATTATCAGATGACCCGGGAGTTGTTCAGTCCGGGCATCGATCCGCTTCGCGAATGCAACGACCCCGCGGGGCGGGCGGCGCTTGACCGGCTGGTGGCACGGGTCGCGGCGGATGTGGATCTGCCCTATCCCCTACAGGTCGCGGTGCTGGACGACCGCGAAAGCCCCGTGCTCAACGCATACGCCGTGGCGGGCGGCCGGATTACCTTCCTCGACTCGCTGATCCAGACGGCACAATCGCCCGAAGAGGTCGCCGCCGTCTTCGCGCATGAATTGGGTCATGTCGTTCACGACGATCCCGTCCGTCATACGCTGCAAGCGGCCAGTAGCCAGGCGGTGCTTGCGGTTTTGGTGGGCGATCTGACCGGCGGTGGTCTGATGTCCACCGTCGCGGGGCAGGCGCTTTCAGCGAATTACTCGCGCGGTGCCGAGACGCGTGCCGATGGTTTCGCCTACGATCAGCTGACGCAAGCTGGCTTGCCGCCTTCGGCAATGGGCACGTTCTTCACCCGAATGCGCGATATCTGGGGCGAGACCGACGGCCTGATCGCCCACTTTTCCAGCCATCCTCAACTGACCGCTAGGATCGAGGCGTCGGCCCGGATAGGCGATCCCGATATTGGTCAGCCAGCGCTTACGCCCAAGGACTGGGCCGCGCTACGCGGCATCTGTGGCTGATGGCTTTCCTTGCCTCCGCGGAGGAGGATGGCTACCACCGAGATGCAAAAGGGGCCTGCGATGACACTCAAGATGAATAGACGCACTTTCGGCGCAACCGGCCTGGCAGCGGCAAGCGTGACTGCCTGCTCAGTTTCTGACCCTCTGGACGAGGAGTTGCCGCCGATGGGCGACTTCGAGCTGGCGTTCACCGTCGTCGTCTCGGAAAATGCCAAGAAAATCCCGCCGACACGCAACGCCACGCCCGAGCAGTTGAAGACCGTCTTGACCACGGAGATCGAGCGGCGCTTTGGGGACTATCGCGGCGGCACCGGCTACGTCATCGCGCTCAACATCGACGGGTATGCCCTCGCACCTCCCGGCATTCCGATCGTTCTGACGCCGAAGTCGATTCTGGTCGTCTCGGCAAACCTTTGGCGCGCGAACCCGCAAGAGAAATTGGCTGGCCCCGAGCAGATTTCGACATTCGAGGGGGCCGAGACGCTCCTGCTCGGATCCGGCCTGGTCAAGGATGCCGATGAGCAACTGCAGACCCTTTGCCGCAACATGGCGAAGAAGGTGCAGTCCTGGATGCTGCGGAATCCGACGCTGATCGGCCTTCCGGCCGGGTCTGCACCGCCTGCCCGAATTGACGATACCGACAACTGATATCCGACCCCGAGTACGCGCGGCGCGGGCTTGCCAAGGTCGCGCCCGACAGTTAGACGGCCCGCGATGCAATTCCGGGGCCCCGTCACGGGCCCCCTTCAAGTCAGGGGCCCATCATGGCGAAGGCAAAGTTCGAACGCAACAAACCGCACGTTAACATTGGCACGATTGGCCACGTTGACCACGGCAAGACGACGCTGACGGCGGCGA
>NZ_FNPX01000018.1 GCF_900107415.1 Jannaschia faecimaris
TTGGGGGATTTTTGCGTTTGGGGGGCTTCTTTGGGTGCGCTTGCGGCCCAGAGCGGACCTTTGCGTTTGTAGCAGCGAAGGGCAGCTTCGAGCCCGTATTTACCAAACTCTGAAGATTGCACGAACGGCAGCTATCTGTTGGCTCTGCTTTTATCTTAAAAGAATTTTTGTCGCTGAAAGCGGCTTACGAGTCCAAAAATCGCCCTCTTTGCCTGTTATTGTTTTCTTATGATTGAGAAGCCCCGGCCAGCCGTTGACAGATTGTTGAGAGGTATTTCGACCGATCATGTTGAAACTGTTCGGGATGCATGGCGGGAAATGCTGAAAGAAGGTGCGACCTCAGTCAGCCAAATTCAAGGAAAACTGGCCTCATCTGCATGGGCTGAGAACCCTCGCGGACCTCTGGCCAAATACTTTGGTGTATTGCTTTCCATTCTTGATGAACTGGACTCTTCTGCTTTTGAAAAGGAAGTCGAGAGGCTACGAAAGAGCAAATTACATCCCATGCATATTAAGACGTTGGACCTTCTTTCGTTGCGCACTCTAGATGAACCTGCAACTCGTGTTGCCGGCCAAATACCTGTATTTGTTGCCTCTGATATAGTTGATCGTTCTGTGGTCGTCAGAAATATCGAAACTTGGAGCAACACAAAGGGCCTATCGCTAGACAACGTGACCCGAATAGATGTCATCGCGCGTCGCCCAGAGCTCGATTATCTGGGACTGTACAATTTGTTCTTTTCCGGGATCATTCTGACATGGCCCGCCAGCAAAGCTGGCGGTGTCAGGCTTTGGTGGTGGTGCCTAGAAGCAGAATTTACGTTCTACCATGAAGTCGGGCACCACGTATCTAGGCACATAGAGGGTGGACAAGTGGCTGAACAGGAAAAGGAAGCAGACGAATACGCCCGTTCAATGATGCGCAGTTCGAGGCCGGTCTCAACGTTGATTGGCAGAACGCTGCTATGGCCGCTCAGGCTCTTGTTAGAGCGCCTGAGCGCATCGTCCCGTCGAGCCGGAGTTGATACTACCTAGCTAAAAACGCCGAATGCAGACATTTGCAGAACAGAATTCGACGGATGCTTTGGTCCGCATGGCTGACTTTCGCAAGTCGCGTAGCTGAGGTCCGCTTTCCGCCCAAACTCGACGTTCGCCTGCCTGTCCTTTGCAATAGGCGCTTCGGGTAAGGAGGGCGGGAACCTGTCCTTAGCTTCTCCATGCCCCAAGGGCAGCACGATGGGGCTAAGCCTTCGTCGGGTGTCACCATGTTTCGGCCGTGCCCTTGGCAAGAAACTCACAGTCTGGCCTGATCAATTGAGCACCGTCATCACACTCGACATGTCGACTTTGGGGCCGAGGGCCTCCACCACTCGCGCGTTGAGGTCAGACTGTCCGCCCCCCAAAAACTGAGTTTCTCTGCCATGACCGGGAGGCGCTTAAGGGTGGTTTGTTTGAGCGAGAACTCTCTCAATCATAGATCTGCCGCTGAAGCCGGAGTCTTCTCTGAGCATTGAGGCAGCTTCCTGCAACGTCACGTACCCGCCACGGGATGCACCAATGCCGCTGATGTTATTGTCGTGGATCAACCTGAGAAACGCGACCTGACCGGAAAGGGTGGCCAGCGGCACCTTGATCAGAACTTCAGCAAGAACCCGGTGCTCAACGAGATGGCCTCGTAGTCGTTGTCACCGAGCCCGTCATACCTGAGTCCGTAATCCACCATTCCGCGATCACCGACGGCAACCGTGCCACCAAAGCCGACACGTCCTCGCAAACCGCTTTCAACTGTTGACGTGCTGGCGACTTGGCTACCGGCATTGAATGTATAGATACCATCGAATTCAACATAGGTGCTGTAGCTGCCCATTGGATCGCTCCAGGTGAAGCGCGAACCGAGTTCGACATCACCCAGTTGGGTGGTCTGGGATGCAATCTGAACTCCTAGTGAATCGATATAGGCTTCTGAGGTCTCTTCGAAGTAATTGATGGAGATATTGGGCTGAATATTCAGGTTCCCGCGATTGCTACTTCCAAAGAGGCCGATCGATGCCAGCCAGCGTTCGGTCATGAACTTGTCCGTGTAGGTCCCCAGGGGCGACACCTCATTCGTGGCTTGGCCGTAGCTGAGGCTTGTATCGAAGTAGAGGTCTTCGCCTACACGCGCAGTGTAGTAAGGGCCGACCATCCAGCCAACGCCGGTGGTTGTTGAGACAGCGCCGATGACGTCCTCATGGATTGAGTCGACCTGGACTCCGAAGCCCAGAATCGCATTCTGCCCAAGCCGATGGTCAGCGCCTGCATGCAGGATGCCGAACTGACCTTCGCCATAACCGGTTTCATAGCGGGTGAAGCTGGCTTCGAACCAAACGTCCCAGTCCGACCTGGCGGACATCGGATCTTCGCTGGCGCTGGTCGATGCAAACGACAAATCAATCCGATTCCGTGTCACTTCCAAACCGATGGGCGTTCCTCCAGGGGTGAGGGCGTTTCCGAAAAAGGACAGCTGGTTCTGGTCGCCCTCACCGTTTATCCGCCCGATGCGGCGATTTTGATCGGGCCGGTTGCCCATGATCAGCTGCGCACGCGTTTGGATGAAGTTCGCGATCTGGTCGCCCGTCTGTCCAGCGACATTGGCCGATTGCAGTGTACACGTATAGGTCTCTCCGCGGGCGAAGCTCAAAGCTAAGGACTGGGTCGCGGTATTGACGGTGCCACTAGCCGAACTGCAACTGGCCGAGGTCACCGCAAAGCCTGTCGGGAGGCCATAGGTTACCGTGTAGTTACCTGGTACGACCTGCAAAGGACCAGAACTGCCGGTCCCACCAATGACCGAGACGGCAGTGTTGAAGGCCGCCGTGGCGGAAGAGAAGGTGACCGTTCCATTATCTGGCGAGTTCACAATGAATGTGACAGTGCCCGGTGGGATCGTTGAAACCGTGACGTTAAATTGCAACGTTGTCGTCAATCCTGTCGGATCTGTTGCCGTGAACTCGACCAGCGTTGTGCCTACGGGGAAAGCACTGCCCGACGACGGCCCACGCGTTTGCGTAACATCAACCGTTCCAGAATTGTCCGAAGCGGTTGGTGTCGAGAACGTAACGACAGCACTTGTCTGGTTGAAATCAGTTTCAACATTGATATCGGCCTGAGTAGACCCAAAGACCGGCGGATCGTTATCGGAGACGGTGACGGTGAAGCTTTTGTCATCAGTGTTGCCTGCTGCATCCGTGGCACGATGGGTGACGGTGGTCTCGCCGATTGGAAAATCGCTACCCGATGCTGGGCCTGCGATCCTCGCCACGGTAACACCCGGCACGTTATCGGTGGCTGTCGGCGTGGCGTAGGTCACGTTTGCCGTCGCAAGCCCAGGATCGGTCGACGTGCTGATGTTTGCAGTCATCGCGAGGACAGGGGCCTCGTCGTCCTGCACGGTGACGAAGAAGGAGGCGATTGCGCTATTGCCCGCCCCGTCGAATGCGGTGCAGGTCACTGACGTCGCGCCTAGGTTGAAGGTCGAGCCAGACACGGGCGAACACCCCGAGGATGTTACGCCGACATTGTCGTCATAAGTCGGCTCGGTCCAGCTAACCACCGCAGTGGCGACGCCGGCGTCGGTCGATTGCGTGATGTCAGACGGCACGTTTGTGATCGTCGGCGGTGTAGTGTCAGCAGGTGCCGGCGGATCGTACGTAGACTGCACCGGTGCCGAAATAGTGGTTGGAGTGCCACTTTGACTCGTCATCTCGACCACAATTGTTGTGGCCAGAGGCGAGGTGTCGGACGCGGATGTGGTGTAAGTTCCGGAACAAGATCCTGTTGTATTAAGATTTCCGCTGGTCTGCGGGGAACACGTATAACTGGTGACGAACCCACCCGTGCCAGTCGCGGAAACCGAACCAAGGGTTTGGTTGCCCGTGCTCCAATTGGCTGTGAATGTAATGACAGTACCGGCACCACTATATGAACTGGGAGACGCACCGCTACTGGTAATGAATTGCGCCGATGCGGCACCCACCCAAAGTACCGAAAGAGTGGACATCAGCACAGCCTGAGTCCCGCGCCTCACTTTTGTTCGGATGCGCGCCATTGCAAGGTTGCTGGATCCGGCGGTTCCAACTGGTTGCGCAAGCAGGCGGGACGCACAGACAGCGGTTGCCTTCGTGGCACGAACTGTCGCGCGACCGGAGCATGTGACTAGCTGAAACACCACTGAAATCCCCCAAAAGGAAAATAGACTAATATCTTACGCCGTTCTGGGGAACTCGGAAAAACAAAAAGAAAAAGGCCGTCAACGCATAACCCCACCCCATCGCTAGCAGTCAAACCTGCCGGACCAGAAAGTTAATTCCGTTTATTACCTGCTATCCTCGACACTTGTTGCTGTCTAACCACAGGCTTGAAAACTGAGAAAAGTAATCTCCTTGCGGTCTCCGGGCTCACCGCTCCGATCATCGAAGTAGGCGAGGGGTGAAGCGGGCGAGACTATGAAGGTGCTGCTCCGCATGCGCTATTCATTGCAGCAGAGGGGATTGCTGACACCCCTCATGTAGCGGACGTTGCCGTATGTCGTAGCGAATGACCGCTTCCCGCCCATCGCAGACCTTTGAGCCATGCGCGGTGAACGTCGGTAACCAGCTTGGACCTTTGGGTTTATGGACGGTACCTCATGGCCTTGCGCCCTGTCGCCATGCGTGGTCGGGGCTTTTTGCGTTCGGTCGCAATATGGACGTAGTGAATTTCATGGCTGACGTGGAGGCGAAGGGATTGATCCGATCTGAGGATGCAAGCCTAGCGCTTGAACCTCTGGCGCTTTGGTTTGTCCGCTGCCCGGCAGTGCATTGCGCAGCAATGTGCGAGAGGGGCCTTCGATATCAGGCAAGCGGGATATGCCATGCCGCTGAAGACATCGATGCAGCGCCGACCCGTGTCAGGTGCGGGATCGACGGTTGCAAGGCATAGAGGCAGTCGTCGAGAGGCAGCAGCGTATGGCGTCGAAATGCCACGACTGCTGCCTCCTCGGCCTCGGTCAGGATCGTCGAACGCGGCTCTCTCGGGCCCGTCTTCAAGTCTTCGACCGTCGCCCGTTTCCGCCACTTAGCAACTGTCTTGGGTTTGATACCCAGCTCCTGGCTCAGCGCCGTGAGAGAAGCGCCCCTCTCGGGATCATGCCTTGCATGACCCTGCCGGGCAGTCGATCGCTGTATTGCTGCTCTGACGGCGTACGTGGTTGTGGCGCTCCCGTGACGAACTTGTCCCATAGGGCTTCCTTCCATTCCGTCGAAAGGATCGCACCATCAAACGATGGGATCAAACACCAAGTGGCACCGCAATAAACGGCAGCAAGGTCTGCACAGTAATTTCTTTGGCGCGTGGAACTGTCAGGGTATGAAAACGAGCCACATCCGACTTGACGGGTCCATGGAGCCCCAATGCGATGCGCAAGGGCGGTCACGTTTTCAGTGTTGACGTTTCCAGCGTTTTTGCTGTCGTTTTTCCTCCAGATGTTTCTCCGAGCTATGCATAACGTGGAGACGGCAGGGCATAGTCTCTTGCGTGTTGCGAAAGGCTTGCAGGAGGGCTCGACCGTATCGAGGAAGAAGGCGATGCGGGGCGACTGAGTGGAAGCGCGATGGCAGCGGTTTGTTTTTCGGCCTTGGGAGGGCCTGTGAAATGAATATGATGCAGACTTTCGGCTTTGGGACGCAAATCCGAAAGTCACCTTATTTCGACGCGACGGTCCGTTGGGGTGCCACGGGCTTTTCGGTATACAACCATATGTATATTCCCCGTGATTTCGGCGACCCGGAGCAGAATTTCTGGAATCTCGTGAACACGGCAATCCTGTGTGACGTGGCGGTCGAGCGCCAGGTAGAGATCACTGGGCCAGACGCCGCGCGATTCACCCAGATGCTGACACCGCGCGACCTGTCAAGAATGGCCGTTGGGCAATGCAAATACGTTCTGATCACCAATGCGAACGGCGGGATCCTCAACGATCCGATCGTCTTGCGCCTTGCGGAGGATCATTTCTGGCTCTCTTTGGCCGACAGTGACATCCTGCTGTGGGCACAGGGCCTTGCGGTGCATTCCGGATTCGATGTCACGATCCGTGAACCCGATGTTTCGCCGCTGCAACTTCAGGGCCCACACTCCATGATGATCATGCGCGCGCTCTTCGGCGACAGCATCATGAACCTGCGCTATTTCTGGCTGCGTGAATTGGACCTGGACGGCATCCCGTTGGTCGTGTCGCGCACGGGATGGTCCAGCGAACTGGGCTACGAGCTATACCTGCGGGACGGGTCGCGCGGTGACGAGCTTTGGGAAAAGATCATGACGGCAGGCGCGCCCTTCGGGCTTCAGCCTGGGCACACCTCGACAATCCGCCGCATCGAGGCGGGCATGCTGTCCTACCATGCTGACATGGATGCCGAGACAAACCCGTTCGAGCTTGGGCTTGGCCGCCTTGTCGATCTCGACGCCGATACAAATTTTGTCGGCAAGGCCGCCCTCACGCGGATACGGGACGAAGGGATCAGACGTAAGCAGGTTGGATTGGTGATTGACGGCGCGCCGCTGACAGGGCCGAACACCGTATTTTGGAACGTCACCAAGAACGGTCAATCTATCGGCAAGGTGACGTCTGCTGTCTATTCCATGCGGCTTGGGCAAAACATTGCCTTGTCGATGATCTCGGCAGAGCTGGCAGTGCTTGGGAACGAGGTCGAGGTGATGATTGACAATCAGCCGAGGCGCGCTTCGATTGTGGATCGCCCATTTTTCGATCCGAAAAAGTCGCTAGCGACCTCAGCTGTTGCAGTGGCGTGAACGGTATTCGGTCGGCCTCAAAGCCTTGAACCTACGCTGACCTTGGGGTGCGCGACGGCGCGCCCCAAGTCAAACCGGCAGAGAGGTCGCGGGCCATCAAGATGATTTGCTGCCCGATTCTTTCGCGGTAGGCGGGCGTGAAGACGCGAGTCGACCCTGTTGCACCAACCGACATCGTGGCCCCCGGACCGGTTTGGGCCAAGGGCGCTGCCACTGAACACATGCCGTGCTCAATCTCTTCGACGCATTCAGCGTAGCCGCGCCGCCGGATGAGGTCGAGTTCTGCTTCCAAATCCGTTATCTGGGTCAGCGTGAATTCGGTATATGCTTTCAGTCGGCCTTCGAGGTTTTGCGATTGAACAAGATCGGGCGAAAAGGCGGCGACTGCCTTGGAGCACGAGCAGGCATGTAGTGGGCGCTTGCCAAGGCCCGGGTGCAGGAAAGACACGCCGGTATCCGGTGTTTCCACATGTATGATTTCGACCGCGCGACCGCGCAACCGGGATAGAAAGAAAGCTGCGCCATTCTTGGTCGCCGCCCGTCTGAGGGTGGGTGCGATCAGATCAAGCAGGGCCCGATCCGACTGATCTCTATGCGTGATACTTTTGAGGCGGTTGCCGATCGTGAAGCGGCCCTTGGCCACCGGCTCCAGAAGGCCCGCGGCGGTGAGATCCTGAACCAGGCGATACGCAGACGGTTTAGGGAGGTCGGAATGATCGCAGATCTCGGCAACCGTGGCCTCACCTTTCTGGCCAACGATCTCAAGGATCAGCGTCAAACGTTCGAGATGCATAATTTTCTCATGTACTGATAGACGATATTTCGATATTCGATAAAAATACAGGAATCAAGGGAGGGGCTTAGGCCATGGACGGAGGATGTTGCGGACCGGGCTATGCAAGTCCCGCAGAGGCGATCAAGGCACCGCGGGAGAAGCTGCTCTACACCATCGCGATCTATACCGGCACGGGGATTCAGAAGCCGGATTACTTGGCAACGGTCGATGCCGACCCCGACAGCCCAACGTATTCCGAGGTGATCCACCGTTTGGAGATGCCTGGGATCGGTGACGAGTTGCACCACATGGGTTGGAACGCCTGTTCATCCTGCCATGACGACGGATCGATGTCGCGTAAGTACCTGTTGGTGCCGGGCGTGCGATCGAACAACATTCATGTCGTCGACACCGCGACCGACCCGCGCGCGCCGCGCCTACACAAGGTAATCGATGGTGCCGAGATCAAGGCCAAGACCAATCTGTCAGGGCCGCACACCGTGCATTGTCTCGGCTCCGAGATCATCATCTCTTTCCTTGGTGACGCCAAGGGCGAAGCGCCGGGGGGATACCTTCATCTTAACAAGGAGTTCGAGATCGTTGGTCGTTGGGAGGCGTCGATGGGCGACATCCCGTTCAGCTATGATTTCTGGTATCAGCCGCGCCACAACGTGATGGTCAGCTCGGAATGGGCGGCACCGAACACGTTCATGCCCGGGTTCGATCTTGAAGAGGTTGGCTACCTGAAATACGGACGCCGGTTGCACTTTTGGGATTTCGAGAAGCGTGCGCCGATTGAAACCATGTACTTGGGCGAGGACGGACTGATTCCGCTTGAGGTCAAATTCCTCCACGACCCGGACAGCACGCATGGTTTCTGTGGTGCGGCTCTATCCACCAATGTGATCCATTTCTGGAAATCCGAGGCCGGAAAATGGGAGTGGGAGAAGATCATCGACGTCGCAAACGAACCGCACCCCGAGTGGCCCATCCCTGTGCCGGGCGTTATGTCAGCGATCCTTGTGTCGATGGATGATAAATACCTTTACCTTAACAATTGGTTGCATGGTGACATGCGCCAGTATGACATCACCGATCCGCACAATCCGAAGTTGACCGGTCAGGTGTGGATGGGCGGGCTTCTGGGCAAGGCCCCTGAGGTCAACGGGGTCAAGGTCGCGGGAGGGCCGCAGATGTTCCAGCTGTCGCTGGATGGCAAGCGGCTGTACGTGACCACCTCCCTCTTTTCGACTTGGGACAACCAGTTCTACCCCGAGATACGCACGCAAGGCGGTGTGATGGTCATGATCGACTGCGATGTCGAAAATGGCGGGATGAAGATCAACCCCGACTTCATCGTGGATTTCGGAAAAGAGCCGAACGGACCCAGCCGCTGTCATGAAACCCGCTATCCCGGTGGCGACTGCACGAGTGATATCTGGCTGTGACCTACACGCGCACCATTACCATCGAGAACCGCAGCGGCGCGACCTATGAGGTCGCGGCGCACCGCCCGCTTCTTGATGCGCTTCGCGAACAGGGGGTCGATCTGCCGTATGGCTGCAGGTACGGCGGTTGCATCACTTGCGCTGCCAAGCTGAAGTCGGGCGAAATTGATCAACGTCGTCAGGTCGCGCTGAACAATCGCCAGATCGCGAACGGTTACGTCTTGCTATGCGTGGCAAGGCCGATGACCGACTGCACGATAGAGATCGGCGTGGAAAGCCACGACAGGCTGTACCGCAACCCGTTTCTCGACCCGCTTGCCCCCCACGAACTTAAAGCCGACATCGCCAAACCGAAGGAGTCTTGAGATGCCAGACGCCGATATTGATCGTCGCTACGACTATTCACAGGAATACCTCTCCTCCATCCTGCGGTCGGTCAAAACCATCGCCATGGTCGGTGCCAGCACGGACAAGACTAAGTTCAGTTATGGCGTGCTGCGCGTTTTGCACGAGACCGGATATGACATGCTCCCGGTCAATCCCAATCCCGCAGTAACCGAAATCCGGGGTATCCCAGTCTATCGGTCGCTGCTGGACATCGACCGCCCGGTCGACATGGTCGAAGTATTCCGGCCAAAGGAAGAGCTTTACGTCATTGCCGAGCAGGCCATCGAAATCGGAGCCAAAGTACTTTGGGGGCAGATCGGCGTCTATGACGACCGTGCTGCCAAGCTGGCCGAAGATGCGGGGCTGAAGGTCGTGATGGACCGGTGCCCCAAAATCGAGCTGTTCCGCCCCTTTTGGAAGCCTCGGCTGGATCTTGCAATCTGAGATCGAGGGGAAAACGGACTATCGTCCCTGAAGATACACGTATGACATTCAGCGAACATTCGGCGAGACGTCAGACGGTGCTTTGATGGGCTACATCTAAGCAGGATTGAACCCGAACGGATCAGCACCCGGTCACGTCAATTCCGCAGTTTGGGATTTGCCACCAATCTGATAGGATTACGGTGGGAGGCGTGCAAGGTGGACACGATCAGCCTTACGTTTGAGATGTCGGTCGTACTCGGCCTACTACTGTTCACTGTTGTGCTGTTTGTCTCCGAGGTGGTTCGAATTGATTTCGCAGCCATTCTTGTCATGGTTCTACTGGGGCTGTTGAGCCAATTTCCCGGGTTGGGATCGCTTGCCGACGTCAGCCAGCTATTTGACGGACTTGCGTCCAACGCGGTCGTTTCGATCATTGCGGTAATGATAATCGGCGCAGGGCTCGACAACACTGGATTGATGAGCAAGGTCGCTGCGCTGATCATGAAGTATGGTGGCAACACTGAGGCCCGGGTCGTCCCGATCATCTCCGGGACGGTGGGCGTCATTTCATCGTTCATGCAGAACATTGGAGCTGCTGCGTTGTTCCTCCCTGTCGTCAGCCGAATATCGGTCCGCACCGAATTGCCACTGAGCAGGTTGCTAATGCCGATGGGGTTCTGTGCCATTCTCGGCGGCACGATGACCATGGTGGGGTCTTCGCCGCTCATTTTGCTGAATGACCTGATCCTGACCGCCAACCAGTCGCTTCCAGCCTCACAGCAAATGGAGGCTTTTGGTCTTTTCTCTGTGACGCCCATCGGGATCGCTCTCATCGCCTCGGGAATACTTTACTTCATGATTTTGGGGCGCTGGGTGCTTCCGGATCGTCAGAAGGACGGCGACGCAACGAGCGGCCGGTCAATGAAGGAATATCTCAAGGAAATCTATGGGTTGAAGACCGATATCTTTGAGATTTCGATCCCGGAGGGCAACACGGTTGCCGGGCAGACGTTTGATGATGTCATCCAACAATACCATATTTATATCATCGGGAGTGCCTACCAGGGAAAGACATGGTTTGCTCCGGTCATTCAAACGGAGATAACCGCTCCGTGTCGTCTGGCCGTTCTCGGCAGGGAAAAGGAAGTTCGACACATGGTGGCGGATGCCGGGTTCATTCTCCATGAGAAACTGGATGTGTTTGCCGAGGATTATGCACCGACGCGATCCGGCGTCGCCGAAGTCGTCATTCCGCCCGGCTCATCGCTGATTGGGAAATGCGCGCATGATGTGGTCTTTCGCAAGACCTACGGCGCGAGCATGCTGGCCATTCATCGCGGCGAGCAGACCCTGAGCCTTGTCGCGACAGAAGATCATGAACCGACGCAGATCGGTGAAGTCCCGTTTCGCGCGGGCGATACGCTGGTCATCCTGAGTACATGGGAGGCGTTGACGCGATTAACTCGGGACCGCGATTTCGTCGTGGTGACCACCGACTTCCCTCAAGAAGAACTGCGACCCAAAAAGGTGGGCTGGGCGTTGCTGTTCTTCGCAATTTCCCTGTTTCTGGTCCTTTTCACAGACCTGCGCCTGTCGCTCTGCCTGCTGACAGGCGCGGTCGGAATGATCCTGACAGGGGTCCTTGATATCGATGATGCCTACGAGGCCGTCAGTTGGAGCACAGTTTTCCTTCTCGCGAGTTTGATCCCCCTCGGACAGGCGGTGCAGACGTCCGGAACAGCCGCCTGGATCGCGCAGCAGGTTCTTGTCTTGCTTGATGGTTGGCCACTTTGGTCATTGCAGGCTGGAATAGCGATCATGGCAACTATTTTCACACTGATCATGTCAAACGTGGGTGCGACGGTTCTGCTTGTACCGCTGGCGGTGTCAATCGCTGTCGCTGCGGGGGGGAATCCCGCGGTTTTTGCCCTGACCGTTGCGATATCAACCTCGAACTCATTCCTTATACCGACGCATCAGGTGAACGCCCTTATCATGGGGCCGGCGGGCTACAAGGTAACCGACTTCATCAAGAGCGGCGGTATAATGACCGTCATATTCTTGGTCGTATCCCTCGTCGTATTGAATGCAATTTTCTGAAAGTTTCGAGCGGTTTTAGCGATCGCTTCGCCAGTGCGTAAACGCCGCCAATCCATGTTGGCGCTGTCTGGTTTTTAATGACCGACGGAGGTGCCCGGTTATTGAACGTCGCAGACTGCCCGCACCAAGCGAGCGGGCCGCGTCGATGCACTGGCGCGAGTTCGGGCTCATTCCCTGCACTAACTTGCTTTGGAGCCCGGACCGCGCCAACGATGGATGACCCAGCGAGTGGCGGTTCCTGGTTCAGGCCGTGACCAATGATCGCGTGAATATCAGGCGCTGTTTCCCATCCTTAACGGTCACGCTTCCCGGTGGTCCGCTCCACGTGGACGCCCTCACCAAAACCCAGCCAAGCATGGCAGAACACCCGTGGACGGCAGAAAGACAGTAATCGTAACGCCCGTTGTATAGATTAAGACGGCGACCTGCTGATCCCCATTGCGGCAACTGCAAAATGTGCGGTGCGAGTCGATATGAACGTCTGTGCTCTATGATGCTAGCTATTACTGAGCACTTTGAAGACCGGGACCGGACCGCCGCGAACGAGAAACGCACGAAGATAAATGCGATATCTTGATGCGAAAGGGGAACGAGATGTGGTGCATCTCGTATATATTTGCGATCGGTTCAACTCGAATCTCGTCCCGTCAACGAGACCCAATCTAGCTCTTCGGAGCGCCTAAAAATTCAATTATTGGACCGTCAATACGGTGGTCCATCTGATTGCGATTGGTGTTAGCATGATCAGCAGCAGGATCGGCATCATGAAGGCAGCCAGCACACCCGACATTTTTACGGGCAGCGCGTTAGCTTTCGCTTGAGCTTTCAATTCGCGATCCTGCCGCATCTCGATGGCGTAATTCTCAAGAGCCTGCGAAATCGGCGTGCCAAATTCGGCAGATTGCTGAACAACGTTCGCGAAGGACGCCATTACATCAACACCGGTTCGCCGTTCCAATTCTGCAAACGCAAGATCGCGCGGCTTACCAGCTTGAATTTCGAGCTGGAGGATCGTGAACTCTTCGGCAATCGGGCCGCAGAAGCGTCCAAACTCTTTAGCCACACGGTTCATCGCGGCATCAAAGCCCAGGCCGGCCTCGATGGCGACCTGCATAAGGTCGAGGGCTCCGGGCAATCCACGCGTGACTGCCTTACGTCGCTTCGCGACTTTCATTTGAAGCCAGGCAGATGGACTATAAAACCCTAGAACGATTAGACCAATGGAAATAAGAAATATGTGTTGCGTCTCAAGCCGGCTCATCGGTTCCAGAACCTCGGAAATTTTTGGTGGAAGTGTATGACTGAACCAGGAGGCCAGTAAAAAACACCCCGGCAGCAGGAGTGCCAAAATGGAGCGAACAACAAAAAATGTGCGTAGCGCCTTTGCCCCATGAATTCCGGCCTGGCGCAGGCGCGCAGAGACCCTGCTGCGCTCGGTTCCGGAAAGCGGAACGAAGAGCCGGAGCGCTCCTGTGGGATCATTATCCCAAGGGCGAACAATTTGACTGTTTGACACTGGTGACGCAATCGCTTGAATGCGACGCTGTTTTGAAGAAACTGCAGGCCGAAGCGCTGCAGCAATTCCCATCACTGTAATAAAAAGACCAGCGGCTACAATGGCTTGTAGAAAAACTTGCGAACCAAATGGTGCGCCGGCATTCGTCAGAAACTCATTAACACTCTCCATTTTTAATTCCCCCTAGAAATCAAAGTCTGTCAGGAGCTTCAGAATGAAGCCCTGCAAAACAATCATCACCATGATGACAATTACGACTGGCATGAATATTGGATGATCCATGACATCCCCGAAGAAACTTGGTGTCGAAGTGTGAACAACTCCGATGATGAGAAAAGGCATCATAGTAAGTATCAATCCGCTCAGCCGTCCCTCGGACGAAATGGCGTGGATCTTCTTTTTCATGAGCCGGCGGTCTCGAATAACCCGTGACAATACCAGGAGAACACGCCCCAAGTTGCCGCCGCTGCCATGCTGGATTCCGACGCAAACGCTTAAATAATGAACATCCTCACGGTCTATGCGGTCTGCGAATTCTCTAAAAGCGGTTGGCAAGTCGATGCCATGGCGAATTCGATCTTCAATGATCCCAAATTCGCTACCGATTGGATCCGGCATATCACGGGCGACCCGTCGCAATGTGACGTTGAGCGGATGACCAACGCGGAGCCCTCGAGCCATCAAGTCAAGCGCATCGGGGAGTTGTTCGGTAAGTTTGTCCAGCCGCGCTTCGGCCAGGCGATTTAAGATAGCATAAGGCAACAAATAGCTCAGCACCAGGGTCGCCAGTGCGGCAAAAGGGAGTGGCAGCCAGCGAGACGAAAAAATAAAGATCACGACAGCCAATGCGGTAAGGATGAGCATGACTGCGCCGAAGCCAAATGGCACGTTTGCGTGTGCCAGTGCCCGTTGAAATTCTGCGACCGGCCCCTTGTTGCGCGTGTTCCCAAATGCATTGTTGCGAATTAAAGCTTCCGTAATCTTTTTCTCCCCGACGCCGTCAGCAATCATCCGCATGCGCCGGTTCTTGTGTTGAATTTCGTTTGCGCTACCACTTATAACTTGCCGAAATCCTTCGAAGATCAGCAATGCACCAAAGAAGATCATTAAATAAACGATAACTTCCTCAGGAAGCAAAGAGCGGATAAATTCAATGTTCATCCTGGCACCCCATCGTATTCGAAGATCTTTTCGGGCAATTTGACGCCCGCCGAAATAAGCCTGTCCATGAACTGTGGCCGGATACCGGTATAAAGGAGCTCACCCAGTATCTCACCATCGTCACCCTTGCCGCGCTGGCGGAAGGCGAAGATCTCTTGCATCGTAATCACATCGCCTTCCATGCCATTTACTTCAGCGATACTCATCACGCGACGCTTGCCATCGCTGTGGCGGGAAAGCTGGACGATAATGTCGATCGAGGACGCAATTTGACTGCGGATCGTGACCATCGGGATATCGGACCCCATCATTGTCACCATTTGCTCGAGCCGGCCCAGTGCGTCACGCACGGTATTGGCGTGGACAGTGGTCATCGACCCGTCGTGCCCCGTGTTCATCGCTTGCAGCATGTCAAAACATTCGGCTCCGCGCACCTCTCCCACGATGATCCTGTCCGGGCGCATACGAAGGGCATTGCGAACAAGTTCCCGCTGCGTGATCGCCCCGGTTCCCTCAATGCTTGCGGGACGGGTTTCAAGCCTGACAACGTGGTCCTGTTGAAGTTGCAATTCGGCTGCGTCCTCAATCGTCACGATCCGTTGGGAGGTGTCGATGAAGGCGGACATCGCGTTTAGCATCGTAGTTTTACCAGAACCGGTGCCACCCGAGATCAACACGTTCAGCCGCGCGTCAACGAGCCCGCGCAAAACTTCACCGGCTGCCTCGGTCAAGGCACCCGCCTCGATCAATCTGTCGAGTGAATAAGGCTTGGCTGAAAATTTACGGATCGATAAAGAGGGTCCATCCACGGCGCAGGGTCTAATGATTGCGTTGACCCGGCTTCCGTCAGCCAGGCGGGCGTCGACCCACGGCTGAGATTCGTCGACCCGACGTCCCATCGACGACACGATCTTGTCGATTATCCTGAGCAGATGCCGCTCATCGCGAAACCGGACCTGCGTTCGCTCAAGCTTGCCAAATCGCTCGACATAGACGTTTTGATGGCTATTCACCAAGATATCGTTGATTGTCGGATCAGCAAGCAACGGCTCAAGTGGACCGAGGCCGGTCACTTCAAAAATCAGCTCTTCGATAAGTAATTGCATGCGGTCTGCAGGTAGGGTGCGGCCCTGGTCCGCCAAAAGATGTCCGACAAGACCGGCGATCTGTTTTTTAAACTCAGCGGCATCCATCTTCTCGATAACGGACAAATTCAGTCGATCCAGCATCGCCTCATGTAACGTGCTTTTCAGCTCCAGCCAGTTTTGGAGTTCCAAGTCAATTCCCGGCATCGGCGAAATGTCCTTCTTCGCCTTCTCAGGCTTCAGTTGGACGACATTCGGGACGTTACTTGTTTTACGGCTAAGGTAATCGGAGAACATGTGTGAACCTTTCAAACAGGTACGTTGGAAGTAGAAATGGGAGCGGTCGAGAGCATCTTTGCGAGTTGGCGATAGGTCTTGCGACCCTTGGATCTGGTCGAGACAGTTGGGCGACCCAAATCAATGGCGCGCCGTTCTCCAACAGGATCGGCAGGCAACCACGAGACCACCTTCAGATCTAACAGCGCCTCTGCTTCCCGGACGTTTTCGGATTTGAAGAGCGGCTTCTTTTCCCGGTTCATCACCAATTCGACGGGCAAGCCGAGCCGAGATTCGCGATAAAGGTCGATGAGGCGCTTGGCTTGCCTGATACAGGGGACCGAACTATCTGACACCATGATCAATCGGTCGGTCGCTGAAATGACCGGCGTAAGCCAATCCAACGTCGCCCTGGGCAGGTCAATAATCACGTAATCGTAGACTTCACGGAAAGCGCTAATCAGATGCGATGAGAATTCCGGTGATATTGAGGTGAGCGGCACGAAGACCGCAGGCGCGGTCAGAACATCAACTCCGAATTCGCTTGTCTGAACGGCATCCAGGATGGCGCGGGTGCTGGGAAGCGTATCCTGAGCGATCAGCTCGTAGAAAGCTCCGTTGTCTTCTAAATCCAGATATGTGCCGGCATTTCCAAACTGCAGATCCAGGTCGAGAAGCAGGACACGCGACGCGGGTTTCCCCTTCTTAATCGGAGCAGCAAGCGAAGCCGCCAGGTTCACGGCGACGGTAGTTGCCCCGGCACCGCCCCGTGATTGGGAAATTGAAAATACTTTGCCAGCTGGTCCCTCTCGCGGCCGGTCGGGCTTGACGTCCTTTGGCACATTCACCGCATCTTCAAGCGCTTGGATGAGGGCTTCGGCCTTTGTCTCCAATGGCAGGATGTCCGCGGCTCCGGAAACTCTGAGCTTTCGGACCTTCGTCAATGGAAGGTACTCATCCACGAGCGCGACGAATTTCGTGCGGCCATCAGCCATTTTGACGAACTGTGCAAGCGCGGCGAGGTCAGCCTCGGAAACACCCGTTTCGAACAAGACGATCTTGTGCATTTCGATGATTGATTCAGCGGATTCGATCAGCTCGTGCAGCGTTGATTTCGGCGCAGGGACCGCAGTCAGCTGTGCAGAAATTGGTGTAAATTGGCAGGACGCGAGTAAATCCGGAGCTCCTACAACGAGAATATTGCCGGAGATCGAAAATTGATGGCTCATTTCAAATGTCCTATCCATCTGTTCCGTTTGCCAGGTCTTCACCGGGCAAAGTTATGCTGAAGTTTTTATAATCCATGTGATCAGGCAAGGTCTCTGTTGCGCCGCTGGCGAGATTGACAAGCGAATCGATTGCGAATGGAAAACTGTAGTCTTCTGGAACGGTTAGCTCGACGGTCACTTCCGGTACGTATGGTCCGCCGAGATATCCAAGTTTCGGGTCGGGGGTATATGTAAACGTGAGGTCATCGATATCGGTACCGGCGGGTAGCTGCGGCGAGATGCGAGCCCAGATTTCACTGGCCGTGGCGTTGCTGGCGCTGCCGACGCAGGTGACTTCGGCCGGCATGGCACAGGCATTGGGAACCGCCCCGCACGAGGTGCCGAAACGCGGCGCTGGTATTGCGGTTCCTACTGAGTAGCGTTCGGGTATGAATTCGGCGCAGGCAGGCGGACGGACGGTCGCGACCCGCGCGGCAATCTGTACGGATTTTTCAGCCATCAGGTTATTCGAGGCAAAAATTCCGAAATCGATGATTGAGGCAATCATCAGGAAGAACACGACGACCACCATGGCGAATTCGACCATGGCCGCGCCGCTTTCGTCGCGAATGAAGCGCCTGATGCGTGATGGATTTTCAAGCCGAGCCACGATCAGAATATCCTCGAGCTGCCTGACACCGTCGCTGAAAACGGGTCCAGTTCATTTCCAAAAATTCCGAAAAGGAAACCGAGCGGAAACTGAACGGAGATTTGCGCGGCGACGGTCGCAACGGGGGCCGGGGAAGTCCGGAAGTCTCCCGGGACGCAGGCATACGTCGCGTCTACACCTGTGACCGCGAATTGCGACGGAAGTACGCTGTTGTCCGATCGATCAGTTTCAATCCTTGTTTTCAAATCGGTTTCATAGTCGGTAAAGATGCCACCGGTGAAAGTGCCACCGGTGACGCTGCCATCGGTAGGGCAAATGTCGACGGGTGCAATTCGCCCAAGATAGCGGCTGGCATCCTGAACTCCGCTTAAAACCGCCTGGTAGCCGATAAACAGCCGTCCAAACTCAACAATGATGGCGAATATGAGTATCATCAGCGGCAGGCTGATAACGAATTCGACTACGGCGACGCCATCCTCGGATTTGAGAAACTGCTTGAGCCGGTTTTTGGGGGATAGCATCATGGCGATCACCGGTACAATTGAACGACGTCGCGAAAGACGCCACCCGTTCCAGCTGAGCTGTAGCCTGCAACCCCGGCAGAGCCGATAACCTCGACCCAAAGGTCAAAGGAAGGCGGCGATCCCACACCCTCGCCTACCGGGTTTGTCATGAAAATTTCGACAAACTCTGCAACGGGCACATTAGATGCCGAACCGTTTATCGGGTTCGCTACGCAGTCGACTGCTGCGGCAATGAGGACGCGACGCTTGGGGTTAGTCGAGACATTCGAGGTACATTGCGGCGTCCCCGCTTCGTCTCGACCATCCAGAATTGCACCGTTGGGCAGGCCAGCGGTCTTGGCATTCTCGATCTCGGCGACATAGACACCATAGCGGGTTCCGGCATAGGCGGCGGGGATATGGGGCAATAGGTGGCTATCCTCGCCGACATCCAGCACTCCGTTGGCATCGCCATGGTTGGTGTCGATGTACGTGTCATAGTCCCAGGTGCCGTCCCCGAATCGCGTACAACCACCCGTGGCAGAGAAGCAATCGTCTTGCGGCAAGCCGATCGAATTGGTCGACGCCGTTGTAGAATTCCAGCCGCAGGAACCCGACGGAATAATCCCGGAAATGGTGTTCGGGGCGGCGGTATAATTGGGGTCGTTCTTATAGGTGCTCATCACACTACTAAACTGGTCGAACCGTGTGTTGAAGACGGCGTTCATCAGACCGACCTTTTGCCCAGGTTCGGTCGTGACGCCTTTTTCCGAATAGCACCTGGTGATATTGTCCTCGGCCCCGATGAGGCAGCCGATAAGTTTTGCGCCGGAGAGCCCCTGGCAGGTCGACCCGACGGAGCCGGCCGTTACATCAAGGAAGCCGAAATCTCCGGGGCCCCACGCCGTGCCTTGACCGCCACTGCGCAGCAAAATCTGATCGCCGATCGAAGTGTTCTGGGTCGCACTCCATCCGGGTGGCTTGCAGAACATGAGCGGGGTGACGTCGCAGGCTTCCATCGTGAAACCTGCGATGGCCTGCCCCGAAACAGTCGCCTGTGTTGCGCCGCCAGTCCCCAGGATAGCCCGAGTGGCTTGCAGAAATGGGGTGGCCAAAGTTGCGGGCGTCGCGACGACTTGCGCGAATATGGCTTCAGATGAGTTTGTTGTGAGAAACGGCGAGGTGTCCGTAGGGGTCCCGTCAGGCTCGACATCCTCTGCGGGCAAGCCATCGAGGAAGGTCAGCGTATAGTCGGCCGCGCCGAACAACGTGCCGTCGCCGCCATAAGCTTGCGGATTGGATATCAGAACATCGGCTGCGTTGGTCGCGCGTGTAATGCTGTCGTCCTGGCCGTCTAGTTCTGCCGCTGCGGCCAAGGCCACGTTTTCGGCAAACCGCTTCAGGTCAGTCTGCGCTATCTGAATGCGGCCCATATCGAAGACGAGCGCCGTTATACCCAATATCGCAACAAGGGACATGATCCAGAGAACCAGAATGCTCCCGGATTCGTCGGCGGCGAAGCGGGCCAGTCGTTGGGGTGTGAAGGGCCCGCGCCGGATCATTTCAGGAAGACCTGTTCCGTTGCCAGTCCGCGACGAACGATGACGCTGGAGCGGACGGGAACTGGCGCAGGTGCAGGCTCTTCGGTCGCGACGACCTCCACGACCGGCTCCGGCTGGCGGGTGTCGAACAAGTCACCCAATTGGACCTGCTCCAGCGGCTCATGTTCAGGCGCATCCCGCTCGCGCAGGCTCAGGCTCAGTTGTCCGGCTTTTTGTGCAAGGGCCAGTTTCTGCCCATCATCGGGCAAAACTTCGACGGTGATGGTGCGGGCCACCTGTGGTGAGCCTTGTTGCGACTCAGAGGTCTGGTCAATTCCCACAACACGTACATTCTGAAGCACTGTTCCGGCGCGCAATTCACCGTCAGCAGTATAAGTCATCATGATATCCACTCGGTCGCCCGGGGCGACGAAGCCGCCAACCGCGGTCGAAGCGTTAACACTGATGGCCATGGCACGATGCCCGGGCGTCAACTTCTGAACGATCGTAACCAACTCGCCCGGAGTTGAAAGTTTGGCGACCATGAGAGGCTCGCCGGGAAACATACGGCCCAACGCCCGGCGGGGTTCACCGGCCAGGAACGGGTCCATGCTTGTGTATAGCCCCGGAACAAGAGCGTCTTTGGGCCACGATTTTGTCATCAGCATCGCCGGCTCAATCGCTTGGCCAAAAGCTATTTCGGAGCGTACTACAATCACGTCGACCATCTGTGCTTCCTGCATTGCAGTTGCAGACCCGGGGTTCACGGCAATGTTCATCACTGCGAAGGACCCCGCACCTGCCAACGCGGTGCCTACTAGAATGGTGGCAAAAGTTCTGAATTTCATAATAGCCTCCAGCATTACCTTTGAAAAAGGTATGACTTTGGGAGAAGAAGGTCCGGAAGCCGCGCCCAGCGGCTTCCGGAAGCATTTTCGATTGTGCTAGAAATTACTTCTAGCAATCGGCGTTTGATGTATCAGTTGCTACGTCATAGGTGAGAGCACCACATGCGAGTGACGCGTTGGTCCCTGCCTGGTCTCCCATGACAGTGAAAGTCCCGACCCCGATACCGGCAGCAACCAGCAGTGCGATTGCGTATTCGACCATGGCCGCACCGTCTTCGTTTGCGGCGAACGTTTTGATATAATTGAACATTGTGTAGTCCCTTGCTCTACTAATTAAAGGATGGCGTAACCGCGCCATTGAGATGTCGACACCAGATGGCAGCGATCTCCTTCACCATATGTTTCGGAAGCGGCGCTCACATCGTCCAAAGATATGAGATTTACAACCTGAAGTTGTAATTTGTCCGATTCTCTTCCAAATTAAGACATAATTAGGACACACATGAAGCGCTGATCGCGGCACCGATTCGTTGATTTGCGGGCCGGACCGAGGGGTATTGAACTGTTATTCGCACCGTGTCGTCGACGTGGCCCAATCTCACATGCTGCGGAGCTGATCTGAGCGATCTCTACTATCGCTAGAGCGGAGAGCGGAGTTCATAGCTCTAGCCATTTTTCCCAATGATATGGTGGAAAACAGAGGATATCGGCGTGTTCTGACCGGCGTCGTCATTCTCGCAAGCGTTCGCAGTGATGACGCGCTGCGCTGAGTGTATCGGGGCCCACAAACACATACGCCAGCGACTGATAGCGGTCGGGCGACATGGGCCTGCTCGTTCGAAATCGGCGCTTCCGGCTGCGGAGACCCGCGGCCACAAACCGGTCACAATTCACTTGCGCAACTCTTAGTGCGCACAGTGCGGCACGAAGCCTGAATGTACGAAGGGAGTGTGGCAAGCTGATCGGGCGGGGTTGGGGGGGCGAGGGCAGCACGCAAGCAGAGCTTTCGGACCAAAAAGGTAGAGACGATCGCCGGACCCGTTTCTTTATGGACCTCGGATCAGGTCATTGACTGCACCGGTGCCGCCGCATCGCTTCGCAATTTCCTACAACTGAATGACCACCTGCCTATAGAGGCCGCGGCACCAGGGTTGTCGTAAGCCATAATTGCAGCGCCTTGATGCCTTCGTGCCCGATCGGGAACTGCGCAACCGCGATCTCTCGGGCCTCATGCCCCGGAACAAACGGTCCTGAACTACTGAAATCTTGTTCGGCTGCCGGATCGACGTGCGACGACGCGATACGAGCGCCACCAAAAGTTCCCTGCCGCCGGTACCCTCGCTCAAACGTGACCCAATGATTATTCATCCTACCGCTTACGGCAAAGCTGCATCGGTCAAACGTGCCAAACTCCTGCCGCAAAATGGTCAAGTAAATTTACAACAGTAGACCAACGGGAGAATGATTCTGGATTTTTCAGCTCCAGCTTCTGCCGTATTGATGGGTTGGTCAGATTCTCGCCCTCCTTAGTGTGTTTGGACATGATTTTTTATGTCTGCGCTGTTTTTTGGAGCTTTATGAATGTCGGCGATTAGGAAGAGTTTCAGTGCGGAGCAAACGCGCGGGTCGGTAAAGGTCGTTGCCAAATTTGTCCATGCTGTTGACTTGGGAGGGAATTTTCAGCTCGTCTTGGCGGGACTTCAGGGACTTGTCGGTTCCGACAGCGTTAAGATCGTGCGGCAAATGCGGCATTTCGATCGAACGCGGATTATGGCTCGGCACGAAAAGGCGGTCAGGATGCCGCCTGGCAAAGCATCATGCAGCCTCGGTTCCGAGCTTCTTGGTGATTTGCTACACACGACGAATTTGGGCAGTGTCCTTTGCATCACCGAAGTTAACGCAAGCATCGACGCGAGGGACAAGCTGGATCAGTTCGGACTGCGGGAAGTTGTTACCCTCTCGCTTTGCACCGAGAGAGATTTTAGCGATTTTCTGGAGTTCCAGTTCGAGCGTCCGCTGCTCGAACACAATCGGCAACTGCTAGAAATACTCGGATCCGTACTTTCGCAAAGTTGGCTTGACCGCGCGCCAGGGGTCGCGGCCATGCTCCTGGCCAGACAGCCATGCCAAAATTCGGAAGATCGCGAACCGAAATTCGCTAACGTTCTCAGCGTTCAGAACCCCGCCGGGCTCACCCGATCAGAGTATCGCATCTGCATGCTTGTTCAGGAAGGCCGTCTGCCGGACAAACTCTCTGAAATCCTGCAGATCAGCAAATCGACCTTTCGCAGTCATATGCGCTCCATCTTTCTCAAGACCGGGGTCTCGGGACACCTCGAACTTGTTCACCTGTTGCACCAGTCGGGCAACCAGACTCGAGATGGCCTTCAAATGAAAGCTGTGCAGCGCTGACGAATTATCTCTTTGCCACGGTATTCTTAGAGATTGGGCTTCAAAGGCGTTGACGAGGAGCGACAGCAAACAGCTGCTGTGAGCATGACACCTACCAGTGGATCGTCGGGCATTAGCCATAACCGGTGTCGGTACGGCACCCTTAATTCCAGTCTCCATTTATGATTTGGATCCGTTTGCGCCGTTTGTAATGGGGGGTCTTCTAATCAAAGCGCTTATCGCCTGATCCCACCCAAGTGTTGTGCGGTTGGTCCTCATCGTAGTCACGGATCGACTGGAAACCACAGCTTCAGGACCAGCGGAGGGTCGTACCAAGGTGGCAGTGCCCGATCCCGTTCGGAACGCGCCTTGCCTATCAGATGCTGAGCCTTGATCTAGTGTCGCTGGACGTGGCCTGTCGTTGTGGCGAAGCCCGGACAGTAGTTCCTCAAGATCCCTGACTAGCACTTCTTCGGGCCCCATCGTCTGGGGAAGTGTCACAGCGCCTCCAGTAAAGTTGATCTGAACCGCGGCGGACATCAGCTAGGTCCCTGAGGCCGACCGCAGCCCGTTGGCCAACTGCGCGCCTGCTGCCATCGTGACCAGATGTCTCCAATGACCTCATACATCCATTTCGACATAGATCGGTCCGAGACCTGGGGCTGCATGCTGGCGCGCGCAACCAAGGATTGGCGCGAAAATCCGGCGGACAGGATTTGAGCCGGTGTCTGTGATTGTTGCGAGATCGCCGTCCCGCTGTCTTGTCGTCTTTGGACCCGTAACCACCCTGTCGAACCCGCCATTGGAGTCCGGTTTGTATTGGTTGGCCGTCGGTCAGGACATGACTGTCACGCCATCTATGTCGAGGAAAGCCTATCCAATCCCAAGATGGGATGGACCGGCCGCGACGACGGCTTTAGCGTCATGACAGAAGGTCGGAGTTCTGGCTGATCTGGAGCAAACGTCCTTGGAGCCGGTCCTGCACTCATTGAACGACCTAACATGGTCCGTGATTTTCGAAACGCAGATGCCATTTTTCGTTCGTTCGCGAAGCGTCCCCGCCGGGGCAGCCGAACGCGATTTCAGTGATTCTGTTCAACGCGGTACGGGCGATCCAACGTGTGTTCCTCAAGGTTCGCGCCCGGTCCAATGCGGTCGATGACGGCAAACAGACCGGGCGCATGCAGCGGTGTCAGAACACCGTGCCAGATGCCCCGGTGAATGTTGATCGCTCGTCCGCTGCCGACCAGGAACGCCAGCGGATCACCCGGCACGCCGCCTGCGTCGGTGGCCACGGTGACGAGCCATTCCTTGTCGTGCATTGGCACAAAGCATTGGCTGCCTTCGGGATGTCGCTCCATCAGGTCAAGTGTATAGGGCAGGGCGCTCGGCGTGGCATCGAAAAGGCTGATGCCCGGACGCCCGTCCGCGAAGTCGAGCTTTGCACGGTCATGGAAGCGGCCGCACAATCCGGCATTGATCAGCTTGTCCGGCGGGCCCGAGACCTCCAGAACGTCGCCGAACGGGGCGAAGGCCTCGGGCGTCAGGGCCTGGGTTCTGATCACGCGGCTCATCGCAGGTGATCCGATAGCCGCAGGCGTGCGATGCGCTCCACCTGTCGGCAGGCTTCAACGAATTCGGTGGCGCGGTCATTCCCGATGCGCCGGTCAAAGGCTGACAGGATGCCCGCCTTGTCGTGGTCGCGCACCGCGATAATGAAGGGGAATCCGTGCTTTGCCACATAGGCTGCGTTACGCGTTTGGAATTTCTTTCGCTCCTCGTCGGTTAGCATATCGAGCCCTGCGCCCGCCTGTTCCGACGCGCTGTCGGCGGTCAGACGACCGGCGGCGGCGAGTTTGCCGGCCAAGTCGGGATGCGCCTTCAATACTCCCAGACGCTCCTCCTCGGAGGCCGCGCGGAACATCCGGGCAAGAGCGTTGTGCAGGCCTGCGGCGGTGTCATGCGCGGGGCCGAGGTCGAGGTCGAAGGCGCGCTCGGCAATCCACGGGGAATGCTCGAAGATCGCGCCATAGGCGTTGATGAAGGTGGCCTTGTCCATCTCGCTGGACCGCACCCGTTTGGTCTGCGGATGAGTTGCTGTCCAGTGTTCCGCTATCTGAAGGCGGGTGGCGAACCAGACGCCGTCGTGCCCGCGTACGTAATCGATAAATCGCCTCAGCGCCTCCGCCCGACCGGGCCGCCCCGCCAGACGGCAATGCAAGCCGATGGACATCATCCGTCCCCCTTCGCGGTAAAGACAGTCAAAGCTGTCGCGAAGGTAGGTTTCCCACGACGCGCCATCGGGGTGCCCGGCCTGTATGGCGAAACGCATGTCATTCGCGTCCAGCGTGTAAGGCACGACCAGCTGGTTTCGTTCCCCCACCTCGACCCAATAGGGCAGGTCGTCGGCATAGCTGTCGGAGACATAGGCGAATTGGCCGGTCTCGGACGCCAGTCGGATCGTGTTTTCGGAGGATCGGCCGCAATAGAACCCGCGCGGGGCCGCGCCTGTCACTTCGGTATGGAGGCGGATGGCCTCTTGGATGGCGGCGCGCTCGTCTGCTTCGGCCATATCCTTGTGTTCGACCCATTTCAGGCCATGCGACGCGATCTCCCACCCTGCCTCTACCATGCACTCGACCTGTTCCGGCCCGCGTGCCAGCGCGCTCGCCACGCCGTAAACCGTCACCGGCAGGTCGTGAAGCATCCGGTGCAAACGCCAGAACCCGGCGCGGGCACCGTACTCATAGATCGATTCCATGTTGGCATGGCGCATCCCCGGCCAAGGCTGGGCACCCGTGATCTCCGACAGGAAGGCTTCGGATGCGGCGTCGCCGTGCAGGATATTATTCTCGCCGCCTTCCTCGTAATTGACGACCAGGCTGATTGCGATCCGCGCCTTGCCAGGCCAGTTGGCTTCGGGCGGGGTGGCACCGTATCCGGTCATGTCGCGGGGGTAGCGTTGCATGTGCCCTCCTTGGTCGTGGCACCGTGATAAGGGATAAGTTCGGGCGGAAATTTCAAGACCTGTTTGGGTCCGGTTTGCTCGAAAGACGGTTTCGAACGGCGAAGACTGGAGTATTAGGAACATACCCAATCGGAGATTTAAGATGGCCGGATATCTGACGACGCATGTTCTGGACACCGCGCGTGGCTGTCCTGCCGATGATTTGCACATCGAACTTTTCCGGGTCGACGGTGCCAAACGCTCCAAGCTGGCGGAGGCAAGGACCAATTCCGACGGTCGCACCGACACCCCGATCCTGCCGCAGGCCGAGTTCGCGACCGGTACGTTTGAGCTTGTATTCCACTGCGG
Organism: Jannaschia faecimaris; assembly: GCF_900107415.1. Classification (GTDB taxonomy): domain Bacteria; phylum Pseudomonadota; class Alphaproteobacteria; order Rhodobacterales; family Rhodobacteraceae; genus Jannaschia; species Jannaschia faecimaris. The sequence goes on from NZ_FNPX01000018.1 coordinate 26,480, forward strand.
CGGCTACCTGACCCGATCGGGGGTTGCCCCGGAAGAACCGCGTTTCCTCGATGTGATACCGCTCCGCTTCGGTATGGCTGAGGCGGCGCATTACCATGTGCCCCTGCTACTCAGCCCATTCGGCTATTCCACTTATCGAGGGTCCTGATCGGACAGGCTCGTGTGCCAGCCTCCGACGCGGCACCCAGGATAAGACACATCTTCGGACGCTCGAAGCCGCTTGCCCTGCCCAATGGATGCTGGAAAAATGCACCCGCGCGCAGATTGCGTTGGCCCCGCTAGGAGAAGACGCGATGTACGATCTGGCAATCATGTGGGACTGGCTGGCGTTCGCCGTGCGCTGGCTCCACGTCATCACCGGTATCGCCTGGATCGGGGCCAGCTTCTATTTTATCGCCCTTGACTTGGGTCTGCGCCGGGCTCCGGACATGCCGCAGGGGGCATACGGTGAGGAGTGGGAGGTCCACGGCGGTGGCTTCTACCATACCACGAAATACCTGGTGGCACCTGATCGTCTGCCCGAACATCTGATCTGGCATAAATGGCAGGCCTATTCGACCTGGCTGTCTGGGGTGGCCCTTTTGGCGATCGTTTACTGGGCCGGGGCGGAGCTTTTCCTGATTGATCCGACCAAGGCGGACCTGACCACCTGGCAGGCCATAGCGCTTTCCGCCGCGTTCATCGCCGTTGCCTGGATCGGATATGACCTTTTGTGCAAATCGCCGCTCAAGACGCAGCCAACTGCGGTCATGCTGGTTCTGTTTGCAGGGATCGTGGTGGCAAGCTGGTCGCTTGATCAGGTGTTTACCGGGCGCGCGGCGCTGCTGCACCTTGGGGCGATGACGGCAACAATCATGACGGCCAACGTCTTCTTCATCATCATGCCAAACCAACGCATCGTCGTTGCCGATCTAAAGGCGGGCCGCACGCCCGATGCGAAATACGGTCAGATCGCCAAGCTGCGATCCACGCACAACAACTACCTCACGCTGCCCGTTCTGTTCCTCATGTTGTCGAACCACTATCCGCTGTCTTTCGGCACGGAATACGCTTGGATCATCGCCTGTCTGGTATTTCTGACAGGTGTCACGATCCGGCACTACTTCAACACCTTGCATGCCACGGGCGAAGGCCCGGCGTGGACATGGGGCGTGACTGCCGTCCTTTTCGTGATCATGGCGTGGCTGTCGACCGTCTCGCCTTTCGATGGCGATTACGAGGCGGTCGAAAATGCACCGATTACGCCTGCGGCCCTGCGATTTGCGCAGGCAGAGGGGTTCCAAGAAGCAGCCAACACCATCAGGGGACGCTGCTCCATGTGCCACGCAAGGGAGCCAGTATGGGAAGGGATGCACTGGGCCCCGAAAGGTGTTCATCTGGAAACGGATGGGGATATTGCGCTGCACGCGCGGCAAATCTACCTGCAATCCGGCGTCAGCCATGCAATGCCCCCCGCCAATATTACCGACATGACCAATGAGGAGCGCGCCACCATCCGGGAATGGTTTCGCGACGCGGGTGGCGCATCGTTCGCCGGTCTTGGCTAGGTAAGAAGCTCCAAGTCAGTTTTGGCCTGATTTTTGGGCGGTTGCGCGGTTGTCAAAGGCCGCGCCATCGGCCACGTTTCCCAGACGAGAGGGACCGGGCAGGTCCCCGAAACCAGGGAGAACGTGATGTTCAATACTCTCAAAACTGCCGCATTTTCGGTGGTCGTGGCTCTTGGCCTTGGCGGAACCGCCAGCGCGCAGGACCTGACATTCTTCACCATCGGGACGGGCGGCACGTCCTTCACCTACTATCCGGTCGGTGGCGTGATCGCGAACGCCATCTCCAAACCCCCCGGCTCGCGCGAATGTGGCGAGGGTGGCTCCTGCGGGGTTGACGGCCTGATCGCGTCGGCCGTGTCGTCGCGCGGCTCGGTCGACAACATCAATGCCATCCTGTCGGGCCTGCGTGACAGTGGTTTCGCGCAATCGGACGTCGCTTATTGGGCCTATACCGGGACAGGCACCCGCGAAGGCGAAGAGCCTGCCGAGGATCTGCGCACCATCGCCGCCCTATTCGAAGAGCACATCCACCTTGTTGCACTTGCCGATAGCGGCATCGATAGCGTGGCGGACTTGGCGGGCAAACGGGTTTCGCTCGATGAGCCGGGTTCGGGCACCTATGTCGATGCGAACCTCATCCTTGAGGCCGGCGGCCTGAGCCAGGACGACATCACGGTCGAGGCGCTCAAGGGATCGGCCGCGGCAGAGGCCCTGCGCAACAGCCAGATTGATGCCTTCTTCGCTGTCGCGGGCTATCCAACCGGAGCCGTGGTCGAACTGGCTTCGGCCGCTGACATCAAGATCGTTCCGATCGACGGTGACGTTGCCGCCACGCTGACCGACAAGTATGGCTTCTTCGCCGTCTCAGATATCCCGGAGGGTACGTACGAAGGTGTAGCAGGTGCTGACACCATTTCGGTTGGTGCCCAGTGGTTCACCTCGGCCAAGGCCGACGATGAGCTGATCTACAACATCACCAAGGCGATGTGGAACGAGCAGAGCCGCGCGCTGCTGGACGTGGGTCACGCGAAGGGTAAGACGATCACAGCAGACACGGCGCTCGATGGTGTCGGCGTCCCTCTGCATGCGGGGGCCGAGCGGTACTATCGCGAAACCGGCCTTCTGGACCAATAAAATCAGATCAGGGCGGGCCAGAACGGTCCGCCCTGATTACGTCCGTGTGGCCCTAGGGGTCGCCCGCAGCCCTCCGGCGAGGCCCCCATGTCAACCACAGACACCGACCGCGACCTTACGCCCAAAGAACTTGCCGCGATCGAGCGGAAGTTCGACCCTGAGACGGCTTTCCGGACCACCGGGCCCATCATGGGGAGTGTTATCTTCGCCGCGCTGGTGGCGATGTCTGTCTATCATTTCTATGCCGCCGGATTTGGTCTGATCCGGGAACTTCTGCATTTCGGGGTCCATCTGGCCTTCGTGCTGGGCCTCGGGTTCCTGTTGTTTTCATGGCGTCGTGCGCCCGATGACGGCACCATTGCAGACAACTGGTGGTCGTTCGACGGGGTGAACATCCTCGACATCGTCTTTGCGGTGCTTGCTGTGGGGGCTGCGCTCTATCTGCCGTTGCTTCCGCCGGAGTTCGTGTCGCAACGTGTCGGCGACCCGACGTCCGTGGAAATCTTCATGGGGTCCGCGCTGCTGCTGATCACGCTGGAGGTTGCGCGCAGGTCCATCGGGCCGACCCTGCCGATCATCGCGCTGATCTTCATCCTGTTCGCACTTTTTGGCCAATACGCGCCCGGTGCCCTTAAGCACGGGGGGACCAGCTGGCTCGGCTTCATCAACCACATCTACATGACAAACCAGGGCATCTACGGCGTCGCCATTGGCGCGATGGCAAAGTACGTCTTTCTGTTCATCGTCTTCGGTGCGCTGGCAACGCGGATCGGGCTTGGCCAGCTCTTCATTGACTTGGCGTCTGTCATCGCGGGGCGTTATTCCGGCGGGCCGGCGAAAGTGGCGATATGTGCGTCGGCCTTCATGGGGTCGATCTCGGGCTCGTCCATTGGCAACACGGTTACGACGGGTGCGCTGACTATTCCGGCGATGAAGCGTGTGGGCTACCCCAAGGAGTTCGCTGCCGCGACAGAAGCAACGGCCTCGACCGGTGGTCAGATCACTCCGCCCGTTATGGGGGCAGCGGCCTTCATCATGGTCGACTACCTGAATATCCCTCTACGCGACATTCTGGCGGCGGCGCTGTTCCCGGCACTTCTGCACTATTTCGGCATCTTCGTCATGGTGCACTTGGAGGCGAAGAAGCTGGGCCTGCGCGGATTGACTGCAGAAGAAATGCCGAACCTATTTCGCGTCTTGCGCAACGGCTGGCTGACGATCGCACCGCTGGTCGTCCTGATCTATATGATCTTGGACGGGCGCACCCCCAGCTATGCCGCTGTCTACGCCATTATCGCCTGCGTCGTCGTGGGCTTCATGCAGAACGGGATCATCCGCGCCCAGTGCAAGGCGCGGGGTGAGCCGCTTCCGTCGGATTTGTTCGGCCCGAAAGCGCTGCTGGATGCGCTTGCCAACGGCGCGCGCGCCACCATCGCGATCGGTGCGGCCGCAGCCTGTGTGGGCATTATCGTGGGGGTCGTGACGCTAACCGGTTCGGGCTTCCGGGTCGGATCTATCGTGATCACCACGGCGAACGATATCGCAGCCTTTGTGTCGATCCTGCCGCTCTTTGACATTTTCGATCTTCAGCAATGGTCGCTCTTCTTCTCACTTGTGCTGGTGGCGATGGCTTGCATCGTTATGGGGGCAGGGGTGCCGACGACAGCGACCTATATCATCCTCGTATCGGTCACGGCGGGAGCGTTCCAGATCCTTGGAGTTGAGCCGATTGTGGCCCACTTCTTCGTCTTCTACTATGGCGTTCTGGCGGACATCACACCGCCCGTCGCGCTTGCCGCCTATGCCGCCGCCGGCATCGCCGGGTCGAACCCGTTCAAGACCGGCAACACGGCATTCCGGCTGGGCATAGCCAAAGCGCTCGTGCCCTTCGTCTTCGTCTATTCCCCCGCGCTCCTGCTGGTTGCCGAAGGTTTCAGCTGGCCCGCCTTCACCGTAACGCTGGCCGGCGCGGCCATGGGCATTGGCGCGCTGGGCATCGCCTTCACCGGCTACCTGTTCGCCAAGATGCCGATGTGGCAGCGGGTTTACACCGGCCTTGCATCACTCTTCTTCATTGCGCCCGGTCTCACGACTTTCCTGATTGGCGCGGCATTGCTGGCCCCGGTACTGCTTATTCAAGTGCGTGCGGGGCACCGGGCGCAAATGGTATGACTTCTCGCAGGAGCACCCCAAAGCAATTTCATGTGTTTGGCGGTGCTTGGGCAGGCGTCCTTCTCCTTTGATGGCTCCACCTGACCGCGCGTTCAATACGTCGCGCGACCGCCCGAAAGATCGAACACCGCGCCCGTGGTAAAGCTGTTGGCGGCGGAGACGGCCCAGGCGATCATCTCGGCGGCTTCCTCGACCTCCAGGAACCGACCGCGCGGGATCTTGGAGAGCATATAGGCGATATGCTCCTCGCTCATCTGGTCGAATATCGGCGTGCGGGCGGCGGCGGGTGTGACGCAGTTCACCGCGATGTCCATGTCCGCCAGCTCTTTGCCCAAAGACTTGGTAAAGCCGATTACGCCCGCCTTGGATGCGGAATAGGCGCAGGCATTGGGGTTGCCCTCCTTGCCCGCGATGGAGGCAATGTTCAGTATGCGACCATAACGGGCGGCCTTCATGCCGGGCACCAAGGCGCGGTTTACGTTGAAGGTGCCGGTCAGGTTGATGGCTATGATCCTGGCCCAGTCTTCCAGGCCATAGTCCACGACCGGAACGTTCGGCCCGGCAATGCCGGCGGAGTTCACCAGCACAACTGGCTTGCCCAGGGTCTTGGTCGTTTGTGCTAGTGCGGCCTCGACCGAGGCATAGTCGGACACGTCGCACGTTACCGCCAATGTGCCCAAGGTTTCGGCCGTTGCCGCATTGAGTTCGGCGTTGGCATCCCAACTGGCGACCCGCGCGCCGCCGGCGATCAACTTGCGCATCACGGCCAGGCCAATGCCCTGTGCGCCACCGGTGACGACGGCCACCTGATCCTTGAATGTTTCGTCCATGATATCCCCCTAATCCCTTTGGAAAAACCGTAGCGTCAGTGGACGGGGCTGGGAACCGGAAAGGGGGGCTGCGCGTCTGGTTCCCATGGCAAACCGACGCACACACGATATCCTGACCGCGCGCCCGGAGCTGGAGGATAGGTTTGCCCTCCATCCGGACAGCTGTTTGCGTCTCCCAATGGCGGGTATTCATTTCGATTGCGAAAACTTCGTGGGAGTGGTGCCGGGCATTGGTGATATCGCTGCCACGACTCCGCTTTGCCACATGCAGTTCCGGGGGCAGGCCATGTGTGGGCTTTTCCAGAACAAAGCGGGTAACGTTGCCAAAGCTCCGAAGGCCAGCCGAAGGGTCGTGACCGTCTTGCGTCACCATTTACAGATGGCCGACGACCTGTTCGAAGAGGTGTCCACATGAAGCGTGACAGGCCGGCCACGACCAACGAGGCCATAGCAGCAGAACCGGGTCGGGGCCGGGACGCGGTCGGCCCGACCGAAATTCCCAGAAAAGGTTGGCTGGATATCACGAAGCGATTGAAAGCCGAAATCGCGAAGGACAACCTGTCCCTTATTGCGGCAGGCGTCGCGTTCTACAGCCTGCTGGCGATTTTTCCGGCGATTACGGCGCTGATGTCGATCGCCGGATTGATGTATCGTCCCGAAGAACTCGTCTTCGTTCTCGAAGGCGCGGCGGGTATCGTACCGCCAGACGTTAGCCGCATCTTGCTGGAGCAGGCGCAATCGGTCGCTGGCAGTGGCGGCGGAGGCCTGACCCTCGGACTCGCGCTGGGCTTGGGCCTTGCACTCTGGTCGGGGTCCAACGGTGTCGGCAGCCTGATCCAAGGGTTGAACGTTGCCTATGGCGAACGTGAGACCCGTGGATTTGTTGGCCTGAAGCTGCGGACCATAGGGATGACGGTGGTCATGATGCTGGGCCTGCTTCTGGCGACATCTCTGATCGTCGTCGTTCCCATCGGTCTGGCCGTCGCCGTCCTGCCCCCGCAGGTCGAGAGGGTCGTTCAACTCGTGGCCTATGTGCCGCTTGCGCTCATCTTCGTGGCCGGTGTGTCCGGCCTTTACCGTTGGGGGCCTGATCGGGCACGTGCCAAATGGCGCTGGCTGACGCCGGGGGCTGTTGCCGCATCCGCGCTATGGCTTGCCGCGTCGGTTGGTTTCTCAGTCTACGTGCAGACCTTCGGCAGCTACAACGAGACATTCGGATCCATCGCCGGCGTCATCGTTCTGTTGATGTGGCTTTGGCTGTCGGCCCTCGTCGTTCTGCTGGGCGCAAAGCTCAACGCCGAGATGGAGGCGCAGACAGCACGCGACAGCACGAAAGGCCCAAGGGAGCCTATGGGCCATCGCAAAGCCGTCAAGGCAGATGAGCTGGGCCATGCAAGTTGATCCGCAAGGTCCACGCAAGCGGGACCCTCTGCTTGTTCCAGTCACTGGCATTTTTATTCTGCTGCTTATCCACGCGCTGGTCTTTGCTTCGGAATTCTTGATTCCGGTGACAACCGCCATCCTTGGGTACTTCATCCTCAACGCCCCGCGCCGCGCATTGGCGCGTATCGGAATTCCCGCTCCGGTCGCGGCGGGCGTGTTCACGATTTCTATCGCGACGGTCCTGACCCTCGGGGGCATCGCGCTGAGCGAACCGCTGACGGAATTCGTGGCTGATATTCCCCGACTGATCGACCGGTTCCTGTTGACCTTGACCGGTCCCGCCGGGCCATTCGAACTGTTCAGTCGCGCGGCGGAAGCAACCGACAAGGTGATGGAGGAGTCGGGAACCACATCCCCGATGAAGGTGCAGGTCGTGGGTGGTGGCGGGTTGGCTGCCTCGGTCGCCACGGTCGCGCCGGGTCTGATGGGGCAGACAATTTTCGCGATCTGCCTGCTGTTCTTCCTGGTCGCGTCGGGCGACCTGTTCATCCAGAAGGCGGTTCAGGTCGCCGACCGGTTCGAGGACAAGAAGGCCACCGTTATGACGATCCGCATGATCGAAGCGCGTCTGGGCAACTACCTCGGGGCGATCACGCTGATCAATATCGGGCTGGGCTTGGCGATTGGTATTGCCATGTGGGTGTGGGACATTCCATCACCTTGGCTGGTGGGCGTGATGGCGACAGTGCTCAACTTCGTGCCGTTCGTGGGTGCGGTCGTGGGTGCGTTAATCGCGGGCATCATTTCATTCGTGGCTTTCGAGGATGCTTGGGCGGCGTTTGGTGTTCTGGGCACTTATTATGCCCTGACGGCTGCCGAGGGGCAGTTGATCACACCGGCGCTTGTCGGTCAGCGACTGCGCCTGAATGTGACGATGGTTTTTCTGTCCGTCGCGTTTTTCGCATGGATATGGTCGGTAATGGGCATGGTTGTCGCGGTTCCAGTGCTGATCGTGATCAAGGTCGTCTGCGACGCGATCCCTCGCATGCGGAAAGTCGGTGTGTTCCTTGGCGATGCCGAGGGGTTTGTCCCGGCTGGGTCGGCGACCACAGCACGTGCCGAACCGACGCGGGTTGACGGTCCTGGCACGTGACCGGCACGCCCGCTTGCCGGCCCGGTGGTGTCAGAACGTCTCCAGGCGCAACTGAGCATCGCAGTATTCGCCGTTTGCCGTTCCGACCCAGATGTCCAGAATGCCGGAAGACGGAGAGCTGAGTTCGATGCGTGCATCCAGATTTCCGTTGTCATCGTCGTCGTAATACCAATTCCCGGCAGGCGTATTGATCAAGAGCGCGGAGTCGCACTCCGACACGACCGAGATGACCAGCGTGAAGCCCCCCAATCCCGGCGTTTCAAGGGTGAAATCAGGACGCACCGGGAAAAACCCCTCGCCCCTGTCGGACCGCAATTGATTGTATATCCCACGGCATCCGCGTTGCAGGCTGTGGTCGCCCCCGGCGGTCACACTGAAGAATTTCGGTTCATAGAGTTGCTGACCGTTGTAGTGGCCCGTCGCCCCGTTCTGCCGCACGTCGGGGCAGGCGGCGGCTGCACCCGCCAGAATGGTGGTGGCGAACGCAAAGACGCTTGCAGATAAGATTGTCCGGATCATCGATGTTCCTCCCTTTGGTAAGGGAACGGTAACATAAGTCAAAAAGCCAAGTCAGATAATTTCGGACTTGCCCCGATTGGGGTAAATATCAGAACATTTTGGAAAGAATGGTGGGCGACCCTGGAATCGAACCAGGCGTGAGTCGCCTCGAGGGAGTTACAGTCCCCTGCCACACCTTGCGGCCTGTCGCCCACTGGCGGCGGGGATAGCCGGGGCACCCGCTGGGGTCAAGCGGTGTTGTGGCGACTTTCGATGCGGGCGATAAGGGCAGCGTCTGACAGGGGAAGCATCATGGCGCAAAAGCCCAAGTGGGTTGTCCAGAAGGAGCAGGATCGGCGTGCCGCGGCGAACCAGACGGTTTGGCTATTTGGCCTTCATGCGGTGCGCGATGCGCTGCAGAACCCGATGCGCGAACGCCTGCGGCTGGTCCTGACTAGGAACGCCGCCGACCGGTTGGGCGACGTCGTTCCCGCGTCGGGGATGGAGCCGGAGATCGCAGATCCGCGCAAGTTTCCCGTCCCCCTTGACCCCGGCTCCGTGCACCAGGGAGCCGCGCTCGAGGTCAAGCCGCTCGACTGGGGGCGGATCGAGGATCTGGCAAGGCCGGGGCAGGGTAACGCCCCGCTTCTGGTGCTGCTCGACCGCGTGACCGATCCGCACAATATTGGCGCGATCTTGCGTTCGTCCGAGGTGTTCGGTGCCCGCGCCGTCGTTGCCCCGTCGCGCCATTCGGCACCTGAAACCGGCGCGCTGGCCAAAACGGCCTCAGGCGCGCTGGAGCGGCAGCCATATTTGCGGGTCGGCAACCTCGGCGATGCGATGGAGCGATTGAAGGATTTGGGCTACGTCCTCATCGGGATGGACGGTGAAGCGGAAGAGACGCTGGCCCAGGCCGCGCCTGATGTGATTGATCGGCCGACCGCCATTGTGCTGGGGGCCGAGGGGCCGGGCTTGCGCGAGCGGACGAAGTCGCTCTGCGACCGGATGGTGCGTGTCGATCCGGCGGGGGCTTTCGGGTCGCTGAACGTGTCGAACGCCGCCGCCGTCAGTCTTTTCGCGCTCAGCGCCGGGCGGGCCACGCCGAATGACTGAGAAACTTGCAACCTGTTGCTATTGCGGTCGTCGTTCGGCGCTTTGCGTGCGCAATCATGCGCTGGCCTGCAGGTCCTGCGGCGCGCCTCTGCGTGACATGAAGCCATTGCGTCCGGCACAGGCCCGCGCCGTCGCCAGCCACACGTCCAAGCCGCAGAAACCGCACAAGATGCGCAAGCCCAAACGGGTTAAGAAGCGCAAGAGCATCTGGGAGAAGGTTTTCGATGAGATCGAGGACATTTTCGACTGACGGATGCTAGAGTGTATGCTCACGCCCGCTCACGCGGAAAGGAATTCCCGTGATCGGAACTTATCCTTGGGAGAGATGTTTCCTATGTATGAAAGGAACGCGGGGTTGGAACTCCCGCCTTCCGTTTACTGTCCCTCGTTCCACGCCTCGGGCCCACGCTTGCCGTGGGCCCTTTTTTCATGTCAGGTCCGGGCATGACTACAACCCCATCAGACTCCCTGCTGCGCAGCATTTTGACTCGTTCGAAGACCTTTGCCTGTGTCGGCGTTTCGCCCCATCCGATCCGACCCAGCCATTTCGTAGGGCGGTATCTGTCGATGCGCGGATTTCACGTTGTGCCAGTCAATCCAGGCCATGTTGGAACCGTGTTGTTTGGCGAGCCTGTCGTCGGGGAGTTGAGCGATATCGACATTCCAGTCGACGTTTTGGACATCTTTCGCCGCCCCGAAGCCGTGCCCGCAATCGTCGAGGAAGGTCTTTCCTGCCTGACTGGCCTGCACTGCGTCTGGTTGCAGATCGGGATCATCAGCCCAGAGGCCGAAGCCATGTGCAATGCCGCTGGTGTCCCGATCATTCAGAATCGGTGCCCCAAGATCGAGTATCAGCGCCTGTTCGGCGAACTGCGTATGGGCGGGTTCAACACCGGAGTCATCAGCTCGAAATTATAGCGAAGGCAATCTCCGCTTTGCGCTACTGATCTCAACATTCGACAATTTGGCCTCGGCATCGACCTTCCAGAAGTGCGGTGATGATGGTGGACGTAGGAAGAATTTTCATTCTAGTCTTTGGAGTGTTGTGAAGTTGACCTGTTTGCAGGTTGGTCATCCTCAAAACACGCAAGGCGATGCGACGGTTGCATAACGGTCGCATCGCCTTGTTTCGTTTCAGGTGCGCGCCGTGCCACCACGCGGTCAGGTGACACGAAATCACCCACGTTCGTCAAAAGGTGTGGCGAACCGCGTGTTCACTTCCGTCGTCAGCCGTCGCGACTGGCCTTTTCCACGAGCCCGGAGGTGCCATGTCTTCGGTCCAGCTCCGCGAGGACATCGGCCAATGCAACGTCACGCGACGCAAGCATGATGCAGAAGTGGTAGAGAACGTCCGCCCCTTCGCGCGTCAGGGCGTCGCGGTCGCCTTTCACTGCTTCGATCAGGGCCTCCACGGCTTCTTCGCCGAACTTCTCGGCGCATTTTTCGGGTCCTTTGGAGAGGAGCTTGGCCGTCCAACTGCTGTCGGGGTCGGCGGTACGGCGGTCTTCCACGGTTTGCCAAAGGCGGTCGAGGGGGTGGGTCATATCGTTTACTCCAACCGCATGGGAATACCGGCAGCAGCCATATGCGCCTTGGCCTCGGCGATGGTGAAGGTGCCGAAGTGGAAGATCGAGGCGGCCAAAACCGCCGAGGCATGCCCTTCGGTCACGCCGTCGACGAGGTGATCCAGCGTACCGACGCCTCCGCTCGCTATGACCGGGATCGTCACAGCGTCAGACACGGCGCGGGTCAGCGGGAGGTTGAAGCCGGCCTTGGTCCCGTCACGGTCCATCGACGTCAGCAGGATCTCGCCCGCGCCTTTCTCCATTGCGGTGCGGGCGAACTCCACTGCGTCGATGCCCGTGGGCTTGCGCCCGCCGTGGGTGAAGATTTCCCATTTTCCGGGGGCCACTGTCTTCGCGTCGATCGCGCAGACAATGCACTGACTGCCGAACTTGTCGGCGGCGCGGGCCAGCGCGTCGGGGTCGGCCACGGCGGCGGAGTTAAACGAAACCTTGTCCGCCCCGGCCAAGAGAAGGTTGCGTACGTCGTCTACGGTACGCACACCGCCGCCGATGGTCAGGGGCATGAAACAGGCCTCGGCCGTGCGCGTGGCCAAATCATACATCGTGCCGCGATTTTCGTGCGTCGCGTGGATATCTAGAAAGCAAAGCTCGTCAGCGCCTGCTGCGTCATAAGTGCGGGCGGATTCCACGGGGTCACCTGCGTCGATCAGGTCGACAAAGTTGACACCCTTCACAACGCGACCGTCGGCCACGTCCAGGCAAGGGATGATGCGTGTCTTTAACATGTGTGCGGTTTGGCCGGGTTTGGCGCGCGTGGCAACAGGCGAGGGGCCAGCCCCTCCCACTCACCGGGATATTTCCGGAAAGAGGAAGGCTCAAGTTTTCCGTAAAATGGCCGGTTGCTGGAATGAGACCCGCGGGCGCGGTACGTATATTCGGTCTTGGGATCTGCGCACCGATCCCGATAGCAACCGGGAGTGTGCGCCGTTTTCGATGGACACATGCATGTTAGTCGAGGCGAGGGCTGCAGACTCTGCTACAAAACAGATACGCCCATGCGTGCGCTTGCTTTGCACGATTTCAGAACACCATTGAAAGAAGGATTGGCGACGTTGCGACCACGCAATTGTGTGTGATCACCGGCACTAACTCTCGGTCAGGCGCGCGAGATTTCCGATACGAGTGCCCGAACGGCGAGGCGTCTCATGCGTCAATCGTTGCGCAACACGGCCAGCGCTTCGCCCAGATTAATCGCCCCATCGTAGAGCGCGCGTCCCGAAATCGCCCCCGCAATCGTGCCCTTCGCCTTAAGTACCCGCAAATCCGTCAGCGACGATACGCCGCCAGACGCGATGACCGGGATGCTGACCGCGCGGGCCAAAGCGTCTGTTGCCGCTACGTTCGGGCCGCCCATGGCACCATCGCGGTCGATATCGGTGTAGATGATGGCCGCCACGCCCGCGTCCTCGAACCGGCGGGCAAGATCGGTCGCCATAATGTCTGTCTCCTCGGCCCAGCCACGGGTTGCGACCCGGCCCTTGCGGGCGTCGATGCCTACGGCAACCTTGCCGGGGAAGGCCCGGGCCGCTTCCCGTACTAAGTCCGGGTTCTCCACCGCAACGGTGCCAAGGATCACGCGGGCAAGACCTTTTGACAACCACGCCTCGATGGTTGCCATGTCGCGGATCCCGCCGCCAAGTTGGCAGGGGACGGTGACGCGGCTCAGGATGGCTTCGACGGCCGCGCCGTTGACCGGCTCTCCGGCGAAGGCCCCGTTTAGATCGACCAGATGCACCCAGTCGCAACCCGCGTCCTGAAACGCACGCGCCTGCGCCGCGGGGTCATCGTTGAAGACGGTGGCCGAATCCATCTCACCGTGCAGCAGGCGGACGGCCTCGCCGTCCTTCAGATCGATGGCAGGATAAAGGATCATGATGCGGCTCCGAAACTGGTTTGAGGGCGTTTTGGCGCAATCCGCCCAGATGGGAAAGCCCGTGCCGAAGCGTCACGCTTGATTTTGACCGCGCCGCATCGACAGGTTCAGTCCAGTCTTTGGGAGGACATCACATGAAACGCTTTTTCTTCACCCTCGTTGCCAGCCTTGGCTTGGCGACCATGGCATCCGCCGACCCGATCGAGGGTATCTGGCAGACCGAAGTCGACGACGGCGCGTATGCGCACGTCACCATCGCGCCCTGCGGCAGCAACTATTGCGGCACCATCAGCAAGACTTTCAACGCGACGGGCGAATACCAGTCGCCGAATCTCGGCAAGCAGATTGTGCGCAACATGGCCCTGCAGGGGGGCGGCGGCTACGAAGGGCAGGTCTGGCGACCGTCGAACGACAAAATCTACTTGGGCAAGGTCGCCTTGACCGGAGACCAGATGGCGTTGCGCGGCTGCATCGTTGGTGGGCTGATCTGCGCGCGCCAGACATGGGTCAAGATTCGGTGACGATCCGATCGGGTCGGGGTGCATGGTATGTCGTTGCGATATCACCAGCGCATCCCGAACGATCCCTGTCAGAAACATGGCCAAAAATGCCCCGATATTGCCGCGCCACGCCCCGGTTTGGTCTGACCTCCACCATCTGACACTGACATGGTCATAATTCAGAGCAATTACTCAAATTCCATTTTTGTCCGTCAGAGGATCAAATGCCAGATAGCTTTCCGTTCTCGCCCGTCGCCCGCATTTCGACCACTATTAAGAACTTCGCCACCGACGAATGTGGGGCCGTAACGGTCGATATGATGCCGATCATGATGTTCGCGGTCAGCCTTGGTGTGGTCGTCACCGGTGAAATCGCGGATGGAGTGAAAGGGCAGAGCGAGGGCATCGCCATGACGCTGGCGTACGGGTTCAATACGGATTCCGGCGGCCGAGAAATTTTCGGGGCGCTGGAAGGTTGGGGCTATTCCGGCGAGCAGGTGGCGTCAGCCGACCAAACGGGCACGACGGGTGATGCGGACTCGGGCGAGGCGACAAGCTCTGCCCCCGGCAACCCCGGAAATGGCAAAGATGTTGGAAACGCAGGTGAAAACCCGAACGGCTCCGGCGGCTGGGGCAGTGGCTCCAATGGTCGCAGCGACGGTGACGCCGGTAGCGGATCCGGCTCTAACGGTGGGTCGTCGGGGAGTGGTGGCTCGGGTGGGTCGGGCAGCTCGGACGGTTCCTCACCCGGGAATCCCGGAAACGGCGAAGCCGTCGGAAATGCCGGTGAAAACCCGAACGGCTCCGGCGGCTGGGGTGGCGGCTCCAAGGGCCGCAGCGATGGCGACACAGGCCAAGGATAACGCGGGAACGCCTGCCTGACCGCGTTAGGGCTTCCATCTCAGGAAGTTGGCGATCAGGCCTAGGCCCGTGGCCTGGCTTTTTTCAGGATGAAACTGCGTTCCTACAACGTTATCGCGCGCCACGATCGCCGTGACATCGCCGCCATAATCGACATGCGCCAGCCGGTCAGCCGGGTCGTCCATAACCATCTGGTAGGAATGCACGAAGTAGGCGTGATCTCCCGTCTTTAATCCGCCAAGAACGGGGTGCGCGCCGGTAAGGACCAAGTCATTCCAGCCCATGTGTGGCACTTTCAATCCGGGGTCCGAGGGGACGATCCGCTCGATCGCTCCGCCGATAAGTCCGAAGCCGGGAACGTCTTCGTATTCGCGGCCAACCGTGGCCAGCATTTGCATGCCGACGCAGATACCTAGGAATGGCAGGCCGCGCGGGCCCACCGCTTCCAACACGGCGTCCTCCAACCCGTCAAACCCCTGCAACCCGCGGCGACAGGCCGGGAAGGCCCCATCGCCGGGCAGCACCACGCGATCGGCGCGGGCCACGTCGTCCGGCCGCTGGGAGACGAGTATTTCGCCGGAGTCGGTCTCGCGCGCCATCCGCTCGAACGCCTTGGCAGCGGAGTGGAGATTGCCGCTATCGTAGTCGACCAATACTGTAAGCATGGGCTTACAGTGATCCCTTGGTCGACGGAATTTCGTCGGCCTTGCGCGGGTCGGTCTCCAACGCATCGCGCAGGGCGCGGGCGAAGGCCTTGAACGCCGCTTCCGTGATGTGGTGCGAATTGATCCCGCGTAGCCCGTCCATGTGCAGTGTAATTCCCCCATGTGTCGAAATCGCCTGGAAGAATTCGCGCACCAGTTCTGTGTCGAACGTCTTGACCTGGGGGGCGGTCATCGGGACCTCCCAAGCCAGATACGGGCGTCCGGAAAGATCCAGTGCGGCTCGAACCAGCGCATCGTCCATCGCCAGGTGGCATGAGCCATACCGCCGGATGCCGCGCTTGTCGCCCATGGCATCGGTCAGGGCCTGGCCCAGCGCGATACCCACGTCTTCGACAGTGTGGTGGTCATCGACGTGCAGGTCACCATCACAGCGCACGTTCAGGTCGATCAGCGCGTGACGAGCCAATTGATCCAGCATGTGATCAAAGAACCCGACCCCTGTATGGTTGTCGTAGGTGCCGGTCCCGTCGAGGGCTAGCTTTACCGTGACATTGGTCTCGGCGGTCTTGCGGGTGATGGTGGCTTTGCGCATCGATGCTGGTCCCGGGGTCTGACGTGTTCCGCCCCCCCTTAGCCCGAAGCGTCGCACCGGGGAAGGGCATCGGAATACGTGACGCAAAGGGATGGCATCGCAGCAGGTGCTTTCCAGTCGTGATGGAATTGTCACGTCGGGTCACAATCGGGCCAAGTCGGCTGTCAAACTAAAGTTAAGCAGTACGTGGGAGAAACCCGCGACAGCTGCGGCGAGTAGTTAAATGGCAGTTTATAACGTATCTTTATACGCGACAGATCCGCGTGACGTCCTGTCACGCAGAGATGGGGATTTTTCGGAGTGGACCGGTGCGGGTGCCACGTCCGGCAGTGCCACAATCACCGACAACGGAGCGTCCAACGAGAATCTTTTCCTGACGGATGGAAATCGCGACGAAACAGCGACGGCAGACGTTTCAGTCGGCGGCTACAGCGCGACCGGTGTCTCGGTTGAGGCCGAGCAATACTGGCTTCTTCGCGATATCATTAGCGGTGAGACGATCACGGTCGTTCGTTTCAATGTCGACGGCGGCGCACAGCAATACACCTTGGGGTCCCAACCGCTGGTTCAGGGCCGAACCTACGAGACTCTTGACCACGACAACTCCCCGCAGACGTCGCAGGGCACCGGTTTCGACTACGCCGATTTCAACGATGGTACTGTTCTGGGTACTGGCGGCGATGACGTTATCGACAGGGACTACACGGGCGATCCGAATGGTGACAAGGTCGACAACAACGACCTGATGACCAGCCAGTCCAGCCAGCAGACGTTCTCATGGTCGAATTACGCCGACAATCAAAACCTCGCAGCCGACGCGAGCCACACCGCCGGAGGCGTGCAGGTCACCGTGTCGTCCAGTCTTCCGGCTGGATCGACGTTCACGGCTGATACCAACGGTGATTTCTATGCTCCTCCGGACAGTGGCATCTCGGAGACGTCCGCCGGCCGGTTCTTCGCAAATGGAAACGCCACCGACACGACGCTGACCATTGACTTCGACTCCACCTCGCCGACGGCCTCCACGGAGGTGCACAACGTTCGGTTTATGATCAACGACATCCACGGCGTCGTTAATGCAGGGAACAACTTCCAAGACATCATCACGATCAGGGCCTACGACATCGATGGCAATGAGATAGACGTTCAGATCGATGTCCTTGGCAACGATACGGTTTCAGGGAACACTGTCACCGGCGCGTTGAACGGTGACCATCCGTCAGAGGTCGACGGTGCGGTTCTGGTCATGATCGCTGGCCCGGTCGAGCGGGTGGTCATCAACTATGACAACGGTGGAAATACGCAGCAGGCGGTTTTCATCTCGGATATCGATTACGACGCGATCACGAGTCAGGGCAACGCTGACATCATTGATGCGGGCGCGGGCAACGACAGCGTATTTGCGGGGTCCGACAACGACACGGTGCTCGGTGGCAGCGGTAATGACACCATTGACGGCGGCTCGGGGGCCGACTGGTTGCGCGGGGAAGCCGGAGCAGACAGCCTGCTTGGCGGCAGCGGCAACGACAGCCTGATCGGTGAAACCGGCGCGGATACGCTGGACGGTGGAGTCGGCAACGACCTCCTCAGCGGGGGCGCTGGCAACGACATCCTGATCGGCGCAATTGGTAACGATACACTTTTGGGCGATGACGGGGCAGACAGCCTGACCTTCACCGGCTCTGACGGCGTGCTGGACGGGGGCACCGGCGACGACACTATCCGGGCGGAAGGGGCATCCAACCTCGTCACGGGGGGCGATGGGGCCGATCTCATTTCAGGTGGCGCGGGCACCGAAACGGTGGATGGCGGTGCGGGCAATGACACGATCCTGTCGTCCGGCAACGCCGATTTCCTGTCGGGTGGAGATGGGGCCGACCTGTTCGACATGGTCGACGGTTTGGGCTCCGACACGCTAGAGGGTGGCGAGGGTGGAACCGATTTCGATGTCGTGGATTTCGCGGACCTGTCGAACGCGGTCAACGCCACCTTCTCGGGGCCTGAAGCGGGCAGTGCGACCGGCGGCGCTGACACCTTGTCGTTCGATCAGATCGAGCAGTTCATACTGACGGATTTCGATGATTCCGTGATCGGCGGCGCAGGATCCGAGAACATCCTCGCCGGTGCTGGAAACGACAGCGTGTTTGGCGGGGCCGGGAGCGACTCGGTTGATGGTGGGGCTGGCGATGACACGATTGACGGCGGAGACGGTGCCGATCAACTTTCGGGCGGAGCCGACGCCGATACTTTTGTCGTTACGAGCACTTGGGGTAATGATACCATTAACGGTGGCGAAGGCGGAAACGATGTCGATGTCATCGACCTGTCGGGCCTCAGCGGGCCGGTTACCGTCACCTACTCCGGCGACGAAGCCGGGACGATTACCGACGGCACCAGCACGATTACTTTCTCGAATGTCGAACGCCTGATTCTGACCGAATTTGACGATGTTGTGGATGCGACCCTGGATGGGGTTGGAACCAACATCCAAGGCGGCGGCGGAGCTGACAGCGTCCTTGGCGGATCGGGCAGCGATACATTCGACGGCGGTGCCGGCAACGACACTCTGACCGGCGGGAGCGGGTCAGATATCATGGTTGGCGGAGCGGGTGATGACTCCCTGCTTGTAGCGAGCGGTGACACCGCGACCGGCAATGAGGGGGCGACGACACATTCGTCGTGGACCCGACCAACACAGCAGGCGGTACCATTACCCTCATCGGAGGTGAGGGCGATGAGACGGCGGGGAACAGCGTCGACTTCAATGGCAACCTGAGCCCCGGAAACATTTCTTTCACCGACCCTGGCCAAGATGGTGAAGCCACGCTGGACGATGGAACGGCAGTCACATTCTCGGAGATGGAGGCTGTCATCTATTTCGCGGGCGGAACGCATATCGCCACGCCGCACGGCCCGCGCATTATTGAGGATCTGTCTGCCGGCGATCTTGTTCTGACCCGGGATGCCGGGCCTCAACTTCTGGAGTGGATCGGGATGCGTCAAGGCCTGGTTGGCCGCAGCATGGCCCCCGTGCTGTTTCAGGCCGGGGCCATCGGGAACAACGCGCCCTTGCGAGTCTCGCCGAACCACCGGATGCTGATACGTGGATGGCGCGCCCAGCTTATGTTCGGCGAGGAGGAGGTACTTGTGCCTGCTAAGGCCTTGGTCAACGGATCGACGATCCGTACCGAACGACCAGGACTGGTGAGCTATTTCCATCTGCTCACTCCAAAGCATGAAGTCTTCTTCGCCGAAGGTGCGGAGGCGGAAACCTTTTTGCCCGGCACCGAGGGCCTTGACGGTATCGACGTCCACGCGCGTACCCGACTGTTCCAGGCAAGACCTGGACTTCGGGCCGATTTGACGGCCTATGGACGATGCGCCCGACCGACGGTGCGCCCCCGCGTGGGGCACCTGCTGGCTGGCTGATGGCCAGCAAGGCCGGGTGCAATCGTGTTTAGTCAGCATTGGATCGACGGGAAGGCCATCAGTCCTGACATGATCTGCAGCCATGCGTCAGTCACACAAAAAAGCCCCCGTTCCCAAGGGAGCGAAGGCTTTTTCTGAACCGAATTGGAGCGGGCGAGGCGATTCGAACGCCCGACCCTAACCTTGGCAAGGTTATGCTCTACCCCTGAGCTACGCCCGCGCCGTTTCGGTAGCGGTGATTTAGGAAAACCACCCGAGGGGCGCAAGCGGAAAAATCATGGAAAGGAAGAAAAGACCCACAACAGTCCCCCTGTGCTTCGAATCAACGTCACGGTCACCAGGACATGTTCGCCCCCGACCGATCAATTTAACCGGTCGTCGTCGGGGCGGTCGTCGTCGGGGCGGTCTTGGTCGTGACGGTGAAGTTGTCGATTGAGATGGATTCGTCGCTTGTGCTCTGGTTAGCGGTCGATCCAAATCCAACATTCACGTTCGTGTTCGGATTGCGCACCGTAATCGCAATGTTGGAGTGGTGGTCGCGCCACTCACTCGATCCGCCAAGGTGGACGTCGTCATCAATCGTCGTCTGGCGGATGATGTAGGCATCCGGGTCAATTCCATCGGCGACTTGGAACGTGGCTTTCCCGAGATTACTGGTGATCCGGCCGATCTCCTGCCCATCAACAAAGATAATACCACTCTCGTTATCGAGGCTATCCATCGCGTAGAGATCGAACTCGAACGTGGCGCTTTCAGTCCCTTCCTCGAACGCGAAGTCGCGTGAGACGGTTGGGGCACCATTCGAGCCACCGATCGGCCCCAGGACGTTGCCGATGCCAGAGACGTTTGCGCTGCTAGTGCCACTCCAGCCTTGCGATCCGTTGTCGAACCCGTCGGAATACGTCATCGCATGGCCGCTGCCGGGGGCCTCGCCCTTCAGTTCGGAATCGACGGTGCCAGCAAGCGACCGCATCCCATTCTGAATGACATCGGTCGAGGCCAGGGTGACGGCGGTCACCGCGGCTGCGAGAATGACGTAATCTACAGTGACAGCGCCATGGCTATCACGAAGAAACTGGCGAAGGTATTCGGCTTTAAGACGCATGACAGGGACTCGGTAAGAAAAAGATGGAACTTTTCTAACGTGTCACTGCGGCCCCCTTGCGCAGATTTCGGGGCGCAAATTGGGCGGTCGGGTCAGCTATTGAGGACAATTCGCCAGACTTCCCAATTACTGTGTCCGCAAAGCCGGTTTTTATACAACTCAGGATAGTACTATCAGCAGGTCTTTCGCGTCGATTTGCGCCCCAGGATTGACATGAACTGCCGCAATCGTCGCATCATGGTCCGCGTGCAACCCGGTTTCCATCTTCATCGCTTCGATGGTCAGCAGCAGGTCGCCTTTCTTCACCTTGGCACCAACCGTGGCGACGACGCTGGCGACAACGCCGGGCATTGGCGCACCGACATGATCGGCATTCCCCATCTCTGCCTTTGGCCGCTTGGCGGTCGCACCCGCGACGCGCCGGTCTGGGACACGGATGTTCCGTGGTTGGCCGTTAAGCTCGAAGAATATACGGACTTCGCCGTCGTCGTTTGTCTCGCCGCGGGCGACCATGCGGATTTCGAGGGTCTTGCCCGGATCGATCTCGGCGTGGGTCTCGTCCCCCGGCTCCATCCCGTAGAAGAACACCGGCGTCGTCAGGGCACGTACAGGGCCATAGGTGGCGTGGCGTTCGGCGTAGTCCGTGAAGACCTTGGGATACATGAGGTAGCCGTTCAGATCCTCGCCGTCGATCTCCTCGTCCAGCTTGGCGGCAAGTTCCTTGCGCACGGCTTCCATGTCTACGGGGGGCAGGTGTTTGCCGGGGCGGTCCGTGAAGGGTTTCTCGCCCATCAGGGCCTTCTTTTGCAGCGCCTTGGGCCAGCCGGCCGGCGGCTGACCAAGGTTGCCCTTGAGCATGTCGATCACCGAGTCCGGAAAACTGACGTCGATTTGCGGGTCTTCGACCTGTGCCGTCGTCAGGCCCTGGGCGACCATCATCAACGCCATGTCGCCCACCACCTTTGACGATGGGGTGACCTTTACGATGTCGCCGAACATCTGGTTCACGTCCGAATACATCTGCGCGACCTCGTGCCAGCGCTCCTCCAGGCCCATGGATCGGGCCTGTGCCTTGAGATTGGTGAACTGACCACCGGGCATTTCGTGCAGGTAAACCTCAGAGGAGGGGGCCTGCATCCCGCTTTCGAACGCCAGATATTGCGCGCGCACGGCTTCCCAGTAGTCGGACATGTGCCGCACGGCGGTCGCATCAAGACCCGGATCGCGCGCGTCCCCCTTGAGCGCGGCAAGGATCGTGCCGAAAGTCGCCTGTGAGGTGTTGCCCGAGAAAGAGTCCATCGCAACGTCTGCGGCATCGACGCCCGCTTCGGTCGCAGCCAGGATCGTCGCGCAGGCAATGCCGGCGGTGTCGTGGGTGTGGAAGTGGACGGGAATGCCGACATCTTCCTTCAGGGCCTTGATCAGGACGCGGGCGGCTGCGGGTTTCAACAGGCCAGCCATGTCTTTCAGGCCCAGCACATGCGCGCCTGCGGCCTCCAACTGCTTGGCCATGTCGACGTAGTACTTCAGGTCGTACTTGGCGCGGTCCGGGTCCAGAATGTCCCCGGTGTAGCACACCGTACCCTCGCAAACGCGCCCGGTGTCGATCACGGCGTCCATCGCCACGCGCATGTTTTCAACCCAGTTAAGGCTGTCGAAGACACGGAAGATGTCCACGCCCGTCTCGGCCGCCTGGGCGACGAAACTCTGCACCACGTTGTCAGGATAGTTGGTGTAGCCCACCCCGTTCGACGCTCGCAGCAGCATCTGGGTGCAGATGTTGGGCATCGCGGCCCGCAACTCCCGCAGGCGCTGCCATGGGCATTCCTGAAGGAAGCGATAGGCCACGTCGAAGGTCGCGCCGCCCCAGCACTCCACACTGAGCAATTCGGGCAAGTTGGTGGAATAGGCCGGAGCAGCACGCACCATGTCGATAGACCGCATCCGCGTTGCAAGCAACGACTGGTGCCCGTCGCGCATCGTCGTGTCGGTCAGCAGAAGGCGGTCGCGCGACAGCATCCAGTCCGCCAAGCCCTTGGGGCCGTCGCGATCCAAGATCTGTTTCGTGCCCTCGGGGGCCTTTTCCAGAAGTGGCGCGGGCCGTTTGGGCAGGCGGATGTCGTCGGCAGGACGGGGGCGCCCCTCGGTCTCGGGGTGCCCGTTGACCGAGATGTCGGCGATGTAAGTCAGGATCTTCGTCGCCCGGTCCCGGCGGGGCTTGAAGTCGAACAGCGCTGGCGTGTCGTCGATGAACTTGGTTGTGTATTCGTTTGACAGGAAGATGGGGTGCTTGAGCAGGTTTTCGACGAAAGCGATGTTGGTGGATACCCCGCGAATACGGAATTCGCGCAGGGCGCGGTCCATACGCTTTATTGCGGCTTCGGGCGTCGGGGCCCAGGTCGTCACTTTGGTCAAAAGGCTGTCGTAGTAGCGCGTTATGACGGCCCCGGAGTAGGCCGTGCCCTCGTCGAGGCGCACACCCATGCCGGTCGCGGCGCGGTAGGTGGTTATGCGGCCGTAGTCGGGGATGAAGTTGTTGGTCGGGTCCTCGGTCGTCACGCGCGTTTGCAGCGCATGACCGTCCAGCTTTACGTCGTACTGGGATGCAACGCCCGTCGCTTCCACCAGCGACTTGCCCTCAGCGATCAGGATCTGTGCGCGCACGATGTCGATGCCGGTAACTTCCTCGGTCACGGTATGCTCGACCTGAACGCGGGGGTTCACCTCGATGAAGTAGAATTCGCCAGAATCCATGTCCATCAGGAACTCGACCGTGCCTGCGCATTCGTAGTTCACATATTCGCAGATCTTCTTGCCGAGTGCGCAGATCTGTTCGCGCTGCGTGCCCGAAAGGTAAGGGGCGGGCGCGCGCTCCACCACTTTCTGATTGCGGCGCTGCACGGAGCAATCGCGTTCATAGAGGTGATAGGTATTGCCTTGGCTGTCGCCCAGGATCTGTACCTCCACGTGGCGTGCGCGCTGGATCATCTTCTCCAGGTAACCTTCGCCGTTGCCAAAGGCGGCCTCTGCCTCACGCCGGCCTTCCAGCACCTTTTCCTCAAGCTCCTTCTCGGAGTAGATCGGCCGCATCCCGCGCCCGCCGCCACCCCAGCTGGCCTTGAGCATCAGCGGATAGCCAACCTCCGCCGCCTGCTTGCGGACAAGCTTCATATCGTCGCCCAGCACCTCTGTCGCCGGAATTACCGGGACACCCGCCTTGATGGCGACTTGGCGGGCGCTGGCCTTATCGCCCAGTTGCCGCATCGTCTCCGCTCTGGGGCCGATAAATTTGATCCCGGCCGCCTCGCAGGCATCTACGAATTCCGGATTTTCAGACAGCAGGCCATAACCGGGGTGGATCGCATCGGCCCCACTGGCCTTGGCCACCCGGATGATTTCATCGATCGACAGATAGGCCGCGACCGGGCCCAGACCTTCACCAATGCGGTAAGCTTCGTCCGCCTTGAACCGGTGCAGGCCCAGCTTGTCCTCCTCGGCATAGACGGCGACTGTTTTCTTTCCCATCTCGTTGGCGGCGCGCATCACGCGGATGGCGATTTCGCCACGGTTGGCGATCAGGATTTTCTGGAAGTCGGCCATGTGGTCCCCCGAAGGCTGTCTGTGACGGTTTGGTAACGCCTTCGCCGCGGCGCGGCAACAGTGGGGAATGGGTATTGTTAGCGTTAACAGTCCGACCGCTCACGTGAGCATCAGGTGCCCTGCCAGCCCCAGGGCAAATCCGGCAACCGCGCCCAACGGCGGCGTCGGGTCGCTTTCCATTCTGTCGGCGGGTGCCACATCCTCGAACACGAGGTACAGCACGCCCCCTGCCGCAAAAACCATCAGCCCGCCGAGCGCCCCGTCAGATTGCGACAGGAAAACATTCCCGGCCATCGCCGCAGCCGGTCCAAGTAGGGCAAGCGCGCAATACAGCGCCATCGTCCGGCGCGGAGCATTTGGCGGGTTTTCGCGCCATGCGTTAAAGCCTTCGGGCAGATTTTGAAGGCCGATCAGAGCCGCAAGAAGGAATGCGCTGTTCTCGCCAGTTGCCAGCAGGGCACCAAGTGCTGCGGCCTCGGGTATGAAATCAGTCAGCATCGCCAACATCTGACCGTGCTGGCCGCTGATGCGCTTCACCGAGGCATCGATCCAACGGAACACCGCACCGCCGGCCAGGAAGAGGACGACGGCCAGCGCGTCCGGTATGCGTGCCGCGCCATCTGGCACCAGAACCAGCGCAACCGCCGACACGAGTGTGCCACCCCCGAAAGCGACCACCGCGTGGGGAACGCGTTCGTCGAATTGGTCCCGTCGCCAGGCAATCCACGCGCCCAGCGGGATCATCGCCCCGGCGAGCAGCGAAAGGAGAAGCGCCTGTTGCATGAAACCGGCATAGCGGGGCCGGTCGTTTGCGCCAATGGGGAACGCAACGTGAACGCGGGCTTCCCCTTTTGGTAAGGGGGCTCTATCTGTCTCGCATGAACGATTTCGACGACTCAGACGCCTTCGAGGCGGCATCCCTGTCCTCGCGCGCGATGGCCGCACGGCCCGCGCCGTACCTCGACGGGTTGAACGCGGCGCAAATGCAGGCGGTTAACACCTTGGATGGCCCCGTTTTGATGCTGGCGGGTGCGGGAACGGGCAAGACCCGCGCACTCACTGCGCGGATCGCGCACCTGATGGCGCAGGGTAAGGCGCGCCCCAACGAGATTCTGGCCGTGACCTTCACTAACAAGGCCGCCCGCGAGATGCGCAACCGTGTCGGTTCCATGATGGGTGAGGTTGCGGAGGGAATGCCCTGGCTGGGCACCTTTCACTCGGTCTGCGTAAAGCTATTGCGGCGCCACGCCGAATTGGTGGGGCGTACGGTGTCCGATCCGTTACTGGAGTCGGGCACGCGCGATCTGCACCTGAAATCGAATTTCACCATTCTCGATACGGACGATCAGATTCGCCTGCTCAAGCAACTGATTGTCGCCGCCGAAATCGACGAGAAGAAATGGCCGCCGCGGATGCTGGCCGGGATCATCGATCATTGGAAGAATCGCGCGTGGACGCCCGAAAAGGTGCCCGCTTCCGAAGCGCAGGCTTTCAACGGCAAGGGCGTGGCCCTCTACCGCGAATACCAGGACCGCTTGCTGACGCTGAACGCGGTCGATTTCGGCGACCTGTTGCTGCACGTCATCGGAATATTTCAGACGCATGATGACGTACTGGAAAAGTATCGCCGCTGGTTCCGGTATATCCTGGTGGATGAGTATCAGGACACCAACGTCGCGCAGTACATGTGGTTGCGCCTGCTGGCGGGAGGTCACCGCAACATCTGCTGCGTAGGTGACGACGATCAATCGATCTACGGTTGGCGCGGGGCCGAGGTTGGGAACATCCTGCGCTTCGAGAAGGACTTCGAGGGGGCCGAGATCATCCGGTTGGAGCAGAATTACCGCTCCACTCCCCACATCCTCGCCGCGGCCTCTGCTGTCATTGCAGGCAACAAGGGCCGGCTGGGCAAGACGCTCTGGACGCAGGAGGAAGAGGGCGAGAAAGTCCGTCTGATTGGCCATTGGGACGGCGACGAGGAAGCGCGCTGGATCGGGGAAGAGGCCGAAAGCCTGCAACGTGGGACGCGCGGTCTGGACCCGTTCTCACTGGATGACATGGCAATTCTGCTGCGCGCGTCGCACCAGATGCGCGCCTTCGAGGACCGTTTCCTGACCATCGGTCTGCCCTATCGGGTCATCGGTGGACCGCGCTTCTACGAGCGTCTCGAAATCCGTGATGCAATGGCCTATTTCCGGATGACCGTCAGCCCGGATGACGATCTGGCATTCGAGCGGATCGTGAACACGCCCAAGCGGGGCCTAGGCGAAAAGGCGCAGCAGACCATCCAGCGCATGGCCCGTTCCAACGGCGTGTCCCTGCTGGAGGGGGCGAAGCTTTGCGTGCGGACCAAAACCATCGGCGGCAAGGGGGGCGCGGCCCTGAAGGAGCTGTGCGACGGCTTCGACCGCTGGCGTGAGCAATTGCTGGACGGGCGCGATCACATCCACCTGGCCGAGGAAATCCTGGACGAGTCGGGCTACACAACATTTTGGCAGAACGAAAAGACGCCGGAAGCGCCGGGTCGGCTGGAAAACCTAAAGGAATTGGTCAAGGCGCTGGAAGGGTTCGAGAACCTTCAGGGCTTTCTCGAACACGTCTCGCTCATCATGGATAACGAGACGACTCAGGATGAACCCATGATCACCCTGATGACCCTGCATGGGGCCAAGGGGCTGGAGTTTCCGGTCGTGTTCCTGCCGGGATGGGAAGACGGGCTCTTTCCCTCGCAGCGCTCAATGGACGAGTCGGGCCTCAAGGGGTTGGAGGAAGAACGTCGCTTGGCCTACGTCGGCATCACGCGTGCGGAGCGGATTTGCACCATAAGCTTCGCCGCCAACCGCCGCGTCTATGGCCAATGGCAATCGGCGCTGCCCAGCCGATTCATCGACGAATTGCCCGAAGCGCACGTTGAGATTCTGACGCCGCCCGGCTTGTACGGTGGTGGTTTCGGCGCGACTGGCATGGCCGCCGCGCAAAACGATGCGATGTCGGGCGGAGTGGAAAGCAACCTGCAGGAGAAGGCGGCCAAGGCCGACGTTTATAATTCCCCCGGTTGGCGGCGCCTGCAATCCAGAAACGCGCGCCCCATGATGCAGCCATCGGAAAGCCGGAACCTGACCATAGACGCCACGGCCGTTTCGGCCTTTGCCGTGGGCGACCGCGTGTTTCACAACAAATTCGGTTACGGACATGTTCAGGCAATCGAAGGCGACAAGCTGGACGTCGCTTTCGAAAAGGCGGGCACGAAGAAGATAGTCGGAAGGTTTCTTGTGCCGGCGGCACAGGCTGGCGACGTCCCGTTCTGACCCAACACGTACAAGATCCACGGAAATGAAAAAGCCGCGATGCCCAAGGGAGGAGGGGCATCGCGGCTTCTTGCTGTTGGTGCGGTCCGAGGGAGGTCGGATCGCACCGGTTCGACGTCCGGGCCTAAAGGGAGGAGGTGGCCCGTGGTCGAATTCTGTTACCGAACATGCGCGGGGCACAGTTGGTTCCCAAATTTCTTATGAAGGTTCCGACGGTGCCCTAAAGGGAGGAGGAGAGCACCGTCGGTTCCTTCGAAACGCCTGTTCCCCAAGGGAGGAGGAGAGGTCCAGGCGCGGTCCCGACCCAAGGGAGGAAGGGTCGGTAGAGTTGCGACAGCGGATCAAGGGAGGAGGAGATCGCCGTCGCGCATCCCACTGCCGCCTAAAGGGAGGAGGCGGCGACAGAGGGTGTTCTTATTTGCCGTAAGCCGCTTCGTACGCGACGCTGTGGATCATCGAACGGCTCAGGCCCAGATCGGCCAGGTCGCGGTTGGAAAGGGCGGCCAATTCGTTCATCGTGCGGCGATACACGCGCCACTTGGCGTAATCCGCTCGCGCCGCGTCGATGCGGGCGACCAGACGGTCACGAAGAGTGCTGGTGAAGGTGGCCGAATTGCCGTAAAAAGTGCTAGCCATGATCGTTTCCTCTTGGATGAGGCGCTTTTTGCCTCGATTGCGTCCCGGCCCCATTGCCGGTCAGCCTGTGTTTCGTTGATTAGAAGATGGCGCTAACGCTGCATATGCACAATCCCCGGATGGCTCAATGCCGCTATGCAGCATTTGCATGGCGGACGTAGCGTCTCGTGGCTTGTTTTTTTTCAGGTCACTCCAAGTGGCTCTCCGGGAGGTGCCCTGACATGAGCGCGTTGAGCCACACGGGTTTCCGGGCCTATTTCTTTGCCGCCGTGCCTTTGGTTCAGGCGCTCTGGGCGCAGCGGGTCACGATCGGCTGGCTGGCCTGGGATGTATCGGGGTCGCCGGCCTTTGTGGGGCTGGTGGCAGCACTCGGCCTTGCGCCCTCGATCCTGGCGGGTCCGGTATTCGGGGTTCTGGTTGACCGGGCCGATATTCGGACCGCGTTGCGCCTTACCTCGGGTTCGATGTGTCTTCTGCTGGTGATTGCGGCACTCGTTGCCGGCGGGCCGGGTCTTGGCAAGACAGGGTTGGTGATCCTGGCGCTGGCCATCGGGCTGATCACCGCGGCGCACCACCCTGTGCGCATGTCACTTGGTCCGCGCCTCGTGCCGCGCCAAGACGTCCGAAACGTGGTTGCACTGTCGGCCCTCAATTTCAACCTGGGGCGGATGATAGGTCCGGTTCTAACCGGGATAGCGATTGCGGCGTTCGGGGTTGTTGCTACGCTTTGGCTCTCGGCGGCACTTTATGTGCCGATGCTGATTGCTGTTCGCTGGATGGACCCGCGCGACCTGCCGCAAGGAAGGCGGGTTTCCATCTTGAACGGGATCGGAGAGGGGCTGGCCTACATCGCTCGCACCCCGGTCGCGCGGCAGGCCTTGGTCCTGACGTTTGCGATTGCCGTCCTGGTGCGCGGATATCTGGAGCTTTTGCCCGTCATGGCCGAAGGCGTCCACGGCCGTGGCGCGGAGGGATTGGGTCTGTTGACGGCAGCCGCCGGTGCGGGCGCATTGTTGGCCGCGGTGGCCAAGACTGCGGGCGCGGGGCAGGGCGGTATCCCCCCGATCACCCGTGTCGTTCTGGTCTGCGGTGTGCTGACGCTGACGGGTCTGGGTATGTCGCAGGGGTGGTGGGCCGCGCTGGTCTGGACGGCAATTGCCGGTTTTGCGTCGACCTTCTGCGGCGTGGGCCTGCAAGCCGCCGTGCAGGAGGACTTGCCGGATGCATTGCGCGGGCGCGTGATGTCGCTGTGGGTGGTTGTCGGGATCGGGGCCGTTGCACTGGGGTCAGGGGCGCTGGGCTGGCTGGCGGCACTCTTTGGATTGATGCCGGTTCTGATCTGGTCAGGCGCGCTTGGTGGCATCGTCGCACTCGTGATGGTCTTGCCTTCGCGAGACTGGGGGGCCACCTAGCGCATAACCGAAAGGACCCGACATGAGCCTCAGCCATGATGAAGTGACCCGCGCCCTGACCACGATTCAGGTGCCCGGCGGCGGCAACCTCGTTTCGGAAGACATGATCCGTGCTCTGATCGTGGATGGGGATGCGGTTCGTTTCGTGATTGAGGTGCCGTCGGTCGAGATCGCCAAGGTCTCTGAGCCGCTGCGCGCCGCCTCAGAAGCCGCCGTTGCCGCGATTCCCGGCGCGGCTCGGGTTCAGGCGGTGCTGACGGCCCCCACTGCCGAGAAGGCACCCCCATCGCTCAAGGTCGGCGGACATCCCAAGCCACAGGACGGACCAATGCGCATTCCCGGCGTGAAGCAGGTGATCGCCATCGCGTCGGGCAAGGGCGGCGTCGGCAAATCTACGGTCAGCTCCAACCTTGCGGTGGCGCTGATGCGGCAGGGTAAGAAGGTGGGCCTGCTGGATGCCGATATTCACGGCCCCAGCCAACCGCGCATGATGGGCGCATCGCAGCGTCCGGCCTCGCCCGATGGCAAGTCGATCATCCCTCTTCGGGCGCACGGAATCACGCTTATGTCGATCGGCCTGATGCTGGCCGAGGACAAGGCCGTCATCTGGCGTGGGCCGATGCTGATGGGCGCGCTGCAACAGATGATGGGGCAGGTGCAGTGGGATCATCACGACGGCGAATTGGATTTCCTGATCGTCGATCTGCCGCCGGGCACGGGTGATGTGCAGCTTACGCTTTGCACAAAGGCGGTCGTGGCCGGGGCAATCGTCGTCTCAACGCCACAGGATGTTGCCCTGCTGGATGCGCGCAAGGCGCTCGACATGTTCGCGACGATGAAGACACCGGTCTTGGGCCTGATCGAGAATATGTCGATGTTCCATTGCCCCGATTGCGGGCACGAGGCACATATTTTCGGTCACGGCGGAGTGGCGCAGGAGGCAAAGCGCCTCGGCTTGCCGTTCCTCGGGGCCTTGCCCATCGACCTGGAGACGCGCCTGGCGGGTGATGGTGGAGTACCGGTTGCATTGGGGGACGGGGCGATGGCCAACGCGTTCGCCGATCTGGCCGGAAAACTTGTCGCAATGTCGCCGGCGTGATTGCCTGAACGGGATTTCATGCCACCGGCGGGACCGCGTGCCACGTGTAGGGTTTATCACCCCGCGCGATTGGCCTTATCGGGGAGCGAATCTTTGGCCGAAAGCGGGGACGTAAAGCTGCGAACCCGATTCGAATAACAAGATATCCGCTGATTCCGTTTGTTTGCTGGTTTCTCCGGTCATTTGGCGCGTCAGATTCGGGCCTGGGGGAAGTTGGTCCCACTCCTCTCCAGGACGTAATGGCTACTTTCTGTGCGGAATCTGCAACGGAAATCTCGGAGAGATGCAATCTCATTTGAAGTGACTTCAGGGCAAAACCTGCCACGTATGGGGATATAGGGCACCATATATTGTGCCAGTATTCGTTATTCACAGGTTTGCCCACAGGCTGTGGATAACATTTATGGGATGAAGTGGCATAAAGGGGCTTCCCTGACCGTTCTTCGCGTGGCATCAACATTACACAGAGCACGGGGAGGAAAGAGACATAGATCTCAGACCCCTAAGAAAATGAGGCAGGTCGAAAACAGGCACCCCCCAAATCGTCTCTGGACGACAGAAGATCCGAAGCGCGCATCGACCAGACATCCCCCCAGGTGACTGCGCGCCGACGACGCCCGACTTGTGTCCGAGCAGGCACAGAATGGGAGCATAGGGCGGATCGGGTTTTGGCAGACACCCGGTCCGTCCTTTTCCGTTTCTAGGGGAGAATCGCGCACAAGGCGTCAAGGTAAGGCAGTCCGGGTTTGGAGCAACGCTTCCGAGGCACAAGCACCCACAAGGTGGACGCGAAGGGCAGAGTTTCGATTCCTGCCGATTTTCGCCGTGTGCTCGACGCCTGTGACCCGGGGCGCGACGGTGGCGTAAATCCCCGCTTGGTCCTGTGCTTCGGCGATCCGCGCTTTCCCTATTTCACCGCCTACACAATCGAGGGCGTGGCCGAGATCGGCGAGATGATCGAGGATATGGACGAAGGTGACCCCCACCGCGAGGCGCTGGAGGATTATTTCTACAGCGACGCGGAAACCGTCGGCATCGACGACAGCGGCCGACTTATCCTGAACGCTGGGTTACGGGCGCGCATTGGTGTCACTGATCAGGCGACGTTCGCAGGCAAGGGCAAGACCTTCCGCATATATTCGCCCGCCGCGCCTGAGCAGGCGACGAGCCGACTGGGCAGCGTTCTGGCCGAATTGCCGGAAAATGTGCCCATCACCTCTCTGCTGCCGAAAAAGCGCCGCACGCCGGAGTGAACCATGCCCACTGAGTCCGCCGCGCCACATGTTCCTGTTCTTCTGACGGCGATTCTGGAAAACGTGGCCCCGGTTCGGGGCGTGTGGTTGGATGGAACCATGGGCGCCGGGGGATACACCCGGGGGTTGCTGGAGGCGGGCGCGGACCGGGTGATCGGTCTGGACCGCGATCCATTGGCTCACCAGATGGCGCGCGATTGGGCAGACGAGCGGGTTACATTGGTGAAGAGCGTTTTCTCGAAGATGGACGAGGTTGGCGAGGCCGTGGATGGCGTCGTTCTCGACCTAGGGGTCAGTTCCATGCAGCTGGATCGCGCGGATCGCGGTTTCAGCTTTATGCGTGACGGCCCACTCGACATGCGTATGGGCGACGAAGGGCCGACCGCTGCCGATCTGGTGAATGAATTGAGCGAGGGGGACCTGGCCGACATCCTTCACCGCTACGGCGAGGAGCGCGCGGCCCGGCGCATTGCGAAATCCATCATCAAACGCCGCGAAGAGGCCCCGTTCGAGACGACACTTGACCTGGCCGAAACGGTCGCGGCCAACCTGCCGCGACAGCGCCCGGGCCAGAGCCATCCCGCGACCCGCAGCTTTCAGGCTATCCGCATCGCGGTGAACGATGAATTTGGTGAGTTGGCCGAGGGTTTGTCCGCCGCCGAACGCACGTTGAAGTCCGGCGGCTGGCTGGCGGTCGTGTCGTTCCATTCGGTCGAGGACCGGGCCGTGAAGCGCTTCCTCACCGACCGGTCCGACAAGGGCGGTGGCGGCAGCCGTTACGCACCCGAACGGGAAGCGCGCACGCCCGCATTCGAAATCAGCCATAAGGCCATCGCCCCGACCGATGCGGAGATCGCGGCCAACCCGCGCGCCCGCTCGGCCCGCCTGCGCCTCGCGCGGCGCACCGATGCCCCGGCGGGGCAGATTGACCGGCGCGCCCTGGGCCTGCCGGCCGCGGTAAAGATTGGGGGCAAGTGATGCGCAGCATGTTCTACGCACTGTCCATTGCGGCTGTCGTCGGCCTGGCTTTCTGGGCTTACGATGAAGGCTATGAGACCCGGCAAACCGAACGTGAGGTTGCCCGCCTGGAACGTGAGATCGGGGCTCGTCACCAGGAACTTTCGATGCTGCGAGCGGAATGGGCCTATCTGAACCGGCCCGATCGACTGCATGAATTGGTGGAAATGAACTTCGAGAGTCTGGGCCTGATCCCGCTGGCCCCCGATCATTTCGCGCTGATCGAACAGGTCGGCTATCCCCGGCCCGCGCCCGAAGTTCCGGTCGTGGCACGGGACCAGCAGGAAGCCCTAGAAGAAAGCATCGGCGACATCATCGTCATGACGCACCGTTTCGGGGCCGACGCCGCGCCACGCCTGATTGCGCCGCCGACACTTGCGGACGACGGGGAGCAGTTGCCATGATTTTCCGCCGCAAAGTCCGCCACATCGCTACCGATCCGTTCCAGCCGGTCAACCCTGCGGTACCGCGTCCGCGTGTGCCCGAAGCGGTCATACCGCGCGAGAACCCCGAGAAGGTCCGGCAACGTTCCGAGCGGCGGCTGAAATTCACGGCAGTCTGCTTCATGTTCGGTTTCGCAGTCATCGGCTTGAAGATGGGTGCGATCTCCGCCACCGAAGCGCGGGAACCGCGGACCGGTGGCCTTGCTGGGGCGGGAATCGTCTCGGCCCGTGCAGACATCACCGACCGTGAGGGTCGCGTGCTTGCAACCAACGTGACGGCGGTGGCGCTTTACGCGCAGCCGCATCTGATGGTTGACCCGCTGGCGGCGGCGGAAGGGCTGGCCAGCATCTTCCCCGACATGAAAGTCGAGACCTGGGCCCGGCGGTTCACTTCAGGCTCCAAGTTTTACTGGCTAAAAGGAAATATCTCGCCCGAGCAACAGCAGGCCGTGCACGATCTGGGGGAGCCGGGCCTGTTGTTCGGCCAACGAGAGATGCGCGTCTATCCCAACGGCCCCCTTGCCAGTCACGTGCTGGGCGGTGCCCGGTACGGTGCACAGGACGTTCGTGCTGCCGAGATAAAGGGAATTGCGGGGGTCGAGGCCGTCTTTGACGACTACCTGAGCGATCCGGCCCGCGAAGGCGCGCCGCTGCGCCTTTCCGTCGACCTGTCGGTGCAAACCGCATTGGAGCGTGTGCTCTATTCCGGCATGAAGCTGATGAACGCCAAGGGTGCCGCCGCAATCTTGATGGATGTCCACACTGGCGAGATCGTGTCGATGGCCTCGATGCCCGACTTCGACCCGAACGACCGACCTGCTGTCTTGACCGCTGGCGACCGTGGCGACGACCCTTTGTTCAATCGCACGGTGCAAGGTGTCTATGAACTGGGTTCGACCTTCAAGATATTTACAGTGGCGCAGTCGCTGGAACTGGGCCTGACAAATGCGGGCACCATGATCGACACGTCCGGTCCCCTGCGGCAGGGGCGCTACCGCATCCGCGACTTCCATGACTACGGCCCCGAGTTGTCGGTGACCGACGTGATTGTGGAATCCTCGAACATCGGCACCGCGCGCATGGCGTTGGCCGTCGGGTCGAAACGGCAACAGGAATTCCTTCGCTCGCTGGGCCTCTTCGACGCAACTGCAGTGGAACTGACTGAAGCTCCGGGCGCGCGACCCATTGTACCGGAGCGTTGGCCCGACATATCGACCATGACGATCAGCTATGGTCACGGTCTGTCCGCCTCGCCGCTGCACCTGGCGACGGCTTATGCCTCGATTCTGAACGGTGGCACGCGGGTCACGCCCACGTTGCTGGCGCAGGATGGCAAGATCGAACCCGGCCCCCGCATCGTAAGCCCCCGTGTTTCGGCCGAGGCGCGCCATATGCTGCGCCAGGTGGTGACCCGTGGAACGGCGTCATTGATGGAGGTCGAGGGATATCAGGTGGGCGGCAAGACCGGCACCGCCGACAAGCCCAGCCCGACGGGTGGATATTACGACGACAAGACGATCACCACGTTCGCGGGCATCTTCCCCGCGCAGGATCCGAAGTACGTGATCGTCGTCACCCTGGACGAACCGGAGATCTTTGCCGCCGGGGAGGACCGCCGGACAGCTGGTTGGACGGCAGTGCCCGTCGCCTCCGAGGTGGTGCGGCGGGTTGCGCCCCTTCTGGGTCTGCGGCCCGATTTTGATCCTGATGTCGACGCCTTCGGTGCATATCTGACACAGGCCAATGCAAGCCGGTAGCCGGTTAAGATGGACGCCAACGGTGGCGCGCGGTAGGTCATCGGGGTCGGGGGACCGTGGATGGGAAAGACACTTTCTGAACTGGGGCTGACGGGGCCAGCCGACGTGGTGATCGGCGGCCTATCGGTCGACAATCGCACGGTGAGGCCCGGTGATCTGTTCGTGGCCTTGCCGGGCGTGGCGACCCATGGTGCACGCTATGCCGCTGATGCATTGGATCGGGGGGCGGTGGCGGTGTTGACCGATCCGGTCGGAGCCGCAATCCTGCCCGAGGGGGCAGTCGCGATTGCGGTCGAGGACCCTCGCGCGGCCTTGGCCTTTGCCGCGGCACTGATGGCCGGCGCACAGCCCGGCGTGATGGTCGCGGTTACGGGCACCAACGGCAAGACCAGCGTCGCCAGCTTTACCCGCCAAATCTGGGAGGCGATGGGCCTGCTTGGTGCCAATATTGGAACCACGGGCGTGGAGGGTGCATTCCACGCGCCGTCATCCCACACCACGCCCGAGCCGATAACCCTTCATCGCCTGTTGGCCGATATGGCAGCGGCGGGTGTGACCCATGCAGCAATGGAGGCTTCCTCCCACGGGTTGGACCAGCGCCGTCTGGAAGCCGTGCGCCTGGCCGCGGCGGGCTTCACGAATTTGACGCAGGATCACCTGGACTACCACGGTACGATGGAGGCCTACCTGGCCGCCAAGGCGGGGCTCTTCGACAGGCTTTTGCCGGGCGACGGTGTCGCGGTCATCAATCTGGACGACCCCGCCGGCCCCGATCTGGCCGCCGGCTGCGAAGGCCGGGGGCAGGAAGTCATCGGCGTGGGCCGCAACGAAGCCGCGCGCATTCGCCTGACCGGTCAGCGCTTCGACGCGACTGGGCAGGAAGTCCTGCTCCACTGGCAGGGGCGCGCGTTTTCGGTTCGCCTCGACCTCATCGGCGGATTTCAGGCGGCCAACGCGCTGCTGGCCGCCGGGTTGGTGATCGGAGCTGGGGAAGACCCGGAGGACACGTTTGCCGCAATGGCAAAACTTGTGGGCGTGCGGGGCCGAATGGAACTGGCGGCAACGCGGGAAGGTGGGGGCGCGGTATTTGTCGATTATGCGCATACGCCGGATGCCATTTCGACCGCGCTGCAGGCGCTGCGGCCACATGTCATGGGCAGGATCGTGGCCATCGTCGGCGCGGGTGGCGATCGGGATACGACCAAGCGACCGCTGATGGGCGCTGCGGCTCATGCACATGCCGATGTGGTGATCGTGACGGACGACAATCCCCGCTCCGAAGACCCGGCCGCAATTCGCGCCGCAGTGATGCAGGGGGTGCCTGAGGCCATCGAGGTGGGCGACCGGGCCGAAGCGATCCTGCAAGGGGCGGCCATGCTTGAACCGGGCGATGCGCTCTTGATCATGGGCAAGGGCCACGAGAGCGGACAGACCGTGGGCGACATGGTTCTGCCGTTCGACGATGTGGAGCAGGCTTCGCTGTCGGTTGCGGCGTTGGAAGGACGGGAAGCATGACGCTCTGGACTGCGGCTGACGCGGCCAAGGCAACCGGTGGGCAGGCGATGGGCGACTGGTCGGTCACCGGCTTTGGCATCGACAGCCGGGCCTTGGAGCCGGGGCAGATGTTCGTGGCGTTGAAAGCCGCGCGCGACGGCCATGACTTCGTGCGTATGGCGCTGGATGCCGGGGCTGGCGCGGCTTTGGTCAGCCGCGTGCCCGAGGGCTGCGAGAACGCGCCGCTGCTGTTGGTGGAGGACGTCCAGCGCGCGTTGGAGGCGTTGGGACGCGCGGGCCGGATGCGGACGCGGGCCAAGGTGATCGCGGTCACGGGCAGCGTTGGCAAGACATCGACCAAGGAGATGCTGCGCCACTGTCTGTCGGCGCAGGGCAGAACCCATGCCGCGATCAAGAGCTATAACAACCATTGGGGTGTGCCTCTGACCTTGGCCGCAATTCCGGCTGAAGCCGATTTCGCGGTGGTCGAGATCGGGATGAACCATCCGGGCGAAATCGCGCCCTTGTCCGCGCAGGCGCAACCGCATGTGGCCGCGGTGATGAACGTGGCCCCCGTACATCTTGAGGCTTTCAATGACGGGCTGCAGGGCATCGCTCGGGAAAAGGCATCGATCTTTACCGGCCTGGTCGCCGGGGGCACCGCGATCTGGAATGCTGATCTGGAGGATTCGGACATTCTGGCCGAACGCGGCACCACCTCATTCGGACGCAGTACCGGAGTGGACTGGCGTCTGACGGAGATCAAGACAGGATCCGACAGCACCACCTGCGCGGCCGAGACGCCGCTGGGCGAAGTGCTGTATCGCGTCGGCGCGCCGGGGGCGCATTTTGCGCTCAACGCGCTTGCCGTTCTTGCTGCCATTCATGCCGCGGGAGGCGACGTGGCGCGTGCCGCCGTGAGCTTGGCCGGCTGGACCCCGCCCGAAGGGCGCGGCAAGCGGCACGCCGTCACGCTGCACCCCGATCAACCGGCCGTCGACCTGATCGACGATGCCTACAATGCCAATCCTGCGTCTGTCGGCGCAGCGCTGGATCTGCTGGCCGCTACCGAGGTTCCGTCGCGTGCGCGGCGCATCGCGATTTTGGGTGACATGAAGGAATTGGGCCCGACCGGCCCCGACCTGCATGCAGGTTTGGCCGACCACCCTGCAATGGCGGCGATCGACATCGTTCATACCGTTGGCCCGCTGATGCGCCACCTGCACGACGTTCTGCCCGCCGATCATCGGGGGACTCATGCGCCCGACAGCGCCAATTTCGTCCTGGCTTTGCGCGATATTGCGCGACCGGGCGATGCGGTGCTGGTGAAAGGATCACTTTCGATGCAAATGACCACGCTAGTCGAGGGCCTTCGTGCCCTTGGCGAGGCACCCAACGGTGCCCGGCCCGAGAAAACATAGGAAAAGCATGCTTTACTGGCTCACCACATTTTCTGACGGCGGCGGTGTCTTCAACCTGTTCAACTACATCACAGTGCGAGCGGGCGGGGCGTTCTTCACCGCGCTGATTTTCGGTTTCATCTTCGGACCCCCGCTCATCAACCTGCTGCGCCGCCGACAGGGCAGGGGGCAGCCAATCCGCGAGGATGGACCGGCGACGCATTTTGCCAAGGCGGGCACGCCGACCATGGGTGGCGTGCTGATCCTTGGGGCGGTCACGGTTGCGACGTTGTTGTTCGGGCGGCTGGATAACCCCTATGTCTGGCTGGTGCTGGGCGTCACCATCAGCTTCGGGGCCATCGGTTTCGTCGACGATTACGCCAAGGTCAGCGCGGGCAATACCAAGGGTGTACCTGGGCGCGTTCGCCTGCTTTTGGGGTTCATCATTGCGGCAATCGCCGGTGCCGTGGCCATCTGGGCACATCCGGCTGAATTGCAGGGCCAACTGGCAATGCCCTTCTTCAAGGACGTGCTGCTGAACCTTGGCTATTTCTATCTACCCTTCGTGATGATCGTGATCGTCGGCTCAGCCAATGCGGTGAACCTGACCGATGGTCTGGATGGGCTGGCGATCATGCCGGTGATGATTGCCGCGGGCACGCTGGGCGTTATCGCATACGCCGTGGGACGCGTCGATTTCACCGACTACCTTGATGTTCATTACGTGCCGGGAACCGGGGAGTTGTTGATTTTCGCCGCCGGCCTGATCGGGGGCGGCCTGGG
Source organism: Jannaschia faecimaris (assembly GCF_900107415.1). Taxonomy (GTDB): domain Bacteria; phylum Pseudomonadota; class Alphaproteobacteria; order Rhodobacterales; family Rhodobacteraceae; genus Jannaschia; species Jannaschia faecimaris. Next base: position 65,123 of record NZ_FNPX01000018.1, read on the forward strand.
CTTTCTTTGGTACAACGCGCCGCCCGCGGCGGTCTTCATGGGCGATACCGGGTCACTGGCGCTGGGCGGCGCACTGGGGACGATCGCCGTCGTTACCAAGCACGAGCTGGTCTGGGCCATCATCGGGGGACTGTTCGTGGTGGAGGCCATGTCGGTGATCATTCAGGTTCTGTATTTCAAGTCGACCGGCAAGCGCGTCTTCCTGATGGCACCGATCCATCACCACTTTGAAAAGAAAGGGTGGGCCGAGCCGCAGGTTGTCATCCGCTTCTGGATCATCGCGCTGATCCTTGCGCTGATCGGCCTTGCCACGCTGAAGGTGCGCTAGCCGATGCGGTTTCGCAATCCGCTTATCGCGCGGGGTGGGCCCCCGGTTTCGTTGAACGTGCGGGCGGCGCGTTGGGGGGCCACGGCGGTCGTTCTGGGCGGCGTTTTTCTCGCCGTTCCGGTCTACGATGGCTGGTCCGATGCACAGGCGCGGATCGAAGCGGACCCGCTTGTCTGCGGCAAACTGGTCAAGTTCGATATTCCTAACGGGCAGGAGCAAACACTGCGCCAGAAACTCACGCAGTTCTTCATAGACCGGTGCGAGGTGCCCCAATGATTCCTGTCCATGGTTTCAAGGGGGAGACCGTTGCAGTTCTGGGTCTTGGCCGATCGGGCATGACAGCCGCGCGCGCATTACGGGAAGGGGGCGCGACGGTTTTGGCCTGGGATGATGGAGCCAAGGGACGCGACGCCGCAGAGGCCGAGGGGTTCGAGGTGCGCGATCTGACCAGATCGGGCGCGCTGGAGGGGGTTATCACAATGATCGTCTCGCCGGGCATTCCACACTTGTATCCCGCACCGCACCCCGCGATCCGGGCCGCCTGGGATGCGGGTGTGGCGGTGGACAACGATATCGGTCTTTTCTTTCGGTCGCTGGGATATGACGCGCCGCGCACCGTCTGCATCACCGGCTCGAACGGTAAATCCACGACGTCGGCTCTGCTGCACCACATCCTGACAGCGGCAGGAAAAACAGCGCACTTGGCGGGCAACATCGGACGAGGCGTGCTGGACATAGACATGCCGGGAGAGGACGACGTGGTCGTGCTGGAACTCAGCAGCTACCAGACCGAACTGGCCCGCAGCCTGACGCCTGACATCTGTGTGTTCACCAACCTGTCGCCTGATCATCTGGATCGTCACGCCGGCCTGGGCGGATATTTCGCCGCCAAGCGTCGTCTGTTCGCCGAAGGTGGGCCGGATCGTGCCGTGATCGGCGTGGATGAGGACGAGGGGCGGTTCTTGGCCAACCAGTTGCAGGAAGCTCCGGTCGACGACCGAGTCATTCGGGTCTCGATCGGTAAACTGACCGGCCCCGGATGGCAGGTGACCGCGAAGAAGGGCTGGCTGGCCGAGCATCGCAAGGGCCGGCAGGTCGCCAGCGTTGATCTGCGCGATATTCCGGGCCTTCCGGGTCGGCACAACCACCAGAACGCTTGCGCGGCCTGGGCGGCGGCGCGCGCTCTGGGTCTCGGCCCGCGCGAGATCGAGGCGGCACTGCGCAGCTATCCGGGGCTGCCACACCGAAGCCAGCGGATCGCGGAGCGGGGCGGCGTCATCTTTGTCAACGACAGCAAGGCAACGAACGTCGATGCGGCATCGCAGGCGTTGCAGGCGTTCAGGAAAATCCGCTGGATCTGTGGCGGGTTGGAAAAGGACGGCGGCCTCCACGCGCTGCAACCGCATTTTGAAAATGTTGCCAAGGCCTATGTCATCGGCCGGGAGGCAGATGCTTTCGCGCTGGACCTGGGGAGCGGTGTCGAGATCGAGATATGCACCGACATGGCCACCGCGGTGTCGCGGGCCGCAGCCGAAGCGCAGCCGGGTGATGTCGTCCTGCTGGCCCCTGCGGCGGCCAGTTTCGACCAATATGACAACTTCGAAAGACGTGGCGAGGACTTTATCGCCTGTGTTGCGGCACTGGACTGAAGCGCGATCGGTGCCGGCACTTGGGGCGTCATCCGTATCGGGGGCTTGGATGAACGCAAATTTCGATCCATTCTGTTTGTGTCATGCAACTTGGAGGATGCCATGCCCCTGTCCACCATCAAGATAGACGACGAGATTTTCATGGCCGACGGTGCCGTCGGCGTCGGTGCCGTCCGAGAGGTGACACCGGGAAAGCTGACCGTCTACATTGAAGGCTACGGCGACATCATGATCGGGCCCGACCAAATCGCGTCGGCCCATGACGGAAAGGTTCTGGTGAAGCCGGAAACCCTGCCTGATCATGTTCAAAGCCACCTTGAACACGTACACGACGGAGAATACCGCCGTCCCTCCGAGGCCTGAGCAGCGGCATTGAGTCCGGACGAAAGCGTCCGGTGAAACGTCAGGAACGTTCGTTCATTTGACTGCCGTCGTCCCCGGGGGCATGTCGGTTGCATCCCGCCCGCCCGGATAGACGAGCCCGGCCGATATCACCAGCTTCGCGGCATCTTCGACCGTCATGTCCAGTTCGACCAGATCCTCTGCTGGCACGAAGAGGAGAAACCCCGAGGTGGGGTTCGGGGTTGTGGGTAGAAACACCGATACCATGGGCTCCGATGCGCGCGACGCGATCTCGCCCTTGGCCGTGGTCGAAACGAAGCCGATAGCCCAAATCCCCCGGCGCGGGTATTCGATCAGGCAGGCCTTTTCGAAGCTGTTCTGATCCTGCGCCAGAATCGTCTCGGCGATCTGCTTGAGGCCCGAATATACGGACCGAACCACCGGCATCGTCTGCACCAGGTTCTCGGCATACCGTAGAATCGATCGCCCGATCAGGCCTTTCGCGATCATCCCGACAAGCAGCGTGAACAGCAGGAATATGCCCACGCCGATGCCACGAATGTCGAGGTCGAGGCCGAAGCGCTGCAACAGCCAGATGTCGGGACGATAGGCTACTGGGATGAACGGCAGGACCCAGCCATCGAACCAGCCAATGACCGACCAGATGAGCCAGAACGTCAGGCCGATCGGGGCAATCACGATCAGGCCGGTCAGGAAGTTGTTCCTGAGCCTCGTGATTATGCCTGGCCGCGACGCGCGCGGCGGATGTTCGTCGCCAAGATGCATTGGTTCCGTTTCGTTAATTCACCAATCGACATAAACACCGGGCCGCGCGGGGACAAGCGGCGGCCTTCTATGATGGGCTGGCCGAACAACTGGTTTCAGCGGACGCGCCAGCCTGGGGTGCATCATGTATAGGGCTGCGCATCCCTCAAAATGAATTGGGGCATGCCCAGGCGTGGCCCCGGTGCCTTCAATTTGTGCAGTGAAAGTCCGCGATGCGAACGAATTGGGGGCCAAGCGCACGACCGAACCCCGGCCTTGTGGCATGGGCGGTTCCGGGTGGTAGGGCCACTGCATAAATTCCGGGTTGTGTCAGTCTTGGACCCAAGCAACTGCGCAGGACATCAACAGCGCGGCGCGCCCGCGTCAGTATGTATCGCCTGAGACGTAGGTCGCGGCTGCTTCCAATGCCCGTTTCAGAGCGGCGTCCGGATCGGCCCCCGATGCTTCGGCGGCGATATGCGCGGCCATGAACGTATCGCCCGCACCGGTGACACGCGTGACCATCACGTTGCGCGGCTGGATCTTTACTGTGCCGCCGGGATGGGCGCAAGCTGCTGGGTTAGGACCATCGGTCACCAAGGCACGGTAGAGGCCGTGGGCGCGTAGGGCTTCGGCGGCTGTCATGGTGTCGGGCTGAGGCGCGTGCAGCAACAGGTTCGCTTCTTCGAGGTTTACATAGAGCGTGGCCGAATCGTGGACCAGGAAGGGAAGCAGCCGTTCCGCCTTGCCTGGCGATGCTGGCGCGATCCTCAGATCGGTCCCGGTAAACCGGGGGTCGACCGCGATGCCTGCCAAAAGGTCCTGTGTCAGGTTGCCGTCGACGACGATCGGGCCTGTGAAACCCAAGCCGTGCAACGGCCGAAGTACCTTGTCGCCCGCCGCCTCGAGCGAATGGGCGTCGGCAATCGCGGCGATCAGACCGTTGCCGCCCTCGATGGCCATGTAGACGTCGGTCGGCAGGTCTTCGGAGCGATAAAGCGTGTCCGTTACCAACCCCAGTCGGTCAAGTGCAGCGACCAGCTCATCCCCTTCCGCGTCTCGGCCCACGACTGACAGGAGCGCGGGGGTCATGCCGTAGGCCTTGGCGGCCATCGCGATGTTGAGCGCCACCCCCCCCGGAATGCGGGTGATCCGGCCCGGCACGTCCGAGCCCTTTTGCATGTGCGCGTTGGAGCGGCCGATGATGTCCCAGAGGACCGAGCCGATACAGAGGATATCCGGTGTCATGCAGCCGGTCTGCCCGATGGGCGGGGCGGGGTAAAGCCGGGCGTCAGGTCTGGGGCGGAAGGGTGCCCCATTTCGCCTCGTTCGCTTCGATCGCGGCAATCCGGTCTTCGACTTTCGGGTGGCTCATCATCCAGGCGGGAACGCCGTTGCCGCCCATGCCGGTCAGTTTCCCCAGCTTGGTGAAGAGCGCCTTCTGGGGTGCGGTCCCGATACCGGCCTTGACCAGAAGGGCGCTGGCGTAGGCATCGGCCTCGTATTCGTCGCGGCGCGACAGCCGGGCCGCCACAAGCGTCGTCAGCATGTTCACGATCCACGGCCCGACGCCCGGGAGATAGCGTCCCAGAATACCCGATAGCACCACGCGCATCGCGTTCTGGCCTGAAAAGTCGATCAGACGACGGCGAGAATGACCAAGCGCCACGTGGCCAAGCTCGTGCGCGACAACGCTTGCGAGTTCGGGGGCGGTAACCTCCCCGGTATCGTACTTGTTCAGGAATCCGCGCGTCAGAAAGATACGGCCATCCGGCGCGGCGAGGCCGTTCACGGGGGCAACTTCGTGCACATTCACCCGGATCCGCTCCACTTCCAGCACGGCGGCCAGTCGGTTCAGTTCCGATTCGAGCGCGGGATGATTCAGTGGAGTGGACGTTGCATCCATCTGACGCTTCAGCCGCCACGCGGAGAAGAGCCACATGACGAGGCCGTAGAGCACGGCCATCAGGAGGGCAGGGGCTTTGATCATGGAATGGATATGGGGATGTCAGGGCCGCGCGTCCATGGGACATTCTGTGCCCATGCGCCGCAGGGATCAGCGCGTCAGCAGGCGCATTCCGCTGCTGAGGCCTTCCAGCGTCATCGGGACCATGCGGTTCTCGAAAATCTCGCGGATCATGCGGACGGAATGCGTGTGGTCCCAGTGCTGGCGGGGCAGGGGGTTGATCCAGAGGTTGGAGGACCACTTTTCACGCGCGCGGTCCAACCAGATCTGACCCGGCTCCTCGTTCCAATGTTCATTGGCACCGCCAGCGTAGGCGATCTCGTAGGGGGACATGGAGGCGTCGCCCACGAAGATGCAGCGATAGTCGGGGCCGTACGTGTTGAACACTTCCCGCGTCGGTGTGACGGCGTTCCAGCGGCGGCGATTGTCCTTCCAGACGCCTTCGTAAAGGCAGTTGTGAAAGTAGAAGTGCTCCAGCGTGCGGAATTCAGACCGGGCGGCGGAGAAGAGTTCTTCGACCACCTTGATGTGCGGGTCCATCGAGCCCCCGACATCGAGGAATAGCAGGACCTTCACCGCGTTGCGCCGCTCGGGTCGGGTCTTCACGTCGAGGTAGCCGGCCTTGGCGGTGGAGCGGATCGTGCCGTCGAGGTCGAGTTCGTCATGGGCCCCATCACGGGCCCAAGCGCGGAGGCGCTTCAACGCCACCTTTATGTTGCGCGTTCCCAGTTCGACGCTGTCGTCAAGGTTGCGGAATTCGCGCTTGTCCCAGACCTTTACCGCGCGCTGATGGCGGCTCTCGTCCTGTCCGATACGCACGCCTTCGGGATTGTAGCCATGGGCCCCGAATGGACTGGTCCCGGCCGTACCAATCCACTTGGATCCGCCTTGGTGGCGGCCCTGCTGCTCCTTGAGGCGCTCCTTGAGGGTTTCCATCAGTTTGTCAAAGCCGCCAAGCGCCTCGATCTCGGCGCGTTCCTCGGGCGTCAGGTGCTTTTCAGCCTGCTTTTCCAGCCAGTCGGCAGGAAGATCGATTGCGTTCAGGATGTCGGCGGCAGAGATGTTCTCAAGCCCCTCGAACGTGGTTGCGAAGGCTCGGTCGAAGCGGTCGATATGCCGCTCGTCCTTCACCAGAGAGGCTCGGGCCAGGTAGTAGAAGCCCTCGACATCATAGGTCACGAGACCGGCCGTCAGGCCGTCGAGAAAGGCCAGATGTTCGCGCATCGAGACCGGGACGCCGGCGGCGCGCAGGGTTTCGAAGAAGCGAAGGAACATCAGAGGCGCGTCAGTATGATGATGCCGAAGATGCCGATGATGAAGCCGATGACGGTAAAGACAGCGGCATATTGCGCAATGTCGAAGCCGTTGCCCTTGCGGCGGACGGCGATGAAGGTGCCCAAAGCGGACCCGGCGATGGCGGTGAGAATGGGTAACATAGCCCTGCTCTACGCGCCCGGACGCAGGCTCGCAACCTCGCCCGCGCGAATGCCGAGCGCTTGGTCACCCCAGGCGTAGCGGCCCCAGGCCAGACCCTCGCGGCGTATGCGTGCAGCTTCGGATGAAGCCCCTTGAAGCGCTGCTGCTTCGGCCCGCAATAACAGCAATGTGGCAAGGAGAGAGGCGTTCTGCGCGTCGTCCGCAGCCGGAATCGCACGGTCCAGAATGTCGAGGGTTGCCTGGGGCTGCCCGGACGACAGGGCAAAGGCGGCGAGCTGCAACGCGATCTGCGCTGTTTGCACGCTGTCCCCAATGGTTTGTTGGTAAATGGCCTGCGCCTCGAGGAAGGCAGCGATGGCTACGTCAATGTCTGACGAGAGCGCAGCGCGGCCGAGGGCGAGATGCGAAAAGGCGAGACGTTCGTCCTGCCAGCCCTGCGCCTGAGCAAGGCTCACGGCGTTCTTGGCATGGTTCAGTCGGGCCCGGTCCGAGCCTGTAGGCTGAAGGGCACCCTGAAGCGACTTGGACCATGCGGGGTTGCCCTCGTCTATGGCACCAGCATCCGCAATGCGACCGCGCGGGTTCACCCGAGCCAGAATCGCGGGCAGCCGTTCGGCCACCTGTGCCTGTGTCATGCCCGATATCAGATCCTCGTCATAGGTTGCGCGCAGGACCATCATGTCGAACTGCGTCAGCACGACGTGCATGTTGTCGTCGTTGAAGACGGAATGAGGCAGCCGATACAGGTCGTTCAGGGGGCCGAGCGCCTGGGCCACTTCTTCGTGCAGGCAGTCGCGGATCTCCTGCGGACTGACGTCGGCGGGGAGGAAGACGCTGGCGCGGGTGCGCGTCTTGAGCGTGGTCCAGTCGGTGCCGGGGCCGAAACGGTTGGCGAGATAGTCGTTCCAGCCGGCCACGCGCGGCACGACAAAGCAGGCCGCCCCCGGAACGAAGCGTTGCAATGTCGCGCGGGGAAGGGCGGATATGGTGATGGAGCCCATCTTGCCCGCTTCTGCCGGGCGGATATCGATCTTCGCCTCTGTTTGCAGTCGAGCCAAAAGGTCGGTCAGGTCCGGTAGCAGCGTGGGCGGCAGGGACGCGCCGTCTGCGGTTTCGACGGTGACGGTGATCGGCCCTTCGAACCGGGTGAAAGTGTCTATCTGGCGTCCGGTCTCCAGCTGAAACGTCAGTGCCATGAAGTCGCGAGCCAATTGGGCATTCGGCTGCACGGGCAGGCGCATTGCGGGTACGCCGGTGAACCGGCGCAGGGGGGGCAACGCATCCGTCATGATCGCCACGGTCGCGCGGGTTGCCTGAGGAGTGGCCGTGCCGGAGGGCGCGCAGGACGCCAGCAGCATCACGGCAAGGGTAGCGAGCGGTCTGAGCATTAGACGGCACGCTCGTATTTGATGAAAGGTGTCAGGCGACCGATCCGGTCGTAAAGGATGCGACCCTGGTAGTTCGTCTCGTTCGTCATCCAGTAAACGCGCGGCGCGCCCCGCGCGTCGGCATCGGCATAGACGGCGCTTATGAGTCTGCGGGCCACGCCCTGACCGCGCGCGTCGGGTGCGGTAAACAGGTCCTGCAGACAGACGGTGCCCTCGGGCCGCCACATGTGCGGATGATGTACCCAATGAACGAGGCCAACGGCGCGCCGGTCGCTCCATGCCAGAAGACCGTTGAACGTTGCCGGATCATTCGAGAGAAGCTGCCCGAATGCGGCATCAAAGGCCGAGGCAGGCAGGTCGGTTTTATAGAAGTCGAGATAGGCGGACCACATTTCCCGCCAAATGGCGCGATCATTCGCGGTGACAGGCGCAAGCCTGATTGTTTCCGTGCCCATATAAACCCGCTCGCATCTTCGTGCTTTGTCGCGAGACTAGGCGGACAATGTGGCGGGGATTGGGCGTATACTTAAAAGATGCTGCGGAATTTTACAGTTTGGCATGAGCCGTGCGGACTAGACCGTGGGCCGACAGAAATTCCGTAAAGGATATGCGCGATGTCAGCGCCCGCCCCGCGCCATGAATGCGAGTCATTCAAAGAGGTGTACATCCTGCTCGTTCTTGAGAAGGGCACCATGAAGCCGCGGCAGGGACGATCCCGCGTCCTGTTTGAGATCTTCGGCACCGAGGTCTTCCGCCAACAGCAGCTTGAGCCAGTCCAGCATTTCGGAGGTGGAGGGTTTCTTCTTGAGGCCTTGCTGCTCGCGCAGGGCAAAGAACTGGGTCAACGCGGTCGTTAGCAGTGCCGACTTAATGCCGGGGTGGTGCACCTCGACGATCTTGGCCAGGGTCTCGGCGTCGGGAAAACGGATGTAGTGGAAGAAGCAGCGGCGCAGGAAGGCGTCTGGCAATTCCTTTTCATTGTTGGACGTGATGATGACGATGGGCCGGTGCCGCGCGCGGATCGTTTCTCCGGTCTCGTAGACATGGAACTCCATCTTATCGAGTTCTTGTAACAGGTCATTCGGGAACTCGATATCGGCCTTGTCGATCTCATCGATCAGCAGGACGACACGTTCGTACGTCTCGAATGCCTGCCAGAGCTTTCCCTTGCGGATATAGTTGCTGATGTCGTGCACCCGCTCGTCACCCAACTGGCTGTCGCGTAATCGCGAAACGGCATCGTATTCGTATAATCCCTGCTGTGCGCGGGTGGTGGACTTAATGGACCATTCAAGCATCGGCACTCCGAGTGCGGCGGCGACCTGGCGCGCCAACTCCGTCTTGCCGGTCCCCGGTTCGCCCTTGACGAGGAGTGGGCGCTGCAGCGTGATCGCCGCGTTGACCGCCACGGTCAGGTCGTCGGTCGCCACGTAGTCCTTAGTGCCCTTGAAGTGCATTATCGTGTCCTTGCCGCGGTGAATTCGTTGCGCACCCTAGCAGTCGTTTACAGGTGCGCAACTGACGCACGACAAGGACGTGACAAGCTCGCAGTGCTGTTGTAAGCGCGGCAGTACAGGACCGGTTCGGTTCACCGCGGTTGGGCGAACCTGCAACGGACCGGTGTGAAGGAGCGACCATCATGAAAGCCGAAACCTTTCTCCCAACTGATTATACCCCGGCCGAGGACGAGCCGTTCATGAACGAGCGGCAGACTGAGTATTTTCGCCGCAAGTTGAACGGCTGGAAGGCCGATCTGCTCGAAGAGACCGAACGGACCCTGGAAGGCCTTCAGGACGCGGCGCGCAGCATCCCCGATGTCGCCGATCGCGCCTCCGAGGAGACGGACCGCGCGCTGGAACTGCGGACGCGTGACCGGCAGCGCAAGCTGATCTCCAAGATTGACGCTGCACTGCGGCGCATCGATGAAGGTGAATACGGGTATTGCGAGAAAACTGGCGAGCCAATTTCTCTCAAGCGTCTGGATGCCCGTCCTATTGCGACCATGACTGTCGAGGCCCAGGAAAAGCATGAGCGCCGCGAGAAGGTTCATCGCGACGACTGACATGACGACCCGCACCCACGACGTTACGGTTTTGGGCGCGGGGATCGGCGGTCTGGCGTGCGCCATTGCCTGCCGCCTCAGGGGCCTTTCGGTCGAGTTGATCGAACAGGCCCCCGCACTGACCGAAGTCGGTGCTGGTATTCAGATTGCTCCGAATGGGGGACGCGTTCTGGATGCGCTCGGGGTCAGACCCCGCTTCTTGAACAGCAGTGCCGTCCACCTGATCGACGGACCGACGGGACGATCCGTGATCGGCATGCCGGTCGGTTCGGGATTTCGCATGGTTCATCGCGCCGACCTGATTGCGGCACTCGCTGCGCGGGCGACTGCATTGGATATTCCCGTCCATCTCAACAACAAGATTATGTCCGTGGCGGGCGAGGGGGGTACCCTTATCACTAAGGGGGGCGAGACACGTTTGGTGACCCGCCTGATCGGGGCTGACGGGGCGCATGGGGTTACCCGCGCGTTTGTTGCACCGGATCACAAACCGACCTTCACGGGGCAAGTCGCCTGGCGCGCGGTCGTGCCGGTCGACAACTGGCCAAGGGAAGCACAGGTTCACATGGGGCCGGGCCGGCATCTTGTGTGTTACCCACTCAGGGATGGCCGGTCCCTGAACATCGTGGCGGTGGAGGAGCGATCCGAGTGGACGGTCGCCAGTTGGTCGCAAACCGATGATCCGGAAAACCTGCGCCAGGCCTTTGCAGGATACGCAGCGCCGGTTCGCGATCTGTTGGCACGAGTGGAAGAGGTGCACCTCTGGGGATTGATGGATCATGGCGTGACGCCGAACTGGACGCGAGGCCGATGTACCTTGATCGGTGATGCCGCGCACCCGACGCTGCCATTTCTGGCGCAGGGGGCGAACCTCGCGCTCGAAGGTGCGTGGACGCTGGCGCAGAGGCTCGACGACCCCGAGCGCTGGGATAAGTTGCGCCGCCCACGGGTGACGCGCGCGCTGGCAGCCGCAGGCGCAAACGCGCGGAATTACCACCTGTCAGGCGCGAAGCGTAGAGTTGGTCATCTCGCATTGCGCGTACTGGACCGTTTTGCGCCGGGATTGCCTCTGCTGGGGTACCGCTGGCTTTACGACGCGGACGTGACGGTCTGAGGCCTGCGGGCGATTCACCCAAAGGGGCGCATGAAGGCGGGCTTTGCCCATCTGCCTGCCGAGGCCGCAATAAAGGCTACTTAAGAAGCCCTGCCTATGTTATTATAATGCCTGAAAACTGATCACGCCGAGGCATGCTGCGTGGTTGGTATCAGGGTGTTGTCTATCGGCAGGACTGATCAAGCAATTGTTTATAAGCGGTTTTCTTGAATATCCCATAAAAAGTGCGGTTTCTTTTGAAAAACTGCTTGCGGAGGTGTAGGGGTGACCGTAGAAGGCCTCTCACCGGCGGCGCTGATGCGCTACGGTGGCCCGCGGGTCTGACGGACTGGAGACGGTCTGGACGGTTTACGGGGATGAATATTGAGGTATC
>NZ_FNPX01000014.1 GCF_900107415.1 Jannaschia faecimaris
CACGCGACTTCGACCGACAGATCGCCGAGGTCCAAGTCCGTATCGCCATCATGAACGGCTATACCGCGCTCGGCCTACCCGTCACGAAAACCGTGCGATAAATGTGTCCAGGGAAAGGGGAAGTCCGGTCAGCAGGAGTTTTGTGCAACAAAGCCGCGTAGATCCTTGACCTCGCCCGAAGTCGCAGCGCGCGCTGTGTCGCCCGCCAGGCACTTCTTTCCAGCTTCGAGGAATTCCCTGGACCAACTGTAATACAGGCTCTGGCGATGCCCTCGCGGCGGCACAGCTCGGCGATGCTGTCCTCGCCCTTCAGGCCCCGTCCAGAACGATCCTGATCTTCTCCTCCGCCGAATACTGCTTTCGCGTCGCGCGGCGAATGTCTTTGACGACCTTCTCGCCGTGGCTCTGCTTGGTTCCGGGTTTCTGTCTCATCTCCACTCCTCGGTGGTTACGATGAGCCAGAAACCCTCCCTTATCAAATCGACCTAAACTGTCCCATTGGCGCTGACGTCAGACAGCCAGCCATCTCGTCGTCCTCCTGAAAACGGGATAATTCTATCCCAAAAGGTGGACCGCTTCAGTGGGCGCATTCCAACCAGCTGCATCCGGCAGTTTCGGCTCATCAGAAACGATGACCGAGGCGCACAGCGATGCAGATCAAACTCTCCCCCGACGACATTGAAACCATCGCTCCAATGGACCAGACGCCGACTATGCACTTACAAATTGATCCGGACCACCCGATGGGGCACGCTGGTGCAATAAACGCTTTCTAACAACGGCGAAGGCCGCTTCCAATTCCGAGCGATAGGACAAGCGGTAGGACATGGTGGCCGATATTATACCAAACCATTGAAATAAAATAAAATATTCTCAGTCCGTGGTGGAGCCTAGGGGAGTCGAACCCCTGACCTCTTGCATGCCATGCAAGCGCTCTACCAACTGAGCTAAGGCCCCCTACCGGCCTGCGACTTAGGACAGGCCATGGGGCGGCGCAAGCGGAAAAATTGCCTGCATCGCCCGAATTCAGCGACGTGCTTCAGTCGTCGTCGTCTTTGGCAACGTCGGCGATTTCGTCGAGCGATACGGTGTCGTCGTCGTCATCGTCGTCGAGGACATCCTCGTCGTCATCCTCGTCGTCATCGTCCAGGTCAACGTCGTCGTCCAGCAGCAGGTCATCATCGTCCTTGCTGTCCTTCTTGGCGTCCACGTCGTCCTTGTCTGCGACCAGGATGCGAGTCTTGCCGCCGGTATCGACGCTCACGACTTCGCCCGTGTACGGGCTGACGACGGGGGAGCGGTTCATATCGTAAAAGCGCTTGCCGGTCGTCGGGCAGACCCGCTTGACGCCCCATTCTTCCTTGGGCATGTCGGTTCCTTCATCTCGTCCGGCCGAAAGTGGCCTGGGTGTAGGGAATTGGGGTCGGATGCCACAGGGGGCAAGGGCTGGCAAGCCCCTCGATCGCACTGAACGATGGTACGGCTGTTGACTGGGGGAGAGACCATGACAGATCGCCTTCCCGTTCCCGGCGCGCCGGGTATCGAGGTGGTGCTGCGCCGATCGGCGCGTGCCCGGCGCATGTCGCTCAAGGTCGGGCGATCCGACGGGCGTGTTTCCCTGTCTTTGCCGGTGCTGATGCCCTTGGCGGAAGCCGAACAATTCGTTGCCCAGCAGGCCGACTGGATCGCGCGCCACGTCGCCGCCGCACCCGCCCCGCGCAGGGTTCAGGTCGGGGGGGTCTTGCCGTTGATGGGACGGGATGTCCCTCTGGTTCCCGGTACGGGGCGGTCCGCGCGATTCATTGGGGAGGCCATTGTCGTTGCCGACGACATGCGGGCGGCCCCGCGGGTCAAGGCCTTGTTGCAGACGATGGCGCGCACGCATCTCGCCGAAGCGGTCGACCGGCACGCCGAGGTGCTGGGACGTCAGCCCACGAAATTGACTTTGCGCGACACGCGGTCCCGCTGGGGGTCATGCTCCTCGCGCGGAGAGCTGATGTTCAGTTGGCGGTTGATCATGGCACCGGGGGACGTGCTGGACTACGTGGCCGCGCACGAGGTCGCGCATCTTGCCCACATGGACCATTCCAGCCGTTTCTGGGCGCAGGTCGAAACCCTGATGCCCGGTTATGCTCCACGAAGGGCATGGCTCAAACAGCATGGGGCGGCGCTGCATGCTGTGGATTTCGGCGGCAAGTAGGGTCATGGTTGCGCGATGATGCTCAACCCTCTTCCCGACGGTACCGGTGCCGCGCATGAACGGCTCTACCGGTCACTCCGCAGTCGAATCATGCATGGGGAGTTGGAGCCGGGGCAGTCGCTCACGCTGCGCGGGGTCGGGCGCGATTATGGTGTCAGCATGACCCCCGTCCGCGAGGCGATGCGACGGTTGGTTGCCGAAGGGGCACTTTCACTCTCGGCTTCGGGTCGGATCACAACGCCTGCCCTGTCGAATGACCGGATAGAGGAGCTGGCCGCATTGCGGTCCCTTCTGGAGCCGGAGTTGGCGCTTCGGGCATTGCCGCGAGCGCATCTGGCCTTGATCGACCGGATGGAGGCGATCAACACCGCGATCGCCGAGCAGATCGCGAAGCATGATGCCTCTGGTTATATACGCACGAATCTAGAGTTCCACCGCACGCTCTATTTGCGCGCGCAGGCACCAGCTATTTTGGCGATGGTGGAAACCGTCTGGCTGCAATTGGGGCCGACGATGCGGGCGCTCTACGGTCGATTGAACCGGACCGAGTTGCCAAAGAATCATCGTCTGATTGTGGCGGCGTTGAGGGCTGGGGATGAACCCGGGCTCCGTTTGGCCGTGCGCGCCGATGTCACGCAAGGATTGCGGCTTCTGGCGGGCTAAGCCGTGATCAGTGCGGCCAGGTCGCGCAGGTCTTTGTGCCCGAGGCCGAGGCCACGTGCGACTGTTCGCAGGAACGCCCGGTCAGAGCGTGAAAGCGGCCCGCCAGCAAGCAGCACGGACACGCTGGCGTTGAAGATTACCATCCGTTCCGATGCAGTCAGACCGTCGCGCATCCACAGGAAGTTGGTCGGAACGATCACGCGATCGGCCCGGATCGCGATTTCACGCAGATGCTCCTTGGTGAAATCCATCTCGGTCGTATTGCGGGCGATTTCCAAAGCGCGGGCAAGCCGGGTCTCGTCTATCTTGCTGGCTTTCCAGATGGCGTGACACATCGCATCGACGACGCGGAAGCGCGGCCCGTTGCGCAGGCCCGAAATCGCGACCCGCGTCGCACGGCGGTGGAGCCGAAGCCGGTGCGCAACAAGAAGGACAATTGCAATAACGGCAAGGCAGCCGCCGATCCAAGGCAGCAGCCGGTTCAACCCTTCGAACAACTGCCACAACGGCTCGGTAAGCGGACCCAGAAGTGCTTCCTGCTCTTCACGCGGCGTCGTGGCCAGCGCAAGCGCTGGCCAAACCGCGGCAGCCGCTACTCCCAAAACTGTTAAATAGTTACTCATGGCAGGACAAACCCAGTCAGATGGAAGATTGCTTCCTTCTGTTTGACCATGAGAAAGCGGCAGGACTGGGAAAGTCCTGCCGCCGGATTGTGACCTTTACGAGGGCATCATGCCCAATGTGTTAACGGATCATGCATGGATCGCGCCGTCTCCGCAGGCCAGCGCGGCTTCGCGCATCGCCTCCGAATAGGTCGGATGCGCATGGCAGGTGCGGGCCAAATCCTCGGCGGCGGCCCCGAATTCCATCGCGACACAGACCTCGTGAATCAGGTCCCCCGCCATCGGGCCGATAACATGACAACCGAGGATTCGGTCAGTCTTGGCGTCGGCCAGCATCTTGACGAAGCCGTCGCCGGCGAAGTTCGCCTTGGCCCGACCGTTGCCCATAAAACTGAACTTGCCGACCTTGTAGTCGCGGCCCTCTTCCTTGAGTTGCTCTTCTGTCATGCCGACCGAGGCGACTTCGGGATGGGTATAGATCACACCGGGGATCACGTCGTAATTCACGTGACCAGCCTGACCGGCGAGGATCTCGGCCAAGGCCATGCCCTCGTCCTCGGCCTTATGGGCCAGCATCGGGCCTTCGATCACGTCGCCGATGGCGTAGATGCCCTCCACGCTTGTCGCATAGCCGTCGTCCACTGCGATCTGACCGCGCTTGGTCATCTTGATTCCCAGTCCGTCCAGACCCAGCCCCTCGGTGTGCGGCTTGCGACCGGTGGCGACCAGCACGGTGTCGGCCTTCAGCTCATGTTGGCTGTCGTTCTTGCGCAGGGCATAGTTGACGGTGGCCTTGCCGCCTTTCGCCTCGACCTTGCTGACGCCGGCCCCTGTGATGAATTTCAGGCCCTGCTTTTGCAGCAGACGCTGGAACTGCTTGGCAACTTCGGCGTCCTGGCCGGGCGTGATGGCGTCAAGGTATTCGATAACGGTCACGTCGGTCCCAAGCCGGGCATATACCGAGCCCAGCTCCAGCCCGATGACGCCGCCACCGACCACAACCATGGTTTTCGGGATCGATGCCAACTCCAGCGCGCCGGTTGAGGTCACGATGACCTTCTCGTCGATTTCCACCTCGGCCCCCGGCACATTGGCCGAATCCGATCCCGAGGCGATGATGATGTGCTTGGCGTTGTGCGTGTCGTCTCCGACCTTCACCTTGCCGGCCTCGGGGATTGAGCCCCAACCCTTGATCCAGTCCACCTTGTTCTTCTTGAAAAGAAACTCGATGCCCTTGGTATTCTGGCCGATGACGTCGTCCTTGTAGGCCAGCATTTGCTTCCAGTCGACGGAGGGCGATTTGCCCTTGAGACCCATCTTGGCGAAGTTGTGCTCTGCCTCGTGCAGGGAGTGTGTGGCATGGAGCATCGCCTTGGAGGGGATGCAGCCGACGTTCAGGCAGGTGCCGCCCAGCGTCTCCCGCCCCTCGACCACGGCGGTCTTCAGACCCAGCTGCGCGCAGCGGATGGCGCAGACATAGCCGCCGGGGCCGCTTCCGATGATGATGACGTCGTATTGGGCCATGATGCCTCCGGGTCAGTTTCGGGCGTATGCCCGCTCTATTGGTCGCGCCGTACGTCCGCATTACAGACGCGTCGCGCTTGGATCAGATGCAAACGGAGATAACCAACCGAACGCTCGCCGTGAACCCCAAGGGTCAGATGAATGATCGACGGTCGCGCCCCCCGAAGATGTGCGCCGGAGCGAAACCATGCGGGCGGTGAGGCCGGAGATCATTTTCTACGCTTTATGATCACATAGGTCGTAAAGGCCGAGATCGCCGCATAGCCCGCCGCCAGATACCACAGGACCGGATCAGGCCCACGCCACGCTTGCAGGATCAGAACGAGGATCACCGCGATGGCGACGCGGATGATCCAGAAGGCGATGGCGCGGCGGGTGGGGGTCATGGGGCGTCCTGTTCCAATCAGAGCCTAAGCACTTCCTACGATTACTTCCACTCAACGGTTCTTTGATTTGACTCTGGATCAACTAGAATGTGTTTGATACGCATCGACGAATACGGGCTCGACTCCCTTGCCCATACAAATCGGTTTCCCAGAACTTCGACTAATGAAATGCCGATGTAGTCTGCTTTGGCAAAGGCGACCTGATGGCTATCCATTTCAGAACTATGCCGTATGTTGATGATCCCAAATCTCTCACAGATCCTCTGGATGTCTAATCCTGTAAAATCAGCCCTCCAATCATGTGAGAAACGATTCCGAACTTGGGCCAGCGTCTTAACCGCATTTGCCTCTTCACATGAGATCAAGCCCAAAGCTTCGGCAAACTGTCGAGTTTGGCTCGCGTTCATCCGCCCGTCCTCGCCAAAGAGAGCTTCAGCTGCCTTGTTCCGATTCAGGCATGCGAGAACGCCCTGCCGAATAAGTTCCTCGATATAGGAAGAAGCCAAGATGATACGTGAGCGGGGCCGCTCATCATTAAGTCGTAGAACGAACCCCCCTGCATCATTCTTCATCTGGTGGACCTCTGAGCTTACGCATTCCGCATCCTCACAAATCCATCAACAACCGACGCGGATCCTCCAGCGCTTCTTTCACGCGCACGAGGAACGTCACCGCACCCTTGCCGTCCACGATGCGGTGGTCATACGAAAGCGCCAGATACATCATCGGGCGGATCACGATTTCGCCGCCGACGACCATGGGGCGGTCCTGAATCTTGTGCATCCCGAGAATGCCCGACTGCGGCGGGTTAAGGATGGGCGACGACATCAGCGAGCCGTAGACGCCGCCGTTGGAGATGGTGAACGTGCCGCCCTGCATGTCGGCCATCGACAGCTTGCCGTCGCGCGCGGCGGCCCCCTTTTCAGCGATGGCCTTTTCGATCTCGGCAAAGGACATGGCGTCGGCGTCGCGGATGACCGGGACCACGAGGCCCTGCGGCGTGCCGGCGGCGATGCCCATATGGACGAAGTTCTTGTAGACGACATCGGTGCCGTCGATTTCGGCGTTCACCTCGGGCACTTCGCGCAGGGCATGAACACAGGCCTTGGTGAAGAAGGACATGAAGCCCAGTTTCACGCCGTGCTTTTTCAGGAACAGGTCCTTGTACTCGTTGCGCAGGTCCATGACCGCCTTCATGTCCACCTCGTTGTAGGTGGTTAGCATGGCGGCGGTATTCTGGCTGTCCTTCAGGCGCTTGGCGATGGTCTGGCGCAGGCGGGTCATCTTCACCCGCTCCTCCCGCGCCGCGTCGCTGGCTGCGACGGGCGCGCGGGGGGCTGCGGCGGGCGCGGGGGCGACCGGGGTGCTTGCCTTGGCGGCGGTGGCAGCTTTCATCACATCTTCCTTCATCACGCGTCCGTCCCGGCCCGAGCCGGAAACCTGATCTGCGGACAGGCCTTTTTCGGCCATCAGCTTCTTGGCTGAGGGGGCATTCTCCACGTCGGCCCCGGCGTCGGCGGGGGCGGCCTGCGGCGCGGGGGTATCGGACTTGGGCGCAGCGGTGCTGGCTCCGGACCCGGAGGTCAGTACGGCGAGCTTGCCACCGGCGGCGACGGTCTCACCCTCCTTAGCCAGGATTTCGCCTAACGTACCGGCACCCGGGCTGGGCACCTCGACCGAAACCTTGTCGGTTTCCAGCTCGCAGAGCATTTCGTCGGCTTCGACGGTGTCGCCGATCGATTTGAACCAGGTGGCGACTGTGGCTTCAGAAACGGACTCGCCCAACGCGGGAACCATCACGTCGATCACCTCGCCGCCGGTGTCTGCGGGGGGATCGCCTGCCGGTGCGTCGTCAGAGTCGGCTTCGGCTTCGGTTTTTTCGGGTTTGGGCGCGGGGGCCGCGCCTTCGCCTTCCGAGATGGTCGCCAACAGGGCGTTTACTCCTACGGTCTCGCCCTCGTTCGCAACGATCTCGCCCAGGGTGCCTGCGGCGGGGGACGGCACTTCGACGGTGACTTTATCGGTTTCCAGCTCGCAGAGCATTTCATCGGCAGCGACGGCATCGCCCGGTTGCTTGAACCAGGTGGCGACGGTGGCTTCGGTAACGGACTCGCCCAGGGTTGGGACTTTGACTTCGATGGACATGACTTACTCCGTGCTCAGCGCTTCGTCGACGAGCGCGGCTTGTTGGGCTTTGTGTTGGCTGGCGAGACCCGTTGCGGGTGAGGCACTGGCGGCCCGCCCGGCATAGACGGGTCGGGTATACTTCGCCCCGATGCGGGTCAGGACCCATTCGATATTCGGTTCCACGAAGGTCCAGGCCCCCTGGTTCTTGGGCTCCTCCTGGCACCAGACGATCTGCGCCTGCTTGAAGCGTTCCAACTCGTTGACCATCGACAGGGCCGGGAACGGATAGAACTGCTCCAACCGCAGTATGTAGACGTCGTCGATGCCGCGGGCGTCCCGCTCGTCCAGCAGGTCGTAGTAGACCTTGCCCGAGCAGACGACGACGCGCTTGATCTTGTTGTCGGCGACCAGTTTGGTGTCCGAATTGCCCTGTTGGGCATCATCCCAAAGCACCCGGTGAAAGCTGGAACCGGTCGTGAACTCTTCCTTGGTCGAGACGGCCATCTTGTGGCGCAGCAGCGACTTGGGCGTCATCAGGATGAGGGGCTTGCGGAAATCGCGGTGCAGCTGGCGGCGCAGAATGTGGAAGTAGTTGGCCGGGGTGGAGCAATTTGCCACGATCCAGTTGTCCTGGCCGCATTGCTGCAAAAAGCGTTCCAGGCGGGCCGACGAGTGCTCGGGCCCCTGACCCTCGTAGCCGTGGGGCAACAGGCAGACGAGGCCCGACATGCGCAACCACTTGGATTCGCCCGAACTGATGAACTGGTCGAACATGATCTGCGCACCGTTGGCGAAATCGCCGAACTGCGCTTCCCACATCGTTAGGGCGTTGGGTTCGGCAAGGGAGTAGCCGTACTCGAACCCGAGCACCGCATATTCCGATAGGGCGGAGTCGATGACTTCGTACTGCGACTGGCCCTCGCGGATGTGGTTCAGGGGGTAATACCGCTCCTCGGATTCCTGGTTCACGAGGCCCGAGTGCCGCTGCGAGAAGGTGCCGCGCGTACTGTCCTGACCGGCCAAACGGACCTTGTAACCCTCGGTCAGCAATGACCCGAAGGCCAGCGCCTCGGCAGTGGCCCAGTCGAAACCCGTGCCAGTCTCGAACATCTTGGCCTTGGCCTCCAAGAGGCGACCAACGGTTTTGTGGACGGGGAAATCCTCGGGGGCCTTGGTCAGGGCGCGACCCACTTCATCGTAGGTTTCGGGCGCGATCGCCGTTTCGCCACGGACGTAGTCGTCTTCCTTGCGGCGATCCAGGTGCGACCAGCGCCCATCGAGCCAGTCGGCCTTGTTGGGCTTGTAGTCACGACCGGCCTCGAATTCCTGGGCGAGGTGATCCTGGAAGGCGACCTTCATGTCCTCAATCTCACCCTCGGGGATGAGGCCATCCTTGACTAAACGCTCGGTATAGAGCGTCAGGCTCGTCTTCTGGCCCTTGATCTTCTTGTACATCAGCGGGTTGGTGAACATGGGCTCATCGCCCTCGTTGTGACCGAACCGGCGGTAGCAGAAAATGTCGAGCACGACGTCCTTGCCGAATTTCTGCCGGAACTCCGTCGCGACGCGCGCGGCGTGGACGACGGCCTCGGGATCGTCACCGTTTACATGGAAGATCGGAGCCTCGACCACCAGCGCGTTGTCGGTGGGGTAGGGCGAGGAGCGCGAGAAGTGCGGGGCGGTCGTGAAGCCGATCTGGTTGTTCACGACGATATGAATCGTGCCGCCCGTTTTGTGGCCGCGCACACCCGAGAGCGCGAAGCATTCAGCCACGACGCCCTGACCCGCAAAGGCCGCGTCACCGTGCAGCAGCAGCCCAGCTACTTGAGAGCGCTTGGTGTCGCCCAGTTGATCCTGCTTGGCGCGGACCTTGCCCAGAACAACCGGGTTCACGGCCTCCAGGTGCGACGGATTCGCCGTCAACGACAGGTGCACGACGTTTCCATCGAACTCCCGGTCAGACGAGGCCCCCAGATGATATTTCACATCACCCGAGCCATCAACGTCCTCGGGCTTGAAGCTGCCGCCCTGGAACTCGTTGAAGATCGCCTTGTACGGCTTGTTCATCACGTTCGCCAAAACGCTCAGGCGGCCGCGGTGGGGCATGCCGATCACGATGTCGGAGAGGCCGAACTGACCGCCGCGCTTGATGATCTGCTCCATCGCGGGGATCAGCGCTTCGCCACCATCCAGACCGAAGCGCTTGGTCCCCATGTATTTGACGTGAAGAAACTTCTCGAAACCCTCGGCCTCGACCAGCTTGTTGAGGATGGCGCGGCGGCCGTTCTTGGTGAACTCGATCTCCTTGCCCAGACCCTCGATCCGCTCTTTCAGCCAGGAAGACTCCTCGGGATTGGAGATGTGCATGTACTGCAGGGCAAAGGTCCCGCAATAGGTCCGCTTCAGTATCGATACGATCTCCCGCAGGGTCGCGACGTCCAGGCCGAGAACCTTGTCGATGAAGATCGGCCGGTCCATGTCGGCCTCCTTGAAGCCGTAGGATCGGGGATCCAGCTCGGGGTGCGGTACCTCGGCGCGCATGCCCAGCGGATCAAGGTCGGCGGCAAGATGCCCTCGAATCCGGTAGGCCCGGATCAGCATCAACGCCCGAATGGAATCGAGTACGGCGCGCTTGATCGCGTCATCGCTGGGGGCGGCCCCGATCTCGGCGGCCTTGGACTTGATCTTTTCCCCGGCGGATTTCGCTTCCTTGGGGTCGACGGGCGCGGCGGGCCACTCGCCGGTCAGCGCGACGGTCAGGTCGTCGGCGGGTACCGGTGGCCAGTCGGCGCGCGCCCAGCTAGGACCTGCAGCCTCGGCCTGCGCGATGCCGGCGTCGTCTTCCAGTGCCGCGAAAAACTGCTTCCACGTCTCGTCCACGGCATTCGGGTCATCGGCATACCGCGCGTACATGTGCTCGAGGTATTCGGCGTTGTGACCCTGCATGAAGCTGGTCGAATGGAAGATCTCGTTGTCGGATTGATCGGTCATTGGGGGACCTCGGGGGTTCGGAACTGGGGGATGTCAGGTGTCAGGTCGGGGTGGCCGGGTGGTTTCGCAACCGGGCCGGGCGGCGGTCTGTATCGGTGCGTTCGGATCATTCGGCATCCTCCACGCTGGCGACCGGGAACATCTGCGTCGTCACGACCGCGTCGAGATGGGTGGGCATCACAGGCCCAGGATCGGGCAGGTGCCTCATGATCGCGACGGAGGAATACGGCAGGCTGCCTTCGTCTTCGGGCAGAAACGACAGGCTGCGCAGGCCGCCTTCGGGCAGAATTGCCTCCTCGGCCAGAAGGCGGCTGACGAGGTCGAGTTCGGGCCCGCCGATCAGGCAGGTGGTGCGATGGATGCGGCCCACCGTCTCGTCGGTGATCTGCTCGCCCATCAACAGCAGGATCGCGTCTCCGCGCGCATAGAGTGGTCGGTTGGTACTGCTGTCCTGAACCCAAGCGAGTGTCTCTTCGCGGTGAGACCATCGGTCGGCCCAGCTTCCGCCCTCGCCGTGTTCAGCGTGCAATGCTGCCAGAAGGGCATGTGACAAGTTCCGCTGTGCGGCGGGCTTCTCGGATTCGGCCACCGGGGTCCAACCCTGCGCCCGGAGCGCCGCGACATACGGCGCGCCGGTTACATGCTTTTCCAGACACGGGGAAAGGGCCGGTCCAATATCGGGCAGGTCGACCGCCCCGGCCTGCGTGGCCGCGAGTGTCAGGAGGAAGGCGCGGATCATTGCGCGATCTCCGGCGAGAGTGTCAGCAGCGTGGCGATGCCCGCGTGGGTGGCGGGCGTGTCCATGCCCGGCGTCGGGCGCGTGAGATAGAAGCTCAGGGTTTCATCGCCAGCTTCCGGGGTTTGGGTCAGGGTGATGACCTGCGTCTCGCCCGGTTCGGGAGTTCCGTTCGCATCTGTCAAAAGCTGCGCATACACATCGTCCATCCGGGTTCCGTCGGCAAAGGCCATCCAGCAGCGCAGCTGCGCGGCACCGTCGGGCGTAAAGCCGCCGCTGACCATCAGGGCCTGTGCCCCGTCGCTCGCCGTGAAGAGAAGCTGCGTTTCACCCATCCGGGCCCAAAGCTTGCGGCCTCGCTCCAATCGGTCGGCGCGGGGGCCGTCGTTACCGGCCACAAGGGCCAGGAACGTGTCATTGAGAAGCGTCAGTTGCGCCGCGCGATTCATTGCCGGGACCAAGCGCCAGCCCTGCGCCTCCAGGTCGGCGCGGTACCGGGCTGGGTCCAAGTGGCGGTCAGTGCAGGGAACCAGCGCTGGCGGTACTCCGTAGCTCTGGGCGGCGGCAGGAGCAGCAATGCAAACGATAAGGGCGAGGGCGCGGATCATTCGGTCGCCCCTTTGGAATAGGTCAGGTGGGTTTCAACAAGCTGAGCCGTCACGACATCCCGGCCCGTTTCCTCCGCTAGGGCGGCGCGATCCAATGCAGTGATCTGGACGTATCCGTCCGCGATCCGTTCTTCTTCGTTGACCGCAAAGAGCGTATTGCCCGGCGCGTCCGGACCATTCAACGCAAGGCGGCATTGATACTCGATGTGGTCCTGGTCAGGCTCACGCCAGAACACGATCATCGCACCCGCGTCGCTTGTCATCAGGCGTGTCTTGCTACCGGTTATGTCACGTTTGCGGGCCAGCCCTTCCACGGTGCGGCGCTGCAATTCAAGGATCGAGGAGAGCGTCTCGCCGCCAGTGTCGCCGGTCATGTAGTATGCGACATAAAGCCAGACGAGTTGATCGCCGACAACTTCTGGAAGTGGACCATCGGGGAGAACCCGCCAACCTTCGATCGTCAGGGCGTCGACGGCAGTGTCGATGCTATTGGTCGGAACCAGGCAAGCGGCAGGGGCCAGCCCGGCAAATGCCGTTTGCGGCATGCTCAGCAGGAGCGATGCCGCCACCATAGCGATGGCCCGCTGAGACCGTGGGAGAAGCATCCCGGCTGCCTCCCGAGGATTCGGGCAAGACGACCCGACCCGGACCAAGTGAGCCCGGGACAGTAAGCCCATAACGATTGATCCGACCCGAAACGCACGTAGGACGGGGCGTTCGCGGCAAACGATGCCGCGGACGAAGTCTCCGCCGAATGGTGTCCAGGCCGGGCAATGCATGTCAGCCGATCGCTTCCTTCACGGCTTCGCCGAGCGTGGCCGGGCTGTCGGCGACAACGATGCCGGCGGCCTTCATTGCTTCGATCTTGCTTTCCGCGTCGCCCTTGCCACCGGCGACGATGGCACCCGCGTGGCCCATGCGGCGGCCCGGAGGGGCGGTGCGCCCGGCGATGAACCCGGCCGTCGGCTTCCAGCGGCCAGCCTTCTTCTCGTCGGCCAGGAACTGCGCGGCATCCTCCTCGGCGGTGCCGCCGATTTCACCGATCATGATGATCGACTGCGTCTCGGGGTCGGCCAGGAACAATTCGAGAATGTCGATGTGCTCGGTTCCCTTGATGGGATCGCCTCCGATGCCGACGGCGGTAGATTGGCCCAGGCCCATGTCGCTGGTCTGCTTGACGGCCTCATATGTCAGGGTGCCCGAACGGGACACAACACCAACGGAGCCGCGCTTGTGGATGTGGCCGGGCATGATGCCGATCTTGCAGGCATCGGGCGTGATGACACCCGGACAATTCGGTCCGATCAGGCGGGTCTTGGACCCGTCCAGCGCGCGCTTGACCTTCATCATGTCAAGCACCGGGATGCCCTCGGTGATGCAGATGACCAGCTCGATTTCCGCGTCGATGGCCTCGAGGATCGAGTCGGCTGCAAAGGGGGGCGGCACGTAGATCACGGAGGCGTTGGCCCCCGTTGTCGCAACGGCCTCGTGACAGCTGTCGAAGACCGGCAGGTCCAGATGCGTCTGTCCCCCCTTGCCCGGCGTGACACCGGCGACCATCCGGGTGCCATAGGCGATGGCCTGTTCGGTGTGGAACGTCCCCTGGGAGCCTGTGAGTCCCTGGCAGATCACCTTGGTATCTTTGTCGATGAGAATGGCCATTGGGCCCTCCTTGGTCCTGAAAAGTCTGGCCTGTTGGGGCCGGTGTCGGTTGCGCGCCCTGTCCGGGCGCATGTCTGTCTTGCTCCCTACTGGGGGCGGGAGTGAACGATGAGGATGACGGGATGGTCGAAAGCGGTGCCTTCGCCGGTTTCGGGGTCGGAGAAAGTTGTGCGCGCAACCGGAAGGGTCACCGCAAGGTTGCTGAAGAAGAAGCCAACGCCGCCATCGACATTGGTGCCGGCCCCAAGTGGTGCCAGCAGCGTGTCACTGCCGTCGATCAGCCGGGGTGCAAGGATCTCACCCGCGAGCTTGTTGGCAAGCCGCGTACCAACTGCCGGCGATCCGACGGAGCAGCCGTTGCCGGTGACCTTGCGGCGCGTGCCCTGTTCGTCGGTGAAGGTCTGTTCGGGCGCGGGGCCGATACGGATGAAGGTCAGCGTTCCGGGGCTGGCATAGACGATGGCTGAGCCGTCGCGCTCGCGCACAGCGTAGTTCAAGGCGCGGGCGGCCCGATCCTGACTGCGACGCGTGGTGTTGTTCAGGCAGACTGCCTCGGCGGCGAAGCGCATCCGCTGTGCCGCGATGTCGCCTACGCCCGCGCCGAATCCGTTGTTGCCGGTCTGGACGCAACCGGCCAGCGCCAGCAACAGGATCAGCGGCCGGATCATCGGTTCGCCTCGCTGGCGTCCGGCGTCAGGCGCTCAACGGATAGGAAGGTCTCCACGCCGTTCGGTCCGGGCCGTGCACCGGTGTGGACGACGGCGATGCGCGCGGGGTTCAGAAACCGCGCGGCCAGCAGTGTCGTACCGGGCAGTTCGGCCTCCGTGTGGGTGTCGGGAAGGGGGGCTTCGGTTTGGATCCCTTCCGCTTGCAACCCGCCGAGGGCAACCTCTGCCGCCTGCGTGCCGTAGTCGCCATCAAACGACACCTCACACCGTCGATCGGTGCCGGGCGTCACGTTCCCGCCGGGCGTGGCCGGGACATTGGAGAACGGGTTCAGATCGTAGAAGTCCACCCGCGCGCCGCTGCTGGTGATGTCGGCCTGTACCCGCGCCGATGTCAGATATGGCGAGAAGCAATGCGCCGCGAAGGCCGCAAGCATGTCGTTGCGCTGCGGGTTGGCATGGGCAGGCGCGAGCGACACCGCGAAGGCAAAGATCATGCCTGTCAGAGCGGCGCAGACCGTTCTCGCGTCTGGTTCGTTAAGGGCAGTGAACCTGCGGAAACGTCGCCGCAGAGAGCCTTGCCTGACTTTCAGACATATCTCGAAAATCTTCAGATACCCGCCCCTCGCAAGCCTGCGCGCGCGATACGCGGGCTTATCGCCCGCATCGACCACTTGTTGCAGGGCTTTCCGCTCCGCACGAGACGTCACAGAAAATAAATCGCTGAAAGGTCCGTTTCTCAGGACTCGCCCGTCGACGATACCGACGAACGACAAGTCAAGGCACACCAGCCAGAACGTCCGGCTGTGCCGGACCTCGACCGGTCGGTCGTCGATATCGGCGGGCACCATGATTCGAGCTACCCCTTGACTGCCTTCACAATTTTCTGTGCGCCGTCCTTCAGGTCGTCGGCGGCGATCACGTCGAGGCCGCTTTCATTGATGATCTTCTTACCCTGCTCGACGTTGGTCCCTTCCAGGCGCACGACAAGAGGAACCTTCAGGCCCACCTGTTTCACGGCGGCGACCACGCCTTCGGCGATGACGTCGCAGCGCATGATGCCGCCGAAGATATTGACCAGGATGCCCTTCACCTGCGGGTCGGAGGTGATGATCTTGAACGCCTCGGTCACCTTCTCCTCGGTGGCACCGCCGCCGACGTCCAGGAAGTTGGCAGGCTCGGCACCATAAAGCTTGATAATATCCATCGTCGCCATGGCCAGACCGGCGCCGTTCACCATGCAGCCGATCTCACCGTCCAACGCGATGTAGTTCAGGTCGTACTTGGAGGCGGCGAGCTCCTTGGGGTCTTCCTCGGTCTCGTCGCGCAATTCGGCGATGTCTTTGTGGCGATAGATCGCATTACCGTCAAAGCTGACCTTGGCGTCCAGCACTTTCAGGTCGCCCTTGTCAGTCACGATCAGCGGGTTGATCTCCAGCATCTCCATATCCTTCTCGGTGAAGGCCTTGTAGAGTTGTCCCATCAACTGCACGCATTGCTTGACCTGCGCGCCCTTCAGCCCGAGGGCAAAGGCGACGCGACGGCCATGGAACGGCTGGTAACCGGTGGCAGGGTCGACGCTGAAGCTTATGATCTTCTCGGGCGTGTTCGCGGCCACCTCCTCGATGTCCATGCCGCCCTCGGTCGAGCAGACGAAGCCGACGCGGCTGGTCTGACGATCGACCAGAAGAGCCAGGTAAAGCTCCGTCTCGATGCCCGAACCGTCCTCGATATAGATGCGATTGACCTGTTTTCCGGATGGTCCCGTCTGGTGCGTGACCAGCGTGTTGCCGAGCATCTTGGCGGCTTGCTCTGCGGCATCCTCGACCGACTTGGCCAGGCGCACACCACCTGCCTCCCCGGCTTCGGCTTCCTTGAACGAGCCCTTGCCGCGGCCACCCGCGTGGATCTGCGCCTTCACGACCCAAAGCGGGCCATCAAGCTGGCTTGCCGCGTTTTTTGCGTCGGCGGCCTTGGTGACGGCGACGCCGTCCGAGACCGGTGCGCCATAATCGCGCAGCAGCGCCTTGGCCTGATATTCGTGGATATTCATGGGACGCGCCCCCGTCTGGTCAATGGTTACCACGACCCCTGACACGCGATCAGTGGCTTTGAAACAGTATTTGGCGCGATTAGACGTATTTCGGCGATAATCTGAACATTTGTGATCACAGTAATGCGAGGTGTGATCACAAAGAAATTGTGCCGCGTGGTTCAAGTGCGGTCCAAGCTCGAGGCACGGCTTCCGTTGAAAATGAAAAAGGGGGCCAGAAGGCCCCCTCGGTCACGTGATTGATCGGCGTCAGGCCAGCGAGGGGTCAATACCCTTGCACGCCTCAACCAAGCCCTTCACGGCGTCGACAGATTTGGTGAACATGGCCTGCTCGTCGCGGGTCATCTTGATGTCGACCACACGCTCTATGCCACCGGCACCGATCACAGTGGGCACGCCCACGTACATGCCGTCCAGGCCCAGGGCACCATCAACGTAGGCCGCACAGGGCAGCAGGCGCTTTTGATCCTTTAGGAAGGCTTCGGCCATCTCGATCGCGGACGAGGCGGGGGCGTAGAAAGCCGACCCGGTCTTGAGCAAGCCGACGATTTCGGCACCTCCGTCGCGCGTTCTCTGAACGATGGCGTCCAGCTTTTCCTGGGAGGTCCACCCCATTTCCACAAGATCGGGCAGAGGGATGCCGCCGACGGTGGAGTAACGCGTCAACGGGACCATCGTGTCGCCATGTCCACCCAGCACGAAGGCAGTGACGTCGCGCATCGAGACGTTGAACTCCTCGGCCAGGAAGTGACGGAAGCGGCCAGAGTCAAGGACCCCGGCCATGCCCACGACCTTTTCGTGCGGCAAGCCCGAGAATTCGCGCAAAGCCCAGACCATCGCGTCCAGCGGATTGGTGATGCAGATCACGAACGCGTCCGGCGCGTTGTCACGGATGCCTTCGCCCACGGCCTTCATTACCTTGAGGTTGATGCCCAGTAGGTCGTCGCGGGACATGCCGGGCTTGCGCGGCACGCCGGCGGTGACGATGCAGACGTCCGCACCGGCGATATCGGCGTAGTCGTTGGTGCCCTTGAGCGACGCGTCGAATTTCTCGACCGGGCCGGATTCCGCGATGTCGAGGGCCTTGCCTTGCGGCGTGCCTTCGCTGATGTCGAAGAGGACGACGTCCCCCAATTCCTTGAGCGCGATCAGGTGGGCGAGCGTGCCGCCGATCTGTCCGGCGCCGATGAGGGCGATCTTGGGTCGGGCCATGTCAGTCTCCGAAGTTATCTGTCAGCAGTTCGCCGGAGGGGTATCGGATCGACCGCGCAGTGCGCAAGACCCTGCTGTATCTCGTGATGAGTGGATGAAGACAGCACCCGAAGACACGGCGGTCTGCTAGACGTTCCGCTTTCGGATTTTCAAGAACGCTTCTCTGCCTACAAGGTCGATCTCGCAGTGGGGTGCGCCGCATGCCCCAAATGCCCTGTCATGACATCGATACGGGGTCTGCGACTTGCTCTATGCGCAAAAGCGGGAGGGGCGGGCATGCGCCATACCCGCATTCAAAGTGTTTTGAGGGTGCGAATGGTTCTTTGTCCCATCATAACGGCCCGTTTCTGACGCAGCGAACCACCACGAGAGGAACACGGGGTGTGGGGCCATCCCCTTCGTCGGGGCCCGGATTTGAGGGGCGCACCGTTCGAACAGGATTCGCTGCGGGTGCAGAGTGTCGGATGAGATCAGGATTTTTTGCGGTTCCCCCTATGGCAGAAGTCCGAAGCGCAATAATCGTACATGTTGCTCAGAATACCTTGCCATTCATTGCGTGAAATGATTGCAACCGCGGCAAGGAGACCCCGCAATGACCCAAGCCGACCGCCCTTTCCGCTCCGTTCTATATATTCCCGGTTCCAAGCCGAGGGCGCTGGAGAAGGCGAGAACCCTGCCAGTCGACTCAATTATTTTCGACCTGGAGGACGCGGTTTCGCCTGATGAAAAGATCATCGCGCGGAATACCTTGGCCGAGGCGCTCCGCTCTGGTGGCTATGGCGCGCGCCATTGTATCGTGCGCGTCAACGGGGCCGATACACCTTGGGGGGCCGATGATTTGGCGTGCTTTGCGGCGCTTGCCACTGACGCGGTACTTCTACCCAAGGTGAACGGTCCCGAGGACGTCGCCGCAGCCGCGAAGTACCTGACCGGCAAAACCGCGATCTGGGCGATGATGGAAACGCCGGAAGGAATCCTGAACGCCGCCGCGATCGCCCGCGCGCCGCGGATGGGCGGATTTGTGATGGGCACGAACGATCTGGCGAAGGACCTGAACTGTCGCAGCCGGCCTGACCGGCTTCCGCTGATGACGGCGCTCCAGACCTGCCTTCTGGCCGCGCGGGTGGTGCGAATTCCCTGCGTTGACGGCGTGTTCAACGCTTATCTTGACGAGGAAGGGCTGCGCGCCGAGTGCGAACAGGGCCGCGATTTGGGGATGGATGGCAAAACACTGATTCACCCCTCGCAAATTGCCATCGCGAATGCCGCGTTTGGCCCGACGGAAGACGAACTGGAATTGGCGCGCCGCCAGATCGCGGCTTTCGAAGCGGCCGTGGCTCAGGGGCAGGGCGTTGCCGTGCTGGACGGACGCATTGTCGAGAATCTTCATGTGGACACGGCCCGCCGGACACTGGCAAAGCAGGACGCGATAAACGCGTTGGAGGGCTGACATGCCATTGCTGATCCTGGGACTGCTCCTTTGGGCGGGGGCCCATTTTTTCAAACGCCTTGCCCCGGACACGCGCGGTCGGATGGGTGACAAGGGCAAGGGGCTGATCGCAGTCGTATTGATCGTCTCGGTCGTTCTGATGGTGATCGGCTATCGTGGCGCGGATTATATTCCAATTTGGGAGCCGCCGGTGTTCCTGCGGCACCTGAACAACCTGCTGATGGTGCTGGCGTTCTATGTCTTTGGCGTTGGCGCGACCAAGGGCTTGTTGTCGGCTCGCATTCGCCATCCACAGCTGACCGGGTTCAAGATCTGGGCGGTCGCGCACCTTCTGGTAAACGGTGATCTTGCGGCGATCGTGTTGTTTGGCGGACTGCTGGCCTGGGCGGTGGCCGAAGTCATCGTGATAAACCGCAGCCAGCCGTGGGACCGGCCCAAGACCGTTTCGATCAAGGGCGATTTCACCGCGCTGGTGATCGGCCTCGTCCTCATGTCCATTGCTGCCGCCATTCACATCTGGCTTGGCGTTAACCCGTTCGGAGGTTGATCGGATGGCCACACTCTATCGCCTGCTGACTGCCGAGGACGATTCGGCCTTCTGCCACAAGGTGAGCGACGCGCTGGCCAAGGGCTGGGTGCTGCATGGCTCGCCCACCTTTGCTTGGGATCAGAATGCAAATGCCATGCGTTGCGCGCAGGCGGTCACCAAGGATATTGCTGCAGCGTATGATCCGGCCATGAAATTGGGCGCACAATGAGCAAAACGAATTCGGGCCGCTTCTTTGAGGATTACACCGTTGGCGATGTGATCCGACACGCGGTGCCCCGCACTGTGGCCGAAGGGGAGCGTGCGCTTTACACCGCGCTCTATCCTCAACGGTTTGCGTTGCACTCGTCGGATGCTTTCGCCCTTTGGTGCGGGCTGGACGGGAGTCCGATGGATGACCTGATCACCTTCCACACGGTCTTCGGCAAGACGGTGCCCGACATTTCACTGAATGCGGTTGCAAACTTGGGCTATGCGGAGGGCCGGTTCCTGCAACCGGTCTTTCCGGGCGATACCCTACGGTCTGAATCGCAGGTGATCGGGGTCAAGCAGAACTCAAATGGCAAATCGGGTGTCGTTTGGGTCCGCACCACCGGGATCAACCAGTCGGACGAGGCAGTGCTGAGCTATGTTCGCTGGGTCATGGTACGAAAGAAAGATGCCGCGGCACCCGCACCTGACACGGTTATCCCCGATCTGACGGACGCGGTTTCCCCGACCGACCTCGTAGTACCCGAGGGACTGAATTTCGATGATTACGATTTCGGCCTCGCCGGTGAGCCGCACCGCGCCTCAGATTACGCAATCGAGGAGCGGATCGACCACGTCGATGGTGTTACGATCGAGGAGGCGGAGCACATGCTCGCCACCCGGCTCTGGCAGAACACGGCAAAGGTCCATTTCGACGCGACCCACCGCGAAGACGGCAAGCGGCTGATATACGGCGGGCACATTATTTCCCTGGCCCGCGCACTATCGTTCAACGGCCTCGCCAACGCGCAATGCATCGCGGCGATCAACGGCGGGGCGCATGTGAACCCTTGTTTTGCGGGTGACACCGTGCGGGCATGGTCCGAGGTGCTGGACCGCGCCGATCTCGCGCCGGGCATCGCCGCGCTGCGCCTGCGGCTGGTCGCGACGCGGGGAGCAGCTTTTGCACTGCGGGATGAAAACGGGAAATATCTACCCGAAGTGTTGTTAGATCTGGATTACTGGGCTCTCATGCCCGCATGATCCGCTTGCTTGCTCTTTGCTTTGTCGTGGTCCTGCTGGCCCCGGCCGCGCGGGCGGATTTCGTGATAAGCAACCTGCGCTTCACGCTATATCACGAACTCGGCCACGCGGTGATCGACCAACTGGCCCTGCCGGTCTTCGGGCCGCAGGAAAATGCGGCCGACAGTTTCGGGCTGGTGCTGGCTGACCGGATGCATTCGGAGTCCGAACTGGCGCGGATCATCACCGACATGACAGCTTTGGCGCGACTGGAGGCCGAAGAAGAACTGTTCGATCCTTGGGACGAATACATGCCGGGCGCGCAACGATTGGCGCGCGCAATTTGTCTGTACTACGGTCTGAACGCCGAGGCGCGGCTGGAAACGGCCCGTGGTCTTGGGATGCCGACCGGCTCCAAGCGAGGCTGCGCTGAAGATGCCCGCGCAACCAAGGCGGCCTGGATATCGGTTTTGCGCCGCTTGACCCCGTCGGAGGGGGCGGCCCCGGTTCAAAGCCTGCGCGCGGCGCAGCGCGGCAAGGCCTTGCGCCTGCTGGCCAAGGATATCGCACGGATCAACGCGACGCTGGTCCTGCCGCGCGCGATCCCGGTCGTTCAGGTCGACTGTGGCGAAGACAACGCCTTCTATTTCGACATCGACGAACGGATCGAGTTCTGTTCCGAAATGATCGACGCGCTTCGGGCACGCAGTCCGGGTTAGACCTTCGGCGGCACATCCCTGTCGTTCAGAGAACTGTATGCCGCATACACGGGTTTCGGGTATTTTGTGATCACAGAATTAGAACTGTGATCACAGATAACGCAAAATTCCGGCCATTTCATTGGCATGCGACCGCGCGCCCCCGTGACTCCCCGTCAAAAAACAGTAGATGTCACTCCGACGCGACTAAATCCGAGATCAAAGGAGGCCCGCGATGGCCGACGTGAACCGGGGCAACCGACCCCTCAGCCCGCATCTGCAAATCTATCGTCCGCAGTTGACCTCCATCACTTCCATCCTGACGCGCATCACGGGCAACGCGCTGATTATGGCGGGTCTGATGATCACCTGGTGGTTCGTGGCGCTGGCCGCCGGACCCGAGGCTTTCGCCACGGCCGATGCCTTCCTGACATCTTGGTTTGGCAAGCTGATCTTTCTTGGGTCGATCTGGGCTCTTTGGTATCACACGCTGGCCGGTATCCGGCACCTGATCTGGGACGCGGGCTATTTGCTTGAGGTCGACAAGGCCGAGGCAACGGGCTGGGGCATCGTGATCGCCTCGGTCTGTTTGACCCTGTTCACAATCATCGTTCTCTGAGGAAGCTTCCATGGTTTTTATGACTGATCGCAAACGTGTCATGGGGCTGGGTGCTTCCGGTTCCGGCACGACGCACCACTGGAACCAGACACTGCTTTCTGCGGCGCTGATAATCCTCGTGCCGCTGTTCCTCTTCACCTTCGGGGCCATCATCGGCGCGCCCTACCAAGAAGTCGTGGCCTATTACTCCCGCCCCTGGCCCGCGCTGATCGCGCTGCTGACGCTGACGGTCGGCTGGGTGCACTTCGCCAAGGGTGTTCAGGTTCTGATCGAAGACTATGTGCCGGGTATCGCCCGGAAGGTTGCCATCATCGCGACCACTTGCCTCAGCTACGGCGCTGCGTTGGCCTGCGTTTACGCATTGGCCCGTCTCGCGCTGCAATAAGGATCGACCGACATGGCATCTTACGAATATGAGACACATGAATATGACGTCGTTGTCGTGGGGGCCGGCGGGGCCGGTTTGCGCGCGACGTTGGGCATGGCCGAGCAGGGCCTGCGAACAGCTTGCGTGACCAAGGTCTTCCCCACGCGTTCGCACACCGTGGCGGCGCAGGGCGGCATTGCCGCGTCCTTGGGCAACATGGGTCCGGACAGCTGGCAATGGCACATGTACGACACCGTCAAGGGATCCGACTGGTTGGGCGATACGGACGCGATGGAATACCTCGCCCGCGAAGCCCCCAAGGCGGTTTACGAGTTGGAGCACTACGGCGTGCCGTTTTCCCGCACCGAAGAGGGCAAGATCTACCAGCGGCCTTTCGGCGGTCACACGACCGAATATGGCGAAGGGCCCGCAGTGCAGCGCACCTGCGCCGCCGCCGACCGCACCGGCCACGCCATTTTGCATACGCTGTACGGTCAGTCGCTCAAGCAGAAGGCCGAATTCTTCATTGAATACTTCGCCATCGATCTGATCATGTCGGAAGACGGAGAGTGTCAGGGCGTTTTGTGCTGGAAGCTGGATGACGGTACGCTTCATCTGTTCAGCGCCAAGATGACGGTTCTGGCGACAGGCGGCTACGGCCGTGCGTACTTCTCGGCCACTTCGGCCCATACCTGCACCGGCGACGGTGGCGGCATGGTCGCGCGTGCTGGCCTGCCGTTGCAGGACATGGAATTCGTGCAGTTCCACCCGACCGGCATCTACGGAGCCGGCTGCCTGATCACCGAGGGCGCGCGGGGCGAAGGCGGCTACCTGACCAACTCCGAGGGTGAGCGGTTCATGGAACGCTATGCGCCAACTTATAAGGATCTGGCGTCGCGCGACGTGGTTTCGCGGTGCATGACGATGGAGATCCGCGAGGGGCGCGGCGTCGGCCAGAACGGCGACCACATCCATCTGAACCTTAATCACTTGCCTGCCGAAACGCTGGCCCTGCGGCTTCCGGGGATCTCGGAGTCGGCGCGCATTTTCGCTGGTGTTGATGTCACAAAAGAACCGGTCCCGGTTCTGCCCACCGTGCATTACAACATGGGCGGTATCCCCACGAACTACTGGGGTGAAGTCTTGGCCCCGACCGCCAAGGACGACAATGCCGTAGCACCCGGTCTGATGGCCGTGGGCGAGGCCGGCTGCGCGTCGGTCCACGGGGCGAACCGTCTCGGTTCCAACTCGCTGATCGATCTGGTGGTCTTTGGGCGCGCCGCCGCCATTCGTGCGGGGGAAATCGTCGATCCAAATAGTGCGGTTCCGACGCCCAACATGCGCTCGGTTGAGATGGCGCTGGCCCGATTTGACGGGCTGCGCCACGCGCGCGGTCAGGTCGGCACCGCCGAACTGCGTCTGGAAATGCAAAAGACGATGCAGGACGATGCTGCCGTGTTCCGCACCTCCGAAACCCTCGCGCAGGGGAAGGAGAAGATGGAGGGCATCGCCGGAAAATTGTCGGACGTGGCCGTCACGGACAACACGCTGATCTGGAACTCCGATCTGATGGAGACGCTGGAGCTGGCGAACCTCATGCCCAACGCCGTGGCCACGGTGGTCGCCGCCGAGGCGCGCAAGGAAAGCCGCGGTGCCCACGCGCACGAGGATTTCCCGGATCGGGACGACGAGAACTGGCGCAAGCACTCCCTCACCTGGTTCAAGGGGGACGAACAGAAGGCCAGCCTGGGCTATCGCGGTGTTCACATGAACCCGCTGACCAGCCACAACGACGGCGGTATCGACCTGAAGAAGATCGCGCCCAAGGCGCGCGTCTATTGAGGTGACCTGCGTCGGCCCCCTTGTCCCAATGTTTGGCCCCATCTGCCCCGAAGGCGCGCCCCGGCGATCCTTCGGGGCAATCGTGCCAGCTCTGGGTGGGGGGGGGGCGCTAATGCTTCTGTCGGCTTGCATGCCGACCGGTCCTGAAGCGCGGCGCGAGGCCTATCTTGATTGCGCCCGTGACCAGGGGCTCACCGTGGTGGACGGTACGATCCGCAGTACCGCTGCCGCTGACCTTCGCCGTCTCGACGCTTGCAAGGCTATTCCGCGATGATCCGCGCCCTGATCCTTCTTCCGCTATTGGCCGCCTGTGCGCCGGTGCCGATGACACCCGAAAAGGCTGCGCGACTATGCCGGGCCGAAATCGGGCAGGCAGACGGAATTTCCGGTTCCGTCGGAGCCGGCGTGAGCAACGGTGGTCCCGTTGCGCGGGGCAGCATCACGGTCACGAACCGGGTCCTGAACCCTCAGACCGAGGCGGAGTTTTTGGAGGATTGTATCGCCCGCCGGGTGGCGGGAAAACCTGAGCCCACGACCTTCGGCGTCTCGATCGGACGGCGCACATGATGCGCGCCTTTTTCGTCGCGTCCTGTGCAATGCTTCCGGGTTGTAATGCCCTTGGCAGCAGCGGCGCAGGGTCGCCTGATGCAGAGGTTCGGCCGGGCCTGGCTTCCTGCCTGGTGTCCATCGGACGCCCGGACGTTGTAGCCGACCCCGGAGCGGCGATGAGCAACACGGAAATCGCAGCCCTTTTGGACTGCACGGCAGAACGGGCCAGCCGATGATGGACTTAATCGCCCCCCGCATTCTTTGCGTCGGCACACATCACAAGACGGGTACGCTATGGATGCGTGCTGTGTTTCGCGCGCTGGCCGATCGGTTGGGGGTCGGGCTTCACGTCGTCTTTCCGGCTTCGGGTGAGAAACTTATTCCCGCCGCCGATCGCGTGTTCCTTGTGCAATGGTCGTCGGCTTTTCCGCAGGCTGTGTTGGACCGCCCCGACGCGCGTATCCTGCATATCGTACGCGATCCGCGCAATGTCCTTCTGTCCGGCATGAGGTATCATCTGTCCGCATCTGAAGGCGGGGAGGAGTTCCTGCATTCGGCGCGCGCCGATCTAGATGGCACCACCTATCAGCAGCATTTGAACGCTTTGCCAGACGAGACGGCCCGGCTGATATTCGAGATGGACGAGAAACACGCCGAGACATTGGAAGCAATGCTGACGTGGGACTACGAACGGCCGAATACGATCGAGGTTCGCTACGAAGACCTGATGACCGATACCGAAGGGAGAGCTTTTCGCGAGCACCTGCGGAACCTCGGTCTGCCGGAACCTGAGGTCGATCTGGGCGTACAGCTTTTCTGGGAAAATGCCCTGTTCGGCGGACTGTCCGATCCGGTGGCACGACCGGGTAGGATCAAGGCACATGTGACCGGGACTGCCACGCGTGACTGGCGCAGCAGCCTGCCGCGTGAAGTGGCCCGCATCTATGCCGACCGATACGGTGCGGCGCTGGTAAGACTGGGCTACGAATCCCACCCAACGCGATGGGTCGAGGAGATTCGTCATGCGGCCTAGCGTTCTACTGATCCTGCCGGTGCTGGCCGCGTGCAATTCCCCTCTTGCCGATGCGGTCGCCCGTGATGCAGCCAAGCGCGCGGTGAACCCAGTTGTCGCGGCGCGCTTTCCCGGTGTGCCGCTGGAACCGGCCACGAACTGCATTATCGACAACGCCAGCGCGGACGAGATCCTGACGCTGGCAACCGCCGCTGGAGCCGGCGCGAATGAAACCGCCACTCGCATCGTCCTGGATGTAGCCGCGCGGCCCGATACCATCAGATGCATCGCGACCGAAGGTCTGCCGGTGCTGCTCAATACCCTCTAGGAGGAAAAGACCATGGTTCAATTTACCCTTCCCAAGAATTCCAAGATCACCGTTGGCAAGACTTGGCCCAAGCCCGAGGGCGCAAGCAACCTGCGCAAGTTCCAAGTCTATCGCTGGAACCCCGAGGACGGGAAGAACCCGCGTCTGGACACCTATTGGGTGGACCTCGATACCTGCGGCCCAATGATCTTGGACGGGCTGATCAAGATCAAGAACGAGATCGACCCGACGCTGACGTTCCGTCGGTCCTGTCGCGAGGGTATCTGCGGATCTTGTGCGATGAACATCGACGGCGTGAACACTCTGGCCTGCACCTGGGGCATCGATGAGGTTAAGGGTGACGTCAAGATCTACCCGCTGCCGCACATGCCGGTCATCAAGGACCTGATCCCGGACCTGACGCATTTCTACGCCCAGCACGCTTCGGTGATGCCGTGGCTTGAAACCAAGTCCAACACGCCCGCGAAGGAATGGCGTCAGTCGATCGATGATCGGGAGAAGCTGGACGGACTTTATGAGTGCATCATGTGCGCATCGTGTTCGACAGCCTGTCCGTCGTATTGGTGGAACGGTGATCGCTATCTCGGGCCGGCAGCTCTGCTGCATGCGTACCGCTGGATCATCGACTCACGTGATGAGGCGACTGGGGAGCGGCTCGACGATCTGGAAGACCCGTTCAAGCTCTATCGCTGCCACACGATCATGAACTGCGCCAAGACCTGTCCCAAGGGTCTGAACCCGGCCAAGGCCATCGCGAACATCAAGAAGATGATGGTCGAGCGCCAGATCTGATTCGTTCTGACGTCGAAAGAAAATGGCCCGCGGCACAAGCCGCGGGCTTTTTCGTTGCCTCGACATCGGCGGCACACTGGTTAACACTTGAAACTAAAAGGGCCCCTACGCTGTGCGTGGGGCCCGTACTAGTTAACAAAACAAGTAACTAATTAACCTTTGCGCGGTCACAACACGACCGGCTCTCCTCTTCTTGTAACCCAACTTTGTCGGCGAGTCGAATGATTCTAAAGTGCCTTGAATCCCGTGATATCAAAAGATTGTTTTTAAAACAAATAGATAGATGTAGAAATGCTAAAGACTGTCTTTTTGGATAGGTGCTTTCAGCAAAAGTGATGCCGATGCGGCATAAATTGTCGTGATCGGGCAAGCGTTAACCTTTTGCTGGAGACAATGCGGCCTGACAGGCTTGAATTGACGCCTCGATGCGGTCAGCAAAGGCACCTGCACGGCCTAAAGTGTGAACGTCGATGTTCAGGGTGCCAATCGCCCTGTCGCCGCCAATATCCTGATCGAATGTCGCGTCCGAGCGTGATTCGGCCTTGGTGCTGTCCGACGCGCAGCCCTCGGCCCCAGTGAGAGCGGATACTGAAACGAGTGGTTTCGCCGAGATCAGGATCTTGGCCCTCTTGCTGGAACTCCCTGACAAGTTCCCTGCGGTGGCCTTGTCCGGTGCGGCTTATTGGACATACCGGTAACGCATCTGCAAGTTTGAAGATTTTCGTGATTTTCCGTCTTGACCCGAATCCGGTTTGGTTTCATTGCGCCGCATATAGACGCCAACGCACGCGCCTCTGGCACGGCCGACGATGGAGCCCTTCCTTACTGGAAGCACCACGGCACGGTTACGTAGCGACGGTAACGTCTCCTTTATGAAGTGAGCGGTCTGTGCCGGGATTTGACCCCCGGAATGGCCGGGTCTGTTGGAGATGACCAATGAACGCAGTAACCGGCTTTGGCCGTCCGCAATTCGTCACGTCTGTTTCGCGCGTGGAATCCTACATTGCCGCACACGACTTCGCGCATCCGACGTTGGTCATCGACGTGGACGCCGTCGAGCGTCAGTTTCGTGCCCTGTCCGCCGGTCTGGTCCGTCGTGACGGCCGCCACGCGCATATACACTACGCGGTCAAGGCGAACCCCCACACCGCAATAATCGAGCGTCTGGTCGCCTTGGGGTCCGGCTTCGATGCGGCGTCCCGTGGTGAAATCGAATTGGTCCTTGGCCAAGGTGCCGACGTCGATCACGTCTCCTTCGGCAACACCATCAAGAAGGCCTCCGACATTCGTTGGGCGCACGCCGTTGGCATCACGCTGTTCGCCGCAGACGCGGAGGAAGAGCTGGAGAAGCTGGCCGAGAATGCCCCCGGTGCTCGCGTCTACATCCGTGTGATCGTCGACAACCCCGAGGCCGACTGGCCCCTGTCGCGCAAGTTCGGCTGTGCGTCCGACAAGGTGATGCAGCTTCTGGACCGCGCGCGTGACTTGGGTCTCGTCCCCCACGGCCTGTCCTTTCACGTCGGCTCTCAGACCCGCGAAGCCCGCATGTGGACCGGCACGCTGGATCAGGTCGCTGCCATCTGGGCGCGTGCCCAGGACGAAGGGTTCGACCTGCAGCTTCTGAACATCGGTGGCGGTTTCCCCGCGTTCTATGGCGAGGAAATCCAGGCTCCGACGTCTTACGCGCGTTCGGTGATCGCTCTGATCGAAGACCGCTTCACCGATGTACCGCAGATCATGGCCGAGCCGGGCCGTGGCATGGTCGCCGAAGCCGGTGCGATTGCCGCCGAGGTCGTTCTGGTCTCCAAGAAGTCGAACGATGACCTGCACCGCTGGGTCTATCTTGATATCGGTCGGTTTTCCGGTTTGGCCGAGACTGAGGGCGAGGCAATTCGCTACCAGTTCGTGACCCCACGGGACGGCGACGACACCGGCCCTTGTGTTGTGGCTGGCCCGTCATGCGATTCCGCCGACGTGATGTATGAAAAGCGCCCGCTCCAACTGCCTCTGTCGCTGAAAGCTGGCGACAAGATCGTGATCCGCAATTGCGGCGCGTATACCACGACCTATTCCTCCGTGGGCTTCAACGGCTTCCCGCCGCTGGACTCCGTGGTGATCTAGGGGCCAGACCGTGTAACCACCCGCATTGCACGACCCGACCCCCGCCATTTGGCGGGGGTTTGCATTTTTTGTGCGCGTCTCGAGACGATGCGTTTCGCCGCCAGGTCAGGGTTTGTCAGGCAAAGGCGGCCTCAAGCGCGATCTCGACCATGTCCCCGAAGGAGGTTTGGCGATCGGATGCGGGGAGTTCCTCTCCGGTGAGGAGGTGGTCGCTGACCGTCAGGACCGCCAGCGCGCGGCACCCATGACGGGCCGCTAAATTGTAAAGCTCCGCTGCCTCCATTTCGACCGCCAGAATACCGTGACGAGTCATCATCTCATTCAGGTCGGGCCGTTCGTCGTAGAAGACATCCGAGGAATAGATGCCGCCGACATGCACCGCACTACCCTTGGCCTGCGCCGCGTCGTAGGCTGCGCGGAGGAGGCCGAAGTCGGCGCAGGGTGCGAAATTCACCTCCCGGAATATACCGGACGAAGGGGTTGAAATGCTGCTGGCTGTTTGTGCCAAGATCACATCGCGCATCTTCACGTGGGATTGCATCGCGCCAGTCGAGCCGATGCGGATCAATGTCTTGGCCCCGTATTGGGTGATCAGTTCATTGGCATAGATCGACAGGCTGGGCATTCCCATTCCTGACCCGTGAATCGTAACAACGTTGCCCTGCCATGTTCCGGTAAATCCCAGCATCCCTCTGACGTCATTTACCAATTCGGCGTTTCTCAGAAACGTCTCCGCCGCCCATTTCGCCCGCAGAGGATCCCCCGGCATCAGGACGGTTTCCGCGATCTGGCCTTTTCTGGCGCGTATATGGGCGGTCATTGGGAGCTCCGGGCAAAGAAAAGGGGCGCATGGTTGCGCCCCTTAAGCCGTAATCTCATCGTAATTGTCTAGATGGCCAGGTCTTCAGGCTTCTTGCCCGAGTCAATCGCGTCCTTGAACCACTGCGGCTGGCGTCCGCGTCCCGACCAGGTCTTGCCTGGGTTTTCAGGGTGGACGTATTTCGGTGCGGCAGAAGTGGCTTTGCCCTTCTTTCCGCCGGTGAAGTCAGCCAGCGAAAAACCCATTTCCTTGGCCATCGCTTCCAGTTTGTTCTGCGCTTCTGCTCGGATCCGGTCGTCGTAGTTCTTTACGGCAGCTCCGACCTTCTTCTGCAATTCCAGAAGTTCAGCCTTATTCATCTTGTCGAGATTCATCACATACTCCGAGTAAACAGATGAGATCGGCTTATGCGCCCAAATTATCTTTTGCAAGTAAATCCTATTGGGCCGCGATTTCTCTCGGGTCGGCCAATTCGATGATATCCGCCATGATCTTGTTCAATTCAAAATCCTTGGGGGTATAGACCGCCGCCACGCCATAACTGCGCAAAAGCTCCGCGTCGTCATCGGGAATGATGCCGCCGACAATGACGGAAACATGGCCCAATCCGGCGGCCCTCATTCGCTCCATCAGATCATCGACCAGCGGCAGGTGACTTCCGGAAAGGATCGAAAGGCCAACGACATGCGCGCCTTCCTCCAAGGCTGCGGCAACGATAGCTTCCGGGGTCAGTCGGATACCCTCGTACCGAATTGCCATGCCGCAATCGCGCGCGCGCACGGCAATTTGTTCAGCCCCGTTTGAGTGACCGTCCAAGCCCGGCTTGCCCATCAGGAAGGTCAGCCGCTTGCCCAGCCGGGTCGATACCGCGTCGACGGCGGCGCGCAGAACGTCCAACCCTTGTACGTCGTTCGATGGCGATGATGACACGCCGGTCGGCCCGCGATATTCACCGTGCACCGCGCGCATGACCCCGGCCCATTCACCGGTCGTCACGCCTGA
The DNA here is from genome assembly GCF_900107415.1 of Jannaschia faecimaris. Lineage (GTDB taxonomy): Bacteria > Pseudomonadota > Alphaproteobacteria > Rhodobacterales > Rhodobacteraceae > Jannaschia > Jannaschia faecimaris. The sequence goes on from NZ_FNPX01000014.1 coordinate 30,810, forward strand.
TTTCGCGGCGATTATCGATGGTGGCATGATGTTCGTGCCCTCCCGCGCAGCCTTTTCCAACGCGTCCAGCGCCGCGCGTACGGCTTCTGGATCGCGGGCACCACGCCACGCGTTCAACCGTCCTACCTGTTCGGCCTCCACCGCCGGATCGACGGTCATTATCCCTCCATCCTCGCCTACCAGGGGTGAAGGTTCTCCATCGGTCCAGGCATTGACGCCGACAACGGTGGTCTCGCCGCGCTCAATACCGCCAAGACGGGCAGCGTTCGATTCGACCAACCGGGATTTCATGTATTCGATCGCCGCGACTGCACCGCCCATACCGTCGAGAATTGCCAATTCGTCGCGCGCACCGTCTTTCAGGGCTTCGACTTTCTTGGCGACCACGGGCGACCCATCGAACAGGTCGCCGTATTCCAGAAGGTCGGTTTCATAGGCCAGAACCTGCTGCATTCGGAGCGACCATTGTTGATCCCAAGGACGTGGCAATCCCAACGCCTCGTTCCAGGCCGGGAGTTGCACCGCGCGGGCCCGCGCCGATTTGGAAAGCGTCACCGCCAGCATTTCCAGAAGGATACGATAGACGTTGTTTTCCGGCTGCTGCTCGGTGAGGCCCAGGGAATTGACTTGAACACCGTATCGGAACCGGCGGTATTTTGGATCTTCGACGCCGTAACGGTCGCGGCAGATCTCGTCCCACATTTCGACGAAGGCGCGCATCTTGCACATCTCGGTGACGAAACGGATGCCGGCATTCACGAAAAATGAGATCCGTCCGACCAGCCGGGGGAAATCATCTGCGGGGACCTTGCCGCGCAATTCATCCAGAACCGCCGTTGCTGTGGCCAGGGCAAAGGCCAATTCCTGCTGCGGCGTCGCGCCCGCTTCTTGCAGATGATACGAGCAGACGTTCATCGGGTTCCATTTTGGGATCTCGGAATAGCAGTACTCGGCCACATCCGCGATCAGCTTCATCGACGGTTTCGGCGGCAAGACATAGGTACCCCGCGACAGGTATTCTTTCACGATGTCATTCTGAACGGTGCCTTGAAGTTCCGAAACGTCCGCGCCCTGTTCATCGGCCACGGCAACATAAAGCGCGAGCAACCACGGCGCGGTCGCGTTTATCGTCATCGATGTGTTCATCTGGTCCAGCGGGATATCCGCGAACAGGCTGCGCATGTCGCCCAAATGGGCAACCGGAACGCCGACTTTCCCGACTTCACCGTGCGCCAGGATGTGATCGCTGTCGTATCCGGTTTGCGTCGGCAGATCGAAAGCGACGGAAAGGCCCGTCTGCCCGCGCGCCAGGTTTGCCCGGTAAAGTGCATTGGACTTCGTTGCGGTCGAATGCCCGGCATAAGTTCGAAATAGCCAGGGGCGATCTTTCTGCGGTCCGTCTTTCTGCGTCATGGCAATTCCCCTAGTAATAATGTTTCAACAATTACGAAATTCTGGTCAGATTGCGCAAGTCCAATTTGCCGCGCCGCGGCGTAGCGCGGCACGCGAGGGTTGACGGGGCTCATCCCGTGCTGTGCACCTGTGGGAGGAAATTGGTCTTCGCCGGAGGTCGGGTGTCGCGAACAGTTGAATTGCCGCTTTGGATCCTGATTCTCCTTGGGCTCTTTGCGACCGTGACTTTCGCGTCGCATTTTCTGTTTCCATCGGTGCGCTGGTTCTTTCGCAAGCGGGCGGAGCGGCTGGTTGCCAAGCTCAACACGCGGTTGGCGCGGCCGATCCAGCCGTTCAAGCTGGCGCGGCGTATGGATACGATCAATCGCCTGATTCACGATCCCGCAGTGGCACAAGCGGTCGTCGACCATGCGCGCGAACGGGACATTCCCGAAGACGTCGCCTATGAAACTGCCCGACGGTACGCGCGGGAAATCGTGCCCGGCTTTTCCGCTCTGTTGTATTTCGGGGTCGCCACCAAGCTGGCACGCTGGTTGTCGCGGGGCCTTTACCGCGTGCGCGTCAGCGGCGAAGAGTCGGTCCTGACACAGATCGATCCCAAAGCAACCGTAGTCTACGTGCTGAACCACCGGTCAAACATGGACTACGTGCTGGTTACGTGGCTGGCCGCCCGGCAGACCGCGCTCGCCTATGCTGTCGGCGAATGGGCACGCCGTTGGCCGCTGGGCCCGCTGATCCGTGCCATGGGCGGCTACTTTGTGCGGCGAAGGGATTTGAACTCCCTCTATCGTCGCGTGCTGGCGCGCTATGTCCAGATCGCGACCGCCAACGGCGTGACCCAAGCTGTATTCCCCGAAGGACGTCTGTCGCGAAACGGGGCGCTTCAGTCGGCGAAGCTTGGTATTCTGAGCTATATTCTGGCTGACCACGATCCCGCGCGCGATGTGGTCTTTGTCCCCGTCGCGGTTAACTACGAACGGGTACTGGAAGATCGCGTTCTAATTGCCGCCGGGGGGGACACCGCGCATACGTTTCGGCTCCGTTGGTGGATGGTTGTGCGCTACCTCTGGCGGCATGTGCAATTGCGCCTGACGGGTCGGTTCAGCCGGTTCGGATATGCCGCCGTCAGCTTCGGGCGGCCAATCTCGCTTCAGCGATTCTTGTGGCAGGGGCGCTCGGACGCGGCCAGGGATCTGGGTGAAGCCCTTCTGGAGCGTATAGACGAGGTTCTGCCCGTCCTGCCGCTCGCGCTGGTCAGCGAAGCGTTGGTCGAAGGGGCGCGCGACGTCGCTGTCGTTGCAACCCACCTTGAGGTTCGGTCCGAATACTGGCGCGATGCGGGCCACCCCGTGCATAGTGCCCTGCGTGAGGCGCGGGACGCGGCAATGGTGGCGCTTCGGATGCTTGAAATCAGGGGGGCCATAACGCTCGATTCGCACCGGATCACCGTCCGTGACGACTGGTTGCCTGTCATCCGCTACTACGCGAATAACTTGCCCCTGCAGCATTCTGACAAGACATAAAATTACAATACGCGGCAAACAGGGGTTGGAAAGTTACTTTTGTGCTGATAACTTCGTTGCGACGCAGCGTGGTTCCTTCCGCGGTGCAGCATCAACGCCGGAGGACATGACATGGCCCTTGATACACGCCCCGCCCCGCTGACCTACGATGCGGCTGTCAAAGACCTGTACGAAATGGGTGAAATGCCTCCGATGGGCCATGTCCCCAAGCAGATGTACGCTTGGGCCATTCGCCGCGAGCGGCACGGTGAGCCTGAAACCGCGATGCAGCAGGAAATCGTGGATGTTCCGGAACTGGACAGCCACGACGTCCTTGTTCTCGTGATGGCGGCGGGGATCAACTACAACGGTGTCTGGGCCGCGCGCGGCGAGCCGATCAGCCCGTTCGATGGCCATGGTCAGCCGTATCACATCGCCGGGTCGGATGCGTCCGGGATTGTCTGGGCCGTGGGCGACAAGGTCAAGCGCTGGAAAGTGGGTGATGAGGTCGTCATCCACTGCAACCAGGACGATGGCGATGATGAGGAGTGCAACGGCGGCGACCCGATGTATTCACCCACGCAGCGGATCTGGGGCTACGAGACGCCCGACGGCAGCTTCGCCCAGTTCACCCGTGTCCAGTCGCAACAGCTGATGCCGCGCCCCAGGCATCTGACGTGGGAGCAGTCGGCCTGCTATACGCTCACCTTGGCCACTGCCTATCGCATGCTGTTCGGGCATGAACCGCATGACCTTAAGCCTGGTCAAAACGTGCTGGTTTGGGGGGCTTCCGGCGGCTTGGGGTCCTATGCGATCCAGCTGATCAATACGGCAGGTGCCAACGCGATCGGCGTCATCTCGGACGAGAGCAAGCGCGACTTCGTCATGGGGCTGGGTGCCAAGGGAGTCATTAATCGCAACGACTTCAACTGCTGGGGCCAGATGCCTACAGTCAACACGCCCGAGTACAAGGCCTGGTTCACCGAAGCGCGCAAGTTCGGCAAGGCGATCTGGGACATCACGGGCAAGGGCGTGAACGTCGATATGGTGTTCGAGCACCCCGGCGAAGCCACGTTCCCGGTCTCTACCTTCGTGTGCAAGAAGGGCGGCATGGTCGTAATCTGCGCCGGGACCACCGGATTCAACCTTACGTTTGACGTCCGCTACATGTGGATGCACCAGAAGCGCTTGCAGGGGTCCCACTTCGCTCACCTCAAGCAGGCGTCCGCCGCCAACAAGCTGATGGTCGAGCGGCGTCTTGATCCCTGCATGTCCGAATGTTTCGACTGGGCCGATTTGCCCGAAGCGCACATGAAAATGCGTCGGAACCAGCATAAGCCCGGCAACATGGCCGTTCTGGTTCAGGCCCCTGTGACCGGGCTGCGCACCTTGGAAGACGTGCTGGAGGCCGGTTCGGCCACTTGATCCCCTGCCGATTCTCGTTGCAACGGCCCCGTCTGACCGACGGGGCCGTTTTGCCTTGGTCCCATACGTCCGCGCTATCAATCGCGACCGATTGCAGTCCCCGCAGTTTCTGCGGAGGTCAGAAACGTGAATGGCCTGGTTTTCATCGGGCCGGCGCGCGTGCACCGCTTCGCGAAGAGCAAAGAAACAGTAAACTTGGCGGGGCTACTGGACGGGCGGCCACCGCTGCTCTCGCCAAAGCGGCCCGGGATGCCGATGGTCAGGCGGTGCCGGATCGCCTGAAGTTGGACGACTGCCGGAGGGGCAAACGCATATCGCTGAACTAACGGACTTGCGCTAAGCGACTTGTGACGAGCGCGCCCGCCTTTGGGAACAAGAGTTCAGCCTGCCGATCCGAGGTCCGCTTTGTCTTGTTTGTCGTAAGCAGACGTCCCGCAGGTGATGCCGAGGATCGGTTCGACCGGCGGATAACAGGGAGCATTCGCCGGTGCACCAGAACCTTTTCGGCGGGCGCTAGGAAACCGTTAATCCGCCCCGCCTCATTCCCTCCCGTCACTATCGACAAAAAGGGGACAACTATGATCCGCTATCTCTACGGTACGCAGCTGACCGACCATCCGGCGCTGGCCGCCGCCATGTTTGGCGACCGGGCCGCGCAATTTCGCGATCGCTTGGGCTGGGACGTCACGGTGGATGCGATGGGATGGGAGACGGATACCTATGACGCTCTGGATCCGCTCTACGTTATCGTTTGTGACGCGAAAGGCAGGCACGCCGGGTCCATGCGCTTTTTGCCGACGATAGGTCCGACGATGGTGTCGGAGGTCTTCCCGCATCTGACGGCGGGACCGGTCCGGTCGCCCGATGTCTGGGAATGTACTCGCGTCTGCCTGTCGCCGGGTACGGACGCGGGCGTGGCGGGACGACTTCTGCTGGGGGCATCGGAACTGGGGTTGGGTCTTGGCCTGAGGGCCTGCGTTGCGGTCTTCGATCAGGCCATGATGCGGGTCTGTCGTCGGCGGCGCTGGGCCCCAGACATCTTGGGCGGCGCGAACGGCATCAGCGTCGGTCGATGGACCTTTGACACCATCCGGCACGATGCGCTCTGCGCCGCGACTGGCACCTCGGCCCGGCAGTCGCGCGACTGGTGGGAGGTGACCTTCGGCGACCTGTCCATCGTGCCCCTTCCCGTCGGCGTCTGAGGGGCTACAAGGGGGCGATGAACACGCCCGCCCCCCAACTCTCCCCGGATCAGGCCGAAGCCTGGGATCGCATCGCTGAGGTGCTGTCCGACAGCGGCGTGTCGCTGGCCGACGGCTGGGCGTCTGAGCGGGAAGATGAGGAGAGCCGCGTGCTGGCAGTTACCGGCAAGGCAGGCTCGGGCAAGACCTTGTTGCTGGTGGAACTGGTCAAGTCCATGCGTGAAGCAGGTCTTGATTTGGTGACCGGTGACTATGAGCGGAAGAAGAAGGACCGTCGATCGCTGGCTGTGCTGGCCCCTACGAACAAGGCCGCCAGCGTGTTGCGCAACAGGGGGGTGCCCGCGACGACGATCCACCGCATTCTCTATACCCCTGTCTATGACCCTGAGTACGAACGGATCGCCGAGTGGCTGGCCGGGGATGCCAGCCGGCCTGACACTGACGCCCTGAGCGACGAGATGCTTGACCGCGCCAAGCGGGTCTTCGACGAGACAGGCTCCGTCCCCGGCGCGCTGGCTGCGGCTGGTCTGCGCGGATCGGATTTCATCACCGGCTGGAAGCGGAGGGATAACCCGCTCGACGTGGGTTTTGTTGATGAATCCTCGATGCTCGATGACAAGCAGTTCGAAGACCTGAAGGAGATCTTTCCCACGTTGGTCCTGTTCGGCGATCCAGCTCAGCTAGCCCCGGTGAACCAGTCGGGGCGCATGGTTTTCGACCGGTTCTCCGGCGACGACCATCTGCATCTGGACCGGGTGCACCGACAAGAGGCGGACAATCCCATCCTGGATCTTGCCCATGCGCTGGGGGATTCGCAGCTTGGCTTCCACGAGTTTGAACAGATGATCGAAGAAGCCGCCGCCAAGGATGACCGCATCGTGGTTGCGGCCCGAGTGGACAGCGATCTGATGGCCCGGTCGCCGGTTCTGGTTTGGCGCAACGCGACCCGTATCCGCCTGATCCGCGCCTTCCGGCAGGCACACGGGGCCGATGACACGATGATGCTACCCGGCGAGCCGCTGATCTGCGACGGGCTGGAGCTGCCGCTCAAACACCGCAAGCGCCGCATTGATCTGGAGGCGCGGGGGCTGATCAAGGGCGCGCAGGTCGTTTACCTTGGGCCGGGGCGGAAACCGGGGTTCAGCAAGCTGCACGTGGTCGGCGCGCCCGAACCCGAGATTTCGGTCAGCTCCATCGTCAAGATCGAGCACCCGGATGAGGAGGAGCCCTTCCTTCCATTTGCCGCCCACATGGGGGCGGCGTTCCTACACGGGGCTGCCGTCACCACGCACAAGGCGCAGGGGTCGCAGTGGGACAGCGTGCAGGTCTTTGCTCCCGATCTCTATGCCGCATCCCGCGCGGGCCGGGTCGAGGCGGGGCAACAGTTGTGGAAGCGGCTGGCCTATGTGGCGATCACGCGGGCCGTCTCTCGCCTGATCTGGGTGAAGCGCTATGCGCTGGCCATGCCCAAGTCGCCGCTGGACACGTCCGACTTGAAGGCCGAACCTGCGCCCCTGACACTCATGGCGCAGGAGGCCGAGGAATGAACACGATCCTGATCACAGGTGCCTCGTCGGGAATTGGTGCGGCGACAGCGAAACTGTTTCTGGATCGCGGCTGGACTGTGGGCCTGATGGCGCGCCGCGAAGAGGCCATGCGCGCGGTCGCCGCCGACCATCCGAATGCGCATATCCTGCCAGGTGACGTCACCGACCCCATACAAGCCGAGGCTACCGTCGATGCTTTCGTCGCGAAGGCCGGGCGTCTGGACGTGCTGTTCAACAACGCGGGCATTTTTATCCCTGCCGCTGACATTGACCGAACGGCTGTCGAGGATTGGAATACCGCCGTTTCAGTCAACTTGACGGGTATGTTTCTGATGGCCCGGGCGGCGTTCCGGGTGATGCGCGCACAGGGTGCGGGTCGGATCGTCAACAACGGCTCCATCAGCGCGCATGTGCCGCGCGAAGGGGCGGTGAGCTACACCGTTACCAAGCATGCCATCACAGGCCTGACGCGCCAGCTGGCGCTGGACGGACGGGCTCTGAACATCGCTTGCGGTCAGATTGATATCGGCAATGCAAAGACCCCCATGCTGGAAGAGCTGGACGCCACGCAGCGCGCCAGTGGCGGTGCCGGTGTACCGATGATGGCGGTCGAGGACGCGGCCCGCGCTGTCTTGCAAATGGCCGATTTGCCGGACGGCACCAACGTCCTGACCATGACGATCATGGCCAGCAAGATGCCCTACGTTGGCCGCGGTTAACGTTTGAAGATGCGGAAGACGGCCGAAGCGCCCCAGCCCGCCGCTATCGCGATGAACAACGAGAGTAGGCCGTAGATCAGAGGCTGTTCATGGGCGAGAGCATAGATCCAACGTTCCAACCCGACCTTTTGAACGTAGATCGACGTGCCATAGCTATCGACCACCTTGCCGTCACGGGTCAGGAATATGCGGGTGTTGTAATTGCCCTCGGTCAAGTCGGCCGGCAGAGCGATCTCGGTCGAAAACAGGGTCGAGTCGCGGACATTCACCGACTCCTCCGAGGTGCCATAGATGCCCGAAGCCGTATGGACCCGGATCAGCGCATCGAGGAAATGGGGATCGCTGTCCGATATCATCGCCATTCCGGGGGCCGTCAGGGCGCGGCGGGTCGTGATGGACCATTCCTCGTCTTCCTCGGGCAGGAGGGCCTGCTCCAGGGGAACCGAGGACGACACGGCATAGAAGCTCGGCACGCCTATGGCTTCGATGGAGTCGGTGTTCACCCAGATGCCCAGACGCTTTTCCTTGCGACGGATCGTGACATCTTCGCGCGGGCCGGCCACGGTCACGATAATGGCAAGGCGCTGGCCGGTGGGCTCCGGCTGGTCGCGTTTGACCGCCCCGAAGATCAGAATTTCAGACCCGTCGAAATTGGTCGAGATGGAGATGCGATCCTGGCTCATGTCGGCCACGATCTCTTCCGCCAGCAACGGCGCGGTCATCAGCAGCACAAGGGCAAGCGCGAGACGGATCATCCGTGGCCCCCGGCACCGATCGAGTAAAGCTCGGACGGTTGCAAAAGCAGGTCCAGCGCCAGCTTGCCGCAGACCGCCAGCACCATGAGCGCCAGCAGGATGCGCAACTGTTCGGCCTTCATCTTGACCCCGATGCGCGTTCCGATCTGCGCCCCGACCACACCGCCAACCAGAAGCAGTACCGCCAGGACCATATCGACCGTGTAGTTCGTCGTCGCGTGAAGCATCGTGGCAAAGGCGGTGACGAAGATGATCTGGAACAGTGATGTGCCGATAACGACCTTGGTGGGCATGCCCAGCAGATAGATCATCGCCGGCACCATGATGAATCCGCCGCCCACGCCCATGATCGCGGCAAGCACGCCGACCAGCAGGCCGACGACGACGGGGGGAATGACGCTTATGTACAGACCGGATGTCCGGAATTTCATCTTGAATGGCAAAGCGTGAATCCATCCGCGCTGCCGACGTACGGTACGGGGTGCGGGGCCCGCGCTGCGGGATTTGCGGATGGCGTTCAGGCTTTCGAAGAACATCAGCCCGCCGATGATCCCCAGGAAAAGGACGTAACAAAGCTTCACCAGCAGGTCTACCTGACCTAGTTCGCGAAGCATGTTGAACACCTGCACGCCCAAGGCGGCACCGATTAGACCACCGACCAGCAGGACGAATCCCATTCGCAGGTCCACCGTCTTTCGCTTGAAGTGGGCCAATACACCCGAAAACGACGAAGCGACGATCTGGTTCGCCTCGGTCGCGACGGCGACGGCGGGGGGGATTCCGATCATGAACAGAAGCGGCGTCATAAGAAAGCCGCCACCCACCCCGAACATTCCGGACAGTACTCCAACCAGCCCCCCCAACCCCAGCAGGAGGAAGGCATTTACCGAAACCTCGGCGATCGGAAGGTAAATCTGCAAGGTGGCACCTCTTGGGTGGATGCCCTCTTTGTCTGGAATGACGACGGTGGTGTCAAACCCCGTGCCACATTCAAATGGACAACATTCGAGATCTGATGGGAAGTGGCCCTAACTAGAAATCACCACTGGTCCTACATCACGACGCGGAAGGGTCAAGAAAGGAAACGGGTCAGGACCTTTTCCAGCTTGGCTGCGCCCAGCGGTGCCATTGCCTTTGTGTGTTCATGGCTGATCGACTCGTTCGACAGACCTGCCGCCATATTCGTGATGGTGGAAACCGCGGCGGCCTTAAGGCCCAGAAATCGCGCCAGGATCACCTCCGGCACTGTGGACATGCCGACGGCGTCGGCACCCAACATTCGGATCGCGCGAATCTCGGCAGGGGTCTCGAAGGAGGGGCCCGAATACCAAGCGTAAATACCTTCATGCAGATTGACGTCTTCGGCCTTGGCTGCCTGTCGCAAAGCCTCACGTAGGGCGGGATCATGCGCGTCGCCCATGGGAACGAAGCGACGGTCCGTCGACTCCCCGATCAACGGGTTCAGGCCCGAAAAATTGATATGATCCGACAGCAGCATCAGAGACCCGGTCGGCATATCCGCGCGCAAGCTGCCTGCGGCGTTGGTCGCGATGACACCTTCAGCCCCTAACTCCGACAAGACCTCCAGAGGCAGGCGCATCGCGTCTGACCGCCCGCTCTCATAGTAGTGTGCCCGGCCGCCAAAAACGGCGACGCGGGTGTTGCCGATCTGCCCGATCGCCAACTTTGGACTGTGCCCCGATACACCCGCATGTGGAAATCCCGGAAGGTCGGCATAATCAATCGCAACGCCGCGCACCTGATCCGCCAGATGGCTCAGCCCGGATCCCAGGATCAGGCCGAGGCGGGGTGCTTCGGCCCCGGCCCTGTCGCGAATCAGGGCGGCGAGATCAGCGCTCTTTGACATAGGGTTCGCCTCCGGCACGCGGGGGGATGGCCTTGCCGACGAATCCGGCCAGGATCACCACCGTCAGGATGTAGGGCAGCGCCTGCATGAACTGCGTCGGGATCGGAATGCCGAGGAGGTCGAGTGACTGAAAGCGATTTCCCAAGGCCTCCAACAGGCCGAACAGAAGCGTCGCGCCCAAGGCATACCACGGCCGCCACTTGGCAAAGATGAGCGCCGCCAGTGCGATGAACCCGCGGCCCGCCGACATCTCCTTGACGAAACCGGCGGAGAGGGCCGTTGCGAGATAGGCCCCGGCAACCCCGCAGAGCACGCCGCAGATCATCACGGCGGCGTAGCGCAAACCGACAACGCTGACCCCAGAGGTATCGACCGCTGCCGGGTTTTCGCCCACCGCACGCAGACGCAGCCCAAAGCGGGTGCGGAAGAGCACCCACCATGACAGGGGCACCAACGCCAAGGCTGCATAGACTAGGATCGAATGACCCGAGAGCAAATCCGCATAGATTGGTCCCAGAAACGGAATGTCGCGCAGGCTATCGGCGAAGGGCAGGGTTATTTCCTGGAACCGCGCGCGGCCTTCCAATTGCGGTGTGCGACCGCCGAGCGAGAACCACGCCTCGCCGATCACGACGGTCAGGCCAGATGCAAGGAAGTTGATCGCCACACCCGAGATCAGTTGATTGCCCCGGAAGGTGATTGACGCCACCCCGTGAATCAGTGCCAGCGCCATCGACGCGACGATGCCCGCCAGCAGACCTAGCCAGACGTCGCCGGTAAAGCTGGCCACGGCCGCCGACATGAACGCCGAGGCGAGCATCTTGCCCTCCAGCCCGATATCGAAAATTCCGGCGCGCTCGGAAAACAGGCCGGCAAGGCAGGCTAGCAAAAGCGGGGTCGCCAGCCGCAGGGAGGAATCGAGGATCTGGATAATGCCGAGGAAATCCATGTCAGCTCTCCACCTTGCCTTTTTCGGGATGCCCGCCAGCCTCGAGCGGTGTGGTCGGCACCGGCGGGGATGGACGACGGCGACGCGATACGAAGATCCGCTCCAACGGCAGGCGCACCATGTTGTCGAGCGCGCCGGTGAAAAGGATGACCAGCGCCTGTATCACCAGGATCATCTCTCGGGTCATGCCGTTCATCTCGAATGTCAGCTCCGCTCCGCCTTGGTAGAGTGCGCCGAACAAGATGGAGGCGATGAACACGCCAAGTGGATGCGACCGGCCCATCAGGGCCACTGCGATGCCCACGAACCCCGCGCCCTGCACCGGGTCGAGGACCAGACGCTCGGCCTCGCCCATTGTGGCGTTCACGGCCATCAGCCCGCACAATCCACCCGAGATCAGCATGGCGACCATCGTGATGCGTATTGGCGAGATGCCCGCGTAGACCGCACCCGGCTCCGATTTACCAAAGGACCGGATCTCGTAGCCCAGGCGCGTGCGCCAGATCAGGAAATAGACGCCCACGCAGGCCAGGATCGCGACGAAAAAACTGACGTTGAGCGGGGTGGAGCGCGAGAACCCTAGGAACGGCAGCACATCATAGGCATTGGGCAGGCGTGCCCCTTCGACGAAACGGGCAGTTTCCGGTGAGGCGCTGCCCGGTACCTTGAGAACGTTCGCCAGAAGGTAAACCATCAGCGCCGAGGCGATGAAATTGAACATGATCGTCGTGATGACGATATGGCTTCCTCGCCTGGCCTGAAGATAGGCCGGGATTGCGGACCAGAGCGCCCCGAAAAGCGCCCCGCCGATGACGGCGGCCGGCAAGGCCAGTGCCCAGTGCGGCCAGTTGACCGACAGCGCCACCAGCGCAACGCCGAGGCCGCCCAACGCCGCCTGGCCCTCGCCCCCGATGTTGAATAGCCTGGCGTGGAAGGCCACGGCGACGCCCAGCCCCGTGAAAATGAAGTTCGTCGCGTAGAACAGTGTGTAGCCCCAACCATAGGTCGATCCGACAGAGCCATTGACGAGGATGTAGAGCACCTCGAATGGGTTCTTCCCGATCAGCAGGACCACCAGCCCCGACACGAACAGCGCCAGGAAGAGGTTCACGATGGGGATCAGGGCGATATCGACCCATTTCGGCAGCGCGTCGTTCATGCCGCGTCTCCTGCTTGACTGAATTCGGGCACCAATTGCACGCCTCTCTCAGGGTCAAGACGGCAATATCCAGACCCTTGATTGGAAATGCGAATCCCAAGGGTCTTTCGTTGAGCGGCGAAGGGAAGCCGGCCACCCGATCCTCGTCGAGCAATAGCTTGACGGCAGGTATCGATGAGCGCCCGGATCATGCGGCGGCCGTTCCTGTCATACCGGCCATCAAGAGTCCCAACTCTCGCTGGTCGGTCTCGGACGGCAGTCGCTCGCCCATGATGCGGCCATCGAACATGACGGCGATGCGGTCCGAGAGGGCCATGATCTCGTCCAATTCAACCGAAACCAGCAAGATCGCCTTGCCCTGATCCCGCAGTGCGATGATCTGCTGATGGATGAATTCGATGGCCCCAATGTCGACACCGCGCGTCGGCTGACCAATCAGCAGGAGGTCCGGGTTCCGCTCGATCTCACGGGCCAGAACGATCTTCTGCTGGTTGCCGCCCGAGAAATTCTTGGCCGCCAGCGTCGGGTCAGGGGGGCGCACGTCGAAGCGCTCCATTTTGCCTTCGCAATCACGGCGCATCGCCCCGTGATCCATCAGAAGGCCGGGCGCGAATTCCGGATCGTCTTGGTAGCCAAAAGCAATGTTTTCCCAAGCGGCAAAGTCCATGATCAGACCTTCGCGCTGCCGGTCTTCGGGCACGTGGGCGATGCCGCGTGCGCGCCGGCTTCGCGCGTCCGAGGCGTTGCCTGTCAGGTCGATCGGTTGGCCGTTCACGCGAATGGTCCCGGTCCCGCGCGCATAGCCGCCCAGCACTTCCAGCAATTCGGATTGCCCGTTGCCCGCCACGCCCGCGATGCCCAGCACCTCGCCCGCGCGAATTTCCAGGTCGATGCCGCGCAGGCGCTCGACCTTCTGGCCGTCCACGACGCGCAGGTTCTCCACGTGCAGGATGACGTCGCCCGGCTTGGCGGGCGTCTTGTCGACCCGCAGCAAAACCTTGCGCCCGACCATCAGCTCGGCCAGTTGCTCGGGAGAGGTTTCGGCGGTCTTGACGGTGGCCGTCATTTCGCCACGGCGCATCACGGAAACGGTGTCGGTGATTTCCATGATTTCGCGCAGCTTGTGGGTGATCAGGACGATGGTCTTCCCTTCGTCGCGCAGACCTTGCAGAATCCGGAAAAGGTGATCCGCCTCGTCGGGGGTCAGGACGCCCGTGGGTTCGTCCAGAATCAGGATATCCGCCTCGCGGTAGAGCGCTTTGAGGATTTCCACGCGCTGCTGCTGGCCGACGCCCAAATCCTGGATGATGGCGTCAGGATCGACGTCCATCTCGTAATCTTCCGCCAATTTCTTCAGCAGTTTTCGTGCCTTCGACAACGACGGCTTCAACAGCCTGCCATCTTCCGCGCCAAGGATGATGTTTTCCAGCACCGAGAAGTTCTCGACCAGTTTGAAGTGTTGAAACACCATGCCGATGCCGGCATCGATCGCGGCTTGGCTGTCGGGGATTTCAGTCTTATTGCCGCCGATGAATATCTCCCCGCTGTCGGCCCTGTAGAAGCCGTAGAGGATCGACATCAGCGTGGATTTGCCCGCTCCATTCTCACCTATAATACCGTGGATCGAGCCGCGTTTGACCTGGATCGAGATATCCTTGTTGGCTTGGACTGGGCCAAAGGCCTTGGAGATGCCGCGCAATTCGATCGCCAGTGTCTCGTCCATACCCAGTCCTCATCCCGTCTCCGGTCATCAAGTGGGAAAGGGGCCCGTGGGGGCCCCGTTCTGATCGTGTATTGCGAACGCGCCTCAGTAGGCGGGGCAGGTGCTATCGGTGGTGAAGTCGTGGACCTCGATCTCACCTGCGATGATCTTGGCCTTGGCCTCCTCGACGGTGGCGACCATTTCCGGTGTGACCAACTCGGCGTTGAACTCATCCATCGAGAAGCCGACGCCCTCGTTGTCCAGACCCATGACGGAGATCCCCGTCTCCAGTTCGCCTGCGGCGGCCTGGGTGAAGGTGTCATAGACGGCATTGTCGACGCGTTTGACCATGGACGTCAGAACTTCGCCGGGATGTAGGTAGTTCTGGTTGGCATCGACGCCGATCGACAGGATGTCGGCGTCAGCGGCCGCCTGAAGCACACCGATTCCGGTTCCACCGGCCGCGGCGAAGACGACGTCGGATCCCTGGCTGATCTGGCTGCGGGTCAGTTCAGCACCCTTGACCGGGTCATTCCACGCGGTGGGGGTGGTGCCGGTCATATTGACGATGACGTTGGTGTCTGCGCTGACGGCTTTCGCCCCTTGGGCATAACCACAGGCGAACTTGGAGATCAGGGGCACATCCATGCCGCCGATGAAGGACACGGTCCCCGTTTCCGAGGCCATGGCAGCCATCATGCCCACTAGGTAAGAGCCCTGATGCTCGGAAAAGACGATCGACTTCACGTTCGGCTGGTCGACGACCATGTCGACGATCACGAAGTTGGTGTCGGGATAATCTGGTGCGACCACTTCGAGGGTCGATCCGTTGGCGAAACCCAAAACGACGACGGGGTTGGCACCGCGCTCGGCCATGCGTCGCATAGTCTGTTCGCGCATCGCCTCGTTTGCCAGCTCGGTCTCCTCGTATTCGCCGCCGGTTTCCTCGACCCAGCGTTGAGCACCGTTGTAGGCGGATTCGTTGAAGGATTTGTCGAATTTGCCACCGAGGTCGATGACGAGGCCGGGGGTCGCGGCGTGGCCGTCGGCGAACGACATGCCCGCAGTCAGGGCGATTGTCGCAACGGCACCCATGAGGGTTCTGTTGATGGTCATTGGTCTCTCCCGTCGAGGGGCGCGCTTTTTGCCGGTCGACCGGTCTCCGCGCCACGATTAATGGATCGGATAAGGCCGTAGAGGGGGCGGAACGTCAACCTGAGTCGATGGGGTTTGACCCGATGTCAGAGGCTCTTGCGCAAGATCAGGGCGTCTGTGCCGTCGTAGTAGCCGGACCTGCGCCCGGCTTCCCGCCAGCCGGTTCCCGTATAGAGCGCGTGCGCCGGTGCGTTGTCGGCGGCGACCTCCAGGAAGGCTTCGGTTGCGTCACGAGCGCGGGCCTGCGCCGTGAACGCGTCGAGAAGTGCCCGCCCGATGCCCTGTCCCCGTGTCGCTTCGGCAACGACGACGGTTAAGAGCTCGGCCTCTTGGGCGACCACGCGCCCGAACAGGAAGGCATCGGCCCGCGTAATGTGGAACGCCAGCGGATCGGACAGCATCTGGCAAAAGCTGTCCACCGACCAACGGGCCGCCCCTGAAAAATTCTCGGCGTGCAGCGTGGCCATTGCTTCGGGCGTCACGGCAGTATGACCGGAGGTGGGTCCGACGCCGGTGCGGCATCCGCCGGGCGCAGGTAGATTGGAGCGGGGCGCGGGCGGCCTGCTGCTGCACGCCGGGTGGCGATGCGGGCGACTTCCACGGCCAGAGCCGGCGTTTCGGCCAGCGCCCGCCCGGTCGCCTCGGCCACACGGATCGCGGCAGGTCCGGTCAGCGGCGCGTTCCATCCCGACGGAACGGCGGACAGTGCCGCAAGTTCGATCACGTCTCCGTGGATGAAGTGGACCATATCGCGCGGTGCCGGCAGGCAAACCACGACGTCGCGCCCGGCGGCATAGGCTTCGGCGGCGGCGACGCCTTCGACCGGGATGCCCAGTCCGAGCGCCAGCCCGCGCGCCGCTGCGACGGCAATCCGGACGCCGGTAAAGTTCCCTGGCCCGATGCCGACGCCCAACGCTTCCAGATCGGTCCATGTGGCATCGGCTTCGGCCAGCAGCTCTTGCAAGAAGGGCATCAGCCTTTCGGCCTGTCCCTTGCGCATGTCTTCCAGACGGCTTGCCAGAACCCGGTCACCCGACAGCAAAGCGGCCGCGCAATGCGCGGCCGATGTGTCGAATCCGAGGGTCAGCCTGTCAGAGGCCAACGGGCCGAACTTCCAGAACTTCGGGAATATAATGGCGCAGCAGGTTCTCGATACCCATCTTCAGCGTCATCGTGGACGAGGGGCAGCCGGCGCAGGCCCCTTTCATCTGAAGATAAACGACGCCACGTTCGAAACCGTGAAAGGTGATGTCGCCGCCGTCTTGGGCGACCGCCGGGCGGACGCGGGTGTCCAGAAGCTCGGTGATCTGGCCAACGATTGCGCTGTCTTCCTCGGAATGGTTCGCGCCGTGGGCGGCTTCGGCGGCCCCTTCCATGATTGGTTCACCCGATTGGTAATGTTCCATGATCGCGCCCAGGATCGCGGGCTTCACATGGTCCCAGTCGGTGCCTTCGTCCTTGGTGACAGTCACGAAATCATTGCCGAAGAATACGCCGGTCACTCCGCCGATGGCGAAGATGCGCATGGCAAGAGGGGATTTCTCCCCAGCGTCGGCGGTCGGGAAATCAGCAGTGCCCGCGTCCAGTACGGTCTGACCCGGCAGGAACTTCAGGGTAGCGGGGTTTGGCGTGGTTTCGGTCTGGATGAACATGGGGCATCTCCGGTATGGCGACTTCATATGTGAGGGCTGGATGGGGCGGTGTCAACGACTTGGAACCGTTCTAAATACCGGGGCTTCAATTTCAGCGGCTCATTCGGGGTGCCAGTTACCGCGCCCTCGAAATGCAATCAGTGTTCTGAACCGTGAAGTGACACAGGGGACCGGACGTGTCGCGCGACAGCGGTTTTCGGTGAGATCGCACATGGTCGAAACGAGTCGTGGGCGGAACTGGGCCCTCGCAAAGAAGCGATCATCACTTGGTCGTTCATCCGGTCACCGAGCCTCCGCCCATGCGGTGGCACGGATTTTGACGCGTGGCCGGTCACCAGCATTGCCTGCCAGGCAGTCCTGTCAGGCGATGCCCTCGAGCTGTTCCTTGGTCAAATCCCCCGGTACGATCGTCAGCGGTATCGGCAGGGTTCCGGCAGATTTCGTCAGGTAGGTGACGAGCGGGCCGGGCCCCTTGCCCCCCGAGCTTGCCCCGAGAACGACGACGCCGATCTCGGGGTCTTCGCTGATCTGGGCCAGGATCTCTGTCGCAGGCTCCCCTTCGCGGATGACCAGGTGTGGCTCCAGTTGGTGTCGGTCGCGCATCCATTTCGCGAAAACCTCGAAATGCGCGACGATGCGTTCGCGCGCCTCCTCGCGCATGATGTCGCCGACTCCGATCCAATGGTTGAATTCATCTGGCGGGATTACCGACAGGATTTCGATCCCGCCGCCGGTGTGTTCGGCGCGCAGCGCGGCGAAGCGCATGGCGTTCAGGCATTCACGGCTGTCGTCCAGGATGACGAGAAACTTGCGCATGGGGGCCCCGGTAATCGTTTCTGTGGTGTTCAGCATTGCCCTGCGCGGGTGGTTCTGTCCACCGGATTGCTGCCCTGTCGTCACATGATGCACGGCAAGCATCGGCGGGAAGGTGCGGTCGCGCGCGTCGCCCTTATGACGGCACGAGCGGCAGAGCCGCCGTCAGCCGCACGATCAGGCGGCCGAGAGGGCCCAATCCCAATACATCTCTCGCACACGACGTGTGACGGGCCCGACCTGGTACTGACGGTGGTCGAAAGCGGTCACGGGCGTCACCTTGGTCAGGTTTCCTGACAGAAATACTTCATCGGCACCGCGGAAATCATCGAAGGACAGAACCGTCTCGTGCACCTTCATACCATCGGCCCGAAGGTTGATGATATGACGAGCGCGCGTGATCCCGGCGAGGAATGTTCCGTTGGGAACCGGAGTGGAGACCTCTCCGTCTTTCACCATGAACACGTTGGAGGTGGCGCTTTCGGCCACGTTTCCCATCACATCCGCCGATAACGCGTTTCCGAAGCCCTTGGCCTGTGCCTCGGCGAGCATCCGTGCGTTGTTGGGGTACAAGCACCCCGCTTTCGCGTCACAGACCGAGCTTTCCTGCACGGGGCGCCGGAAGCGGGTTTCCGTCAGCGTCGTCGTCTTGTCGGGCGCGTGCATCGGGACTTCTTCCAGGCAGATGGCGAAGCCCGTTTCCGCCTTAGACGGAACCAGCCCCAATTCGCTTCCGTGAATGCCCCAATACATGGGGCGGATATAAATCGCCGCGTCAGGCGCATAGCCTTCCAGCCCTTCCTGCACCAACTCCGCAATCTGTGCGGGCTCCATCGTCGGTTCAAGCATCAGCGCTTCGGCCGAGCGGTTGACGCGGGCGCAGTGCTTATCGAGATCGGGTGTGACGCCCTCGAAACGGCGGGCACCGTCGAAGACCGAACTGCCCTGCCACATGCCGTGATCGGCGGCGCGCATCACCGGAACGTCGCCGTCGTGCCAGGTGCCCTCGAAATAGGTGCGGATTGCTTTGCCGAACGCCATGCCCGTTCTCCCGTCTGATACTAGGGGGACACTAGGTGCCGTGCCTTGTGAGGTCCAGCGGGGCCTTGCACTCGAATTGCGCCGTGCAACAAGGGGACATGCCAAATACGTATCAGCCAGTTGATGACGATAGCCGCGCGCTTGCGGAAACTTTGCTGCGGGGGGCGGCTCATGCGGCGCTCGGCACCCTGCGGGATGGTGCGCCGATGGTGACGCGGGTGGGCTGCCTGTGGATGTCGGGGCAAGGGCTAGGTCTATTGCTGTCGGATTTGTCGGATCATGCGCGGTCTCTCGCTGAAGATGCCCGCTGCTCCGCCTTGACCGGAGAGCCTGCGTCACGCGGCGATCCACTGAACCATCCGCGGCTGACACTGTTGGGGCAAGCAGAGCCGGTCGACAAGGCGACGCATCGCGACACCTGGCTGGCCGCGCGCCCCAAGGCCGCGCTTTACTACGACTTCACGGATTTCCGGCTGCATATCCTCCGTCCGACCGCGGCGCTGCTCAACGGCGGTTTCGGAAAGGCTTTTCGGTTGTCCGGCGAAGACCTCGGCGTCGAACCATGACCACCGCGATGATTCTCGGCTGTGCCGTGCTTCCCGACGGCAACCCGTCGCCGACGTTCGAATTGCGCATCCGCCATGCTTTCGAACTCTACCGGTCCGGACGTGTGTCACGGGTCTGCGTGACCGGCGGCCTCGGACGATACGGGCCGCCCGAGGCCCATGTGGCCTATGACCGATTGCTCGCTCTTGGGGTGCGCTCAAACGACATACTGGTCGAGGACACGTCGATAAACACCATCCAGAATCTGACGCACGCGTTCCCGCTCGTTTCGGATGGTCCTGTCATACTCGTTTCCAACCGGTGGCATCTGCCGCGTGCGCGCCTTGTCGCGTGGATCATCGGTATGCCGGTGTCGGTGTCGGGGCCGCAGGGTACGGTCCCCCTGAAATCGACGATGGCGGCGATCCTGCGAGAGGTCGCCGCCACGCCATTCACGGTCGTGCGCGCAGTCAGGTGGGCGCGTCGCAACGCACGGTGACGAAGCCGCGTCCCTTCACCGCCTCGGGCCAGTTCAGCCTGATGGATTGCCTGTCGCTTCCCACCTGCCCGGTGGCATGGGGCGCGGAATAGACGGTCGTGTTGTTGCTTCTGCGTATTGCCCCGTCCGCCATGAATGCTGTGATCACCTTTGCTTCGCCACCGAACGGAAGATAGTCGGCCAGGCTTACCTCCCAGGTCGATTGTACCGATCCTTCGTCGAGCGGGAGGGTAATTGGATTCTGGAACTGTTTTAGCACTGCGTGGAACGTGTTGGAATGGACGTTGACGTCCGTGAAGCGTTGGTAGTCCAGTTCTGCGTGGGTCGTATCGACCATGTCGACCCTTTCCAGTGCCTGTCCGCGGATCGTCTTGAACGAATTGCCGGTCACAGTCATCCCATTGACGTAATGCCCCGTTCCAAAAGGTTTGATGTGAAGCGGTCGATAGCTGCTCGGGACATTGGAAGAGAAGATGATGTTGCCCACGATCTGCAAGCCGCCGAAGGAAAGCTCGCTTGCAAAATCGGGGTCACCGTCATGCTCGTTCGTCCACTCCAGATAGGCGTTGTCGACATAATTGCCCACGAAGACGGTTTTCGCCTGCGCCTCCGCAAACACGATTCCCGCAGTGCGGTTGCCCAACGCGTCGTTGTCGCCCTGGAAGAAATGGTTGCCCGTCACGATGTGCCCCGATCCGCCCAGCACGGCGAAATGCCGGAATTTTACCGCCCGGTTGTTGCGGATCTTCGTGTCGTTGGCGTTCACGTTGAAGCCGATGCTGACCCGCTGGTTCACGTCGTCCTGCTGCTCGGAAGAAATGAACTGGCAGCGGTCGATCAGCAGGCCCTGACACCCAACTCCATGACTGGTGATGCCACGGTCCTTGGGGGCGTTGATATAACAGTCCTTCACATGAAAGATCAGGCCAGCTGGCGGCAACAGGATGCCGGAAGAGCGCCCGGCCATCAGAATCTCGATATCCTCTAGCGTAAACCGCTGAAGTGTGTCGAAGCCGCTGAAATCGAGGGCATAGCGGAACCGCTTGAAGGTATAGGTCTGTCGGACTGGCGCGCCCCACAGGGCGGCGGATAACGTGATCTGGTTGCGCCCCACGTCCTTGGACAGCACGTAAACCTCGCGCCCGACCCCCTGCGGGCCTTCGACAAGCGATCCGACCTCGATCTGCGCAATGTTTGCCACATTGGTCAGTTCGCGCGGTGTGGCCGGGTCGAAATCGGCCCCGCCTGTCGCGATGCCCGTGGCAAAGGCGGGCGAGTCCTGAATGTCGAGCTGGCCGTTCTTGATCGACCGCTGGTTGGCATAGGTCGTCTTGTCAAAGACGGCCGCCTGAACATCCAATGGCTGCGTCAGTTCGATCCGACGACCCCGAAGGTCCAGCGTATCGTGATCGGTGAAATTGAAAAGCGCCTGGATTCCCCGTCGCAACCCCTCTTCCTCAACCCCGCCGAAAGCGTCGATATAGCTGTTGATTTCGAAGTTCCGCACCAGGCTCAGGCGCTTGGACGCGGGCATCACGCAATGGCCCTGAAAACGGACGGGGCTGTTGAACGTCACATGCTCGTTCAGCATGTAGACGCCCTCCGATACCAGAACCGTTCGGCCATTCGCGGCGCTATCGGCCCGCTCGAAGGCCGCGCTGTCGTCGGTCACGCCGTCCCCAACCGCGCCATAGTCGCGCACATCGATCACGTCGATCAGGCCGCCCAAAAAGGCACCGGTTACGTCCTCGAGCTCGATATCGTCGATCCGTACGATTCCGCCGCTGTTCCCCAGAAGATCCAGACCCACGTGCACTGCCGCGACTTGCTCTCCGAATGTCAGATCGACACCGCTGCGGTTGGATGTGGCGAAGATCACGCTGACCGTTTCGACTTGGCCATAGGACGAAAGGGTGATCTCGGATCCATAGGTATCGGGTCCGGATACGACTGCGCCGTTCGAACTGACTGGTGTCACCGCCGCTCGCACACGCGGTAAATTGCCTGAGATTGCCTTCACCCGGACCGTGACCCGCAGATAGCAGCCGGGTGTGACTGGCGTGTCGCCCATCCAGCGGACTTTCTGAACCGTGCTTGCTTTCAGCAGCTCAAGCGCACCGCCAAAATCCTGGTCGGCCGGCACGACCGCTGCATTGGTCGCATTGGCATAGGTGTCCGAACCGGGCACGCCGTCCTGGCTTGACCAGACGTCCAACCCGTTCTTGAACGGAGGTGGTGCCAATTGCAGTCCCTCAGTGATCACCTTGTTCATTTCAGTCCCCTTCGGCCTTGCGCCAGTGCAGTTCTTGATGGTGCCCAAACGAAAAGGACCGCCCTTGGCCTTCGGCCAGGACGGTCCTCGTCAGTGCGTATGCGGGGTTCCCCCGCAGAGGGGCGACTCAGTTGCCCCGATGGAGATCAATCTGCTCGGGAACGATTAACAGGCGGTTAAGCAAAATCGGCAACGATCCATTGCTCCCGACAATCATAGTGTTTCGATCTGGCCCAGATCTCGGCCAAGTATGCGAGCCGTCGCTTCACGCCCCGACCTCCGGTGCTTCCAGGAGTTGGACACCGGCGATCTTCCAACCATCGGGCGTCTCGATCATCGTGTATTTCAACTGGTGCAGCCTTCCGAAACCATCGGTTATCAACACATCCTGCATCCAGATCGCGCCATCGCTATCGGTGCCGAGGTATTCGATCGAGCCGGGTTGCCAGACCATCGGATACCCGCGTCGAACCATAAGTCCGAAGTTATCAGCGGTTCCAAACATGCCTTTGATATTTGGTGCCGCGTAAGTGAATGCTGTCGTGAAGTCGTCGGCCTTGAAAGCCTCGATCTGCGCGCCGATCACTCTCTGAATCGCGCCTTCGTCCGCCTGTGCAGATCCAACCGCCCCCAGTGCAATCGCCACTGCCGCCAGAATACCCTTCATGCTCGCGCCCTCCTGAAACTCATTAATTTAGCTTAGAACGGTTCAGTCACGAAACAATGCGACCATGAGTTTCAGCCAAGCTGACCCGTCAGCGCCTGATCAATCAGATCTGCTGTCTCGGCTACACCATAGAGTGCGATGAAGCCGCCGAAGCGTGGTCCTTGATCCGCTCCGAGCAGAACCTGGTACAACGCCTTGAACCAGTCCCGCATCGGCTCGAACCTGTCCCGGCCTACGTCGTAGACCAGACCTTGCAGCGCTTCGTCCGTGACCTCGCCTTGCCAGCTTCGCAAGCCGTCACGCAAGGCTTCCAAAGCCTCGCGCTCGGCATCCGTTGGCGCACGGTACACTTTGCACGGCTTAACGAAATCGTTGTAATATCGCACCGCACCTGCTGCGGCCTTGTCCATTTGCGGGTTCGCCGCCGGCGATGCATCGGGTGCATACCGGTTGATGAAGCCCCAGAGAACGCCCTTGTCCTCGGCTCCCGAAACGCTCGCGATATTCAAGAGCATCGAGAACGGCACCACCATGTCCGACGTTGGCACTTCTCTCCCATGGATGTGGAAGACCGGGTTGTTCGCTTGCTTGTCCGCATCCTGATCGGGATAGGCGCGCAATTGCTGGTGGTATTCGTCCACGGCCTTGGGAATCACATCGAAATGCATCCGTTTGGCCGTTTTGGGCTTCTGGTACATGAAATATGACAGGCTTTCCGTCGCCGCATAGGTCAGCCATTCGTCGATCGACAGACCATTTCCCGACGATTTGGATATCTTGTGCCCCTCGGCATCCAGAAACAGCTCGTACGTGAAATTCTCGGGGGGGCGTCCGCCCAAGGCCCGGCAGATTCCACCGTAAATCGGCGTGTTTGCGGCATGGTCCTTGCCGTACATCTCGAAATCCACGCCTAGCGCGGCCCAGCGCGCGCCGAAGTCCGGCTTCCACTGCAGCTTCACGTGCCCGCCTGTGACCGGCAGGGTCCATTCGCGTCCGTCTTCGTCATCGAAGGTCACCGTGCCTTCGGCCGCATTCACGTGCTTCATCGGCACATAAAGGACCCGCCCCGTTTCGGGGTGGATCGGAAGAAAAATCGAATATGTCTGCCGCCGTTCCTCGCGTAGGGATTTCAACATGATCGCCATCACGTCGTCATAACGTTCCGCCGCGCGTCGCAGCACCGTGTCAAACTTGCCGGAGCCATAGAATTCCGTGGCCGAGATGAAGTCGTACTCGAACCCGAAGGTGTCCAGGAATCGCCGCAGTATCGCGTTGTTGTGCGCGCCGAAGCTTTCGTGAGTGCCAAACGGATCGGGAACGCTCGTCAGCGGCTTTTGCAGGTGTTCGCGCAAGGCCGCCGGGCCGGGCACATTCTCCGGCACCTTCCGCATCCCGTCCAGGTCGTCCGAGAAACAGATCAGCCGCGTCGGGATATCCGAAATCACGTTCAGGGCGCGACGTACCATCGTCGTTCGCGCCACTTCACCGAAGGTCCCGATATGCGGCAATCCGCTGGGGCCATAGCCGGTTTCGAACAGGACATGGTCCTTGCCGGCCCCTTCAACCCGTTTCAGCAGCTTGCGGGCCTCCTCGAACGGCCAGGCCTTTGACTTCAGGGCAGCGTCACGCAAGCTCGTCATGGGAGTATCCTCGGGGTTAAAGCGGCCTTGACCTATTGCGGCAGTGTGGCGTCGTCAATAAATCCTTGTGCGAAGGAGCCCGACATGACTGACACCAGCTTTTCCCCGCAGGACGCACTTGTCGCGTTGATGATTACGATCTCTGCGTCGGACGCCAGAATCCGCACGTCGGAGTTGCTGACGATTCAGTCCATCGTGAACCACTTGCCGATTTTCGCGGACTTCGACGAAGATCGCCTAGAGGGCATCGCCCAGACCGTGTTTGACCTTCTGGAGGAAGAGGACGGTCTGGATGCGATCATCGGTCTGATCAAGAATGCCCTGCCGGCCACACACTTCGAGACGGCCTACGCACTCGCCTGCGACGTCGCGGCTGCGGACGGGACGGTTTTCCAGACCGAATTGGAGCTGTTACGCGAAATCCGTTATGAGTTCGATATCGATCCGCTGCATGCCGCGGCCATCGAGCGTGGCGCACGCGCCCGGCATCTGAAGTTGTAAGGGTGCACACCGTTGGCGTGACCTTCTCCTTATGCTGTAGACGTCTTGCGATCCGTATCGTTCCGTCTTTCTATATCCAGCCTCGCGGCAAGTTCGAATTTTGAAGTAAGGGGCCTTCCGTCGTGATGCGACGCGCGGCTGGTCTCGCAGGGCGGCGGGTTCGGCACGACGTTGATCGCCGCAACCCGACCCAATCAAGATCGATTACACTCAATTTACGCACCGCGAGGCCGGCTTGGTGCTTTGGATGTCTCTGACAATCGTCATGCGGCTGGTCGCACGCTGCTAGCGTATAACCTGCGCCGCTTGGCGAAACGACAGCAATCGCTTGCTCTTCTCATCCCACAAATGCAGCCGCGCATTCGCAAAGCTCTCGCGAATGGTCATCCGGTTGCCGTTGGACAGAACGGCGTGATCGCGCAGCACCTCGGGCAGGCGGTAAAACGGGATGCGGCTGTAGAGATGATGGACATGGTGGATGCCGATGTTCGCGCTCAGCCATTGCAGAACCGAAGGCAGAACGTAGTGCGAGCTTCCGTGCAGTGCGCTCTCGTGCAGGTCCCAGTCCTCATCGGACTCCCAGTTTGTCGTCTCGAATTGATGCTGCACATAGAACAACCATACCCCCCCGATCGCGGCCAGAAGAGTCGTCGGTACGAAGATCAGCAGGACGGGCATCAGACCGCCGAAATACACGATCAAGCCAAGCCCCGCGATAATCGCCGCATTCGTGTACATCGCACTGAACCAGTAACGTGCCTGCGCCATCAAGCCCAAGGGAAGACGGTTTTGCAGGAAGAACAGGTATCCCGGCCCCAGACCGAACAGGACGATGGGGTGGCGATAAAGCCGATATTTCAAGCGACCCCAAGTCGACAGGCTCATGTATTCCGCGACAGTCAGCGTACTGATGTCGCCGATCCCACGCCGACCAAGGTTGCCCGAGGAACTGTGGTGGATCGAATGCGACCGCCGCCACACATCATAGGGCGTCAGCGTGAGCACTCCCAGCGCGCGCCCGATCCAGTCGCTGACCGTGCGGCTTTTGAAGAAGGCACCATGGCCGCAATCATGCTGGATCGCGAACAGGCGGATCAGGAAGGCGGCGTTGCAAAGCGAAAGCGCCAGCGTCAGCCAGGGACTGACCGACAGGGAGAGCCAGGCCAGGGCCCACAGAACGATGAACGGCCCAAGCGTCACGGCCAGTTCGAAGGAGCTGCGCCACGCACTCGGTTCGCGGTAATCTGAAAGGATCTTGATCCAGTCGCGTGCTTTTTTCATCTCGGGCTCGGGGCGAGACAATCGGGTTGGATCGGTCATGGGCCTGCTCTTCTAGTTGTTGCCGCCTTGATACCGGAATTGACCCTTAGGGCAACGTCGAACGCCCGTTATCGTGAAACGGGGCGAAACTGTCGCATCTCGGTCTGGCACCAAACGGCCCGGTTCAGCCCGGGCGAACAGGGCAAGATTGCGTTCAGCGAACCATGCCGATGATGTCGTAAACCTGCTCAAGGACGGGGACCGAAATTTCCCGCGCCCGCTCAGACCCGCGCGCGAGGACCCGGTCGATCTCGGCCGGATCCTTCATTAGGCGCGCCATTTCCGTCGATACCGGCGAAAGCTTCGATACCGCCAGATCGGCGAGATCCTGCTTGAAGTAGCCGAACATCTTGCCTTCGTTCGCGGCCAGCACGTCGGCTACCGATGTCTCGGCCAATGCGGCGTAGATGTTCACCAGGTTACGCGCGTCCGGCCGCCCCTCCAGCCCCTCCGGCGTACCCGGAAGGGGGTCGGGGTCGGTCTTGGCCTTCTTGAACTTCTTGGCGATGGCGTCGGCATCATCGGTCAGGTTGATCCGGCTGGCCTCCACCGGATCGGACTTTGACATCTTCTTTGTCCCATCCTTCAGGCTCATGATCCGCGTCGCCGCCCCTTCAATCACCGGCGCGGTCATCGGGAAAAAATCCACATCGTAATCGTGGTTGAACTTGGCCGCGATGTCGCGGGTCAGTTCGATGTGCTGTTTCTGATCTTCGCCGACCGGAACATGCGTCGATTTATACAGAAGAATGTCCGCGGCCATGAGAGCCGGATAAGCGAATAGCCCCAACGAGGCTGCCTCGGCGTTCTTGCCGGATTTGTCTTTCCATTGGGTCATCCGGCCCATCCAACCCATCCGTGCGACGCAGTTGAAGATCCACCCAAGTTGCGCATGTTCGGGCACGCGGCTCTGATTGATCAGGATGGACTTCTCGGGGTCGATCCCGCTGGCGAGGAATCCGGCACACAGCTCGCGCGTGTTGTGGCGCAGCGTATCCGGGGCCTGCGGCACGGTGATGGCATGCAGGTCGACCATGCAGAAGATCGTCTCGTGCGTCCCGCGGTTCTGCCAGTCGACGAATTTTGTCATCGCGCCAAGGTAATTGCCCAGCGTGAGGCTGCCAGACGGCTGGATGCCGGAAAAGACGCGCGGGGTGAACTTCGGGGTCTCGGCCATGGGAGCATTCTTTCGGCGGGGCCCAGTCGGAGGGGCTGGTCACGGATCGGCCCATCGCTTAGCCACCGGGGCACACCCCGTCAACGAGGCCCGCCATGATGGACCCCCGCCAGCAAAGTCCCTTTAACGCCCTGCCGCCCGTCGTGGTGGCACTGGCCGTCGTCATCATCGGCATCGAATTACTGTTCCAGGCCGGTACCGCAGGATTTATCGGCGGGCGAGAGGCCGTGGGCTGGCGATTGGGCGCGTTGCGTGACTGGGCGGTTATCGATTCAGTTTGGGCCTGGATGTGGGAAAATCATGCCTACCCGCCACGACAGGTCGCACGCATTGTGGCGTATCCGTTCCTGCACGGCAGCATGGTGCACGCGGCGTTCGTCGCGGTCTTTGTTCTGGCGATCGGCAATGCGGTCGCGCCCGTCTATCCGAACCTGCGCCTGCTGTTGATCTTCTTCGGGGCTTCCATCGGCGGGGCGCTTGTCTTCCTGATCTTCTTCGATGCGGCCTCACCGCTCTTAGGCGGCTATCCCGGAGTTTATGGTCTGATCGGGGCATTCACATACCTGACACAACGCGGTTTGACACGGGCCGATCCGGAGAAGGCTTTCTTGCTGGTCGGGTTCCTGCTGGCGATTCAACCGGTCTTCGGACTTGTCGCGACGCAGGGATTCGGCTGGTTGCCGGACTGGTCTGCGGACTTGGGCGGGGCGGCGGCGGGTTACGGCCTTGCAATCGTGCTGTTTCCCGGTGCCTTGCGCCGCCTGCGCGACAGAATGCGTCAGCGCTGACGCCGGACGGCACCGCGAATATCGGCAAGTCTGACGGCACCGACCAATTGACCGATGCCAAAATACGACAGGATGCCCATGGCAACAAGGATTGCGAGGGCTAGGCCGCGCCATGCTCCGGTCAACATCGGACCAAGGATCAGCATCGTCACCCAGAGGACAACGCCCATCAGGGCGGCTGCCAATACGATACGCCACGCCCGTTTGCGCGCCCGAACATCCAATGCGGCTACCTGGCCCAGTCCGCGTGCACCGCGCCACAGCAGGACAACCATTCCCCAGGCCGCCAGCGTGGTGCCGAGTGCAGCCGCCGGCCAGCCGATCACCGGTGCAAGGCCCAGCGCGACGGCGGCGTTGATGATCAGCGATGCAATCGCGAAGCGCAGCGGACTGCGCGTGTCTTCGCGGGCGAAATACAACGGTTGCAAAACCTTCTGCAAAACGAAAGCCGGGAGGCCTATCGCATAGATCATCAGGGCGATGGCCGTCGCGGCGGTGTCATCGGCATCAAAGGCACCGCGCTCGAACAGGACCGATACCAGCGGCAGCGGCACCACCAGAAGGGCCACCGCCGAGGGAAACGTCAGCAGCCAAGAGAATTCGAACGCGCGGGAATATGCGGCCTGCTGCCCGCCAATGTCGCCCGCGCGCACCCGGCGCGACAGGTCCGGAAGCAGGACGACACCTATGGCGATCCCCACGACGCCGAGCGGCAGCTGGTACAAGCGGTCGGCATAGTTCAGCCAGGCCACGGCCCCGTCGAAATAGCTGGCCACCTGTCGCCCGACCAGCAAGTTCACCTGCACAACGCCGCCGGCCAACGCGGCAGGGGCGGCGATCATCAACAGGCGTTTGAGGTCCTTCGTCATGCGCGGACGACGACGCGGCCAGAGGCTGTGCCCGGCCCGCGCCGCAGCCCACCAGACCAGCGCCAGTTGTGCCGCGCCTCCGAATGGAACGGACCAGATCAGCGCCTTGCCCACGATCAACTCCGGGATCGGCGTCGCCATCGGCAGCAGGCCAGGGAACATCCAGACCAGCACCATCGCGCCGATGAACACCATGTTGAGTAACGCAGGGGCTGCCGCTGCGGCGAGGAACCGGTTGTTGGAATTGAGCACGCCAGACACCAGTGCAGCCAGCGAGATCAGAAGGATATACGGAAAGGCAATCCGTCCATAGGTCACCGCGAGGCTGAACCGCGCATCCTCGGCAAAGCCGCTCGCCATGGCCACGACCAGCGCGGGCATGAAGACGATCCCGATGACGGAAAATACCGTCAGGATGACCACCATCCCGGCCACCGCATCACGGGCGAAGGCGTCGGCGTCCTCTCCTCCCGCCTCCAGCTTCTTGGCGTAGAGCGGAACGAAAGCCATGTTGAACGCGCCCTCCGCGAAGAAGCGGCGGAACATGTTCGGCAGAGAAAACGCTACGAAAAAGGCCTCTGCGGCTAATCCGGTGCCCAGAAACCGCGCAATCAAAATGTCTCGCGCAAAGCCCAGGACTCGGCTGAGCATGGTCCAGCCGCCAACGGTGACGAAGCCTTTGATCAGGCGGGGGGCCATGGGTGTCCTGTCTTCCTGCGCGTCGGTTTCACCCCCGGTATAGCGCCCGCGGATGGGGTGTATAGGGCGTCGGATTTCAGGGGTGATCCACGGGTGATCGACGTCGGATCTGCGTCATACCCCAATTTCGCGCCTTTCGGGCTCTTTGCCGTGCGCCCGTGCGTGGCGCGGCGGACGGACCAGATCAGCGCGCGCCATCAGATACTCCGGAGGCCAAGCGAGAAAACAAAGCGGTTTCTTGCGATTCCGTTCTGGGCCGATCTGTCTCGCCGCAGGTTCCGCGGTGCCGCGAACCTCAGCTTGGTGCCCGTTCCGGGCAATCGGCCGGAACGTCGGAAAGTGTGCTACACTTAATGATCCG
The DNA here is from genome assembly GCF_900107415.1 of Jannaschia faecimaris. Lineage (GTDB taxonomy): Bacteria > Pseudomonadota > Alphaproteobacteria > Rhodobacterales > Rhodobacteraceae > Jannaschia > Jannaschia faecimaris. The sequence continues at coordinate 61,050 of NZ_FNPX01000014.1, forward strand.
GACACTGTCATGCCGGATCTATAGTGGGGGGAACCATGAAGATTATTCCTATTACGACTTCTGTCCTGATCTTGCTGGCAGCGCCGGCCATCGCTGGATCAATTGACGTTTCGGGAACAGGACACGGCACGGCGACCAATACGGCAATGCCGGTCAGCGAGGATCTGGTCGTTGTTCACGCCAACACCGAGTACACGGGGTTTGAGGGGGATAACCCCGATAACCCGATGACGTCTTTCAAGGGGCCGTGCTTCGGATCGATCCTGATCAAGGCCGGTGTTGTGTCGGGCGGTGGCAATTGCCAATACACTGATGGCGACGGCGAGATGGCTGTCGTGACCTGGAACGCCGACGGCATGAGCGCGGAAGGCCGGACACAGGGCACGTGGGAGATTGTCGGCGGTTCAGGGAAATGGGCGGCTGCTAACGGCGGCGGGCGTTTCGACGCCGGCACTGATGACCAAGGTGGCTACACCAACAAAGTCACGGGTGAAATTAACATGCCCTAACGGGTTGGCGGGCGGCTTGGCCGCCCGTCTTTCCATTCATCGCCGGCACGCAATGAACCAGATCGATTTACGAGGGTCACCGTTTATCCCAGCCGTCACGCACGAGACGAAGCGATTTCGCAAACCACCGGCTTGCGCGGCGAGGGGCGACTGAGTTCCTGACGCAGATATATGGAAACCGCTTTGTCCGCCTGGCACCTCTTGGTGCCTACGCCCCCGCCCGTTCGGCAGCCCTGCTGACCGCTTCGCGCAGCTTTTCAGCCAAGGTATCCTGCTTGGCCTTGGACAGCAGCTTCAGGCCGAACATATCCTTGACGTAAAAGCTGTCCACGACCTGCGCGCCGTAGGTCGCGATGACGGCTTGGCTGATGTAGATGTTCGACTGCGCCAGAACCTGTGTCAGGTCATACAGAAGGCCGGGGCGGTCGCGGGTGTCGACTTCGATGATCGTGTAGATGTCCGACCCTTCGTTGTCGAAACTGATGTTCGTCGGCACGGTGAACTTGCGCTCGCGCTTCTTGATTTCCTTGCCTTCCAGCGCGCGGCGCGTGGCCACCTGACCGCGCAGGATCTTCTCGATCATGTCGCGCAATCGTGGCAGGCGGCTGGGCTCGAAGGGGCGGCCTTCGGCATCCTGCAACCAGAATGCCGAAGTGGCGAACCCATCCTTCGATGTGTATGTCCGCGCATCGACGATGTTCGCGCCCGCCAGCGAAAGCGCCCCTGCCAGACGTGAGAAAATGCCGGGATGGTCGTGACAGGCCATAAGGGCGCGCGTCGCGTCGCGATCCTCGTCGGCCTCCAGATCCAATCGCACTTCGCCGTCGGGCAGATCACGCAGCATTTCAGCGAAGCGAACCTGTGCTGCTGTCGGGATGCCTTGCCAATAGGGGCCATAGTGGCGGCCCAGTTCCGCGCGAAGGGCACTTTCCGACCAGTCGGGCAACGCCTCGCGGAACAGTTTCTTGGCCTTCTTCTCGCGCGTCTCGCGGTTGACGTCCTCCAGTCCGTTCTCCAGCGCGGCGGCGGTCGCGCGGTGCAGCGCGCGCAGCATTTGCGCCTTCCAGTTGTTCCACACGCCCGGTCCGACGCCGCGAATGTCGCAGACGGTCAGCACCGTCAGCAGGTCCAGCCGCTCGCGCGTTTTCACCGCCTTGGCGAAATCGCGGATGGTGCGCGGATCGGCGATGTCGCGCTTTTGCGCCATGTCGGACATCAACAGGTGATGCCGCACGAGCCATTCGACGATTTCGGCATCCTTCGGTTTTAGTCCCAGCCGGGGGGCCACGACCCGCGCGATGCGCGCGCCAAGGACCGAGTGTTCCTCCGGGCGGCCCTTGCCGATGTCGTGCAGCAACATGGCGACATAAAGCACCCGTCGGTTTACGCCGGCCTTCAGGATGGAGGAGGCCAGCGGCAGTTGCTCTATCAGTTCGCCTCGCTCGATCTGAGCAAGGTTTGAGATGACCTGGATCGTATGCTCGTCGACCGTGTAGGAATGATACATGTTGAACTGCATCATCGCCATGACGGGCGCGAATTCGGGGATGAAGGCCGACAGGACCTCCAGCTCGTTCATCCTGCGCAGGGCCCGTTCCGGGTTTCCGTGTTTTAGAAGCAGGCCCAGGAAGAGGCGCGCCGCCTCGGGGGTCTCCCGTAGGTTCCGGTCGATCAGGTGGCGGTTCGCGGCGATCAGGCGCATCGCGTGCGGGTGCAACAACAGACCCGTGCGCAGCGCCTCCTCGAATATGCCCAGCATGTTGAGTGGCGTGCCCAGGAATGCCGCTTCGTCGTCGACGTCCAGCCGACCCTGCCGCTCGATATAGGGTGCCTTGACCCGGCGACGCCGCTTGAAAAGGCCGATCAGCGCTGGCTCCTGCTTGATGTTGTCCGCTTCCAGCGCCACCAGCAGAATGCGGGTCAGCTCACCAACGCGGGTGGCATGACGGAAATAGTCCTGCATGAAATGTTCGACCGCACGCCGCCCCGCGTGATCGCGATAGCCCATGGCCGAAGCGACTTCGTCCTGCATGTCGAACGTCAGCATGTCGGAGGCGCGGCCCGTGATCAAATGCAGATGGCAACGCACGCACCACAGGAAGCGTTCCGCGCCCTCGAAGGCCTTGAACTCTTCGTGGGTGAAAACGCCCATCTTCAGAAGCGCGGCCGGATCTTTGACGCGGTAGCGGTATTTCGCAATCCAGTAGAGCGTCTGAAGATCGCGCAAGCCGCCCTTGGCCTCTTTGACATTGGGTTCAAGGATGTAGCGCTGACCACCCTGTTTGCGGTGGCGTTCGCTCCGTTCCCGCAGCTTTGCATCGATGAAGTCGGGCACAGTCTTCAGGAACAGGTCGTCCCAGAGCCGCTGCGCCAGCCGGTCTGCCAAGCCGTTCTCGCCACAGATGAGGCGCCGTTCCAGCAAGGCGGTTCGGATCGTGTAATCCTCAGCGCCGAGACGGATGCATTCCTTCACTGTACGGGTCGAATGGCCGACCTTCAGCTTTAGATCCCAAAGCATGTAGAGCATCGATTCCACGACGCTCTCGATCGAGGGCGTGACTTTGTAGGGGGTCAGGAACAGCAGATCGACATCGGAATGGGGGGCCATTTCGCCCCGGCCATAACCGCCGACACCGATGACGGCGAAATGCTCGCTCTCGGTGGGGTTCGGGCAGGGATGCAGGACACGGGTCGCTACCAGCCAGGCACATTGCACCAAGCGGTCGGTGAGATGGGCATAAGAGTGGGTTACGCGCCGCGCCCGCGTCGGATCCGCGTCGAAGCCCCGGCGGATCGCCGCCCGGCCCCGGTCTCGCGCCTCGGCCAGGATGCGGACCGTTTCGCGCCGCGTGGCCATGCCGTCCGATGCACCGGAACCGGCGATTGCGGCGTCCAGTTCGCGCAGGACCGCAGAATCCGCGAAGATCTCTTCGAGGGTGGAAATCAACACCGCGTCGGTAGCCGCGGGCAGGTCGCTCGTGGTGAAGGCCGGGGCCGGGATCTTACGACCCGGCGCCGCCGAAGCTGTTAGGGGCAGGGCTGACCACCTGTAATTGACGGTTCATGATTTGCGCGACGGCCAGCGCTCTGTCGTTGGTGCCGTCGCCGCGCAAACGAAATACCCCGCCTGTGCCGGCAAAGCCAGCATTGCTTGTCAAAGAATTGCGCCCGACAGCGGTATTCCGACGCGAGATCGCACCGATCGCAGCCATTCCGTCATAGGCAAGGTTCGCAAGGGGATGGGGGGCAGTGCCGTAGGCCGCACCGTAACGGGACCGGAACTGTGCCAGGGGGCCGGGATCGGGCAGGGCGAAATACCCACCCTGCAGGCCTGGCAGTTGCAGCGCCTCGGACGGGATGTCCCAACGGGCCAGACCAAGAAAACGGAAGTCATCCCCGCCCATTCCGGCTTCGGTCAGGAATTGCGAAATGACAGGCAGATCGCCCGACGTGTTGCCCGTGAGAAATAACGCGTTTGAATTCGTCTCTCGCGCTCGGGCTGCGATGCCGGGTACGGTCGCCTGGATGCCGGCCTGGCTCAGGTCATAGGACATGGACCCGGTGATCTCTGCCCGAGTCCTTTGCGCCGCGCGCAAAACGGCGGCATTGGCGACTTGACCCGTCGCATCGTTCGAATGCGTGATCAGGACCCGGTTGCGGCCCTGCGCGGCGGCGTAGCCCAGAACCCGGCGGGCGGTGTTCTCGAAGGTGTTGCCCAGCACCCAGACGTTGCCGCCGGCAATCGCGGTGTTGTTCGAAAAGCTGAGAACCGGGATGCCCGACCCGGCGGCCGCGACCCCGGCGGCGGCGGCATTGTCCGCATAGAGCGGGCCAAGAATGACCTGAGCGCCTTCCGCCACGGCCTTGCTTGCCGCCGCGCCCGCCCCGCTGGGCGAGCCCTGCGTGGGATAGACTGTGATCGAGACGACACCATCGCCGAGGTCCGCGGCGGCAAGTCGCGCGGCGTTCTCCAGGCTTTGCGCAACGGCGGAGTCGGTTGCGCGGGTGGATCCGTAGGGGACCAGAAGTGCCACCGAGGTCGGGCCGCTGCTCTCTCGACCGGCCCCATCGTTTCCGCCCCCCGCCCCGGGCACCGCGACGTTGCACGCCGCCAGCGCTGCGCCGGTCAATGTGACGATGGCCGCAATCCGCGCGCGACGCGCCACCTTGCGCGCGCTTTGCACGAATGAGACGAAAAGGTTGTGCTTGGTCATGATTTCATTCTCCACCGGAGGTGGCCCCGTCATGGCCACTGTTCTGTGCCACGGATAATACCACGGCACAGGCGAGTAAACGGCGGAACCCGAGGAGACGCGAAATGGCAGAGATCGGCGGCATCGAAGCGGGACTGCATCTGGTCGCCGTGCCAATTGGTACGGCGCGCGACATAACCCTGCGTGCCCTGGACGTGCTGGCCGGTGCCGACATGCTCGCCGCCGAGGATACCCGATCTCTGCGCCGTTTGATGGACATTCATGGAATCGCCCTCGGGGATAGGCCGCTGATCCCGTATCATGACCACAACGGCCCGCAGGCCCTGCCCCGCCTGATGGGTGCGCTGCGCGCGGGCAAGTCGGTGGCCTATGCCTCGGAGGCTGGCACGCCGCTGATCGCGGATCCGGGGTTCCGGCTGGGCGTGGACGCCCGGACCGAGGGCATCGCGGTCCGGGCCGCCCCCGGGGCAAGTGCGGTCCTGGCCGCGCTCTGTGTGGCCGGGTTGCCGACTGACCGGTTCTTCTTCAATGGCTTTCTTCCGCCCAAGTCCGCCGCACGGAAATCGGCCCTTCGGGATTTGGCTGCGGTGCCCGGCACGCTGGTCTTTTACGAATCGCCCAAGCGGCTGGCGGCGATGCTGCGTGATGCGGCCGAGGTCCTGGGCCCGCGCGAGGCCGCCGTCTGTCGCGAATTGACCAAGAGGTTCGAGGAGGTGCAGCGCGGCACCTTGGCCGAACTCGCGGATGTCTACCAGAACGACGACCCCAAAGGAGAGATTGTCGTGCTGATCGACCGGCCCGGCGCAGTCGAGACGGATGACGCCACAATCGAGGCGGCCCTTAGAATCGCCCTTAAGGACGGGTCTCTAAAATCCGCGGCAAAAGACGTCTCCGAAAACTTCGGCATCGCGCGTAACATCGCGTACCAAATGGCCTTGCGGATAAGGGACGAAGGATGAGCGGATCGACATCCTATCATGCCGGACTTGCTGCCGAGGACATCGTCGCACGTCATTACGACCGTTCCGGGCACCGCGTCATCGCACGCCGCTGGCGCGGTAAGGGTGGCGAAATCGACGTTATCGCACAAATGGGCGACGATACGATTTTCATCGAAGTCAAGAAAAGCGACACCCATGCCAAGGCCGCCGCCCGAGTAGGCGACCATCAGATCCGGCGATTGTTCGATTGCGCAGGGGAATTCATGGGAACCCTGCCGGACGGCATGCTCAGTTCGGTCCGCTTCGATGTTGCACTGGTCGATTCGACCGGACGCGTCGAGATCATCGAGAACGCCCTTGCGACCTGACCGCGCCTTGCTTCTGCGCGGCTGCACATTGTCACGGACCAAAGGCTGCGCCATCTAGGCGCAAAGCACTTGCCCCGAGGACGTCTTCATGACCATTTCTAAATCCCTGAAGGTCGGTTTCCAGATGGACCCGATGGAGGGCGTCGACATAAAGGCCGACAGCACGTTTCGCATCGCCTACGAGGCGCAAACGCGGGGTCATTCTCTAGTATACTGGACGCCGGATAACCTGGCGTACATCGAAGGTCAGATCGTCGCGCGGGGCCGATCGATGGAGCTTCGTCACGAAGTCGGCAACCACGTCACCCTTGGTCCAAAGGAGAACTACGACCTCGACGACCTAGATGTGGTGTGGCTGCGTCAGGATCCGCCGTTCGACATGGGCTACATCACCACGACGCATCTTCTGGACCGTATTCACCCCGACACTCTGGTCGTGAACGACCCGACATGGGTGCGCGGCTGGCCGGAGAAGCTGATGGTGCTGGACTTCCCGGAGTTGACACCGCCAACAGCGGTGACCCGTGATCTCGACACGCTCAAGGCGTTCAAGGCCAAGCACGGCGATGTCATCCTCAAGCCGCTCTACGGGAACGGCGGGGCCGGTGTGTTCCGTCTGACGCCCGAGGATCGGAACCTGAATTCCCTTTACGAGGTCTTCACGGCGATCAACAACGAGCCGCTGATCATGCAGAAATTCCTGCCTGCCGTGGCCAAAGGCGACAAGCGCGTCATCCTGATCGACGGGGAGCCGGTGGGGGCCATCAACCGCGTCCCGGCCGAGGGCGAGACCCGATCAAACATGCATGTCGGCGGCCGCCCCGAGAAGGTCGAACTGACCGATCGTGACCGCGAGATCTGCGCCGCGATCGGTCCGCGCCTGCGGGACGCCGGACAGATATTTGTCGGTATCGACGTGATCGGGGACTGGCTGACCGAGATCAACGTGACGTCCCCGACCGGACTGCAGGAGTTGGAGGCCTTTGACGGCACCAACGCCAGCGCGCTCATCTGGGACGCGATCGAGCGGCGGCTGGCCTAGTGGCTCAGCTCCCATTGATCAGGCGATAAGACAGCGCCTCGGCGACGTGTGGGCGGCGGACGTCGGCGCTATCGTCGAGGTCCGCAATCGTCCGCGCAACCTTGAGCACGCGGTGATAGCCCCGCGCCGACAGCCGAAACCGGTCGACGGCCTGCAACAGCATCCCGCGGCCATCGGCGTCCGGTTCCGCGATTTCCATGAGGTAATCCCCGGCGACATCGGCGTTCACCGTGATGCCATCCCGGTCGGCATACCGCGCGGCCTGCAAATCTCGCGCCTTCGCGACGCGTTGTGCGACATGCGCGGAACTTTCGCCTGACGCCGACCGTGACAGGTCGGCGACCTCCACTGCCGGGACTTCCAGGCGAAGGTCGAAGCGGTCCATCAGCGGGCCGGAGATTTTTCCCATGTAGTCTTCCCCGCAGGTCGGAGCACGGGTGCAGGCCTGCTCGGGGTCGAACAGCATTCCGCACCGACACGGGTTTGCTGCCGCGACCAGCAGGAACCGACAGGGATAGCGGACATGGGCGTTGGCGCGAGCGATGGTCACCTCCCCGCTCTCGATCGGCTGGCGCAGGGTTTCCAGCACGGCACGTGGGAATTCGGGAAATTCGTCCATGAAGAGCACGCCATTGTGCGCCAAGCTGATCTGCCCCGGTCCGGCCCGTTTGCCACCGCCGGCGATGGCCGCGACCGACGCGGTGTGGTGTGGTTCCTGAAATGGACGCCGGTGCAGGATGCCGCCTTCCTCCAGCGTGCCGGCAAGCGAATGGATCATGGAAGTGTCCAGCGCCTCACGGGCATTCAAAGGCGGCAAGAGACTGGGCAAACGCGCGGCGAGCATGGATTTGCCCGCGCCAGGCGGGCCGACCATGAACAGGTGGTGGCGACCGGCGGCTGCGATCTCAAGCGCGCGCTTGGCCCGGTCCTGACCGCGCACGTCCCGCAGGCATAGCTCAGTGCCTTGTGTCGGAATGCGCCCGGCAGTGGCGGCAGGCAGGGGGGCCGTTCCAGTCAGGTGATCCATGAGCGCCTTGAGCGACCGCGCCCCGAACACCGACGCCGCGCCGACCCAGGCGGCCTCTGCCCCGCAGGCTTCGGGACACAGCAGTTCCAGGTCCAGTTCCGCCGCCGTCACGGCCGCCGGCAGTGCTCCGGTCACCGCGACAAGACCGCCGTCCAGCGACATCTCCCCGATGCTGAGGGCGCGCGCCACGCGGGGGGCGGGCACGATTTCAAGGGCGGCGAGCAGGGACAGCGCGATAGGCAGGTCGAAGTGCGCACCCTCCTTGGGCACGTCGGCGGGCGACATGTTCACGGTCAGCTTCTTGGACGGTAGGGCGATTCCCAGTTCCGACAGGGCGGTGCGGATGCGGTCCTTGGCTTCCGACACGGCCTTGTCCGGCAGGCCCACGATCGAAAAGCCGGGCAGGCCGGGCGAGACGGCGCATTGCACATCAACGGGCCGGGCCTCCAACCCTTCGAATGCGACGGTCGTGGTGCGTGCCAGCATGAAATCCCTCTGCTCGAAGTGGTTAACGGGCAAGGGGGTTACGGCCTTGGGTAGCAGCCGCACCAAACATTCTGCCCGTTGTGCCGTTACTACCCGGTCATGGTTAACAAGATGAAAATGGGCGGGGCCAGCCGTGAGAGGATGGCCCGTGTCCTGTATGATGTGCTCGCGGAAATCGTTCGGCAGGATGGCAAAGTTGGCCCCCCAAGGCGGAGTTGAAGCGCGAAGGGGTGACTTACGCCCAACTTGTTGAAAAGGTGGCCGACATTGGAATCACCGAGAAGGAAGCGAACGTCCGCAACAAGCTTTCCCGAGGAAAGTTTTCAGCGGCGTTTATGTTGCAATGTCTAAGTTCAATTGGCGCAACGGACCTGCGGCTGGACTAGTCCTGGGCGTTTTCATTTTTTGTATGTCTGGTTGGCTTTTGTGGACCCTATCGGCCAACCAAACTGAACATAGAGTACGAAGCGAAGAAGCAGCCAAGCGTTATACAGAGTATGCTGAGGATCGCGTTGATGAGATGTGTTTCCGGCTTGATGGTCAGGCCCTTAGACGCTGTATTCAGGAGGAAATAGAGACCTCCCATGACCATAATCGCTCCGATCAAGATCTTGATGCGCAGCAGACTATGGCTTTCTTCACCCAAATAATGGGTGCGACCGCGTTGCTCGGGGTTGTCCTTGGCGTTGGCTCCGTCGCTCTGATCTATATGACGCTTTCGGAAACCCGCGAAATGACTGCGCAAGCAAGAGGAATGGGCCGCGACCAGTCCCGAGCGTACGTCCATGCTGACCGCGCGCATTTTTTCTGGGGTGGCGAAAGTCAAAAGCACCCGAGAGTTGAAATTTGGGTTCGAAATACGGGACTTACTCCAGCAAACTGGTATGAAATCCGAATTAAAGACCTTGTTTACCCTCATGAGGGGTTTGACGAAACTACACCGCTTATAGATCAGGTGAAGTTGCCCGAAAAGTTTGAAGGTCCATGGAACGCGATCCCCGCCGACAGCAAAGGGAATAAGGCGACTTTCCACTTCGATAGGGATGAAACCAAGCGTATAAAATTGGCCGCGATGGACGGTCTCGGCTTGTCCGCCCCTACTTATGGCCTGTCGATTGTTGGTGAAATCCGGTATCAGACTTTTTTTGGCGAAGTTTTCGTCAGTCAATTCGTATTTGGAAGAAGCATGTTGCCCGCTTATCGCCTGGAGCGCAGTGAAACCCGCGATGTTGACGGGGTTAAGGTAACGGACAACATCGAAAAACCGATCCACCTCAGCCGATACGCCGCAAAGATTGACACATACAAAAAGGTTCAGAGAGAAGGCTAATCATCCCTCACCCCCGGCTGGTGCGTTTGATGCATAAGGCCGGGGGTTTAGGAACGGTTAACGTCGCCCGGTCAGGTACCTACCCAATCGGAAAGGGCGAAGTCGGCAGGCCCATTTCGTAACTCGGAATAGTTCGGTCCTGCGCTTCTCCCTCCGCGCGCCATGCACGTAGGGGGGCGTGGGCCAGATGGGCATCGACATAGGCACGGCCCAGATCGCTGACCGGCAGATCGTATCCGGCGATGCGCATCGCGACAGGCGCATAGAAGGCATCGGCAGCGGAGTAGGCCCCGAACAACCAAGGACCTTTACCGGCCATGGCACGCGCGGCAGACCAGAGCACCTCGAGCCGTTCCAAGTCTTGCTGAATGGCTTCGTCTGGCGTGAACCCTTCCCATTTGACGCGCAGGTTCATTGTGCAGGTACCGCGCAGGGCGGTGAAGCCGGAATGCATCTCAGCGGTGATTGACCGGGCCAAGGCTCTTGCGCGGGGGTCGGCGGGCCAATGCCCGGCATCGGGATGCCGCTCGGCCAGACCCTCCGCAATCGCGAGGCTGTCAGTCCAGAGTGCACCGTCGCTGGCGCGTGCTGCCGGAACTGTGCGTGCCGGAGCCCACGCCTTCAGTCGTTCGTGGAAGCTGTCGAGATACATCTCGTTGAGCTCCACCCGGACGGGCAGGTCGAACGCCGCGAAGAGGAGCCAGCCGCGCAGGCTCCAGGAGGAATAGGATCGGTCGCCGATCAGCAGGTCATATGTCATGGCGGATGCCTAGCAGCTTACGGCACTGCGGAAAAACGCCGATTCTTGATGCGAGGCTTCACGGATGGTTATTGGCGGAAATCGCGACAGGACCATCCGGTGTCAGGTCAATGCGCGTGAGGCTCAGATTGTCGATCTTCTGCGCCAGCGCATCATAGGGGCGCTGACCCGTCGCGCGCGCCCACTGGGTCAGGATTACGCCCATATGCGCCACGACGATCAGGTCGGGGCCGATGGCCAAACCCTCCAGCGCAAGGTCAACACGCGCCGCAACATCGTTCCAGCTCTCGCCGCCCGGTGCCCGCTGGTCTCCGGGGTCGTCGAAGTAGGACCGTAATTCGGGACTGTCGATCACATCGAAGGACTGATTGTCCCAGCGTCCATAATTGAACTCACGCAAAGACGGCACGTGATCAAGCCGGGGGCGGGTGCCCTGAATGGCGGTCGCCGTGTCGACGGCCCGGATCAGGTCGCTGCTGACGACGGGGGCATGGGGCAGGGCGGCCTCCAGTCGCGCCAGCGCAGCAGTGTCCGACAGATCTGCAGGCAGGTCTGTCCAGCCGACCATCGTGCGGGCGTGGGTCGGGCCATGCCGGATCATCCACAGCCGCGTCATTTCAGCCGTTGCGGCAGACCCGCCGTCACCAGGACCACGCGATCTGCCGCTGCCGCCAGTTTCTGGTTCAGTTGACCCTGCATCCGCTGAAACGCTCGGGCCATTGCATTATCCGGGGTAATTCCTCCGCCAACGTCGTTCGATACGACGATGAATTGCGCGGGCGAATCCCGCATGGCCCCAATCCATGCCTCCGCCGGGGCATGCCAGTCCACCTCGTCCATCAATCGGTTGGTCAGCCACATCGTGGCACAGTCGATCAGAACGATTTCCCCGGCACTCGCGGCGGTGCAGACTGCGGCAAGATCGTCCGGTGCCTCGACAAGATACCAGTCTGACCCGCGTCGCGCCGCGTGATCAGCGACCTTGGCCTGCATCTCTAAATCCCAGATGCGTGCAGTGGCGACATAGTTTTTTTTGCCGTCCAGTCGACAGGCTTCTTCCTCTGCCCACAATGACTTACCCGATGCCGCGTGGCCCAGGGCGAGTGTGAGGCAAGATTTTTTTTGCATGGAATGGGAACTCTTTGTGATCGCGGAACGTACTCAACTGTAGTCGCATTAGAGAGGTCATCTGAAGACCCGGTGCAATGCAGCCTTGGGAGACACTGAGATGGCACTTGATTTCAACAGCGATACCTCACTTTCACGCCGCGCGATGAAAGCAGAGCTACTGGATGCCGAGACGGAACTGCGTCTAGCCTATGCGTGGCGAGACGATCGGTGTGAGGAGAGCCTGCACCGGCTGATCACCGCATATATGCGGTTAGCGATTTCGATGGCGTCCAAATTCCGCCGCTACGGTGCGCCGATGAACGACCTGATCCAAGAGGCGGGCCTTGGTCTGATGAAAGCGGCCGAGAAATTCGACCCCGACCGGGGCGTGCGCTTCTCGACCTATGCCGTCTGGTGGATCAAGGCATCGATCCAGGATTACGTGATGCGCAATTGGTCCATGGTGCGAACCGGGTCGACCAGCAGCCAGAAATCCCTGTTCTTCAACCTTCGCCGCGTTCAGGCCCGGCTGGAACGGGAAGCCGCAGCGGCGGGTGTTGTGTTGGACCGCCAAGAGATGCGTGAGAAAATCGCCACGGAGGTGGGCGTTCCCCTGCGTGACGTGGAAATGATGGAAGGTCGATTGGGCGGTTCCGACTTCAGCCTGAACGCGACCCAGTCTTCCGACGAGGAAGGCCGCGAGTGGATAGACGCGCTTGAAGACGACGCTGCGCAAGCCGATGAGACCGTTGCGTTGAAGCACGATAACGCGATGCTGCGCGAGTGGCTGCTGCATGCGCTTTCGGCGCTGAATGAGCGGGAGCGTTTCATCGTGCGCGAACGGAAGCTGCGCGACGATCCCCGGACACTTGAATCATTGGGCAATGAGTTGAAGTTGTCAAAGGAGCGTGTCCGTCAGTTGGAAGCCGCAGCCTTCGCCAAGATGCGGAAATCACTTGAAGCCGAAAGCAAGGAGGTTTTCGGTTTTCTAGGGTGATGTATCTGGTTTCATTTCTGGCCGTGGCCAGCATCTTGAGTTTTCCGGCCGGGGCGCAAACATTGCCCCCGGCCGACGTGTATGTACTTGGCGAGATCCATGATAATCCCGATCATCACGTCGCGCAGGCACAGCTCGTCGCCCAAATCGATCCGGAAGCCGTGGTGTTCGAGCAGTTGACGGATGAGCAGGCCGACCGCATCGGCCCTGACACCCCGCGCGATGCTCAGGTATTGGGAGAATTGCTGGACTGGGCCGAAAGCGGCTGGCCTGACATCGCGATGTACGCGCCGATCATGGCGGCGAGCGATGCGCCGATATTGGGCGCATCGGGATCGCCGGGCGACCTGTCCATGTACGGATTGGATGAACCGCTTCCACCCGAGCAGCAGGCGGCGCGCGAACAATTGCAGGCGGATGCGCACTGCGGGGCGCTGCCGGAACGGCTCCTGCCGGATTTCGTGAAGCGTCAGCGGGCGACGGATGCCCTGTTCGCATCGCGAACGCTCTCCGCCTTCGACAGGTATGGCGGCCCTGTTGTTCTGATCGCGGGCAACGGCCACGCGCGCACCGACTGGGGCGTGCCCGCGGCCATCGCTCGTGTCCGGCCCGAATTGCGCGTCGTGGCGTTGATCCAGGGGGAGGGGCAGGAAATCATGCCCGGAGACATAACGCGGCATGCCGCGCCCCCGACCCGCGAAGACCCCTGCGCGGCCTTCCGCTAGGGGCCCGACTGCCCTAGGTGTTGGACGCGAAGCGGAGGGGATCATGCTGACTGACAAGACTATCCTGCTGATCATCGGCGGCGGTATCGCCGCGTTCAGGTCGCTGGAGCTGATCCGACGCTTGCGCGAACGCGGGGCAACGGTGACACCGGTGCTGACCTCCGCGGCCGAACAATTCGTCACGCCCCTGTCGGTGTCCGCACTGGCGGCAAGCAAGGTCTACCGCGATCTGTTCGATCTGACCGACGAAGCGGAGATGGGGCACATCGAACTTAGTCGCGCCTCCAATCTGATCCTGGTTTGTCCGGCCACGGCAAACCTGATGGCGCGCATGGCGCAGGGAATGGCCGACGATCTGGCGACGACCCTTCTGCTGGCGACGGATACGCCGGTCATGCTGGCCCCGGCAATGAACGTCCGCATGTGGGAGAACGCCGCGACGCAGCGAAACCTCTCCACACTGCTGACTGACGGCATCAAGGTGGTCGGTCCTGTCGATGGGGCGATGGCCTGCGGGGAATTCGGTCCGGGTCGCCTGTCCGACGTGCCCGATATCCTGGCCGCCGTCGAAGCGCATTTCTCGGGCGGCCCCCTCTCGGGCAAGCATGTGCTCGTCACGTCCGGCCCAACGCATGAACCGATTGATCCCGTACGCTATATCGCCAACCGCTCCTCGGGCGCGCAGGGCACGGCGCTGGCGGCTGCGCTGCGCGACCTTGGCGCGCGGGTGACTTTCGTGACCGGCCCTGCTGACGTGCCGCCGCCCGCCGGGGTCACGGTCGTGCGGGTGGAAACGGCGCGCGAGATGCTCGCGGCGACGCAGGCGGCACTGCCCGCCGATGCCGCCGTGATGGCCGCCGCTGTTGCGGATTGGCGGGTCGATAATGCCAGCGGGTCCAAGATCAAGAAGGACGGATCGGGCAAGGCCCCTGCGCTGGAGTTCGCGGAAAACCCCGACATCCTGGCAACCGTGTCCAAGGGGGCGAGTCGTCCCAGTCTTGTCGTGGGGTTCGCTGCGGAAACCGACGACGTGACGGCCCACGCAGCCGCGAAACGCGTGCGCAAGGGGTGCGACTGGATCGTGGCGAACGACGTGGCGCCGGCGACGGGCATTATGGGCGGATCCGAGAATGCCGTGACCTTGATCACTGACACAGGGACGGAGGACTGGCCCCGCCTTTCCAAGGAAGAAACCGCCCGGCGGCTTGCGGGTCGCATCGCGGAGTACCTCGTATGAGTGTCACGATCGAGGTCATCCGAACCCCTGGGTCCGATCCGAACTTGCCGCTCCCGGCCTTCGCGACACCCGGAGCGGCTGGCGCAGATATCCATGCCGACACCGGCGGCAAGACCGTCACCCTGTCCCCTGGAACCCGCGCGCTGATCGGTACCGGCCTGCGCATGGCAATCCCGCAGGGTTACGAAGTGCAGGTGCGTCCTCGCTCGGGGCTGGCCCTGAAGCACGGCGTGACGTTGGCCAATGCGCCAGGAACAATCGACAGCGATTATCGCGGCCCGCTCGGTGTGATTTTGATCAATTTGGGCGATGTGCCCTTCGACGTCACCCATGGCATGCGCATTGCGCAGTTGGTCGTGGCCCCGGTCGCGCAGGCCCACTTTGAGATCGTGGCGACGCTTGACCAGACGGATCGTGGGGCCGGCGGGTTTGGATCGACCGGCATCGGGCACAAGCGGCCATGATGCTCGTCCTGATTCTGGCCGCCGCGATCTGGGGGATGGGGGCGTTCATGAAGACGCCCGTGCAGGCCCGTGGTCTGATGTTGGCGCTGTTGTATGTCGCGGTGCTGTTCGTGCAGTTCGCGTTGCCCAGTGGGCACCCTTTGCGAGAGTCTCTGGGCGGGTCGCCGGGGCAATGGCTGGTTTTCGGTGCGATGGTCGGGGGAATTCTGGTTTATCGCCGCATTCTGGGCCGGGTTCGCGCCCGCGCGCAGGCCGCGGAGGCCAAGCGGGAGGAGGCCGAAGCCCCGGCGCAGACCGGACCGTTTTCGGACGTGGAACTGGAACGATACGCGCGGCACATCGTTTTGCGAGAGGTCGGTGGGACCGGCCAGAAAGCCCTGAAGAATGCGAAAGTCCTGGTCGTCGGGGCCGGGGGGCTCGGCTCGCCGATCCTTCTCTATCTGGGTGCCGCGGGTGTGGGGACCATCGGGGTTATCGACGATGATGTGGTCGCTCTCTCGAACCTGCAACGGCAGATCATTCATTCCGACGCGCGCAGCGGGCAACCCAAGGTCTTCTCTGCGGAAGCGGGTATCCGGGCAGTCAACCCGCATGTGATGGTGCGCCCCTACAATCGACGCCTGACCGCCGATATCGCCCCGGAGCTGTTCGCGGACTACGATCTGATCGTGGACGGCTCCGACAGTTTTTCAACCCGCGATATGGTCAACGCCGCCGCTGTTGCTGCGCGCAAACCTTTGATTGCGGGGGCAATTACGCAATGGGAGGGGCAGGTCACGCTCTACGATCCCGCGAACGACGCACCCTGCCTGACTTGCCTGTTCCCCGATGCGCCCGCGCCGGGCCTGGCCCCAAGCTGTGCCGAGGCGGGCGTGGTCGGCGCGCTCCCCGGCATCGTCGGGTCGATCATGGCGCTGGAAGTGATCAAGGAGATCACGGGGGCCGGAACCACCCTGCGCGGCACGATGCTGCTTTGGGATGGGCTGGACACGGATGCGCGGCGTGTAAAGATCGGGCGCCGTGCCGGTTGCGCCACCTGCGGGGCCGTCTGACCCCTTGGCACCTTCGCCCGACGCCTGCATCATGTACCGACTCAACCCCGGAGATTGCCCCAGATGAAGACCCTCGCCTTGCTCCTGACCGTCGGCTTGGCCGCGCCCGCTTTCGCCGATGGGCATCTGCCCGATCTTGGCGGCCGGACCGTCACCATCGCAACCGAGGACGCCTATCCGCCGCTCCAGTTCAAGGACCCGGCCACCGGGGAGGCTATCGGATGGGAATACGATGCGATGGCTGAAATCGCCGCGCGCCTGAACATCACGCCCGTTTACGAAAACATCAGCTGGGACGCGATGATTCCGGCCGTTTCGGAAGGACAGATGGATATGGGCATGACCGGCATTACCATCCGCGACGACCGCAAGGAGGTTGTCGATTTCTCGGATGCCTATATGCGCTCGGAAATGGTGATGATGGTCCGGGGCGAGGAAGACCGGTTCACGGATGCCGCTGGTTTCGCCGCCAATGACGATCTGCTGATGGCCGCGCAACCCGGTACCACGCCTTTCTATGTGGGTGTCTACGACGTGCTGGACGGGGACGAGGGAAACCCGCGCATCAAGCTGTTCGAAACTTTCGGGGCAACAGTTCAGGCCCTGCGCGCGGGCGACGTTGACCTAATCTTGACCGATGGAACGGCGGGCAACGGCTATGTCGAAGCGTCGGACGGCGCGCTCAAGATCATCGGGGAGACGTTGGGGACCGAGGACTTCGGCTTCATCTTCCCCAAGGACAGCGATCTCGTATCCGCGATCAACGCCGCCATTGCTTCGATGAAGGATGATGGAACGATCGATGCGCTGAACCGGAAGTGGTTCCTCGACTACAAGCTGGGTGGTTAGGAACCTTGATCCGACACACCATCCAAGCGCCTTTGTCGTAGGCGCTTGCCCCCGCCATTGAAATCCGACCGCGACTTTCCGTGGTGGCTCCTGGCCGTGGCCGTCCTCTTGGGGACAGCCTATGTCGTGATTCTGATGGACGATGGCGCGCGGCAGGTTCTGAGCACGCTCAGGCGCGGCATCTGGATCACGGTGCTGGTGACCGTCACGGGTTTTGTCGCGGCGTCGGTCGTCGGTATGGTGCTTGCGTTGATGTCGCTGTCCGGATCGATCGTGGCTCGGCAGGCAGCGCGATTCTATATCGAGATCATTCGCGGAATCCCGATCCTCGTCCTGCTGCTCTACGTCGCCTTTGTTCTGGCCCCGGCGCTGGTGGCACTGTGGAACTGGATCGGCCTGCCCGAGGCTCGTACCCGCGACTTCCCGCTGTTGTGGCGGGCGGTCCTCGCCTTGGTAATCGCCTATTCCTCCTTCATTGCCGAAGTGTTTCGGGCCGGATTGCAGTCGGTCGACGCGGGGCAGATCGAAGCTGCGAAGGCATTGGGCCTGAAACGGTTCCACATCTTCCGGCACATCGTTCTGCCGCAGGCCGTGCGGACGATCCTGCCGCCGCTGGGGAACGATTTCGTCGCGATGGTGAAGGATTCCTCGCTGGTTTCGGTCGTGGGCGTGATGGACATCGCGCAATTGGGCAAGCTGACGGCGGCGGGCAACTTTCGCTATTTCGAGACCTATAATGTCGTCGCACTGATCTATCTCACGATGACGATCCTGCTGTCGCTTGGCCTGCGGAAGCTGGAGCGAAAACTCGGCACGTTCGAGCGCCGCGGGTAAGTTGTCGCACCCCCCTGTCATTTGCATGGCAGGGCGATACATCCGTTTCAGAAATTACTGAAACGGCGAACATGACACTTACACCGCTCCAACAGGACTTCATTCTGCACTTCGGCGAAATGGGCAGCCGTTGGGGCATGAACCGTACGGTTGGGCAGATCTATGCCCTGCTCTTCCTGTCCAGGGACCCGCTGAACGCCGAGACGATCACCGAGAAACTGCGCGTCAGCCGCTCGAATACGTCGATGGGCCTGAAGGAATTGCAGGCGTGGAACCTGGTTCGCCTGCGCCACATTCCCGGCGATCGGCGCGACTATTTCACCACGCCAGACGACCTTTGGGAGATCGTGCGAACACTGGTCGCGGAGCGGCGTAAGCGAGAGGTGGACCCCACTTTGACCAAGCTTCGCGAGATCGAACTGAGCGGCCCACAGGGTGATCCCTACGCCGAGGCGCGGATCGCGGAATTGCGCGAGATGATTGAAATGATGACGCAATTCCACGACGAGATGAACCGTTTGGAAACCGAGCGGTTGGTGCAACTGATGACGATGGGCCGAAAGCTGGGCGGAATGCTCGAAAAGGCCCCCCGCTTGAATCCCTTCCGGAGGACAACGAAATGATGGACACCCTGATACTGAGCCGAATTCAGTTCGCGGCCAACATCTCGTTCCATATCCTGTTTCCCACGATCACCATCGCGCTGGGTTGGTTTCTGCTGTTCTTCAAGCTGCGCTTCCAGTGGACGGGCGACCTCAAGTGGATGGAGGCCTATCGCTTTTGGGTGAAGATTTTCGCCCTGTCGTTCGCGATGGGTGTCGTGTCGGGAATCACCATGTCGTTTCAGTTCGGGACAAATTGGCCGGGTTTCATGGAGACCGTCGGCAACATCGCGGGTCCGCTGCTGGCTTACGAGGTGATGACCGCCTTCTTCCTTGAGGCTGTATTCATCGGTATCATGCTCTTCGGGTTCAGCCGAGTTCCCGGCTGGTTGCACACGACGGCGACCTTCCTCGTCGCGTTCGGCACGACCGTCTCAACGTTCTGGATCATCGTGCTGAATTCCTGGATGCACACGCCCCAAGGCTTCGAGATGATCGACGGTGTGGCCTTTGCGACCAGCTGGTGGGACATCATCTTCAACCCGTCGATGCCGTACCGTCTGGCGCATATGCTGCTGGCGTCGGGTCTCACCGTGTCCTTCCTTATCGCAGGGATATCGGCGTTGCGCTGGCTCTTGGGCGACCGCAAGAAAAGCGTCCGGTCGTCGATGCGCGCCGGGCTTATCTTCGGTGCGATCCTGATCCCTATACAAATATTCGCCGGTGACATGCATGGCCTGAACACTCTGGAGCATCAGCCGCAGAAGGTCGCCGCGATGGAGGGTAATTGGGAAACCGGGCCGAATACGCCGCTGGTCCTGTTTGCCCTGCCGAATGAGGAGACGCGTTCGAACGACTACGAGATCGCGATTCCGGATTTGGCGTCGATCATCCTGACGCACTCCGCCGACGGTGTGGTTCCCGGCCTGAACGATTTCGTGGCCGAGGACGGGACGGTACTGCACCCGCCCGTCGGCAAGGTTTTCTGGTCGTTTCGCGTTATGGTGGCAACGGGCATGGCGATGCTCCTCCTTTCCTGGGGGTCGGTCGCACTGATGGCACGCAAGAATGCTGAAGGCCGCCGCCTGCAGATCGACCGCTTGCCCAAGCTTCTGCTTATCGCGCTTGTGCCGATGGCGCTGTCGGGTTGGGTTGCCACGTTGGCCGGCTGGTATACGACTGAAATCGGGCGCCAACCTTGGCTGGTCCAAGGCGTGATGACGACCGAGATGGCAGTGGCCGATGTGCCCGCGCCGTTGGTTCTTTCGACGCTGCTTGGCTACCTGGCGATCTATGCAGCCCTGCTGCTGGCCTACATCGGGGTGGTCGTCTACCTCGCCGTCAAGGCGCGACATGATGATCCCCTAGACAGTTTGACGCCCTCTTCGGGCGAGGCAGTGGTGGACGTGATCTCGCGCGATAAGCGCGGGGCCGCGATCCCGGCGGAGTAGAGCGCATGGAACTGTTCGGATACGCTGATGAGATCTGGCTGCCCTTCGTCTTTGCGACGCTGATGGGTGTGTCGATCCTGCTTTATGTTATCCTCGACGGCTATGATCTGGGCGTCGGCATCCTGACGCTCTTTGCCGAGGATGACGCGCAGAAGGACATGATGGTCGCGTCGATCGGGCCATTCTGGGACGCGAATGAAACCTGGCTGGTTCTGGCAATCGGGCTTCTGCTGGTGGCGTTCCCGGCAGCGCATGGGTTAATCTTGTCGACACTTTATCTGCCTGTTTTCTTCCTCTTGGTCGGGCTGATCCTGCGTGGCGTCTCGTTCGAGTTTCGGGTGAAGGCGCGCGCCAAGTATAAAAGCTTCTGGAACGGCATGTTTTTCGCGGGATCCCTTCTCGCCACGTTGAGTCAGGGTTTCATGCTGGGCCTCTACGTGATGGGCCTTCAGTTCAACACCGGGACGTTTGTGTTTGCCGTGCTTTGTGCGCTGGCGCTGACGGTGGGTTATGCGTTCATCGGAGCGACATGGCTCATCCTCAAGGGCGAGGCATCGTTGCAGGTGAACGCTGTACGCTGGGCCAAGAACTGCATCTGGGGACTGGTCGTGGGGATTGGTGCGATTTCGGTCGCGACGCCCTTGGTCAGCACGCGCATTTTCGACCGTTGGTTCGTTTGGCCCGACATGCTTTGGCTGTCACCAATGCCGATCCTGTCTCTGGCGCTGTTGGCGCTGCTCTGGCGGTCTTTGGCGCATCTGCCGCAGGAAAACGACCGCTGGGCCTGGGCCCCGTTCGTATCGGCGCTGGGACTGTTCACGTTGGCCTTCCTTGGTCTGGCTTACAGCTTCTATCCCTATGTCGTTCCCGAAAAGCTGACCATCTGGGAGGCGGCGAGCGCGCCGGAAAGCCTTATCATTATCTTGATTGGGGCGTGTGTCGTGGTACCGACCATTCTGGCCTACACGGCGCTGGCCTATTGGGTGTTCCGCGGCAAGGCCAAGGCTCTGCGCTACGATTGACGGACGAACGGGCACGAAAAAGGATCCGGCGTTTCGCAACGCCGGATCCTTGTCGTCTCTCCGGTTGGTTCAGGCGGCCGAAGCGGCGCGCCGGGCCGGATCAGCGGCTTCCACGGGGACCAGCGCCTTGACCAGATCGCGCATGTGCAACAGGCCGATCTGCTGGCCGTTTTCCATGACACGATAGTGCAGGTTCGTGTCGCCCTCGGATATTGAGATGACCGACTCCAGGTTCTGCATCGGGTCGACGTCGCCCGCGATGTTGGTGCCCGGCTGGTCGGTCTTCTCCATGATCGACCGGACGCGCAGAACACGGGCGCGGTTGATGTCGGCAATGAAGTCGATGATGTAATCGTCATTCGGGTTGAGCAAGATATGCTGCGGCTCACCCTGCTGTACGACGGCACCGTCTTTCAGAATGACGAGGTGATCGGCCAGCTTCAGCGCTTCGTCCAGGTCGTGAGTGATGAACACGATGGTCTTGTGCAGTTCGCGCTGAAGCTCAAGCAGCAGGTCCTGCATGTCGGTCCGGATCAGTGGGTCGAGGGCCGAGAAGGCTTCGTCCATCAGCATGATCTCCGAGTCGGATGACAGGGCGCGGGCGATGCCCACACGCTGCTGCATGCCGCCCGAAAGTTGGCCGGGGTAATGCTCCTCGTAGCCCTTGAGCCCGACCCGTTCGAGCCACTTGCGCCCCTCTGTGTCGGCGATCTCGGGCGACTCGCCGCGAACGCGACGCGACATGCCAGCATTTGCCAAAACCGTCTGGTGGGGGAACAGCGCGAACTTCTGGAAAACCATCGACATGGTGTTCTGTCGCAATTCGGCCAAGCGCGCCTCGTTGTAGGCCAGCACGTCCTCGCCGTTAACAATGACCTCCCCCGCCGTCGGATCGATCAGGCGGTTCAGGTGCCGGATCAGGGTTGATTTCCCTGACCCTGACAGACCCATGATGACCGTGATCTCACCTTCGCGGATATCGACGTTTATATCCTGAAGGCCCAGCACATGGCTGTACTGGTCAAGCAGTTCCGGTTTCCCGAGGCCGGCCTTCACGTGCTCCATCATGGCTTCGGGGTTGGTGCCGAAGATCTTGTAAAGATGACGGATCGAAACTTTGATTTCCTTACTCATCAGCGCGCACTCGTATCGATACGGCCAAGAGCGGCCTTGGTGGAGCGGTCCAGAAGGACCGCGAGAAGGACGATGCAGAAGCCGGCCACCAGGCCGACGCCCAGTTCAAGGTTCCGAATACCGGCAAGGACCTTCACGCCCAGACCCGGTGCGGACACCAGTGAGGCGATGACGACCATGGCCAGCGACATCATGATGGTCTGGTTGATGCCCGCCATGATGTTGGGCAACGCCAGCGGCACCTGCACCCCCCAGAGTTTCTGCCGCGAGGACATGCCAAAGGCGTCGGCCGCCTCGATCACGTCCTTGTCCACCAGGCGGATACCAAGGTCGGTCAGGCGGATCACCGGGACGATTGCATAAAGGATGATCGCGATGCCGTAGAGCTTGGACTCGGTCACGGAGAACAGGAAGATGAGCGGAACAAGGTACACGAACGTCGGCAGCGTCTGAAGCATGTCGAGGACTGGAATCGCCATCTTCTGCAAAATGTTAGACCGGGACATCGCGATGCCGATAGGCACGCCTAAAAGAACTGCGATTATTGTACAGACGAAGATGATCGACAGCGTCTTGATCGCGTCGTCGTAGTAATTGATGAACGCCATGAAGAGGAACGAGCAAGCGACCAGCGCGGTCACCCCGACCTTTTTGGTGGCGAACCAGGTTATGATCACCAAAAGCGGGATCATTATGAACCACGGCACGGCCTCGAAACCGACCAGAGCCCAGTCCAGCATCCATGACAGCGGTTGCGTGATCGGGTCCAGAACGACCTTCAGCGGGTCCTTGATGGCCAGGAAACCCTGCTCGACCGATTCAGTCATATCGCGGGAACGGGGGATCGATGCGCAGGACTTGTTGAGCGCATCCAATGACGGAAACGGCGTCTGCATAAGGGGGACGCCCGGATCCGGCGCGCCTTCGACCGGGGCGGTATTGTTCGCCCGTGCCATCAGTTCCGCCATGGTCATGGGGCCGTCTGTCTTGCCCCCGCCGCACCAATCTCCGAGACCGATCGACTCGAACAGTCCGTCATACGTTGCCATGGATTTTCCCCGTTAGTCGTCTGTTTTTATTTTTGGATCGTAAGATTATTCGTATCTGTCGAAACGAGAAACGGGCCCCGGAGGGCCCGTTTCCGAAATATGCTTACTGGAGCAGCGCAGCCAGCTTTTCACTCGCTGCGTCATTGACCCAGTCCTTCCAGGTGTCCTGGTAGGTGGTGAGGAAGTAGACAGCGGCTTCATCGGCCGATGCGTTGTTGTCCTCCTGCCAGGCCAGAACTTCACCCATCTGCGCGTTGGTGAAGCTGACGTTGGTCATCAACTCGGCCAGATCGGGATGACGCTCGACGAAGTCGGTGGTGACGATGGTCTTGACTGGTCCCACGGGGTAGGACGACAGGCCGGCTTCTTCGCAGTCCGGGTCGGCGTTGCAGAGGTGGATTTCTTCATTGTATTCGCCCAAGTCGACCGAAACCATCTCGTACTTGCCCAAAACGGACGTCGGGGCCCAGTAGTAACCGAGCCAAGGCTCCTTTGCCTCGAAAGCGGCGGCGATCGACGTTGCCATCGTTTCGCCTGAACCATGCTTGAATACCTCGAAGCCGTTGCCTTCAAGATCAACCGCGGCCGCCAGCGAGGCGTTCACGTTCATGCAGCCCCAGCCTTCGGGGCACTGGTGAAAGCGGCTGTCGACCAGCTCTGGGTTAGCCAGAAGACCTTCCAGCGTTGCCAGCTCGGGATGCTCGTCGACGACGTACTTGGGAATCCACCAGCCTTCGATACCACCGTCCGAGAGGACGTCGGTAAGTGTGGTGATCGTGCCAGCCTCGGTGAGCTTGTCATAGGACGGCGCACCATTGATCCACAGCTCGGTCACGATATCGGGCTTGCCGGTCTCGGAAACGGAGGCCAAAGCAGGCGTCGTTGAGGACGGAATCTTGGTGACATCGCAGCCGTAGCCTTGCTCCATCAGGAATGCCGAGATGGAGGTCACAATCGCGGCCGAAGCCCAATTCATTTCAGTGATCGACACTTCACCGCAAGCGGCGTGGCCATCGGCCATGGCGGCGCTGGTGAAGCCAGTCGCAGCGGTGGCGGCGAAGGCCGTCGTGATCAAAAAATTCTTCATATTTCCACTTCTCCCTGTGTGGATAACTTGCCTTCTGCCGTCGAACCAACAGGTTCGTTGGACCAACGGCGACATCTTGCAAACCTGAATTTACGTTTCGGGTAGGGCCGCAAAATCGCAAGGCCTGACCGGGAGGTCAACCGGATAGTCGAAAAACGACATTTCCCTGTCGTTTCCGGGGAATACAGGGAGGGCGGCCGCCGGAGAACTGTTCAAAGCGTCGCAATATTCTCGGGGTGGTTACATTGCCGTAACGTAAAGTCAGCGCTGGACGCGCGCACCGGGGCGTGGCGATTCCGGGTAACGACGGGCCCCGAAGGGCCCGCTGGAGAGTTGCTTCAATTACTGGAGCAGCGCGGCCAGATTTTCGCGCGCCGCGTCGTTGACCCATTCCTGCCAGACGTCGGAATAGGTGGTCAGGAAGTAAACCGAGGCTTCCTGGACCGAGGCGCTGTTATCATCCTGCCAGGCGAGGACCTCGCCCATCTGGTCATTGGTGAATCGCACGTTGTTGAGCAATTCGGTCAGGTCCGGGTGCTCTTCCTGAAAGGTCGTGGTGACCACCGTCTTGACGGGCACGACAGGGTAGGAGGTCACGCCAATTTCTTCGCAGTTCGGGTCGGAGTTACAGTCAAATGTCTCTTGGTCGAACGGGCCGAGGTCGACCTGCGTCATGTCGTACTTGCCCATAATGCTCGTCGGCTCCCAGTAGTATCCGAGCCACGGTTCCCCGTTCTCTACGGCGGAGGCCATGGACGTGGCGAGTGTCTCGCCCGAGCCGTGCTGGAAGACTTCGATGCCGGCCTCCTCGAACCCCGCGGCGCGGGCGTAGGCAGTCGTGGTGTTCTTGCAGGCCCAACCATCGGGGCAGCTGTGCAGCCGACCCCCGATCAGTTCTGGATTGGCCAGGACGCCCTCCACCGTCGCCAGCTCAGGATGCTCCTCGACCAGGTATGTCGGAACGTAGAAGCCCTGAACCCCGCCATCCGAGAGGACATCGGCGAGCGTCACGATAGCGCCAGCGGCCGAAAGCTCGTCGTAGCCGGGATTACCGTTGGTCCAGACCTCGGTGACGATGTCGGGCGACCCGGTCTCGGCGACGGAAACCATCGCGGGCGTGGTGGCCGAGGGAATGGCGCTCACGTCGCAACCATAACCCTGCTCCATCAGGAACTTTGCGACATTTGTGACGATGGCGGCCGAGGCCCAGTCCATCTCGGTGATTGAAACCTCGCCGCAGGCGGCGTGGCCGTCGGCAAGGGCGGGGCCTGCGAAACTGGTCGCGGCGGTTGCGGCAAAGGCAGTTGTCGTAAGAAATTTCTTCATGGGTCCACATTTCCTTGATGGGTGGCCGATGGATCGACCCCGGCGCGGCTCCGCCGATCCAAGGTGAACCGACCCCCGCCGCACGGTTGAGCAATCGAAGCTGACAAGCCCGGAGGCAGCCGTCAACCGGAAGGACGTGACACCGCGACCACTGGTCACGCCATGCCGGTCAGGTGGAGATTGTTCAGATGACGACGTCCACGCCGGGCAGGTTGAGCGAACGGATTAGATCCCGTACTTCCTGCCGGGCGGCCACGTTGCTCAGGTTCAGGTTTGCGATCCCGATGTCCTTGAGGTCCAGCAAGGTCATCCCGCGGGGGAAAAGCTCCCGGAAGATGACCCGCTCGGTGAAGCCGGGGGCCACACGGAAGCCGATGCGCTTGGACAGGTCTTCCAGCGCCTGGCCCATCTTACGCTTGTTGTGCATCTCCTGCGCGCCAAGACGGTTACGCAATACGATCCAGTCAATCGGCTTCAGGCCTGCTTTCGCGCGCAGTTGCCGGGCGTGCCAGACCATCTCGGAGTAAACCGATGGGCCCATGATCTTGCCTGTGTCCGGGTCGATCCGGGCCAGCAGGTCGAAATCCACGAAACTATCGTTCAACGGCGTGACCAACGTGTCGGCGAGGCTGTGCGCGACCTGGCTCAGGCGGGTATGACTTCCGGGGCAGTCGATGACGATGAAATCGACCTTCTCCTCCAGTCCCGCCACGGCCATGGACAAGGATTTGTCAAAGGGGTTTTCCCCTTCGGCCAGATCTGCCCGGTCGACCTTGGGCAGGCCCATAACCTCTGGCGTCGGCAGTGTTACACCGTGTCGCGCGCCGTAATCGACCCGATTTTCAAGGTACCGCGTGAATGTCCGTTGCCGCAGGTCAAGGTCCAGGACCCCCACGTTCAAACCATTGCGCACCAGTGCCGTCGCCGTGTGCATGCACGTGGTCGACTTGCCCGATCCGCCCTTTTCATTGCCGAAGACGATGATGTGCGCCATTGGCCCGACCCCTGTCTGTCCTTGCCCGTTCGTCGGGCCTTACCCCTGTCTTAAGGTGTGTTTTCACGGTTGCCCAGAAAGTGCGAATCGGTTCGTGGGGAAAAAGCTGTAGCGTTGCCAAAAAAGCCGCGGCCCGCGAATGTGGGGAAGCGAACGACCGGGCTTCCGTGCTCGCAAACGAAAAACGCCGCCCCGGAGGGCGGCGCTTTGATCAACAGGCTCGGTCGTGGCTCAGAAGCCCAGACCGGCGTACTTGTTCTTGAACTTCGACACGCGGCCACCGGTGTCCATCAGACGCGACGTGCCGCCGGTCCATGCTGGGTGGACCGAGGGATCGATGTCGAGCGACAGTTGGTCGCCCTCGGCTCCCCAGGTCGACTTCATCTGAACGACAGTGCCATCGACCAGTTTGACGTCGATGGAATGGTAGTCGGGATGCAGGTCCTTCTTCATCACAACTCTCCTTAGCTTGCTTTGGGGGCGCGGTAGTTGGTCTGCTCGACGATGCGAGCCGACTTACCACGACGGGTGCGCAGGAAATACAACTTCGAGCGACGGACGCGGCCACGGCGCACGACGGTGATGCTGTCGATGTTGGTCGAGTGCAGGGGGAACACACGCTCCACGCCCTCACCAAAGGAGATCTTGCGAACCGTGAACGCGCCGGCGATGCCGGATCCGTTCTTGCGGCTGATGCAGACGCCTTCGTAATTCTGAACGCGCGTGCGCGTGCCTTCGGTCACTTTGAAGCCGACGCGAATCGTGTCGCCAGCCTTGAAGTCCGGAATGTCGTTGCCGAGTGCGGCAATTTGCTCCGCCTCGATCTGTGCGATCAGGTCCATTGGACCCTCCTATGATACGACGCGGTTTGCCCGCGGATGATGTCCTGCACCTTTGCGGCGCGGCTGTTCTTTATTAGAAACGCAGAGCGCCCCGGTGAAACGGGGCGATACGCTTGGCGCGGCGATACATCGAAGTGCCCGTCGGTGCAAGACCCGGGAGGCTGCGCCTCAATCCTTCCGGCGATACAAATTCCAAAGGTCTGGCCGCCGTTCGCGCGTCAGAGCCTCGGACTGTTCGCGCCGCCATTCCGCGACCTTGCCATGGTTTCCCGATGTCAAAACCTCGGGGATGATGCGCCCCATCCACTCGGCGGGTTTGGTGTATTGCGGATGTTCGAGAAGCCCGTTGGAGAAGCTTTCCTCTTCGGTCGAAGCCATGTTCCCGATCACGCCGGGAAGCAGGCGGACCGTCGCATCCAATAGGGCCTGCGCCGCGATTTCCCCGCCAGTCAGGACGAAATCACCAAGGCTCACCTCGGTCATGTCAAAATGGTCCAGGACCCGCTGATCGACGCCCTCGAACCGGCCGCAAAGCAGCGTTACACCGGGTCCGGCGGCCAGTTTTTGCGCCATGCTCTGGTCAAAGGGCCGACCGCGCGGGCTCAGGTAGATCATCGGACCGGGGCCGCGCGCATCTTGCAGCGCTGCGGCAACCACGTCGGGCCGCAGGACCAGCCCGGCTCCACCACCGGCGGGCGTGTCGTCGACTTTGCGGTGCTTGCCTTCGCCATAGCGGCGCAGGTCTGTCGTTCGCAAAGACCAAAGCCCTTTGTCCAAGGCGGTTCCCGTCAGGCTGTGGCCAAGAACGCCCGGAAACGCCTCCGGGAAAAGCGTTACGACATTGGCTTGCCAGGATGTCGGACTGACCTGCGCCTCGTCCATCAGGTCACGCGGCTGCAACGAGGCGCGGATCGACTTCTGGCCGTGGGATCTGGTCGGAGCGGACATGCCCGTCCCTTAGCGAAGGGACGGGCGCGGGGGAAGGTGCTTCAGGCGGCGAAGACGCCGAGCAGACCGAGGATGCCCAAGACGAGTGCAGGGACCACGAGGATCGTAGCCCCCGACAGGGCGACGCCCGAGAACTGACCGAGGCCAAGAAACGCCGCGATGGCGGCGGCAACGATGAGGATGATGATTCTCTGTAGCATTTCGAGTTTCCTGCAGGTTGGTCACGGCCAAAGCGCCGCGGGTCTCGAAGCAGTTTCCTTGGACATGAACGAAGTATGACTTGCCCGAATTCCGTGGAATCAATCGATGGGCGGCATCTCTTCGTCGTCGCTTTCGTCGCCGGGCAGCAGGCCACGAGGCGGGTCGACGACGATGCGCCCCGCAGTCAGGTCGACCGTAGGCACGATTGCGCGGGTAAAGGGGATCAGGACGGGTGTACCGCCGATCCGCACTTCCAGAATGTCACCGGCACCGTGATCATGCACCGCGTGAACACAGCCCAGCGTCTCGCCGCCGGTGTCCACCGCGGTCAGGCCGATCAGATCGGAATGGTAAAATTCATCGTCGGGCAGGGCGGGCAGGGCGTCGCGGTGCGCCCAGAGACGTTGACCCTTCAGGGCGTCAGCCGCCTCCTTGTGTGGGACGCCTGACAGGCGAACGGCATAGCCGCCCTTGATCGGGCGGATCACGGTCAGCTTGGCCGTGGTGCCATTGTCGAATGTGACGGGGCCATAGTCGCCGATGGCGCTGGGGTCGGCGCAGAAGCTCTTGACCCGCGCTTCGCCGCGCACGCCGTAACTTCCCATGACGGCTCCAAGGCAGACGTGATCTTTCATGACGTTTCCACAACGAAAATGAAGGCTACGGCGCTGACTGCGGCGCTGGCAAGAATGCCGGCACCCATCCAGCGCAGCCAAGGGACGCGCGGCTGGATCATGGCAACGAATGCGCCGGTCAGAACCAGGCTGCCGATCGCCAGAAGCGGTATGAAGACATGGGCGGGCATCGTGTGGCTGTCGGACATGAAACGGACGGACCGATGTGGCCCGCCCGGATGCCGGTCTTACTCGGCGGTTTCTTCGGCGGCGGCCTCTTCGGCCGGGGCTTCTTCCGGAGCCGGAGCGTTCTTGGCTTCCTCGGCGGCGGCGGCGGCGGCTTCAGCCTTCTCGGCCTTTTCCTTGGCTCGGTCTTGTGCGGCCTTGCCGGGCTCGCCCTTCTTCAGGTTTGCGCGCTCCTTCTTGGGCAGCACGTCAGCCGCTTCCAGGAAGCGCGACACGCGGTCGGTCGGCTTGGCACCCTGATCCAGCCAGTACTGCACGCGCTCCATGTTCATCTTCACGCGATCTTCCGAGTCCTTCGGGAGCAGCGGGTTATAGGTGCCCAGCTTCTCGATGAAGCGGCCGTCGCGGGCCATGCGGCTGTCGGCGGCGACGATGGAGTAGTGCGGGCGCTTCTTGGAGCCGCCGCGGGCGAGGCGAATTTTCATGGCCATGATATATAGTCCTTCGGTTTGAGTGTCTTACGATTGATGTTGTTTATGGTGCTGGATGACTTCCTCGATGATGAAGGCGAGGAATTTCTTGGCGAAGTCGGGATCGAGCCCGGCTTCTACGGCGAGCTTTTCAAGGCGCGCGATCTGGTTGGCTTCCCGGTTGGGATCGGAGGGCGGAAGGTCGTGCTCCGCCTTGAGGACGCCCACCGCCTGCGTATGCGAAAACCGCTCGGCCAAGGTGTAGACGAGCACCGCATCAAGGCGGTCGATGCTGGCGCGGTGATCGGCCAGCAAGGCGGCGGCGCGGGTGACGGGGTCGCTCATGCTGCACCTTCCTGCATCTGGTGCCAGAGCAGGACGCGCCCGCCATGGCCGGACACCCGTAGGGCTTCACCCGGGCAGGAAAGCGCGGCGACCCGCAGTATAGCAGGGTTTGCGACGGCAACGATGATCACAGGCCCAGCTCCTCTGGCGATGTGCCATCGAACAGCGGGCGGGTGAATGAGCGGTCGTAGCGGCGGATGCAGTTGGCTTTCTTGGCAAACTCATAGGCCCGCAGGCAATCCGCGTCCTTCCACATGTCTGCGCGATACGCCTCATAGGCGGCCAGCGACGGGAAGGAGAAGTGACAATAGGCTATGTCATTCGGCCCCTCGTGCGGCATGTGGTAGCCGTGGTGCGTGCCGCCCATCGCCGGGATTTTCCCGAGCCAGAACTTGGCATAGGTCTCGAACTCCGACAGCTTGTCGGGGTCGATTTCGTATCTAACGGTGCAGGTGATCATGCGGCGATCTCCTGCGGGGCGGGGTGGCGCCAGATCTTGAGCTCACCGAATTTCGGATGTTGGAAAGCGCCGTCGCGCCGCGCGCCCATACGTTCGGCCAAGGCGATCGAAGCCTTGTTCTCGCCGTCGATGGAAGAAATGAGGGTGGTCATACCGCCCGGACCATAGGCCCAGTCGCGGGCCGCACGGGCCGCTTCGATACCGTATCCCTGGCCATTGGCCCACAGCATCCAGCCGATCTCGGGTTCGGGCCAGTCTAGCGGGTGATGCAGGCCGATAAGGCCGATGGCCGCGTCGTCACCCTTGCGGGTCACGATCCAACGCCCGAAGCCGCGAAACGCCCAGTGTCCGACCACACCGGCAAGGTAGCGCCAGGCTTCCCAACCGGCCTGCGGACCGCCGACGTAGCGGGCTGCATCCGACGCGTAGAATTCGGCGAACGGCGTCACATCCTCGGCCCGCGGCGCACGCAGGGTCAGGCGCTCGGTCGCGAGCGTGGGGATATGAAAGCTCCCGTCGGTCATTTCTTGCCGCCAAAGCCCTTGGGCAGGGTCATGCCGCCGGGCATGCCCGGCATCCCCTTCATGGAGCCGAGTTGCTTGGACGCGGCCTCGAGCGCCGCGGGGTCCATCTGCGACGGATCGGGCATCCCGCCGCCCTTGCCGCCCATCATGGCCATTGCTTTCTTGAGCATACCGCCCTTGCCCATCTTCTTCATCATGTCGGCCATCTGGCGGTGCATCTTCAGAAGCTGGTTCAACTCCTGCACTTCCAGACCGGCCCCCTTGGCAATTCGCTTCTTCCGACTGGCCTGAAGCAGGGCGGGCTGGGCACGCTCCCGCTTGGTCATCGAGTCGATCAGGGCGATCTGGCGCTTGAGGACGTTGTCGTCGAGACCGGCCTTGTCCATCTGCTTGGCCATCTTGCCCATGCCGGGCATCATGCCCATCACGCCTTCCATGCCGCCCATCTTCTGCATCTGCGTGAGCTGACCTTTGAGGTCGTTCATGTTGAACAGACCTTTCTGGAAGCGCTTCATCATGCGCTCCTGGGCCTCGACCTCCATGACTTCCTGGGCCTTCTCGACCAGGGCGACGATATCGCCCATGCCCAGAATGCGACCGGCGATCCGGTCGGGCTCAAAGGTCTCCAATGCGTCCATCTTCTCGCCCAGACCGACGTAGCGAATGGGCTTGCCGGTGACGGCGCGCATGGACAGGGCGGCACCACCGCGTCCGTCGCCATCCATTCTTGTAAGGACGACGCCGGTGACGCCAACCTTGGCATCGAATTCCTGCGCGACCTCCACCGCGACCTGACCCGTCAGGCCATCGACCACCAACAGTGTCTCGCGCGGTTGAACGGCGGCGTGGACGGCGGCGACTTCGTCCATCAGGACCTGGTCGATCTGAAGGCGACCGGCAGTGTCGAGCATGTAGACATCATAACCGCCCAAGCTGGCCTGTTGCTTGGCCCGCTTGGCTATGTCCACCGGGCGCTGACCCGGCACGATGGGCAGGGTATCAACGCCGATTTGACCGCCCAGAATGGCCAGCTGCTCCATCGCGGCCGGGCGGTTCACGTCGAGCGAGGCCATCAGCACGCGTTTGCCGTCCCGCTCTTTCAACCGCTTGGCCAGCTTGCCGGTCGTGGTCGTCTTGCCCGACCCCTGAAGGCCGACCATCAGGATCGGCGCGGGCGGATTGTCGATCTTCAGCGGCGCGATACCGTCTTCGCCAGCCAGAACGAGTTTCAACTCGTCATGGACGATCTTGATGACCTGCTGGCCCGGCGTGATCGACTTGGTGACGGCGGCACCGGTGGCCTTGGTGGTGACGCGTTTGACGAAATCGCGCGCGACCTCCAGCGAGACGTCCGCCTCTAGCAGTGCCACGCGGACTTCGCGCATGGCGGTGCGGACGTCATCCTCGGACAGGGCACCCTGCTTTGTCAGGCGGTCGAAGACGCCGCCAAGGCGGTCTGACAGGCTCTCGAACATGGGCCACTCTCCTTGTTGCTGGCACCCATATGGGGGCCAACGGCGAATACATGAACGCCCCCGCGGGCGTACAACGCTGGCGGAGGGCGATCCCCGACCGAGCCGGGGACCGGAAGGCACATGCTTCCGGGTTCGATTGGGCCGATACGGATTGTGCGGCACGGAGTCAAGTTGCAGGGCGGGCGCATCCCGACTAGCGGCTGGCCATCAGCCACGCGGAGCAATGACCATGCAAACGATCTATAGCGACCTGCAACAGCTGGGCGGCAAGACCGAGCTGCCCGACAGCCCCGAGACAGCCATGCTGGAGCGTGTGCAGAACCCGCAGGCGGATATCGATTACTGCGTGCGCTTCACCGCGCCCGAATTCACCTCTCTTTGCCCGATGACAGGGCAGCCGGACTTCGCGCATCTGGTAATCGACTACGTGCCCGGTGACTGGCTGGTGGAGTCGAAGTCGCTCAAGCTGTTTCTTGGCAGTTTCCGCAATCACGGCGCGTTTCACGAGGATTGCACGATCTCGATCGCGCGGCGTCTGGCAGATGAGTTGAGCCCCCGGTGGTTGCGCATCGGGGGCTATTGGTATCCGCGGGGCGGCATACCGATCGACGTCTTCTGGCAGACCGGTGCCATACCCGAAGGCGTCTGGATCCCCGATCAGGGCGTGCCGCCGTACCGCGGGCGGGGCTGAGCCGGGTCAGGTGTTTTCAGCGACGTATTCGGCAGCGTAGTCGGAATACATCCGGTCGCCGTCTGGGATGCCCATGTCACGGTTGGCCATCTCCTGCTGTGCGTATCCGATATGATCGACCGCGTTGCCGTAGTTCCCGACGCGGGCGTCATATTCCGCTTTGCGATCGCCGTAATACGCCATCAGGTCGGCATCGGACATGTTGGGATAGACGTCGTTCAGCATCGCCTGGCGATGCGCCTCATTGTGGTCGGGGCCAAGTATGGCAGCGGTGCTCATGTCGGTAATTCCGCTGACGGCGTCGTCGAAGAAGGTGAATTCCACGCTCGTGTCAGCGAGAGTCTGTCCCATGTCGCTGGAGATATCCTCCACTCCGCCGGACACCACGGCCATCACGGCAAGGCCAAGGCCCACAAGGCCGGCGGTCAATACGACCCAGTCAACCGTCACCGCACCGAATTCGTCATCGATAAAATCGATCTGCATGGGTTCTCGCCTGCTCTACAATTTGCGTTAACCATTTTTTACAACAAATTACGGGAGGATACGGATCGAAAATGAGATGTTCGGGGCCGAAACGCAGCCCCGAATAGCCGGGTCACGCAGCCAGCTTATCGATTTCAGCCTTGGCGTCGTTGAAAGAGTCTTCGCCGCGCGCGGCCTGTGCGTCAGCGGCGACGAAGGTCACGTCGGAGATGCCGATGAAGTTCAGCACCTGACGCAGATATGCGTCGCGAAATCGACCGGAGAACCGACGGGTACGCCGCCGGAGGCGACGGCGACGATGGCGCGCTTGCCTTCCAGCAGGCCGATTGGGCCGTTTTCGGCGTACTTGAAGGTGACACCTGCGCGGCAGATAAGGTCGATCCAAGCCTTAAGGCTGCCGGGAACGCTGAAGTTGTAGATCGGTAGCCCAATCAGCAGCGTATCGGCGGCCTTGAGTTCGGCAATCAGGGCGTCTGACTGCGCCAGCGCGGCCTCTTGCTCTGCGGTACGTTGATCGCTGGGCGTGAAGTTGGACGCGACCCAACTGCCGGTGATCTGGGGCAGCGCCTTGCCGCCGACATCGCGGCGCGTGACCGTCCCGTCGAGGCGCGCCTCGAGACGGTCGAGAAGATCGCGCGGAACGGAACCCTCGCTGCGGGCGGAGCTGTCGATGCGGAGTATGTTGGGCATGGTGCATTCAGAAATGGACATATCCAAAAAGCACAAAATCCCAATAATTGCAGGGCTTCTGTGCTAATTTGCGGAGATGTGGGGCGTCTTTAGAGACGCGTGAACATGGCTTTGGGCTCGGCGAGCAAATGTCCCAATCACGACAGACCTTTACCAGCCTGCTTACAAGACCGACATCACGACGGGACGCGCCCACAAGAACCGTCCAGTCGACCGTTACCGAGCCACTGGTGACATGATCGCGCAGATGATAGCCTCATCCCGTAAGATACGTGGAGTGACGCACAGATGGCCTTCAATGACTGGGACGAGGTCCGCACCGCCTTTCAGGTTGCCCGGCTGGGCACGGTTTCGGGGGCTGCGCAGGCGCTGGGCGTGCACCACGCCACCGTCATCCGACACATCGACAGCCTGGAGGGCAAGCTGGGCTCCAAGCTGTTTCAGCGACACGCCCGCGGCTACACGCCGACCGAAGCCGGGAATGACCTGCTGAAGGTCGCGCAATCGACCGACGATCAGCTGGCGCAGCTTGCCAACCGTATTAAGGGCCGTGGCAACGAGGTGACGGGTGAGTTGATCATCACCTCCATTGCCGTGCTGGCCCCGCTGCTGTCGCCCGCGTTGGCCGCCTTCCGCGAGGAGCATCCAGAGCTGACCATCAAGTTTCTGACCGATGAACGCCTTTTCCGTCTGGAATACGGTGAGGCACATGTGGCCATCCGCGCGGGTAACCCGCCGGATCAGCCCGACAATGTCGTGCAGAAGTTCTATCATCAGGAGTTCGGCCTGTACGCATCGAAAGACTACCTCTCGCGCAAAGGACACCCCGAAAGTCTTGAGAACGTGGGGGACCACGTTTTCATAGGGTCCGCCGATGAATCGCCACGTGCACCGTTTTTTGAGTGGCTGCAAAAGAACATCCCTGACGATAACATCGGTTACAAGGTAAACCAGATCACCGCCATACGCCCGGCCATAATGGCCGGTCTGGGGATCGGGTTTTCGACCACTTGGGCCGAGGCCGGCTGCGACGAGACCGAGATCGTCTTCGCCCCTCGCCCCGAATGGAACAGCCAGCTCTGGCTCGTGACCCACGTGGACCTGCATCGGACTGCCAAGGTGCAGACCTTTCTGACATTCATCAAGGACTGGGCCAAGCGCTGGCCCGTATCGGAGTCCTAGGATTGTCGCCCGCGCGGCAGGGTCATGCCGCGATGCTCTTGTTCTCGGCGGTTGTGGCGGGGTCATTCCCGCTGGGGGCGGCGGCGGCGAACGATATCTCACCGTTGGCGCTCAATGCTGTGCGTTTCTTTGTGGCGGCTGCGGTGATCGGGGCGATCCTGGTGTCGCGGGGCCAGATGAGCCGGACAGCCTTTGTCGCGCCCTGGCGGTTTTTGCTGCTGGGAGGAGTGCTGTCGATCTATTTTGTGCTGATGTTCGAGGGGCTCAAGACTGCCGCACCGGTCAGCGCCGCTGCGGTTTTCACGCTGACGCCCATCGTGACGGCGGGGATCGGGTGGGTACTGCTGCGACAGCCGACGACGCCGCGCATCGCGCTCGCGCTGACACTTGGGGCGTTCGGCGCGCTCTGGGTCATCTTCGATGCCGACTTCGAGGCGTTCCTGCGGTTCGAGATCGGCCGTGGCGAGGCGATCTACTTCTTTGGCTGTGTTGCCCATGCCTTCTACACACCGTTGGTCCGGTGGGTGAATCGCGGGGAGAGCGCGCTGATATCTACGTTCGGGACCTTGATGGCGGGGGGCTGCGTGATTGGAGTGGTCGGCGCGGGTGAGATCGCCGCAACCGACTGGACGGCTCTGCCGGCGCGGGTCTGGGTAGCGATTTTCTACACCGCCGTCTTTGCGTCCGCCGGGACCTTCACCCTATTGCAGTTTTCGGTTCTGCGGCTGCCGTCGTCCAAGGTGATGGCCTATACCTATCTGGTACCCGCCTGGGTCACGGTCTGGGGCGTTGGGCTGGGCGGGTCGGTCCCGCCCGCTATCATCCTCATCGGCGTCGGTTTGACGGTATTGGCGCTTCTGTTGCTGTTGAAGGACGATTCGGAACAGATTTCGGCATGATTTTGCCGCGCGAGCGCCAGATTCTTTTGCATTTCTATCTAAAATTGAAACCGCCAAGGAGGCGGACTGGTGAATTCCTGCATGAATCTGCCCTTCTGGGGCGCGTTTTGTATTGGCGATATGACTGTAGATATCGCCGGATATTCCTTGAACCTGTTGCACCCCGGCGTGGCCGTATCGCTCATCTTGGCGTTGGTTTTGTGTACGTTCATCTTCAAAAGCCCGACCTGATTTTTGACAAGCTCGTTGCGCCGGTTCAATCGGTTCGGCGTGCAGTCTATCGGCGATTTCACCATCCTTGGGATTCAGCCAGATCCACAGCGCGCCACGCTTGCCGCAGCGCGGGTGATCTTCACCTGATGCCCGATTGATCCGATGCGTTTACGATTTGGATCGTCAACAATCAGGGTTGTGCAATGGTGCCGCTCATGTGCCGCAAACCAAAGTTCCCACTTCGCGAGACATCCAATCTTTCGAAAATAACTTGTTTTGCGAGATATCAAAAATCGGCGGCGGCTAACTTTTACATTTTTCAAGCAAAGAATACGCATCATAAATTTAACTAAATAAAAAACCGCAGAGATGGAAAAATAAAAAGGCCGCTCAAGAGAGCGGCCTTTCCTGTCGAATTTCAATAGCGTGGTGGCGTTACGCGGGAATTTTTGAAGGGGCGGATCGAAGCATCGAAGTAACGTCGGCAGGCCGATACAGATTCATGCCGATCTGGGATTCCGAATACGCCGGTCGAACCCGATACCGGCGGAGCATTCGCTCGACTGTTCTGCGATCGGTCTCCAACTGGTTCGCGATGTCGCCCGACTTCACGTGGTCATCCCGAAATTGGCGGAGATCTTCGAGCATCACACGCCGGATCACATGATGCTCCGTTCGGCCGAGTATTGACGTCGAGGGCAGTATCGCACCCTCATCTTCATCGATGAGGGCCCAAACCGCTTGGGCCGGGATGCCGATCTTCGCTGCCGCTTGCGAGGGCGAGACGCCGGGAAGGATTTCCCGAATGACTTGGCCCACCTCGGCCGGTTCGACATGGATGGCGGCGTAGCCCCCGATCCCATTGAGTTCGGCCACGTTGGAGAGGAAATCCCCGAGGATCAGGTGAACGAGATCAACGCACGGCACCTTCACCTTCTTGGCAGCCTTTGAGATCGGCACCAGCCCCTACGTAATTTCATCGACGGGTCGAGCGCCTGCCCTCAGAGCTGTGAGAATCGCAAGAGACGCGACGCTGCGGAGACGCTGTTCGGGCAAGCGTTCTCCGTGAATCCGTTCTCCGGGTGCTACTGCCACAGTTTGAAAAATATGCTCTCGGACGATGCGCTTGATGTCCCCAGGCTCCTTGGCCGTCTTGTTCGAGCCCAGCCACTCGTAGAGACGCCCGAAGACATTCCGATGCATCGGCCGCTTGCCTATGGCACGGAACGCGTCCTGAACGCGATGCAAAGCCTCGTGAATGCCGGCCTCACCGCGAGAACAATCAGTCTAGCACAAGACAAGCGCCGGAACTCTAATATCCCTGACTTGCTGGCCTTTTGAAAACGTTGCACCCTTCAGACGTCCCGTTGCCCTCGATTTCGAGGCATGCAGATCGACGGGTAGTTTTCATAACAAGATCGATGCAAGGCCTTTGGGCCATGATTGGAGCAGCCGCGGTGGCGGCGATTACAACGGATGCCGCGGCGCAAATCTATTCCCTCCCTGACGGTCGAGTCGTTACCCCCTTAGAGACGTTTCGCGAATGCGACGTCTGCCCCGAGATGGTTGCTCTGCCTCAGGAACCATTCACAATGGGCACGCAGCCGTGGGAATCCGTCCTCGTTTCCCTGCGGCGTATGCCGTCGGGGGAGCGGCGGGGCAACGACTTCGAGGGACCTGTCCACCGCGTCGAAATGGATCTCATCCTTGCAATGGGGCGCAACGAAATCACCTATGATGAATGGATGGCCTGCGTGGAGGCGGATGGCTGCGATCATACTCCTCCAACCGAGATCGACTATGCTGACAGTCCGGTAGACGTTTCCGGGCGGCCTCCGGTCCTGAACGTGTCTTATATCGATATCCTTGAGTACGCCGCATGGCTCAACGCTCGCGTCGGTGCGCAGGTCTATCGATTACCCACCGAAGCCGAATGGGAGTTTGCCGCCCGCGCAGGCACGACTACGCCCTTTGCACAGGGCGACCGCTTGACGCCTGCGCAGGCGGCTTACTCGGGGCGGCCACGGCACGCTCCGAGGACCGCCCCGAGCCGGCTCGGAACGGCCCAGGCCCTCGCGAACGCCCGGTCGCCGTTGACGCACTCGACGCGGCGAACGGTTGGGGCTTGCGTCACATGTCGGGCAACGCTTCCGAGCAGACCATGTCCTGCTGGGCCGACCGCCATCTGGTGTTGCCCACGGCGTCGACCTACCTTGCCGATGCCCGTGCCGCGCGGTCCTGCCGCCGCGTCGTAAAGGGCAGCACCTTCGATGCGAATATGTTCCTGACCCGACCGGGCGGGCGAGGATCGGGCCGGGAAGAATCTCGGTCGAGATTAGCCGGATTCAGGCTTGTTCGAGAAATGAAAGAGGGGAGCGATCATGAGTAGCTTTGGAGATCGCGGCGATGGTGCGCGAGGTCCGTATCTAGGGGTCGATGAGTCGGTCAGTTTGGAGATTGGCGGTGCCTCCTTCGGCATGCAGATCACCGGCAGTGGGAGCGGAAACACCGCCCAAGGTACCCTCGGGGTCGATTTGGGTGACCTCGGCTCAGTCGGGGTTGTCACGGATTACGATGCCAATGGCTTCGTTTAACGTACAGGACTAGAATTGTCAGGCGACGTTGCCGCAGAACTCGGGGACCTTTCTGTCGACCTTGTGCAGGTGACGATCAATGCCGACAAGATCTCGTTCGAAAGCGATATCGTAGGTGACGTGGATGTCAGTCGAGACGACATCACGTCGGGCCGGTTCGCTGACGAACTTGCACGGCGTTCTGTCGATCCCGCAACCGTCGCAGCTCTCGAATCCGTTCTCCTCTCGAGACACTCGACGCCCTCGGCGGCGACGCAAGCAATCTCGATATTGGTGAATTTTTAGAAACGCAGGGCGACGGCTTCCTGCCAGCGAAGTTCGTTGATCCCTCGGGTATCGAGATCACAGTGGGGAGACGGGGCTTGGACGAACTTGTCGTGACCGATCCGAGCGGCGGAGGGTCAGGGGGGCTTATTGGCGGGCCCGGTTTTACCGGCACGTGGATTGTGTTCACTCGAGAGGGCAATTCATTCGCCCCCTCACCTGCCGACCTGATTGCGGAGTTGCTCGCGGACAATAGTGGTAGCGACCATTTACACATAATCAATGAGTTGGCAGGCTACAGCATCGTGGAGAGCTATCCTGTCACGGCTGCGGGGCGAATCTCAAATGGAACGGACATCGGGGATGCGCAGGCGCTCGACGGCGGCACCATTCAGTTCTCGGGGGGCGGCAGCAACGATATCGCTTTTGCGACTCTCGGTTCCGGCGGAGCCTTGGCTGGCGGCGGTGGGGATGACATTCTTTCGGGTGCTTTGCAGGATGACGAACTCTCGGGCGGCGATCGCGACGACACTGTCACCAGCGGAGGGGGCGACGACCTAGTGGATGGCGGTGCAGGCGCTGACGTTCTGCTCGGTGGCTTGGGCAATGGCGTCTTTATGGGCGGTGCGGGCGACGGCGATCTTTTCGGCGGCGCGGGCAATGACACGCTCAATGGTGGAGAGGGGCACGATTTCCTTTTCGGCGGTGCTGGCGATGATAGCTTTGTTTTCAGATCGGTATTCGGAAACGACATCATCTTCGATCTGTCGGTGATCGACGGTGACGTGATCGATCTGATCGCGATCGAAGGGCTAACCTCGATAGGCCAGCTCTTGCTGGAAGAGGTCGATGGAAATTCAATCCTCGCCGGATCCGGTACGGCGACTTTCATCCCCCTCGACCTCGATCAAGACGGCGTCGCCGACGACGATCAGTCGATCACGGTACTCGGAACCACGGCGTCCGAACTGACGATTGATGCCTTCAATTTCGCCATCAACACCACGCCAGCCGTTCCGACACAAGTCGGAACGGCTGGCGATGACAACATCGCAGGGACGAACAATGACGACGTGATCCACGGCGGCACCGGGAATGATACAATCGTTGGAAACCTCGGCGATGACCACATCATCTACTCGGGTGGCGATGACTTCATAGGCCGGTCCAACCGTGGAAACGACACACTCGACCTGTCTGCCTATGCTGCTACCGATGTGACGTTCTCGATTGCCGGCCATGATGTTCTTATCGAAACCCCCGACGGAACCATCGAGCTGGAATATCAGGTTCGCTACGAGCTGGGGAACGCGCAATCGAACATCAAGGAGATCGTTTTCGCCGATGGAACCCTCGACGCGGCAGGCATTCAGGGCAGGGCGCTGGCCGACCAGGGTACGGTCGGGGACGATTTCGTTACGGGCAGCTACCAGGATGACACGATCATTTCCGGCCTGGGTGACGACACCATTCGAAGCAACAGCGGCGATGATCTTATCGTCTATGAGGGTGGAAACGACTTCGTCCATCGGTAAACGGCGATTTCGATACGCTCGATCTGTCGAGCTATGCCGCGTCCGATGTGTCGTTTTCGGTCAGCGGGCACAATGTCATCGTTACGACACCCGACGGCACGGTCGAGTTGGACTACCAAGTGCGGTACGGGATCGGAAACACCCGCTCGAACATCGAGGAGATCATCTTCTCGGACGGAACGCTCGACGAAGCGGGTATCCATGGCCGCGCGATCTCCGATCAGGGAACGGCCGGCGACGATGCGGTCACGGGCAGTTATCAGAACGATACGATAGAAGCTGGATTGGGCGATGATACGATCAGGGCCCACAGCGGCGACGACTTCGTCTTCTATGGCGGTGGTAACGATGTCATCCATCGGAGCAACGCCGGGTTCGATACGTTGGACTTATCGGGGTACCAGGCGGCGGAGGTCTCGTTCTCGGTGGATGGGCACGATGTGCTGATCCAGACGGCCGACGGAACGATAGAGCTCGACTACCAGGTGCGTTATGATCTGGGCGACAGCCGGCTGAACATCGAG
Source organism: Jannaschia faecimaris (assembly GCF_900107415.1). GTDB lineage: Bacteria > Pseudomonadota > Alphaproteobacteria > Rhodobacterales > Rhodobacteraceae > Jannaschia > Jannaschia faecimaris. Next base: position 102,803 of record NZ_FNPX01000014.1, read on the forward strand.
GAGATCGTCTTCGCGGATGCCACGCTCGACGAGATCGGCATTCGCGATCGGGTCGAGGTCGACGCGCTTCTGGTCTGATTGGAAAAGACGGGAATGGCCCGGGATGCCAAAGAGTGCGCCGGGCCGTATCGAGCGCCGAACTCGGTCAATATATTACATCACGCGACTTAAATGCACATCACAGGGACACTTGGTCACCCATCAAAACCCCTCCAAGAACATGCCTTTCTGAAGGTCTGCTTCTGGAAGGCTGCACCGCAGCACAAACGCTTCATACGAATGGCCGCTAAGGGCCGGAAGCGTTCTGATTAGCCCCTAGTTTCCTAGACGCCTTCCTGGTTCACGTTGCGCTGTGTGTTTTCGAAGTCGACGGGTGACAGCATCCCGTTTCTGACATGTTTGCG
>NZ_FNPX01000016.1 GCF_900107415.1 Jannaschia faecimaris
ATCCGCGCGGCGTCCTGAACCTTGCGCGCGGTCTCGGCCCGCACACTCAGGCGGCCGTTCAGGACACGGTCCACGGTCGCTGTACTGACCCCGGCGGCACGGGCAAGATCGGCGATGGTAGGTCGGTTCGCCATGCTGGATACTCCGGGCCCGAACGGGCGTCACACTTTGATGTATGTCAGATTACTAGTTCGTTTTCTGATGCATCTTCCATCAAAAACGGTTGCTGCGGCCATACATTCCCCGAAAAAATTGCAACCGATTGCAATTTTGTCGGGAAGACCCGATGCTCCAAGCCAAACGAAGGATGCCGAGGATGCCCGTAACACTCAAGGATGTCGCCCTGCGCGCCGGGGTGAGTCGCTCCGCGGTATCGCGCACCTTCACCGAGGGCGCTTCGGTCAGTTCAAAGACACGCGCCAAGGTCGAACAGGCCGCCGACGATCTGGGTTATGCGCCCTCGGCGCTCGCCTCCGCGCTTTCGACCGGGCGGACCAAGCTGATCGGGTTGGTCGTGTCGAATTTTCAGAACCCGATTTTCCTTGAACTTTTCGACCGCTTTACCCGCGAATTGCAGGACCGCGGGCTGCGCCCGTTGCTGGTCAACCTGTCGGGTGAGACTGACCCCGAAGCCTCGGTCCGGATGCTGCGGCAGTACTCTGTCGACGGCGTGATCGTCGCCTCCTCGACCCTACCACCCAGCTTTGCGCGCGCCTTCGCCGACGCGGGACTGCCGGTCGTCCATTCATTCGGGCGCTGGACCGCGACGCCGGAAACCCATGTCGTTGGTATCGACAACGTCGCCAGCGGGCGCATGGCGGCGCAGACACTTCTGGCGCGGGGTTACCGCAGGCTGGCCTTCATGGGCGGCCCCGAAAGCGCAACTTCAACCCAGGATCGGTTGGCCGGCTTCATCAACGGCGCAAAGGGCCCCGACACCGAAGTCACCGTCAGTTTCGCCGCCGCCTATTCCTTCGACGCGGGCCGGTCCCAGATGCAGCACCTGCTCGCAACCGGCCCCGCAGCGGAGGCCTATTTCTGCGGCGATGATGTGGTGTCAATCGGCGCGATATCCGCGTTGACCGACGCGGGCCTCTCGGTGCCGGACGACGTCGGCATTATCGGCCTGAACGATATGGTTCTCGCCGGATGGGACAGCATCGACCTTACCACAATCAGGCAACCCCTTACGCATATTGTCGATGCGTCAATCGAATTGGTCTTGCTCGCCATCGAAGACCCGGATCGCTTGCCAGAAGCGCGGCTGTTCCCCTGCAAAGTGGTCGAGCGGGGTACGCTGCGCCCGCTGGCCTAGCGGAACATCGGCGGGCGAGCGTCGACCCATTTGCCCTCGGCCTTGCCCGACTCGGCCACGGCGAATACGGCGGCCATCGACCGCAGTCCGTCTTCCGCGCGGGGATAGAGGTTCGCCGCCGGGTCCATCGTCCGGCCTTCCTTGCGGGCGCGGATTGCCTCGGCCAGGTCGGCATAGATGTTCCCAAAGGCCAGCGGCATTCCTTCCGCATGGCCGACGGTGACGCGGCTGGTGCGGTCGGCTTCAGGTGACAAGTTGCCTTCGCCGCGCTCAATCACCTGCAACCGCTGCCCAAGAGGCATGTAATAGAGTTGGTTCGGCTGCTCCTGCGTCCAGCGCAGCCCGCCCGTCTCGCCGAAGACCTGAATGCCCAACCCGTGCTGACGTCCGATCGCGATGGAAGAGGTCCAGAGCCGCCCGACCGCGCCACCGTCCATGCGAAAGTTGACCATCGCGTCGTCTTCCAGCGTGCGCACCTCGATGGCGGAAACGGTATCCGCCGACAACTTGTTTACCTCTTGCCCGGTCACGAAACTGGCCATGTGCAAGGCGTGTATCCCACAGTCGGCGAACTGCGCGCTGACCCCGGCCTGCGCGGGGTCATAGCGCCAGCGCACGCGCGGATTGTCGGCGTCGGTCGCATCGGCATGGTGGCCATGGGCGAATTCTGCGACCACGACGCGCACCTTGCCGATGTCACCCCGCGCCACCATTGCACGCATGTGTCGGACCAGCGAATACCCGGAGTAGCCATAGTTCACCGCGCAGATACGCCCGGTGTGGCTGGCCATGTGCACCAGCTCCTCGCCCTCCTCGACGGTCATGGTCATCGGCTTTTCGCACAGGACGTGAAAGCCGGCCTCCAGAAACGCCTTGGTGATCTCGAAATGGGTGGCATTGGGCGTGGCGACGGTGACCAGATCCACGCGGTCGTCGCGGGCCTTCTCACCGGCCAGCATCTCCTGCCAGCTGCCGTAGGCCCGGTCGGGGTCCAGTCCCAGGCGACGGCCGTATGCCTTCCCTTCTTCCGGACGGTGGTCGAGTGCGCCTGCGGCGAAGGCGAACTCTCCGTCCAACCCCGCGCCCAGCCTGTGTGCCGGTCCGATCTGGCTACCTTCTCCGCCGCCGATCATGCCCCAGTTCAGTTTCGCCATGTCAAAATCCGATCGACTGAAGATATGCGCGGTTGGCCTTCGCATCGCCCAAGGTGTCGGGGTTCTGCGTCGGATCGCAATCCTGCTCGACCGTGCACCAGCCGTCGAATCCGTGGTCCAGCAGGATCTGCCGCACCGCCGGGAATTCGACGTCCCCCTGCCCCAGGTTGCAGAAGATGCCGTCGCCGCAGGCCTTGTAGAAATCGGTCCGGTTCTCGACTACGGTGGCTTTCACCTTGGGGGCGATGTCTTTGAAGTGCATGTAACTGATGCGCGCGATGTGCCGCTTCATGAAGGTTACAGGGTCATAACCGGCATAGGAATGATGTCCGGTGTCGAAACAGATTTTCAGGATGTCTTCCGGCACCTCGTCCAGCAGGCGCTCCAACTCCGGCTCGAAGTCGATGAACCCGGCGGCATGCGCGTGGATGCCGACGGTCAGGCCATACTCCTCGGCCCCCATGCGCGCGACGATGGCAATACGGTCGCGGAAGGCGGTCCACTCGGCTTGGTCCATCTGCTCCGCTTCGGCGGCGCGCCCGGCGGTCGGCGCGCGGCGCTCCGAGATGGAGTCGATCAGGACCAGATGCTGCGCCCCGTGCGCGACCAGCGCCTTGCAGGTGCGCACCGCACCGTCCATCACGTCATCCCACTGCGCCGGATCGTGAAAGGCGCGGAAGACGACCCCCCCGATCAAGGTCAGATCGTGCTGCGCCAGGCCGTCCGCCAGAATGGCGGGGTCTTCGGGCATGAACCCGACGGGGCCAAGCTCGATCCCATTGTATCCCGCCTGCGCGCATTCCTTCAGGACGTGCTGCCACGTCGGGTTGCGCTGATCCTGTGCAAATTCCACACCCCAGGAGCAGGGCGCGTTACCGATGGATATACTCATGATCTGGTCCTCATAGATCGACCCAGGCCCGCGCCTCCGATGAGGTCCAGGCGGCATCAACCACCCTGTTGACCTCCATCCCGTCGCGGAATGTGGGGAAGATGGATTTGCCCGTCTCAATGGCCCGCAAGAAGTCTCGGGCCTCGATAATGATCTGGTCCTGGTAGCCGGTGCCGTGCCCCGGCCCTTGGCAGAAGGCGGCGTAATTCGGATGTGCCGGACCGGTCAGGATCTTCGTGAAACCGCGCCCCGCCTCGGGACCATCGACAAGATAGACATGCAGGGCATTCTGATCTTCCTGATCGAAGCGGATTGATCCCTTCGACCCATGGATTTCGTAGGCGTAGCCCATCTTGCGCCCCGTCGCCGTACGGCTGACGTATATCTGCCCCATCACACCCGATGCAAAGCGCAGCATCATCTGCGCGTGATCGTCGTTCGTCACTTGGACAGGCCCATCCGGACCGGGACGCGTGGCATGCACTGTCTCTATCTCGGCGTTCAACGACGCGATCGGCCCCATCAGCGCCAGCGCGCAGTTGATCGGATGGGGGGCCAAGTCGCCCATGCAGCCTGTCCCCCGCCCCTCAGTCCTCCAGTTGGCGGGCGTGTCGGGGTCAGCCAGGAAATCCTCCGTGTGCTCGAACCGGCACCACGTGATCCGGCCTAAGGCCCCGGATTTCACCAACCGCATCGCCTCCTGCGTGGCGGGCGTACGGACGTAATTGAAGCCGGTCATGTTGACGACACCGGCGGCTTCGGCGGCGTCGACCATCGCCTGGCTGTCGTCCATATCCTGACCCAGCGGCTTTTCGCAAAACACCGGCTTACCCAGGGCAAAGGCCGCCCCCGCGATCCGGCGGTGCATCGATTGCGGGGCGGCTATGACGACGGCCTCAACCTCGGGCGCGGTCACCAGTGCCCGCCAGTCGGTTGTCGCGTGGGCGAAGCCATAGGCCGCGCGATACCGCTCCGCAGAGGCATCGGAAGTGGCGCAGACCATTTCCAGCCGGGGGCGCAAATTGGTCTCGAACACGGCACCGACGGCCGACATGGCGACGGCGTGCGCCTTGCCCATATAGCCGCCACCGATGATGCCGATTCCGATGTCACGCATGTTTCCCCCCCTCCCGGATTTACAATTGCAACCGGTTGCAACATCGCTATTCTGGGATTCGAAAGGGCGCAAGTCTTTTCCAAGGGAGGAGGCCCGCATGACCGAAACGATCCGCCTCACGGTGGCGCAGGCCATCGTGCGCTGGCTTCTGGCACAGTATATCGACATCGACGGGACCCCGACGCGCATCTGTGGCGGGGGTTTCGGCATCTTCGGGCATGGAAACGTCCCCTGCCTGGGCGAAGCGCTCTATCCCGTGCAGGACAAGATGCCGCTTTACCGAGGTCAGAACGAAACCAGCATGGGCTTTGCGGCCGCCGGATATGCCAAGTATCACCTGCGCCGGCGCTTCATGTTCTGCACCGCATCGGCCGGTCCCGGTACTGCGAATCTGCTGACTGCTGCCGCCCTCGCTCATGCGAACCGTCTGCCCATGCTGATGCTGTGCGGCGATACGTTCCTGACCCGCCTGCCCGACCCCGTGCTGCAACAGCTGGAGCATTTCAACAACCCCACGCTGGGCTTGAACGACGCCTTCAAGCCGGTCACCCGCTTTTGGGACCGCATCACGCACCCGCTGCAAATCCTGCAATCCCTTCCCGCCGCGCTGGCCACGATGCTGGACCCCGCGGACTGCGGCCCCGCATTCATCGGCCTGCCGCAGGACGTGCAGGGTTGGGCGGCTGACTACCCCGTCGAATTCTTTGCGCCCCGCACCCATCGCATCCGCCGTCAGGCCGCCGACGCGGCCGAAGTCGCCGATGCCGTTGCGTTGCTGAAGGCAGCAGAGCGCCCCGTCATCGTCGCGGGCGGCGGGGTGCAATATTCCGGGGCCGTGGCCGAACTGACTCGCTTCGCCGAAATGCACGATATCCCTGTGATCGAGACTATCGCCGGGCGCGCCAACCTGACGGACGATCACCCCCTGAACATCGGTCCTGTCGGCGTCACCGGGTCGGATTCGGCCAACTGGGCGGCCGAAAACGCGGATCTTGTCTTCGCCGTCGGCACACGGTTGCAGGATTTCACCACCGGCAGTTGGACCGCATTCGCCGCAGATGCGAAACTGCTGCACCTGAACGCCGGGCGCCATGATGCCGCCAAGCACCTTGCCACCACTGTTGTCGGCGACGCCAAGCTGGGCCTGACCGCGATTTCGGACGCGATGGGTGGGCAGAAGGCCCCCGCCGATTGGCGCGGAGACTGCCAAGCTCAGCGGGTCAAGTGGAACGCCACCCGCGAGGAAACCTGCCGCCCCGGCAACCGCCCCAACTCCTATGCGCAGGCGATCGGCACCGTGAATGCGCTGATGGCCCCGAATGATCGCGTCGTCGCCGCCGCGGGCGGTCTTCCTGCCGAAGTCACGGCCAACTGGAAGACGCTGAACCCCGGCACGGTTGATGTCGAATTCGGCTTCTCCTGCATGGGATACGAGATCGCCGGCGGTTGGGGGGCTCGCATCGCGCAGGCCGAATCCGACCCCGACGGCGACACGGTCGTCTTCACCGGCGACGGCAGCTACCTGATGTTGAATTCCGACCTCTATTCCGCCGTCCTGACGGAGAAGAAACTGATCGTTCTGGTCCTCGACAACGGCGGCTTCGCGGTCATCAACAAGCTTCAGAACAACACCGGTCAGGATAGTTTCAACAATCTGATCGCCGACACGCCCACCGCCACGCGACAGGTCCGCGTGGACTTCGAAGCGCACGCCCGCGCACTTGGTGCGACCGCCGAAACCGTCTCTAACGCTGGCGAATTGACCGAGGCGTTCAAGCGCGCGAAAGCCCGCGCGGAAACCTCGGTCATCGTGATGGAGGTCGACCCCTATGAGGGCTGGACGACCGCGGGCCACGCCTGGTGGGAAGTCGGCACGCCCGAGGTCTCGGATAGCGTCTCCGTCCGCGCGGCCCATGACGATTGGGAATCGACCCGCTCGCGGCAACGGAAGGGTATCTGATGGATCTGTCAGGCAAGGATTTCCTGATCGTGGGCCGTGCGGGAATGGATTTTTATCCCGACCCGCCCGGCACCCGGACCGAGGACGCGACGCAGTTCGTCTCGTGCCTTGGCGGCTCATCGGCCAACATCGGTGTGGCTCTGGTAAAGCAGGGCTGCAAGGCCGCGCTCGTCACGCGCGTCAGCGACGATGCCATCGGGCGCTTCGCCGTAAACCAATTGGACCACTACGGAATCGACCGCACCCAAGTGACCCCCGTCGGCGGAGAGGCCCGCAATTCACTGGCCGTGGTCGAGACCCGGATCGAAGACCACCAGTCCGTCATCTATCGCAATGGTGCCGCCGATTTCGAGATGACCGTCGCGGATGTTCAGGCCGCCACCTATGCCGGGCGCAGCGCGCTGATTACCACCGGCACTGTCTTCGCCGCCGATCCCAGCCGCACGGCAGCTTTTCGCGCCTTCGACCTCGCGCGCGACGCGGGCCTGCCGCTGATTTTCGACATCGACTACCGACCTTACTCCTGGCCCTCCGCGCAAGTGGCCGCCGACGTTCTCAGCCGCGCGGGCGATATGTGCGATCTCATCATCGGCAACGACGTGGAATTCGGCTTCATGGCCGGGGACTACGACAAGGGGCTGGAAAAGGCCCGCCAACTTGCCGCTGACGGCAAGCTCATCGTCTACAAGATGGGCGAGTTGGGCGCGATCACCTTCCACAACGGCCAGGAGATCCGCACCGGCATCTACCGGACGCAGGCACTCAAGCCGACCGGCGCGGGCGACAGCTTCATGGGCGGCTTCATCGCGGCTCTTGCGAACGGCCACGACATCAGGACCGCCGTTCTGCGCGGATCGGCCAGCGCGGCGATGGTCGTCGCCCGCGTCGGCTGCGCCCCCGCCATGCCCACCACCGACGAACTCGAGGCCTTCCTGGCCGACCACCCCGGACCGACGGAGTAAGCCCGATGCACATCCCCCCCCATAACAACCAGAACAAGCCCATCGTCGATATCGACAACCCGACGGTGCCCCTGAACTATTTCAACATCGTGAAACTGAAACAGGGCGAGACCTTTGATTACCGCGTGCCCGGATACGAGACGTGCATCGTACCAGCGACCGGCACGATCACCGTCGACGTCGCGGGCGAAACCTACAAGGATCTGGGCTTGCGGCGGGTCGATGTCTTCGAGGGTGACCCCGAAGGCTGTTACGTCCCGACGGACACTGCAGCGCGCATCACCTGCCGGTCCGACGCCGCCGAGGTCTTCATCGCGGGGGCCAAGTACGACGAGGTCCTCAAGCCGTTCGAGGTACGCGCGAAGGATCTCGACAAGGTGCAATACGGCTCCGATGACACGAAAACCCATCGCCGCATCGCCCATATTCTAGGAGCCGGCTACCACGACCGGGTCGGGCGCCTTCTCGTGTCGGAGCTCTTCACCGTGGGCCAAGGCGGCTGGTCGGGCTTTCCCAGCCACAAGCACGACACTGACCGCAAGGACGGCGACGAAATCATCGAGACGCGCCACGACGAGACTTATAACTTCCGGTTCAAGCCGAACTACGGCTCTGGCGTGCAGATGCTGCAACGCGAGGACAACAAGCCCGGCGATGCCTATCACATCATGGACGGCTCCACGATTTGTCTGGACAAGGGCTATCACCCCTGCGCCGTGCTGCCGGGCTACGAGATGTACTACTTCACGATCCTGGGCGGCTTGTCGCAGCGCTCGCTGAAGCAATACTTCCAGCCGACCCACGCCGAGCAGCTGCACACGATTCCGGGCATCATGGACATGGTGGCCAAGTTCAAATGACCCTCGTCACCCTGTCCGAGGTGCTGCAACCCGCCCTGCGCGACGGGCGGGCCATCGCTGGCGTCGTCTGCCTTGGCTGGGAAGATGCCCGTGCATACGCCCATGCGGCGCAGGCTGTCGGCGTATCGTTGATCCTTCAGGCCGGACCGTCTTGCCGCGCGCATACCCCCCTGCCCGTTTTGGGCGCGATGTTCCGGTCGCTGGCTGCGGATGTCGATGTGCCCATCGTCGCTCATCTGGATCATGGCTACGAAGAGAGGGAGTGCGCCGCCGCCATTGATGCGGGTTTCACGTCGGTGATGTTCGACGGCTCCAAGCTCTCGCTCGGCGACAACATCGCGCGCACCCGCGCCATCGCGGAAATGGCCCACGCAGCGGGGGTCAGTTGCGAAGGCGAGATTGGATTCGTGGGGTACGCCGACGGCGCGGAGAGCCGTGGCACAGACCCGGCCGAGGCGGCGCAATTCGCGCGGGATACCGGCGTTGACGCGATGGCGATCTCGGTCGGCAACGTGCACCTTCAAACAGACGCGGGCAGCGGGCTGGACGAAGCCCGTATCGCCGCCATCGATGCCATGACCGAGGTGCCTCTCGTCATCCACGGCGGCTCGGGCGTGCCCCACGCACAACGTGCGCGGCTGGCCCGCAACACGTCGATCTGCAAGTTCAATATCGGGACGGAGCTGCGGCAGGTCTTCGGCAGCGCGCTGCGCGATGTCTTGGCCGCGGATGCCGCGCGCTTCGACCGTGTACAGATTCTGCGCGATGTAGAGCCTCGGATCCATGCCGCCTGCGTAGCGGTTTTGCGGTCGATGCAGGACTAAATGAGCGTATATCCGCCGCTCTTGGCCTCTGTATCGACGACGGCGAGAAGCCCGGGGTTCGGGCCGAAGAAGGTGCCCCCTGCCCTGCCTATGAGCGAATGCATGACACTCCAGCATGACATAGGCCGGCACCTCTACCTCAGTAATGCTCCGCCAGAACCTCGGTCGCCAGAGTGATGGATCAGTCTCTAATCCCGACGGTAGGGACTAATAGGACCAAGAATTGAGAAGCGGTGTACGCATCGCCCCCCAGGTTTGGGGCTCAATCCACCAAGTCGACGTCCAGACCCTGATGCCGCGCAAGTGCTTGTAGTCGTGAAAGGTGGTGTGTGCGCACAAAAGAGCCGTGGAATCGCGACGGGACCTTGAGGCGCAGCACTCCATCACGTTCCCCGAGCGTGACGAGCGGTGCGAACCAGGCGTTGAACACCCCTGCGTCCTCGGCCTGAAGCGTCGTGGCGATGCGCGCCCAAGCCCCCTCCCCCATGACTGGAAATGGGACGACAGTCGGGTTGCTCTCGTCAACAGGCTTTGAACTCATTCGAACCACAAAGTCCGGACCGACATTTGCCCAGCAGGGTTCTGTCTGTCCAAGCAGTGCGTCCAGACCCAACCCGTAGCACGCGACCCGGCCGCGTGCGGCGGGTCGCTTCAAGATCAGCCAACCGAGCTCTCTGAGCCGTGCCATTTCACGTTTCACGGTCCGTTGGTCAACGGACCAGAGCGCTGCAATCTCCCGCTGCCCGGTGGTGAGCGAATCTTCCTGCCAGTTGTACCGTGCCGTCAGAAGCGTCATCAGGCGCAGGGCGATGCGCTGACGATGCTTGTCGCCAGCACAGCCAAACGCGCCGAGGGCGGTCAGTACGTCGTACTTCAAGGACGGTGTTTGACGTCCCTTAAGATTCGGTCGTCCCATGTTTTGTCGGCCGAGACCCATCTGGTCCTCCTGCCCTTTGCTGCTCGATCAACCGTTATTCCGGCTGTTGCCCTGATTTGCGTTGGATTTCGCGATTCTGTCAAGCACCGTTGTTCTGTATCGTAATCATAGAAATGAAATTGGTATGGATACGGTATAGGGGGACACTATGTCTGTCACCCTTGTTGAGCATTGTGTCCCCTCAAGCAGAGGTAGGAGCGTCCACCTGTCCCCCCAACATAAGGGTCTTCATACACGTCGGACGCGAATCGGTCTGCGTCGCTGCTGAGCCCTGTGTCCTTTTCCCCGCAGGGAAATGCCAAGTTGCAACAAAGCGATATTGCGGGATTTACCTGTTTGTCAATTTCGGCGTATTTCGGTTCCAATGAATGAACAACGTTGGGGCGGACCTATGCTCGACTATCGCGACTTGCAGGCGATGCGCGACAGCTCACTGAAACTCCAAGGGTGGATTCGTCGGCAGACGTTTTCGCCCGGCAACGAAAAGGTTCTGCGGCGCTTTTCGTCGTGGGAAGTATCGGAGTTGATTTTCCGCGTGAACCAGAACACCTTTCGCGGGCGGCTGGTCGCGGATCCGACCTTGCCTTCGGGTGAGGTGGAGCAAGACGGGCGGCAGCGGTGGTTCAGTCTCGAGGAAGTGAACGAGCTGCGCCGGAAGCTCAAGATCAATCGCCAGACGTTGATGCCTCCCCGCCCCTCGGGCAAGCGCGCGATCCGGGTTGCGGTCAGCAACTTCAAAGGTGGCGCGGGCAAGTCGACGACCGCCCTTCACCTGGCTCATGCGGCGGCGTTGGACGGCTACCGTGTTCTATGTGTCGACTTTGATCCGCAGGCCACGCTGAGCCATTCGATGGGTCTGAGTGACGTGAGCGAGGAGCATACGGTCTGGGGGATTCTCGCGCGCGATCTGATCCGTGAAACGGAACGCATGAATTCCGCCACACAGGGTGCCGAGTCTGGCCGCAAGATGCCGCACCGTAAATTGCCGTCTTCGATTGCGGACACGGGGCTTGGTGATCTGCGCCAGTCCGATTTTATCAAGCCGACCTGCTGGTCGACAATCGACCTGGTTCCAAGCTGCGCGAATGCGGCATTCGTTGAGTTCGCAAGTGCGCAGTACCGGCACATGAATCCCGACTGGTCCTTCTTCGCTGCGGTATCACGCTGGCTCGATGCCCTGCCCCGGGACGCCTACGATCTGGTAATCTTCGATTGTCCGCCGGCGATCGGGTACCAGTCGATGAACGCTGTTTTCGCCGCGGACGTCCTCTACATCCCTTCGGGCCCGGGCTATTGGGAGTACGACTCCACGACGTCCTTCATTGGTCAGTTGTCCGAGGCACTCGAAGATCTTGTCGGTTTCGGCGATTTCCCCACGGGGAAATCCGATTTCGGGAAGACCTTCCTTGATGTGAGGTTTCTGTTGACCCGGTACGAGCCGGGTAACGATCTGCACCGCGCGATGAAGGATGCCTTTGGCAAGGTCTTCGGCGACCGCATGGCACAGAACCCGATCGAGCATACGCGCGCTGTGGAGCAGTCGGGGCGTTTTCTCAGTTCCGTCTACGAGATCGATTATCGCGATATGACGCGGGAAACATGGCGCCGGGCGCGGTCCACCTTTGACACGGCTTACGGTGAATTCCGCGAAACAATTCTGACCGCATGGGACAAGATGGAGGATGAGGCATGAGCCGCAAACGCCGTATATTCGATGTCGACCTTCCCGAGGATCCGGCCGAAGTCCCCGAAGAGGTGGAGACGAAATCCGCGCGACGGGGCCCTATGGCCTCGGCCATCGGCGAGGTAGGCGACGCGCGGCGGTATCGCGAGAAGATGGAAGCGGATATCCGCGCCGAGAATGACGCCTTGGCTCATGAGCTTGTCCGACTGAAAAAGCTGGGGTTGGTGACGGACCTTGTGCCGCTGGACGCGGTGCGGACGACCAAGCTGACACGGGACCGTCGTATCTCCGACCGTCTGGACCTCGCTGATCTGAAGACATCGCTGCGTGAGATCGGGTTGAGCAACCCCATCCGCGTCGAAGCGGACGGGGCAGGGGGGTATGAGCTGGTCCAGGGGCTGCGCCGCCTGACGGCTTACCGGGAGCTGCTGGCCGAGACGGAGGATGATTGTTGGGCGCAGATACCGGCGGGTATCCTGGCGGCGGGTCAGTCTGATGCGGGGCTCTATCGCCGGATGGTCGATGAGAACCTGATCCGCAAGGATGTGAGTTTCGCCGAAATGGCCCAGTTGGCGCGGGCCTATGCGGCCGACCACGTGGACGGGTGCACCAGTGTTGATGATGCGGTAAACGCATTGTTTGCCAGCGTGGCACCGCAAAAGCGCAGCTACATCCGCCGGTTTGCACTGGTGATGGCGGGGCTGGAGAAAGTGCTGGACCATCCATCTGCGATGTCGCGGTCTGTCGGGTTGGCGCTGGCGGATCGGCTTGAGGCGGATGCTACGTTTGTTGGCACGGTCAGCGATGCGCTGCGGGTAAAGCCGGAACGAGATGCGGCGACGGAACTAGCCATTCTGCGGCAAGTGGTCGAAGGGCATGCGGCACCGTTGCCCACGAAGAAGCGCGGTGCACCCAAAGGGCGAAGCGGACGGGTCGCCCTGTCTGTTCCGGTCGGGCCGGGCGTGCGGGCAACTGCGACGCAGGGCAAGATGGAGCTGCGTGCCGAGGTGGATTTCGGTGCCGTTGACCGAACGCGTCTTGAGAAGGCAATCGAGGCGTTCTGGCGGGAAATAGAGGCGGATACCTGATTTCCCCGCGGGGAAACCTTGCAAGGTGGAATTAGTCTGACTAGCTGACTAGTCAGAAGGTCAGGGGGCTATCATGTGGACCGTTCAAGACGCAAAAGCTAAGTTCAGTGCCGTTGTCGAAGCTGCCCTCGCTGGTGAGCCGCAGCATGTCACTCGGCGCGGGGAGCCAGCGGTCGTGATCGTGTCCGAAGAGGATTGGGCGGCCCTTAACGAGTTGAAGAAACCGGTGATGTTCGGTGACATTATGGGCGACATTCCGCAGGCCCCGGACGATGAGCCGGACTTTGACTTCAAACGCCTCGGCAATGCCCGCCCGCGCGACATCGATTTCTGATGTACCTGCTTGATACCGATGTCCTGTCGATACTGCGACGGCAGAAGCGGTTTCCGGAGATTGCGGCCTGGTTCGCCCTCCGCCCTCTCCATGCGATGCACCTTTCGGTCGTCACGATTGCGGAAGTTGAGACTGAAATCGAGATGGCGAACCGGCGGAACCCCGTTTTCGCCGCTGATCTGCGTGATTGGATACAACGCGTGCAGTCCGTCGATTTCGCGGGGCGACTACTCCCGGTGGATGCAGAAGTGGCTGTAGCGTGGGGCCAAATGGCGGCGCGCATCGGCAATAGCGAGAATGACTTGCTGATCGCCGCAACCGCGCAGGTGCACGGATTAACTGTGATCACACGCAACGCGCGCCATTTTGAGCCGACGGGCGTGCCCGTGATCAACTTATCGGGAGCGGCTGAATAAAGACTTGGAAAGGCTTTGTTTCTCGGGGCTGCGCCGATACCTCCCGAGACGGAAACGGAACAGCCCACAGGACGGCAGAGACTCGTATCTGTCGCCCGGACGCCCCGGCTACGTAAGGAAGACGCAATGAACCTCAACGATGATTTCACCACGCGCGTGCTGGTCCATGCTGATCAGCTCGACTGGCAACCGTCGCCGATGCCGGGCGTCGACCGACGGATGCTGGACCGGATCGGCGGAGAGGTGGCGCGGGCCACGACGATCGTCCGCTACGCGCCTGAAAGCCACTTTTCCGCGCACACCCATACAGGTGGCGAGGAATACATCGTGCTGGATGGCGTGTTTCAGGACGAACACGGCGATTTCCCGACGGGGACCTATGTGCGAAATCCACCGACCAGCCAGCACACGCCAGGTTCGGACCTGGGGTGCACGATTTTCGTCAAGCTGTGGCAATTCGACATGGACGACCGGACCCAAATTCGTCGCGAGATGGGCGCGGAGATGGTCGGCGCGGGGCCGGGTCTTCGGGTGCAGGAGCTGCACCGCGACGCGAGGGAGGCTGTTACCTATGAGGAATGGGACGCTGGCGCGCGGGTGACCCGGGATTTGCCCGGCGGGGCCGAGGTTCTTGTTCTGTCAGGCACCGCGACCGAGAGCGGGGAGAGGCTGGACGCGCGGTCTTGGCTGCGCCTTCCGGTCGGAAGCCGCCTTGACGCCGTCGCGGGGGACACAGGCGCGAAGGTCTGGATCAAGTCCGGACACATTCCCTTCGCCGCGGCCCCGGCGGTGTGAGCGACACGGATGTTCTGATCGTCGGCGGTGGACTTTCGGGCCTGGCGCTGGCGGATCGATTGCAGGCTGCGGGACAAGACTGGCAGCTGATCGAGGCGCGCAGCCGTCTGGGCGGGCGGATCGACGTTTTGCGCCATGGTGGAACGGCGTTCGACATGGGCCCGTCATGGTTCTGGCCCGGTCAGCCGCGCATGGCGGCGATGGCGGATCGGCTGGGACTGCACGTCTTCTCCCAACATGCAGATGGTGCGCTGATCTGGGAGGATGAATCAGGGGGCGTGCAGCGTGATCGTGGCTTTTCGTCGATGGCGGGCAGCCTTCGGATTGCCGGTGGTATGGCCGCGATGATCGATGGATTGGCCACCGGCTTGCCGTCCGTGCGGCTGCACCTTGGGTCGGCGGTCGCGGAGGTGCGACCGGACGGTGTAACGTTGTCTGATGGGTGTCGCATCGGCGCGCGCCGGATCGTCATGGCCTTGCCCCCGCGCGTGGTGGCGGAATTGGCATTTTCCCCTTTGTTAGAGCCTGAAATTCTGTCTGAACTGCGCGCAGTACCGACATGGATGGGCGGACAGGCAAAATTCGTTGCCGTGTACGACCGGCCATTCTGGCGCGACACGGGTCTGTCGGGAGACGGGATGTCGCGGCGCGGCCCACTGGTCGAGATCCACGACGCGAGCGGGCCAACCGGAACGCCCGGTGCGTTGTTCGGATTTGTCGGCGTGCCGGCGACGCACCGGGCGGGGCAGGGGGCCGCGATCCGGCAGGCCGCGACAGCACAGCTGGCGCGGATGTTCGGCACACGGATCCCCGTCGCCACGCAGCTTACGGATTGGGCGGATCATCCCGAGACGGCCAGTGCGTTGGACCGGCAACCCTTGTACGCGCACCCGGACTACCGGATGCCCGCCGCATTGGCGCAGCTTTGGGACGGCGCACTGATGCTCGGCTCGACCGAGGTGGCCCCGGAGCATGGCGGCTTTCTTGAGGGGGCGCTGGCGATGGCCGATCACCTTTCCGTGCGCCTGAACTGAGGCGCGCTTGATCTCCTCTGGCGGGGGGACCACGGTCGCCGCACTGAACAGGAGCCGCCGATGACCCCTCGCTTTTTCTCAACCAAGGACCGGCCCCCCTACCTGGGTCCCTATCCGGTCGAGAGGTTGGCGCGGTGCCACGACATGCCCGACCTGCAACTGGTGCCCGCGATGCGGCAGATGTCGTATCGACGGGCGGATGATCCGTTTTCCATCGTCAACGCCATGGGGGAGCATCAGGCCATGCTGGATGCGATCCGGGACGGGCTGGTCAACGGAGTGCGGTCCGATATTCCGGCAGACCCGGTGGAGCGTTCCAAGCATCTGAAAGGGTTCGGCTATTTCTGTGACGCGGCTGTGATTGGTGTGGGGCCGGTGCCCGAAGCCGCCCTGCTGCCCGTGCCATTTGTGAACCCGGACGTGGCGCGGTTGGTCGAGGATCTGAAGACCCGGCAGACCAAGACGCTCGCTTCCGGTATCGACACGATCATGGCGGATCTGCGAGATTCTGCGGACGCCCCGCCATCGCCGGTTGGCGGGCACACCCATGCGATCGTCCTGATGTACGAAAACCCCCGCGACCCGGAGTCCGGAGAGGCGGGGTGCGGCTGGATTGCGGACGCACAGGCGCACCGCGCCGGACTTCTTGCGGCCGAGACCGCGGCGGTCCTGTCCAACTACATCCGCCTGTTGGGGTTCGATGCCAAAGGGCATACCGTGTCCGCATCCGACGTGGATCTGGGGCGCTTGGCCGTGGCAGCGGGCGTGGCCACGGTCGAGGACGGGGTGCTTACGCATCCCTATGTCGGGCAACGGTTCGGACTGGCGGCGGTCACTACGACGCTTGACCTGGCGCGCGATCTGCCGCTGGCGCACAAGCAGCCGCCCGGCGCGTTCGGCTTGTCGTGGAAGTTGGGGCGCGGGACGGTGAAGTCGGCAGGCAACGCGGTGCCGTTCAAGGGGCGGCGCTTCGTGGACGGGGCGCATCCCTTCGAGACGCTGAAACGGGTCGACAAGCCCACCACTTACATCGACGAACCCCGCGTGCCCCGGGTGCCCAAGCGTGCCGACCTGTTCGCGCGGGTGCAATTCGGCGACATGGGCAAACCGGTGCAGGATCAGGCGCGGGGCGGACATTACGTTCGCAAGGCGGCCCCCTCGATGGCCCAGCGGCGTGCTCTGGGGGCATTCGTCCTGTTGCAGGACGGGGAGACGGCGGCGAAAACGACAGTATTAGAGCCTGAAAACGCGGCGGAGCTGGTCAAGGCGACAGCCTACTGGCTTGGCGTAGATGCCGTTGGAATCAGCCGCTGCCCGGACTGGACCTGGTACAGCCATGACGCGCGCGGCGATCCGATCGACCCGCCGCATGACCAGGCGATCAGCATGATCGTGGACCAAGGCTACGATACGATGGAGGGCGCATCCGGTGACGACTGGATCAGCGTGGCGCAGTCGATGCGGGCCTATTTGCGGTTTTCCCTGCTGGGCGGGGTGATTGCGGCGCAGATCCGGCGCTTGGGATATTCCGCCAAGGCGCATTCGGTGATGGACGGGGAGGTGTTGCAGCCGCCGCTCCTCCTGCTGTCAGGTTTGGGCGAGGTCAGCCGGATTGGTGAAGTGATCCTGAACCCGTTTCTTGGCCCCCGTCTGAAATCCGGCGTCGTGACGACCGATCTGCCGATGGCGCACGACAGGCCGATCGATTTCGGACTGCAGAGTTTTTGCGAAAGCTGCAACAAATGCGCGCGGGAATGTCCGTCGGGGGCGATCACCGCCGGGCCAAAGCTGATGTTCAACGGCTACGAGATCTGGAAATCCGACAGCCAGAAATGCGCCACCTACCGCATCGGGACAGAGGGCGGCGCAATGTGTGGACGGTGCATGAAAACCTGTCCCTGGAACCTTGAGGGGCTGTTTGCCGAAGCCCCGTTCCGCTGGGCCGCGATGAACGTACCACGGGCCGCGCCGCTTCTGGCGAAGCTGGATGACGCGGTCGGCAATGGCGGATTGAACCCGGTCAAGAAGTGGTGGTGGGACCTGGAGATCGAGGAAGACGGAGCCTACCGGCCGACGCGCAAGCCGGTGAATGCGCGCGATTTGCAGCGCGATCTGGATCTCCGCTATGCGGATCAGACGTTGGCCGTATATCCCGCGCCACTTGCCCCGCATCCCTATCCGTACCCCGCCCCGATGGACCGGGAGGCAGGGATCGAAGCATATCAGGCGATGATCACTGCTGATGAGTATCGGGCGCGGTTAGAGCGCGGAGAGGTGCCTACCGACCACGTCTATACAGCTGCGGGCGGATCCCCGGTCATACAGCTGCGCGTTGATCGGGCGGAGACGGTGGCCGAGGGGGTCATGGCTTTCGATCTTGTGTCGCCAGAAGGCGCAGACCTGCCGGCGTGGCAAGCAGGCGCGCATCTGGACGTGGTCGTGGCCCCCGAGTTCCTGCGCCAGTATTCGATGTGGGGTGATCCGGCGGACCGGTCGCGGTACCGGATCGGCGTTCTGCGCGAAGCTGGCGGGCGGGGTGGCTCGGCCCTGATGCACCGTATTTTCACGCCTGGGCGGACGGTCTTCGTGTCCAGGCCGATCAACCATTTCCCGGTCCACCCGGCCCCGCATTCGGTGCTGATGGGCGGGGGCATCGGGATCACGCCGATGATCGCGATGGCGCATGAATTGCACCGGGCGGGGTCATCTTTCGCGCTGCATTATTCAGGCCGGTCGCGGGCGACTATGGGGTTTCTGCCGGAGCTGCGCGCAGCGCGATGGGCCGACCATGTGCAGGTTCATATCACCGACGAAGAGACACGGGCCGATATGGCCACCGTGATGGCGGATCTGCCCGCAGGAACGCATGTCTATGTCTGTGGGGCGGAGCGCTACATGGCTGCCGTCATGGCGGCTGCAGCGGCCGCCGGAGTGCCCGAAGAGGCGCGGCATCTGGAGTATTTCAACGTCCCCGACTTGCCCCCCTACGAAAACCACCCCTTCATTCTGCGACTGATCCGGTCAGGACGCGAAATTGCCGTGCCAGCCGACCAGACAGCGACCGACGTGCTGGCCCAAAAGGGCGTGCACGTGGACGTCAAATGTAGCGATGGAATTTGCGGCGTGTGCAAATGTGGGCTGATTTCCGGGACGGTAGAGCACCGGGATTTTGTTTTGTCCAAGGCGCAACGGGAAAGTGCGATCATCCTTTGTCAGAGCCGCGCTGCGCAACCGGGCGGCATCGTCGAGATCGATTTGTAGGCTTCACGCGACCCCGAAATCCGGCTGAAGGGGGGGTCGGATTGACGCGGGGCGGATGACCACTAGGTCTTTGCGGGCAGCCAACACAGGAGATGACCATGGCATCCGAAGACCGCGCAGGCGGCCGCCTGATGGACCGGCCCGAGTATTCGAAGAAGACCAAGCCGTTGACCCGACCGCCAGAAACCACGGTGACCGACGCCGTCGCGGCCATGTCCGACAAAAGTTATGGCTGCGTGATTGTGACCGATGGCGATGACAAGGTACTCGGCGTCGTGACCGAGCGGGACATCATGAACAAGGTTGTGGGTCGTGGCATGGATGCGACCAAGACCAAGTTGTCCGAGATCATGACGTCCGACCCGCGTGTCGCACAGGAGACGGACAACATGCTGGACTGGCTGCGCATGATGTCGAACGAACGGTTCCGCCGTTTGCCGGTTGTGGATGCCGACGGCCGGATCAAAGCCGTTTTCACGCAGGGCGATTTCGTCAGCTACACCTGGCCGGACCTGATGGGGCAGATGAAGTCCATTTTGAAGGCCCAGACGATGGGCAATTTTCATTACGTTCTGATCGGCGGTGCCATCGTGATCTATGCGCTGGCGATGATCGTCGTCTTGTCGGTGGTCTGACGCCGGCACTTGCAAATCGGGTTCAGGCGGCTTCTAGGGGGGCCTGTTCTTTCTAGCCCGAGTTGACCCCATGAAGCCCCTTTTGTTCCTTTTGATGACGGCGTTGCCCGCGAGCGCCCAAACTTTGTATTTCTCTGCCATCCCCGACGATGACGAGACCCGGTTGGTGGAAAGATTCAGCGCCGTCGCCGCGTATCTGGAGGGGGAACTGGGCGTGGATGTCGAATACATCCCGGTCAAAAGTTATGCCGCCGCCGTGACTGCCTTCCGTAATGACCAGATTCAGTTGGGGTGGTTCGGTGGACTATCGGGGGTGCAGGCGCGTCTTGCCGTGCCCGGATCGCGGGCTTTGGCCCAAGGCGCGGAGGACGAAACCTTCGTGAGCTACTTCATCGCCAATACCGACACCGGGTTGGAGCGGACGCAGACGTTCCCCAACCTGGCAGGGCGAAGCTTTACCTTTGGCGCGCAGACCTCCACCTCGGGACGGCTGATGCCGGAATACTGGCTGCGCGAAGAGACGGGGCAGGCCCCTGCGGAGTTGTTCTCGGACGTGGGGTATTCGGGCGACCACGGTCAAACCCTGCGGCTGGTGGCGTCCGGGGCCTACGAGGTCGGGGCGATGAACTTCTCGGTCTATGACAACGCGGTGGCCCAAGGCGCGCCGGAGGTGGAGCGTGCACGCATCATCTGGCAGACACCACCCTATCCCGACTACAACTGGACGATCCGCGGCGACGTGGATGCGCGCTTTGGTGAGGGCTTTGCCGACCGGGTGCAGGCGGTTCTGGTGGGCATGGACGATGCCGATCTGCTGGCGTCCTTTCCGCGCTCCGCCTTCATCCCGGCGGATAACGCCCTGTATCAGCCGATCGAAGACACGGCCCGCGACCTGGACATCATCGACTGATGGACCTCGCGCTCCGCCAGCAGACGCTCGGTTGGGGTGAACGTGTTGTTCTGCCCGATGTCACGCTGGAGATCCGCAAAGGGGAGCGTGTCGCCCTGATGGGGCGCAGCGGGGTGGGCAAGTCGACCCTGCTGGGCGCGTTGCAGGCGCGGGCAGCGGGCCGTGCTGCCGTCGTCGCGCAGGATCACGGGCTGGTCGATGCCCTGAGCGTGTTTCACAACGTCTGGATGGGGCGGCTGGCTGATCATGGGACGTCGCGTAATCTGCGCACGTTGGTCTGGCCTAATGCGCAGGAGCGCGCTGCGGCCGAAGCGGCATTGGCGCGCGTCGGGATGGACGGGCTGCAAAGACGTATGGTCGCGTCGCTTTCGGGCGGCCAACGTCAACGGGTGGCGCTTGCCCGTGCAATCTTGCGCGGGGGGATGGCGGTCTTTGCGGATGAGCCGGTATCGGCGCTTGACCCGGCGCAGGGCGATGCGTTGCTGCAGTCTCTGGCGGCCAAGTTCGAGACTTCGGTGATGGTATTGCACGACACTGGGCAGGCCTTGGGCTTTGCCACGCGGATCGTTGGGTTGAAAGCCGGGGGCATCGTACTGGACGCACCCGTCGCCGAAGTCGACGCGGCCCGCCTGATGGAGCTTTACGGGTGACGCTGCGCTTGTGGCACGTCGCGACCGGATTCCTTCTACTGACCGTGATTGCGCTTGTCCTTGCCGACCTCGACGGGATGCGACCGGACCCCTGGCTAACGTTGGCGGCGATGGGGCAGGGACTGCTTTCGCCTGACTTCTCGGACATCGGGGGTCTGGCGCGGGCGACCGGCCTGACACTGGCGTTCGGGTTTTGCGGCGTTGCCGTCGGCGCGACGCTTGGCCTGCTGCTTGCCCCGCTTTACCACCGTGCCCCGGTGCGCTGGCTCTGCGTTTCGGTGCGCGCCGTGCATGAGCTGTTCTGGGCGTTGCTGTTGTTGAACGTGACCGGATTGTCTCCGCTGACGGGGGTGCTGGCTATCGGACTCCCCTATGCAGGCATCTTCGCCAAGGTTTTTGCGGAGTACATGGAGGAGGCACCCGACCCACTGCCGCCGGGGACGGGCGCGGCGGTGGCGGTCCTTTGGGCGCGGTTGCCGGGGTGCCTGCCACAGATGCGGACCTACACACTCTACCGGTTGGAGTGCGGGTTGCGGTCCTCGGCGGTGCTGGGCTTTGTCGGGCTGCCGACGTTGGGTTTCCAGTTGGAGACCTTCTTCCGACAGGCCGAATATGGCTCGGCGGCGGCCTGCCTGATGATTTTCCTCGGACTGATCCTTCCGATGCGCCGGTGGATGGTCTGGCGTTTGGCCCCACTTTACCTGGGCGCGTCGATCATGGCCCTGGCTTGGATCGCGCACCCGCCGATGGGAGACGGGGCCTTGATGCGGTTCCTGTGGGACGTACTGCCCGCCCCGCTGCGCTCGGGCACTGAATGGGGCGGCTGGTTGCATCGGGTCTTCGTTCAGCAGGCGCTGCCCGGTTCGGTCGCCACGATGGTGACGGCACAACTGGCGTTGGCCGGTGCGGCGGTGCTGTCGCTGATCGCCTTTCCGATCATCGTGCCGCGCGTCACGGGGCGTGTCGGTGCGCTGGTGGGGCACGGGGTGCTGGTCGTGGTACGGTCCTTGCCGGAGTACATGATGGCATTCGTGTTTTTACAGGTGTTCGGACTGTCGCTCCTGCCGGCCGTGCTGGCGCTGGCATTGCATAACGGGGCGATCATCGCGCACCTAATGGGGTGGCAGGCGGCGGAGGTGCCGCTGCGCCCAGATGCGCCACACGGGCTGACCCTCGTGGGGTGGGAGTTGTTGCCGCGGATGTCGGGGAATTTCGTCGCGTTGTGTCTCTATCGTTGGGAAATCATCGTGCGGGAGAGCGCGATTGTCGGTCTGCTGGGGATAGGCACGCTGGGTTTCTACTTTCAGACGAATGTGCAGGAGTTGCGTCTGGACCGGGTGGTGGCCCTGCTGGCAGTGGCGATCGTGATCACGCTTGTCATCGACGGGATGTCGCGTCGACTGCGCGCGGCAATGGGGTCATCCGGTGCCCTGCGGATCGAAGGGCGGCGGGGTCAGGTGGTGCGGACCACGTAGTCTGGACGGATACCGGAAATAGCGATGGCGGCATCGATGTCGCGGTCGCGCATGATACCGTGCGATGTGATCAGCGCAGAGGCTACGCCCGCGACCTGTGCGCCCAGGATGTCGGTGTGCAGGCTGTCACCGACCATCACGGTGCGACCGGGGGCACCGATGCGCGCGAACGCCAAATCGTAGATGCCGCGGAAAGGTTTGCCGTGGAACTGTGGCTCGACCCCCGTGGCATCGGCAAGTCTGTGCGCCCAATAGCCGGGTTCGCGTGACGGGCTGTCTTCGCGGGGGGCGGCGATGTCGGGGTTTCCGACATGGACGGGGCGCGGATCGTTGCGCAGGCTGGCCTCCAGCATTGCCTGCCGCGCGTCTGTCCATTGCGCCGACCCGATAAGCAGGAACCCCGTCGCCGCGTCGTAAGCGCTCGTGTCTTCGCGCAGAAGGGTTGGAGAGAGCGTCTCTAGCCCCGCGCCGGTCGTGGCCATGGCACCCCACACCGGGGAAGCGTCAGTCTCCAACGCGGCCAAGAGTGCCATACGACTTGTTATCACATCCTTGGGTGTGAAGCCGAAACCAAGCCGGTCGTATTTCTCCATCAGTGTATCATGCGGCAGTCCCGCCGCGTTTGATACGATGATCAGGCGCTTGCCCGCATCGCGCAGGGCGTGGACCCTGTCCCGTGCGCCGGGGATGGCAGTTTCACCAACGTTAAGGACGCCGAACGCATCCAGCAGGAAGGTATCGAAGTGATCCGCAAGGTCGGCCAGTGTATCGACGGGGGTACAGGCCCCGTGCCGTCCGGGGGGCGGCAGGCGCGTACGGACTGCGTGGTAGGCGTCGAAGATCTCACCGGTGGAAGGCCCGTCTTTCAAATGATTGCCCCCCGCACCTTGGCCGAAACCCATTCGGAGATCACGACAGCCAGCAGGATCACCAACAGGATCAGCGAAACCTGGGGCCAAGCCAGCGTGTTGAGCGAGCCTTGAAGCTGCAACCCGATGCCGCCCGCGCCCACGAGGCCCAGCACGGTGGATTCGCGGATGTTGATGTCCCACCGGAACACCGCGATACCCGCGAAGGCGGGGGCGATCTGCGGGACGATCCCCCAGGCCATGACCTGCCAGCGGGAGGCTCCGGTTGCGGTGATCGCCTCGACCTGCGTTGCGTTGATCTCCTCGATTGCTTCGTACAGCAGTTTGGCGCAGAAGCCGATGGACCGGATGGAGATGGCCACGACGCCCGCAAAAACGCCTGGACCGATGATCGCAATCAGCAGCAGCGCCCAGATCAACGAGTTGATTGACCGGGTCGCCACGATGATCAGCAGGGCGATGGGCCTAATGAAGTAGACCGAGGGCGTTGTGTTGCGGGCCGCCAGGAAGGCGACCGGCACTGCCATGAAGAGGGCCGCGATCGTGCCCAGCGTGGCGATGTTTATCGTATCCCAGATGGGCCACCAGAGGTTCGAGATATAGGACCAGCGCGGCGGAGTGGCCCGGCTCAGGATGTCGCTCGCGATGGCTGGCGCGTCCCAGACGAAAAACCACGTGGTGGCATCTGAAATGCGCGCCCAGCACCACAGGAAGATGGCGACGCCGAGGAGCCAGCCGAACCAGTGCAGCAGGGTCTGATTACGTGTGCGGTGCCGCCAGACGGGGCCGGATTCAGTGTCTAATATCGGCATTATTGCACCTTCGCGCGGACAATACCGCTGATGTATTCAAGAGCCATGACGACGACGATGATCAGCAGCAGGATCGCCGCCGCCGTATCGTATTCATAGCGGTCGAAGGCGGTGTTCAGCGTGGCACCGATGCCTCCCGCACCCACCAAACCCAGAATCGCGGATTCGCGGAAGTTGATGTCCACGCGGTAGATCGACAG
Source organism: Jannaschia faecimaris (assembly GCF_900107415.1). Lineage (GTDB taxonomy): Bacteria > Pseudomonadota > Alphaproteobacteria > Rhodobacterales > Rhodobacteraceae > Jannaschia > Jannaschia faecimaris. The sequence continues at coordinate 24,185 of NZ_FNPX01000016.1, forward strand.
CCCGATCAGGCGGGGCATAACCTGCGGTTGCACCCCGTAGTTGATCCATTGCAGCCATTTCGACCCGGTGGCGCGGACGGCCTCCGATTGGCTGCGGTTCATGCTCTCGATGTCCTCGGCCAGCAGTTTCGACAAGAATCCGATGGTCGCGAAGGACAGGGTCAGGAAGCCCGCTAGCGGCCCGAAACCGAAAATCGCGACCAGAAGGATCGCGACGATGATTTCCTGCAATGCGCGGCTGACGGCGATGATGCCGCGGCAGACCATGTACACGGGCAGGGGGGCGATGTTGCGCGCGGCCCCGAGTGCGATGGGGATCGAGATGATGATGCCCACCACCGAAGACGCGACGGTTATCACGATGCTTTCCAGCATTCCGTCCCAGATGTCGGTAGCGCGGGACGTGAAGTCAGGCGACATGAACGCCAAGACGAAGGCCCAGCCGCGATCAAGACCTTCGTAGACGCGCGACCAGTTCACCTCGACCGAGGCGATCGCCAGGATCAGGTAGATTACGAACCCGATGCCGAGGGTCCAGCGCAGCCAGGGACGGCGGACCAAAGGCGGGCGCTTCCAGCGGGTGCCGACCAGGTCGTGCAACAGTGCGTGGGTCACGCGATGGCCTCCGCTTCTTCGTCCTCGTCGTCGACTTTGTCGATGGTCGCTTCCCAGTCTTCCTCGCCGTAGATTTCAGTCAGCTTGTCGGGCGTCAGACCATCTGGTGGCCCGTCATAGACGACAGCCCCCAGTCGTAGGCCAATGACACGCTGCACGAACATCTGGGCAAGCGCGACATCGTGGATGTTGATGATCGCGGCCAGACCCCGTTCGGCGCACAGCTCGCAGATGAGGCGCATGATCTGGCGGGAGGTCTTGGGGTCGAGGGAGGCGGTTGGCTCGTCCACCAGCAATACGGCCGGGTCCTGAATCAGGGCGCGGCAGATGCCGACGCGCTGCCGCTGGCCGCCCGAGAGTTCGTCGGCCCGTTTGTCGGCCATATGCAGCAGGCCCACGCGGTCGAGCAGGCGGAAGGCCTCGTCCACGTCCTTTTGCGGGAAGCGCCGGGTCAGCGATTGCCAGAACCCGACATAGCCGAGGCGCCCTGACAATACATTTTCCATGACGGTCAGCCGTTCGACGAGGGCGTATTCCTGAAAGATCATTCCCATGCGCCGGCGTTCGCGGCGCAAGCGGGACGGGCTGAGGCGGGTCAGTTCCGTGTCGCCCAGCCAGACCTCGCCGGATGTCGGCTCCACAAGGCGGTTTATGCAGCGGATCAGTGTTGATTTCCCGGCACCCGACGGCCCGATCAGCGCCAGAACCTGGCCGTTGGGGATGTCCAGTTCGACGGCTTTCAACGCCTGATCCCCGGTCTTGTATGTCTTCACGAGCTTGTCGAGCCGCAGCATGTTTTTCCCAGTCTTGAAATAGTCACGCACGGCGAACCCGGGTGGGCCGCCGCGCGCAGGTCGTTTCAGGTGGTGCTTACTCGCAGGCGTAGCTGACGTCGTTGGCGGAATCGATCTTGCGGATCACGTCCCAGAACCCGGCATAGTCCATCTCGATGAACTGGGCCTCGCCGTTCTTGCTGAACTCTTCCTCCAACGAAGAACCTTCCCAGTCGAAGCTGAAGAAAGCCCCGTGGATCGCGTCCTGCAACTCGGGCGTCAGGGTGTTTACGGTGCCGTAGCCGGTCGTTGGGAAGGTCTGCGACGTGTAGATCGTCTTGATCTGATCCCGGTTTACGACGTCGCGCTCCAGCATCCGGCCAAGTACCGAGTTGGCGATTGCCGCGGCGGGGTAGTCGCCGTTGGCAACACCGAGGATCGAGTTGTCGTGCTTGCCCGAGAAGACCGGCTCGAAGTCTGCCCCGGCCTGCATTCCGAAATCGGCCTTGAGGATGGCCGACGGGGCCTTGAAGCCCGAGTTCGATGTCTCGGAGGTAAAGGCCAGCGTTCCGCCCTTGATGTCCTCGACAGATTCGATGCCGGTCTCAGGGTTAGTGATGATCTCCATCTCGTAGCCGAAGCTGCCGTCAGCCGCGGCCATGATGGTAAAGGGGCGGAATCCGGCGCAGTTGACGGCCAACGGGTTCGACCCGGTGTTGAAGCCCGCGATATGCAGGCGGCCCGAACGCATCGCCTCGATCTGGGCGGCGTTGTTCTGGACCGGGAAAAAGACGATCTCCTTGCCCGTGGCCTCGGCCAGATGGTCGAGGAAATCGGCCCAGGCCGTCTTGTAGACGGCGGGATCTTCGACAGGCGTGTAGGCGAAGATCAAGGTATCGGGGTCAATCTGGTCGGCCGGATCGCTGGGCACATCGGCCAGCAGGTCGCCATCGGTATCGCAGAAACGGTCATCCAGCGTTCCGCGCTCGCAGTCCTGCGCCAAAGCAGGCAGCGCGGCGAAGGCCAGCGCGGTTGCGGCAACAGCCCCGAGAAGATCGGTCTTGGTCATTTGGTACTCTCCCTTTGTGGGCAGCAAGGCGCCGCCTCCGGTTCCTACGGGGCCCACTGCAGGTTCACCGTAACATGTTCATGACGGGTTGAACGATAAATTGTGACAGTGTGTCGAGTGCTTTACCAGATTTCCTTGGTTGACTTTCGGGGTGTCCACGCGATGTTAGGAGGGCCGGGGGCGCCCTTCGTCATGTGGGCTGAGATGAACCCTTCGAACCTGAACCGGATAATGCCGGCGGAGGGAGGTGCGATGGGACTTACATCTTTCGCGCCTCTTCCCCGGAGGGAGAGACAATGACTGCCAATACTGATTTGCTAGACGCCCTGACCGCCCTGCGCGCGCAGGCCCCGCTTGTGCATTGCATGACGAATTTTGTTGCTATGAACGTTGCCGCGAACGTGGTGTTGGCCGCCGGAGCTTCGCCCGCGATGGTCCATGCGCCGGAGGAAGTGCAGACTTTCACCCCGATGGCAGGGGCGCTGACGGTGAATATCGGGACCCTCTCGGAGTCGTGGCTGACATCGATGCGGATGGCTGCCGAAGCCGCGGGGGCGTCAGACACGCCATGGGTTCTGGATCCCGTTGCGCTGTTCATCACCCCGTGGCGGATGCAGGCGGCACGTGACCTTCTGGCGCTGAAGCCGGCTGTGGTCCGGGGCAATGCCTCGGAAATTCTGGCGCTGGCCGGTCAGGCTGGCGCTGGCAAGGGGGCCGATAGTGGGGACGACGTGACCGACGCCATCGAAGCGGCCCGGGCCTTGGCCAAGGCGAAGCGCTGCGTCGTCGCGGTGACCGGCGTTCGTGACTTCGTGACGGATGGAACGCGACACGTCTGGATCAGCGGCGGGTCACCGATCATGCCGCGTGTGACGGCGCTTGGCTGCGCGTTGACGGCTTTGGTTGGCGCTTTCGTCGCGGTTGCCCCCCCGTTCGAGGGAACGGTCGCGGCCATGACGATGTTCGCGGAAGCGGGCGCGCGTGCCGGCGAGGTGGCGCAGGGACCGGGAAGTTTCCAGGTGGCGCTTCTCGATGCACTTGCAAATGTCACGCCGGAGGATCTGGCCGATGGAGGCCGGGTCGAATGGGCCTGATGCAGGGGGAGTTACAGCTCTACCTGGTGACCGACCCTATGCTGTGCCCGGGCCCCACGTTGGTAGAGCAGGTGCGCGCGGCGGTCGCCGGGGGCGTCACCATGGTGCAGATCCGCGACAAGCGGGTCGGAACGGCCGGCCTGGTCGAACAGACGCGCGCGGTTATCACCGCGTTGGTGGGTACGGGCGTACGGGTGGTCGTGAACGATGATCTGGAAGCCGCGATTACCAGCGGGGCCGACGGCGCGCACATTGGGCAGGACGACGGCGATCCGCGCGCGGCGCGGGCGCGATTGGGGCCGGGCAAGATACTTGGCCTGTCTTGCGAGTCGGAAACGCTCGTGCGGGCGGCGCGGGACAGCGGGGCGGACTACCTGGGCCTGGGCCCCGTGTTCGCGACGGCAACCAAATCTGACCACAAGACCCCAATCGGACTCGACGGGCTGGCGGCGATGGTCGCGGCAAGCGGTCTGCCGACGGTGGCCATTGGCGGGTTGAACGCCAGCCACGTCGACGGGGTGCGCGCAGCGGGGGCAGACGGGCTTGCTGTGGTCTCGGCCATCTGCGGGACACCGGATCCGCGCGCCGCCGCGGCGGCATTTTATCCCGAGGTGCGACCATGATTGCGAACGTATTGTCCATCGCGGGGTCCGATCCTTCGGGGGGTGCGGGGATTCAGGCCGATCTGAAATCAATTGCGGCGAACGGTGCCTACGGCATGGCGGTCCTGACTGCGCTGACGGCGCAGAACACCCAAGGTGTGAGCGGCGTACACCGCGTGCCGCCGGCCTTCGTGGCCGACCAGATCAAGGCAGTCTTCGACGACGTGCGGGTGGATGCTGTCAAGATCGGCATGATCCTCGACGCGGAGATCGCGGGGTCCGTGGCCGATGCCCTGTCGGGGCTGGACGTTGTGATCGTGCTGGACCCGGTGATGATCGCCAAGGGGGGCGCATCGCTGTTGAACCCCGAGGCGGTGGCCGTGCTGCGGGATCGGTTGCTGCCTCTGGCAACGGTGCTGACGCCGAACTTGCCGGAGGCGGCCGCGTTGCTGGGTGCCGAGGTGGCCGAAGTGCGAGAGGAGATGGCGGCGCAGGGGAGGGCTTTGCGCACGCTCGGGCCGGAGCACGTGCTGATGAAGGGCGGGCATGGTGCGGGGGCGGAAAGCTCGGATTGCCTGGTGTCTGATTGCGGGGTCACGTGGTTCGATGCGCCGCGCATTGCGACGAAGAATACGCATGGCACAGGGTGCAGCCTGTCGGCGGCGCTGGCCGCGCAGCTGGGGCAGGGGCGCAAACCGCAGGAGGCGGTGCGGCGTGCCAAGGCCTTCATTACGGATGCGATCGCCGGGGCCGATGACCTGACCGTAGGGTCAGGTCACGGGCCGATACATCACTTCGTCAACCTCTGGCGCTGAGACGGTCAGGCGACGGCGTGCGCGATTGCGCATTGCCGCCAGAGCGTGCGTAGCGCGTTGACCAAATGGTCGATGTCGGCATCGGTGTGCAGGGGCGAAGGGGTGAAGCGCAGCCGCTCCGTTCCCTTGGGCACGGTAGGATAGTTGATGGGCTGCACGTAGATACCCCATTCGTCCATCAGGTAGTCGGCCAGCATCCGTGTCTTGACCGGATCCTTGATCATGACGGGTACGATGTGACTGTCGTTGTGCATGTGGGGAATCCCCTCGCGGTCAAGTGCGGCGCGCAGGCGGGCGACCTGGCGGCGCTGCTGCATCCGCTCGTCCGAGCTTTCCTTCAGGTGACGGATCGAGGTTCGTGCGGCCGCAGCCACGGCAGGCGGCAGGGCGGTGGTAAAGATGAAGCCGCTGGCAAAGCTGCGGATGAAATCGCATAGCGCGGCGGACCCGGTGATATAGCCGCCGACGACGCCGTAAGCCTTGCCCAGCGTGCCTTCGATCAGGGTAATGCGGTGGGCCAGACCCTCCCGCTCGGACACGCCACCGCCGCGCGGACCATACAGGCCCACGGCATGGACTTCGTCGAGGTAGGTCATGGCCCCGTATTTTTCGGCCACCTCGACGATCTCCTTCATGGGGCAAATGTCGCCGTCCATGGAGTAGACCGACTCAAAAGCGACGATCTTCGGCACGTTGGCGGGCAGGGCGGCCAGCTTAGCCTCAAGGTCGGCCACATCGTTATGTTGCCAGATGACCTTACGGGCGCGCGAATGGCGGATGCCTTCGATCATGGAGGCGTGGTTGCCCGAATCCGACAGAATCACGCAATCCGGCAGGCGAGAGCCAAGTGTGGACAGCGCCGCCCAGTTCGACACGTAACCCGAGGTGAAGAGCAGCGCCGCTTCCTTGCCGTGCAGATCGGCCAACTCGGCCTCAAGCAGCAGGTGGTCGTGGTTGGTGCCCGAGATGTTGCGCGTGCCGCCCGCGCCGGTGCCGGTACGCTGCACTGCTTCGCACATGGCTGCGACAACGCTGGGGTGTTGGCCCATGCCAAGGTAGTCGTTGGAGCACCAGACCGTCACGTCCCGCTTCTGGCCATCCTCATGGTTGGCGGCGCGGGGAAACTTGCCGCACTTGCGTTCCAGTTCCTTGAAGTAGCGATAGTTGCCTTCATCCTTCAGGGCCTGAAGCTGTTCTTCGAACATGGCATCAAAGTTCATGGGTCGGTCCCTTCTTGATGGGTCGTGGTGGCCGGAAGCATCCAGCGCCAGAGTTTCGCGTCAGGCAGGGGCACCACCATCAGCCAGTGTTCCAGGGCGGCCAGTCCGGCCAGGGTCGTCAAAAGGGCAAAGCCTATCGTGGTCGCCGGGTCGTTGACCGAGATCAAATGCGCGGCGAAGGAGAGGGTCGCAACGCTCAGGATCGTAACGCTGATCGGGAAGGCGATCGAGATCGGGCCTTGCCGGAAATAGGATTTGAGGTGCTGCAACGGGTGGGGCAGGAACTCGGTGTTGATGCGCGGCACGCCGAAGAACAGGTTCAGCTTGGCCGAAATCCGGGCAAAGAAAAGTATGAGGTAGGCGTAGAGGCCGAACGGGTTTTCGGCGGGGTGGCTGACCACCATGACTGCAAAGAGCGTCAGAAGCAGCAGGATTTCGTGGTGGGACATGGCCGTCCAGGCGCGCACGAAGCGGGCCCAACCGGTCAGGAGTGGCGGGCATTCGCCGCGCTCCGGCCCGGTGATGACACCCGCCAGGAACGCCAGCTCAACCCAACCCCAAACCAGCAGGACGCTGGCAAACGACAGGTATATGTTCACGGCCGTCAATTCGCCGGAGGTGACGATCAGTCCGGCGATGCCGAGTGCGAGAAAGGGCACGCCGAGGACGACCGAGCGGCCGTGGGCCGTCCGGTCGCCTGCATCGCTGCGGCGGACCACGAACAGGATCGCGCCGGTGGAAAACCACCAGGCGAAGATGGCGAAGACCGCCGCCATCCAAGGTTCATTGATCCAGCCTTCGGTCATGTCAGTACGCCGGCTCCATCCGGGGGCTTTCGGGCACCTCGTTGGGGATCGACGGAATCAGCAGGGTCGAGACGAAGGCCGTCGCGGCCTTGGCCATTCCTGCCAGCCGGGAGACGGTACCCTCAATCCCACCGCGTGCCTTGGCGGCTGCGATCTGCCGGGAGGCGGCTTCCATTTTATTCAGGTTTGCCTGCCAGCGCGGGTGGTCAATATCCAATGTAAAGGGAAACACCTGTTTGGAAATCTCGGAGGTCTTGCGGAAAACCTCTTGTCCGTACCAGGTCACATCGACGCCCAAGGCATCGTGGAACAGTGGTCGCTGATGGTCACGGACCCACATCGTTGAATAGACGGCCGTCAGGAAGAACTTGATCCAAAGCTTGTTGACGCCCGAGGTCAGTTTCGGATCAGTCTTGAGCAGGAGGGCAAAGGCCTCGCCGTGGCTGAACTCGTCATTGCACCATTCGCGGAACCACTGGAAAATCGGGTGAAATCGATGTTCTGGGTGTTTTTCCAGGTGCCGGAAGATCGTGATGTAGCGGGCGTAGCCGATCTTCTCTGACAGGTAGGTCGCGTAGTAGATGAACTTGGGCCGGAAGTAGGTGTACTTCTTCTTTTGCGTCAGGAAGCCCAGGTTCACGCGGATGCCTGCCTCGCGCAGGGTGTCGTTTATGAAACCGGCGTGCCGTGCCTCGTCCCGCGCCATCAGCTGGAAGAGGGTGGTGATGTCCTCGTTCGAGCCGCGCCGCTTCATTTCCTTGTAAAGCACGCAGCCCGAAAATTCGGCGGTGCAGCTTGAGATCAGGAAGTCGATGAACTCCTTGCGCAGGGCCGGGTCCATGCCCTCCCAATCGACCTGCCAGTCGTCGTTTTTCTTGAAGTGGCCCTTGTTCGGGTCGCTTTTCATCTGCGCGATCAACTTGTCCCAGTCCGACCGCACCGGGGTCACGTCGATGCTGTCCATCTCGTCGAAATCGGTGGTGTAGAAACGCGGGGTCAGCAGGGTGTTCTGCATGGCCACCTCGGTGGCCTGTTCGCTGGTCATGCCATCGGCGAAGTCGGCGGCGGCGGCGGCGGCGTCCTGGGCGGCGATGGCCTCCTCGGCGGTGTCGGCGAAGGCGGAATGCTTGGGGGCGTTCATGACATCACCTCTTCCGAGAAGGAAAATTCGCAAAGCTCCATGAACTCGAAGTCACCGGTGTGACGGGTCCAGAAACGCTCGACCGTGCTGGCGCGGGTGATGGTTGCGGTGCGGGTGTCCGATACCACCTCGCCATAGGCGGCCATGAGTTCGGGGCCATCGACTTCGACCGTGTCGCCGGGGCCGACGACGGCCCCGTTCAGAAATTTGCAATGCGCCGAAAGCTCGTCGAAGCGGTGCGAGATCGTGATCTCGCAGGGCGCGGTTTCGCGGGTGCGGGTGAGAAATCCCATGGTCGTTCGTTCCTCTCTGTCAGCTGTCCAGAAGATCGGCGAAGGCGGCGACATTGTCCTGCCCGTAACCGATGAGGACGATGGACCAGCCCGTCGCATCATCCAGGATGGCCACTTGCCCATTGTCCTGGCGGACAACCCGTATTGGGGCGGCCACATCTGCACCCCGGAGGGCACGCTCGCGGTTGATCGACACCCAGATGACGTCGATGAACCCCTTCTTGCTATCATTGGAATGCGCCACTTGCACACCGTTCATGTCGAAAAGTGCCACGCCGGAGGCGCGGTCGCCAACCATGGTCAGGGAGACCTCGTCGAGGATGGCGGCCGCCGGTCGCGTGCCCTCCAGCGGGCGGTCGGTGAGCCGCGCGTAAGCCACGAGGGCCAGTGCGCCGATCATCAGGGCGAACATCGCCTGCACCAGGAACCGCGGAACCATTTCGCGGTCGCGCATCTTCATCTGATTGGCGAGGGAGGCGGTAGGATTGCGTTGCATGTCGATTACTCCGCAGCGATCACGCCGACAGGCGCTGGTGTGTGGGACGTTTCGACGCGAGCCAAGCGCGGTTCGGCAACGCGGGTTTCGGCCGCCTCTGCGAAGATCTTGGCGACAGTCGCCGCGTCGGGGATCGCGCGCAGGCAGGGCTGCGCCGGGGCGATGCGCCATGGCCGCACGTGGGGCCAGGACATCAGGTAGGAAATCCGGGTGCCGTCGCCCGACAGGTCGAAGGCGATATTGCCGTGACCCGACTTGCGCAGCGCCAAGTGGGCGTTGGTGATGCAGACGTAGGGAAGGTTCAGCGTCATTGTCAGGGCGGCCCCGATCCGCATAGCGACCCGGCGGTTGGTCAGGGTATAGACCGTCGCGCGGGCCTGTACCCAAGCCAGGACTGAGACGATGCCGGCGGCCAGCGCCCCGGCCACAACGAAGGGCACCGCGTGCAACAGGGCTTGCGTGATAGGGTAGTCCGCCGCGGAGGCCATGACCCGCCAGACCGCCAGCACGGCGAAGTACCCAAGGATCCAGTTCAGCTTCCAAGCCTCGCGCGCCAGGCGCTTGGGATCCGGGGAACCTTGCCACAGAATGACTTCGCCGTCTGGCAGAGCCTCGGGCAAGCCGCGAACAGGTTCGAATTTAAAGTCGTCGTGGTGCATTGGTCATCCCCCGATGGGTCTTGGTGGTGGTCCGGGCCACGTGTCGGCCCGGACATGTCGTGTCAGAGTTGCGGCTCGCTCCGCGACGGCGTTGCATAGAGCGTGCCGCCCCCGAACCACGCCATGATCTTCTCTTCCTCAAGAAGAGTGATCTGGTTGTCCGCCTTGATCGTCGGAATGCCGGCCATGTTATGCGAATGGAGCGAGTCGATCTGAACGCGATCGCGCTTGAGCCGGGCGAAGTTCATCGGGATCAGGCGTTGCTGACCGGAGCCTTCGGGGTTTAGGTCGACAACCAGGTAGCGGACCATCTGCTCAGGCACGTCGATCCACATGTCGGTGATGCGGCCAACCACTTCCTTGTCGGCGGTTTGCACGGGCAACCCCAGCGGGTTGATCCCGGCGGAGACGGTGAAGTCCTCGACCTTGGACAGCGGTTTGATCTTGGCGTGGCCGTGGCCGTCAAGTTCGGGGTGGTCACTGCGGTTGGCCCAGGACGCGGGGCCGACACCATCAACCATCGGATCCCCGGTGGGAACGTAGGGCGAGCCGCCCGCGTCGCTGGTGCGCGCGATGGCAAGATCGCTGCGATCGGGGCGCTGGCCCGAAGGCACCGATACGCTGCCGCGTCCATCGCGGAGCAGAAACGTCTTGTCCTTGGGGGCAGGGAAGACACCGGGTGAGGCGGCGGGGCTGCCGTCATCATCCACGAGAGGGTAGCCCTCGCGCTGGTTTTCGGTCTGCAGGTAGACGACGAGGACGGCGAAGAAGAGCCAGAAGCCCCAGATCGCCGCGCTGGCGAGATCGAAGTCTCCGAAGAATGTTGTGCCGAGCATGGGGTATCCTCCTGGGCGGGGTTAAGTCGGGAAATCCGCAAGACCGCGTGACGTGGTCTGACGGTGATGAATACTGCGCGACCGGACCAGCGGCCCAAGAGCCGCCAGCGTGATGAAGAGCAGTGCGATTTCGATGTGGTAAACCGTGGAATAGCCGGTCGCGGGGTCGGACAGCGCAGCACCCAGACGGCCCGTCTCGGCCAGCGCGTTGACGCCGTCGCGCAGTGCGCCGCCAACAAAGATCGATACGCCCGCCGCCGTCGCCTGTGCCGCGCCCCAAGCCCCGAGGGCCAGGCCCTTGCCGGCGGTGCCGCTGCCGTCGAAGGCCATGATTGCGGTCAGGGTGCAGACCGAAAACAGACCGCCGCCGAACCCGATGCCGAAGGCCCCGATGTAGAACAGAAGACCGCTGTCGAGGGGGGCGGCGAAGATCACCGCCGAGAAGGCGCAGACACCGGCAAGGATGCCGCCGCCCGCCATGCGGAATGGATCGCGCCCCCGCTTGAGCCCGCGCGCCGCGACCCCGAAGCCCAGCAATGCGCCGCCCGCCCAGAGCGAAGTCAGTAGGGTCGTTGCCGAGACTGACAGGCCCAGAATCTCGCCGCCGTAAGGCTCCAGCAGGACGTCCTGCATGTTGAAGGCCAGCGTGCCGATGAACACTACGACCAGCAGGCGGGCAACGTTGCCCTGCGCCGTCAGATCGCGCCAGGCGTCGCGGAAGGGCGGGCGTGGTACGGCACGCTCTTCGCGGGTCATGGGTGTCACCTTTTCCTGCTTCCACAGGGCGATGGTGTTCAGAACGATGGTCACGACCGCGGTGCCCTGCACGACCTGTACAAGGCGCAGCGCGCTGAAATCGCGCAGGAGCGTGCCGATGATGACGGCGCTGACGCCCATGCCCACGAGGAACATCACGTAGAGGAGCGCTACGACCTGCGGCCGGGTCTCTTCGGTCGCGCGGTCGGCGGCAAGGGCGAGGCCCGCCGTTTGGGTCATATGCATGCCAAGCCCGGTCATCAGGAAGGCCAGCGCGGCACCCACGGTGCCCGCCCAATCGGGGCCGGCGACCTGATCGCCGGACAGCACCAGAAGCGCCATGGGCATGATCGCAAGGCCACCGAATTGCCACAGCGATCCAAACCAGAGGTAGGGGATACGCTTCCATCCGATTGCGGAGCGGTAGGTGTCGGATCGAAATCCGAGGATTGCGCGGAAGGGTGCCACCAGAACCGGGATCGCGATCATCATGGCGACGATGGTGGCAGCGACGCCCAATTCCACGATCATGACCCGGTTCAGCGTGCCCAGCAGCATGACCGAGGCCATGCCGACCGACACCTGAAACAGCGACAGGCGCAGCAGTTGGCGCAGGGGCAACTGCTCGCTGACCGCGTCGGAGAACGGCAGCATGTTGAGCGTCATGCCCTGGATCATGCGGCGACCGAAGATCATGGCGTCACCTCGAGGGCGTGCGAAATGTAGAACCCCGAACTGACGCGTGTGACCGGTGCCAGCGTGGCCGAGGTCAGCCGGCGCGACAGGTTTTTGTGCGATTGCGGCACCATCGTGGGCGAGCGGTCCGCCCGTGGGAAGAGCTTGCCTACGCGCCACATCGCCATCAGGAGCGGTGTGCGTGGAGCGACGGTGAAGAGGACAGAGCCGGTTGTGCGCGCCGCCAGCGCGTCGAGGGCCGCGGCGAGGTCGGTCTCGGAATAATAGATCAGGCTGTCCATCGCGGTGACGTGGTCGAAGCGGCCAAGGCCCACGTCCAGCATATCGCCCGAGCGGAAGTCGATGGTGCCGGTCAGGTCGGCGGGCATCCGACGGCGCGCGATATCGACCAACTGCGGCGAGATGTCGATCGCCAGAACATCGGCCCCGCGCCGTGCCATTTCATGCGCCAACGCCCCGGTGCCGCAGCCTGCGTCCAGCACGCGCAGGCCGGTCAGATCGCGCGGCATCTGGCTCAGGATGATCGCGCGCATCCGATCCCGGCCCGCCCGAACCGTGGCGCGAATGCCCGAGACCGGGGCGTCGGAGGTCAAAGCCTCCCAAGCCTTTGTCGCGGTGCGGTCGAAATAGGTTTCGACGCGTGTCAGGGTCTGGTCGTAGGTCATGTCAGTCGAAGCCCAGCAACTCAAAGATCTCGCGGTCGGGCAGGGGTGCGGGGGCCAGCGGCTCCGTCCCGTTCCACAGCGTCTCGGCCAGGCGGATATATTCCTTCTGAACCATCACGATGTCCTCGTCGGCATCCATCTCGAAGAGCGTCTTCTTCTTGAGGCGCGAGCGGCGGATGGCATCCAGATCGGGCATGTGCGCGATGCGGTTGAAGCCGACCGTGTCGCAGTAGCGGTCCACCTCGTCCGTGTCCTTGGAGCGGTTGGCGACGCATCCGGCCAGACGTACCTTGTAGTTCTTCGACTTCGCCTGAACGGCGGCGATGATGCGGTTCATCGCGTAGATGCTGTCGAAGTCGTTGGCCGTCACGATCAGCGCGCGGTCGGCGTGTTGAAGGGGCGCTGCAAAACCACCGCAGACAACATCGCCCAAAACATCGAAAATCACTACGTCGGTGTCTTCGAGCATGTGGTGCTGCTTGAGCAGTTTGACGGTCTGGCCGACGACATAGCCGCCACACCCGGTCCCGGCGGGCGGGCCGCCGGCCTCCACGCATTTCACGCCGTTGTAACCGATCGAGACGTAATCTTCAGGGCGCAGTTCCTCGGCGTGGAAATCGACGCTTTTCAGAATGTCGATGACCGTAGGCTGCAACGTGCCCGTCAGGGTGAACGTGGAGTCGTGCTTCGGGTCGCACCCGATTTGCAGGACGCGCTTGCCCATCTTGGAAAACGCGGCCGACAGGTTCGACGATGTCGTCGATTTGCCGATGCCGCCCTTGCCATAGACCGAAAAGACCTTGGCCCCCTCGATCTTGTCGGTGTCGTCCTGATGGACCTGGACGGATCCTTCGCCGTCACCGCTCCCGAGGGCAGCTTTCTTGAAGAGTGGGACGTTGTCGAGCGGGCTCATGTGTCGGCCTTTCCGGGGGTCATACTGTGGGTCATTCGGCTGCGATCCCCTCAAGTTGGTCTTCGATGGCGTCGGCTGCATCATGCAGCGCGGACAGTGTTGCTTCGTCGGGTTGCCAGTAATTGCGGTCGCTGGCTTCGATCAGGCGGTTGGCCATTCGCATGGACGCCTGCGGCGAAAGGTCGGACAGGCGCTTGCGCATCACCTCGTCCAGAACAAAGGTTTCGGACAGGCGGGCATAGACCCAGGGCTCCACCTTGCCGGTGGTCGCGGACCAGCCGACGGTGTTGGTGATATGCGCTTCGATCTGGCGGACACCTTCGTGCCCGTGTTGCAGCAGGGGCTCGTAGAACTTGGGGTTCAGGCTGCGCGACCGGGTCTCCAGTGCCACCTGGTCGGAGAGGGTGCGTACAGTTGCATGGCCCCGCGTCTGGTCGCCGATATAGATCGCCGGTTCGCTGCCCTTGGCCCGCTTCACGGCCGCCGCGATGCCGCCCAGCGTGTCGAAGTAGTGATCGACCGTGGTCACGCCCAGTTCGATCGATTCGAGGTTCTGGTAGGCGAGGTCGACACAGGCCAGCGTGTCTTCCAGCAGCGCGGGTTGGGCCGAAGCCTCTCCGTCGGTGCCGTAGGCAAAGCTCTTGCGCGCCTGGTAGGCATCGGCCAGATCGTTGCCGTCTTCGAACGCGGAGCTGTCGACCAACTGGTTCACGTTGGAGCCGTAGGCCCCCTCGGCATTGGAGAAGACGCGCAGGGCGGCGGTCTTCATGTCGCAGCCGGTCTTGGCCATGAACGCCAGCGCGTGGGCGCGGATCGGGTTCATTGCTTCCGGTTCGTCGGCCATGGCGCATTGCAGCGCGGCGTCGGCCAACAGCTTGGTTTGCAGCGGCAGCAGATCGCGGAAGATACCCGACAGCGTCATCACCACGTCGACGCGGGCGCGCCCCAGCGTTTCCAGCGGCACGACGTCGGCCCCGCAGAGCCGCCCGTTCGTGTCAAACCGCGCCGTGCAACCCATCAGCGCCATGGCCTGCCCGATGGGGCCGCCGTTCGACTTGATATTATCCGACCCCCAGAGCACCAGCGCGACCGAGCGTGGCAGCCCTTCGTGGGTGTCGATCAGTGCCTGTGCCTGCCGGGCACCGTCGGCCATTGCGTAGGCAGTCGGCATGCGGAACGGGTCGAAGGCATGGATGTTGCGGCCCGTGGGCAAGATCTCGGGGGCGCGGATCACGTCGCCGCCGGGCACCGGCGCGATGAAGCGTCCCGACAGGGCCCGCATCAGGGCCGTCAGTTCATGATCGCCGGTCAACGCGGCGCGGGCGGTTTCACGGGCCTTGGCATCGGGGAAGGTCATCTGATCAAGCGCCGCCTCGACCGTGGCTGCCTCTGGCACGCGACCAACGATGTGCAAGCCTTCGGGGATCAGCGCGTCTTCGGTCTCCAACAGCTTGAGCCAAAGGGTCTCGGGTGCACCATATAGATCAACGGTGGCGGCCTGCTCGGTGATCAGGGCTTCGAGATCCTCGCGATCATCGGGGAGCGCCCGCCAGCGGGTAAGGCTGTCCTTCAGGTCAGCCAGACCACGATAGAGGCCGGCGTTCTGCAGGGGCGGGGTTAAATGCGTGATCGTCACGGCGTTCGTGCGGCGCTTGGCCAGTGACGCTTCGGACGGATTGTTAGCTGCATAGAGGTACACGTTGGGCATGTTGCCCATCAGCCGGTCCGGCCAACAGGTCCGGCCCACGCCTGTCTGCTTGCCCGGCATGAACTCCAGCGCGCCATGCATTCCGAAATGCAGCACTACATCGGCCCTGAAATCTTCGCGCAGGTATTGGTAATAGGCGTTGAACGCATGCGTCGGGGCAAAGCCCTTTTCGAACAGCAGTCGCATCGGGTCGCCTTCGTATCCGAAGGTCGGCTGCACGCCGACGAAGACCTGGCCGAAGTGCGCGCCCATAACGAACACTTCGCGACCATTGGCCTGGATACGGCCGGGAGCCGGGCCCCAGACGGCCTCTATCTCGTCCAGCCAAGGCGTGCGGCTCACGATCTGGTCGGCGGTGACGACGGCGGCGATATTCGCTTCGGTTCCTTGTTGGGCAGCGTTGCCGTGCAAGACTTTTTCGCGCAGCTCATCAACCGTCGCGGGTGGGGTCAGCTTGTAACCGTCGGCGGCAAGGCGGTGCAGCGTGTTGAACAGGCTTTCGAACACCGACAGATAGGCAGCGGTGCCGATGGCCCCGGCATTGGGCGGAAAACCGAAGAGCGTGATCGCCACCTTCTTGTCTGCATTGGCCTTGCGCCGCAGGGTTGCAAGGCGACCGGACTTGGCAACCAGCGCCGCAATCCGTTCGGGGCAGGGGGCCATTGCCTTGACGGTGCCTCTGGCGGTGCAGCCCGGCGTGCATCCGGCACATCCGGCGGGCCCGTGACGACCGGCGAAAACCGTCGGGTTGGTGGCCCCGTCTATTTCCGGCAGGGCAACCAGCATCGTGGCCTCGATTGGAGAGAGGCCCTGACCGCCCGTGGCCCATTCGTTCAATGTCTGGAATTCCAGGGGTTGCGCCGCGACATACGGCACGTCGAGGCCGGAGAGCATCGCCACAGCCCCCTCGCTGTCGTTGTAGGCGGGGCCGCCAACCAGGCTGAAGCCGCTGAGGGACACCAGCGTATCGATGTTACCGGCGAGGTAGGTCTCGACCGCAGGGCGCGCATCAAGGCCACCCGCAAAGACGGGAATGACGCGGTGACCCTCGGCCTCGAAGGCGCGGATAACGGCGTCGTAATGCGCGGTATCCTCGGACAGGACATAGCTGCGCAGCAGGACGATGCCGATGGTTGTGGTCCCGCGCTGTTGCGGCAGGTCGGCGATCTCTGTTGCAATGTGCTTGTCGGGCAGGTCGGGGTGATAGATTCCGACCTCGGGATATTCGATCGGGTCGACCGTCGCGCCACCCGCCCATTCGGGCCGGCTGGAATAGCGCGAGATCAGGAAGCGAACCATGCCGTCGACATTCTCGTCCGTGCCGCCCAGCCAGTATTGCATCGACATGAACCAGGCGCGCAGATCCTGCGCCTTGCCGGGCACCAGTCTGAGCAGCTTGGGCAGGCGGCGCAGCATCTTCATCTGTCCGGCACCGGAGCGGCCGTCCTTCTTGGCAGGCTTCAGCTTTTTCAGAAGGGCCATGGCACCGGACGCGGGGCGGGACATGTCGAGGTCGCCCATCTTGGTCAGTTGGACGATTTCCTGATCGCTGACGATGTTGACCATCGCGTCGCAGGCGTCGCGGCGCGCTTTCAGGTCGGGCAGGATCGCCTTGATATGCTCTTCCAGGAAAAGAACCCCGGTCACGATGATGTCTGCGCGGGCGATATCCTCGCGCGCTGCAATCAGCGCGGCGGGATCCTTGGCCCATTCAGCGGCAGCGTGGATGCTCAGCTGGAGTCCGGGAAAGTCGGCTGCCAGCGTGGGTGCAACGCGCGCGGCGGGACCGGCGATGTGCCGGTCAAGGGTCACCATCGTGATGCGATAGGGGCGGTGCATTACGTCATCGCGCATAGTGGGCCTTCGCTTCATAAAGGGTGTCCACGGAGATCTCGGCAAGGCCCTGATCGGCAGCGAAGGTTTCGGTGTTGCGCCTGGCTTTTCCGCGGACGAAGAAGGGGATCTTCTTCAGTTCGCGTTCGGCGTCATGCAGCCAGACAACTTCACCACTTGCAGGTGCGGTCAGGGATTCAGGCTCTGACACAGGCGTCTGCGCCTGCTCAGATGGTTTTGGGGCGTGGCCACCGTGATGGCTGGGGCCTGCCGCATCGTTGAACTCGAAATCCTCGCGGAACATGTGCAGGAGATGTTCCTCCAGCCCCATGACCAGCGGATGCACCAGCGTGTCGAACAGGACGTTCGCGCCCTCGAACCCCATTACCGGCGAATACCGTGCGGGGAAGTCCTGTACGTGAACGGGCGCGGATATGACGGCGCAGGGAATGCCCAGCCGCTTGCCGATATGGCGCTCCATCTGGGTACCCATGATCATCTCGGGCTGGGCGGCCTCGATCGCGCGCTCCACCTCAAGGTAATCGTCGGTGATCAGCGGCTCCAGCCCGAATTCCTTGGCCAATGCGCGCATCGGGCGGGCGAATTCACGGTTGTAACACCCGAGGCCAGCCACTTCGAACCCCATCTCGTCACGCGCCACATGGGCCATCGCCATCGCGTGGGTGGCGTCGCCGAAGATGAAGACCCGCTTGCCGGTCAGGTAGATGCTGTCGACCGACCGGGTCCACCACGTCTGGCGCAGACCATGATCGTCGATCGGTGCTGTGCTGCCCGATAGGCCGCGGATCTCTTCGATGAAAGCACGAGTGGCGGCGGTGCCGATGGGGACGATTTTCGTATAGGGCTGCCCGCAGGTCCTCTCCAGGTGCCGGGCGGCGGTCTCTCCGGTTTCAGGATAAAGCAGTACGTTGAAATGAGCCTGGCCCATGCGGGTGATGTCGGTCGGGGTGGCCCCCATGGGCGCGGTCACGTTCACTTCGATGCCCAGTTCATAGAGCAGGTTCGTGATTTCGGCGATATCGTCGCGATGGCGGAAACCAAGGGCGGTGCCGCCAAGGATGTTGCAGGTCACCCGCTCGGTGCGATCCATCGGCTTGGCCAGCGCACGAACGATCTGGAAGAACGTCTCATCCGCCCCGAAGTTTTCCTTGCGCTGATAGCTGGGCAGTTCCAGCGCGATGACCGGAACAGGCAGGCCCATCGTCTCGGCCAGGCCGCCGGGATCGTCCTGGATCAATTCGGCGGTACACGAGGCACCGACGATGATCGCCTCTGGCTTGAACCGGTCGTAGGCATCCTGACAGGCGGTGCGGAACAGCCCCGCCGTGTCGGAGCCCAGATCACGCGCCTGAAACGTCGTGTAGGTGACGGGCGGGCGATGGTCGCGCCGTTCGATCATCGTGAAGAGCAGGTCGGCGTAGGTGTCGCCCTGCGGCGCGTGCAGCACGTAGTGCAGACCCTTCATGCCGGTCGCCACGCGCATGGCGCCGACGTGCGGCGGGCCTTCGTATGTCCAGACCGTCAGTTTCATTCCGCCGCCTCCAGAATCGCCCGACGCTTGATGGAGCGGGCGAAAAGGGAGGCGAGGTCACCGGCCTGTTCGTAGAAATGGACCGGCGTGAAGACGAGTTCGATGGCCCACTTGGTGCTGAGGCCCTGCGCTTCCAGAGGATTGGCGAGGCCCAGGCCACAGACCGTCAGGTCGGGGCGGGCCGCCATGCAGCGGTCGAGCTGCTTGTCGACGTCCTGTCCTTCGGAGATCGTCGGCCCGGCGGGCAGCAGATCGAGATCCGGGCCGTGCAGCGCGTCGTGGATGTAAGGGGAGCCGACCTCGACCGGTTGCATCCCGCATTCACGGGCCAGGAACCGGGCCAGGGGGATTTCAAGCTGGCTGTCGGGGAAGAAGAAGACTGACTTGCCGTTGAGCGTTTCGGAGGCCTGCGCAATGGCGCGGCGGGCGCGCTGGCGCGGGGCTTCGGTCACGCGCGCGAAGGTCTCGTCGGAAACGCCGAAGGCGTGGGCTACGGCCGAGAGCCAAGCGGTTGTGCCCTCATCGCCGAAGGGGAAGGGGGCCGCGATGTGGGTGGCACCGCGTCGCACCAGCGCGGCGTGGGTGTCGCCCAAAAACGGCTGCACCAGGGCAAACTGGGTGTTTGGACCAACGGCAGTCGTGTTGTCGATGTGACGCGCAGGCAGCAGGCGGACGGGACCAACGCCCATCGCGTCCAAAAGGCCGAGCATCTGGTCTTCGACCACATCCGGAAGAGCCCCGACGACCAGCAGTTCGCGGGCTTGCGTTTCCGGCAGGACTGGGACCATGGAGGCAAGGCAGGCATCTTCCCCTTGGGTGAAAGTCGTCTCGATGCCGGAACCGGAGTAGTTGAGAACGCGCACGCGCGGCGCATGTTCAACCGTCAGCCGTTCGGCGGCGCGACCAAGGTCCAGTTTGATGACTTCGGACGGGCAAGAGCCGACAAGGAACAGCTGCCGGATGTCGGGGCGCCGGGCCAGCAGTTCGGACACGGTGCGATCCAGTTCCGCGTGGGCGTCATTCAGCCCGGCAAGGTCCGATTCCTCAAGGATGGCGGTGGCGAATCGGGGCTCGGCAAAGATCATTACGCCGGCCGCCGATTGCAGCAGATGCGCGCAGGTCCGAGACCCGACCACGAGGAAGAAAGCATCCTGCATCTTGCGGTGCAGCCAGATGATTCCGGTCAGGCCGCAGAAGACTTCACGCTGACCCCGCTCCTTAAGAACGGGGGTGCTGCGACAACCTGCGGTGGGTGGCGACAAATGCTCGGTCATGCGGGGACGCCTTGGGTCTGACCTTGGAGCCGCGCAGCCCGGAGCTTCCAAACGAACTGCGCCGCGTTGACCACGTAGATCACGTAAGCCGAGAGCGTGATCGCCATCAGCGTTGTCGGCGGAAAGGCGTTCGACAGAAGCCCATACAGATAAAGGGTATGCAGCGCGATGACGCCGAAGCTGACCACGTCTTCCCAGAAAAACACGGGGGCAAAGAGGTACTGGCCGAAGACCACCTTCTCCCAGATCGCGCCGGTCACCATGATCAGGTAAAGACAAAAAGTCTTGGCAAGGATCGAGGCCGTCGCGAGCGCGTAACCCTCGCCCGTCGACAAGAACCGCAGTACGAGTCCGAGCGAAACGAGAAACACGAAGAATTGGACCGGTGCAAGGATGCCCTGGACCGTTGTCCAGACGGTAGAGTCGCGCCGCACCCGCTGTTCAGGGGTGTACAGGCCAGCAACGGATGCGGCGTGTGTTCTGGCGTCTGACATCTCGTCTCCCCGGCGAAAGTTCCCCTGAAATCGTGGCACTCTGGCGCACCATGTGTCAACGGTGATTTACACGTTGGTGACAGTTCGTCCTGATTGATTTACTGAGCCGGGGGTCGTCGGGCCATATAAATAGGCCTATTGAACGGAACGGCGTGGTGTTTGTCATATTGATTTGACACTCACCCTGCCATGCCTGACGATGAGGACAACCTTTTTGGTTCATCCTTTGGGAGGATTCTCTGCTGCCCCCATCTTTCGATCATCCGCTGATGCCTCGGGGACATGAGATCGCCCGCGTCGCCCGTGGGGCCTTGCAAGCCATAGCGCTGGACCTGATGCCGTTGGCCCAGCAAGATCATGTTCAGCGGCTGACAGGGGCTGTCCTTTCGCCCCGCCAGGACGCGTGGCGCAACGTCGGCCTTGCCATGATCGATGCCGGGTGTCGGCCTGCTGATATAATCGACATCTATATACCGGCCACTGCGCGCCGCCTTGGCGATGACTGGCTGGACGACGCCGCCAGTTTCGCTGATGTCACCCTCGGGTGTGTCCGTCTGCGGTCCCTGTTGACCTGGGCGGACGATATGCTGGATGAGTTGGACGTCATGCCGTCCATTACGCATGGGCAGGTTTATCTGCTCACACCGGAAGGGGCACAACACCGTCTGGGGCAGCACGTCTTCATGGCGCAGCTTTTGCGGCACGGAGTGGCTGCACGGATCGTTTCCGACCCGGCAGAGGTTTCCGACGCGGATATCGTCATGATTTCCGCATCCGGCGCTGACACCCAGCAGGCTCTGATCGACACGGTGAATTGCGCCCGTCGCATCGGGCGCGATCCCTTCGTGATTCTGGGCGGCGGCGCGGTCGAGATTGATCGGGGCCGCTGTAAGGGGGCGGGGGCCGATCTTGTGACCAATGACCTGGACATCGCGCTGTCTGAATGCAGGGCGCGTGGTCATCCGCTCCGGCTGAGACGTTGAACATGGACGCCACCGCATCAGGCGCATGGTTCCAAGGACTTTTGCCCAACGCGCGCGCCGACATTCTTGCCAACCTCGTGGCCGGCGTTGCCGACATGGCGCTTCTTGTTGGTTGGAACGGGGCAATCACCGACCTGCGCGTGCGGCCGGGACTGGACTTGGGGCTAAGTATTGAAGGTTGGACCAGTGCCTCGATCCAAAGCCACCTGACACCGGAAAGCGTTCCCAAGCTGGAGCGATGTCTGACCGCCTTGCAGCGGGGCAGCGAGCAACTCCCCCTGAGTGAATTGAACCTCCTCGTAGACAAGAGCGGCCCGGATCTTCCAATGTCGTTCAGTTTCCACCGCATCGAACGGGAGGCGGATGTCTTGATGCTGGGGCGCGACCTGCGGCCTTTAGCCGAGATCCAGCAGCAGTTGGTCGTCGCCCAGATGGCAATGGAGCGCGATTACGAAGCGCAGCGGGCGACTGAAACGCGGCTTCGTGTTCTCATGGCGACGACACCTGATGCTTGCCTGTTCGTGAACGTCGCGCGGCGCGAAGTGACCGATGCCAATGCTGCGGCGGGCCACCTGTTCAAGACGGAGCCCTTGGAACTGAAGGACACGGCACTTGAGTCGATCCTACGGGTCGGACAGGATGTGGATCTTGTCGAGCAATTGGTCGCCACCGCGCGGCAACCCGACGGAAAGGTCAGCGCAACAACCGTATCTGACGGCTCGGATATCGACATCCTGCCGACTTCTTTCCGCATACCAGGCGCGCACATGCTGCTTTGCCGAGTGATCGCCAAGCGCAGCGCCGTTTCCGACACGGACACCATGGGCGAACGCCTGTCGGGGTTTTTCGCCTCCAGCCCCGACGCGATCGTCTTCACCGCAGGTGATGGTCGCATCCTGAGCGCCAACGGCAGCTTCCTTGACCTCGTCGAGATGCCCCAGGAGGACAGTGTCCGCAATCAGAGCCTCGCCGACTTTCTGGTACGGGGAAGCGTCGATTTGTCGGTTCTTCTGGCCAATGCCAGCCGGTCCGGATCGCTTCGGTTGTTCTCGACCAAAATTACCCAGGCCTCGGGGCAGGGGCGCTCGGTCGAGATCTCGGTTACCCGCCTGCAGGCAGGGATCCGGTCGATTTTTGCGCTTGTAATGCGTGACACCAGCCGGGCTGCCGCGTTGCGAACCGAAGGTGTTGATCCGTCGGTCGATCTCGACTCGATCGTCGATCTTTTGGGCAAGCAGTCGCTCAAGGATATCGTGGCGCAGGCAACTGACGTAATCGAGCGGATGTGCATCGGGGCCGCCGTAGACCTGACATCCAACAATCGAGTTGCCGCTGCGGAAATGCTGGGTCTGTCGCGCCAGTCGCTGTATGTTAAGCTGCGCAAATACGATCTGCTCAAGCGCGACGTCGACTGACGCAGGGCTTTTGCGCGTCTCGCGAAGATTACACTTGCCGCGACTCGCACTGTCAGCTTAAGTTTACACCATGACCAGTCTGACCCCCTGCGCGCGGGCGCGCACATTGCCTGAACCCGCCGCCATGCTGCGGCTTATCAAGCCTGTGACTTGGTTTCCGCCGATGTGGGCGTTCTTGTGTGGGGCGGTGTCGTCGGGTGTCGCCTTGGGGCCGGAATGGCCGATTGTCTTGCTGGGCATCCTTCTGGCCGGGCCGATCACCTGTGGGATGAGCCAGGCCGCAAACGATTGGTGTGACCGGCACGTGGATGCGATCAATGAACCCAACCGCCCGATCCCGTCAGGCCGGATACCGGGCCGATGGGGGCTTTGGATCGCGCAGGCGATGTCTGTGCTGTCTCTGGCCATCGGCTGGCAATTCGGGCCTTGGGGCTTTGGGGCCACCGTGCTGGCAGTGATGGGTGCGTGGGCCTATTCGGTCGAGCCGATCCGGCTGAAACGCTCTGGTATCTGGGGGCCGGGCCTCGTCGGTATTTGCTACGAGGGGCTGCCTTGGTTCACTGGCGCGGCCATTCTGGTGTCTGGCGCTCCCGGCTGGGACATCGTCATCATCGCCACGCTTTATGCCTTGGGCGCGCATGGGATCATGACGCTTAATGATTTCAAAGCATTGGAGGGCGACAAGGTCATGGGTATCAACAGCCTGCCGGTTACCTTGGGTCCCGAACGTGCGGCGAGGGTTGCCTGCTGGGTGATGATCGTGCCTCAACTCGCGGTTGTTGGCCTTATTTGGTCTTGGGATCGTCCGGTCTTTGCCTTGGCCATCGCTGCGCTGATCCTTGCGCAACTGGCCGCAATGCGCGTGATGTTGCGCGACCCCAAGGCCAAGGCCCCTTGGTACAACGGCACGGGCGTTGTGCTTTATATCTCTGGGATGATGGTCGCGTCCTTCGCATTGCGGGGCCTCGCGTGACGCTCGGGTGGCTCCAGATCGTCCGACTGGGGTTGGTCCAGATGGCGCTTGGCGCGGTCGTGGTCCTCACCACGTCAACGTTGAACCGTCTGATGGTCGTGGAGTTCGCCTTGCCGGCTGTTCTGCCTGGAGCGTTGGTCGCGCTGCATTACGGTATCCAGCTCAGCCGCCCGCGGTGGGGCTTTACCTCCGACACCGGCGGATCGCGCACGCGGTGGATTGTGGGCGGCATGGCCGTGCTGGCGCTCGGCGGGTTCTTCGCCGCCTATGCCGTGACGCTTTTCGCGACATCCTACGCAATGGGTCTGGCCCTTTCCGTTTTGGCCTATGCGGCGATTGGCCTTGGTGTCGGCGCGTCGGGCACGTCGCTCCTGGCGCTTTTGGCTACCGCGACTGAACCGCGCCGTCGCGCCGCCGCCGCTACGATCACCTGGCTGATGATGATCTTCGGAATTGCGGTGACGGCTGGCTTGTCGGGGCAGTTCCTCGACCCGTACACACCCGCGCGACTGATGGCGGTCGTGGCGGTCGTGACCGGCGGTGCTTTCGTGCTGACCTGCGGCGCAGTGCTCGGGGTCGAGCGTGGCGTGGCGGCCGTCGTGCCCGAGCCTGCCACTCCGTTCCTCAACGGCTTGCGCGAAATATGGGCCGAAAGGAAGGCTCGGAATTTCACGCTGTTCGTGTTTCTGTCGATGAACGCTTACTTTATGCAGGAACTGATACTGGAACCTTTTGCAGGGTTGGTTTTCGCCTTCACACCGGGCCAGTCCACGGCCCTCAGCGGCGCGCAGAACGGCGGCGTCTTTGTCGGAATGCTGCTGGTCGGCATTGCCGCGACGGGTCTGAAATTCGGGTCGCTGCGGTCCTGGGTGATTGCCGGGTGCATTGGATCGGCTGGATCACTTTACATAATTGCAATTACAGGTCTGGGCTGGCTGGCTTTGCCACTCACGCCGCTGGTCGTGGCACTCGGCGTGTTCAACGGCATGTTCGCGGTCGCAGCCATCGGGTCGATGATGGCGCTGGCCGCCGAGGGGCGCGCGCGGCGTGAAGGCACACGCATGGGTCTTTGGGGTGCGGCGCAAGCGATTGCCGCCGGCTTTGGCGGCTTGTGCGGCGCGGCCGGCGTCGACCTGCTGCGCGGCCCTTTGGCGGATGGGGAAGCCTTTGCCGGCGTGTTCCTGTTCGAAGCCGTCTTATTCATGGCTGCCGCCCTGATGGCCTGGCAGGTGATGGAATCGCGCAGGCCCCGACAAGAGGCGATGATGCCCGGTGAATGATTTTGGGAGAGATGTGATGGATCAGTTCGACGTTGTCGTTATCGGCGGTGGTCCCTCGGGTGCCACGGCCGCCACGGACCTCGCCTCTCTTGGGCACAAGGTCGCCATGCTGGACCGCGACGGGCGGATCAAGCCCTGCGGTGGGGCCATCCCGCCCCGCGCCATAACGGATTTCGATATCCCCGACAGCCAGATCGTCGCCCGGATCACGACGGCGCGCATGATCTCCCCCACCAAGCGACAAGTGGACATCCCGATCGAGAATGGCTTCGTCGGGATGGTTGATCGAGAGCATTTCGACGCCTTCCTGCGCGACCGCGCCGTCGCCGCCGGGGCGGAGCGGCGCACGGGCACCTTCCAGGCGATTACCCGTGACGATGCCGGAACCAAAGTCACGTATCGCGACAAGCAAACGGGAGAGCCGGTGACGGTCCGAACCCGGCTCATCATCGGGGCCGATGGGGCGCGGTCCAATGTGGCGAAGGCCGAGGTGCCGGGTGGCGACAAGATACCTTACGTGATCGCGTACCATGAAATCATTGAGGCCCCGGCCCGGACCGCGACCTATGATCCTGACCGCTGCGACGTGATCTATGACGGCGCGATCTCTCCGGACTTCTATGGTTGGGTCTTTCCGCACGGCGGCCAAGCCAGCGTCGGTATGGGCACGCAGCACGCGGGCGTGGACCTGAAGGATGCGACCGCAGCATTGCGTGCGGCTTCGGGGCTGACGGATTGCAAGACCATCCGCAAGGAAGGCGCGCCGATCCCGCTCAAGCCGCTCGACAAGTGGGACAACGGGCGCGACGTGGTGCTGGCCGGGGATGCGGCCGGTGTTGTCGCGCCGTCGTCTGGCGAAGGCATCTTCTATGCGATGGTCGGGGGGCGCGTGGCCGCGACAGCGACGGCCGCTTGTCTTGCCTCGGGCAAGGCGAAGGATCTGCAGATCGCGCGCAAGCTTTTCATGAAGGAGCACAAGGCCGTCTTTAAGATCCTCGGAGCCATGCAGGATGCCTATTACAAGAGCGACATGCGCCGCGAACGTTTCGTGTCGCTGTGCCATGATGTCGACGTGCAGAAGCTGACGTTCGAAGCTTACATGAACAAGAGACTGGTTCATGCGCGGCCCCTGGCACACCTGAAGATCGGGCTGAAGAATCTGGCGCACCTGGCTGGGATCGTATCGCCCACGCGGGTCTGACGGCGAAGCGAGGGGGCGGCCCCTCGCGCTCCCCGGAGTATTCTTGAAACGAAGAAGGGGGCGCAGGATTTTCTTCCGCGCCCCCTTCTTTTGTGTATTTTCCGGACGACTCAGGCGGGTGTCAGTTTCCATTTCGCGCCCGCGGCCTGCGCTGCCGTCGCGGCGATGTCTGTTGGCGTCAGGCCCGCGTCTGCATACATCGCATCGGGAGCGGCCTGATCTATGAAGCGATCGGGCAGCGTCATCGTACGGATTGCGAGATTACCATCCAAGAGCCCTTCGCCCGCGAGGAAGTGCAAGACCATCGCACCGAAGCCGCCGACCGAACCCTGTTCCACCGTGACCAAAGCACGGTGATCGCGGGCAAGCATACGGATCAGGGCGTGGTCCAGCGGTTTGGCGAAGCGCGCATCGGCAAGGGTGACCGACAGGCCCTGGGCCTCCAGCAGCGCGACGGCTTTGCGGCATTCGCCAAGGTGTGCTCCGAAGCTGAGAAGAGCGACATCGCTGCCCGACTGCACCACGCGGCCCTTGCCGATTTCCAGGGGCGTGCCGACTTCCGGCATTTCCACCCCTTCCCCCTCGCCGCGCGGATAGCGGAAGGCGATGGGGCCGTTGTCATGTGCGGCGGCTGTGGCGACCATGTGAACCAGCTCCGCTTCGTCGGAGGCGGCCATGACTGTCATATTGGGAAGTGCGGCGAGATACCCCACGTCGAAGGCCCCGGCATGTGTCGCGCCGTCGGCCCCGACCAGGCCGGCCCGGTCAATGGCGAAGCGGACGGGCAGGTTTTGCAGCGCGACGTCATGCACGATCTGGTCGTAACCGCGTTGCAGAAAGCTGGAATAGATTGCGCAGAACGGTTTCAGGCCCGTTGCGGCCAGACCGGCGGCAAAGGTCACGCCGTGTTGCTCCGCTATGCCGACATCAAACATACGCGCGGGGTGGGCCTTGCCGAAGATGTCCATGCCGGTGCCCGAGGGCATTGCCGCCGTGATGCCGATGATCTTGGGATCCGTCTCGGCCAGCTTGGCCAGCGCGGTGCCGAAGACCGAGGTATAGCTGGGTGCATTGGGGCGCGACTTGGCCTGCACGCCGCTGCGGACGTCGAACTTTGCAACGCCGTGACCGCAGTCAGCGGCTCCTTCGGCGGGGGCGTAGCCCTTGCCCTTCACCGTGCAGGCGTGAATCAGGACCGGCCCTGTTGCGCGGGTGCGCGCCGTGCGCAACACGGCCAGAAGTTGGCTCATGTCGTGCCCGTCGATAGGGCCGATGTACTGAAAACCGAGTTCTTCGAAAAGCGTCCCTTGCCCGCCTGTCGCGCCTGTCACCAGTTGGCGTGCGCGGCGCGCCTGATCGCGCAAAGGACCCGGCAGCGCCTTCTCGATATCGTTGGCCATTTCCTGCAGTCCGCCGAGTGGCGAGGCATAGAGGCCGGAAAGGTATTTGGAGAGAGCGCCGACCGGCGGCGCGATGGACATCTCGTTGTCATTGAGGATGACGAACATCCGGCGCCCCTCGGCCCCGGCGGCGTTCAGCGCCTCGAATGCCATACCTGCGCCGATCGCCCCGTCGCCGATAACGGCAACCGCATCGCCCGTCGCCTGCCCCATATCGCGGCCTACGGTAAAGCCGAGGGCCGCGGAGATCGAGGTGGAGGAATGTGCGGCTCCGAACGGATCGTATTCAGATTCGCTGCGCTTGGTAAACCCGGACAGGCCCCCTTCCTGGCGCAGCGTGTGCATCCGGTCGCGGCGCCCGGTCAGGATTTTGTGCGGATAGCACTGGTGCCCCACGTCCCAGATAATCTTGTCGCGGGGGGTATCAAAGACCGCGTGCAGCGCGACGGTGAGTTCCACGACGCCCAGCGAAGACCCCAGATGCCCACCCGTTTTCGAAACGCTGCCGATGACTTCGGAGCGAAGTTCATCCGCCAGGCGACCGAGTTCGGGATCGGACAGGCTGGCAAGGTCGGAAGGGACGTTGACACGATCGAGGTGGGGGGTGTGCATGGTCGTTCCTCCGGCATGGGGTCTTGGGCAGATTTGAAACGGGGGGCGATGACCCGATGCCATCGCCCCCCGTCATGTGTTGTCAGGCGTGGCTGTGCCTGGTTTCGATCTCAAGCACCGAAAGCGGCGTGGGGTCGGGTGCTTCCTGGCTTTCGGGGGGCAAGAGACCGCCAACCCAAGCGAAGAAGGCAACGAAGAGCACGACGCTGAGGGAGAAAGCCGCAGCGTACCCGGCCCCCTTGAGCATCAGGATCGTGATGTCCCCCCGAAGACGCGCGCGTGGATCACCCGAGGTGCCGAGATAGTCGTGATTGGCCATTATGGCGTCCTCCTTGTGTCAGTCGAGCGGGGCGTAGCCGTGGTCCTGCGCCCAGATAAACCAGTTGTCGACAACCGTGCCGGTCAACAGGATTCCGATGCCGCCCGTGAGCGTCGTCAGAACCGCAAACCACCAGGCCCAGCGGTGAATGCCTTCCATCGTGGCGTTGAATCCCATGGTCCAGCGCCAGAACAGCGCCGCGCGTTCCGTGGCCGTGCCGCGGTCAACGATCTGTTCGATCTCCCGCTCTCCGCCATAGCGGCTGACGGCAAGGATCGTGGCACCATGCATGGCGAACAGTAGGGCCGAGCCATAGAGGAACACGATCGAGAGTGCGTGGAACGGATTGTAGAACAGGTTGCCGTAGGTCAGCGAGAACAGGTTTGTCCAATCCAGATGCGAGAAGACGCCGTAGGGAACCGCCTCCTCCCAGGATCCCATCAGGATCGGCCGGAACAGACCAAGGACAAGGAACAACCAGATCGCGGAGGCGAAGGCCCAGCTGACATGCTTGCCCAAGCCCAGCTCTTCTGCACGCAGGTAGGTGCGGATCCACCAGCTGATGACCGATACGAGCAGGAAAAACCCAGCGATCAGGAACCAGCCGCCTTCATTGAGCGGGGCCATGCCCAGCCCGTAGTCGGCTGACGGTGGCTCCAACGACAGCCAGAAGAGATCCCGGAAGAACAGGGCCGGATTGTAGCCGACCTGCGCCCAGAAGTTCATGCCGATGATGAAGAACCATGCGCTGCCTGCGGCGAGCGACAGCAAACCGAACGGGCCCAAGTAGATCGGCCCGAGCTGTGCGTTGCCGATCAGGCCGGCCAGCTTGGAGAAGCTTGTTCCCGTGGTGCGTTCGCGTTCCGCGTCCACGCCTTCGACCATGCCCATCTCGGGCGGACCCTGGACCTGAACCTGCGTGAATATGTTTTGATATTCGAGCATCAGAAGACTCCTCCCTCGATATCGGCCCACCAGGGCAGTTGCGCGTACCAATCCCACCAGGCGGCCCAGGGCTCGAACCAGACGGTACCAGAGATGACGATGCAGACCGCGCTCCAGAAGCCGGCATTCAGTGCCAGCAGGAGACCCAAACGGTGAATGCCTAGCGGCCCGATCGAGTAGCCGATGAGATCACGGAAATAGGTGTCCTCGTGCTCGGGCGATTTGATTTCCTGGCCCTTGGGCGGGTTCACCGCCGACAGGACGAGAGAGCCGTGGAGCGCCAGTGCGAAGCACGTCGTGAAGAAGAACGTGATCGCGACCATGTGGGCCGGGTTGTAGTGGAAGTTACCGTAGGCGTAGCCGACGTTGTTCACCCAATCGAGATGGCTGAAGATGCCATAGGGGAAGCCGTGTCCCCAGGCCCCCATCAATGCGGGGCGGATGATGACCAGCGTCACGTAGGCAAGGATCGCCACCGAAAAGGCGAAAG
This sequence comes from Jannaschia faecimaris, assembly GCF_900107415.1. Taxonomy (GTDB): domain Bacteria; phylum Pseudomonadota; class Alphaproteobacteria; order Rhodobacterales; family Rhodobacteraceae; genus Jannaschia; species Jannaschia faecimaris. The sequence continues at coordinate 54,113 of NZ_FNPX01000016.1, forward strand.
GCACGTGATAGCCGATGCCCAGTTTGCGGCAGATCTCGACCTCGCGCAGGGCCCAGCTGACGAATGCACCCGTCGCGCAGATCGTGATGATCTGCCATAGCCCGCCTTCGGCCAGGGGTGCGGCTCCAAGGCCGACCTCGAGCGCGGGCGGATCAATCGAGATCAGCCATGGGTTCCACGTGTCGCCAAGCGAGGCACCGTAGAAGATGAGGATTGTGCCGAGTGCGGCGAAGAAGAACGTCGTGACCCCGAAGAAGCCGACGTAGAACGGCCCCACCCAGAAATCGAACAGGTCGCCGCCGATAAGCGTGCCGCCCCGGACGCGGTATTTTCGTTCGAAGGTGAGCTGTGCCATCTTCTCTCTCCAGTTGGTGCGCGCGCGGGGACGCAAGCCCAAAGCGCACGGTGAAATTCCTGGTTTGTCGTGGGCGGGCGGTTGGGCCAGCCGCCCACGACTATTTCAATGCCGGTCGATCACTCGACGGCTTCCGCGGCGAATGCGCGCTCGAACCAGTTGGTTTCCGGGTTGCTGAGCAGGACGAGGTGAATCATCGCTGCAAGCAAGAACAGGAAGACGCCCTGAGCCACGAAAACGCGGCGCGGGTCGAAGACCAGCCAGATCTTGTAGAACTGTGCCATTGTGGTGTCCTCCTCCGGTTACCAGCTGAACCAGGGCAGCTTGAAATAGGTCAAAATGTGCGCAACTACCGCCACCGCAGTGAACAGGTAGAATCCGCTCAGATAGACCGAGTGCAATTCCTGCGCCTGCTCGTCTGTCAAACCTGTGAAAGACAGGTCGGATTTATCAGCCATTGTTTTCTCCTGAAAAAGATGAACTGACGCCGCGAAACCCCCGCGACCGGGTATGACGGGGGCTCATCCCCCGTCTGATTCCACCACCCCGGAGGGATTGGCGAACATGGGTCACGCGCTGAAGATCCGCGGCGTGATGATCTGTGCCTGCGCCCAGGCGGTGCGCAGCGGCCCGCGCTCGGGCAACTCCATCCGGCGCAGGGTCGACAGCGTCCAGGTCAGACAGGTCAACGGCAGGGTCGCCAGGAAGATCAGGGCGAAATACGCGTAGTATTCCCGCTGATGCGCCCGCACGCGGCGGGATTTGTGCCCGGTCACCTGCGGTGTGAAATCAATATGGTCCGTCGTGAAGTCGGTCATGTCCTGTCTCCTCCGGTCTTGGGTTGCAGCCGGTCGAGCGTCGCAAGAACGACCCGTTCGGCCCCCTCTTCGAGCGCGGCTTTTTCAGCCGCGTCGCGCAGGGATTTGGCCGCCGAAATCCGGGTCAGGACCGGATGAGAGGCGACAATTTCGTCAAGGCGGGCCTGCGCGTCGGCATCCCAAGGGAAGTCGCGGCGCAGGGGCGTGGGTGTGGCGGGAGTCGCGTCCATCTCCGCGCCGAGCGGCAGGATGTGGAACAGCGCATCGAAGAGGCCGTTGCAGACTTCTTGAATGAGGTAGGTGGCCCCGCCGTAGCCCATGAAGGGCGTACCGGTGTGACGGCGGATCGCGGCCCCCGGAAAGCTGGCGGGGATGAACGCCGGGGACGGGCCGAATCCGCCCTTTGTCTCGGCGAGATACATCTTCTCGTTGATCGACCCCATCAGGATCATTGGCCGTTTGTCGTGCACCATGGCACGGACGCGATCATTATCTGTTTTCTTGCCGCGGGTGCGCGCCACGGCGAAAGCACAAGGCAGGCCCATCTCGTTTTCAAGGAAATTGCGGATACCGCGGGCATAGGTTTCGGTTGCGACGATGCCAAAACTGGACGTTGAAAAGAAATCCTGTGTGACCGAACGCCAGAGATCCCAGACGGGTTTGAGCGTTGAATGCTTCTCCGCCTCGATGAAAGGTTCGGGGTCGAGGCCCGTCAACTCGCCCAGCTTGCGCAGGAACTTTGTTGTGGAATCGATACCGATGGGGGCCTGCAGATACGGCTTGGACAGCACTTCGCACAGGCCCCTGCCAAACTCCCGGTACATCGTGACGTTGACGTCGGCATTCACCAGGTTGCGCATTTCGGCGACGTGCGCGCCCAGCGGCATGACCATGTTGATCTCGGCTCCGATACCTTCGACCAAGCGCCGGATCTCGGCCAGGTCGGAAGGCATGTTGAAGGTGCCGTACATCGGCCCGAGGATGTTGACGCGGGGCGCGGCATCTTCGGCGCGCTTCTTCTCGGGCGGCATCCGGCCTTTGGTCATGCCGAATTCCGTGAAGATCCAGGTCATCGCGCGGTCGGCGCTTTCCCATTGGTCTTCGTCGATGGTGCGCGGCAGGAAGCGCTGGATATTCGTCCCCTGGGGGGTCACGCCGCCGCCGATCATCTCGGCGATCGAACCGGTGACGACGACCGCAGGCAGTGCCGGGTCGAGGGTCTGCCAGGCGCGCTTCATCGCCTCCTCGGTACCCGATCCCATCTCGTCTTCCGACAACCCGGTAACGACGATCGGCAGCTCGTGCGGCGGCAGGCCGTCAGTGTAATGCAGCACCGAGGTCACCGGCAGGTTCTCGCACCCGACCGGGCCGTCGATCACCACCTGCAAGCCCTTGACGGCGCAGAAGGCATAAACGGCACCCCAGTATCCGCCAGCACGATCATGGTCTTGCACCAACATCAGATCATCTCCGATGCTTTTGCAGCGCGGGCGCGCTTTTCGATTTTCTTGAGGTTTTGGGCCCGGAACTGTGGGTGCAAGTTCGGTGCGCCGTTCCAGACACCGGCGGTGTCGCCCTTGCCCACACCCTCGAAAAAGGCGCGCATCGTATCCATCCGACCCTTGTTGGCCATGGCCGTTCCGACGACTTCGGTCAGCGATCCGGCACCGGCGATTCCCATCAGGGGCCGCGCCGAAATCAGGTTCGTATAGTAGAGCGACGGAATGCCCATCTCCTTGCCCTTCTGCACCACGGGAGTGGTGCCGATAGCAAGGTCGGGGCGTATCGCTTCCATCGCCGACAGATCGTCTTCCAGCGAGGCGCGGAACTTGACGCGTGTGCCGCGTGCCTCCAGCCAAGCCGCGTCGTCCGCGGACCAGCGGGACTTGGCGCAGGCCGTGCCGACATAGGGAATCTCTGCGCCGCTTTCGATCAGCAGTCGCGCAACCAGCAACTCCGACCCCTCATAGCCCGAGAGCGTGATCGTGCCATTGATCGGGTTCGCGGCCAGACCACCCTTGATGGCGGGCAGCACGGCATTCTGTGCCTCGGCGATCCTGTCAGCCGGCAGGCCGAACGCGGCACCAATGTTGGCCAGCCAACTTGCCGTGCCCTCGTACCCGACGGGCGCGGAGCCGACGATCGGTCGACCGGCAGCTTCAAACTCACGAACGGAGGCAGTGTAGAAGGGGTGGATCGCGGCGACGACACTGCAATCCAGCGCGCCATAGAGCTCGCGCCATTCGCGGCAGGGCACAACAGGACCGGCGGCCAGACCCAGCGGGGCCAGCATCGCGCCGATCATCATCGGGTCGGCAGGGAACATCTCGCCCAACAGGGCGACGGTCGGCCGGTCCGATTTGCCTGCGTCGGGCCGCGCCACCGGGCCGGCCTCGATCTCTTTGCGGGCGTAATTCAGCATCGCACCGGCCAGCACATCCTTGGCCTCGGCGTGGGTGGGAACGCCAAATCCCGGCACGTCGATACCGATGATGCGGACGCCGTCGATTTCCTCGGGCAGCAGGCGCAACGGCACACCGGAGGCCGTGGGCACGCAGAGGTTGGTGACCACGATCGCATCCAGACGGTCACCGTCGGCCAGATCGTGCACCGCTTCGCGGATATCCTCGAACAGTTTGCCGGTAACGAGTGTTTCGGAATTGAACGGGACGTATCCGACCGAGCGGCGCGCACCGTAGAAGTGTGAGACGAACGACAACCCGTAAACGCAGCAGGCGGATCCGGACAGGATCGTCGCGACCCGCTTCATCCGCAGACCAACGCGCAGCGATCCGAAGGCAGGGCACATGCTTTGCGGCTGATCGTGGGGGCCGGTGGGATAGTCGGCGGCGTACTTTTCCAGCAGCTCGGACTGGCCAGCGGCGCGCGCGGCCTCCTTCAGGGTGGAGGCCGAAGTGCAGGCCCCCTGAGGGGCCGCCATATCCGGTACCGGGGCCGCATCGGTGAGGGGCGCATTGGCTTCGGTGATCTCCACCGTGCCGGCGTCGTCGTAGGAGACGTTATATCCCTCGCGCTCAGACATCGTCGTACACGACCTCAAGGCTTTCCTTCGGCTTGGACTTGGTGCCGCGCATGTCGGCATCCGTGGCAGGCACCAGAACGACATCGCCGCCGGTATCCTTGCTATCGAACAGCGCGAGCAGCCCGTCCTGATCAAGTGCAGCCGGCCGTACCGGGGGGGCCACGGCCACTTCGTCACCGAGGGCCGCAAACAAGCTGCCCCACTGGCTCTCGGAGGTGCCGACGATCTGATAATTGGCAGATTTCTTGCGCAGGTCATCGTCCTGCGGAATGGCGGCCAGGACAGGGATCCCGACGGTCTTGGCAAAGGCCGCAGCCTCGCCGGTGCCATCGTCCTTGTTAATGACGAGGCCCGCAACACCCACGTTGCCACCCAGCTTGCGGAAGTATTCAACAGCTGAACAGACGTTGTTGGCCACATAGAGCGACTGAAGGTCGTTCGACGCAACCAGGATCACCTTCTGCGCCATGTCGCGGGCAATCGGCAGACCGAAGCCACCGCAGACAACGTCGCCCAGAAAGTCGAGCAGGACATAATCGAAATCCCAATCATGGAAGCCCAGCTTCTCCAGCAGCTCAAAGCCGTGGATGATGCCGCGTCCGCCGCAGCCGCGGCCAACCTCAGGCCCACCCAACTCCATGGCGAAAACACCGCCGCGCTTGAAACAGACGTCGCCGATGGCGACCTCTTCGCCAGCGAGCTTCTTTTTGGAGGATGTCTCGATGATCGTCGGGCACGCCTTGCCCCCGAACAGCAAAGACGTGGTGTCGGATTTCGGATCGCACCCGATCAGGAGGACGCGCTTGCCCTGTTCGGCCATCATGTGGCTGAGGTTGGCCAGCGTGAACGACTTTCCGATACCGCCCTTGCCATAGATCGCGATGATCTGAGTTTTTGACGTTGGTTCGCCCTGCGGCACTTCAAGCGTCACATCTTCGTTGGCTTCGTCGCGCAGACGCTGGTTGAAGTCGCGCAGGTCGGGGACGGTGTCGAGAGTCATGCTGAGCCTTCCCAATCAAGGATCATTTTCAGGCAGGCGGGGTCGTCGAACGCCTGTTGGTAAGCTGCGGGCGCGTCGTTCGCCGCCCGGCGGTGTGTGATCAGCCCATCCATCGAAAGCGCACCGGACTCGATCAGCGCGCGCGTCGCCAACAGGTCTCCGCTGGTCCATTCGGCGGCGACGCGGAAGCGGGCTTCCTTCATGAAGGCGGGGGGGAACGCGAAACTGATAGGTGCGGGATAGAACCCCGCAAGCACGATCTCCCCACCCTTTGCCAGGCGACCGATAAGGTCGGGGATCAGACCCGCGTCGCCGGATGCGTCGTAGATCGAAGTGTAATTGCGGCGGTCATCAGCTTCAGGGTGCACGACCTTGTAGCCCGTGGCGCCGGCACAGCGACCGATGTTCTTTTCCCAAACGGTGGGCGGCTTGCCACCAGCGGCGACGGTAAGGCGGGCCAGCAGACGCCCCAGCACACCGTGGCCAACAATCAGATCCGGCAGTTCGGCCCGGGGTCCGGCCATGGCATGGCGCGCGGTCGCGGCCAGTGCCAGAAGGGCACCGCGTGCTCCGTGCGCACCGTCCAGGCGAACACAGCGCGACGCATCGCTGACCAATGTGCGGGCCGCGCCGCCGAACAGGCCGTGCGCCCCTTCGTAGCAGTTGGCACCGGGCACGAAGACCGTGTCGCCGACATTGAAGTTGGAAAGCGCACCTGCATCGACGACCTCGCCCGACGCTTCGTAGCCGGGGACCAGTGGATAGCCCATGCCGGGAAACGGCGGCATGTCACCGGACCAAAACAGTTTTTCAGTCCCGGTCGAGATACCCGAATGGCGAACCTGAATAACGACATCCGACGGGCCGGGGGTACAGAGCGGGAGCTTGTCGAGCGACAATGCGCGCGGGCCGCTGAGGATGATGGCGTCTGTTTCCAATGAATCCTCCCCGGATCTTGACGGTGCCTGCCGGATGAGAGACTCACCTCCGCAATATCGTCCTGTGTAACGTAGGCCTGACACTTCTGACCTGTCAATGTAAGTTTATGCTGTCACGATGAAACAGACGCCTGAAGGACCGATGTCACGAACGGCCGTAGCGGCCGGACGGGCCGCGCCACATCGAAACCGGCGGTGCCGCACAGGGTCGCAATCTCAGCAAAGCTCCGGGTTCGACCCGTTCGCATCGCCATAGTGTACAGGGAAAAGTAAGCGTCTGCGGCCCTTTCCGGAACATCCCCACCGGACATCGGCTCGGAGATGATCAGCCGCCCGCCGGGTGGCAATGCCGTACGGCATTTCGACAAAAGATCAGCAATTGTTTCATCGTCATGGTCATACAGAACCCGCACCAGCGAGATCGCGTCGCACCCGTCCGGCAGGGAATCATCGCGGAAAGATCCCGGCACAATGTCCACACGGGCTGACAGTCCAGCGGACGCAAAACGCGCTGTCGCCTGGGGCACAACCTGGGGCAAATCGAACAAGACCAGCGCCATATCCGGGTTCGCCGACGCGGCCGCAGTCAGGAAGGCCCCTGCCCCGCCGCCCACGTCGCACAATCGTTTCACGCCGCGCAAAGACACCCGCCGCAGCGTGTCCTCTGCCACCATCGCCTGGCTCTCGGTCATCAGGCGGGAGTACCGTGCGGCCTCTGTGGGCCCCATCTCACCGCCAAAGACGTAGGGCCAGAAACCGGCCAGTTCCGTTTCGACGTCACCCCGAAAAAACGCGACCGGATCGGCAAGATCGCGGTAGAGTACGTCGTGATGCCGGATCATGTCGCGCAGGCCCGGCACCCCCACCATCGCAGCCCCCTTCCGGGTCAGCGAGAATCTTCCGTCGCGCTTGCGCTTGAGCAGGCCAAGCGACGCGGCACCCTGTAAAAGGACTTTCATCCGCGCCTCGGGCACCTCGCAGCGCAGGGCAAGCGCGGCAGGTTTTGCCGGTCGCTCCATCAAAATGTCGGGAATGTCGAACTGGACCAGCGCCGAAAGGATCTGGCTGTGGCAAAACCCCGCGACAAGATCGAATAGCGCCTCTCCATCGCGACGGACCAACCCTTGTGTCAGGGGAAAGCGCGCAGCCCAACCCTGGAACCGGGGCGACGCGATCAGGCGATGCGTCCACCCGGGACGAAGGGGGGCGACGGCGGCCATCTATTCGCCGGGCACCTGCGATGCACGCCATTTCAGCGGTGTCAGAACTTCGGCCTGCGCGGTCACCAACTTGGCGAGATGCGCCTCGCCCGGACATTTCGGGATCGAGGATATCGCGCCCGACAGGATATCACGCATCCGGCTGATGGCTCCCTGCACACCCAGTTGCGAAACCGCGTTGGGACGTCCATGCAGGTCATCCTGACCCACTGGCTTGCCCAGCGTTTCCTCATCATAGAGTGCATCGCGCAGGTCATCGGCCACCTGAAACGCCTCGCCGATGCGATCGCCCAGATCCTCCCAGGCCTCCGCATCATGTCCGGCGGCCACCGCACCCATCTGGGTCGCGGCAATGAACAGCGCGGCGGTCTTGGCTCGGTGGTATGCGCGCAGATCGACTTCGGCTTCACTCTCCCAGCCCTGACCGGCACAGATCCCGTTCGGCATACCGGTGCGGGTCGCCAATATCTCGATCAGTTTTGCGGCGCGCAGCGGGTCCTGCGGTGCCGCGCGAGCCAGCACCTCGAATGCCATGACGATAAGGCTGTCTCCCGCCAGAATCGCCAGCGGCTGACCAAAGGCACGGTGGACGGCGGGCTTGCCACGCCGGATGTCGGCATCATCAAAACAGGGCAAATCATCGTGCACCAACGAAGCGCAGTGGATCAGCTCCAGCGCGCAGGCGGCGGCATCGGCCAACGCGGGACGATCATCGCCACACGCCGCTGACACCGACAACAGCAAGGTCGGGCGGATTCGGGCCCCGCCAGGCGTGACCGTATAATGCAGAGCCGAGGCAAGCTTGCCGGGTGACGGTCGGGCCTGTCCCCGTGCAATGGCAGCCTGGATTGCGCGGTCGATACGGTCGGACAAGCCCATGATGCCACCTCCTGAAACAAGGTGTTTTGCACGATGAAGCGGCAAAACTGTAAATTACAGTGGACACATGGCTGCCAGCTGTCAACACTACAGGTCAGGAGATGTATATGCCCGAGACGACAGACCAATCCGGCGTTTACGTGATCGGGGCCGGGATCGGCGGACTCTCGGCTGCGCTGCGCCTTGCACATGCGGGCCTGCCCATCACGGTACTGGAACGTCAGGCCACGCCGGGCGGAAAAATGCGGTGTACGCCGTCCGACGCCGGTCCGGTTGATGCCGGACCCACGGTCCTGACCCTTCGGCCCGTATTCGAGGCCCTGTTCGCCGACGTTGGCGAATCGCTTTCTGAACACGTGACTCTGCACGCGAACCCGGTCCTTGCCCGGCATTTCTGGTCCGACGGCACACGACTGGACCTGATGGCCGACCCCGCCGCCAGCCGCGCCAACATCGAAGCCGTGTTCGGAACACGGGCCCGCGACGACTTCGACCGTTTCAGCAACCGCGCCCGCCGCCTGTTCGAGGCTTTCGACCTGCCGATGATGCAATCGGCCGCCCCGTCGCAGGCGCGGCTTGCCAGACGCGTACTGCGAAACCCTGCATTGATTGCCGACATGGCCCCGCACCGCAGCCTGATGTCCCTGCTTGATGAAGCCTTTCAGGAACCGAAGCTGGCGCAGCTATTCGCGCGCTACGCCACTTATGTCGGCGGTCTGCCGCACCATGCGCCGGCCCTGCTGTCGCTGATCTGGCAGGCCGAGGCGCAGGGGGTCTGGTCCGTCAAAGGCGGAATGCACCGCCTCGCCCAGGCGATTGCGCGGCTGGCGCAGGCACGCGGCGCACGCATCCTTTACGGTCAGACCGTCACCGGGCTCCTAATGAGGGACCGTCGCGTAAGCGGCATCGTGACCCGGACCGACCGTTTTGCCACCGATCAGGTTGTTTTCAACGGCGATCCACGTGCCCTGCAGACCGGGCTTTTGGGACAAGGCGTCAGCCGGGCAGTGCCCGCCGCCTCGGTGGAGCCCCGCAGCCTATCGGCACATGTCCATACCTTTGCAGCCAGACCGCAGGGGCCTGACCTTGCCGCGCATAACGTTTTCTTCGCGGACAAGCCGATGGCTGAATTCGGGCCGTTGGCGCGGGGTCTCGTCCCCGAGGATGCGACCCTCTACATCTGTGCCCAGGACCGGGGCGGCGGGGCCTCGCCCAACGCGCTGGAAAGGTTCGAAATCATCCGCAACGCCCCCCCGACCCTGTCGGACAACCACGATCCGACCGAGGAGACCACCCAATGTCACACCCGGACTTTCCAGCGCCTGGCCCGGTTCGGGCTGCGGTTTTCGCCCGCGCCGCAAGTCACGACGCTCACGACGCCGACGGATTTCGCGGCGCTGTTTCCCGGCAGTCAGGGGTCCCTCTACGGGCGATCCCCCGCGGGGCTGACGGCGGCGCTGAAACGGCCGCGGGCGCGAACGGCGGTGCCGGGGCTCTATCTGGTGGGCGGGGGCGCACATCCGGGGGCGGGGGTCCCAATGGCGACGCTCTCCGCCCGGCATGCGGCCGAGGCGATTCTGGCGGACCGAACTTCGACCTCTCTGTCCCATCTGGCGGCTACGCCTGGTGGTATGTCGACGGCATAAGCGACGATGGCCGGCGGGCCGTTTCGATCATCGGGTTTATCGGATCGGTCTTTTCCCCCTGGTATCACTGGTCCGGTCGGGGCGATCCGGCGAACCACTGCTGTCTGAACGTCGCGACATACGGACCCGGCGGGCGCTTCGCGATGACCGACCGGGGCCGCGATGCCCTGCGGACAACGACGGACAGTCTTCGGATTGGTCCGTCCCAAATGCAATGGACGGGGTCCGAACTGCGCATCGATATCAACGAGATTGCCTCTCCCCCGCTGGTGAGCCGGATACGCGGCCGCATCGTGCTGACCCCACGCGCCATCACGGAGGTCGAGCTGCCACTGACCGAAGACGGGGCGCATGTCTGGCGGCCATTTGCGCCCGTTTCGCGGATCCGCGTCGATCTGGACGCGCCGGGATGGCAATTTTCGGGGCACGGGTATTTCGACGCCAACTTCGGGACACGACCGCTGGAGCATGACTTCAGCTATTGGACATGGGGTCGGTTCCCGACGAAGGCCGGGGCTGCTTGTTTCTACGACGCAATCCGGCGGGACGGCACCTCGCTAGAAGCCGCACTCACCTTCGATACCAAGGGTCAGAGTCGCACGGTCGCCGCCCCGCCCCGCACCGCGTTCCGGCGGTCGAACTGGTTGCTCCGCAGGGAAACGCGGGCAGATCCGGGGACCATGCCCCGGCAGGTCAAAGCGATGCTTGATGCGCCGTTTTACAATCGCGCCGTGGTCGAAACGGTGATCGCCGGCGAGACAGTACAGGGCGTCCACGAGGCGCTGGATCTGGATCGGTATGCCAGCAAGGTCCTGAAACCGATGCTGGCCGTGCGCGTGCCGCGTCGCCGGGGCTGGCCCGGCTAGACCTTGCTCAGGTCAACCGGTACTTCGCCGGGGTTGAGCCGCCAGACCGAGGCATTCAGGGCCGCCGCGACTGTCACCCATGTCAGATAGGGCAGGAACGCGATCCCAGCGAGCGTGTCTACCTGCCAATGAAACCACGTCGCCCCTGCCACCGCAGGCCAGAGAAACGCCATCACCAGAAGCGAACCCTTGAGCCGCCGTAAGCCGAAGAAAACCGGTGACCACAGCGTGGCGAAGGCCCCCTGCATCGCCCAGAACGCCAAGGCGTACCCATTGTCAGGCAGAACCGCCGCACGTGCACCCGCGAAAGAGATGCACAAATAGATTGTCGTCCATGCAACCGGAAAAACCCAGTCGGGCGGGGTCCAAGCGGGCTTGGAAAGTCGCTTATACCAGTCACCTGGCGGAAACACCATTCCGGTAGCACCTGCACCGCAGCAGGCAAGGAGGAAGATCGCGAACAGGGTCAGGTCCATGTGGCAAACCTAGCACGGGACTACTCGGCTGCAACGCCCGATGTGTGGTGGCGCGCACGCAACTCGGCCATGACATCGAGCAGGGCCGCTGTCCGGCTGATCCGGCGGCCCTCCGGGGCAGCGGCGGCATCCACCAGAAACGCGACCTCGGGCAAGGGGGCCGCATACAGGATGGGCGACGTCGGCAGGATGAAAGTTGTCGAGGCCTTAAGCCCCGCCTGCCCCATCAAAGCCAGCTTGCGCGTCTTCGAAGTAGAGGCGCGGCGCGTGATGCTGTCGTGGCCCTGCCCCCGCAGGACCGTGCCAATCCCGGCATAAATATAACGCGCGGCGGCAATACCAAGACGCGCCCGGCGCGGCAGGCGGCCAATCCCGGCTTCCGAGCGCAGATAAAGCCTCTGCGCCTCGGCCAGCAGGCGGCGAACCATTCGGCGCACGTCCGGCGTGGCCTGCGGGTCGGCGAAGAAGGCCTCCGCGTCGATCCCGGCTTCCTCCAGCCAGTCGGTCGGCAAGTACAGACGTCCGGCGCGGGCGTCTTCGCCCACGTCGCGCGCAATGTTTGTCAGTTGCATCGCCACGCCCAGATCGCAGGCCCGCGCCAAGGCATCGGGGTCGCGCACACGCATCAGCACGCACATCATGGCCCCCACCGTGCTGGCTACACGGGCGGAATAGGCGCGCACGTCGGACAGGGTGGCGTAACGGCGTTCGGATGCATCCCAGGCCAACCCTTCCAACAGGGCTTCGGGCAGGGCGCGGGGCATGTCGAAATCGCGCACGATGGCGGCAAACGCCCGGTCCTCCGGCGCATCTTCCGGGCAGCCGGCAAAGGCCTGATCCAACCGCTCCTGAAGGCGGATCACGGCGCGCGCCTTGTTGTCGCCCTCGTCCACCTCGTCATCGGCCAGCCGGCAAAAGGCATAGAGCGCCAGCGCGGGGTCGCGCACGTCAGCGGGCAACAGCTTGGAGGCTGCGTGAAATGAGTAGGACCCGGTCCGGATCACTTCGCGGCAATGCGCCAGGTCGGTCGGCGCAATCATTCAGCGGCCATCCGCGGCGCATCTGCCCCGACGGCTAGGTCGGGAACCAGCTTGGCCAACACCTCGGCGCTGCTGACAACACCGGGCAGACCCGCGCCGGGGTGCGTTCCCGCGCCCACGAGGAAAAGGCCCTTCGCCTCCTCGCTGACATTGTGGGGCCGGAACCAGGCCGATTGCAGAATGCGCGGCTCAAGGGAAAATCCGCTGCCGTTAGGCGAAAGGTAGCGGTCGCGGAACGTCTCGGGAGTGAACTCCATCTCGGTCGAAATTCGGTCCCGGAAGCCGGGCATGTGCTGCTCCAGAACGGCAGCGATCTTGTCGCGATACTTCGGAGCCTCGGTCTTCCAGTCGACGGGATTGTCCCAGCCGATGTGCGGCACCGGCGACAGCACATAGAACGTGTCGTCGCCCGCCGGAGCCACCGACGAGTCGGTCACGGAGGGGCGGTGAATATAGAGACTGAAGTCGTCAGACAGCTTGCCCTTCAGGAAGATGTCTCGCAGCAAACCCGTGTAGCGCGGCCCATTCAGGATCGTGTGGTGTCCCACGTCGCGCCACATCGCGCGCGTGTCCTTGGTGCCGAAGTACCAGACATAGAGACCCATCGACCACCGCTTGTTCGACAGTTTGCGGGTCGTCCACCGCTTGCGCTGCCGGTTGCGCAGCAGCCGGTCATAGGTGTGCCCGGCATCGGCATTCGACACGACCAGCGGCGCATCCAGCGTCTCGCCGTCGGTCAGGCGCACGCCGGTGGCACGATCGCCGGAAGTCAGGATTTCGTCCGCTTCCACCCCGTGGCGGATAACGCCACCTTGCCCGCGCACGACGGCGGCCATCGCGTCGGCAATCGCCTGCACGCCGCCCATGGCGTAATGCACGCCGAAAGTCTTCTCCAGGTGCGCAACGAGCGCGTACATCGACGTGACATGCATCGGGTCGCCGCCGATGAACAGCGGGTGAAACGACAGCGCCATGCGCAGCTTTTCGTCCTTGACGCGGGCGGCGGCATGACCGTGGATCGACCGGTCGGCACGCAGTTTCGCGAACAGCGGAAGAACCTTGATCGTGGACCAAAGCCGGTGCATCGGCTTGGCTACCATCCCTTCGTAGCCCACGACGTAGCGCGCCTCGGCGTCCTTGAGGAACTTGCGATAGCCGTCAACGTCACCGGGTGAAATCCGGGCGACCTCTTCTATCATCCGGTCGTCGTCGCCCGTCGCGCGGAACTTGGTACCGTCTGGCCAGCGCACTTCGTAGAACGGGTCCATCGGGCGCAGATCGACGTCGCGATGAAAATCGAGGCCGCAGGCGCGCCAGAGATCCTCGAACACCTGCGGTGCGGTCACAATCGTGGGGCCGAGATCGAACCGATGCCCATCTTGCGTGATCGACGACCCGCGCCCGCCTGCCCGGTCCAACCGGTCGAGCACGGTCACTGCGTATCGCTTGGCGCCAAGGCGCATCGCCGCGGCAAGCCCGCCAAGGCCCGCGCCGATGACGATGGCACGGGGATCGGGGGCGGGAGAGGGATGCGAGTCAGTCATGTTGCCTCGATGCTAGAAGTGTCAGTCTTGATTTACAATCTTTTCGCGCAGCGCGCTTCCCAAGTCTATCCAAATCTGTCACGCTTCCCTGACACTTCAGGGATTCCACGATGACGCAGGTGGTCAGCCTCAGCTTCTTTCGGTTCGACACTTGGCGCGCGCGCTCTTGGGCGTTGGGCCAGATGGGGTTGGCGCGCGGTGCGATGCGTCGCGTGCCGGACATCGGGTTCTGGAAGCTTTGCGGTTCGGGCACCGGCGAGGGGTTCACGCCACTGCCCAACGCCGCCGTCTATGCAATTTTAGCGACCTGGCCCGATCTGCAAACCGCGCGCGCGCGTCTCTCGCAAGCCGCCGTCTTCTCCCGCTACCGCGCGCAGGCCGCCGAGGATTGGACCGTCTTCATGTCGACCAGCACCGTGCGCGGGGCTTGGTCAGGCATCTGCCCGTTCAGCCCCTGCCCCGCCGCCGATACCACCGGGCCGCTTGCCGCGCTGACCCGCGCAACGGTCAAACCTGCGATTTTGTCACGGTTCTGGGGGCGGGTGCCCGACATCTCCCGCGTTATCGGCACAGACCCGAACGTGATGTTCAAGATCGGCATCGGCGAGGTGCCCTGGCTGCATCAGGTCACCTTTTCGATCTGGCCGGACGCCGCCGCGATGGCGAATTTCGCCCGGACCGGACCCCACGCAGAGGCCATCCGCGCCGTGCGCGAAGAAGGGTGGTTCCGCGAAGAACTCTACGCCCGATTCACCCTTCTGGGGGACCAAGGCAGTTGGGGCGGCAGATCGCCCCTGACGGATACACGGCAATCGGAGGCCGCATGAAACACCCCTTCCCTTTCTCGGCCATCGTGGGCCAGGACGATATGAAAACGGCGATGGTGCTGACCGCGATTGACCCGACAATCGGCGGCGTTCTGGTGTTCGGCGACCGCGGCACCGGCAAGTCGACCGCCGTTCGCGCGCTGGCCGCTCTGCTGCCCCCGATCACGGCCGTTCAGGGATGCCCAGTGAATTCCGCAAGGCCCGCCGACAGCCCCGACTGGGCGGAGGGTTGCACCGGCAAGATGCACGATATCCCGACCCCCGTGATCGACCTGCCGCTGGGCGCGTCGGAAGATCGTGTGACCGGGGCGCTCGACATCGAAAAGGCCCTGACACGCGGGGAAAAGGCGTTTCAGCCAGGTTTGCTGGCCGCAGCGAACCGAGGGTATCTTTACATAGACGAAGTGAACCTGCTGGAGGATCACATCGTCGACCTGCTGCTCGATGTGGCTCAGTCCGGGGAAAACGTGGTGGAGCGGGAAGGACTTTCGATCCGCCACGCCGCCCGCTTCGTCCTCGTCGGCTCGGGTAACCCCGAGGAGGGAGAGCTGAGGCCGCAACTGCTCGACCGGTTCGGGCTGTCGGTCGATGTTGCCTCTCCGCCGGACGTGGAGTCGCGAATCGAGGTGATCAAGCGGCGTGACGCCTACGAAACCGATTACGAAGCCTTCATGCTGCGTTGGCAGGCCGAGGATGCCGCGCTGCGCGACCGCATCATCATCGCGCGCGGCGCGCTGACCAAGCTGACCACCCCTGAAAGCGCCCTGCGCGATATTGCCGAACTCTGCCTGAAACTCGGATCCGATGGGCTGCGCGGCGAACTGGTCCTGCTGCGCGCCGCGCGCGCCTTCGCGGCTTTCCGCGACGACACTGCCCTGACGCGCAAGCATATCCGCGCCGCGGCCCCCTTGGCCCTGCGTCACCGCTTGCGGCGTGATCCGCTGGACGATGCCGGATCCGGCAGCCGCGTGGCCCGCGTCGTCGAGGACGTTCTGGGCGCGTGAGCCACCTGCCACTGATCCTGGCGCTGCTCCGCGCCGACACCGGGCTTGGCGGTCTCGTCCTGCGTGCACGCGCGGGACCGGCGCAGACGGCCGCGCTGAACCTGTGCGACCGCGCCTTGGGTCCGGGACCGAAACTGCACCCGACTATGGGACCCGAAGCACTGGAAGGCGGGCTGGACGTGGCGGCATCCCTCGCCGCCGGCTCGCTGCGACGCACGGCGGGCGTGCTGGACCGGCCAGGTCCGCTGCGCCTACCGATGGCAGAACGTGCAACGTCCTTTCTTGCGACACGCCTCGCCGCGCATGTGGACAGTGAACGCGCCATCCTCATCGCGATCGACGAGGGAATTGAGGAGGAGGCCATTCCGACGCCCCTCGCCGCGCGCTGCGCGTTCTGGTTGACGCTGAATGATCGCCCCGACAGCGAGGAGCCATGGACGGCGCGCGCCACCGCCCCGGCCTCCGTCAACGTTCCCGATGAGATCACCGATCAGATCGTCACGCTTACGGCAACGCTGGGCATCCACGACCTGCGGGGCCCACTTCTGGCGCTGCGTGCGGCACGCGGGATCGCCGCGCTGGACGGGCGCGCAACCGTGATGCTCGAAGATGCGACGCTTGCCGCCGAACTGGTTCTGGCCCCGCGCGCCACACAGATCCCCGAGCCGCCCGCGCCCGAGCAGGCCGAGAAACCAGACGCCCCCGAACAGCAGGACGAGAAAACCGACCTGACTCAAATTCCGCAAGACATCTTGCTGGACGCTGTACGCGCGGCCCTGCCGCCGGATCTGTTGGCCCAGCTGGCGCAGAAGGCCGGACGCCGCGCCAAGGGCAGCGGCTCGGGCGCGAAACGTCAGGGTAACCGCCGGGGTCGTCCCCTCGCCCCGCGCGGAACGGCGCAGGCACAGGGCCGCGTCGACCTGATCGCAACCCTGCGCGCGGCAGCACCCTGGCAGACGATCCGCAAACAGGCCGAACCGGATCGACATGGCCCGATCCTGCGCAAGTCAGACCTGCGGCACAAGCGCTACGAGGAAAAGTCGGACCGCCTGCTGATCTTTACGGTGGATGCTTCCGGATCCGCCGCCCTCGCCCGTCTGGCCGAGGCGAAGGGTGCCGTCGAGCTACTGCTGACCGAAGCGTATTCACGTCGCGATCACGTCGCCCTTGTAGCCT
Source organism: Jannaschia faecimaris (assembly GCF_900107415.1). Classification (GTDB taxonomy): domain Bacteria; phylum Pseudomonadota; class Alphaproteobacteria; order Rhodobacterales; family Rhodobacteraceae; genus Jannaschia; species Jannaschia faecimaris. The sequence goes on from NZ_FNPX01000016.1 coordinate 70,945, forward strand.
TTAGAGGCGAAGGGGCGGATCTTTTGCTTTCGCCCACCCGCTCGCTGGTGCAGACGAAACGGCGGCTTGCCGCGCTGCCCGGTGGGGGCGGCACACCGCTGGCACATGGATTGATCGAGGCGCAAAACGTCGCGCAGATGGCCGCGCGCAAGGGCCTGACGCCGACGCTTGTCCTTTTGACCGACGGGCGCGGCAACATCGCGCTGGACGGATCGCGTGATCGCAAGCTTGCCGCCGCAGACGTGGAGCGCACCGCGCGGGGACTGCGGGGACTGGACGCGCTTATCATTGATACGGGCAACCGCCCGGAGCCCGCACTTAAACGGCTCGCGCAGATCCTGAATGCGCCTTATATCCCCCTGCCCCGCGCCGATGCGCAGCGTCTTTCACAGGCGGTCGGTGCGGCGCTCGGATCCTGAGGTGGGGACTGTGCCGCAGGATTGGCCTTTCGCCACATGCTCGCATTTCACCCGCGCGGGGCCGCATGAATGGCACGTACAGGAGGCGGGCGAGGGCCCGCTGTTGCTTCTGATTCACGGCGCGGGCGGCGGTACACAGAGTTTCAGGCACCTCTTTCCCCTTCTGACTCAGACCAACCGCGTCGCCATGTTCGATCTACCCGGCCAGGGTTTCACCCGTCCCGGCGCGCAACGACGCTTTGGGCTGGACCCGATGGCCGAGGACATCGCCGCACTCATGGACGCCGAAGACTGGCACCCCGTCGCGATCATCGGCCATTCCGCCGGGGCCGCGCTAGCTTTGCGCCTGGCCGAGATGGGGCGCTGTGATCGCATCGTCAGCATCAACGGTGCGATCAGCAACTTCTCCGGCGTGGCCGGGGTGCTGTTTCCACTGATGGCCAAGGTCCTTGCCGCGCTGCCGTTCGTTGCCGATATCTTCACGGCCAATGCGAGTCGGCCCGGCTCGGTCGAGCGATTGATTGCGGGCACCGGTTCGACCCTGCCATCTGAAGACCTGACCTATTACCGCAGGCTGATCGGCAACCGCGCACACGTCGCAGGCACGCTGTCAATGATGGCGCAATGGAGGCTGGACGGTTTGCTGTCGCGTTTGCCTCGGCTTACGGCCGAGGTCCTATTCCTGACCGGTGCGAACGACAAGGCCGTGCCATCCAGCACGTCGGAACGTATGGCCAGGCGGATGCCCAACGCAGCCCATGTCGAGTTGGGCGGCCTTGGCCATCTGGCGCACGAAGAAGACGCCGCGCGAATCCGGGATCAGCTGCGCCCTTTCATCGACAGACAGGTCGCGACCTGACCGCGGCGAGTGACTGCCTAAAATTTAGGCCATTTCGACCACTCAGGAGCGAACAGCGGTGTCCACCAAACAGAGTGACGATTTTAGGTTGACTCCCGCTGTCGAATGATTGGACCAATACATAATTGGTTCATAAAACTGTGAGGGTATCCCCCTGTCCGAGTCCGACCCGCTCCTGTCGCTGCGCGATTTCAGCCTGAGATTCAAAGGCCAGTCGGCCTGCGTCGTCGAGAATGTGGGCCTGACAGTTTCTTCCGGGGAAATCCTCTGCATCGTTGGCGAGTCGGGCTGCGGCAAAAGCGTGACCGCGATGGCTTTGATGGGGCTGCTGCCACAGGACGCAGCAAGAATACCATCCGGATCAATGTCTTTTGACGGCAAAAACGTCGACATGACCCACGAACGCATCCCCGCAGAAATGCGCGGCGGCGATATGGCGATGATTTTTCAAGAGCCGATGACCTCTCTCAATCCGGCCTTTCGGATTGGCGAACAGATCGCGGAATCAGTAGAACGGCACAAGGGCTGTAGCCGATCCGAAGGCCGCGCCCGCGCGTTGGAGATGCTGCGCCGGGTCGGCCTGCCGTCGCCCGAACAACGACTGGATCAATACCCGCACCAATTGTCAGGTGGTCAGAGACAGCGCGTCATGATCGCGATGGCTTTGGCCAACGACCCCAAGCTCCTGATCGCGGATGAGCCGACGACCGCGCTCGACGTGACCATCCAGGCGCAGATTCTGGAACTGATACGCGACCTCCAGCGCGACACCGGCATGGGCACGATCATGATCACGCACGACTTGGGCGTGGTGGCCGAGGTCGCCGACACCGTCGCCGTCATGTACGGAGGCCAGATGGTCGAACGTGGCTCCGTGGCCGAGGTGTTCGAGGACCCGCAGCACCCCTACACCATCGGGCTTATGGCTTCGGTTCCCCGCCTGTCCGGCCCCCGCGCGCGCCTGACCACGATCGAGGGCACGGTGCCCACCATCGACACGATGCCCGAAGGGTGCCGTTTCCGGACGCGATGCGCGTTCGCCGCGCCTATCTGCGCAACCCGTCCAGCGTTGGCCGATGTGGAGGCGGGCCACGGCGTCGCGTGCCACTTCGCACCGCTGGAACAGAACCTGAGGGTGGCGGGATGAAACCGATCCTGGAAGCGCAGAACGTCACCAAGCATTTCCCCACCGGCGGTGGCCTGTTCCAGAAAAAGGGTCTCGTAAAGGCCGTTGACGGCGTTTCTCTATCGATCACGCCGGGCGAGACCTTTGCCATCGTGGGCGAGTCGGGCTGCGGCAAGTCCACGTTGGCCCGCGTGCTCATGCGCCTGCTGGACACGACAAGCGGTGACGTGATGTTCGACGGCAAGCAGGTCACCGGCGCGCAGGGAACGGCCCTGTCCGCCCTCCGCCGTGATGTGCAGTTCATCTTTCAGGACCCCTTTTCCTCGCTCAATCCGCGCATGTCGGTCGGCAGGCTGGTCGGGGAACCGCTGGAAGTCCACGCGCCTGAACTCACCAAGGGCGAGCGTCGCGCCAAGGTGTCGGAGTTGCTGGCCCAGGTCGGCCTGCGCCCCGAACATGCCGACCGCTATCCGCACGAATTTTCGGGCGGGCAGCGGCAGCGGATCGGCATCGCCCGCGCGCTGGCCTCGGGTCCGCGGCTTATCATCGGGGACGAGCCGGTCTCGGCGCTCGATGTGTCGGTGCAGGCTCAGGTGGTGAACCTGCTGGGCGATCTGGGGCGCGACCTTGGCCTCACCTTGATCCTGATCGCGCACGACCTCGCCGTCATCCGGCACATGTCGGACCGCGTGGCGGTGATGTATCTCGGCAAGATCGTGGAACAGGGCACGGCGGACGATCTGTTCGAAAATCCGCGCCACCCCTACACGCGCGCCCTGCTCGACGCGATCCCGGATCTGGACGACCAGGGAGGCGCATCGCGCGCGCGGATCGAGGGGGAGATGCCCAGCCCCTCGGCCCCGCCGCCCGGTTGCGCATTCCACACACGCTGCCCGCACGCGACCGAGCTGTGCCGCACCAAGGTGCCCGCGCCCGAAGAAACACCCGATGGCCACATGACCGCCTGTCACCATTGGCAGGACATCGCAGTGGCCCGCCGGAAGACTACCCCCCGCAGCCGAAGCCCCGCCACCGAAGCGCGGCTGGAGCTATATGCCAAGGCGACGGAGGGGACCCAGATCATCCCCGTCGCATCCAAGACCCCTGACAGAGAGGAAACCAAATGAAACATCTGACCCTCACAACTGCTGCACTCGTCCTTATGGCGACCGGTGCCATGGCCCAGGACCTGCGCATCGCGTTGCAGTCCGACGCCGACATCCTCGACCCGGACCAGTCGCGCACCTTCGTGGGCCGCATCGTCTATGCATCCCTGTGTGACAAGCTGGTCGACATCACGCCCGACCTTGAAATCATCCCACAGCTTGCGACCGAATGGACGGTCGCCGAAGATGGCATGTCCATCGACATGACCGTGCGCGAAGGCGTCGTCTTCCACGATGGTACCGCCTTCAACGCGCAGGCCGTGGCCGACAATATCGAGCGTTCGCAGACGCTGGAAGAAAGCCGCCGCAAGTCGGAGCTATCGTCCATCGCTTCTGTCGACGTGACCGGCGATTACACCCTCACGCTGAACCTGACGGGCCCGGACGCGACTGTCATGGCGCAACTGGCCGACCGCGCCGGCATGATGATGTCGCCCACCGCCGCCGCCGAAAAGGGCATCGACTTCGGGTTGGAGCCAGTCTGCTCCGGCCCCTTCTCCTTCGGGGAGCGCGTGGCCCAGGACCGGATCGTCCTGAACAAATTTGACGATTACTGGAACGCCGACGCGATCAATTTCGACAGCGTCACCTTCCTGCCGATCCCGGACACGACCGTGCGTCTGGCCAACCTGCAATCGGGAGACATCCATATCCTGGAGCGTCTCGCACCCACCGATCTGGCACAGGCCAATGCGGACGAAGGTATCAACGTCGTCTCGGCCGTGTCGCTGGGCTACCAGGGCATCACCTTCAACGTCGGTAACGGCGAGCGGGGGGACACGCCGTGGGGCAATGACGCACGCCTGCGTCAGGCCTTCAGCTATGCCATCGACCGCGAGGCCATCAACCAGGTCGTCTTTGAAGGAGCCTATGCGCCGGGCAACCAACCGTTCCCGCCGACATCACCCTGGTATGACGCCGATTACCCGGTCGAAGCCCGCGACATCGAGAAGTCCAAGGCCCTGTTGGCCGAAGCGGGCTATCCCGACGGCATCGACCTTGTCGTGCAGGTTCCCAATACCACCATACCGCTCCAGCTGATGCAGGTGGTGCAGGCGATGACGGCCGAGGCCGGCATCAACATCGAGATCGTGTCCAAGGAGTTCGCGACGCTTCTGTCCGATCAGTCGGCAGGCGACTACCAGGCCAGCCAGATCGGTTGGTCGGGCCGCGTCGATCCCGACGGCAACATCCACCAGTTCGTGACCACGGACGGCGGTATCAACGACAGCGGGTTCTCGGATCCCGCCGTGGACGAGGCGCTGAATGCGGCACGCTCGCAGGCCGACACCGCATCGCGGAAAGAACAGTATGACGCCGCCCGCGATGTACTGATCGTCGAATCGCCGCTGGTGTACCTGTATCACCAGAGCTGGATCACCGCCCTCGACGCAGGGATCGAAGGGTTCACCCCCTATCCCGACGGCATGATCCGCCTCGAAGGTGTGTCGCTTAGCGAGTGACCTGACCCCAGGCCTGCCCCACGCCTCCTCTTGCCGGGGTCGGGGCGGGCCACCCCAATCCTTTACCCACGCAAGGGGCACCCGATGCTCTCGTTCTTCCTGCGCCGCCTCGCCATCGCGATCCCGACGATCCTGCTGATCTCGGTCTTCGTCTTCGCGTTGCAGAAACTGCTGCCCGGCGATCCACTGCTGGTTCTGGCGGGCGAGGAGCGCGACCCCGAGGTGCTGGAATTCCTACGCGAGAAGTATCGCCTGAACGATCCAATTCCCGTGCAATACCTGACCTGGATCGGCAACGCGTTGCAGGGCGATCTGGGCACCTCGTTCCGGACCAACCAGCCCGTGACCGAACTCATTGCGCAGAAGTTGCCGGTGACGATCCAGCTGGCGCTCATGTCGCTTATCTTCGCGGTCGTGATCGGCATTCCGGCAGGGATCCTCTCGGCCTACCGTAAAGGGACCATCACCGACTACGTCGCCAACATCGTCGCGCTTTCCGGTCTGTCGATTCCGAACTTCTGGCTCGGCATCATGCTGATCCTGCTGGTGTCGGTGAAATGGCAATTGCTTCCCGCTTCGGGCTACGTCCCGCCGGGCGAAGATTTCTGGCTGTCGATCAAGACGATGCTGATGCCGGCCTTTGTCCTGGGAACGGCGCTTGCCGCGACACTGATGCGACACACGCGGTCGGCCATGCTGGGTGTGCTGACATCGGATTACGTGCGGACCGCCCGCGCCAAGGGCCTGTCGGAGCGCAAAGTGGTTCTGAAGCACGCGTTCCGCAACGCGCTTACACCCATTGTGACGTTGACCGCGCTGCTGTTCGGGGAACTCATTGCCGGGGCCGTCCTGACCGAGCAGATCTTCACCATCCCCGGCTTTGGCAAGCTGGTCGTCGATGCGGTGTTCAACCGCGATTACGCCGTGGTGCAGGGCATCGTGCTGGTGACCGCCGTCGGCTTCATCGTGATGAACCTGTTGGCTGACATGGCCTATTTCCTGCTGAACCCCCGTCTGAGGAGCGCCTGATGGTTGCCGCAGATACCAACGCCTCCGCCGCACCGGCCGCGGACCTCCCGAAATCCGAAAACCGGGTCTGGAAGAAGTTCCGCAGCCACAAGTCGGCAATGCTGGGCGGCATCCTCGTCGTTTTCTTCATCGGCATCGCCTTGCTGGCCCCGATCCTACCGATTCCCGATCCGGCGGCGACCGACTGGGGCGCGGTGCGCAAGGCTCCGTCCGCCGCGCATTGGATGGGCACGGACGAGATTGGGCGCGATGTCCTGTCGCGCATGATCTGGGGCGCGCAGGCGTCCTTGCTGGCGGGTGTGATCTCGGTCGGCATCGCCGTTGCCGTGGGCGTGCCGCTGGGCATCCTCGCAGGCTATTTCGGCGGCTGGACAGACGCGGTGATTTCCCGCTGTACCGAGGCGCTTCTGGCCGCGCCGTTCCTGATCTTGGCAATCGCGTTGGCAGCCTTCCTCGGGCCGTCGCTGACCAACGCGATGATCGCCATCGGCATCTCTGCCACGCCGTTGTTCATCCGCCTGACGCGTGGACAGGTGATCAACATCAAGGTTGAGGACTATGTCGACTCCGCCCGCGCCATCGGGCTACCGACGCGGCTGATCCTGTCGCGCTACATCCTGCCCAACGTGCTGCCGCCGATCCTTGTGCAGGCAACGCTGACCATTGCGACCGCCATCATCGCCGAAGCCTCACTGTCCTTTCTGGGCTTGGGGCAACAACCCCCGGCGCCGTCATGGGGCTCCATGCTGAACACGGCCAAGAATTTCCTCAACCAGGCACCATGGATGGCGCTCTGGCCCGGCATTTCGATCTTCCTCGTGGTGCTTGGCTTCAATCTTCTGGGCGACGGTCTGCGCGACGCCCTCGACCCCCGCGAACACTAAAGGGATCACAATGACCTTCACCACTCGCCCCGAGATCCGCGGCACCTTCGGCGTCGCCACTTCGACCCACTGGATCGCCTCCGCCGTCGGCATGTCGATCCTGGAGCGTGGCGGAAACGCCTTCGACGCCGCCGTCGCCACGGCCATCACGCTGCAAGTCGTGGAGCCGCATTTAAACGGACCCGCAGGCGACATGCCCGCCATCTTTCAGAAGGCCGGAGAAGACGTGCAGGTGATCTGCGCCCAGGCCCCCGCCCCCGCCGGGGCCACGCTGGAGCATTATCGGGCGCAGGGTCTTGAACTGATCCCCGGCTCGGGGCTGCTGGCCACTGTCATTCCCGGTGCCTTCGACGGCTGGATGCTGATGCTGCGAGATCACGGCACGATGACCCTGCGCGAGGTGTTGGAGCCTGCGATCGGATATGCCCGCGACGGTCACCCCGTTCTGCCGCGTGTGGCGAATACGATTGCCGGGTTGGCGGAGTATTTCGCCGAACACTGGCCCAGCAGCGCCGAGGTCTGGACCCCGGGCGGCAAGGCCCCCGAACCGAACGCTCTCTTTCAAAACCATGATCTGGCCCGCACCTACGAACAATTGGTCGAAGCCGGCGAGATGTCAGGCGACGAGCGCACCGCGCAGATCGACGCCGCGCGCAACGCATGGTCCGCAGGCTTCGTGGCCGAGGCCATCGACACCTACCTGCAGGAGGCCAACGTCATGGACGTCTCCGGCAGCAAACACCGCGGCGTGCTGACCATGTCCGATATGGCCGGCTGGGAAGCCACTTACGAGCCATCCCTTTCCTATGAGTACCACGGCTGGACCGTGCACAAGACCGGGCCGTGGTCGCAGGGTCCGGTCCTGCTTCAGGCACTCGCCATCCTCAAGCATCACGATCTGGCCGCGATGGACCCAATGGGGGCTGACTTCGTACACACGGTCATCGAGGCGATGAAGCTCGCCTATGCCGACCGGGAGGCATATTACGGCGACCCGCTGCACTCTGAAATCCCGATGGAGCACCTGCTCTCGGACAACTACAACGTTGAGCGCGCCAAGATGATCGGCACAAAGGCCAGCACCGAGCAGCGACCCGGTCGCGTTCCGGGTCTGGAACATCAGGCCGACGCCTACATCGCCCGTGCCGCCCGTGACTTCGGGGCCGCCGACGCCGCACCGCAGGAACCCACGATGGCCCACCTGACGGAAAAGCGCGGCGACACCGTCCACCTCGACATCATCGACCGCTGGGGCAACATGGTCGCGGCGACGCCTTCGGGTGGATGGTTGCAATCGAACCCCGTCGTGCCCGGCCTGGGCTTTCCCCTCAACTCACGCGCGCAGATGTTCTGGCTCGAGGACGGCTTGCCCACCACTCTGGCCCCCGGTCGCCGCCCGCGCACGACGCTCACGCCCTCGCTCGCTACCCACACCGACGGCCGCCGCATGGTCTTCGGCACCCCCGGCGGCGACCAGCAAGATCAATGGCAGTTGATCTGGTTCCTGCGCTTCGTCCACTGGAACATGGAGCTTCAGGCCTGCATGGACGCACCGCTGTTCCATTCAATGCATTTTCAGGGCAGCTTCTATCCGCGTGAAGCGAAGCCGGGCGAGATGATGCTGGAGCCGTCCTTCGGCAAGGATGTCATCGCCGACCTGCGCACCCGCGGTCACACGGTTCACGTGGCCGAACCCTGGTCGGTCGGGCGCCTCACCGCTGCGTTGCGGGACCCCGACGGTATTTTGCGCGCCGCTGCAACGCCGCGCCTGATGCAGGCCTACGCGGTGGGGCGCTGACGCGATGACCTGGAGTCTGATTGCACGTGACGGGGAAGAGATCGGCCTGATCGTGGCCTCCAAGTTCTTTGCCTGCGGCGCGATCGTGCCTTATGTCGGGGCGCGCACCGCCGTGGCATCGCAGGCATTCTGCAATCCCATCTGGGGCACCGAGGGGCGCGCGCGGCTGGAAACCGAATCCGCTGAACAGGTTTTGGCCGACCTGGTCGCACGTGACGATGGACGCGCGATCCGACAGGCGCACATGATGGACGCTACGGGTAACTTCGCCGCCCACACCGGGGCCGAATGCGTCGACTGGTGCGGGCACCTTATCCGCTCCGAACACTCCGTTGCGGGCAACATGCTGGCGGGACCCGAGGTTATTCACGCCACATCCGACGCCTATGCCGCCTCCACCGGCCCCTTCGTCGAACGCCTGATCGCGGCCATGCGTGCAGGCGAGGCGGCGGGCGGCGACAAGCGCGGGCGACAGGCGGCCGGCCTGACCATTCACCGGGGCCAGGACCATCCCTGGCTGTCATTGCGCGCCGACGACCATGCAGATCCCCTCGGCGAACTGGACCGTCTGTGGCGCGTCGCGCAGGAACGCTACGTGCATTTCACCCTTGGTATTCCAACGCGCGACGCCTTTTCCGGCAGCCCCACCCGCGAGCATATCGATGCGGCCATTGCGGAGTCCGACGCGCGGCGGTTAGCTTCCGGCCAGCCCAGTTTGTCACACGCCGTGGATCAATGACCCAATCGCTGAAACGTCGCCTGATGGCCTTGATCGAAGCAGAGCTTCCTGCCGACGGCCGCCTTCCAACCGAACGGGCGCTTGCGGAGCGGTTCGACACGTCCCGCCGCGTCGTTCGTCAGGCTCTGGACGAGTTGGAGATCGAGGGGCTGGTCTGGCGCAAGCAGGGTTCCGGCACATTCGCAGGCCAGCCGCAGGATCCGACCGGCGACTTGGCCGCGCGCATCGCTGGCGAGACGGACCCCATCCAGGTAATGGAAGCGCGCCTGTGCATCGAGCCGGAGCTGGCCGCGCTCTGCGCCACACGGATGACCGACGAGGAGATCATGCGGCTGCGAACGCTGGCGACGCGACAGGTTTCCGCCGACGCGCAGACGATCGAACTCTGGGACGGTGCGCTGCACCGCCTGATCGCCCAGTGCGCGCGCAACAGGCCCTTACTGACGGCGTTCGCCTTGCTGGACCGCATCCGCTCCAACCCCGATTGGGTTCAGGTGCGGGCTCGCGCTCGCAGTCGCTCGTCCATTACGGTGCCGCAAAGCGAGCATGAAGTCCTGATCGAAGCAATCGCCGCCCGCAATCCGGCGGCCGCGCGGCAGGCGATGTATGACCACCTCTCGGCCCGGTTTGCTGCCCTTCAGGTGGAATTCACCCACGGCATGCGCGAGGCTGGGGAGTGAACGCTGCCAACTTCAACGCCCACCACGCCCGACCGGAGATTTGACATGCCCGTCCGCAACCGCTTTGCTGAGCTCTTGCCCGAAATCACCGCTTGGCGGCGCGATCTGCACGAAAACCCGGAGCTGCGATACGACGTGCACCGCACCGCCGGCATCGTGGCCGAGAAGCTGCGGGCCTTCGGCTGCGACGACGTGGTCGAAGGTGTCGGGCGCACCGGCGTCGTGGGTCTGATAAAGGGCACTAAACCAGGTAAAACCATTGGTCTGCGCGCCGATATGGATGCCCTCCCGATCTTGGAAGCGACGGGGGCCGCCCACGCCAGCAAGGTGCCAGGCAAGATGCACGCCTGCGGCCATGATGGACACACCGCGATGCTTTTAGGGGCGGCGCAATACCTGGCCGAGACGCGCAATTTCTCGGGCACCGTCGCCGTCGTCTTTCAGCCAGCAGAGGAGGGCGGGGCCGGGGCCGAGGCCATGGTGCAGGACGGTCTGATCTCCCGCTTCGGCATCGAGGAGATCTATGGCATGCACAACTCGCCGCTGCTTCCAGCCGGCGAATTCGCAATCCGGGCAGGTGCTTTTTATGCAGCCGTCGACAGCTTCCGCATCGAGGTGCGCGGACGGGGCGGCCATGCCGCGCGACCGAACAACACCGTCGACACCACCCTGACGGCCAGCGCTATCGTCATGGCCCTGCAATCCGTCGTCAGCCGCAACACGGACCCGCAGCAGCCGCTGGTCGTGTCAGTCACCGCATTCAGAACCGACAGCGACGCCTTCAACGTGATCCCGGAGGCGGCCACCCTGCGCGGTACAATCCGCAGCTTCGACGGCCCCACCCGCGAAAAATGCATCGCCGACATCCACCGCATCATCGACGCCACCGCCGCCGCATATGGTGCCACCGCCGAGTTGAGCTTCGAAGACGCTCCCTACCCGGTCATGGTCAACCACGATAGCGAGACGGACCATGCCGCCGCCGCCGCCCGCGCGGTGGCCGGCAACGTGAACACCGAGGCACCGCGCACCACCGGGGGGGAGGATTTCGCCTACATGCTCCAAGCCTGCCCCGGTGCCTATATCCAGGTCGGCAACGGGCCGAGCGCCGGGCTGCATCACCCAGAATACGATTTCAACGACGAGATCATTCCGGTTGGATGCTCGTGGTGGGTCGAACTGGCGGAACAGAGACTTCCGGCATGATCGTCGATGCCAGCCCCAAAACGGTCCATTGGGGGTTCTTCGATGCCGCCCTGCCCCCGGTGACCGAGGTGGGGAGCGGTGAGGAAATCACGATCCGAACCGTGTCCGGCGGGCCGAACGCCTTGCCGCCCGGTCATGAAGAGGGAACCTTCCACGTGCCGCCCGAGCTGCTGGCCATCCACGCGGCGGGCGTACCGAGCGTGCCCGGTCACATCCTGACCGGACCCGTTGCCGTCCGGGGCGCAAGACCGGGGCAGGTTCTCCAGATCGACATCCTCGACGTCACCCTGCGGCAAGACTGGGGATACAACTTCATCCGCCCGCTGGCCGGCACGCTGCCGATGGATTTCCATGAAACAACGCACGTCAACATTCCACTGGACCTGGACGCAATGACCGCGCGAATGCCGTGGGGCCTCGACCTGCCGCTGGCCCCATTCTTCGGCGTGATGGGCGTCGCACCGCCCCCGGTATGGGGCCGCATTTCGACCATCGAGCCGCGCGCCCACGGCGGCAACCTTGATTGCAAGGAATTGGTGGCCGGCACGACGCTCTACATTCCGATCCATGCCGAAGGTGCCCTGTTCAGTGTTGGCGACGGCCACGGCGCGCAGGGCGACGGGGAGGTCAACGTCACCGCCATCGAAACCGCGCTGGAGGGTCGCTTTCGCCTGACCCTGCGCGACGATATGGCCCCGGTTCTTCTGGCAGAAACGCCGACGCACTGGATCACGCTGGCAACAGACCCGGATCTGGACGAATGCGCGCGGGTCGCGACTCGCAATATGATCGCTTTGGTGTCTGACAAGGCCGGAATCACGCGGGAGGAGGCCTATATGCTCTGCTCGCTGGCGGGTGATCTGCGCGTCACCCAGACCGTGAACCGCGAAAAGGGCGTGCACATGATGATGGCAAAGGCCCGGCTTTAGTCGCCTTCGCCGTCGGGATTCCAGACGAAGAAGAACTGCCACGCCAGGTACGCCCCCGACGCCCCGAACAGGATCGACCAGAACACCTGCCCGTTCGACACCTCGAACAGGGTCCAAATGGTCAGGACGACGACCGCCACGACACGCCGCCACATCGGGTAGAAGAACGGCGTCTGGACATCAAGAAACCCGCGACCCCTTGCCATCACAACACCTCGGACACGGCCACGGCCCGCCCTTCGGCCACCGAGCGCACCGCCGCATCCGCCAGCGCCAGCGCGCGCAACCCGTCCTTGCCCGTCGTGGGCATCTCGGTCCCGTCGGCCAGAGCGGCAACGAAAGCGGCGATTTCGGCGGCATAGGCCACGGCATAGCGGGACATGAAGAAGTCCTGCAAAGGCGCGCGGGTGTAGCCGTCGGCCGTCGCGATTTCGACCCGGTTGATACGGTGGTTGTCCGCGCTGGCCGATCCGCCGGAGCCATGCACTTCGATCCGCTGGTCATAGCCGTAGGTTGCCCGGCGCGTGTTGTTGATTGTCGCCTGCTTGCCGGACGCGGTGGTCAGGATGATATTCGCCGTGTCCCAATCGCCAGCCGCACCGATTGCAGGATCGACCAGGTTGCTGGCGGCGGCAAAGACATGCGTTGGCTCCTCGTCCAGCAGCCATCGGGCCACGTCGAAATCATGGATCGTCATGTCGCGGAAGATGCCACCCGACCGCTCGATATAGGCGATGGGCGGAGCGCCGGGGTCGCGCGACGTCAACGTCACCATTTCCACCTCGCCGATGGCCCCAGCGTCGATCGCCGCCTTCAGCGCGAGAAAATCCGGGTCGAACCGGCGTTGAAACCCGACCATCAACTTACCGCCGTTGCCGCGCACGACCTCCAGACAGGTTTTCACCCGCGCAAGATCCAGGTCGATTGGCTTTTCGCAGAACACCGCCTTGCCCGCGCCGGTGAACCGTTCGATCAGGTCGGCGTGCGTATCGGTGGGCGTGCAGATGACAACGGCGTCCACGTCCGCCGCCCCGGCAATCGTCTCCATCGTGCGCAGGTCGCAGCCGTGTTTCTCGGCAACCGCCTGCGCCGCCGCCTCCACCGCGTCGGTCACCGCGATCAGCGTCGCCCCCGGAACGGATGCGATGGCCTTCGCGTGAACCTGACCGATCCGGCCCGCGCCGAGAACGGCAAATCGTACTGTCATGGTGCGCCTCTCAGGAGGATTCGAAATCGTATTCGGGCTGCGTCTTGGCCCCGGTGATATAGGCCACGACGTCCTGTCCGTCAGTCTCTTCCTTACGCAGGTTCGCCACGATCCGACCACGGCGGAACACGACGATCCGGTCGCAGAGATCCATGACCTGCCGCATGTTGTGCGAGATCAGGATCAGCGGCTCGCCCGCTTCCTTGAGGGTGCGCACGATGTTCTCAACCTGCGCGGTTTCCTGCACGCCAAGCGCGGCCGTCGGTTCGTCCATGATGGTGAGCTTGGAGTGGAACGTAGCGGTGCGCGCAATCGCGACGCATTGCCGTTGACCGCCCGACATGTGCCGGATGGTATTGTTGATGTTCGGGATCTTCACGGCGGTCTTTTCCAGGCCCGCCATCGTCGCCTCGCGCATGGCCTTGTAGTCAAGGATGGAGAACGGCCCCAGCTTGAACTTCAGTATTTCGCGTCCCAGGAACAGATTGTCGGGCACGTTCAAATCGTCGGCCAGCGCCAGCGTCTGGAACACCGTCTCGATGCCGGCATCCCGTGCATCCATCGGGTTTTCGAAATGCCGCTCCTTCCCGTCAAAGATCAACTTGCCACGCGTCGGCACCTCCACCCCGGTCAGTTGCCGCACGAAGGTGGATTTGCCGGCACCGTTGTCGCCCATGATGGCGACATGTTCCCCCGCATACAGCTCGAAGTTGGCCTCGGTCAGGGCATGAACCCCGCCGTAGTGCTTGGTAAGACCGTGGGTCTCCAGAACGATATCCGACATGTGCCTATCCCCTCAGCGCGGCGCGTTGCTGGCGCCATTGGTCGAGCACGACAGCCCCGACGATAATCACGCCCTTCACCATTTCCTGGTAGTAAGCGTCGAGCCGCAGGAACGTGAACCCCGAGATGATGACCCCGAAGATCAGCGCCCCGATCATGGTGCCGATGATCGACCCGCGTCCGCCCGAAAGCGACACACCCCCGATCACCGCCATGGCGATCGCATCCAATTCGTACATCAGGCCCATGCCCGTCTGCGCGGTCAAATTCTTGGAGGCCAGAACGATGGCCGAGAACCCCGCAAGTGCGCCTGCGATGGCATAGACCAGCGTCTTGTGCCGGGCGACCTTGATACCCGACATCCGCGCTGCATCCTCGTTCGATCCGATGGCATAGGTATGCTTGCCGTAGACCGTGTATTTCAGGATCAGGTGGAACAGGATCGCAAGCCCGACAAACCAGAAGACCGGGGCCATGCCGTCACCGATGGCCGCGAAGCTGTCCGTTGGAAAGGACACGGGCTGACCACGCGACCACCACTGCGCCCCACCGCGTGCCGCGACCATCATGCCCAGCGTCGCAATGAAGGGCGGAATGCGGGTATAAGCGATCAGCAAGCCGTTGATTATGCCCGCGCAGGTCCCCACCAAGAGGCCGAAGAACACCGGAACGAGAACCGGAAGGTCCATCCACGCCGGGCCAAACAGGCTTTTGGGATTGGGATTGCCGTTGACCATTCCAGTCTGCGCGAAAGACATCGTGACCATCGCGGTCAGGCCGACCACCGATCCGGCCGACAGGTCGATACCACCAGAGACGATCACCTGCGTTGCGCCGAGGGCGATGATCCCGATGATCGAGACCTGCAGGATGATGATCTTGATCCGCGCGATGTTCAGAACGGAATCGTCGCGCGCGGTGTTGAAGTCGAACAGGAATGACTGATCGCGGAAGACCATTCCCAGGCCTTCGAAGATCAGCACGATCAGGATCAACGCGATGAAAACGTTGGCCTCGTTGGGCCAGGATCGCTTCTTCGGATCAAAAGTCAGGCCCCCGGTGCCATGGGACGTATCGGCCATCTTGGTCGCTCCTCCATGTTGGGTGGTCGGGCCGGGGCGGATGCCCCGGCCCGCTGTCGGATCAGTTTTTGGACGTGAAGTCGGCGACGTTCGCCTCGGTCACCAACTGGAACGGGATGTAGACTTTCTGGTCCACATCCTCGCCATTGGCGAGCGCGATTGCGGCGTCGATCGCACCGGCCCCCTGACCGGCGGCATCCTGGAACACGGTCGCGTCCAGATCACCCGCCTGCAGCGCCTGCAAAGCGTCCTGCGTCGCATCGACACCCACGACCACAACGTCGGCCATGTCGAAATCCGCGGCTTTCAGCGCCTGAATCGCGCCAAGCGCCATCTCGTCGTTGTTGGCGAAGACCACCTGGAACTCGTCCCCCGCCGAGATGAAGTTGGTCATCAGGTCCGATGCTTCGTCACGCGACCAGTTGGCGGTCTGCTTGTCGATCAGCGAGATGAAGTTGCACATGTCCATGCCGATGACATCCTCAACATCCTTGGAGCGCTGGACGGCGGCCTGGTTCGACAGCTGACCCATCAGCATGTAACCCGTGGCCCCGCCGGCATAGCCCATGGCGCGCAGCATCTTGCAGGCCTCGAAGGCGGCCAGCGTGCCGGACTCGATCTCGTTGGAGGCGACGAACGCCTGGTTGTCCGGCAGGCTGTCGACGTTGGCCGGCTCCCGGTTCACATAGACCAATGGCACGCCTGCATCCTCGGCGGCCTTCGACATCGCGTCGACCGCGTTGGTATCGACCGCGTTCACAACGATCGCATCCACGCCCGATGCGATGAAGTTGTTGATCTGGTCCAATTGGGCGGCAACGTCGTCCTGCGCATCCTCGACCTGGATTTCAATACCGTCCAGCGTCGCGGCGTGCTCCTCCATACCGGTCCGCAGGGTGGTCAGGAAGTTGTCGTCAAAGCGGGCCATCGACACACCGATGGACTGGGCCATGGCGGTGGTGGACATCAGGCCGACAAGGCCGGCCGCAAGCAGTGTCTTTTTCATGTTTCTCTCTCCCTATCAGGCGTCCGGCGCGCCCGTTTTCTTTTGCCGGACCCCGCGCGGCGGGGCATCGTCCGTCGGTCTCAGGCGGCCTCCGCCGTTGCACGCGACCGGATGAATTCGAATGTCTCAATCAATGCTGCGACCGGGTTGGTCAGGGCGTGGGTTTCGGGTGCGAAGGCTTCGACCGAAAACGGTCCGACGTACCCCGCCGCCGTAAGGGCCACGATTTGCTCCACGTTTCCAAGGCGATCCCCACCGTCGACGAGGCCACGATGCGCATCGGTCAACGTGTCGACAGCCCCCCGGTCGGTCACGCCTGAAATATGCACCAGACCCGTGCGGTCCGCGAAATACGCTGCTTCACCCGCCAGGTAATGGTGGAACGTATCGTGGATGACCCGGAACCACTCCCCTGCCCCGGCCGCGTCGATGGCTGCCAGCGCATCCGATTTGCAGCGAAGCGATGCCACTCCAAACCCCAGCGGTTCGATCAGACCGATCAATCCATGGTCCGCCAACATCGGGGCCAGCGCCCGGATGGCAGAGTCCAACCCACCTTCAGGGACGCGGGTGCCGCCACAGGCCGGAATCAACGCGACTGATTCCGCCCCCGCCTGATGCGCGATCTCGATCAACGCCCGTGCTTCCGCCTCCCGCGCCGGGGTCCAGTCATCGAACCGGCTGACTTCAGCCACGGCCAAAAGACGCAGACCCGCATCGCGCGCCATGCCCCCGGCCTCACCGGCGGGCAAGCCATCGAACAGCGGAGCCGTCAGATCGGTCCGGACTTCCACCCCGACGCAGCCCGTGCGCGCAGCAATGTCGAGCAGGGCTTCGTACCCCACCCGCGCAACACTCATGTGGTTGAGCGCGAACTGCACCATCGGAACTCCCTCGCGGTCCTCCACCGCGTGCACGGAGTGTGCGGGACATCCTAATGTTCGGTCAATGGTTCACCAATGATCCCATCATTCATGATGCGATTGATCATTTTCTATCAGAAGTGCAATCAGTCAGATCGACTCCGGAAGATACAGATCAGGCCGCAGGAAGTACTGCCCGGCCCCGCCGCCGACCCCTGCTCTACCGTCCCCGCGCGCCAAGGCGAACACCTTGTCGCACACACTGTCCAGCGGTGTCGAAATCACCATCTCGACATACCGATCAGCCAGCGCACGACGACTGTCCTCGGTCAACTCGTTCACCACCAACGCGACCTCGCGGGGGGCACGTCGCTCCCGCAGCGCGGCGATCGCGCCTTCCATTCCGCCACCAGCGCAGTAGAGACCGCGCAGATCCGGCACCCGGTCCAGAAGGTCACATGTCGCGTCATACGTCCCCTGTCGCGTCTCGTGATTGATCATCGTATCCATGATTGCGACCTCGGGCGCATGTTGCCGGATATAGCTGCGAAACCCGGTCTCCCGCAGGTCGTGCCCGTTCCAGCGGTGCCCCCCGACAAAAAGCGACAGCGGCCCCGACCGACGGCCCGCGGTTGCAAGCATATGCGCCGCCATCCGTCCGACCCTGAGATTATCAAGGCCGATATAGCTGTGGCGGATGCCCTGTGCGAAGTCGTTGCACATCGCGAAGCAGGGAACGCCCAACCGCGCAAGCCGCTCGACTGCGGCGGTCACATCCGGATGGTCGACCGCGATGGCCGCGACCGCATCGACCCGGCCCGCCATATCGTCGAGCAAACCCGCATAGGTCGGGGGGTCCGACTCGTCGGCGAAGGTGACGACGGCCTTTCCGACCACACCGTCGACGCGACGGGCCGCCCCTTCCATCGCGTGTTTCACCGCCTGCGCAAAGGCGTGGCGCGGATGACCCAGGATCACGCCTAACGTGAGGTTCGACAAATCCGCGCCAACACGACGCGCGATCAGGTCGGCCGCGTGAAACCCGATCATCCGCGCGGCGTCCTGAACCTTGCGCGCGGTCTCGGCCCGCACACTCAGGCGGCCGTTCAGGACACGGTCCACGGTCGCTGTACTGACCCCGGC
>NZ_FNPX01000012.1 GCF_900107415.1 Jannaschia faecimaris
TTGGGGGATTTTTGCGTTTGGGGGGCTTCTTTGGGTGCGCTTGCGGCCCAGAGCGGACCTTTGCGTTTGTAGCAGCGAAGGGCAGCTTCGAGCCCAGAAATCCGGATGCTGCTGCGTGCACGAATGGCCGCTATTCGACAAACGAGTTGGACAATACCCTTTTTGCATTTTGAGATTGCAGTCGCGTACCACTTCCAGTGCCCGCACGTTCTCACGGTAAAACTGGGCTCGTCCAAAAGAACATGCTTGACGTATTAGGGCAAGCGTCCTAAAACCGCTGTTAGGGCAAATGACCTATAAGTGCAGATAGGAAAACCAAATGACAAAAGACCTTCTCTCCCCGACCTCCTTAGGGAGCCTTAAACTTCCAAACCGAATGGTGATGGCACCTATGTCTCGCAGCAGGGCAATGGAGAGCGGCGTTCCTAGCCAGCTGATGGTTGACCACTACGGACATCGGGCGACTGCGGGGCTGATCATTTCAGAATCCGCACCAGTATCTCAACAGGGTGTCGGTTATCCAAATACACCTTGCATTTTCACCCAGCAGCAAACCGCAGGCTGGTTGCGGGTCATGAATTCAGTTCGCTCAAAAGGCGGACGCATGTTTGCACAGCTTCAACATTGCGGCCGTATTTCGCATCCATCCCATCAGGAAGAGAATGCTCTGCCGGTTGCTCCATCGGCTATCAAGCCGACTGGTTCTGCATTCACGGCCAGAGGCTACCAGGATTTTGAGACACCAAGGCAACTTGAAACATCGGAAATCGTCGATGTGGTCGATCAGTTCCGTCAGGCCGCGCAAAATGCGCTCGATGCGGGTCTAGATGGCGTCGAAGTTCATGGTGCAAATGGCTACCTGATTGATCAGTTCCTCCGAGACGGGACGAACAATCGAACAGACGCCTACGGCGGAACAATCGAAAACAGGATGCGGTTTCTTCAGGAAGTCCTTGATGCAGTTTTGGATGTTTTCCCTGCGGAGCGCGTCGGCCTGAAACTGTCCCCGGAAAACAGTTTCAACGGGATGAGCGACTCAAATCCGCAGGGTCATTTCGAGAGCGTCGTAGAAGCTATCTCAGACCGTGGTTTGGGGTATCTTCATGTGACTGAAGCCAGCATGGGTTTCACAGGCCATATTGAAGGGTCGGCAAGAAACGTAGACTACGGCAAGCTACGAAGCTTGTTTCCAGGAACGTACATTGCGAATAACGGATACAGCAAGGCTGATGCCGAATTCGCAATTCTGTCTGGTCATGCTGATTTGGTGGCGTTCGGCACACCGTTTCTTGCAAACCCCGACCTTGTAAGGCGTTTCCGCGATAATCTTCCTCTGAATACCGTCGACAAGACAACATTCTATATTGGAGGGGAAACTGGCTACAACGACTACCCCTTTGCTGACCAAAATCTGGTGTCGGCAGCCTGACTCTAATTCCCTCGAAAGGCTCCAAAATGGCAGCATCCGCGACGCGTGAAAAGATTGTCACCACGGCCGATCGGCTATTCTATGAAAGTGGCTTTGATGTCACCTCCTTTGCAAATATTGCCGAGGTCGTCGGAATCTCGCGCGGCAATTTCTACTACCACTTTAAGACAAAGGACGAGATCCTTGATGCGGTGATCGAACGTCGCATCAGGGATCGTCATGCAATGCTTGAGGGGTGGATCGGCAGCGACCAGACACCAAAGCAATGCGTCGCGAGTTTCATTCGCATCTTGATGACGAATAGCGAAAAAATTCGCTCGTATGGATGCCCGGTTGGCACCCTCTTCTTGGAACTGGCTAAATTGAAACATCCCAGCGGATCGAGTGCGCGCGCGTTGTTTGATTTGTTTCGCATCTGGCTGCGCCGTCGCTTCGAGGAGATGGGTCGGTCGGACGACGCCGACGCACTGGCCATGCACATTCTGGCGCGCAGCCAAGGCGCTGCGACATTGGCAAATGCCTACCCCGATGAGCCGTTTCTCGAAACAGAGGTCGAGCAAATGCTGGCTTGGCTCGACGCTGTCGCAGGGCGGCAAGATAAAAATGATGAAGAGGATTGACCATGTACATTATCACGATGACTCTGACGGAGCAGAAGTCAAAAGCGCCGGACTTCATGGCCGCTCATAACGACTGGATTGCCAGTGGCTTCGAAGATGGTGTGTTTCTTTTGGTTGGCAGCCTGAAGCCGCAACCGGGTGGTGTCCTTCTGACTGCAAGCATCGACCGGGCATTGTTGGAGCTACGTGTCACGGATGATCCGTTTGTGCGCGAAGGCATCGTTGTGCCGCATATCCAAGAATTCTCTCTCGGCCAAACCGACACTCGCCTGTCGTTTTTGGGAGATTGCACGGTATGACTGAATTCGTTGGGCCAGATGGGGAGCCCCGCTGCAAATGGTGTGGTGCAGCGCCTGAGTTTCTTGACTACCACGACCGCGAGTGGGGTTTTCCGGTCTCGGACGATATTCGCTTGTTTGAAAAGCTTTGTCTGGAGAGCTTTCAATCCGGGCTGAGCTGGCGAACGATCCTCAACAAGCGGGATGGGTTTCGCGCCGCATTCGATGGCTTCGATTTTCACAAGATCGCGCGCTACGATGCAAGTGACATAGATCGTCTGCTGAGCGACGAGAACATCGTACGTCACCGGGGCAAGATCACGGCGGTCATTAACAACGCAGCGCGCGCGGTGGAGATGACCGGTACAGAAGGATCACTCGCAGCCTTCTTCTGGGGTTTTGAGCCAAAGCCAGAAGAACTTGGTGCGCCACAAACGCAATCCACGAGCGAAAGTTCGATCGCGCTCGCGCGAGAACTGAAGCGTCGTGGGTGGAAATTTCTTGGGCCAACAACAGCATTTGCTTTCATGCAAGCAATGGGGCTGATTAACGATCATAGTGAAGGCTGCGCCATGCGCACTATGGCTGATGATGCGCGTCGAAAGTTTCAGCGCCCATGAACCCATCTGGCACAGCGAAGCAGTCATTGGTTAAGTTGCGGCGAACGGCAGCAAAGTCCGCAAAGCCGTCGTTCATCGCTGCTACAGCGAAAGTCCGCTCGCCGTACCGCTCCGAGCCGTCGTCGATGATCCCGTTGCCGTCCACGTCCAGTGCCAGCATCCCGTCATCGGCCGCAACCCAACCTGTAGCTTCAGCAAAGCCGTCTGCGCCGACGTCGAAGAACGCCGTAGCACCATTGACCGACGTTAGCTCGATCCCATCACCATCGAGATCTAAGACAAGCGGGGAAGTTGGCGGGTTCTCAAGAACGCTGTATAAATAATACCATAAACTATGGTTTTCCTCCTGAGTTACGAGTGTTCCGGGGAAAAATTCCTCCACGAACCTATTGGGTGAATGAAATGAGGCATTATAAGGATCCCCATCCCTATCCGGGTCTGATGGGCTCTGACGCTATTTAACTCCCAAGTAGCATTATCCAATAGGTTTCCCGTGTCAGTAACGGCTGCCCGCCATTCAGATGAATAAGGATGCTCGTTATAGATATCCATGACATCCTTTGATCCATTCACCATATCGATGAATAACTTCCTAATCGGACCAACGGCTTTATTCGGGATAGCGTCAACGAATTGAGCTACGTCATCCACATATGCATAGATCCCTTCCGTGTTTTCGAATTTAATCTTGACACCTTGCATGTAGCTTATGGCCCCTATGGGCTCGGCATGGAATAATCATATCAATCAACATCAGAGGCGTCAGGGGGGAAATATCCGTGAATTCTATACGTGTCATTTGTGTCGGCTGCCTTTTTCTAAGTGGGTTGTGGATGGTGCAGAATCAGCATGTCTATATCGGCAAGGATGTCGAAAACGGCAAAGATGTCGACAGAAATTACTCAGATATTACTGAGGAAATCTTGACCGCATTGCGGAGTGGAGGGATGTCGATATACGATAATATAACCGTAAGTATTCAGGAGTGCGGCGTAATTATTGATACAACTCATTCAGTCGAAAAGTGTGTTAATGATAGGCAGCGCGTAAGGTCGGTCTTGCAGATTGACTTGGCTACTTATGATATCAAGCGGAGGTCAGGGGATTTGCTTCCGTTTGCTATTGGTACAGCAGTTTCTGGTGCTACTGCATTAGGAAATAATTATTTTATCGAGCCCGCCGATCTACATGAGTGTCAATCGGAAATACAGTTTCCGCAACCTGGAAATACCGAAATTAACTACTACTGTGATGGGACTGTAGGTAAAGAGAAAAATAGAATTTTTTACTTTCTGTTTGCTCGTGGTCCGAACGGAGACCGAATAGAAGCTGCCCTTGAAGACGCCTCTATCCTAGGTATGTGTGGTGAGAGGTAGGGCTACTACACGAGATAATTTAAAAAATTATCGTGTTAAATCCCGATTTAAGGAAGGTGATAGCTTGATTTATAGTTTTGGCCTTCCTCTTTGGGATGAGAATTCGATTTTGCCCTTCGAATTTATAAAATCAACGTTATCTTCGCCGCGTGGGGATGGATCGTCAGTAAAGCGATCCAACTCAATAGGGTTTCATTGCTGACCGGGCGTTTGGTCAAGGAAGTCATTGGTTCGAAAGTCTTAATAATTTATCAACAGAAACCCATTCTTTCGAGAATGTGCATCGAAGGGGGCTTCGCCATCAATGCGATAGGGCGCTCCGACCATTCCGGGCCATCGTCTTGCCGCCACGCAACGCGATACCCTTCCGCCCCATCGAATTGGTCGATTTCAAACGCCCAGGAATCGGGCCCCTTCCTTCGGTGCAGTCTCAATCGGTTTCAGTTCGCTCATGTCATCGTCTCCTACGAAGTGGTTGGTGGTTCAGTGAACCTTGCGAACCGGAACTCGGCTGGATAAACAGGGAACATGCCGTGAATATGAAGTGTTCGGCTGACGAAACATCAATAGCTTGACTGATGGCCGCTTCGTTCACATCGAAGATGTCAGGGGTTCAAATCCCTTATCACCCACCACCGTTTCCATTTTTCCATTGCCTGGTCCGCCAATGCCGCCTCTCTATATTCTGCGGCACGGTGAGACCGTCTGGAACCGGTCGGGTCGCTTGCAGGGCACGCTGAATTCGCCGCTGACTGCCTTGGGGCAGGTGCAGGCAGCGCGGCAGGGCGCGATCCTACGCCGAATTGTCAGTTTGCGCTGCAATGTGCAGATTAGTCCGCAAGGTCGCGCAAGACAGACAGCGGCGCTGGCCGGGCTGACCGGGCGTATGAAGGAAGGATTGCGCGAAATCGGGCTGGGGGACTGGGAAGGTCGCCTGATCTCCGAGCTTGAGCCACCGCCGGGCGTCTTGTGGAAATTCACGGCCCCCGGTGGCGAAGATGCCGCGTCCGCCGAGGCACGGGTCGCGCATTTTCTGGCTGAATTGACCGGACCCACGATCGTTGTGACGCATGGCGTCACCTCGATTCTTCTGCGCGCGCGCACCTTGGGCACTCCTCGGTCGGGTTGGGATGCGATGGATGATCCGCAGGGCGTGGTACACTGGATCGAGAATGGTCGCGAAACATTGCTGCGCTGACTTGATGCGCCGCGCGCAGCGCGCTATGGCAGCGCTCACGGGTGGTTAGCTCAGTTGGTAGAGCGTCTCGTTTACACCGAGGATGTCGGGGGTTCGAGCCCCTCACCACCCACCATGAAGCCCGTCACGTTCGTTCCGTTTTCTTGGACTGTCACGTTCCGAATTGGGTCAACGGCAGCCCGTGTGATGGGTGAGCGGAACTCAGCATCCTCCGATCGAAGATTTGCTCCGCCGCGTCAGACCCTGAGCGACGGCAAGCCGATTCCAGACGCTTCGAATCCGCCGTCCACGGCCAACCGTTGTCCCGTGACGAAGCTCGCCTTGTCTGAACACAGCCAGACGATGGCCTCGGCGATTTCGTTTTCCGACCCATAGCGATTGAGCGGAATGGCGTCGTGATAGGCGTCGATAATGTCCTGCGTGTGAACAGCCATCGCCAGCTTGGTGCGCACCGGGCCAGGGCAGACGCAGTTGGCGCGAATGCCGTATTCGCCCAGTTCCACGGCTTGCTGTTGCGTCAGATGGGCCACACCCGCCTTGGACGTGCCGTAGGCCACGCGCAGGGTCGAGGCGCGCAAGGCGCTGATCGACGCGATATTAACGATTGCCCCGCGCGTGGCCTTCAGCGCCGGCGTAAATGCCTGCGACATTAGGAACACGCCGTCCAGATTGGTCGCCATGACTGTGCGCCACCGCTCAAAGGTCGTTCCCTCGATCGGGCCGAAGTCTGCCAATCCGGCATTGTTCACAAGCGCATCGACACGTCCCAAGGCTTCAATCGTTACGTTGACCAGCGCATCGATGCCGGTCGGGTCGCTGACATCACCCGGCAGGGCGACCGCGCCCGTCAGGCCTTCTGCGGCGCGGGCCAACTCCTCCGTGTCGTTATCGATCATCACGACCGTCCTGCCCTCGGCCAGGAACAGTTTCGTCGTCGCAAGGCCGATGCCACGTGCGGCCCCTGTTACAACTGCGGTTTTGGTCATGGTCTTTCGGCTCCTCACCTCGTTCTGTGCGACGCTAGGGTATTTGGTTATGAGAGAGAATATATGTGCGTTTAAGCGCAGAAATCGTTCGGTCATCATTATTATGTTCAAATGGGAACGATGCTACATTCTGTTTCGTACAGATAAAGGAGGCAGGATATGAGTTGGAACCCGATCCTCGATACCCACGTGCCGATTGGCGACGCCGTTGACGCGATCGAGACCGTAATCGTGCCAAGGGCCCGCGACATCGGCGGTTTCGAGGTGCGCCGGGCCCTGCCTGCGCCTCGACGCCAAATGGTTGGTCCCTTCATTTTCTTTGATCAGATGGGCCCTGCGGAATTCCTGACGGGGCAGGGAATCGACGTTCGGCCACACCCGCACATCGGGTTGGCGACGGTGACATATTTGCTCAAGGGGCGCATTCATCACCGCGATTCCCTTGGCACGGACCAGTGGATCGAACCCGGTGCGGTCAACTGGATGGTCGCCGGCAACGGCATCACCCATTCGGAACGGATGGACGGCGATTATCGCAAGACGGAGAAGTCGCTTTTCGGGATCCAGACCTGGGTGGCCTTGCCGGAAGACCAAGAGGACCGACCAGCCGATTTCATCCATGCTGCCAAATCTACGCTGCCCATGTTGGAGGCTGAAGGCAAGCAAGTCCGGCTGATCCTCGGCGATGCCTGGGGCGAGACGGCTCCGGTCGAGACGGCGAGCCGCATGTTCTACGCCGATGCCGCGTTGGAAGCGCACGCAATGATCCCGCTTCCGGACGATCACGAGGATCGGGGCGTCTATGTTCTCTCGGGTGAGGTTTCGGTGGGCGGTCAACGCTTTGAAGCGGGCCGCATGATGGTGTTTCGCCCTGGTGATGCCCTCTCGCTGAAGGCCGGGGGGCAGGGCGCGCGCATCCTGCTTTTGGGGGGGGACACCTTGGAAGGGCCGCGCCATATCTGGTGGAATTTCGTTGCATCGTCCAAGGACAAGATCGAGGCCGCCAAGGAAGCCTGGCGTGCCGGTGATTGGGCGCACGGTCGGTTCAGGCTGCCGCCGGGCGATGATGCAGAGCACATCCCGCTTCCGCCACGATGAGCTTGTCGGTCGGGGCGGGTCCGCTCACTCGTAGAAAAGGTGAAGAACGCTGCGTTTCGTCGCTTGACGCCCACCGGACCGCGCCATAGACACCCAACACGCCGGGCAGCCGGCGGATGCGCGGTTGTAGCTCAGTTGGTTAGAGTACCGGCCTGTCACGCCGGGGGTCGCGGGTTCGAGCCCCGTCAACCGCGCCACTCTCCCGATTTCAAAGCTGTGTGTTCATGGCGCATGTCGTGGGGCTTTTGCGGTGTTCCAGATGGCTCTTATTGGTCTGGGTCAACCAGCTGTCACAAAGCGATACCCGCAGTCCAGTTCGATCAGGTCTGCCAGGTGCCCGTATCGACGCGTCCAGTCCCCGCTGCGCAGGTCGTCGTTCAACTTTGTCAGTCCTTCCGACACATCGCCCAGCATTTGGAAGGGCGACATCGCAGCGCGCAGGCGGTTATCCAGATAGGCGGTGGGGCAACGCCAATACGCGGCGAGGAAGCCATCGCTGCAATCATGCGGGATAGGGGCCGGAGTCACTCTTATCGGGCCAAGCCAGGATTCCAGTTCCGCCAGCGTCGGCATTTGTCCGCGATCCGATGTCACCAGCGCAGGAACGTAATCGGCCAGCCAGAATCCCTGATACTCCGGATCATAGGTAAGAAGGACAAGCCGCCCCGGGTCACCCGGCGCATCTTCCGTATGCCTGCCACCTTGTCGGACCAATGATGGATCGTCAGCACGGCCATGGCTGCACCGAATGTGTGGTCCCTGAACGGCAGGTCTTCGGCCGCTGCCAGCATCACGCGAACGTTTGACGCGTGCCGCTGGCGTATCATTTCGACCGACGGTTCAATCGCGGTGACCTGTCGGCCCGTCGGTTCGTAACTGCCTGCACCTGCTCCGATATTCAGGACACTCCAGGCATCGCCCAATGCAGCATCGATCTGCTTCGCGATGCGAGGATCAGCGCGTCGCAGGTTGGCGTAATCGATCCCGATGGTGTTGTAGAGGACGGTCATGGAAAACGGATAGCAAAGTGTGTTGACGCCGTAACCTGTCGTTATGCGGTGTCTCACTCAAAGTCCCCGAAAGCCCATTGACCGCCCCGCGCGCCGCCGTTATCCCGCCATCAACGCGGTTGTAGCTCAGTTGGTTAGAGTACCGGCCTGTCACGCCGGGGGTCGCGGGTTCGAGCCCCGTCAACCGCGCCACTTGTCCCTTGCGGACATGCGAAAAGCCGCCCCACGGGGCGGCTTTTCGCATGGGTGGAAACCGCGTTAACGCCCGCGCGCCGCCAGGCGGGGCAGCAGGGCGCTGAAGTCCTTGCCTCGGCCGTTTTCCTCATCGACGAACTGCGCGTATTGGCGCAAGGCCTCGGTGCCCAGCGGCGTGGGGCTGTCGACGGCCTCGGCGGCTTGTAGGGCAAGGCCGAGGTCCTTCTGCATAAGCTCGGCGGCGAACCCTGGCTTGTAGTCATTGTCCGACGGCGACTGTGGCCCGACGCCCGGCGCGGGGCAGTAGGTCGTCAGAGACCAAGACTGGCCCGAGGACGTTGAGGCGACATCGTACATCGCCTGCCGATCCAGGCCCAGTTTGTCGGCCAGCGCAAAGGCCTCGCAGGTTACCGCCATCGTCGCGCCCAGGATCATGTTGTTGCAGATCTTTGCCGCCTGTCCGTTCCCCGAGGGACCGCAATGAACAGTCCGCCCGCCCATGACCTCGAAGAGCGGCATGGCGCGGGCCAGCGCATCCTCGGACCCGCCCACCATAAAGGTCAACGTCCCGGCGGCGGCCCCGCCGATACCGCCCGAAACCGGCGCATCCAGCGCGCTGCACCCGCTCTCGGCCGCCATTTCCGCCACGGCGCGCGCGCTGTCCACGTCGACAGTCGAGCAATCGAGCAGGATGGCACCGGGGTCCATGGCCGGGATAACTTCGGCCGCGACGGAGCGCAGGATCGCACCATTGGGTAGCATTGTGATGACTACCTCGGCCCCCTTGGCGGCGGCGGCACTGCTCTCGGCCATGGTCACGCCCTCGGGCGCGGGGGCGGCCATGTCATAGCCGGTGACGGTGTGGCCCGCACCGGCCAGATTCGCGGCCATCGGGCCGCCCATGTTTCCAAGTCCGATGAACGAGATCTTCATTTCGGGGCCTCCAGGTTCAGGGGGAAGGGGCGCAGCATCGCGGAAACATCCGCCAGCGGCACGTCTTTCGGGCCGGGGTGCGCCCACTTGGGCTGCCGGTCCTTGTCGATGATCTGGGCGCGGATGCCCTCAATGAAGTCGCCCTTTTCGCTGGCGCGGGCGGTGAAGCGGTATTCCAGGCCCATCGCCTGTTCGATTGTCGGGTCGTCGCCCAGACGATGCAAAATCTCGACGCAGGCGGCCATGGAGAGGGGCGAATTGCGGGCCAGCGCCTTGCGCGCGTCTTGCGCCAGGGGACTGTTCGAGGTGTCCAGTGCGCGGGCGATGTCGGCCAGCGTCTCACCGGAGAAGAGCGCGTCTATCTCTTCCTGCCGGTCCGAAAAGGACGACGCGGGTGCCACGGTGGCAGCGGCGTCGACCGCGTTGACGTCGCCGGTTTCGCAAAGCTCGGCCTTCAACGCGTCCCAGTCTTCGGGGATGTAGTAATCCGCGAACCCCGCATAAATCGCGTCGCCAGCATCCATCCGGGCCCCCGTGATGCCTAGATATTCGCCCAATCGCCCCGGTGCACGTGCCAGCAGAAGCGACCCGCCCACGTCGGGTACAAGCCCGATGCCACATTCGGGCATTGCGATGCGGCTGCTGTCGTCGACGACGCGGTGCGACCCATGGCACCCGACCCCCACTCCGCCGCCCATTGTAAAGCCGTGAAGGAAGGCAACGACAGGTTTCGGAAAGTGGAACAGCAATGCGTTCATGCGATATTCATCTGCCCAGAAGCGCTGGCCGTATTCCCACCGTTGCTCCTTACCCGCTGTGTGCATCGCCTGGATGTCGCCGCCCGCGCAAAAGGCCCGCCCCGGCGCGCCGTCGATCAAAACTACATGAACGTCGTCATCCAATTCCCAGATTCGCAGAGCTTTTTCGATTTCAAGGCACATGTCCCAAGACAGCGCGTTTAGAACATCGGGCCGGTTCAGCGTCATGCGCCCGGCACGTCCTTCGGTGCGGATCAGGATGTCAGTCATGGCTTTCCTCTTGCCGGAAATATCCCGGGGAGCGCGAGGGGCTGGCCCCTCGTTGCCGCCCGTAATGTCAGGGTCTCATGCCCGCAGCATATCGCGTGCGACGATCATGCGCATGATCTCGTTGGTACCTTCCAAGATCTGGTGCACCCGCAGGTCGCGGACCAGTTTCTCGATCCCGTAGTCAGCAAGGTAGCCATAACCGCCATGAAGTTGCAGGCATTGATCGACGGTGCGGCTGCCGACTTCTGTAACCATCTTCTTGGCCATGGCGCAGAATTTGGTGGCGTCGTGGGCCCCGGTGTCGAGCTTCCATGCCGCTTGGCGCAGGAAGGTGCGTGCCGCCTGAAGCTCGATTTCCATATCCGCCAGACGAAATTGGAGGGCCTGGAATTCGGCGATCGGCTTTCCGAAAGCCTTGCGCTCGCGCATGTAATCGAGGGTCATGTCCAGCGCCTGTTGCGCGGCCCCAAGGCTACAGGCGGCGATGTTCAGCCGACCGCCATCGAGGCCCATCATCGCGTATGTGAACCCATGCCCCTCATCGCCCAGCAAATCTCCCGCATCCACGGGGCAGTCGTCCAACTGCACCTGCCGTGTCGGTTGGGAGCGCCAGCCCATCTTGTCTTCCAGTCCGCCGAACGACAGGCCTTCCGCTCCGTCTTCGACGATCAGGGCGCTCACGCCCTTCGGGCCATCCTCGCCCGTTCGGGCCATGACGATATACGCATCGGAGTACCCCCCGCCAGAGATGAACGCCTTGGTGCCGGTCAGGCGGTATCCGTCGTTTGTGCGTTCGGCTCTCGTTTTCAGGGCCGCTGCATCCGACCCGCTGCCCGGTTCGGTCAGGCAATAG
Source organism: Jannaschia faecimaris (assembly GCF_900107415.1). Lineage (GTDB taxonomy): Bacteria > Pseudomonadota > Alphaproteobacteria > Rhodobacterales > Rhodobacteraceae > Jannaschia > Jannaschia faecimaris. The sequence goes on from NZ_FNPX01000012.1 coordinate 11,625, forward strand.
CTGAAGACCTTTTCCATTGTGACGGCGTCGGGCAAATACCGCGCCTTCAGGTCGTCGGAGCCGAAGGTGTCGATCATCTTGGCGCACATGTTGTGGATTGACAGGAAGGCTGCCACGGACGGGCATGCCATCGACAGCGCTTCGAACACCAGCGTCGCGTCGAGGCGGGAAAGGTCAGAGCCGCCCCGATCTTCCGAAACGTAGAGCGCACCGAACCCCAGCTGTGCCAGCTTGGGCCAGAGCTCTTTGGGGATGGTGCCCTGCAATTCCCATTCACGGGCATTGGGTGCGATTTCGGCCATACCTACGTCGCGGGCCATGTCGAAGATCGCTTCGGATTCCTCGGATAGTGCGAAGTCCATGCAAGACCCTCCCGTGTCTTAATCGAACGCCTGTTCAATTATGGGCCGCGTAGCTGCCGGTGGCAAGCTGTCACAGATCGGCGGTGAACTCGCGGGCAAGGTGACGGACCACAGCCCGCATCGCTTCGGTTCGGTCGGCTCCGTCTTGCAACGCGCGGTCGCGGATCGCGCGTTGTTGCGCCGCCGCGGTACCCCGTTTGACGATCTGGGTCGTGCGGGCGACTTCCGTTGTGGCACCCAAGTGTGCGGCATCCTGGGCTACAAGGGCGATAAGGTCGTCCATGGCGTCGCTTACGGGGCGGATTCGCCGCGTTTCCATGTCGATCAGCCCTTCGCGCAGGCCGAACCGCTGCGCACGCCAGCGGTTCTCCTGCGTCAGAAACAGGTCGTCGTTCGTTGGCGCGCCGCCCCCCGTCCGCCAGAGCATCCGCAGCAGCGACTGAACCAGCGCGACCAGGGTCAATGTATCTTCCAACCGGGGGCAGACGTCGCAGATTCGCGTCTCCAGCGTCGGATAGGCTTCGGACGGGCGCAGATCCCACCAGATCTTGGAGGCATCCTCGATCACCCCCATGTCGGTCAGCATGGCAACCTTGCGCCGCCAGTCGGCCCAATCGTCAAGGTGCGGCGGAAGGCCGGTGCGCGGCATGTTGTCGAACACACTTAACCGGTAGGATGACAGCCCGGTGTCCGCGCCCGACCAAAACGGGGAGGAGGCGGACAGGGCCAGAAGGTGTGGCAGGTAGACGGTCAAGCGGTTGCAAAGGTCGATACGCGTGTCGCGGTCGGCGATGCCCACATGGACGTGCATCCCGCAGATCAGCATCCGGTGGGCCACCCCGCGCAGATCACGCTCCAGATCGCGGTAGCGGTCCTTGTCGGTAAAGCTCTGGTCTCTCCAATCCGAAAACGGGTGGCAGGAGGCTGCGATCGGTTTCAGGCCGTGTTCATCCGCGATGCCTGCAACGGTGCGGCGCAAGTGCGACAGGTCTGATCGTGCTTCGGCGATGTTGGCGCAAACGCCGGTGCCGACCTCAATCTGGCATTGAAGGAATTCAGGACTGACCTGATCGCCCAGAACGTCGCGACAGGCCTTCATCAGGGCATCGGGTGCGCGGACCAGCGCGCCGGTCTGCGCATCGGTGAGCAGGTATTCCTCCTCGATCCCGATGGTGAAATCCGGGCTATCCCGCTTAATCGACATAAAAACCTCCGCTAAGGAAGCGTAGCGGAGGGGCAATGGCGTTCAAGCGTATTCGTTGGGTTGGCGGGGCCAATGCGACCCGTGATGCTCAGATCAGGCGGACTTGGGTACCGACGGCCGTGAGTGAAAACAGCTCGGCAATCTTTTCGTTGTAGAGGCCGATGCAGCCGGACGAAGATCGACGCCCGATCTTCCGCGTGTCGTGTGTGCCATGGATCAGGTAGGCGGGCCAGTCGAGGTAAAGCGCGTGGGTGCCGAGCGGGTTGCCCGGCTCGCCGCCTTCCATTCGGATCGGCAATTCCGGATTCCGCTCCCGCATGTTGGTGGTCGGGGTCCAGCTGGGCCCGACTTTCTTGCGGACGATCTCGGAATAACCGCGGCGGGTCAGCTCATCTGTCATCGGAACTGACGTTGGGTAGAGCCGGTAGTCAGTACCCGTTGCATCCCAGTAGTGCAGCGCACGGGACGTCGTGTCGGCGATGATCGTGCCGACGCCCAGCGTCTCGAAGTGGTCTCGCCAGTCGATCCGCTCGAAGCTGGAGATGTTGCGTCGGGTCTCGCTCGGGCCGGTTACGCCGCCGAACGACTCGGCTGTGTATTCCTGCGCGCGCAGGATGGAAGGGGTTGCCAATGTCGCGGCCGCTCCAAGAAGCAGACGGCGGCGGGTATGATCACTCATGTCATGATCTCCTAATGCGTTTGGTAAGAAGTACCAAAGTCCGATTGGTCAGGAAAGGGGGCGGTATTCACAATCGCGCCACCCTATGTTCCCGGCGGCAAATTGCAGCCGATAAAATTTGAGGGGAATTTTCCGATGTCGGCCTGATCCGCGCCCGCGCATTGCCCGATTTCGCCAGCAGTTGGTAGATACGGGCATCATGGGAATGGACGATACAATGGGACCGATTTCGGCGACAATTCACTGCATGTTCAATCCGTTCCGGTTTCGTGGCCGCGCGACGCGCAGTGAGTTTTGGTGGTTTACACTATTTTATGTGGTGTTGTCCTTTGCCGCGTCGATCTGGATGATGCTCCCTTTCCTTGGGATGGTCGCCGAAATCGGGGTTCGCGGCGCTGGAGGCGATCTGAGCACGATGTTGGAGACGGAGTTCATCGCGCCGCGCATGGATGGTTTCAATGCCAAACTGTGGTGGGCATCGCTGGCGCTCCTGTGGCCAATGTTCGCACATCTTTCAGTGATGGTGCGCCGATTGCACGACACAGATCGAAGCGGCTGGTGGTTCTGGGTTTCTGTGATTCCCATCGTCGGATACATCATCCTTCTGATCCTGATGGTGATCGACAGCGACAGGGGGCGCAACTCCTTTGGTCCGCCGCCCAAGGGCAAGGCACCGCAGGTGGTCAAGCGCGGCCTGCCGGAGGAGCCGGAAGACCCACTTCACGCCGTCAGCGGATCGGAGGCCCTCCGCGCCCTGCGACAGTCACGGATGCAGGTCTAAGCGGTGCGCGCGATCTGAACGGGTAGCGGCTGCCTCGCCGAAAGTCGTTTCGCCTCTCTCACGTGCCGTTCCCGGGTTTATGACCGGACGTGACGCAGCGCACTCGTTGCGCACAGGCCGGTCGATCGGATGGACTGCCGTGACAACGGGAGTGAACTTGACGTAAGGTCACCGCATCGCTTTGACCTTACGAGGATACCCATGACAGCGGAAACTCTTGCGAGCGACAGTGCGCCGGTTCTTGGCCATGTGCATCTTCGCGTATCCGACCTGAACCGCGCGATTGCGTTCTACCGCGATGTTGTTGGGCTAGACCTGATGACGCTCTATGGCACGCAGGCCGCCTTCCTGTCGTCGCAGGGCTATCACCATTATCTGGGCCTCAACACATGGGACAGCGCGGGCGGTGCCGCGCCCGACAAGCGGCGGGCAGGCCTATATCATTCGGCATGGCTTTATCCTGACCGCGCCACTCTGGCGCAGGCGGTGCGGCGGGCGCTGGCGGCGGGGCACGTCCTGACCGGAAAAGCCGATCACGGGGTCAGCGAGGCGGTGTATCTCGACGATCCCGACGGCAACGGGGTCGAACTTTACCGTGATCGCGCGACGACGGACTGGCCGCGCGACGCAGATGGAAAGATCCTCGTCTCGAATACGCCGCTCGACCTCGACGCGCTTTTGTCGGAAGCGCCGCCCGAAACCTGACCCCTGCGCGGCGCGATGGCCGCGCAGGGGTGGTGGGTCACTCCATTACGGGAATGGAGAATTCGCCGCCTTCCTTGATGCCCGAGGGCCAGCGCGCGGTGACCGTCTTGGTGCGAGTGTAGAACTTGAAGGCGTCTGGGCCGTGCTGGTTCAAATCGCCGAACATCGATTTCTTCCAGCCCCCGAAGGTGTGGTAGGCCAGCGGAACCGGGATCGGCACGTTCACACCGACCATACCGACGTTCACACGCTTGGCGAAGTCACGGGCGGCGTCGCCGTCGCGCGTGAAAATCGCGGTGCCGTTGCCGTACTCATGGTCCATGGCAAGGCCGAGTGCGTCTTCGTAGGTCTGCGCGCGCACGCACGACAGGACCGGGCCGAAAATCTCTTTGGTGTAGATATCCATGTCCTTGGTGACGTGGTCAAAGAGGACCGGGCCGACGAAAAATCCATCTTCGTAGCCCTGTACCGACATCTGGCTGCCATCGACGACGGCCGTGGCACCCGCGTCCTTACCCGACTGGATCAGACCAAGGATGTTCTGCTTGGCCGCTGCCGTGACCACTGGACCGAAATCCACGTCCTTGCCCGAAGAATAGGGGCCGACCTTGAGCGCCTCGACCTTGGGGGCAAGGGCGGAAATCAGGCGGTCGGCGGTCTCGTCTCCGACGGGCACGGCCACAGAAATCGCCATGCAGCGTTCCCCCGCCGCGCCGTAGCCCGCGCCGACCAGCGCATCGGCAGCCTGCTCCATGTCGGCGTCCGGCATGATGATCATGTGGTTCTTGGCCCCGCCGAAACACTGCGCGCGCTTGCCGGTCGCGCTGGCCCGCTCGTAGATATACGCCGCGATCGGGGTCGAGCCGACGAAGCCGACCGACTGGATCACCGGGTGGTCGAGAATCGCGTCGACCACTTCCTTGTCGCCGTTCACGACCTGCAGGATGCCCTTGGGAAGACCGGCTTCCTCCAACAGTTTCACCAACATCATCGGGACCGAGGGATCACGCTCGGACGGCTTTAGGATGAAAGCGTTGCCGCAGGCGATCGCAGGCGCGAACATCCACATCGGGATCATGGCCGGGAAGTTAAATGGCGTGATGCCCGCCGTGACGCCAAGGGCCTGACGCATGGAGTACATGTCGATGCCGGGACCGGCGGAATCAGTGAATTCGCCCTTCAGGTGATGCGGGGCACCGATGCAGAACTCCACGACCTCCAGGCCGCGCTGCACGTCCCCGGCCGCGTCGGGCAGGGTCTTGCCGTGCTCGCGCGACAGCGCCTCGGCCAGCTTGCCCATGTCGCGGTTCAGAAGGTCCACGAATTTCATCAGCACGCGGGCGCGCCGCTGGGGATTGGTTTTTTCCCAAGCGGGTTGGGCGGCGGCGGCGATTTCCACTGCGCGGTCCAGTTCGGATGCGGAGGCCAGCGACAGTTTGGCCTGCACCTCGCCCGTGGCCGGGTTGAAGACGTCCGCGGTACGTCCCGATCCGGCAACGTGGCTGCCGTCGATCCAATGTCCGATGTTTTCCATGAGAACCTCCTTGAGTTGGGCGGACAATAGCGCTCCTGCTCTTGCCGCGACAGGGGCAGGCGGGCAGGGTGATCTTGCAGAAATGTTGGCATGGAGTGGGAAGTGGACTGGGATGACCTGCGGATTTTCCTTGGCGTTGCGCGCGGTGGATCGCTGGCCGAGGCGGGGAAGGGCCTGCGTTTGGATCCCGCGACGCTCAGCCGCAGGATCGCCCGACTTGAGGCGCAGGCCGGGGCCGTGCTGTTCCTGAAGTCACCGCGTGGCTATGCGCTGACCGAAGCGGGACATCGCTTGCTGCCCCATGCCGAGGGAATGGAGGCGCGGGCGCGGGCAGGCGTCGCGGCGTTAGCCGGTGATGACAGCCTGCGGGGCCGTGTGCGCATCGGTGCGCCCGACGGGGTGGCAAACCACGTTCTGCCTGCGGTCCTGACACGTATCCGCGCGTCGAACCCGGACCTTGGCCTGGACCTCGTGGCTCTGCCGCGCGTGTTCGACTTGGGCCGCCGGGAGGCGGACCTTGCCATCACCGTCAGCGCACCAAAGGCCGGACGACTGCGGGTGCGGCGGCTTTGCGATTATCACCTGAGCCTAGCCGCGCACCGTGATTACCTTGCCAAATCTGCAATCGTGAAATCGCGCGCAGACCTTAAGGATCACGCGATCGTTGGCTATATCCCGGACATGATCTTCGACGCCGACCTCGATTATCTGGGTGAGGTGGGGGCTGTCGCACCGGGCCTCGCCTCCAATTCGGCTGCCGTGCAACTGGGGCTGATCCGGGCGGGCGGCGGCATCGGCGTGGTGCATGACTTCATGCTGGCGGGCGCGCCCGACCTCATCCGCGTACTGCCGGGCGACGTCCGTCTTACCCGCGCATTTCACCTCAGCCGTCATTCGGACGCGGGCGGGCCGCTGATCACGCGCGCCGCTGACCTGTTGGCTGAAGGGGTGCGCGCCGAAGTGGCCCGACTAGAGGCGGCGGCAACGGAATCCTAACCTTTCGGGCGCAGACATACGGTATGACGCGCGCGCTTTTTCTGATCCTGATGCTGCCCGGTTGTGCCTGGTTTCAGCCGGAACCTGAGGTAATCCGCTTCGGTCCGCGTTGCGTGGATTACGTGGCCCTGTCGCAGGCGGTGGTCGACGGACGCTGGCGCGGGCAATCACGGATGGAGCAGCGTTTGCTGGTGAACGATGCCGAACCTTATGCCGCCGTCCACCGGGCGATGGTCGAAAGCGTCTACGACTGGCCGCGCCCCACGACGCCCGGCGATTGGCTGATCCTGTCCGCGACCACGGCACAGGCAGCGGAGGCGCGATGCATCAATCGCCCGGCACAGGCTTTGCAAGGGCGGCTCATCCCGTGACGGCGGCGCGCGGCGCTCAGCAACAGGGCCACACGTGGCGGGATCAGGTCGTCGCTAGAATCGCAGCCGGGATATTTCAGAGTCGGGCCGGACCCGCCCCTAGGAGGAGCATCGCCGCAGGGCGATCGTGGCCGAAAGGGCCGAAATCCTCCGAGGCGCGCTCGGGGCGGGCCTCGACCCCCGTGAAGGCCAGCCGCAACCTGACTGATGGCGTGCTGGCAAGTCCGATCGGCACCTAGGCGACGCCGCGCGGGATGCCCGGTTCGTTGTGCAGCGCGAAAGCTCAATCTTGGGGGCAGGCCGGCAAGATCGCGTCCGCGCCAATGGTGGTGAGAGCCTGCGAGATGCGAGTGCCAGTGCGGCATTCGTCTCCCGATACTTCGGGGTGCGCGTGAAATTTCCGGCGCAGCCCACCCAGAACGGCAAGATCGGAATTGGTCAATTGGTCCATTCGCAACACCTGCCGGAAAGCCACATGAGTGTCGCTTGGTTACGGAATTTCTTGACTCGAGGGGGCTTGCGGGACGACCTTTTGAGGACGGCAGCGATCAAGGGAGGTCTATCATGTTCGTCACACAGATACTTAAATCCAAGCAGACGCAGGGTGTCCTTACAATCGATCCAGCCGCCAGTATCGCCGACGCGGTGGCCGAATTGGCCGCACGTCGCATCGGTGCGTTGGTCGTCAGCGGTGACGGACGTCGCGCGCAGGGCATCTTGTCGGAACGCGATATTGTACGGGAATTGGGGCGTGACGGCGCGGATATCCTGACACGCACCGTCGGTGATATGATGACGCGCGATCTGAAGACCTGCGCACCGGGCGATGACGCCCAAGCTATTTTGGAGGCCATGACCGAAGGCCGCTTCCGTCACATGCCGGTCGAAGAAGACGGGCTGCTGATCGGGATGATTTCCCTTGGTGACGTGGTCAAGGCCCGGTTGAGCGAGGTTTCGATGGAAAAGGACGCGTTGCAAGCCATGATAACCGGGTTTTGACGACGCGCCCGACCTGTTCGGTGCGCTGCATCTCGTAGGGTAATGAAAGCCGCGGAACGGTGCGAAGCCTCTGTGACCAATCCTGTGCTGCGCGCTGCGGCGACCCCCGGTTTGCTTGCCTTGGGTGATCTGGCGAAACCTTACCGCCGCCAAACGCGTTCGAAGATGCAACCGGGTCGGCTGTGCCCCTGCGGAATGTCGGTCATCGCGCGCTTTTCGTCAGGAGCAGGAGCCGCGGGCAAGACGCGGACTTACGCAGCGCGCTTGAACCCCGGCGCGGGCCGTGGCAGTCGTGGCGCAACTTTCTTGCGGGAGGCGTTCTATGCGCACGGCCCTTTACCCCGGCACCTTTGATCCGATCACAAAGGGCCATATCGACATCATCAAGCGGGCCTGCACGCTGGTCGACAAGCTGGTTATCGGTGTCGCCATCAACCGGGACAAAGGTCCCTTGTTCGACTTGGAGGAGCGGGTGGCCATGGTGGAGGCCGAATGCGCCTTCTGGTCTGAACGGACCGGCACCGAGATCGTGGCCCATCCGTTCGAGAATCTGCTGATTGACTGTGCGCAAGACGTCGGTGCGCAGATGATCATCCGTGGCCTGCGCGCGGTGGCCGATTTCGAGTACGAATACCAGATGGTCGGAATGAACCGTGTTCTGAACAATCAGATAGAAACAGTCTTCCTGATGGCCGAAGCCCAGCATCAGGCGATCGCGTCCAAATTGGTCAAGGAAATCGCTCGGCTAGGGGGGGATGTGTCTTCCTTCGTGACGCCGCCGGTGAACGCGGCACTCAGGGCGCGGTTTGATTCCTGAGGTGCTGCGGGGGAATTGAGGTCACTCCGATCCGCGCGAAAGGGCGGCGACGCCGGTGCGCGCCATCTCGATCAGACCAATTGGACGCATCAGTTCGGCGAAGGCCTCGATTTTGCCGACGTCGCCGGTGATCTCGAAGACGAAGCTGTCCAGCGTCGAGTCCACAACGTTGGCGCGGAAAATCTCGGCTAGGCGCAGGGCCTCGATCCGCTTGTCCCCGGTTCCTGCGACCTTGAAGAGCGCCAGTTCGCGTTCCACTGGTTTGCCTTCGACTGTCAGGTCGTGGACGTCGCGGACCGATACGATCCGGCCCAACTGCGCCTTGATCTGTTCGATCACTTGCGGCGTGCCGACGGTGACGACCGTAATGCGCGAGGTGTGCCCCTCGTGGTCGACTTCGGCGACTGTCAGGCTTTCGATATTGTAGCCCCGACCAGAAAAAAGGCCGATCACACGCGCAAGAACGCCCGCTTCGTTTTCGACCAGAACGGCCAGAGTGTGCCGTTCCTGAACGTCCGAGAAATTCGGGCGCAGGTTGTAGGCGGAATGGCTTGTAGAGCCCTTCTTGAGTTTCAGCGCGGACATCCGTCCCTCCCCAATACAGTTGCCCCGTTCTGACGTGTTTTGCGCGCGATGGAAAGCATCGGCAACAAGGTGCGCACATCGGCGACCTCTGGCCGGTGCAAGCCGGGGGGACGGCGATCCGCCGATCTTTCGGCGCGGATTTGCCGGTCGCTCGGCGGAGGCAATCCGGAACGGCAGAAACGGGTCGCTGGCGCTGGTCCCGAAGCGTTCTCCCGGTCAGGCAGGGGCTCCGTAGTGCCGACGGTGGCCGCGCGGAGCAGACCTATGAAAGGAGAGTCCATGATACGATCGGCCCTGGTGTTCGCTGCCTTGACGGTTGCCACCGCGACCTTCGCTACGGCGCAGGCCAATTGGGACTTGGACGCCGATGCGCGGCTGAACCCCGATGAATTCTTCGATGGTTTCGGCAAATTAGGGACGTTTCGCATCTTTGACCGGAACGGTGACGCTATGCTGGATGCGTCCGAGTGGCAGAATGGCCCCTGGTTTGTGGGTGAGTACGTCAACATGGATCTGAACGCCGATGGCGGCGTGGACGAGTTGGAGTTCAACGCGTTGTTGTTCAACCGCTATGACGACAACGGATCGGGCAGGATCGAACCGGCAGAGATCGCAAGGGTCAAAGCGGACCTAGCGAAAGACGGGCTGCTGGCGCATTAGCGTCAGGCACGGCTTTGCATTCGCGTCAGCGCGATCCGGTCAGGAGAGCACCGCCGAAAAAGACGAGTGCCGCGCCGAAGGCCCGCTCCATCGATTTCTTCACCGACAAAAGACCGGCGCGGACCGCCGGGGCCGAGAGCAGCAGCGCGACCGTTGCGAACCAGATGACATGGGCCATCGCGATAAAGACACCATACCCCAACTGCGTCATGAGCGGTGTACCGGGCGAGATGACGGTCAGAAACAAAGAGACCACGAAAATCGCCGTCTTGGGGTTCGTCGCGTTGGTCACAAAGCCCCAGAACATGCCCTGTACCGGGGTCATGGCTGTTCGCCCCCCTTCGGGGATGTCGTTGGTTGCGCCGCGAAATGTGCGGATGCCGAGCCAGATAAGGTAGGCACCGCCAAGGGTTTTGGCCACGGTAAAGGCCATGGCCGAGCCGGTAAGCAACACGCCCACGCCGATGATCGCCGCCGCGACGTGGACCGTCAGGCCAAATCCGACACCAAACGCCGTGGCCAGTCCGGTGATCCGGCCCGCGACCAGCGTATTGCGGGATGTAACGATAAAATCGGGGCCGGGCGAGATGACGGCGAGGCAGGTGATGGCAATCACTGCCAGAAACTCGGGGCTTGGCATGGGCGGATCCTTTGTGCGCCTACTGACCATTTGATGCGCCGATCAGCAAGCCAAAACGGGCGCACCGAAGCGCGCCCGTCGAATAGTCATGGGATCGCGATCAGACCAGAACCGACCCTTTGGCGTCGATAACGCCTTGGGTGTCGGCATCGCCCAGCAGCATGTCGTTGTGTGCCTTGCCCGAGGGGATCATGGGGAAGCAGTTTTCATGCTTTTCCACCAGGCAGTCAAAGACCACGGGGCCGTCATAGGCCAACATTTCCTTGATCGCCTCGTCCAGGTCGTCGGGGTCGGAGCAGCGGATACCCTTGGCCCCAAATGCCTCGGCCAGCATGACGAAATCGGGCAGCGACTCGGACCAGCTATGGGAGTAACGCTCTCCATGCAGAAGCTCCTGCCACTGACGGACCATGCCCAGACGCTCGTTGTTGAGGATGAACTGCTTGACCGGAAGGCGGTACTGCGCGGCGGTGCCCATCTCCTGCATGTTCATCAGCCACGACGCCTCTCCGGCGACATTTATGACCAGCGCGTCGGGGTGCGCGACCTGTGTGCCGATAGACGCGGGGAAGCCATAGCCCATCGTCCCGAGACCGCCGGACGTCATCCAGCGGTTCGGATCCTCGAACCCGAGGTATTGCGCGGCCCACATCTGATGCTGACCTACCTCGGTGCAGATGTAGCGGTCGTGATCCTTGGTCAGCGCCTCCAGTCGCGACAGCGCGTACTGCGGCTTGATGATTTTGCCTTCCTGCTTGAATTTCAAGCAATCGACCGCGCGCCAACTCTCGATCTGGCCCCACCATTTCTGGATGGCCCCGGCATTGGTCTTGCGCCCGCGCGCCTTCCAGAGGCGCAACGCGTCTTCCAGCACGTGTCCGACGTCGCCCAGGATCGGGACATCGGCCTTGACCACCTTGTTTATGGACGACGGATCGATATCGATGTGGACCTTGGTCGACTTGGGGCTGAACTCGGCCAACACGCCGGTGATGCGGTCGTCGAAGCGCGCGCCGATGTTGATCATCAGGTCGCACCCGTGCATCGCCATGTTCGCCTCGTAGAGGCCGTGCATCCCCAACATGCCCAGCCACTTGGATCCGGACGCAGGATAGCTGCCCAGACCCATCAGTGTCGAGGTGATCGGGAAGCCGGTCGCGTCCACCAGTTCGCGCAACAACTGGCTGGCTGCAGGGCCGGAATTGATCACGCCGCCGCCGGTATAGAACACCGGACGCTCGGCACGTTCGATCAGGTCGACCAACTGTTCGATGGCCTCCGGGTCGCCCTTGAGGCGGGGTTGGTAGTGCGAGGTCTCGATCTGCTTGGGGCCGGTATAATGGCCGGTGGCAAATTGGATATCCTTGGGGATGTCGATCAGAACCGGGCCGGGGCGACCTGACGTGGCGACATGAAATGCTTCGTGCAGGGCAGGGGACAGCGTATCCGTTTCCTTCACCAACCAGTTGTGCTTGGTGCAGGGGCGCGTAATGCCAACGGTGTCGGCCTCCTGAAAGGCATCGGAGCCGATCATGAACGTGGGCACCTGACCCGACAGGACGACGATCGGAATGCTGTCCATCAGCGCGTCGGTCAGGCCGGTGACGGCGTTCGTCGCGCCTGGGCCGGAGGTCACCAATGCCACGCCGGGCTTGCCTGTCGAGCGAGCATACCCTTCGGCGGCGTGGACGGCTGCCTGTTCGTGACGAACAAGAATGTGCTTGATCTCAGATTGCTGAAAGATCTCGTCATAGATCGGCAGCACTGCCCCGCCGGGATACCCGAAGATCGTGTCGACCCCCTGATCGCGCAGCGCTTTCACCACCATCTGCGCCCCGGTCATCTGTTTGCTCATCTCATCTATCCTTCTTTCGACCCGCCTTCACGAAAAACCCCCGGAGGTTTCAGCTCCGGGGGCACATGGTTACCGTTATGGTTGCTGAATATTCAGCCCATGCACCCTGTTCCGACAATTACGAGAAGCGTGTTCATATCCGTGTCCTTAGAGGTCACCATCCATACCGCGTCAGGCGGGGGGGTCAACAGGCTGTGTGGAGAAAATTGCCCAATTGGCAAGATTAGTTTGCATTTATTGCGCCAGAAGGCCGCAGGAGTCTGTCCTGAAAGAGCGGTAGGAGCCAGTGGCCGGTCATGATCGGACCGGCCACCGAACGATCAAAGCAATCCCGGCAGGAAAAGGACGATCCCCGGAAAGGCCACAAGCACCGCGACCGTAATCACATCCGCCACGAAGAAGGGGGAGGCACCGCGGAACACGTCGGACACCGAGATATCCATCTTCGCATCCTGCGCCACACCCGCCACAACAAAGCAGTTCAGGCCAATGGGCGGCGTTATCAGACAAAGCTCCGCCATCTTGACGACGATGATGCCGAACCAGATCGCCGCCTCATCCTGCGTCATGCCCAGAGAACCCGGCTCGTTCCCGACGCCACCGTTCAGCGCCATCACCGCCGGGAACGTGACCGGCAGCGTCAGGATGAGCATTCCAATCGCATCCATGAACATGCCCAGCACGACATAGGCCAACAGGATTGCCAGCAGGATTGCATACGGCGGATAGTCCAGACCGGTGATAAAATTGGCAAAGGCTTCGGGTAGCTTGGCAAAGCCGAGGTAGCGCACGTAGATAAGCACGCCCCAGATCATCGCGAAGATCATGACCGTCAGCTTGGCGGCCTCCATCAGCGCGCCATGCAACTGCTTCCAGCGCATCCCTTGCCAGAGGGCCATGACAAGGACGACGCCGGCACCCAACGCGCCCGCTTCGGTCGGCGTCGCCCAGCCGAAGTAGATCGAGTAGACGATGATGAAGACCACGAGGAAGATAGGCATCGCACCAGGCAGGGATTCGAACCGCTGCTTCCACGTATAGCCGCCGACCGCGGGGCCCAGCGAAGGCCGCAAGCGGGCAAGGCCGACAACCAAAAGGCCATAGATCAGTGCCGAGACCATACCCGGCAGGAACCCTGCAAGCAGCAGTTTGCCGACGCTTTGCTCTACGATGATCGCATAGATCACCAGGATCGCCGAGGGCGGGATCAGAGATGCCAGCGTGCCGCCGGCCGCCACGACGCCCGCAGCGAAACGCTTGTCATACCCTTCACGCAGCATCTCGGGGATGGCGATGCGTGCGAAGACTGCCGACGTCGCAACCGATGCGCCCGATACGGCGGCAAAGCCCGCGGTCGCGAAGACCGTCGCCACGCCCAGACCGCCCGGCACCCAGCCGACCCAACGTTTCGCCATTTCGAACAGGTAACGCGTCAGGCCTGCATAATATGCCAAGTAACCGATCAGGATGAACGTCGGGATAAGCGAAAGTGCGTATTGCGTGGCCTTGGAGTGCGGGATCTGACCAACAGTCTTCATCGCCGTGATCAGGCCGCGATCAAAGCCCTGTTTCTGCATGAAGAAGAGCGCGAGGCCAAGAAATCCGATGAAGGCGGCGGCAAATGCCACGCGCACGCCGATGATGACAAGCAGCAGCAGCAGACCCGACAGCCAGAGGGACGTGGTGAAAACATCGACGCCGTCCAGCAGCGCCTTCATGTCGATAATGGAATCCATCAATCTGCCCCCGCCACGGTCGCGGCTTCCTTGTTGGCCTGTTCAGCCGGGTCTTCCACGAGCGGGACGGCGACAGGTTTTTCCTCGCCCGTGCGGATGGCCCGCGCGTAGGCCCAGAGTTGGAGTGCAAGCCGCACCCAAAGCAATGCAAAGGCAATCGGAACAGCCAGCTTCGCGGGCCAAATGGGAAGCGCGATGTCGATCGTGCTGTCGGTCGACCAGTTCGGGGCATCGAAGCTGAACGACCGCAGGAAGTGAAACCATGTGCCGTAGATCAGCGCGGTCACCACCAGCAGCATGAAGAGGGTTGAGACGAATTCGAACACCCAGAGCACCCGACCCTTTAGTTTGCCCACCAACAGGTCCATGCGGATATGTCCGCCCTCGCGCTGCACATAGGCCAGACCGAGAAACGCGAAAATCGCCATGAAGGTCTGAGTCCAGTCGATGTATCCGGGCACCGGCGCGTTGAAAAATTTGCGCAAAAGGACGTTCGCGATCGCCAGAACGACAAGCGCAAAGATCGTGATGCCCGACAAAAGGTTGAGGAAGGATTCGACCTTCAGCAATCTCAGGTCGAGCCGCGACAGCACTGTGTCGTCCGTCTGGACGGAGGATGGTGTGGACATCTTGACCCCCGAGGCGCGCCCGCAGGGCCGCCCGTTCTTCTTGCTTTTGGAAAGGGCGGGACCGTATTGGTCCCGCCCGAGCGGGACTTACTGTCCCTTGGCCTTTGCGATCTCGGCGATTGCCAAGTCATAGAGTTCCTGGCCCGGCAGACCGTTGGCATTGGCCTCTTCGATCCAGGTCTGGTGGATGGGCTGCGCGCCCTCGGCCAGCTTGGCGATCTCGGCGGGATCCACCGATACTTTAGCGACGCCCTTCTCGACCAGCGTGGACTCCCAGCCTTCGAGCAGTGCCGCGTAGTTCTCAAGATAGTAGTCGATGCTATCTTCTACGGCCTGATCCAGAATCGCACGGTGCTCTTCCGACAGGTCGTTATAGGCGTCGATATTGACGACGACCGGGCAGTTGACTGTGCCGGGGTTCAGGTTTGCGGTCCACCAGTCCGCGATGTCGAGCGTGCCGAACGACAGGTGCGCGTGCTGTGCGAAGGCAACCGAGTCGACGACGCCGGATTCCATCGCGTTGTATGCCTCGGATGAGGTCACGGAGGTCGGAACGGCCCCCACGCTTTCAAACATGGCACCGATTCCGCCTGTGGCGCGGACGCGCATGCCCTCAAAGCTATCGACGGTGACGCGGGGTTCGCCGGTGCCGACCAGGTTGTACTGTGGCATGGGCGAGGTCATCAGCAATTGCGCGTTCCACTGCGCCATTTCGGCGGCCACGGCGGGGTGGTCATAGACGGCGTGGCTGACGGCGACTTCCTGATCCAGGTTTTCGACGCCCAGGAACGGCAACTCCAGAACGGTGATCGCGCGGTTCTTGTCACGGTGATACCCTGCGCAGAACTGCGCCATCTCGAACGCGCCGATGCTGATGCCATCAAGGTTTTCGGTATTGTTCGACAGGCCGCCATAGCTCACGGCAATGGTGAAATCGCCGCCGGACCGTTCGGCAACCAACTCGGCCAGCTTTTCGACATGCTCGGTGAACGCACGGCGCTTGCCCCAGAGTGAGGCATTCCATTCAACGGCCATGGCCTCGGTGGCGAAGGCAAGCGTCAGCGCGGCGACCGACGCCGTAGTAAGAATCTTCATCATGTGTACTCCCTGTGCGCAGGACTCCCTTCCCGCGTCATTGCGAAATCCTAACAGGCACCCAAAGGTGTTCAACCGCGGAATTGAGTTTCTGCGATTTCGAGCTTCGACAATGGGTTACAAAAGATAGGGGGCAGGGCGGTGCGCCCATGTGCGGAAAACCGCACGGATAGTTGCCCTGTTTGGTACCTTGCCTGCATTGGGCTGCCCGTGGCACGCCCGACGCCATGAACACACTTGGACACAAACTTCTCGCCGGTGCCGTGACGCGCGGCATATGGCAAAACCTGCCGGGGCCGGAGCTGGCGGAACTGGCGGCACGGGCCGGATTCGACTGGATCTGCATAGACGGTGAGCACGGTGGTTGGGATGTGGCCGACATCCGTGCCCGCCTGATCGCGGCTCCCGACGCGGTGGTCCGCGTGCCTGCGAACGAGGATTGGCTGCTCAAGCAGGCGCTGGACCTGGGCGCGAATACGGTCCTCGTTCCCATGGTCGACACCCCGGAAGATGCTGTTCGTGCCGTCTCCGCCTGTCGCTATCCGCCCGAGGGCGTGCGCGGTATGGGGGCGTTCGTGGCGCGGGCGGCAATGTACTCGCTGGACCCCGGCTATGTCGCGCGCGCGAATTCAGAGGTGTCGGTCTGGGTGCAGGCCGAAAGCCGTACCGCGCTGGAGAACCTTGAGGCGATCTGCGCGGTGCCGGGCGTGGACTGCGTGTTTCTCGGCCCCGCCGATCTTGCCGCCGATATGGGAACGGATGCGTACGACGCAGCAGTTCATGCCGCTCTGGAAGATGCCATCGCCCGTATTGCCGCGTGCGGTATTCCGCCGGGCATCTTCGCCGCCGACCCCGAGCGCTGGATCGCGGCGGGGGCACGGGTCGTTTCGATGGGGTCGGATGCGATGGTTCTGGCGCAGGGGCTGCGGTCGCTGGCGTGATCCTGCATGCGCGCGGTATTCTGGCCGAGTGGGAGGCAAGCTGCGGTCACTTGCCTCGGCTGGAGATCGGGGGTGCATCCGTCCTTTGGGCCGCCCCGTGGCGCGACGATCCGGCGGTGCAGTCGGACACGGCGATTCCGGTGGTTGACCGGCGGCTGGGCGGCACATTCACCTGCGCGCCCTTCGGACAGGACGATCTGGACGGTGGCCCGCCGCATGGGTTGGCGGCGAACGCACCGTGGCAGGTGACGCGCAGCAGCCCGTCCAGCGTCAGTGCAACGCGGCGGATCGGGCGGGGACATCTGACTGCGCGGATTGCCGTGAGGCACGATCACCCGGTTCTTTATCAGACGCATACGCTGGACCTCGACCGGCGTTGCACCTTTGCGCACCACCCCATCATCCATGCCGCTGCCGGCGCGTGGCTGAGTGCGAACGCACGGGCAATCCTGACGTTCGACGCCGAAGCGCCGTTTCTGCTTCAGGGACGGCGTCTGACAAAGCTGCCGACGGAAATCCCCACGGGGCCACACGAAGACTTTGCAACGCTGACCGGTGCGACGGGACTGGGCTGGACCGCGCTGGCGCGACTGGCAGAAGGCGACACAATCGTCACGCTGCGGCAGACGGATCAGCTTCCTGTTACAAACCTCTGGTTTTCAGATGGTGCGCGCGGGGGGATGTGGCGGAACGCGCGTGGGCTGATCGGGGTCGAGGGCGCGATCTGCGCCGGGGCCGAGGGGTTCGCCGCCGCCTTGTCCGACAATCGGGTCGCAGCCGACGGTGTGCCGACGGCCCTGCCGCCCGGTCGCCATGTCATCCCACATGCGATCGTGCGGATAGCGGGGTGTCATCGCATCAGCGGCGTGGTGCTTGCCCCCGGTGCGCTGCGCCTTCAAACCGGGGTCGAAACTCTGACCGTGCCCTTTGACGAGACACACTTCGCATGACCCGCATCAACCTGATCCTGATCGACGCCGACGCCTGTCCGGTTAAATCCGAAATCATCGAGGCGGCGCTTCGTCGGAACATTCAGGCGATTTTTGTTGCCGCAACCTACCTTCGCCTGACCGAGCATCCGCTCGTCAAAATATTCGCGGCAGGCGACAAGTTCGACGCCGCCGACGACGCTATCGCTGAAGTGGCAAGGCCCGGGTCGGTCACGATCACCGCCGATATCCTGTTGGCCGAAAGAGTACTGAAGTCCGGCGGGGCGGCATTGGACCCGCGAGGACGGGAATACACTGAAACCTCGATCGGGGAGACGGTCGCCAGCCGCAACCTGATGCACGAACTTCGTCCGGGGATGGAGGGCATGACCGGCGGGCAGGGCGGGGGACAGGCCCCGTTTGGCTCGAAAGACCGCGCTGCTTTCAAGAATGCGTTGGATCGCGTGCTGTCGCGAAAATGACGGAACTGGCGGAGAGGTCCGGGGGTCTCACAGCCCCGGACCCCCGTGGAGTATTTATAAAGCAAGGAAGGCGGGTTAGCGGTTGCCCTGTGTGACGAAGCGGCCCGCCTCCTGCGCGGCCATCTTCAGGGCGCGGGATTTGTTGACGGTTTCCTGCCACTCGGCCTCGGGGTCGCTGTCGTAGACCACGCCACCGCCCGCCTGAACGTAGAGCTTGCCGTCCTTCACCACGCCGGTGCGGAGCGCGATGCACATGTCCATGTCGCCACCGGCTGAGAAGTAGCCGACGCCACCGCCATAGACGCCGCGCTTTTCCGGTTCCAGTTCGTCGATGATTTCCATCGCGCGGACTTTGGGGGCCCCGGACACCGTGCCTGCGGGCAGACCGGACAACAGGGCCGACAGCGCGTCGTGGTCCGCCGAAAGCTCACCGACGACGTTCGACACGATATGCATGACGTGGCTGTAGCGTTCGATCACGAATTTTTCGGTCGGGCGCACGGTGCCGATGCGGGATACCTTGGCCGTATCGTTGCGCCCCAAGTCGAGCAGCATCAGGTGTTCGGCCAGTTCCTTCTTGTCCGACAGCAGGTCCTCCTCCAGCGCGAGATCTTCGGCCGGGGTCTTGCCGCGCGGGCGGGTACCCGCGATCGGGCGGATGGTCACTTCGTTGCCGAATACGCGGACAAGGATTTCGGGGCTGGCCCCGACGATCTGAAAATCGCCCATGTCGAAGTGGAACATGAACGGCGACGGATTGGTGCGGCGCAGCGCGCGGTAGAGCGAAAAGGGTGGCAACGGAAAATCGTAGGTCCAGCGTTGGGACGGCACGACTTGAAAGATATCGCCGGCGGTTATGTAGTCCCGCGCGATCTCTACGGCCTTTTTGTAGTCGTCCTTAGTGAAGTTCGACACAGGTTCAGACAGGTCGAACGGCTCTGCCATGTCGTGCGGCGTGGGCACCGCGCGGCTGAGCGCGGCCAGCGCGTCCTGCAAGCGTTCGGCGGCCTGCGCGTAGGCGGCGCGGGCAGTAGTTGCCCCGGCGCGCCAGCTCGGCGCGACCAGAATCACCTCGCCCTTCACCCCGTCAAGGACCGCGACGACCGAGGGCCGCATCAGCACCGCATCGGGCAGCTCCAACTTGTCGGGATTCACGTCGGGCAGGTGTTCAACCAACCGGATCATGTCGTAGCCCAGATAGCCAAACAGGCCCGCGCTGGCGGCGGGCAGGCCGTCGGGCAGCGCGATGCGGGATTCGTCGAGCAGCGCCCGGATCGCGTCGAGCGGCGCACCTGCGTCTTCCCAAGAGCTCGGGTCATAGCGTGCAGCGCGGTTCACGCGGCTGGTGGTGCCGTGGCATTCCCAGATCAGGTCGGGTTTCATGCCGACGATGGAATAGCGGCCCCGCACCTCGCCCCCTGTGACAGATTCCAGCACGAAGGAGTGCGGCTGAGCCTCAGCCAGCTTGAGCATCAGGGACACCGGTGTGTCGAGGTCGGCGGGCAGGCGGATCCAGAGCACTTGGTTCTCGCCCTGGTCGAACGCCGCTTGGAAGGCGGAGAAGTCGGGCGCGATCATCAGCCGGCCCCGCCCAACTGAACCTGGATCTGTTGCACGGCCTGCTGGTTCACCGTGAAGCCCGCGGAGTTGCGGATTGCCTGACCATAACCATCGAAGATGTCGGCGGCGATGCCGTTGCCGGCCTGCTGTTCAACGGCAGCGCGGACGTCTGCGGCCTGGCCCGCGTCGAGGTCGGGCACATTCACGGCGTCAATGCTGACGATGTAGGCGCGCTGATCGTCGCCCTCGACCGCAAGGGTCGTGCCTTCCTCGGCCTCGAAGATTTCGCGCACCAGCGATGCGGGCGTGCCCTCCAACGTGGCATCACGGGCCAGTCTGGTGATTGCTTCGGATTGCGCGGCTGCGGCAAGGGCGTCATTCTCGGCAATCGCGGCAGCGCGTTCGGTCAGCTGTCGCGTGAGGGTCTGCGTACGCCAAGCGGCCTCGACCTCGGCCTGCACCTCGGCAAGGGGTGGCACGGTTGGCGCGATGATCTCGTCCAGGCGAAGGGCGAACAGCCCGCCGTCGGACAGGGTTTCCAACGTGGGAAAATCGCCGATCTGCGCCGTGCGGGCGAAGCTTCGAAATGCGTCATAGGCGGCGATGTCCGCTCCCTGTTCGGTGCTCCCTGCGTCCCAGCGGATGGTGTCGACGGTCATGTCGGTCTCGGCGGCCAATTCCTCCAGCGTAGCACCACCGGCAAGCAGGTCGTCCATCATTTCGCGTTCGGCGTCGATTCGACGGCGCGCGGTATCGATGCCGACTTCTGCGGCCAGGTCATCGCGTGCATCTTCGAACGGCACTTCGGTCGCATTCAGGATGGCGTTCACGCGGTAGAGGGCCGGGCCCAGCGAAGTTTCCAAGGGTCCGACGATGCCGGGCTCTTCCAGAGCGAAGAGCGCGTCGGCAATTGTCTTGTCCACGTCCGATCGGGCGATTTCGCCTTGGTCCAAATCGTCCAGCGTAAGGCCACGTTCCTCCACGAAAGCATCGAAAGTCGTCTCGTTTGCCTCGATCGCGGCAAGGGCGGCCTCGGCTGCGGCGTTATCGGCAAATGCCAGACGTTCGGCCAGAACACGAGCGGGCTGGCTGTAGTCGTCAATGCGGTCTTCATAGGCTTGGCGCAGTTGTGCGTCGTCGATCTCGATTGTCTCGACGATCTGGTCCGGGGTGACCCACGCGTAGGTGATCTGGCGCAACTCCGGTGTCTCGAAAAGTGTGGGGTTCTCGTCGTAGAATTTCTGGATCTGGTCCTGTGTCGGAGCCAGCGCGCCGCCGGGCAGGTCGGCAACGGTGACCGGGGTGAGGGTCACGTCGCGGGTTTCAGCGACATAGCGGGTCAGCGTATCGACATAGACGGCGGGGGCCTCGGTGCCGCCGACGACGGCGGCCTGGAGCAGTTCGCGCGCAATTTCGTCGCGGATCTGCTCTTCGTAAGCGCGTTCCGTCAGGCCTGCGCGGTCGAGGGCAAAGGCATATCCCTCCCGGTCAAACCCGCCGGAGACGCCGCCAAAGGCAGGGTTTTCGCGGATACGGCGGGCGATCTCGGCGTCGCCGATGGACAGACCCACGCGGTCGGCCTCCTCCTTCAGCGCGGCGTCGGCAAGCAGGCGCTCCATCACGCGGCGATCAAGGCCGAGGGCCTGCATCTGGGACATCGTCAGGCGTTGGCCGAATTGCTGACCGACGCGGGCTTGCTCTGCCTGGATCGCATCTGCGTATTCCTGAACCGTAATATCGCGATCACCGACACTGGCGACGGTCGATAGGCTGCTGCCGAAGCCGCCAACACCAAAGCCGCCCATTGCCAGGATCAGCAGGCCGAGGATCACCCAGACAATGGCGTTCGTCTTCTTCTTCCTGCGGCGTGTTTCTTCGGCCATCTGGCTGCCCCCCGAATTCATCGAGCCGTTGATAGGGCGGGCGCGGGGCAGGGGCAAGCAGGTGCGGCGCGCTGCCCCGAAGGCAGCGTCAGAGGCCGGATCGCGTCACCTCGTCCAAGCGCTCGAACAGGGTGGCGATTCCAGGCAGATCGGCATTGGCAAAGGCGATACGAAGCGTGGCTTCGGCGCGCCCGGTTCCGCCCTGCGTGCGCAGGGGGCCGAACATTGTGCCCGGCAGCACCAGGAGTGACGCGCGTTCGACCAGCGCCTTGGCGACTTGGTCGGAGGGCATGTCGAAGGGGTGCGAAGTGTACGCGAAATAGGCCCCGCAGCCCAGAAGCCCCCAGTCGTTTCGCCCTGCGAAGCCTGCGTCCATCGCGGCTCGGCGGCGCAGGATTTCCTGTCGTTCCCCCGCCAGCCAGTCGCCCAGATTCTCCATTCCCCAGAGGGCAGCGCGTTGTCCCAATCCAGTTGGGCAAATCGCGACCGAATCGAGCCATTTCTCCACCTCGGCCAGCCGCTGCGGCGAGGCGACGATTGCGCCGACGCGATGTCCCGTCAGGCGGTACGCCTTGGAGAACGAGTAGAGCTGTATCAGCGTGTCGCCCCAGTCGGGGTCGGAAAACAGGTCATGCGGTGCGCCGTCGACGGCATGGAAATCGCGGTAGGTCTCGTCCACGATCAGGGCGATATTCCGCGCCCGGCACAGGTCGCGGAATTCGGCCAGCAGCGCAGGCGGATATTCGACCCCGCCCGGATTGTTCGGGCTGACCAGGACGATGGCGCGGGTGCGCCCGTCGATCAGGTGTGCTGCCGCCTGCGGGTCAGGCAGCAGGCTGTCGTCGGTATCAACGGTGCGCGCTTCGATCCCGTTCATGTCGAGCCACATTTTGTGATTAAAGTAATATGGGATCGGCAGGATCACATTGTCCCCGTCCCGCGCCAGGGTGGAGACGGCGGCCGAGAAGGCCTGATTACACCCCGACGTGATCGCAACCTGATCGGCGTTGACCTGTCCGCCGTAGTCCTTGGCCCAGTCGTCGGCGACACGGGCGCGCAGCTCGGGCAGGCCAAGCACGGCACCGTACATATGCGCCGCCGGTTCGGTCAGCACGATCTCGGCCATGGCCCGGCGCATCGGTTCGGGCGGCGGATCGGCGGGGGCCGCCTGGCTGAGATTCAGCAGCGGGCGCTCCGCTGGGAAGGTCGCCCCCTCGATCCAGCGGCGTGCCTCCATCACCGGGGGCGGGAAGGTGGCGACGAGATGGGGGTTGAACGTGGACATGAGGGACCTCTGAAACTTGCGCGATCACGGGTAGCGGGCGCGTCGCGTCGCTGCAATCGCTCGGGGCTGTGTCGATGTGGCAGGTCGGCTATTCGCATATTCATGAAGCACTGGTGCTGGAAAGCAAAACGGCCCCCGGATCGGAGGCCGCTGTTGTCGTGACTTGATCGGGGATCAGAACGGAATTTCGTCGTCCATGTCAGATGACCCGCCGCCGTAGCCGCCGCCGTGATTTCCGCCGCCCTGGTTGCCACCACCCTGATTTCCGCCACGGTCATCGTAACCGCCGCCACCGCCATAGCCGCCATCCCTACCGCCGCCGCCCTCGTTGCGGCCATCTAGCATGGTGAGCGTGCTTCCGAAGTTCCGCAGGACGACTTCCGTCGAATACTTGTCCTGCCCCGACTGGTCCTGCCATTTGCGGGTTTCCAGCTGCCCCTCGATATACACCTTGGAGCCTTTCCTTAGATATTGCTCCGCGATCCGAACCAAACCTTCGGAGAAGATGGCCACGCTGTGCCACTCCGTCTTCTCTTTGCGCTCCCCGCTGGCCTTGTCGCGCCACGTTTCGGATGTGGCGATCCGCAGGTTGCAGACCTTGCCCCCGTTCGCGAAGCTGCGCACTTCGGGATCACGCCCCAGGTTGCCGATGATGATCACCTTGTTCACGCTTCCGGCCATGCCGCTGTCCCCCGTCTGATCGAATCTAAACCCCGCCTTTTGACCACCGTTAAGTCTAAAGGTCCATTGCCCCCGGAGGATTGCGGTGGGTCGAAGGCTTTCATTCAAGGCAAGATTGCGCTAGGGTCGGAATGCTCGAACGCATCCGGCTACAGGGGCGACGGGCCGACTTGGGACAGTCAGGGGGTTTATGTGTTTCGTTTTGCCACGATCGCCGTCACTTCGGTGATATTCTTTGGAGTGACCGCCGCGGAGGCGCAGACCCTTTCCACCCGGTCCCGCAATGACCTCTTCTCCAACCAGACCGCGCTGATCGACAACCGTTTGGCATCGCAATACGCCCATTCCAAACGCCTGATCCCCACGGCCCCCACGCCCGTCCGCGTGCCCGGGGCCGAGACAATCCCGCGATACGACGGCAGCCAGCGATCAGCCTGGATCGATACCGCCCGCGCGGCTGCCCGGCGCAATGGCGTTCCGGAAGACCTATTCCTACGTCTGGTGCGGCAGGAGTCGGGCTGGAACCCGAATGCACGATCGCACAAGGGCGCGATGGGACTGGCGCAGTTGATGCCGGGCACCGCGCGCGGTCTGGGTGTCGACCCGCGCAACCCCGCGCAGAATTTGGACGGGGGGGCACGCTATTTGGCGATGCAATACCGCACATTCGGCAGCTGGCGCCTTGCCCTGGCCGCGTACAATGCGGGCCCCGGAGCGGTCGAACGGCACGGTGGCATCCCGCCCTACCGCGAGACCCGGAATTACGTTCGCATCATCATGGGCCGCAGCTAGGCGTTCTCGAGCGCTTATGCGGCGAGTTTAAGGCCTCAGGCCCGTGCCTTGGAGCACACCATGTTCCATCGCGTAGCGCGTCAGGCCGGCGGTAGTAGCGATGCCCAGCTTGCGCTTAAGGTTCTTGCGGTGCGTCTCGACCGTACGGACCGAAATATCCAGCTCACCCGCAACCTGCTTGTTCGATTGCCCCTGCGCCAGCAGCAGCAGGATCGTCTGTTCACGAGACGTCAGCGGTTCCGATCCGTCAGCGGTCGGCACAAGGGTGGTTTCGGCTCCGGGGCAGAGATAGCGCTCGCCGGCCATGACGGTGTCGATGGCGCGACGAATCTCCTCGGTCGGCTGGTCTTTGAGGCAATATCCATTGGCCCCGTGGCGCAGTGCCGTGGCCACGTATTCGGGGGAATCGTGCATCGACAGGATCAGGATCGCAATCTGCGGAAGGGCGTCCCGCAGGATTTCAGTCGCGGCAAGGCCGTTCATTTCGGGCATGTTTAGATCCAGAAGGATCACGTCAGGGTCCAGTTCGGCGGCTTGTTCGATAGCGGCGCGCCCGTTGCTGACAGTTCCGACCACGGTCAGATCATCGTAGGTTTCAAGAAGCGCGCGGATGCCATCGGCCACCATTGGGTGATCGTCGACGATCATAACGCGAATGATAGCCATGAAACCGCTCCGCGCCTGTGTGCCTCGGGATGACATGCGTTCGGGATAGGCGAGCACGTGCGCTGGGGCAAGGGGATCACCCCGCTATCCCCCGTGTGCCGACGGCGTGCATTCAGCCACGCGGATCAGGGTTCGACCAAGGACGACGGATTCAATGATCGTCGTTTCGGGGACACGGTTTCCTTTGTGCGCCGAAATTCTTTGAGAGGCCTTCGGATTCCACGGCGTCACAGCGGGCGGCCGGAAATTTCCAAGTCGAGTTGAGCCGAATTGGATTACCCGAATTTGGAAACCAGGTACGCGCACTTGGACGTGGAGTACTCCCAAGCCGCGTTCGCCAGTTGAGCAGACGGATGCTCAAGATCCGCTTGGGCATCGTAGACGGGCCGACTCCCTGCGGGGCGTCTTTCTCAATCGGGACAGAGTTTCATGCGTGGACCTGCATGGAAGGCCGAAGAGCTATTCGGCGGCCTGCGGCAGGGTCGGGCCGCCGGACTTCGTGCCGGGCATCAGCAGGTGGGTCAGGGGGACGCTGGCCTCGATAATCGTGCCGCGCCCGGCGGGACCGGCCTTGACGGTCAGGGTGCCGTCCAACTGCTCAATCCGTTCTGCCATGTTGCGCAGGCCCATACCGGTGCCGACCGCCTCTTCGGGTATGCCGCGGCCGTCGTCTTCGATGCGCAAGGTGGCCCCGTGCCGGTGGCCGAACACTCGGACTGAAACGGTGCTGGCCCCGGCGTGGCGCTCGATATTGGTCAATGCCTCTTGAGCGATGCGGAAAAGCGCGGTCTTGGCGTCGATGTCCAGCCGATTGCGGAAGACGACTGTCTGGAACTTCACGGTCAGTCCGGTGCGCGCTTCGAAGGCTTCGCAGAGCGATTTCAGTGCTGGGCCAAGACCGAGGTCGTCCAACACACCGGGGCGAAGATCGTGACTGATGCGGCGCACTTCGCCAAGGGCACCCTGCAATCCGGTGATCGCGCCATCGACAGCCGCTTCGGCCTTGGAGTCGCCTATCGCGGTCATGCGGCGCGCCAATTCCAGTTTGTAGCGGACGCCGACCAGCATCTGGCTGATGGAATCGTGAAGCTCGCGCGCGATGCGACCGCGTTCTTCCTCCTGTGTGTCCAGAACGCGCTGCGTCAGTTGCTTCAGCTTGGCATCGGCCAGACGGCGTTCGCGGACGGTGATAAGAAACCCGCTTGCAAAGACCAACAGCAGCGCCCCGAGGGCGATAGCCCCGATCCAGCGAAACTGCTCGGTCACGCGGCTGCGCACGTCGGTGCGCGCGGCGTCCCCCTGGGCCAGCACATCGTCGAGCCAGACGCCTGTGCCGATGGCCCATTGCCAATCCTGCAAGCCGATGACGTAGGTCAGGATCGTCGCTTCCTGACCCGTAGATGGCTTGCGCCATTCGAAGCTGTGGTAGCCGGTGCCTTGCCGCGCCTGGTCGATAAGCGTGTCGGTGACGGAGGTGCCGTTGGCGTCCGTCATACCCGACCAGTTGCGTCCGATCAGCCAGGTTTGGCGCGGTGCCACCAGGTTGTTGCCGTCGTAATCGTAGACGAAAAAGAACCCATCGGTGCCATAGACCATCGCCGAAAGAATCTGCGTGACCCGCAGCTTGGCAGCCTCGTCGTCGGGGGCCGCGTTGCCGTAGATCGTGATGAAGGAGGTTCGCGCCAGTTGCAGGTAATTGCGCAGCTCGCGACGTTTGGCGTCGATCATCGTCTGTTCCAGCGCCGCAATTTCCTGCCGCGCGGTCCGTTCCGATTGGACGGCGACCAGAATCGCAATCGCGCTGATCGCAAGGATCAGCGGCAGCGTGGCCAGCAGGAAAAGCGATTGGCCATACGAGGGGCGGAGCAGACGCATGCCTGACCTAAGCGCAGACGCGGCGCAGGGGCAACTGGGCTGTCCCGAAGGTCAGACGCAAATGCCGCCCCGGCCCCGGCAGTGGCATGGAGCCGAACCGCGTCGCGCGCCTTCGAAAAGCGTAAAGGATCCGAGCGCCTGTTACTTGGACCAGTTCTGCATCACGTCGTCTGTCTGCGGGGTCGGGTCATCCAGCAGGTATTCGGAGAACGCGGACCAGAGCGCCTTGACCTTGGCGCTCGTCTCATCGGTGACTTCTCCGATGTCCGTGGTCGAGACAACGTAGCCGGTTCCAGTGTCATCGTTGAAGACGTTGAGAAACATCTGCTGGCCCGGCAGGGCCATGATCTTGTCGCGAAGGGAATCCGCGATCTTCGTCGCTGCGGCCTAGTTTCATCCGGTAGGGTGTGACGCGAGCAAACATTGTACAATTCTAAATATCTGGACGCGGTCGGTCCGCGTCCATCCCCCCCCGCTCGTGATCGTCCGGGACAAGTCATTCTAGCATATTTACCCGACTTCCTAGGAAATATCGCGTCGTGACAAATGCAACAGCCGGTCCCGTACATCGCCGCCGTCGCAGTCGGGTCTGCTGCCGTCTACGGGTTTTCCGGTATTTGACACCGCCGCCACCGCCCCTATCGTCCGGCCACGCTTCGCAAGGGGCATGTCGCTTCACCGGGAGGGTGGGCGATACAGAATATATGGGAGGGTTTAATGGACCGTCGTTCATTCCTTAAGAATTCCACACTTGGTGGTGCCGCCACCGTTGGTGCCGCCGCTCTGGCCGCGCCCGCTTACGCGCAGGGCAAGCGCACTCTGACCATGGTAACCACCTGGGGCCGCGGCCTGGCCGGTGTGCACGACAGCGCGCAGCGCGTCGCCGACAGCATCACCGCCATGTCCGATGGCGACCTGACCGTCGATTTGAAGGCCGCCGGCGAACTGGTCGGCGCATTCGAGGTTTTCGACGCCGTCACGTCCGGCCAGGCCGACATGTACCACGGTGCCGATTACTACTTCGTGGGCCAGCATCCGGCCTATGCCTACTTCACCGCAGTGCCCTTCGGCATGACGGCGCAAGAACTGGCCAACTGGTACTACCACGCCGGTGGCATGGAACTCCATGACGAGTTGGGTTCGATATTCGGCCTGAAGTCTTTCCTGGGCGGCAACACCGGCGCGCAGGCCGGTGGCTGGTTCCGTAACCCCGTTTCCGGCCCCGAGGATTTCCAGGGTCTGAAGTTCCGCATGCCGGGTCTTGGCGGCCAGGCACTGGGCAAGATGGGTGCCTCGGTCCAAAACCTGCCGGGCTCCGAAGTCTACCAGGCGCTTGCCTCGGGTGCGATCGACGGCACAGAGTGGATTGGCCCCTGGGCGGACGAGAAGGCTGGTTTCCAAGAGATCACCAAGACCTACTACACCGCTGGTTTCCACGAGCCGGGTGCCGGTCTTTCGGTCGCCACGAACCGCGACGTGTTCGAGGACCTGTCGCCGGCGCATCAGAAGATGATCGAGATCGCTTCCGGCGAAGGGCACCAGTGGAACCTAGCGCAATTCCTCACCAACAACGGTACCGCGCTGCAGCGTCTGCAGGCCGGTGGTGTTCAGCTGGCCGAGTTCCCGGAGAGCGTCTGGGATGCGATGGGGGCGGCGTCCATGGCTGTCACCGAAGAGAACATGTACGATGAACTGTTCGCCAAGGTCCACAACTCGGCGACGGAAAGCATGCGCGCTTCGTCAAACTGGCTCACTCGTTCGGAAGGGGCTTACCGCGCCCAACGCGACCGCGTGATGGGGTAAAGCGCTTGGGGAAGGGGCCGTGGTCCCTTTCCCGGCGCTTGCGGTGCGGCCAGGTCGACGCCTAAAAGCGTGTAGCCGGTCGACTTAAATCGACGAAATAACCGACCCGTCCGGCTTTGCGCCGGTCGGGTCAGACGCGGACCTGAGGGTCGCGATACCGGGGGGTATCCATGGAAAACGAAGCCGCACCGCTCTGGCCCTATGAAAACGGGCTGCAGGCGTTTCTTGAAAAACTTCAGGGTAATTCCCCCGTGCCCGAAGGCACCGAAGCCGAGGCTATGGGCTTAGTGTCCGGTCTTCTGGGGGCGTTGGGCTATCTGATCGGTAATGTTCTGGAGGCGTTCTACAACGTCTTCTACGCCGTCTCGCACCCGTCCATGTGGCTCGATTGGAGCGACAAGGAAGCGGTCATGCGCTTTGTGTACTACGGGGCCAGCGAGGAGCTGTTCTTCGTCATTTTCACTACTCTGGCGGCGGTCACGATCGGCATTGGCCTGTCTCGTGGCTTTGGGTGGGGCGTCGTGCGCGGGTCGGAATTTGTGCTGAACTGGACGGGCCGGATCGCCGCCTGGGCCGGTTTTCTTATGGTGATGCAGCAAATACTTATCGTCTTCCTGCAACGCATTTTCCGCGTTTCGGAAATTAGCGCCGGCCCCTTCGGCACCGTCTTCACCCGTGATCTGTCGTGGTATTCGGAAGAGCTTAAGCTCTACAATGCGATCATCGTTTGCCTTTGCGTGGCCTGGACCTTCATCCAGGGCGGGCACGTGCGCGTCGATCTCGTCTATTCCGCCGTTGGACATCGCACTAAGCGGATCATCGACATGGTTGGCAGCATCGTGTTCATGATGCCCGCCCTTATCCTGATCTGGCTCTATAGCTGGTTCTTCCTTTGGCGCAGCTTGATTACACCCGCCACGTCCGCGTCGGATGGTTTGGACCGGTTGTTGCTCAAGTCCCGCGCGATGCGCTGGAATGTGGAGACAATCGGGTTCAGTCCAAACGGTTTCGACGCATACTTCCTGTTCAAGATCTTGATCCTGCTCTTCGTGGCGACCGCCTTTGCGCAGGCCTACGTTTTCTTCTGGCGCAGCTGGCTGGAAATGAGGGAGGGCGAGCTGAGCGCCGGCCGCTATCACGACAAGGACATATTGGGCGACGAAGACGCCGAATTGGCCGCCAACATTCACTGACCTGAAGGTCGGGCAATGCAGGGGCCGAACGGTCCGACGACAAGCGGGGCGGAATGCCCCCCACGACACAAGGGCGCGCCGGGCGCGCAGGGAGAGACGAGATGCTTTTCGGATTGGACGGGGTCGAAATCGGCCTGATCATCGTCTTCCTGTGCCTGTTCGGCGGGATCATGTCGGGTTTCCCGGTGGCCTTTGCCATCGCTGGTGCGGGCACAATCAGTTTCGCCATCATCGCCGCGCTTGATTCTGCGGGGATCCTGATCCACCAGACGATCGATACGGGCAGTGCCGAGTATGCGGCCCTCGTTGCCGAGGGCGTGGCGCGCGAAAGTATCTCTGTCTTCAGGTATCCCGAATTGCCGCGCGAAGCCGTTGCCCTGTTCCCGCAGGGATGGGAAACCGCGCTTGATCGCAACATCGGCTTTATCGTCAACCGCATGAACGAGCGTGTGATCGCCGGTGCTTCTATTGAGACCCTGCTGGCCGTGCTGATGTTCGTGATGATGGGCATCACGTTGGAGCGCTCCAAGATCGCGAACGACCTTTTGACCACGATGGCGCGCGTCTTCGGCCCGCTGCCGGGCGGCTTGGCCGTTTCGATCGTGATCGTGGGGGCCTTCCTTGCTGCTTCCACCGGTATCGTCGGCGCGACCGTTGTGACCATGGGCCTGCTGGCCTTGCCCACGATGTTGCGCAACAACTACTCACCGGAGCTTGCGACGGGCGTGATCGCCGCCTCGGGTACGCTGGGCCAGATCATTCCGCCCTCGATCGTGATCGTTCTGCTGGGGACGCTGGCGGGAGATATCTATTCCACTGCGCAGGAAAACCGTGCCGCCGCCGTCGGCTGTTCAGATGCTCTGACCTACCTGGGCGAACCGGCGGTCGTTTCGGTCGGCACTCTGTTCCAGGCGGCGCTGCTGCCGGGTATCTTTCTCGCATTCCTTTATGGGGCCTATGCCTTCGGCTTTGCGCTTCTGAATCCATCGAAGGCACCCGCGGTGCAGTTGGGCGACGGGCAAGTTTCGACAACGACCAAGCGGGATGCCTTGACCTGGCTCGTGGCGGTTCCCGTGGCCCTGGTCATCGGGGGGATCGTTCTCGGCATGGTCGGGGTCATCGGTACACAGGATGTGGCCGTAAGCACGTACAGCGAGGCGGGTGAGGCGTCGTCGCTGCGGACCAATGTCTCCCAGATGTGCCAGGCGGCCATGATCGAGTTGCACGGGCAGGGCGCATGGGACGCGGCCATCGCGCAGCAGGCTGCGATCGACGCCTCGGGCGGTGCACAGCTGGCCCGCGAGTTGACTGCGGAGGAGTTGATCGAAGCCCGTAACCTCGCCGTTTCAGTGGCCGCGCCCATCGGCACCGGCATCGCCATACTGTTCATCGGCATGGGAATGGTTCTGGCTGCCGCGCAGGGTATCAACCCACTGGCCGACGAGAAGCCTTTGCTGATCGGGGCCGGCGGCGTCGTCCTTGCCTTCGTGATCGACGCGTTGCTGATCACGCCCACGACTTCCGCTGGGACGACGTTCGTCCTTATGGCCGTGCCGCTTGCGATCACGCTGGTTGGCGTCTGGCCCGCGTTCAAGCGTTTGGCGCAGAACGATCTGATCCGGGTCGTCTTTCCGCCCTTGGTTCTGATCGTGGCTGTTCTTGGTTCCATCCTTGGGGGCATCACCAACCCGACGCCCGCCGCGGCCTTGGGGGCCGGCGGCGCAATCATGTTGGCCGCCTACCGCAAACTGCAAGAAGAAGGGCGCGCGGGTACGCCGATCCTGCTGGCCTCGCTCGCCATCGTGGTGATGCTGCTTTTTGGGGTGAACTTTGACCTTCGAACCGGCCTCGATACGACAACGGTCGCCGACTGGATCGCCCTGCTCATCGCGCAGGCGGCCTTTCACGGGGCGTTCCTCGGCCTTCTTTTTGCCAGTTGGGTTCTGTTGCGGTCGGGCGTCCTGGGGCCGGTCGTGCGGGAAACGGCCAAGGTAACGTCGATGGTCTTTACCATCTTGATCGGCTCGCAGTTGCTGAACCTTGTGCTGATCTCCTTTGGGGGGGAGCATTACATCCAGCAGTTCCTGCAAAGCTTCGACAGCGAGCTGAAGGTGTTCCTGATCGTCATGCTGGTCCTGTTCATCCTGGGCTTCGTCCTGGATTTCCTGGAGATCATTTACATCGTCATTCCGATTGTCGGTCCTGTTATTTACGGCGGCACCTTCGATCCGAAATGGGTTACGATCATGATTGCCGTGAACCTGCAGACGTCGTTCCTGACGCCGCCCTTCGGGTTCGCGCTGTTTTATCTGCGGGGCGTCGCTCCGGCGGAGGTGACAACCCGGCACATCTATCGTGGTGTCGTTCCCTTTGTCATGATCCAAGGGCTTGGCTTGGCGATTCTGTGGATGTTCCCGTCGATCGTGACGATCGTGCCGAATCTTTTACCCTAAAGGTGATTTCCTGATCGGACCGGCTCTTTCAGGGGCCGGCTGGTGCCTGCGTTGCTGATTGGCCTTTGGGCAATGGGGGCTTTCCTGCGTCCAGCGGGGTGAATGCTGGCGCACGAAACGGTGTTGGCACGTGTCAGGACGCGCGGGCCCAGGCATGTTCGGGCCTGACGCGGGGAATGAAATACATCGGCTTTCATATCCCGTGTCGCCGCATTAATGTCGCGCGGACTCAACACCAGGAGGCTCTGATGGCCGACATCAAAGATCCCGAAAATACCATTATCATCGAACTAAAGGACGGCTTGGTCCATATCGAGTTGCTGCCCGACGTGGCCCCCGGCCATTGCGCGCGGATGAAGGAATTGGCCCGTGAAGGTGCCTACGACGACGTCGTCTTTCACCGCGTGATCGAGGGCTTCATGGCCCAGACCGGCGACGTAGAACATGGCAAGGGCGGTGGCAACACATCGCGCGCCGGCACCGGCGGCTCGGACAAGCCGGACCTGAAGGCGGAGTTCTCTGGCGTGCCGCACGATCGCGGAACGCTTGGCGCGGCGCGATCGGCCAGCCCCGATTCGGCCAACTCGCAATTCTTCATCAACTTCGGCGACAACCATTTCCTGAACCGCCAGTATACTGTCTATGGTCGCGTGATCGAGGGGATGGAGCACGTGGACAAGATCGCCCGTGGCGAGCCGCCCGCAAATCCCGACAAGATGATCTCGGTGAAAGTCGCCGCCGATGCGTAAGACGCTCGCATCGATCGTCCTGGTCGCGCTTGCCGGTCAGGCCGGCGCGACTGGGCTGGAAATCGACGTCACCGGCGAGGCAAACGGCACCATCACCATCGACTTGCTGGAAGACGTGGCCCCGGGTCACGTCGACCAGATCACCGCACTGGCCGAGGCGGGAGCCTATGACGGCGTCGTCTTTCACCGCGTTATCGACGGGTTCATGGCCCAGACCGGCGATGTTCAGCATGGGCGCGTCGGCGGTGACATGTCGCTGGCTGGGACGGGGGCGAGCGATCGTCCCGACCTGCAGGCAGAATTCTCGGATGTTTCGTTCGAGCAAGGCGTGGTCGGCATGGCCCGGTCGTCGAACCCGAATTCGGCCAACAGCCAGTTCTTCATCATGTTCGGACCCGCGCCGCACCTGAACGGGCAGTATACGGTCGTTGGCCGCGTCACGGGCGGGCAGGACGTTGTCGACAGCATCAAGCGTGGAGAAGGTCGCAATGGCGCGGTCGTCGGCGCGCCGGACGTAATGTCGGACGTGCGCGTCACCGACTGATCTCGTCAACAGACAAAGCATAAGGCCGCCCTGAGAGGCGGCCTTTTTCATGATTCGATGAAGCGGATCAATCGCTGCTAGGTTCTACTCCGTGGCTGCGGCGCTTTCGGTGATTGTGACATCGCCGTCGGTCTGCACTGCGGCTCCGGTCGACATGTTTTCTTCGGGCGAGACGATGAAGAACAGATAGGCGATCAGGAGTATGCCTACGAACACCACGCCAGCCGCGATACCAATGATCGGGCCGAAGTGGTTTTTCGCTTGTTTCTCAAGATTTGTGTCGGGGGCGCTCATGGCGATCCTCCTTCGAATTTTTGTACGTGAGTGTTGCGCGTCCAAATAGTAAAACCGATGACCCCGGTTTTTGTTCCGATCAGTCTTGAACTTTTACGAGGGCGTGGCGTTTGCGCCCCGCCGAAAGCTTCACTTGACCAGACAGTGTGGCGGCGTCCAGCACCAGACCGGCGTCCGTCACGGTGTCGTCGTTCAGTCTGGCACCGCCCTCCGCGATCAGGCGCTTGGCTTCCTTGCCCGACTTGGCAAGCCCCGCGCGCACGATCAGTTGCACCACGGAGATACCATCAGCCGCCTCTGCCGTCGTGACCGTGGCAGTCGGCAGATCATCGCCTGCGCCGCCCTTTTCGAAGACTTCGCGCGCCGTGGCCTCGGCGGCTGCGGCGGCTTCGGCCCCGTGCAAGAGGGTCGTCACCTCGTTGGCAAGCCGGATCTTGGCGTCGTTTATGGTGGACCCTTCAAGCGCGCCCAATCGGTCGCACTCGGCAATATCCAGTTCAGTATAGAGCTTCAGGAACCGTCCCACGTCCGCGTCAGTCGTGTTGCGCCAGAATTGCCAGAACTCATAGGGCGACAGCAGATCGGAGTTCAGCCAGATCGCGCCGTGCTGCGATTTGCCCATTTTCTTGCCGTCCGACGTGGTCAGCAGCGGGGAGGTCAGGCCGAAGACCTGATCATCCAGAATGCGCCGGGTCAGGTCTATACCGTTGACGATGTTGCCCCACTGATCGCTGCCGCCCATCTGGAGCAGGCAACCGTAGCGGCGATGCAGTTCCATGAAGTCGTAGGCCTGAAGGATCATGTAGTTGAATTCCAGGAACGACAGTGATTGCTCGCGGTCCAGACGGGATTTCACGCTCTCGAATGCCAGCATCCGGTTGACCGAAAAATGCCGCCCCACGTCGCGCAGGAACTCCAAATAGTTCAATCCGTCCAGCCACTCGGCGTTGTTCACCATTACCGCGTCGGTCGGTGCATCTCCAAAGGTGACATAAGGGGCGAACGCCGCCTTGATCCCTTCGATGTTGCTGTCGATCTGCTCGGGCGTCAGTAGGGGGCGTTCGTCTGCGCGAAAGCTGGGGTCACCTACCTTGGTGGTGCCGCCGCCCATAAGGACGATCGGCTTGTGCCCTGTCTTTTGCAGCCAGCGCAGCATCATGATCTGGATGAGCGATCCTACGTGCAGCGACGTCGCAGTCGCGTCAAAGCCGATATATCCCGGCACCACACCAGCGACCAAGGCCTCGTCCAACGCCTGATAGTCGGTGCAGTCGGCCAGGAAGCCGCGCTCCATCATCACGCGCATGAAGTCTGATTTGGGGTGGTAGGTCATGGGTCTTTCGGTCCATTTCTATGCGGTGACCCGCCTTAGCGCGGGCAAGGGCCGAGGGGAACCCAGATGGAGCAGATCCGTGCGCTAGGGGCGATGTCCGGAACGTCGATGGACGGCGTGGATGCTGCCGTTGTTATGACCGACGGCGAGAGCATCGCCGGGTTCGGCCCGCACGGATACTTGGAATATTCTACCGATGACCGCGCCGCCATCGCCCGCGCCGTGGGACAGTGGCAGGGAGATCCGGACGTGGCCGCCGCAGCCGAGGTAGTGGAAACATGCCATGCGCGGCTGTTGTCGCGGTTTGACGCGGATGTCGTGGGGTTTCACGGTCAAACGCTGGCCCACGACCCCGCGAACCGGCGCACCCATCAGGCGGGCGATGGTGCGGTCTTGGCCGAAGTTCTGGAAATTCCCGTTGTCTGGGATTTTCGCACGACCGATGTCACTTTGGGTGGGGAGGGGGCACCCCTGGCCCCGGCGTATCACCATGCCTGCGCGCGTTGGATCGGTGCAACGGAGCCGCTTGCCATTCTGAACCTCGGAGGCGTGGGCAATCTGACTTGGATTGATCCCGGTAAGCCGATGGAGGCCGAGGGCGCGCTTTTGGCCTTCGACACCGGGCCCGCGAACGCGCCGATCAACGACCTTTGCATGGATTGGCTTGGCCAACCGTTCGACCGCGATGGGGCGCTGGCGCGCGAAGGCGTGGCTGATGCGGACCTTGTCTCGCAATTGATGGAAAACGGGTATTTTTTTCGAATGCCGCCCAAGTCCCTCGACCGCGACTCTTTTCGGCAGGCGGGGGCCGCGATAGACGCTTTGCCGCCAAGTCACGCAGCGGCGACGTGGGTGGCTGTCATCGCCGCAAGCGTGGCCCACGCCCTCGATCAATGCCCAACGGTGCCGACACGCCTGCTGGTGACGGGCGGGGGGCGGTTGAACCCGGCGATCATGGAGGCACTTGCGGGTTTGCCAACCCGGGTCGACCCTATCGAGGCGGCGGGCTTGAACGGCGACATGCTGGAGGCGCAGGCCTTTGCCTTTCTCGCAGTGCGTGTGCTGCGCGGCCTTCCAACCAGTTTTCCCGGAACGACCGGTGTATCGGCAAATGTCGGCGGCGGCGAGGTCAGCCGCCGGGCTGGCATCTTGGACAGCCTGCCCAACAGCGCTAGACACGCGGGGACGCGACAGGTAACGAAACCCCGTTAGCGGTAACACAATTCGGAGAAGCATCCATGGTCTCCCGCACGATCCCCGTAGATCCCTTTGACCTGGTCCTGTTCGGGGCGACCGGCGATCTCGCCAAGCGCAAGATCCTGCCGTCACTCTACCGACGGTTCACTGCCGGGCAGATGCCGACCGACGCGCGCGTCATCGGGGCGGCCCGGTCGGAATTGTCGCAAGACGAATTTCACACGCTGGTGCGCGACGCGATCGAGGCCTACGTATCTGACACCATGAAGGACGCCGCCACGATCGACGCTTTCATTGCGCAGTGCTCCTATATCGCGATCGACGCGAAGGGCGAAGGTGGATGGGAAGAACTGAAGACCAGCGTCCGCGACGAAGTGGTGAAAGCGTTTTATTTTTCGGTCGCGCCAGCGATTTTCGGGCCCTTGGCCGAAAAGCTTCGAAGCCATGGAATTGCCTGCGAAAACAGCCGCCTGGTGGTCGAGAAGCCGTTCGGCATCGACTTGGAGACGGCCAAAAAGCTCAACGATGACCTGGCTGCCAGTTTCCACGAGACACAAATCTACCGTATCGACCATTTTCTGGGTAAGGAAACGGTGCAGAACCTGATGGCCGTCCGCTTTGCCAACGTTCTGTTCGAGCCGCTTTGGAACGAACGGTATATCGATCACGTGCAGATCACGGTGGCCGAGACTGTTGGCGTCGGTGGGCGCGGATCGTACTATGACAAGTCGGGCGCGATGCGCGATATGGTGCAGAACCACCTGATGCAGCTGCTGTGCCTGACGGCGATGGAGCCGCCTGCGGCCTTTGATCCGGACCGCCTGCGCGACGAAAAGCTCAAGGTGATCCGCGCGCTGGATCCTGTCGCGCCCAAGAATATCGTGCGCGGACAGTACAAGGCGGGGCCGGATCCGTCATACCTCGAAGATGCGGAAAACCCCGACAGCAAGACCGAATGCTACATCGCGATGAAAGTCTGCATTTCGAACTGGCGCTGGAAACACACGCCGTTCTACCTTCGCACCGGCAAGCGGATGAGCAAGCGCATGTCCGAGATCGTGGTGCAGTTCAAGGAAACCCCGCATTCCATTTTTGATCGTGACGAAGGTTCGACCGCGAATGCCTTGACGATTCGGCTCCAGCCGGACGAGGGTATGGACCTGTCGGTTACCATCAAAGAGCCGGGGCCGGGCGGCATGCGGCTGGTTAATGTGCCGTTGGACATGAGTTTTGCCGACGCTCTTGGCCCGGACGGGGAAGAAATCCCTGACGCATATGAGCGGCTGATCATGGATGTGATCCGCGGCAACCAGACCTTGTTCATGCGCGGTGACGAGGTCGAGGCCGCTTGGGCTTGGACCGATCCGATCATCGATGCCTGGGAGGCGCGGGGGGATAAGCCGCAACCCTATGCGCAAGGCTCGTCTGGGCCCGAGGAGGCCTTGGCCATGATGTTGCGCGACGGGCGTCGCTGGCGTGATCTGGAGACTGGATGATGGAATTTCGAAGCTATCCTGACCGTGAACTCCTGGCGATGGGGCTGGCCGACGCACTGGCCAGCGACCTCAAAAACTGTCTGCTGACGCATGACTGGGTTAGCCTCTGTGTCCCAGGCGGCACATCGCCGGGAGATACGTTCCGCATGCTTTCTGGCGTCGCGCTCGACTGGGATCGCGTGCACGTGTTCCTGAACGACGAACGTTGGGTTCCCGAGGGCCACGACCGCTCAAATACCAGCCTGCTCCGGGCGACGTTGCTGACTGATCGGGCATCTAAGGCAAAGCTGGTGCCGATGGTGAACGATGCCGATACGCCTGAGGAAGGCATCCCCGCGCTGGAGGCCGGGTTTGCGTCCGAACTGCCGATTTCAGTGCTGCTTCTCGGTATGGGCGCGGACATGCACACCGCCAGCCTTTTCCCCGGTGCCGACAAACTCGACCTTGCCATGTCGGCCGATGCGCCGATCCTTGTGCCGATGCGCGCCGAGAGGGCCGGAGAGCCGCGGATCACTCTGTCGCGCCGCGTGCTGGCCGATGCAATGGAAACCCATGTCCTGATCATGGGTGACGAAAAACGAACCGTGTTGGAGCGCGCGCGCAACCAAGACCCGATGGATGCCCCGATTGCGGCCTTCCTGAAGGATGCCGTGGTTCACTGGGCCCCCTGAGGAGAGACACGATGGATTTCTGGACCGGGATCGAAACCCTCCGCGCGCAGCCCAAGGCGCGCATTTCCGATTTATTGGCTAATTATAACAGAACTGCGAGAATGAAGGCTGAATTCGGGCCTTTTATGTTCGATATGTCCAAGACGGCGCTGACTGCCGAGGCGCTCGATGCGCTCTTGAATATGGCCTCAGGGGTGCCGGGCCGGCGCGACGCGATGTTTGCGGGCGACAGGATCAACGCGACTGAAGACAGGGCCGTCCTGCACACCGCGTTGCGCGGCAACCGTCCCGTGGTGGTCGATGGGCAGGACGTGATGCCGGGCGTGCATGCCACCCTGGAGCGGATGCGGGACTTCGCCGCCGACGTGCG
Organism: Jannaschia faecimaris; assembly: GCF_900107415.1. Classification (GTDB taxonomy): domain Bacteria; phylum Pseudomonadota; class Alphaproteobacteria; order Rhodobacterales; family Rhodobacteraceae; genus Jannaschia; species Jannaschia faecimaris. The sequence goes on from NZ_FNPX01000012.1 coordinate 50,470, forward strand.
GGACGGCACCTTTCAGGGGCAGGGCGGGCGCATCACGGATGTGGTGAACATCGGCATCGGCGGCTCGGACCTGGGTCCGGCGATGGCGGTTCTGGCGCTCGCCCCGTTCCACGATGGCCCCCGTTGTCATTTCGTTTCGAACGTGGATGGGGCCGACTGGGAGGATACGGCCAAGACGCTTGACCCGGCCACAACGCTTGTGATCGTGGCCTCCAAGACATTCACCACCATAGAGACGCTGACGAACGCCAATACCGCGCGCGATTGGATGGCTGATACGGTGGATGATCCGACCGCACAATTCGCCGCGCTGTCGACCGCGCAGGACAAGACCGGTGCCTTTGGTATCGACCCGTCGCGGGTGTTTGGATTCGAGGATTGGGTCGGCGGACGCTACTCCGTCTGGGGGCCGATCGGCCTGTCGTTGATGCTGGCGATCGGGCCGGGCAATTTCGACGCTTTTCTCAAGGGCGCAAGGGAGATGGACGACCACTTCCGCACTGCCCCCTTGGCCGAAAACCTGCCGGTGCTATTGGCACTTCAGGGGATCTGGCACCACCAGGTCTGCGGCTACCCGACACGCGCCGTTCTGCCATATGATAACCGGCTGTCGCGTCTGCCAGCCTATCTTCAGCAACTGGAGATGGAGAGCAACGGCAAAAGCGTGACAATGGCCGGCGATCCGCTGCCCGGCCCCGCCGGCCCCGTCGTCTGGGGAGAGCCGGGAACGAACGGGCAGCACGCCTTCTACCAGTTGATCCACCAAGGGAAGACGCCCGTACCATGCGAATTCATGGTCGCCGCCATGGGGGCGGAACCGGGGTTGGACCATCACCACAAATTGCTCATTGCGAATTGCCTGGCGCAATCGGAGGCCTTGCTCAAGGGGCGGAGTCATGCCGAGGCCCGTGCGCTGATCGCCGACCGGTTCTCGGGCGATGAACTGGAGCGTCAGGCAGCACATCGCGTTTTCGAGGGCAACCGCCCGTCCACCACGCTTATCTATCCACGCCTTACCCCCGACGTGCTTGGCGGGATCATAGCGCTTTATGAACATCGGGTCTTCGTCGAGGGCGTGATGCTAGACATCAACAGTTTTGACCAGTGGGGCGTGGAGTTAGGCAAGGAACTGGCAACCTCGCTCGGTCCGCTGGTGGATGGCGGCGATGCGTCGGATAAGGATGCGTCGACGCAAGCTCTGCTTGGCCAGCTTTTGGCATGGCGGACTTAACGCCGTTGACTTGATGATATGCCGGGGTTCACGGCTGCCCCCGGCTCAACCCTCGAAGATCGAACCATCCCGTTCCTTGAATGCGCGCGTATAGCTGTCGGGCAGCCGTTTTCGGGTCACGAAATCCGCCTCCATCAAGACGATCACCGCTGTGCTTGTCGCGCAGAGTTTTTTATCGTGCCAAACGCCATACTCCATCGTCCACGATGTGTTGCGGAAGGCGCGTGTGCGGCCGGCCACGATGTAGACATCCTCAAGGTGCAAGGGAACCTTGTAGTCGACGGCCACGGATTTCAGGACGAGCACCGGCCGCTCCCCGGTACGGGAGTAATCGCCGATGCCATAGGCGCGTAGGTAGGCGATGCGGGCTGTCTCGAACCAGCTAAGGTATCGGGCGTTGTTTACGTGTTCGAGGACGTCGAGTTCATGAAACCGCACGCGGTCGCCCATGCCGAAAGCGAACGGCGCGGGGATGCCTTGGTCGCGCAGATGCGCGATTGACAACGGAGTCAGGAGTGGAAAATCCATGCCCCCGCTTCTAGCGCAGCGGTCCTGCGGCGCAACCGCATTGGGATTGTCTTTCAAGTCTTCGCAACGATGGGCAGGTCATGCAGATCGAAGCGAACGGCGCGAGCATCGTTCCGGGGATCAGTCCGACCTTTTGGATCAACGAAATTAACCCACTCAGTCTCGCTTTGAGAATCCGGACTGTATTCGTCTCGAGTAAAAATACCCAGTAGCTCTCAGCGCGGCATCTGGCCTTGCAGGCAAGCACGACGTGCGCTGCGTTGATGGGCCATACAGGCCACGCCATTTTGGGAACGGGGAGCGTCAAAACCAAGAAGCACTTAGCGGTTATGCGCTAAGTGCTTCAAATGCTTGGCTCCGGCGGTAGGGATCGAACCTACGACCAATTGATTAACAGTCAACTGCTCTACCGCTGAGCTACGCCGGAATACCGAGGGCGGGATTAGCCAAGGGCGCGGTGCCGCGCAAGGGGGTCGCGTGTTTTTTTCACGATTGTTCGTATGTGGCGTCGGGGCCGACGTCTGGGAAGGCGACGGCGCGCTTGGTCTCGACCAAGTGAATCAGATGGGCCAGAACGTTACGCGCCGCAGCGCCGTGCAATGCGGCTGGGGTATCGGCGTAGATCCGGGCGACCAGCTCGGGAATCGTGGGGGCATCGGGCAGGGCCGCGAATATTGAGGCCTCCCGTGTCAGACGGTGCGCGCGCAGTGCGCGGCAACGGGCCGTTGGGTCACCCACGGGGCCGCCGTGGCCGCAGTGGAAGGTGGCTGCGTCCAGCGCCTCAAGAATGTCGAGCGATGCCATGAACTGTCCAAGGTCGCCATCCGGAGGTGAGATCATCGTGCTGGCCCAGCCCATGATCGTGTCACCGGTAAAGACGGCGCGCGTCTCGGACCATTCAAAACTCAGATGATTCGCCATGTGACCAGGCGTGTGGTGCGCGCGCAGCGTCCAGCCGTCGCCTGCCACCTCGTCGCCCTGGGCCAGCAGTGCATCTGGAGCAAAGCTGTGGTCCAGGCCCTCCCCGCCGCCAAGGTGGGTCAGGCGAGTCATCGTCGCGGAGCGCCCGGTGTGCGACGCGCCGAAGGCCAAGACCGGAATATTGCCCAGCCGCGACCGTAGTGGTTCGGCCCCGGGCGAGTGGTCCAAGTGCGAATGGGTAACGAGGATCGCGCGCACCGGGCGGCCCGCGATCGCCGTCTGAAGCGCGTCCAAATGCGCCGGGATTGCAGGGCCGGGGTCGATCACGGCAACATCGTCATGGCCCAACACAAAGGAATTCGTGCCGCCGTATGTCATCGGCGAGGGGTTCGGGGCCAGCACGCGGATCAGCCCGCTTTCCTTGCTCTCGCCCGAAGGATAGCCTTCGTCCATGTCCATCTCCAATGATCCCTTCAGGCGGGCGGCATCGCGGCGTTGGCTTCCGCGCAGCTTCTATGCGCGCGCGGCGCTGATCCTGATCCTGCCGGTCGTCACGCTGCAACTTGCCGTGGCGGTGATGTTCCTGCAACGCCATTACGAAGATGTCACTGTCCAGATGACGTCGAACATGAGCCGGGAAATCGAATTGGTCCGTGCGCGCCCCGACTTGGCGTCGGAGTTGCAGATCAGTTTGGTGGATCCGCCCGAGGCGATGCGCGTGAGGGCGTGGGATCTGTCGGGTCGCGCCATGCGCGAGGAATTAATGCAGCGGTTCCCCGACCTGCTGTCCGTAGATACCGTTTCATCAGACAAGGCCGTGGTTCTTGGGTTCGGGGACGGCGTGGGGCTGCAATTCGCGCGTTCCGACGTGTCGGCGGCCAACCCGCACCAGCTTCTGGTCCTGATGATGGCGACGGCGCTGATCATGACTGCGGTTTCGGCGTTGTTCATGCGTGGGCAAATTCGGCCGATTCGGCGGCTGGCGCGCGCGGCACAGGCGTTTGGGCGGGGCCAAGCCGCAGATTTCCGGCCTTCGGGTGCCACGGAAGTGCGCGCTGCAGGGATGGCATTCCTTGAAATGCGCGCCCGGATTGAGCGGCACATCGAACAGCGGACATTGCTTTTGTCAGGGGTCAGCCACGACCTGCGTACGCCGCTCACGCGGATGAAGCTTGAACTGTCGATGATGGATGCTCCCGAGGCGTCAGCCTTGGCCGATGACGTTACCGCGATGGAGAGGATCATCGACACCTTCCTGGAATTCGCGCGCGAAAGCTCAAATGACGAACGAAAGAACGCTGACCTTTTGCCTCTGGTGCAGGCTGCCGTAGACATGGCGGCACCGGGCCAGGGAATTACCGTCGATGGCGCGCCGGTTCAGGCCGACGTCTATCCTGACGGGCTGCAACGCGCGGTCACGAACTTGGTGAAGAATGCATTGCGTTATGGCAATCGGGTGCAGGTGTCGGTTCAGGCCGGGACGTCGGTTGTGGTGATCATCGTGGAGGACGACGGCCCCGGCATCCCCGAAAGCGACCGGGAGGAGGCCATGCGGCCCTTCGCGCGCCTTGACAACGCGCGGTCGAACACGGCCGGAAATGTTGGCCTGGGCCTGAGCATCGTACGTGACGTGGCCCGGGCGCATGGTGGTGCGCTGCGTCTTGGCAAATCGGATATGGGTGGCCTGAAGGCAGAACTCGTGCTGCCGCAATCGCGGGACGGAAAATGGTAGGCCCGGCAGGATCAAAAAAAATATATATAACAGGACTTTGTGGATCAGGACCCATCGATTTGGTTACGGCTGCCGAGGTTGCCTGGTTCAAGTCCCCAACTTCGGGGGCGCGACATGAGCGACTTGTACCGGCTGAGCGAAGCTCAGCTTGCGTAGCTTCGGCCTTACTTACCAAGAGCCATGGGGTGCCGCGGGTTCAGCGCCCGGCAGGGAATTGCAAAGGCAGTGTTCCGAAAGGGATGACAGCTTCGTTTTGAGAGGAATTGTAGGGCGTGGAAGACCTTGGGTCATAGCAAGTTGACTTATTGCACAGGTGCACTCTGGGCTAATGGCGTGGGGCACGCGCCTTGTAAGCCGTTGAGTCGGATAGCGGCCCATGCGGTAAGCATGGCCCGCCTTATATGCTTGTTCATAAAGGAAAAACGGAGTTTTGGTAGGCCCGGCAGGACTCGAACCCGCAACCAAAGCGTTATGAGCGCTCTGCTCTAACCAATTGAGCTACAGGCCCCCGTCCGCTAGGGCGTATCAGACGTGCCGCGCCCGTCAAGACTGCGGGGCCAACATCGAGGAATGATATGTCGGACACCGCCCCCCGTACGCCCTACCTCGGGCGCTACACCCTGATCCTGATCGGCGGGATTGTTGCGCTGATGGTGATGAACGCCGTGCTTCTCGGGGTGCTGGGCGTTCCCATCCCTGCTGGTGCGGCGACAATCATACCGCCCATGATCGCCGCCCTGGTGGCAGGGCAGACCTGGGGAAAGGAGCGTGGTGTCGTACCCGAGAACGGGCCGGCTTGGCGCTTTGCCATCGTGGCCGCTCTGATTTTCGCCGTGGTGCAGATTCCCCTGACAATGATCGGGCTGGCATCGATGGGGGCCGCGGGGCAGGCGAGCCTCGGGTTCGTAGCAGGTCTCATCGCAGTCACCACGGTAATTGTCGTGCTGTCGAATCGCTGGTTCGTGGTGGTTGGGGCCAAGGGCGCGGTCAAGCAGCGTTGAAGCGGGCCGGGGGGCCTGCTAGGCCGCGCGCGGTATATAGACGGCTCATTGAACGGGGAATCGCATGTCGGACGCAAAACAAGGCCTGACCTACAGCGGTGCAGGCGTGGACATCGACGCGGGCAACGCGCTGGTCGATCGGATCAAGCCCGCCGCGAAGGCCACGCAGCGTCCCGGCACAATGGCCGGCCTGGGTGGTTTTGGTGCGTTGTTCGATCTCAAGGGGGCGGGCTACGAAGATCCTATCCTTGTGGCGGCGACTGACGGGGTTGGCACCAAGTTGCGGCTCGCGATCGACACGGGCAAGCTTGATACAGTCGGCGTGGATCTGGTGGCGATGTGCGTCAATGATTTGGTCTGCCAAGGCGCGGAGCCGTTGTTCTTCCTTGATTATTTCGCGACCGGCAAGCTGCTGACCGAGGAGGCCGCGACCATCATCGAGGGGATCGCAGCCGGCTGCGCCGCATCGGGCTGTGCGCTGATCGGGGGCGAGACGGCGGAGATGCCGGGCATGTACCACGCGGGCGATTTCGACCTCGCGGGCTTTGCCGTGGGCGCGATGGAGCGTGGAACCGACCTGCCCGCAGGTGTGTCCGAGGGCGATGTCCTGCTGGGGTTGGGGTCGAATGGCGTGCATTCCAACGGCTTTTCGCTGGTGCGTCGGGTGGCCGATCATGTGGGTTTGACGTGGACCGATGCGGCCCCGTTCGAAGACGGTCCGGTGGGTGAGGCGTTGCTGGCTCCGACGCGGCTTTACGTCCTGCCTGCGTTGGCGGCGATTCGCGCCGGTGGTGTGCACGCGCTGGCCCATATTACCGGTGGCGGCCTGACCGAGAACCTGCCCCGTGTCCTGCCTGAAGATCTGGGCTGTGACATCGACCTGTCGTCATGGACCCCGCCCGCCGTCTTCGGCTGGCTGGCCGAAGCGGGGAACGTGGCCCAATCCGAGATGCTCAAGACATTCAACTGCGGCATCGGCATGGTGCTGGTCTGCGCGCCCGACCGGGCTGACGCATTGGCTGAACTGCTGTCGTCCGCGGGCGAGTCGGTCAGTCGCCTTGGTATCGTTACGACGGGGGCGGGCGTACGCTATTCCGGCACGCCGAATTGGTGAGCCGGTGAAGCGTGTCGCGATCCTGATTTCCGGCGGCGGCTCCAACATGGTGACGCTGGCCGAGAGCATGGTGGGCGATCATCCGGCGCGCCCCTGCCTTGTGGCGTCGAATAATCCCGATGCAGATGGCCTGCCCAGGGCGCAGGCGATGGGGATCGAGACGGCCGCCATCGACCATCGCGCTTATCCCGACCGCGCCGCGTTCGAGGCTGCGTTGCACGCACGCCTGCTGGCGTCCGCCCCCGATATCATCGCGCTCGCCGGGTTCATGCGCATCCTGACAGGCGACTTCACTGCGAAATGGGCGGGCCGGATTCTGAACATCCATCCCTCGCTCCTGCCGAAATACAAGGGCCTGCACACCCACGCCCGCGCGATCGAGGCGGGCGATGCGCAGGCTGGTTGTTCCGTGCACGAAGTGACGGCCGAATTGGACGACGGGCCGATCCTCGGGCAAGCACGCGTGCCAATCCTGCCGGGCGATACCGAGGCCGATCTGGCCGCCCGCGTGCTTGTGCAGGAGCACCGTCTTTACCCGGCCGTTTTGCGCAGGTTCGCTGCGGATAACCGCGCACGTCTGGACCTTCCCCCCGTGGTCGAAGTCGACTAAACGGACTCAATGATTTTCCAAGGGTGACCGCCATTTCTGCCGCGACCATAACGACGCTGACCACCACCGAAGAACTTGCAAACTTCTGCGCCCGGGCGGCCAAGGCCCCCTATGTCACCGTCGACACCGAGTTCCTGCGCGAACGTACCTATTATTCCAAGCTTTGCCTGATCCAGCTGGCCTTTCCGGGCGATGGTGAAACGGACGCCGTTCTGGTCGATCCGCTGGCCAACGGGATGGACCTCGCCCCGCTTTATGACCTCTACCGCGATACGGGCGTCGTGAAGGTATTCCACGCCGCGCGCCAGGACCTTGAGATATTCGCGATCGAGGGCAACACGATCCCCGCGCCGCTTTTCGACACACAGGTTGCGGCCATGGTCTGCGGCTTTGGCGAGCAGGTTGGATACGAGACGCTGGCGCGCAAGGTCGCCAAGGCCCAGATCGACAAATCGTCGCGCTTCACCGACTGGTCGCGCCGTCCACTGTCGGATGCGCAGAAAAGCTATGCTCTGGCCGATGTGACGCATCTGCGGGTGATCTACGAATATCTGGCCGCAGAACTGGTCAAGACCGGGCGCACCCCCTGGGTTGAGGAAGAGATGGACGTTCTGCGCGATTTCGGCACCTACCGGGTCGAGCCACAGGACGCATGGAAGCGCCTGAAGATGCGCAATCCGTCCCCGCGCTACATCGGCATTGCACGCGAACTGGCCGCCTTCCGCGAGGAATACGCCCAGACCAACAACGTACCGCGTACCCGTGTCTACAAGGATGATGCACTGCTGGAGCTGACCGCGCTCAAGCCCAAGGATCTGAATGAGTTAGGCAAGGCCCGCCTTTTGCTGCGCGATGCCAGAAAAGGCCCGATTGCCGATGGAATCATTGCCGCCATCGCCGCTGGGCAGGCGGTTGGACGCGATGACTTGCCCAAAGTACCCAACCAGAAGAATCGTGATCAGATCAATGCCGCGCTTGCCGATCTGCTGCGCGTTCTGCTTAAGGCCAAAGCCGAAGGTGCGGGCGTCGCATCCAAACTGATCGCGACAGCTTCCGATCTGGACGACATCGCATCGGGTACGCGCGACGGCGACTGGGCCAAGGGGTGGCGCAAGGAGGTCTTCGGAACTGATGCGCTGCGTCTTTGCGAGGGTGAGATTGCGCTGGCCTGCAAGGGGCACACCGTAAGGATCATCGACCTTTAGCGTGTCAGATAGGCGTCGTAGGCCCAGCCCACGGCTCCTGAAACATGGCGCACCTGCACCCACCGGCCGCGCCGATCAAGCGCCTCCAGCCGGTCGCCGGGATACATGCGGCGCACGATCTCGTGGTTGGTGCCGGGGCCGCCCCTCAGGTTCAGATACCCGTCATCGCTGTGCGCCACGAACAGCAGCCCCGTCGCGGGCCTGCCGCGCTCCAGATAGTTCCCCGATACCCACCCGCGATCGCCCGAAGGCAGGCGAACGTAGTACCAGACGCCCTTGGTCTGTTGTACATCGACGCGGTCGCCGGGCGACAGGCGGCGCGTCACATCGAAGCGGGTACCGGGACCGGAGCGCATGTTGAGAAAACCATCGCTCGTCTGCGTCACGTAAAGGGTCTGCGCGGCGGCCCCAAGCGGGCTGAGCAGCAGGATCATCAGAAGCGTTGCAAGGCGCATGGGGCTCTCCGGTGTCGGTGTCGTGCCATGGTGTCCTGACCGGAGTCCCGGATCAAGGTCTAGCGGAACAACGTCACCGCGCCCGGCGACCAGGCAAGGCGCGCGGGCGCGCCGATATTCAGGACCGGCCGGCCGAAGACGTTGCGCATTGAGATGCGGACGGGCTTTTCGCATCCCGTGAGCAGCACGTCGTAATAGGTCATGTCACCGTAGTAGACGACCTCCGACACCTTGCCCTCGGCCACACGCCCTTCGGCTTCCTGACCCGGGAACAGCAAGGTCGCCGTTTCAGGGCGGAAGCCCGCCATCGGCGTGCCGTCGGTGCTGGCCGTGGATTGCAGATCGTCGAGAACGATCTTGCCCAGTCCTTGAACCTCAACCACGTCGTCGGTGACAGTCGCGGGAAGGAAGTTCATCACGCCGATGAATTCCGCGACCCGACGGGAAACCGGTCTGCGATAGAGCGCTTCGGCTTCGGCGATCTGGGCCACTTCGCCCTCGAACATCACCGCGATCCGGTCGGACATGACCAGCGCCTCCTCCTGGTCGTGCGTGACGAGGATGAAGGTAATGCCGACCTGCCTTTGCAGGCGAATAAGTTCGACCTGCATCTGTTCGCGCATCTTCTTGTCGAGCGCGCTGAGCGGTTCGTCCAACAGAAGCACCTTGGGACGCAGCACCAACGCGCGCGCCAGCGCCACCCGTTGCCGTTGCCCCCCCGAGAGCGCGTTTGCGGCACGGTTGCCGTAGCCGCCTAGCCCCACCATATCCAGCGCCTCGTCGACCAGAGTGGCCCGCGCCTGCGCCGTGAGGTCCGCGCGTTTACGCAGGCCGAAGGCCACGTTCTGCGCGACCGTCAGGTGGGGGAAGATGGCATAGGACTGGAACACCATGTTCGTGGGCCGCTTGTTGGGCGACACCTTCGTCATGTCCGTACCCGACAGGACCACCGTGCCGTCCGACACATCCTCGAACCCGGCGATGACACGCAGCAACGTTGTCTTGCCGCAGCCCGACGGGCCGAGCAGGGAGAAGAACTCTCCTTCGGCGATGTCGAGGTCGATGCCGCGCAGGGCGTGATACTCGCCGTAGAACTTCTGGATGCCGCGTAGCTTGATGAGGCTCACAGGAACCCTCCAGTATCTTTGCCGCCCGCCCGCGCGATACCGCGGCGGCGGTTCCATTCGGCCAATGTCAGGATGAGGATCGATGCCAGCACCAGAAGTGTGCCGAGCGCCATGATAACCGGCAGTTGTTTGGGGAACCGCAATAACGACCAGATGTAGACGGGCAGGGTGGTGTCGGACCCCGTCAGGAAGAAGGCGATGATGAATTCGTCCAGCGAGATCGTGAAGCAGATCAACAGCGCGGCGACGATGCCCGGCATGATCAGCGGCAGGGTCACCAAGCGAAAGGTCGATGCTCGCGTCTCGCCCAGGTCGATCGCGGCTTCTTCTAGCGAGGGGTCGAGCGACTGGAAGCTGGCATTCAGGATGGCGATGGCGAAGGGCGTGCAGATCAACACATGCGCCGCAACCACGGTCGTCAACGAAAGCGACCAGCCGAAGAACTGCACCACCACCACGAGCAACGATGTGGCCACGATGATCTCCGGCAGCACGAGGGGGATCATTACGAGGCCCATGGCCGCCGCTTTGCCCGGAAACGAATATCGGATATTGGCCCGCGCCGCCGCCAGCCCAAGCAAGACCGAAAGCACGGCGGAACTGCCCGCGACGCTCAGCGAATTGCCGAGTGCGGAATGGAGTTCGCTGTTTGTCCAGACGGCTGAGAACCAGTCGAGCGTAAACCCGTCGAGCGGGAAGGCGATGACCGTACCCGAATTGAACGCAAACACCGGCAAAAGGGCGATGGGCGCGTATAAAAAGATCAGGAAGGCGATGACATAGATGCGCAGCATTCAGCGCACCCCGCTCAACCGACGGGCAAGCCACACGGTAGCCAGCGCAATGACCGTCACGATTAACATCGCGATTACCGCCAGCGTCGCGCCCATCGGCGCGTTGTTCAGGCCAAGGAACTGCGTCTGGATCATGTTCGCGATCATCAGCCCACCCGGTCCGCCTACCTGTGCCGGTGTGACGTAGTCGCCCACGGTCGGAATGAAGACAATCAGCAGCGCCGCGACGACCCCGGGTGCCGCCAGAGGCAAGGTCACCCGGATAAAGGCGGTGACAGCGGTCTCGCCTAGGTCGCGCGCGGCCTCCAGCAGGGACCGGTCGATCTTTTCCAACGCCACGAAAATCGGCAGGATCGCGAAGGGTGCGAAGGCGTGCGACAGCGTCAGGACGACCGCGCTGGCCGAGTAAAGCGGCGCGCTCAGCCCCTCTTGCATCCACAGGATGCCTGTCGCGTTTCCAAGCGCTTCCAGAGGAACGTTCACGTAGGCCAGCACCGAGTTCAACACGCCGTTGAACCCCAGGATCACCTTCCACAGAAAGATCCGCAGAAGGTAGCTTGTCCAGAACGGGATCGTGATCAGGAACAGCCAGAGGGACTTTTTGGACGGCTGCACGTGGAAACTGACGAAATAGGCGACCGGGAAGGCCAGCAGAACCGTGATCAGCGTCACCAGCCCCGAGATCCAGAGGCTGCGCAGCATGATCGCGCGATAGATCGGGTCGGTGAACGCCTCGCGGTAGTTGGCAAGCGTCAATGTCCGGTCGACGGTCAGGTAGTCCTGCGTCCAGAAGCTGAACACAACAATCGCAAGAAGCGGCCCCGCCATGAGCGCGACCGCGTAAAGGAACGGCGGGGCGATCAAAGTCAGACCGCGTTTCGTCTCCTGATCCAATCGTGCCCCCGTTCCAAGTGCGCGGAGGATTACGCGACCCGGGGACGGGGGCAAGGGCTCATGTGCATTGCCCCTGCACAATGTCTCAGGCAAAGCGTGCCTTGAACCGGTCGATGCACATCCGAAATCCGCGCTCGAAGTCACCGTCGCCGGGATGATAAACGCTCTCGAACGAGATCACGCCGTCGTATCTATCCGCTTTGAGTGCCGTGGCGATGGGGCGGAAAAGAGGGCCAAGCTGACCTTCGCCCATCGGCCGAACCTCAAGCGTGGCGCGTGGGGTATCGACCTGCACGTCCTTGATGTGCATGTGGCCGAGGTATCCGCCCCGCACTTGATCGTAGCCCTCGGGCCAGGCGCGCTCGTGACACCAGCAGTTGTTGGCCGGATCCCACAGCACCTTGAGAGCATCCCGCGCGTCCAGCTCGTCGATCAACTTGCGCGCGGTGTAGTTGGAATTGACCATTGTACCGTTGCCCGTCTCGACCACGAGCGTCACGCCTTCGGCCCGCGCCAGATCGACCGCTGGCGCGATCATCGGTGGCATCGTATCCCAGGCCCCCTTGGCGACGTTCCAATGCTCCGCGCCGTTGCTGCCCCAGAGGATCTGCTCTTTCTTCTGCGTCATGATCCGCACCAATGGGGCATCGACGACGTGCGCCATGTCGATCACCCGCTTCAGCGCCTCCATGTGTTTGCGATGCAGCGCGTCGCCGGGCCGGTTTTCGGTCGTCATGCCTGCGAAAACATGTCGTGACAGGCAAGAGACCGGCTTGCCGCGGTCCCTTAGCATCAGGTCGATTTCCCGGATTTCCTGCGCGGAATGATCCCCGACCTCGGTGTCGCCGACAAATTGAAGTTCCGCGTATTCAAGGCCGAATTCGTCCATGACATCGACGGCATGACGCAGGTCGCGGCTTATACCGTCGCAAATAACGCCCAGCTTCACGTTGCGCCCTTGCGGTGCAGTTCAGCCCCCACGATCTCCTCGATGACGCGGGTGCAGACCCAGTTGTCGCCGTTGGGGTATTTCGACTTTCCGGCGTGGAAGATCTGCATCGCCGATGCCGCCGTGTGCAGTGGCACGCCCAATTCCTCACCCAGACCCATGGAGATCGTCAGATCCTTGTGCATCGTGTTGATGTGACTGCCGGAGCCCTCGAACTGGCGATCTACGATCTTTTCCAGCGCGTTGTTCACCACGCCGCACCCGGCTGAGGAGGTGGCGAACACATCCAGCAACACTTGCCCCGAAACGCCTGCTTTGGCTGCCAGCGCCGCCGCTTCGAACGTGGCCGAGAATTGCGCCCCGATCAGCGATTGCAGGCAGGCCTTCACCGTCTGCCCGTCGCCGGATTTGGTGCCGACGCGGTGAATGTTGGCCGACACCGCCTCCATCACGGGGGCAAATTCGTCCAGAACCGCGTCCGGGGCCGCCGCCATCATCGTCAGCGTGCCGCCCTGCGCGCCGGGAAAGCCGCCCGAAACCGGTGTGTCGATCAGGTGGATGCCCGAGCCTTCCATCGCTGCCCCGATCTCGCGGGCTTCACGCGGTCTGACCGTGGCGCTCAGCAGGATCGCGCCGCCGGGCTGCATCTGGGCGACGGCACCATCCGGCCCCAGCAAGACCGATTTCGCCTCGTCGCCGGTCATCACCATCACGAAGATCGCCTGCGCCGCGCGCCCGACCTCGGCCGCGTCCTTCGCCAGTGTTCCTCCCAACCCGACAAAGGCGTCGCACCTCTCCGGCTTCAGGTCGATCCCCGTGACCGTGAACCCGTTTGCAATCAGGTTCTTCGCCAGACCGCTGCCCATGTCACCGATGCCAATTACGCCCGTGGTCTTCATGTGAAATCCTCCCGTGTTTTCCGCGTCGGCGCGGGGCCGTGCGGTGTTCGAAATGGCCCCGATGGGCCGGTTTCGCGGGGATTTCACGCGTCGCGTCGCGACGTCGGGCGGGTCCGGAAGACACCCCGCTGCCCGGTTAGGTGAGGTCAGGGTTCACCGGATACGCGATTCGGGCAAGCATACCCGCCAATCGAAAAAGGCCCGCGACATGCGCGGGCCTTTCCACAGTGGTTGAAGGGCTGAAGATCAGCGCTTGGCTAAGCTAGTATCTTTATTAACGGTTCTTTATCAGTGTGTTAGATGACCCAAATACTTCATGTAAATAATACGTAAATCATCTACTGCGCTTGCTTTGAAAGGCTGTTAGCTAACTGGAACGTGCTTTCATAACGATTGCAATGGCGCTGTCCAACTCACCAGCTATCGCAGCCTGTTTAAAAGCGTCAAGCACGCCTGCAACATCATCCAGCTTGTCCACAAACACGGCGTTGCTCTTGCCGTTAATGCTCAAAACGCGGCTGCCGTATCGACACTGGACATAGTAGCCGTTGTCTTGCTCAAAAAACCAAGCGCGTACTCGCTTTTCATGCTCGACGCGAAGACGCTCACCAGCTTCATTTGTCTGCCAGCGCTTAGATTTAACGGTATATTCATCGCCAACCAACATGGCAGCAAGCACCCTGCCCTGTTCTTCAATCGCTGCAACCAGTTTATCACGTCGTGCAAGCACCGGATCTTTTTGAACGGTTCGTTGTACGGTCTTCAAGTTCAGTTTTGCAAGTGCGCTCATATCAGCAGCTCCCTTTTGTTTGCTGCTGTAAATGTATTTTCAGACCACAAGCGTAACGACCGAAAAACTGACTATATGGGGTAAATCAATTGGTTCCCTAGCTCGTCAAAAACATCTACCAAAGGTCAACGTATTTCCAACACTTCCAACATAAGCAGTTGAAAATAGGCGATATTTCACATCATAATGGAACGTGATTACACCCCCAAAGTTAAATTCTTTAATACCTGAAATATAGTCATTACTTTGAAATGTAATGGTGTGATCATATACTTTTTCGTCGCCAAAACTGTCATCATAAGAAAACCGGATTAGGTCCTCGCGCGTGTCAATAAAAAGCTTTGCGGAATAAGTACGTCCACTTTCGACTTGAAGTGTCTCGCTATCGCCTTCTGTATCTCTAGCGTCGCAGACCATAAATATCTGTTCGGCAAAAGCGGTCGACGCAACTAGGACTGTCGATAAAAATAGAATGATTAGGAATTTCATTGCGCTATAAGCTCCGTATTTATGTAATAAAACACTTCCAATTCTTTTCATCATATCAAATAGCTAAGTTTTAAAAGCAAGTATTTGCTAATCTTTACCGTCTAATATCACTTTCTGAAGCTGCATCCGTCGCTCGTCAAGCGTCCCACCTACCCATGCTGTACTGCCACCCCAAAAACATAAGTAGTCCCCAGCTATTTTTGGCACATCGTACATTATGCATTACAAACCCTTTTCCAGCGCTCTCTCACTTTCGCTTCTAAAGCCGATTGTGTCTGCCCACGCAGCTCAGTCAAAGCAGCCGCCCAGTGTTTGCTGGTCGCGTCGTCACGTCGCGCAAGCTCATTCGCATAATATCCAAGCTTGCTGCCCAGCGTCGCCAGTGCCTCAGCGCTTGGCTCAGTATCCGTAAATCGCAAAGTACGCATATAACACGCGCTCTTAGCCAGCCATTGCTCGCAAAACTGGCTTTCATTTGCAGCAAGATTTGCTGTTTGTAACGTAGTGTAAACATCTTCCAGTAGTCGTTTCGTCATCCATAGTTCTCCCTTGTCGATGTATTTATCAACAGCAGCAGATATTGAGACTATTGCAAAAGCTTAAACACATCCGCTTGCGCGTCTGTGTATCATTCTCACGCCGATAGCTTCGTTTGCACTACGCTTTCGGCCTTCAATGATGATGACTTCGTATTTAATATTTTATCTTTTTATCGACTTCGCAGAGCAGTTAGATCAACGCCCTTTTCGGCGTCGATCCAAACACGCACACACGTTACTTCGCGTCACTGCGTTAGGCTGTATCACTGAACCACTATGGAAGAGCAGGTTTTGCTATCGTCTCTATTACCAGCGCATCATACGCACATGCAGGCCCCATACAGCTAGGCCACCCTGCATGATGATGGGTCTCAAATTTTGAGGTTGTCATCCATCTCACTTGCAAAGCATTACTGACCTCAGTCAGCTTGCTTTATTCACCACACCATTACGATAATCGAAGCTGCTGGCTGGCTAAACATTTACGCCGTCGCAACTTTAGGCATCCCACCTACAAGGATGGGGTAGTCGATTAAAGCAGACAACAAGCAGTCCGTTTGCATACCGTCACACATCAGAACGGATTAGCAGCACTATTACATTTGGCGTGCCAGCCTTTATCTTGTTTGTAGTTGCCTCAGTGAGCCTGTTCGTTTGTGCCTTACAAAGTTATTTATCAACTGCGCGCCGATCCCCCAAAGTACTGAAACAGCAAAATGTTATAGAACAAGTAATCCATAACATTGTCATTCAATCTCAAGCAAAAACAGTGACTTGCTGAAACTTCAAAATCAGGTCGTTTTGCGAAATGTTAGGAATTACAATCACTTACAACAAAACCACATGTTGTAGGGATAAGACAATGAAGCAAGCAAAGCTACTTACAGACGCAGAACGCAAACGACTTGCCGCAGTGATCGACAGCAAGCGCTACGCAACACGTAACCATACAGCCGTAGCGCTCAGCTTTTACGCGGGTCTACGTGCTTGCGAGATTGCTGGCTTGCGCATTGCGGATGTTTTTGAGGCAGGTGGCGCTGTGCGTGACACGATTTACTTGAGCGCAGCGCAAACGAAGGGCAGCGCAGGCAACACTGTTTTGGTGAACAAAAAGCTGGCGACAGCGCTCAAGCGTTACGCTGCTGCCTACCCCAAACGCCTTCAGCAGCCAAACGCACCTGTCTTGTTCTCAGCAAAAGGATCGGGCTTTACAGCGCAGACCACAGTCAACCTGTTTCAAACGCTCTACAAAGCCGCAGCAATTGACGGTGCCAGCTCGCACAGCGGTCGGCGTCAATTTGTAACTGAGCTAGCGGACAAAGGCGTAAATGCCCGCGTCGTACAGGCTTTGGCGCGGCACAAGCATTTGAACACAACGATGCGCTATATTGATTTGAACGAAAATAAGATGCGGGCAGCTGTTGAACTGGTCAGCTAGCTAGTATTTGCACTATGCCTCTTTGCCCCAAGTGCAACCATCTTGCACCGAACATGCAGACCAGCATTTACGTGCGGTTTTGGGTCAAAAACGCTAGTTTTTAGTTTGGTGACACAGCTTTGATTGGCTTTTGAGCATCAAGCTTACGCTCTTTGCTTCTTAGCTTTCGCGCTTTCTTCTCAAAGTCGTTTGTCTGTGTACGTTTGGTGTAACTCGACTTGCTTTGTTTTTTGCCAACTTCACCCAAAATCTCCCATATGTGCAAAATCACCACCTCAAATCTGTAAGTACTTCGCTAGCAAAAACCGCAGCGTAGAAAACGCGCTGCAAAACCCGCTTCGGTATAAAGGTATTTATCGAAAACGGTCTACGCACCACTTCTCAGTCATACAAAAATACTTCATTTAATTGTTTTATATCAATATCTTATAAATATTGAAATTTGACAAAAATGACAAATTATGGTATGCTTTTTAATAAGGATGGATGAAAAATCCACCCAACATTTATTAGCAAAGGATATTAAAAATGAATGTAAATTATATTGTAAACTTCAAGCACTACCCACAGGTCATGTTCGACATTGAACTTGAGACAAACGGCTTTGATTATGACCAAATGAAGCTGCAGATACAGCTTGCCGCATACTTCCGCTTGCAAATCAACGGTCTGAATACGGATGATGTTTGGAAGATTTCTACTGCAGCAAATTGGACAGATACGTGGTGCAAGGAACACGGCCCATTGCCAAGCGATTTCAAAACACACTTCAATGGTAAGTTTGTATTTGGTGAATATAGCAACGACAGCAAGTCGCTTACACAAATCGTACAAGCTCAGTTCAATACTCAGAACATGATCGGTTTGGACTACGCTGGTAAAGTCTATAGTGTTGAAGAATACTACAGAAAATCTGCTTAAGTATATATAATTATTACTAAAACTTTTCCTCGCTACTTGTCGCTACAGCATTACGGTAGCGAGGAAGAACATGTAAATCGAACGCCCAAATTTCTGATGGTTTCCTTCTTCAGGTTACCGGCATGTCGAAATCGTCAGTCAAATTTCACGTAAGGCTATGTGTTTCGTAGCGCAAAATGCCGTTGCCCAGTTATAGCGGCCCCAGAACTAGGGTCGCCAAGCACCGAGCAAGTACCTTTAGGCACCCACAAGGCTGACGAAACCCAAAATGCGGATCAAGTAGCAACCTGAAGTCTATGGCCGTAGATTCAAAGTTTGAAGGCTACCCAAGCTCTCCCATCGAGCCTTAAAAGCCTTTATCAGGCTGTACCTAGAGCTCGACTCTGCCGACGGCATGCAGACGATCGTCACCAGATGCCGCCTGCGTCCCTAGCCTGCTGGATGCAATGGTACCAGCTTTACAATTATGTCACGACCTTCAATATGAACGTCGTATAGAAGAAAGGAAAAAAATTGGCGTTTAGTGATAGGTTCCTTTCGGCACTGAATAAGTGGCAAAAAGGATGGCAAGAGAAGGCCTGTAAGCGTTTGGAGATTGCCAACGAACTGGAATCCTCGATCGCCGAAACTGGCCTATCCCAGGATTTTCGAAACTGTGACAAAACATGCTACCGAAAAAGGTTTTTGGTCCCAAACAACCCCACAAATGGCGGTGACTTGGGACCCTTATTTATAAATGGTTCCCTTCCAGAGGGCGTAGCAAGTTGGTCCTCCGACAAACGGTTTGCACAAGATTTTAAGGATCCAACCCGCGAAGGTACATTCGCCGCTATTTTCTCTCACATTCCGGATCCTAGCGAGGTGTTGCTGAACATACCCGCGCTGTGGGAAGATTCCTCGTTTCAGACCGCTGTTAAGCGCTTCCATGATGGAAACCGAGAAAACGCTGACGCGCTCTTCCGTATGAGATCTCGCCAAAGCGAAGTGATACTTCGTGCTGACCTAAAGTACGAAGAGCTTGTTCATATCTGTGGCCGTAGTAGTCCATTTGATACGCTTTGCGAATTGTGCGGCTTGCATTCAGAGGAAGAACAAGATCGCCTTTGGAGCAAATTTGTGGAAGCTAACAGCTTTCCCGAAGAAGCGTTTTCCCTATCTACAACAGCGACGCGGGCAGCAATGGATCGCGCAAGAGCGAGTTTCCTTGATAAACACGGATCGACAATACAGACCGTGATAGCTCAGCGCGGCTGAAACACGAAAGTCCGCCTTAACATATAGCGGCGCTGCATCAGTTCCCCTTTAGTAGTCATTTCTGTCTTTACAGGCGTCACACCACAACGATGGAATCCACGTTAACAGTCGACTGAATCGAACCTTTAATCACTTGCGAACAGAACAAGAACAAGCTATCACCAAAAAACTCAAAAAGCGAGGTCAGAGAATGCTACACGTAGAGGCTGCCATCGCGTCAGGCGCAAGACATGACATAGAAAAGCGCCTTACCGGGAAGTATTATACTCCTTATTGTGTATCAGACCGGCTTGCTGAGCTTTCCATGGTGGGTGATCGCATTAAGAGTGTTTGCGACCCATTCTGTGGGGATGGCAGGTTGATTGTTTCTTTGATCGAGAGATCGCGCTCGGAAGATTACCTTAAGACTTTAAAACATATCGTTCTTTTTGACCGGGATGCTGTCGCGGTAGAAGAAGCTGAGAACAATGTACGAAATGCGCTTAGAGACGTTTCGAGATCCGATGTTACGGTAGAAAGCAAGGTTGTTGACACATTCTTGTTGCCAATAACGGAACGATACGACCTCGTGATAACTAATCCGCCATGGGAGCAGTTGAAGCCAGATAGCCGAGATCAAGTTGCGGACTCCTCTCTCTACAAAGACGCTATCCGAGATTACTCAAAGGTGATCGCAGATTCCTTTCCGAGCGCTGCTACATCAAAGAAAAGGTCCGTCGGAGGCTATAACATAAACCTTGCTCGTGCTGGAGCAATTGCGGCTATAGAGATGACAGAAATCGGTGGGCAGACACTGATCGTCTTGCCTTCAACTATTTTTTGCGATCAGGTATCTACGGAGTTCAGGAACAACTTTCTAAGTTCGGTCAAGGTCGACAGTCTAGAGTATTATCCTGCCGAAGCGAAGCTTTTTAAGGGTGTCGACCAATCGTTCGTCACCATTTCTGCTCAGCGAGGAAAAAGAACCGGACCGTTCTCATTAACTAGGTATAAGTCGGACCTTTCAATTCTAGATCAGCGTGAACATCATGTGGAGTGCCTCTCTGACACCATACCACTATCGATTGGTGGAAGAGAGCAGAAATTGATACAAGAAATTCAATCTGAACACCCACATCTTAGTTGTTTAGAAAAGGATCCGCGTTATCGACTTAGACTTGGCCGCGAAATTGATGAAACAAGAATTGCGGAGTCTTTTACTGAATCCAACCGTGGGATCCCATTCCTCAAAGGCCGCAACGTCAATCGTTTTTCGTTTGTCGACGACGGTCTTCCTCGTATTTGCCCTGAAACAAAAAAAATTCCCAGGTCTGTTTCTTACCAACGTTTAGTTTGGCGCGACGTGAGTCGGCCATCGCAAAAGCGGAGAGTGCAAGCTTGCATCTTGGGTCCCGGGATTGTAACCGGCAACTCTCTTGGTGTCGCATACTTTTGTGCTCAAGATCCTGAGTTGTTAAAGGCACTTCTTGCCGTCGTAAACAGCTTGGTTTTTGAGGTTCAAGTAAGGAGCATACTTGCAACTAACCACATTTCCCAAGGTGCTCTTAGGAAGTGTTCAGTTCCCCATATTGCATTTGAGGATGTGTCAGTTAGGAGTAAACTAGCCTACTTGGTGGACACAATAAGTAGCTCAGGTTTCTCTCCAGAAATTGAGGTTGAAGTGGCGAAGAGTTATGGTCTGAACCGGGATCAGTTTTTTGAACTCTTAGCGCCATTTAGCAAATTGGAAGAACGCGAAGTAAATGCACTCATGGAAAGGACCCTTTGGGTATGATCGGAATGCACATTGCTCCGCCGCTTTCGGAGCTTGATCTTATGGTGGCGCGAGCTGTTCCTCCTGGCGGCAACTGGAAAGACGTTCCAGTTGATGTACCTTCGAAGCGACTGGAAACTATTCGCGCAAGTTACGCGAGAGGTGAAGGTAGCCGTTCGACGTATTACGGTCGGCTTAACCCGGCCCACCCATCCTATACGATCTCTACCTACTTCACCCGCCCCGGAAATGGCTGTCATCTGCACTTTGACAATAGCCAAATGAGAACAATTTCTTATCGGGAAGCAGCTCGTCTGCAAAGCTTTCCAGACAGCTTCGAATTCTTTGGCTCAAAGACTGCAATTGCAAATCAAATTGGTAACGCTGTACCTCCCCTTTTGGCATACTTTCTCGCTAACGGTTTCGAAGAAAAGGGGGAGGTTGTTGATCTATTTAGCGGTTGTGGAGGGCTCGCATTAGGCTTCAAATGGGCCGGCTGGCGAAGTGTTTTGGGATCAGATATCGATTACAGAGCTCTTCAAACCTTTGAGGCGAATATATCCCCTCGAGTAGTTCTGGGAGATGTTAGAGAGGCCAACGTACGTTCCGAAATAGAAGCGTCAGTTAAACGCCAGCGCAATTCTCATTCGCCACTTTTGGTGGTGGGCGGCCCTCCCTGTCAGGGGTTTTCCACGGCGGGCAAGTCTCGTTCGCGAAGCGATGAAAGAAACCACCTATTTCGTGACTATTGCAACTTGGTCGAGTCTCTGGATCCTGACGCCTTTATCTTTGAAAACGTAACTGGTTTGCTTAACATGGAGAAAGGTGAAGTTTTCAAAGAGATATTGGGCGAACTCGGTCGACATGCCAAAAGTGTACTTTGGTGGAAGGTCCCTGCTGAAACATATGGTGTTCCACAACGTCGCACGCGTGTTATCATCGTTGGCCTGCGACGAATTCCACAATTTAATCTTGCGCCGGGCCTACTAGGAGGAAAGGCATCAGAGTTGCTTCCTGTATCGGTTTATGAAGCGCTTGGTGATCTACCAAAAATCACCGCTGGCGAGGATGGAAGCGCATTAAATTACCTATACTCGCCACAGACTTTTTATCAGAAGTTGATGAGAGGTATCGTAGATGCCCAAACTTACTGCGAAAGCTTATCTCGCCGAACTGTGAGGGAAGCTGAGTTTTCTCCGAAATCCGAAGGCGATCTGAAGAATATCACAGTTAGAGGACAAGGAGCGCTCTAGACAGCTATAAATCGTCAATTTCGCGCACATATCTGTCATCTTCCCACATCTCTGAAAGAACATCTGCAACGGCGTTCATGTGGGCTTTGAAAAGAGTTTTCGACTTTTCATATACTCGATTGTCAAACCTATCATACTCAGAAAATACTCGTTTGAACGCTGGGATTTTTTCGTCTGCTGATGTTTTTAAAGCTTCAGAAATTGATCGATTGTAATCAGCAGTTTCATTTTCAATTGTACGTAGTGACCGAATGGTAGCCTCCAGCATCGTTCGGCTAAAGGGATTTTCAGCCAGGAAAACATTGCGATTCTCTTTAGTGAAGTAGTTATCAAGCTCACCAAAGGCTATACGAGCTCTGCGCGCCTTTTGTTCAAGCACATATTTTGTTGTACGTGCCGAATATTGAATACTATCATATTTAGTCACGGCATCCACAATGCGTAAGCCTAAAAACGAGACATCTCTTTCAGCATATTCCATTTCCAATAGGCTAGCCAGAAACCCAAACTGCTCACTTTGGGCTATAAAAAATAGAGCTGCCATGTACGAATGACGATTGTCGCGCAAAACCTTGCTGATCCGTAAGGCGTGCTCGTGAGTCTCTACCCTATGCTTGAGCTTGTCCCACAGTGCTTGGCTATGCCAAGACACTATTTGCTCGCCTTTGCTCTCACGTTCTATCAGCCACGCTACGTCCGACGGGTACATCCTATTGTTCTTGGCACTATTGCAGGCGGAACAAAGGAGCTGAAAGCACGGAAAATGGCAAAATCCTAGTGAAATCGGTCCAATATGGTCTGCTTGACATGGACCGTCATGTCCATTTTTGCATGGCTCGCCCCGGAATTCACTTCTTACAATCCCCATCAATCGATCGGCAGCAATCCAATCGCCCGAAGCCCAGTACTCAAATACCCGTCGGTCAGTCGAATAAGATCGAAGGTTTTTCTTGCCCCTGCCTTTATCTGCGGTTCCTCGACAACACCGGTTGAAGCTGTGGAAGCCATCAAAGCGGTCTGGCGCATTTGACATCACACCGGGACTAAGAGTTTTTGGTTCCGAGGGTGCATAGACCTCGGTAATCCAAGATTTCCATGCTTCCACATCTGCGGTTAGACTGGGTAAGCTCGGATGTTCACCGATGACACAAGCCAGTACTTTTGTCGCGTCTACGCCGGGTTCTTCATGCAGGCGATCAATTAGGGCGTAAATGTCTTCTAACTGATCTATGTCGAAGTCGCTATCCACGAGTTCGCACTTACGAAAGCGCTTCTCAAACATGTTGCTCGGATAGACATATCTTATATCCATCAATCGACCGCACTTTTTGCACGGTTTTTCTTTAGTTGGATGGATCCGCTTAGCGGTCTTGGAGATCCAACGATCCTCTGTGGTGGGGATGCCAATCTCAGCAGCCTTTCTAGCCCACCAATCACGACGGCGATGATGAGAGTCTTTAAACTTCCCGCCTGTTCGATTCGAAGGTGCTTCCCACTGAATGCGGCCGTCATCATAATATACGTCGGGCATTCCGTGGAACTCGCGGCTCTCGGCAATCTCGGTCATATACTTTTGAAATGTTGAATGAGGGTCTTGGCCCTTGAATCCCGATTTTATTTGCTCGTTCATTGCTACTACTACCTCATGCTAGTCTTTTGACTCTCGTCGGGAAGGAAGAATGTCAATGCTTTTGCGTACATCGAGCGGCAGTTTGTAGGACGCATTGGGCCATGGATCAGAATTGACCTGTTGCGTTGTGCTTGAAAGGGGAACCTGCTAGCCGAACAACGACGACTGCGGGACACTAGAACGAGTGAGACTTGAAGTTTTGACGGATGTTAGGCCAAGACTGGCAATGGAAGTAGAGCTCTTTGGGCCCAAAATCGCTGGCGAACCAATCGCGCGCAATCCAAAGTTCCCCAAATATTCTGTTGTTCGCGAGCTTCTTGCAGTTTTATCGGGTCTTACCAAGCGTGACCTTCGCGGCTTAATAAACGCTGTGTACCTTGAATCTGGTTCGAAAGACGCTCCTGTGAGTTGGACCAATCCCGCATTCTGGATCAACGAGCGTCTATGCCAGCGTGAGAAGGAAGTAGCTGAAAGAATCTTCGAAGGAACCAACAGATCAGTCAATCCGGCCAGAATTTATGGCGCATACCTGTTGATAAGCAGATATGGATTGCTGGACATAGTTGATGGGGTATATTGTGAGAATAACAATACGTCCGAGTTTAACGTTGAACCAAGTCCAATTGTTTTTCAAGTTGACTACTTTGAAGGTATTATTGCTATAATACAATGGCTTGCGGAAAATCATGTCCTGGCGCGTGAGGAGCTCATTCATAAATGGATTGAACTTTGCGAGACTAGGAGTCAGATGCGCTCGAGACGATCGATCGGTTCGGCCTTGTCGCTACGAGTTGCAAATCTAAAGTCGAGAAACTTAATCAATGAAAAAGGCCGAAAACTGCACCTTTCGGAGAATGGGCGCCATTACGCCTCATGGATTGCCGATACATACCAGAGTGACAGAATTAGCAACCTAGTGAATTGAGTTCCACTATACAGGGCTATGAACCTCTACGCCTTGTCCTCAAAGCGATGGAGCGCTTTTGTTGGGAGACTCTCCGCCACTCATGCCACCTAATGCACCCTGTCCAAGCTGTAGGACCGCTGCTACGCGATGCCCACTACATCAGAGTTTTATGTAAGCCGCCCGCACAAGCGCCGCTAAGCACCCAACCAACGCCTTTGCACACACATTACTGCTGACCGTTCCCAACACGCGCTGTATGCAGCGCTTTGACCGCTGTGCGTTACATCAAAGTTTGAAGTTAGCGCCTGCGTTTTGCAGCCGCCTGCATCGCATCAAGCTTCCTACGCGCCCTGTCCGCTTCAGTTGCACCTGTAGCCGCCGCGCCGCGCTGCACAGCCCTGCCCTCCGTACTCAGCAAAACGTCTACGTCCATCAACATGCCCTTGCGCACGTAATGATCGTCAATTTGCTTTCGGCTCGTGCCCATATTTTCGGCCAGCATGTCATACGTTGCTAAATTGTAGCCCATGTCCCTAAAGCGTTCTTCCGCATAGTAATGCCGCAAGCTGTAAGCCGTGCGTCGATCACCGTTTTCGTCATACAGCAAACCAGCTTCTTCAAGCATTTTCGGCAAAGTTTTATAAAACCCGTTGTTCCGCTTGCCGTTTCTATCGCAAAACACCCAATCGCCAGCTTCAGTATGCCCCGTAAGCTTGCAAAGCTGTTGATAATGAACGTTTAAAAAGTAATGCGACCGCACAATCCGCGTGCCAGTTTTCGTGTTTTTGGGCACAATTATTTCCAAGTACTGCTGGCCTTTATCACTTGTTTTGACTGCAATATCTCTGTGCTTGAGCTGCAAAACTTCGCCTGTGCGCATGCCTGTTTCAGCAAGCCAGGTAAGATAAAATTTGAGCAGTTGACGGTTATACTTGTGCGCCGAGTTAACCCGCTCGTCGTTTACGCCCCAGCCATCAACCCATCGTTGCATGTAGTCCTGCAACCGCATGTATTCAGCATGTGAAAACGAAGGCCGCCTTTTTGCTGCAATGCCCTGCCGTGCAAACGTGTTTTCGATAATCGGCATGTGCGCGATCAGCTTCATGCTGTTCGCCCAGCCAAATATCTCACGCAAAGCGCTCTGCTCCATGTCCATGCTTTTTTTGCCGGTTGCAGCGCATGATTGGCGTGACGTTTGCGCTCCGTTTCGTCCGCCCTCGCCCAGTATGTCATCCGCCAGTTCCAATAACCCTGCACAAATGCATGTGTCATCTCGTCCAGCTTCATACTGCCAAAATACGGTAGCCAGTAACGCTGTGCGTGTTTTTCGTACCAAGTGACGCGTTGCGAAATTCCATTTCTGCCTTTTGCATGCTGCAATGCTTCAAGCCGCTGCCGCTTATCAGCCCACCAAATCACGTATAAATCTTCAAACGTAAGCTGTTTGACAGGCTCCTTCTTCTTAGCACGCAAACGCAAGTCATCGTATTTGTCCAAAGCGTACCGTTTTGCTTCTTCTAAATCCGTTTCGCCCGTACTTTCCTGTACGTATGTGACCTTGTTTCCATAAACATCCTGCATGCCCCGTACGTGTATGCGCATGTGATAAATGGGCCGTTTTGCATGCTGACGATGAAAAAGAATTACTTGGCCGTCTTTAAGCTCGACTTTGTTCAAGTAACTTTTGCTCATAACAGTGCCGCCAGTATCATTTCCTTGTAAAACTACTGTAAAAGCAGCAGCACTATCTGTCTATCAAATGCTACATGTAAATAATCTGTCAAACCTACAAACAAAGAAAAAGCGCAGTAAAAACTGCGCTTTTCCAATAGTTTAGCATTTTCAGTGTAAGCGAAAATCTTAACGCTTGGAGAACTGGAAGCTCTTGCGGGCCTTGGCCTTGCCGTACTTCTTGCGTTCCACGACGCGGCTATCGCGGGTCAGGAAGCCGGCGGCCTTCAGTGCGCCGCGCAGACCGGGTTCGTAGAGTTGCAGTGCCTTGGAGACACCGTGCTTCACGGCACCGGCCTGACCTGACAGCCCGCCGCCCTTGACGGTGGCCATCACGTCGAACTGACCTTCGCGGTCAGTGATCTCGAAGGGTTGCTTCAGGATCATTTGCAGAACCGGGCGGGCGAAGTACGTGTTGATGTCCTTGCCATTGACGATGACCTTGCCGGAGCCCGGCTTGATCCAGACGCGGGCGACCGCGTCCTTGCGCTTGCCGGTCGCGTAGGAGCGGCCAAGCTCGTCGCGAACAGGTTCGCGCGGGGTGGAGGTGTCCAACAGGATCTGCTCACCGCTGTCACCATCGGTGGCGGCGGGGGTGCCTTCGACGGCACCCTTGAGATCTTCGAGGGAGTTCAGTTGCTCGGCCATTAGGAAGCACTCCGCGTATTCTTGGGGTTCATCGACTTGACGTCGAGGACTTCGGGCGACTGCGCTTCGTGCGGATGCTCGGCCGACGCGTAGACGCGCAGGTTGGTCATCAGCTGACGCGACAGCTTGTTGCCCGGCAACATGCGCTTGACCGCCTGGGTCAGAACGCGCTCGGGAAACTTGCCATCCAGGATTTCCTGGGTCGTGCGCGACTTGATGCCGCCCGGATGACCGGTGTGCCAGTAGTTCGGCTTCTCACGCTTGTTGCCCGTGATCTGCACTTTGTCGGCATTGATCACGATGACGTTGTCGCCCATGTCCATGGACGGCGTGAACGTGGCCTTGTGCTTGCCGCGCAGGCGCATCGCGATGATCGAGGCAAGACGACCTAGAACCACACCTTCGGCGTCGATCAGGATCCACTTTTTCTCGATCTGGTCGGGGGTCATGGTGAAAGTCTTCACGGCCCACTCCTATCTGATCGGTTGAAAGACGGTGGGGCGCGTGCCCCGGATGACGGGCTTATATACACGGGTTGCGCCGCGTCAATGGACGGCGAAACCAGAATATATAGAAAAAACAGTATTTTAAATATGGGGTTTTATTTTACCCCACGCATTCTATACGCCCAGTCCCTCGGGAGGCTGATCCAGCAGGTCGCGCAGGCGGCGAATGGCATCCTCAAAGCTGGCAAGCGACACGCCGGCATTGACCGACATACGTACCGCATGGGGGGCATTCGCATCGCGCCCGGCGTATTCCTCGGCGGCGCGCAGCTTGACACCCACTCCTTCTGCCGCGCGGCAGAACGATGAGGCGCGCCAGCCGCGGGGCAACACCAGCCACATGAACGAGACGTCGGGTCGGCAGTGCAGCTCAAAGCCGTCCAGCACTTGCGCCGCAGTGCGCACATAGGTGCCAACCACTTTCCGCGTGTCCGCCATCAGACCGGGCAGGGCAGGGTCCACCAGCAGCCGCGCGGCCAGATCGCTCATCGGTGTGGCCATCCCGAAGGAGCTGTACTCTGCCGCCCGGCGCAGGGAGATGCGGTGCGTGCGCGGGGCCATGGCAAACCCAAGGCGCAGGGCGGGCGATATCGTCTTGGCGATGGAGGAGATATGCCAGGTGCGTTCCGGGGCCATTAGGCGATAGGTCGGCAGCTCGCTGCGCTCCATCTGGTAGCAGTCGTCCTCAAGGATCTGGATGTTGGACGCCCGGGCTACTTCAACGATTTGCCGCCGCCGCGATTCAGGCGTCATGGTGCAGGTCGGGTTGTGCACGTCGGGCGAGGTGCACAACAGCTGCGCATCGGCATTGCGGGTCGCAGCCTCCAATGCCTCGGGGATGATACCTTCGGCGTCGGTGGCGACCGGTATGACATCGGCGCGCAACATCTCCGCCACGCGGCGAAAGCCGGGGTAGGTCAAGTCTTCCACCAGGACCGCCGGGCGCCGGCCCGTCAGCACCGCCTGCATCACCAGGCTTATCGCGTGCTGCCCGCCGTTGGTCAGGGTGATGTCATCGACCTCCAGCGGCCCAAGCGCCGGATGGTCGAGGAAGTGCTGCGCCGCTTCTCGGGCGAGGCGCTCGTTCGCGTGGGCGGGGTAGTGCATCAGGCCCGAAGGCGGATTCGCCGCAATCTCGCCCAGTAGCCTGCGGATCAGATCCACTTGCCCAACCGAGGGCAGGTGCGGCGACAGCAGGTTCACCATATAGCTGTCACCGCCGGTCAGGTGCGGGGTGGAATCGACTTCTAGCGCCTCAAGCTCACGGTAGATCGGCGAACGGACACCGGCCTCGGCCACAAAGGTTCCACGCCCCACGGCGGCATCCAGCGTGCCATCGTCCGTCAGGCGCGAATAGGCGCGCGCCACGGTTCCGGGGGTGACGCCCACGCGCCACGCCAGGTCGCGCACGGCGGGCAGGCGGGTGCCCGGCGTTAGGTCACCGCGGGTTATGGCCGCGCGGATCGCCCCCTCCAGAACAACATACTTCGGCCGCTCGTCCGCGCCAAAGTCGACGTGAATGACATTCTGATCCGTGATTGTACTCATAACAATGTATCGCTGGATTCTGTGGATTGGTGATTGTATCTACTAATTGCACCCTAGCGGTAAGATTGTACCAACACAAGTAAACATACAAAGGCTGTATCTTGAAAGGATAACTCCATGACTGCCCTCGCATTCGACCATCCCGCCCTGAACGCACACGCTGTTCCCTCCGCTTCGCCGGTGGCTGTCGCGCTGATTGCGGCGGGATCGATACTGGCGAAATGGGAGACACGGGCCCGGACCCGTGCGGATCTTCGGCGTGTCGATCCGGAATTGTACCAAGATATCGGTCTGACCACTGCCGAAGTCCTGATCGAGACAGCCAAGCCATTCTGGCGCGCCTGACGCGCCGTTCACAAACCCTTCCCCACTGGCCGGGTCGTGCATCGCACGCCCGGCCGTTTTTTTATGCGGGCGGGATCGAATAGGTCAGGGAGGCGCGCGCCACGGGCCGGTCATCCCCCTCCGAGAACAGCAGGCAATCGCCCACCGCCAACGCCCGGCCCAGTTTCAGCAGGCGCACATCGCAGATCAGATCGGTATCCGCCGCCGGCTTGCGCATGAAGTCGATGGAGCAATTCGTCGTCACGGCCAGCGCGACAGGCCCGATTCGCGAAAGAATCGCGAGGTAGACCGCAACATCCGCCAAGGCGAACATTGAAGGGCCCGACACCGTGCCGCCGGGCCGCAGGTGCCGGTGATCCACGTTCAAACGCACGGTCAGGCCGTTCATGTCGACGTGTTCGAGTATGAAATCCTCGGCCACCTGAAGAAATTCCGCCGACAAGAACCGTTGCAGCGCCGCCGCATCCATCTTCAGCATTGCAATCGCTCCTTCGTCTTCGCAGTCTGGGCCGCGGGAGGAACCCATGACCGATATTCTGTTGCGCGAGGATCGGGGCGGTATTGCCACGCTGACCTTGAACGATCCGGGGACGCTCAACGCGTTGTCCGATGAAATGCTGGCGGCGCTGGCAGGTCAACTGTCTGATATCGCGGCGTCCGATTTACGTGTCGTCATCCTGCGTGCTGCGGGGCGGGCCTTTTGCGCGGGTCATCACCTGCGCCAGATGCAGGCCATGCGCCAGGCGGAGGACGGGGGGCAGGCAGCCTTTGCCGATCTGTTCGACCGCTGTGCCGCCGTGATGGGCCAGATACGCAGCCTGCCGCAACCGGTCGTCGCCCGTGTTCAGGGGCTGGCCGCAGCCGCCGGGTGCCAGTTGGTCGCGACCTGCGATCTGGCCGTCGCCGCCGAGGAGGCGCAATTCGGGGTGAACGGCGTGAATATCGGTCTGTTCTGCTCCACGCCTATGGTCGCCTTGACCCGAAACATTGGCCGTAAGCGCGCGTTCGAGATGCTGTCGATGGGCCAGTTCCTAAGCGCTGAAGACGCGCAGGCGGCGGGGCTTATCAACCGGGCCGTCCCGATGGAGGCGCTGGACGCCAGTGTCGACGACTTCGCGGACAAGCTGGCGGGTAAACTGCCGTCGGCGGTCCGCATCGGCAAGGGGCTGTTCCATGCGCAGGCCGAGATGCCCATCGACGATGCCTATGCGCTGGCCCGCGACGCCATGGTCGCCAATCTAGGTGATGAAGATACGGCTGAGGGGATACAGGCGTTCCTTGAAAAGCGTGCCCCCCGCTGGACGCCCTAGGCCAGCCCGCGTATCCGGGGCCAAAGGAGCCCATGAATGCGCATTCTGATCACCAACGACGACGGAATATCGGCCCCCGGCCTGTCCGTCCTGCAAGACATTGCCACGGAAGTCGCCGGTCCGGACGGCGAAGTCTGGATCGTGGCCCCTGCGTTCGAGCAGTCGGGGGTCGGGCATTGCATCAATTACGTGAAGCCCTCGATGATCACGCAGTTGGAGGAGCGGCGTTTCGCGATCGAAGGCTCGCCCGCGGATTGCGTGCTGGCCGGTCTGGGAGAACTGGTGGACGGTGAGATCGACTTAGTGCTGTCCGGCGTGAATCGCGGCAACAATGCCGGGGAAAACACGATGTATTCGGGCACCATCGGGGCCGCGATGGAGGCCGCCTTGCAGGGCGTGCGCGGCATCGCGATGTCGCAATTCTACGGCCCGCACAACGTCAAGCTCGACAACCCGTTCGATTCCGCCGCCGTCCACGGGGTCGACTGCGTTCGCCGTCTGATCGAAGGGGCCGAATGGGGCGGTGACGATTACAAGCTTTTCTATAACGTCAACTTCCCTCCTTGCCCCGCCAATAGCGTAAAGGGTCTGGCGGCTGTCGCGCAGGGGTATCGCGGTGACGGTCGTATGGGTGTGCATCCGCAGACAGCTCCTTCGGGGCGCAAGTACCTGTGGATCAAGGGATCTGCTCAGGGCGAGCCGACGCAGCCGGGCACGGATGTTAAGGCCAATGTGGAGGGCTGGGTGTCGGTCACGCCGATGCGTTGCGACCTGACGGACCGGGCCGCGCTGGACGGTTTGCGCGGCGTTCTTGACGATTACGGCGGCTGACTATGGCTTCGCCCGAAGATACGATGCGGCTCCAACTCACGCTGCGGTCGCGCGGGGTCAAGGACCTGCGCGTGCTGACGGCGATGGAGCGAGTGGATCGGGCTATCTTCGTGACCGAGACCTTTGCCGCGCGGGCCTACGACGATGTGCCACTTCCGATTGCGGGCGGGCAGACCATAAGCCAGCCCAGTGTCGTGGGGCAGATGACGCAGGCGCTCGGTGTGCAGCCGCGCGACAAGGTGCTGGAAGTGGGAACGGGCACCGGATACCAAGCCGCGATCCTGTCGCACCTGGCCCGGCGGGTCTATACGGTGGAACGGCAACGTGCTCTCACGCGGATCGCACAAGCCAATCACAAGGAGCTGGGCCTGTCGAATATCACTCAGATCACGGGTGACGGAAGCTATGGCCTGCCCGATCAGGCCCCCTTCGACCGGATCCTTGTGACTGCCGCCGCCGAAGATCCGCCCGGTCCCCTGTTGGCACAGTTGCGCATAGGGGGTAGTATGGTTGTGCCCGTAGGCGTGTCCGACCACGTACAGACCTTGATAAAGGTGACGCGGACGGAAACTGGGTACGAATATGAGGAGCTTTCACCAGTGCGCTTTGTGCCATTGGTGGAGGGGGTGGAACACGACTGAAGGACGTGCCATCCCGACTTGGGGCAGCAGAGGGGACAGTGATGTCCATAACAGGCAAGACCGCTTGGATCGGGCTTATGACAAGCGTCGGCATCTTGGCAGGGTGTTCCGAATTCCAATCGGGCAATCTCGACTTCGATCTGCGTAACAACGCTGGAACCATCGACACGACCGAAGGGGTCCGGCTGACTCCTGCGGCTCGTCCGATGCCGGATGCGAACGGGTTGATTACCTACTCGACCTATCAGGTCGCCGTCGCGCGGCGTGGGGATACGGTCCAGACGGTTGCGGACCGGATCGGCTATTCTTCCATCGAGCTGGCACGGTTCAACGGTGTGTCGCCAGACACCCGGTTGAACAAGGATGCCGTTTTGGCGTTGCCCGGTCGCATCGTGCCGGAGGCGGCGACCAATGGCGCGCGGCCAGACATCAGCAGCATCGCCGGCGCGGCCATTGATCGCGCATCCGGCGGAACTTCGCCGCAGGTCACGGTGCAAGGCGGGCAGGAGCCCGTGCGCCACCGCGTGGCCCGTGGTGAGACGGCTTTCTCCATCGCGCGCCTTTACGGTGTGAGCCCGTCGGCGCTTGCCGAATGGAACGGGCTTGGCCCCGATCTCGCAGTGCGCGAGGGCCAATATCTGCTGATCCCGCTGGTGGTCAGTGAAGATGGTGCGCTTGAAATCGCGACGCCCGCGCCGGGCGTGGGCACCGCCACGCCGGTGCCGCCGTCGGCGAGTTCCGCGCTGCCCGAAGCTGTCGAAGCCGAACCGCTTCCCGATGGCCCGCAGCTGGACCAGTTCCGTACGGCGGCCAGCGCACCGGCCCCTGCGCGTGAACCGGTGTCCACCTCGGCACCGGAACCGGAGGCCACTCTGTCCAGGTTGCGCCGCCCCGTTGCGGGCGAGGTTCTGCGCCCCTTCTCGGGCCGGAACGAAGGAATTGATTTCCGCGCCTCCGAGGGAACTGCGGTTCAGGCCGCCGCGACCGGGACCGTCGCCGCAATCACACGCGACACCGATCAGGTGCCCATCCTGGTGCTGCGGCACGAGGGGGGGCTGCTGACGGTTTATGCCAACATCAAGGATATCCGCGTCGCGAAGGGTGATTCCATCGCCGCCGGCCAACGTGTGGCCAGCGTGGGTGGCGGCGACCCCGCGTTCCTTCATTTCGAGGTCAGGCGCGGCTTCGATGCCATCGATCCGGCTCCGTTGTTGCGCTGAGACGCGACAGATCGGTGCAGGATGCGCAATTTTGCGTGCGGGCGCTTTCATGTGCCCGGCGCAATGCGTACATAACGTCGAGACAGGATTTTGGGCCACCGCGCCCCTGAGGGAGAAAACTCATGCTCAACAACATCGGCCTTCCGGGCCTTCTTCTTATCGCCGTCGTCGTTCTGGTGCTGTTCGGTCGAGGAAAGATATCCAGCCTGATGGGCGAGGTCGGGAAGGGCATCACGTCCTTCAAGAAGGGCGTAGCCGACGGTGCCAAGGATGATGAGGCCGATCCGGCGCTTGCCGATACCTCCGCCGCACGCGACGTCACGCCCGAGGCGGAGAAAGACAAGGTCTGATCTGAGACCGGAGGGCACGGCCCATGTTCGATATCGGTTGGAGCGAACTTCTGCTGATCGGCGTCGTCGCGTTGATCGTGGTGGGTCCAAAGGACTTGCCGCGAATGTTCCGCACGCTTGGTGAATTTACCGGCAAGGCACGGAAGATGGCGCGGGAGTTTCAGAATGCGATGAATGATGCCGCAAAGGAAAGCGGCGTCGGCGATATCGCGGGTGACCTCAAGAAGATGTCAAACCCCAAGGATCTCGGTATGGACGCCATCAAGGATGCGACACGCGATTTGTCGGCGTGGAGCCCTGATGAGGCAGATGGTGCTGCAGCCAAGCCTGACGCTGGCCTGTCCGAAGATCGCGCGGCAGCCAAGGCGAAGATCGAGGCGGCGACGGAGGCCAAGGCCGAGGCTCGCCGTGCCTCCGAGGCGGCCGAACTGGCCGATGAACCAGAGGTCTCCGCGCCTGCCGCCCCCGAGACGGACAAGACCACATGAGCGACATCGACGACAGTTCTGCCCCGCTGATCGAGCATCTGGCGGAGTTGCGGACGCGGCTGATCCGGGCAGTGGCCGCATTTTTGGTCGGCATGATCGTCTGCTTTACCGTGGGTGAGCAGATTCTTGAGTTTCTGCTGCGCCCGATCGAGGCGACGATGCGCGCGTTGGGCGACCCCAATCCGCAGATGATTTACACCGCACCGCAGGAGTATTTCTTCACCTTGATCCGTGTGTCGGTTGTGGGTGGGCTGATGATCTCCTTCCCGGTTATCGCGCACCAGCTTTGGCGTTTCGTGGCCCCCGGCCTCTATAAGAACGAGAAGAACGCGTTCCTGCCGTTCCTGATCGCGTCGCCACTGCTTTTTGCTTTGGGCGCGGCATTCGCGCATTTCGTTGTGGTGCCGCTGGCGATGCAGTTCTTTCTCGGGTTTGCCGACGTCAAACAGGTCATCGCGGGGGCCATTCCGACCGACGTACCAGAGGGTATCGTGATCACCGACCCGGCCGGACCCGCCGTGCGCGAAGGCATCAGCATAACCTTCGCGGGCAAGGTCAACGAGTCCCTGGATATCACGTTGAAAATGATCGTGGCCTTCGGGCTGTGCTTTCAACTTCCGGTTCTGCTGACCCTGATGGGCAAGGCGGGGCTTGTTTCGGCCGAGGGGCTGGGCGGCGTGCGCAAATATGCGGTTGTCGGTATCTTGCTGCTTGCCGCCCTTGTTACGCCGCCGGATGTCATCACGCAGGTGATCCTGTTTGTCGTGGTTTACGGCCTCTACGAGATCTCGATCTGGCTGGTCCGCATGGTCGAGCGTAAGCGAGAGAAGCAGATGCGGGCCGAGGGCCTTCTCGACGAGGATGAGAGCCTTTGACCGACGCGCCCGAAGCCCAAAGCCTTGCCCGGATTGCAGACGCACTCGACCGTCTGGCCCCACCGCCCTTTGCGCCCCCCGCGTGGCAAGCCGGTGCCTATGTCTGGCATACTGCGCCCGACCGGCTGGTCCCCGTGCCCAAACCGAACCGCATCCCGCTGAGCCTGCTGCTGGGTATCGACCGGGCGAGTGATACGCTGTTGGCGAACACACGGCGGTTCGCCGACGGGCTGCCCGCCAACAACGCCTTGCTTTGGGGCGCGCGTGGAATGGGAAAATCCAGTCTTGTCAAGGCGGTACACGGCGAACTTGAAGGTGCCGGTCTCAAGCTGGTCGAGTTGCAGCGTGAAGATATCCAGACCGTCGGCACGCTGCTGGCCGTGCTGCGCGACGCGCCGCATCGGTTCGTTCTGTATTGCGACGACCTCAGCTTCAGCCACGACGACGCGGCCTACAAATCGCTCAAGGCCGTGCTGGACGGCGGGATCGAGGGGCGGCCGGACAACGTCATCTTTTATGCCACGTCGAACCGTCGCCACCTGATGCCGCGCGACATGATCGAAAATGAACGCTCCTCCTCAATCAGTCCGAGCGAAGCGGTCGAGGAAAAGGTCAGCCTATCGGACCGCTTCGGCCTTTGGTTGGGTTTTCATCCCTGCGACCAGGATTCCTATCTTTCGATGATTCGCGGATATTGCGATGCGTTCGGCGTTGCGATTGCCGACGATGACTTGCGGGCGCAGGCCGTCGAATGGCAGGCCACGCGCGGATCGCGGTCGGGACGGGTTGCATGGCAGTTCTTTACCGACCTTGCCGGACGGCAGGGGATTTCTCTGTAAACCGGCCTTCAAACCGCGTTTAAAAGTTCCCTGCCGCGAATTTGGACGCTTTCATCTCCGCTTCACGTTTAATAATCTCCCGTATCAAGGCTCACAAAGAGTCGATCAACCGGGAGACTATGATGAAGAAGTTTTTGCTGGCATCCGCCGCAACCCTTGCCGCTTCGGCTGCCTTTGCCGATGCGCACTCGCCTGTAAAGCTGGGTGTCGTTCTGGGCTTTACCGGCCCGCTGGAAAGCCTCGCCCCGCAGATGGCTGCCGGTGCTGAAATGGCCATGGCGGAAGTAACCGACTCGGGCCTGCTGCTTGACGGTGCCACGGTCGAGCCTGTCCGCGCCGACTCCACCTGCATCGACGCCGCCGCCGCCACCTCCGCGACCGAACGTCTGATCACCGGTGACGGCGTTGCCGGCATCGTTGGGGCCGACTGCTCGGGTGTGACCGGCGCAATGCTGTCGAACGTCGCGGTGCCGAACGGCGTCGTGATGATCTCGCCGTCGGCCACGTCGCCGGGTCTTTCGATCGCCGAAGACAATGGCCTGTTCTTCCGTACCGCCCCGTCGGATGCGCGGCAGGGCGTTATCATGACCGAGATCCTGATGGACAAGGGTATCGAGTCGGTTGCGCTGACTTACACCAACAACGACTACGGCAAGGGCCTGGCGGATGCGTTCCAGACGGCCTTCCAGGAAGCCGGCGGCACCGTTACGATTTCGGCGGCCCACGAAGACGGCAAGGCAGACTATTCGGCCGAAGTCGGCGCGCTGGCCGCGGCCGGTGGGGACCGCCTGGTTGTTGCGGGCTATGTCGACCAAGGCGGATCAGGCGTCGTGCGCGCCTCGATCGACTCGGGCGCGTTCGACACGTTCCACTTCCCTGACGGCATGATTTCGCAGGCCCTCGTTGACAACTTCGGGTCGGAAATCGACGGTTCGACCGGTCAGAATCCGGGCACCGACAGCCCCGGTGCCGCACTGTATCAGGAAATGGCTGCCGCCGCCGATTATGACGGCACCTCGCCGTTCTCGGCCGAAGCCTATGACGCGGCCGCGCTGATCATGCTGGCCATGCAGGCCTCTGGTTCCACCGATCCGTCGGTTTATAAGGACGCCGTCATGGACGTCGCCAACGCCCCCGGCGAGCAGATCCTGCCCGGCGAGTTGGCCAAGGGCCTGCAGATCCTGGCTGACGGCGGCGACATCGACTACGTCGGTGCCTCGGCGGTCGAGCTGATCGGACCGGGTGAATCTGCCGGTAACTACCGTGAAGTCGGTTTTGCCGATGGTGACCTGGTGGTTGAAGGCTACCGCTAAGTCCTGCACGATCCGAAGACAGACGGCCCCGGCATTGCGCCGGGGCCGTTTGTACAAGCAGGACACTGGATAAACCGGGCCTGACGACAGGGGAAAATACATGATCGAGGTCCATGACCTTCATCGCCATTTCGGCGGCTTTCGCGCCGTTGACGGCGCTTCGCTCCAGATCGAACCCAAGACGATCACCGGTCTGATCGGTCCGAACGGCGCGGGAAAAACCACGCTGTTCAACGTGATCGCAGGTGTACTACCACCGACGTCCGGCAGGGTGACAATGGCGGGTGAGGATATCACCGGTCTTCCGCCGCATGAGCTGTTCCATAAGGGGCTGCTGCGGACGTTCCAGATCGCCCACGAGTTCAGCTCGATGACCTGCCGCGAGAACCTGATGATGGTGCCCGGCGCGCAATCGGGCGAGACGCTTTGGAACACGTGGTTCGGTCGCAAGCGGATCGCCAACGAAGAGCGCGCCCTGCGCGCCAAGGCCGACGAGGTGCTGGACTTCCTGACCGTCACCCACTTGGCCGATCAGCGTGCGGGTCAGATATCCGGGGGGCAGAAGAAGCTCTTGGAGCTGGGCCGCACGATGATGGTCGATGCCAAGATCGTCTTCCTCGACGAAGTCGGCGCGGGTGTGAACCGGACCCTTCTCAACACGATCGGCGACGCGATCATCCGCCTGAACAAGGAGCGTAATTACACCTTCGTCGTGATCGAACATGACATGGATTTCATCGGCAAGATCAGCGATCACGTCATATGTATGGCGGAAGGCAAGGTTCTGGCAGAGGGCAGCCTGGCCGAGATCAAGTCGAACGAGCACGTGATCGAAGCCTATCTGGGCACCGGCCTGAAGAACAAGGATCAGCTGGAAGGAACTCCGGCATGAGCAACGCCTATCAAGACAGCCGCGGCAACAAGGACCTGTCGATCACCAACCCCAAGGGGCGGGGTACGATGTCCGCCGGCTCCGCCACGGGCGAGCGGTCGCGCACGCAGGATGCCTTCCTCATCGGCGACAGCATGACCGGCGGGTACGGGCAGGGGCCGGATATTCTGCACGATTGTACTATCGCGGTGAACCCCGGCGAGATCGCCGTGATCGTCGGCCCCAACGGCGCGGGTAAATCGACGGGCATGAAAGCCGTCTTCGGCATGCTGAACCTGCGCAAGGGCGCGGTGCGGCTGGACGGGGAGGATATCACCGCGCTGTCGCCACAAGACCGCGTGGTCAAGGGCATGGGTTTCGTGCCCCAGACGTCCAACATCTTCGGCTCGATGACGGTGGAGGAGAACCTTGAAATGGGGGCCTTCATCCGCCGTGACGACAAGATCCGCGAGACGATGGAGCAGATCTATGAGTTGTTCCCGATTCTGAAAGACAAGCGCCGTCAGGCCGCCGGGGAGCTTTCGGGCGGCCAGCGACAGCAGGTGGCCGTGGGCCGCGCGCTGATGACCAAGCCGAAGGTCCTGATGCTGGACGAGCCGACCGCCGGGGTTTCGCCGATCGTAATGGACGAACTGTTTGATCGCATCATCGAAGTATCTCGCACGGGCATTCCCATCCTGATGGTGGAGCAGAACGCGCGTCAGGCACTAGAGATTGCGGACCGGGGATACGTTCTGGTGCAGGGGCGCAATGCGCACACGGGTACGGGCAAGGAGCTGCTGGCGGACGACGAAGTCCGGCGTAGTTTCCTGGGGGGCTGAGCGATGCAAGGGTTGCAGATATCGGATGCCTCCGGCGGCCATATTTTTGAAACGGAGAAGCCGGATGCGGTTCGGTCGGGCAAGAGCGCCGCGATCACCCGCGCCTCGGTCCATACGGAAGGGGCCGCAATGGTCGACTATACCGGAACACGCCGAGGGGACCAGTAACATGGAACCTCTCAACGCCCTCGTGGCCTTCGCCAACTTCGTTCTCGTCCCCGCCACCGCGTACGGCGCGCAGCTTGCGCTCGGGGCGCTTGGCGTGACGCTGATCTATGGCATCCTGCGCTTTTCCAACTTTGCCCACGGCGACACCATGGCCTTCGGCACGATGGCCGTGATCTTGACGACCTGGGGCCTTCAGGCCGCGGGGATCAGCTTTGGGCCGCTACCTACGGCGCTACTGGCCCTGCCGGTCGGCATCGCGGCCTGTGCGCTGCTGCTGCTGGGCACGGACAAGCTGGTCTACAAGTTCTACCGCGCGAAAAAGGCCGTGCCTGTGACGTTCGTTATCGCGTCGCTGGGCGTGATGTTCGTGATGAACGGCCTCGTCCGATTCATTATCGGCCCCGACGATCAGCTGTTTTCCGACGGAGAACGATTCCTGATCACGGCGCGTGATTTCAAGACGATGAGCGGCCTTGACGAAGGGCTTGCCCTTAAGACGACGCAGGTGATCACCGTTGTCGTCGCGGTCATCGTGGTCGCTGTCCTGTTCTGGTTTCTCAACAAGACGCGTACGGGCAAGTCGATGCGGGCCTATTCCGACAACGAGGATCTAGCGCTGCTCTCGGGCATCAACCCCGAAAGGGTCGTGATCTACACTTGGTTGATGGTGGCCACATTGGCGACGATCGCGGGTACGCTTTACGGTCTGGACAAGTCGTTCAAGCCGTTCACCTACTTCCAGTTGCTGCTGCCTATCTTCGCGGCGGCCATTGTTGGGGGCCTGGGCAGCCCGGTCGGGGCCATCGCGGGCGGCTTTGTCATCGCCTTTGCCGAGGTGACGATCACCTATCCACTCAAGAAAGTCCTGGGGTACCTGATGCCGGAAAGCCTTGAGCCGGACGGCCTCGTGCAGCTTCTGTCGACCGACTACAAATTCGCAGTCAGCTTCGTGATCCTGATCATCGTGCTGCTGTTCAAGCCCACGGGCCTGTTCAAGGGGAAATCGGTATGAGCGATCAAAAAACACGCGCCGTCCTTCTGTTCGGCTTTGTCGGTCTTCTGTTTCTGGGCACTGGGTTCTTCCAATCGTGGAACGTGGCGTTGACGATTTTCAACATGGGCCTGATCTCTGCGATCATGGCCTTGGGTGTGAACATGCAGTGGGGCTACGCTGGCCTGTTCAACGTCGGCATCATGGGCTTCGTGGCGCTTGGCGGTCTGGGTGCCGTTCTTGTTTCGATGCCGCCGAACGTCGAGGCGGCCTCGGCCGGTGGTCTGCGCATCATTATCGGACTGGTGTTCGGGGCGGCGACCGTTGTCGCGTCGATCCTGGCCTATACGCGCCTGAAGAAATTCAGGGGCTGGGTCACCGTGGCTATCCTGTTGGCCGGTTTCTTCATCTTCCGCGCCGTCCTAGATCCGGGGGTCGAGGCGGTTGAAGCCGTGAACCCCGCCAGTGCGGGCAATATCGGGGGCCTTGGCCTGCCGGTTCTGATGGCATGGCCCATCGGGGGGCTGCTTGCGGCGGGCGTCGCTTGGATCATCGGAAAGACGGCCTTGGGCCTGCGGTCCGACTACCTTGCCATTGCAACGCTGGGCATTGCCGAGATCGTGATCGCAGTGATGAAGAACGAGGACTGGATGGCCCGCGGCGTGAAGAACGTTATCGGCCTGCCGCGCCCTGTTCCCTACGAAGTCGACCTTCAGACTGCGCCTTGGTTCACAGATCTGGCGACCAGATTTGGGGCCGATCCGGTGAGTGCTTCGACGGTTTTCGTGAAATTGGCCTACGCCGGTCTCTTCGGGGTGATCCTGCTGGGGTTGATCTGGTTGACCCAGATGGCGCTTGCCTCGCCTTGGGGCCGCATGATGCGTGCGATCCGCGATAACGAAGTTGCGGCGGAAGCGATGGGCAAGGATGTCACTGCGCGACATTTGCAGATATTTGTCCTCGGATCCGCTGTCGTGGGGCTTGCGGGGGCGATGATGACCACGCTTGATGGTCAGCTGACGCCGGGGACCTATCAGCCGCTGCGCTATACCTTCCTGATCTGGGTGATGGTGATCGTGGGCGGCTCGGGCAACAACTGGGGATCGGTCCTCGGCGGGTTCCTGATCTGGTGGCTCTGGGTTCAGGTGGAGCCGATGGGCGCGCTGTTGATGCAGGCGATCACGGCGGGCATGGCCGACGGTACCTGGCTCAAGGGTCACCTCCTCGACTCGGTCGCGCACATGCGTCTTCTGACGATGGGCCTCATCCTGCTGCTGGTTCTGCGCTTTTCGCCCAAGGGGTTGTTGCCGGAAAAATGAGTGGAAGGCCCCATTGATCACAAAACCTTTAAGTGGCGGGCGGAAAAGACTGGGTTAGGCATTTGGTGTAGAGCGATACACCGAAAGCCTTTCCATGATCTATTCCGTCCCGGCCGCCCTTGATTCGAATGATGCGCTTGAACTTTTTGGCCGCACGCGGGAGCGAACGGGCCGGCTGGTCGCACCACTCCGGCCCGAGGATCAGATGCTGCAAAGCATGGAAGATGCATCTCCGGTCAAGTGGCATCTAGCGCATACGACGTGGTTCTTCGAGGAGTTCATTCTGAAGCCTCACGTGTCCGGCTACGTCAGCCCGGACGACCGCTTCGCCTTCCTCTTCAACAGTTATTACACGCAGGCCGGCCCGCGGCATGCGCGCGACAGACGGGGAATGGTCAGCCGTCCCGATTGCGCCGAGGTGGCGGGCTACCGCGCCCATGTCGACGCCGCGATGGAGGAATTGCTGTCGGCCACCGATGACGGGGCAATTGCCGGGCTGGTTGAACTGGGTTGTCATCACGAGATGCAGCATCAGGAGCTTCTGGTGACAGATTTGCTGCACGGGCTGTCCTTCAACCCGTTGTTGCCCACTTATCGCGACCCCGAGCCCCTGCCGGTGACGTCCGAAGTGCCGCTAACGTTCACGCGGCACGATGGCGGGCTGACGCAGGTCGGCCACGATGGCGTGGGCTTCGCCTATGACTGTGAGGGGCCGCGTCACCAGATTTTTGCCCACCCGTTCGAGATCGCCGACCGGCCCGTAACCAACCGCGATTGGATCGCCTTCATGGAGGACGGTGGCTACGACGATGCGCGCCACTGGTTCATGGAGGGTCATGCGGTTGCTGCGCGCGAGGGATGGGAGCATCCGCTTTACTGGTGGGAGCAGGATGGGGTCTGGTGGACCTTCACCCTACGCGGCCCGCAGCCGGTCGCTTTGGACGCGCCGGTTGTGCACGTCAGCTACTACGAGGCGGATGCGTATGCCCGTTGGGCCGGGTCGTGGATGAAGGGTGGCGCGCGCTTGCCGACGGAAGTGGAGCACGAGTTCGCCTTCCGTGATCATCCGATCGAGGGAAATTTCCTGGACAATGAACAGCTCCGCCCGATGCCCGGTTCGGGCGTCTGGGGCGACGTCTGGGAATGGACGTCCTCACCGTTCACGCCATACCCCGGATTTCGCCCGCCCGAAGGTGCGCTTGGGGAATACAACGGCAAATTCATGGTCAACCAGATGGTCCTGCGTGGCGGTTCCTGCGCCACGCCGCGCGAGCAGATGCGGACCACCTATCGCACTTTCTTCTATCCGCATCAGCGCTGGCAGATGATGGGTCTGCGATTGGCAAAGGATATCGCATGAAGGACGTGGCCGAGAATTCCGAGCTTTTGACCGATGCGCTGGCCGGGCTGCGGGCACCGCAGAAAATCCTTTCACCCAAATGGTTCTATGACCGGCGCGGGTCGGAGCTGTTCGAGCGGATCACCGAGTTGCCCGAATACTACCCGACCCGGACAGAAGCCGCGATCCTGCGCGCCAACGCCGACAGGCTGGCCGATTTGGTCCCGCCCGCAGGGGCGTTGGTCGAACTGGGCTCGGGGGCTTCGGTCAAGACGCGAACGCTGCTGTCAGCGGGCGAGCATTTCGGGGCCTATGTCCCCATCGACATCTCGGAGGATTTTCTGCTGGCGACGGCGGAGGATTTGCGCGTCCGGTATCCCGATCTGGCGGTCCATCCGGTCGTCGCCGATTTCACCGGGCCGATCATGTTGCCCAAGGTCGTTGGTGAAACCCCGAAGGTCGGGTTTTTCCCCGGCTCGACCATTGGCAATCTTGATCCCTCGCAAGCCGTCGCCCTGCTGACCCGCGCGCGGGCTTGGCCAGGGGTGGAAGGCTTCATTCTGGGGGCTGACCTCGTAAAACCGGTTTCCGATCTGATCGCTGCCTACGACGATGCCGCGGGGGTTACGGCGGCGTTCAATATCAACGTTCTCAACCGGTTGAATGACGAAACTCATGCTGATTTCGACCTGTCTGCGTTTCGGCATGAGGCCCGCTGGCTGGAAAATCCGGCCCGGATCGAAATGCACCTCGTCTCCACGCGGGCGCAGACGGTCGACCTCGGGGATGCCCGGATTACGTTTGCCGAGGGAGAGAGTATCCATACGGAAAGCTGCCGCAAGTATACTGCGGAAACCCTAGCCGACATGGCGGCGCGTGCGGGGTGGAGCGTTGCCGAAACCCTGACCGACCCGGAGACTCGCTTTGCCGTTGCGATCCTGCGCCCGGTCTAGGTGAG
The DNA here is from genome assembly GCF_900107415.1 of Jannaschia faecimaris. Taxonomy (GTDB): domain Bacteria; phylum Pseudomonadota; class Alphaproteobacteria; order Rhodobacterales; family Rhodobacteraceae; genus Jannaschia; species Jannaschia faecimaris. The sequence goes on from NZ_FNPX01000012.1 coordinate 94,037, forward strand.
GAACATCTGGTGGTAGCGAACCAGGCGGGAGAAATGCGCATCCAGAGACTTTTTCAGGTGCGGGGCGTTCTTAACCGTCAGGATATAGTCCACTAGAAGTTCGTACTGATTGATCTGCCGCGCAAGGCGACGGTCCGGGGTCAGACGGTCCTGCCGCTCGTCCTCGGGGATGACCTGTATGGTCTGGTTCGGGTCCGGCGGGGGCAGATGATCTGCTCCGTCGGCCAGCGCGGCCCCGTTCATCAAGGGCAGGATAGCGTCAAAATGCGCAAAGACGCGACGTTCCATGTTGGCAATCGCATCGCGGTCCTCCACCTCCCAGGCGTGTACGAAGGCAACTTCCCAGACGTCGATCTGCCGGTTGGCGATCACGTCGGAACGGGCGGAGGTCAGGTGCCGCCGAACGCGGCTGCGAATGCCGTCGACGGATTGGCCGACGTAAATCGGCTGCCCGTCCAGATCACAGAGCGCATAAACCCCTTTCGCATCAGTCAGTTCAGCGACCGCCTTACGGCGAAACCCCTGATCCCCGCTCATAGTGCGGCCCGCGCGTGCTGGCGCGCCAGCACGCGGCGGAACAGCGTCCGGTCCAGATACTGCACGACCGGGACGACCACGCCGTCGCCCGCGACCTTGTAAGCGGCGTTGTAGTTTCCGGGCATGTGATAACTGTCGGGCAGTCCCATCAGGCGCGCGGCCTCCCGCGTGGAGAGCAGACGCGCACGCAGCTTGCCCCCTTCAACCAGCAGCAGCGTCTGCCTGGACGACCCACCGGCGGGCGTTCGCAGGCATCCTGCGACCCCGTCGAATCGGACTTCGGCGCGTTGGCGCACCACGCCATCGGGGCCCGGCCGGCCACGGCGGTAGAGTGTGCCGATCTGCATCCCGCCCGAGGCCTTGGCCACTTGCAGGCGCGAGAGACTTGGAGGGGACATCATCGCTGTCAGGTTGCGCCGGGTTTGCGCGTCAAACCATGGCGTATCGGGGCAGGTGTCGATTATGGCGGCAATACCCTGTGGCGGCATAGCGGGGGCGTCATGGCGCCACCAACGCCAAAGCTTGCGGATATTGACGGGCGCGCGCGAAACAAATTCGGTGATGCGACGCGTGTGATAGGGACCGGCCGGACCCGAAGCCGACAAATCGTCCACGTCCAGATCGGCCCGAACACAGACGACGAAGAGCCGTGGGCGGCTTTGCGGCACGAAATCCCGCGCATCGATTTCCAGGCCGCCGACGTGATATCCCAGTTCGGCCAGCGCGGTGATGACCGCAGTGAAATCGCGACCGCCGTTGCGTGTGACCAGCCCCATGACGTTCTCGAAGGCGATCAATGCCGGGGCGTGGCCCTGACTGATGGCGCTTTGAATCTTTTGCACCCAAGTCAGAAACACGCCGCTGCGAAGGCCCCCGAGGCCGTTGCCGTTGCCCGCAAGGCTGAAGTCCTGGCAGGGGGAGGAGGCCCAGTAGAGATCAATGGGTTGGCGCAAGATAGACCCGTCCAGATTTGCGACATCGCCGAAAATCAGGCCGTCGGTGCCCCAGTTCTCGCCGTAGACCGTGCATTTCATCGCATCGATGTCGTTGGCGAACGCGCAGTCCCAACTGTCGTCAAGCGCCGCGCGCACCATGCCGCCGCCCGCGAAGAACTCGGCATATCTTGGGGTCGGATCGGTGTCGCGGGGCATATCTTTGGATAGGTCGGCGGGCCGCGCCTGTCGACCCGGCTATTCCGCCGCTGCGGACTTTGCTGCCTCGTTTGCGGCGTCCTCGGCTTCGATTTGGGCGGCGCGTCGTTCGACCTGTTCGACGATATGCTCGACCATCTGGTCGTTGGACAACTTATGGCTCTGCTTGCCCGCCAAGTAGACCATGCCCGAGCCGTTGCCGCCGCCCGTAAACCCGACGTCCGTCATCAGCGCCTCACCCGGGCCGTTCACGACGCAGCCAATAATGCTGAGCGACATGGGTGTCTTGATATGTTCCAGACGGGATTCCAGTTTTTCGACTGTCTTGATCACGTCGAAGCCTTGTCGCGCGCAACTGGGGCAACTGATTATGTTCACGCCGCGATGGCGCAATCCGAGCGATTTTAGAATTTCGTAGCCGACTTTCACCTCTTCGACCGGATCGGCGGAAAGGCTGACGCGGATCGTGTCGCCGATCCCCATCCACAAGAGGTTGCCAAGGCCGATGGCCGATTTGATCGTGCCCGACGTTAGCCCGCCCGCCTCGGTGATGCCAAGATGGATCGGCGCGTCGGTCGCGTCGGCGAGGCCTTGATAGGCGGCGGCGGCCATGAAAACGTCGGATGCCTTGCAGCTGATCTTGAACTCGTGGAAATCGTTGTCTTGCAGGATGCGGATGTGGTCGATGCCGCTTTCGATCATCGCTTGGGGGCAGGGCTCCCCGTATTTATCAAGAAGGTGCTTTTCGAGGGAGCCAGCGTTCACGCCGATCCGTATGGAACAGTCGTGGTCGCGCGCAGCTTGGATCACGTCGCGCACGCGCTCTGCGGAGCCGATGTTGCCCGGGTTGATCCGCAGGCAGGCGGCCCCGGCCTCGGCGGCCTCGATCCCGCGTTTGTAGTGGAAGTGGATGTCGGCGACGATCGGTACCGGGCTTTCCGCGACAATCTGTTTCAGCGCCTTGGAAGATGCCTCGTCCGGGACCGAGACGCGGACGATATCGGCTCCGGCGTCTGCGGCGGCCTGCACTTGCGCGATAGTCCCGGCCACGTCGGTGGTCAGGGTATTCGTCATCGTCTGGACAGTGATCGGCGACTCCCCGCCGACGGGCACGTTTCCAACCATGATCTGGCGGGATTTGCGGCGGTCGATCTGACGCCAGGGACGGATGGAATGGAGGGAGTCGTGCATCGCGCGGACCTCGGATTACCGGTTTGTCCAACAGCTAATGGCGGGGGGCAGGAGGCGCAACCGGACGCCCCCCGAAAGACGTCACTCGACCGGCGGTGGCGTATCTGTCGCGGGCAGCGACATTTCGGCCACGACACGGGCAAGGTCGGTATCTTCCTCTAGGTTTGCGACCGTAAAGTTCTCGACGACATCACTGGCCGTGATCGTCGTATTGGCAACCTGTGGGCCGGGGGCCACGGGGCCATAAGTCTGTCCGGCTACGGACATGTAGATCGCGCCCGAATTGCCGGTGCGCAGGGTCGCAGGTGCCTCGGCGACGGGCACTTCGTAAGTCTCGCCCGGCTCCAGAACCTTTTCGAAGAGCGTGTCGCCTTCGGCATTCCGCACGCGGACCCAAGCGGAACGTACGGCTACGAGTACAACGGCGTCGGGTGCCGCAGCCAGAACACGTGGCGTTTCCAGGGTCGCGGCGGCGATCTCGTCGTCAAGTACGTCAGTGCCCATGGCCTCAGCAAGCGCATTGCTGACCGAGGCGGTGATCGCACCCGGCGTCGCGTCCGGACCGGGCAGGCCCGACGGCTCCGCCGAAGCGAGTGCCCCGAAGCTGCCGGGCGTGAGGGTGGAGATCGGAGCATCGCGAGCCGTCAAGATAGGCGCATCCAGCGCCTGCGGTCGGTACAACCGGGCCAGCGCATCCTGCGAAGGTGCGGATATGCCGGTATCGTCAGGAGCCGACATTTGCTGTTCAGTGGGGGTCAGCGGATCGAGTTCGGCCACCAGCTCGGGGGCTTGCTCGACGGGTGCGATCTGCACCCGCTGAATTTCCTGCACGACGGTCCAGCCGCCGTAGCCCAGACCTGCGATCAGCGCGGCGAGAACGGCTAGGGACCCGAGGGCACCCGGCTCGAACCCGGCGAACACAGGGGTTGCCTTGTTGGCAAATGGGTTGCCCGCGCCAAGGATGGGATCGACCGGAATGTTGGCCTTTGCGGCCTTCTTGCCGCCGAGGCTTTTGGAGTTCGATTTCGATACCGGTTTGTCGAACATCGCCTGGCGACGCGAAACTTCGGATTCCATCGGCTTGAGCGCCTGGAAACCGCCGAACCCGGACTCTTCGCAGAAGCGAGCAAAGACGATCTCGGGGTCCATGTCGAGGTAACGAGCGTAACTGCGCACGTATCCGGCCACGAATGAAAGGGAGTCAAAGGCTGAAAGATCGGCGTTTTCGATCGCTGCGATGTAACTGGCCTTAATGCGCAATTCTCGCTGCACATCCATGAGCGATTTGCCCTGCGTGGCGCGTTCGCCCCGCATTTCGTCGCCCAAATGCATTTCGTAACTGTCGTAGCCCCGCGCCGGATGCTCGACTTGCGATAGAAATTTAGACTTCCGGCCAAACATGATGGGCCTGCCCCGTAATTGTGGACGCGCCTCATTCTTGTGCGCGTTTCCGACTGCGATTTTGGAGAGCGACTCCCCTCGCTTTCCTACTGCTTGCCTTAGCGTAGCAGTAAATCAGTCACAATGCGAGAGAATGCTTAACCGGCGGCCTGGGCGCGATTCAGCGCACAATGCGACCAAAGGTCATCCATGGCATGCACAAGTGCATCGATCATGGGCGGTGTGTGAACGGGCGAGGGGGTAAATCGCAGCCGTTCCGTCCCGCGCGGGACCGTCGGAAAGTTGATCGGTTGGCAATATACGCCGTGGTCCGATAGCAGCCGATCCGAGATCATCTTGCACTTCACCGGGTCGCCCACGTGGACGGGTACGATGTGGCTGCCATGATCGATGATGGGCAGGCCAAGGCCGCGCAGGCGCAGTTTCAGAACCGCGGCGCGATCCTGATGCAGGTCGCGCAGGGCCTGGTCGGTCTTGAGGTGGCGCACGGAGGCGGCAGCCCCCGCGGCGATCGACGGCGTCAGCGACGTCGTGAAGATGAACCCCGGCGCGTAGGAGCGGACCGCGTCGCACATCTTGGCCGAGGCCGCGATATAGCCGCCCATCACCCCATAGGCCTTGGCCAGGGTACCATTGATGATGTCAATCCGGTGCATCAGCCCATCCCGCTCGGCCACGCCGGCCCCACGGGGGCCGTACATGCCGACAGCATGCACTTCGTCGATATAGGTTAGTGCGCCGAATTCGTCGGCCAGGTCGCAGATTTCCGCGATCGGCCCGAAATCACCATCCATTGAGTAGATCGACTCGAAGGCAATGACCTTCGGCGCATCTGGGTCATCGGCGGCCAGCAGTTCGCGCAGGTGGGCCACGTCGTTGTGGCGGAAAACGCGCTTGGCCCCGCCGTTGCGGCGCACTCCCTCGATCATGGAAGCGTGGTTCAGGGCGTCGGAATAGATTATCAGGCCCGGAAACAGCTTGGGCAGGGTGCTGAGAGTGGCATCGTTGGCGATGTACGCCGAGGTGAAGACCAGCGCGGCTTCCTTGGCGTGCAGGTCGGCCAGTTCGGCCTCCAGGGCTTTGTGGTACACCGTGGTGCCAGAAATGTTGCGCGTTCCGCCCGAACCGGCCCCGGTGGCGTCAAGCGCTTCGTGCATCGCGGACAGCACGAGCGGATGCTGCCCCATACCTAGGTAGTCGTTGCCGCACCAGACAGTTATCTCCTGCTCGGAGCCATCATCGCGGGTCCATACGGCGTGCGGGAACTGGCCCCGGCGGCGTTCGATATCGATAAATGTCCGGTAGCGGCCTTCGTCGTGGAGTGCCTGAAGTGCCTTGTCCAATCCGGCCGCGTAATCCGTCATCGTATCTCTTTCCTTCAGGCCGCCGGACGACGGTGAAAAATGAGTCCACCCCGGCTGTCTGGGGGACTTAGTCCTCGAACTGGGATAAATCCAGAATACAGATTGTCGCAAATGTCAGCGGCTCACAGCGACAACACAATCACGTGCGCCGCGCGCGGCGCACGTGGCCAATGCGGCAGATCCGCCGTCGCCCAGTGCCCAGGCCCCGGTCTCTTCACTGATCGCGAGGGTGGCGTTCGGGCCCGCCCGGCGGAAATCACGTCCGTCCACCGCCCGCGAAGCATCCTGGTTCAAGGTGAGGGACCGCCCGGGCCGATACCCGCGCGGCACTATGTCAGCCACGATGACGCACCCCCTGCCGCAGGTGCGCAGCGCCGCCGCGCGGGCAGCCTCGACAGAATGAAAGTTGAATGCCCCCTGCGTGCGCTCCGATTGCAGGCCAGAGGGTGGGTGCGCGGCCATGGCCCCGTAGTATTTCAGCTGCGCAACCTTGGGGAGCGCCTGCAAGGTCGCGAAGTCGGCCTCCGTCAGAAAATCATGCGCCGTCGCCACAACCTGTGCGCCGCGTGTGTCGAACAGTTCACGCTTTGCCGTCGCCTGATCTGGAACGGTCTGTGCGGTCGCGGGAAGGGACAGAGCAAGAAGGGTAAACAGGGCGCGCAACATCGGAAACTCCGTATTCTTTCAATCTGTCTAAAGCGCGAGCTCCGATTTGCCCAGACGTGCCACTTCATTCGGGGCTGTGCTTCCTTGTCCACGATCAGCGTCGCGCGGTTGGCGTACCATTCGTCCTGACGAATGCCGGATTTCGAAGTGGGTGGACGGCCCGGAAGTATGTGGAAGGGGTAGTTGCCCACATAAGAGCTTACAATGCCCCGCGCCGTGTTTCGTACTAAGCATCCGCACGGCTGGACACCCTCCGCGTCCGGGCGCACCCTGTGACAAATCCTTCCGGAGGCCCCAATGAGCGATCCCACTCCCGCCATTCTCGACCGTATCGACGCCGATCAGTCACGCGCCCTTGATCGCTTGATGGAATTGCTGCGCATCCCTTCGATTTCCACCGATCCGGCCCATGCCGACGACTGCGATACCGCCGCCGACTGGTTGGTGGCCGAGCTGTCGCATGTAGGCTTCGACGCGTCCAAACGGGCGACGTCCGGCCACCCGATGGTCGTCGCCCATGGGGGCAAGGGGGACCGGCACGTGCTGTTCTACGGTCATTACGACGTCCAACCGGTGGATCCGCTGTCGCAGTGGGACCACAACCCCTTCGACCCCAGAATCGACCAGACGCCGCGCGGCCCTGTGATCCGGGCGCGGGGCGCATCGGACGACAAGGGGCAACTTATGACCTTCGTGGAGGCGTGCCGGCACTGGAAGGCGGAGACGGGTGATCTGCCCTGCCGCGTCACCATCCTGTTCGAGGGGGAGGAGGAATGCGGCTCTCCTTCGCTGGTTCCCTTTCTTGAAACCAACAAGGAAGAACTGACCGCCGAAATCGCGCTGATCTGTGACAGCGGTTTGTACGACGACAGGGTCCCCGCGATCATAACAACGTTGCGCGGCCTGCTGGGCGAGGAATTGACGATCAAGGGCCCTGATCGTGACCTGCATTCGGGCATCTATGGCGGCCCCGCGATCAACCCGGCCCGCGTCTTGACCCGCATCCTCGGCCGGTTGCACGACGAACAGGGGCGCGTGACCGTGCCCGGGTTCTATGACGGGGTGGGGGAGCCTCCGTCGCAGGTCAAGGAAGGTTGGAAACAACTGAACTTCTCGACCGAAGCCTTTTTGGGCGAAGTCGGATTGTCCCACCCTGCAGGCGAAGTCGGCCGCAGCGGGTTGGAAATGCTTTGGTCGCGGCCCACAGCGGAAATCAACGGTCTGAGTTCGGGTTACACCGGCGACGGTTTCAAGACGGTTCTGCCCTCAAAGGCCACCGCGAAAGTAAGTTTCCGTTTGGTGGGAGGGCAGGATCCGCAGCGCCTGCGCACCGCGTTCCGCGATTGGGTCATCGGACAGCTGCCTCCCGATTGCCACGTCTCGTTCCAGGATCACGGGGCGGCCCCGGCCTCGGCAATGCAGATAAGCAATCCGATCTTCTCCGCAACTCAGTTGGCCCTTACCGAAGAGTGGGGAACCGAAGCGGCATATGTGGGTGGGGGCGGGTCGATCCCGATCGCGGGATATTTTCAGAGCATTCTGGGCATGGAGTGCGTGCTGACCGGATTTGCCAAAGACGACGACGCAATCCATTCACCGAATGAGAAGTACGACGTCGAGAATTTCCACAAGGGCGTGCGCAGTTGGGCGCGTATTTTGGGGCGTATCGCGGCGTAACGTAAAAAAGACGGCCCCAGACCGGTTTGAACCGAAATCGGGGGCCAAAAGGGTCAGAGTCATGTGCGATGACGCGTCCCATTCGGGGCGCGTCAAGGCTGTCACGTCAGACGATCACTCGTCTTGGGCGCTGGCCGCGTTGATGGCCGCGAAGATTGCTGCACCGTTCGAGGGCGTGCCGCTGTAGAGCGTTGCACCGTTCAGGCCGCGGATACCGTCTTGGGTGTCGGCGTCGGCGTTGAAGATGCTGTAAGCTTCCAAGTTTTGACCCGAGCGAGTGGAGACCGATACGCCGGCGTCCTGCTTGAGAACGTTAGTGCCGTTCACGCTGTCTGCGCTTTGATTGAAGTGCGAGATGGCTGCGGCGGAACCGGCGGCGACATCGGCGGTGGCAGGCACGGCAGCGCCAAGGGCGATCAGGGCGGTAGCGGCGATGTTCTTGATGGTGAAGGTCATTTTGTTGGTCCTTTGGTGTGCGGCCCAAGTCGTTGCGGCGGGCCTTCATGATTGCGTGGGGCGCTCTCTGCGTCCCGGCTGTGGAGTTGATATGGACCTAAATATACCTGTCCTCAATGAACGAAAGCGTGATTATTTTGACATATGAGTGCGTATATGCACATATTGGGCCAGCTTCCGCACGGCCCTCACAGGATGTGATTGAGGATTCACGCAGGCGTGAGAATTCGGGTGAAACTGTTTCAGGAGCCTGATTTAAAGGCGGCATTCGCCGCAACGGCCAAAGCCAGGCACCCACCTGCGATGGCCCAGTTCTTGACGAAGATCGACATTTGCCAAGGGTCGTCTGGAATCAGGTGGAAGATGCTGGTCACCGCGCAATAGGCGGCCAGTGACAGGGCCACCGGGGCGACGCGCCAGCCTGCGAACAGCGCCAGCGCGGCACCAGCATTATAAAGGAGTGCTGGCCAGATCAGAAATCCGGGCAGGCCGAACCCCTGCAATAGCGCCGCCGCCGGATCCGGGTCGAGCGCCTTCTGTACCGCGCCCGCTGCGAACAGCAGGCCGATCAGGACGCGCGCGCCGATCAGGGCGGGGCGCTGCCAAGTCATGCGTCCAATGCGCGCCAGCCGATGTCGCGGCGGCAGAACCCGTCGTTCCAAATGATCGCATCGACCATTGCATAGGCCCGTTCGCGCGCCTCGCCCAGGTCATCGCCCCGCGCGGTCACGCCCAACACGCGCCCACCATTGGCGACCAGATGCCCGTCCCGCATGGCGGTACCGGCGTGGAACACCATGTTTCGGCTGTCGCGGGGGAGGGCGTCGAGCCCGTCGATCCCGGTGCCCTTGGCGTACGCACCGGGATATCCCGTGGCCGCCATAACAACGCAAAGCGCATGGTCGTTGGCCCAGTGCACCACCGCCTCGTGCAGCCGGCCTTCTGCGCAGGCCAGCATCAGGTCCAGCACCTGACCGCCCAGGCGCATCATAAGGCACTGGCACTCCGGATCGCCAAAGCGGACATTGTATTCCACCAGCGACGGCACGCCGTCCTCGATCATCAGACCAACGAACAGCACGCCGCGCATGGGTGTGCCGCGCCGGGCCATTTCGGTCATGGTGGGGCGGACGATCTGTTCCAATGCGCGGCGCTCCACCTCGGCTGTCATCACCGGCGCGGGGGAATAGGCCCCCATGCCGCCGGTGTTCGGCCCGGTGTCACCCTCGCCGACGCGTTTGTGATCCTGCGCCGTGCCGATGGGCAGCACGTCCTCGCCATCAACCAGGCAGAAGAACGATGCTTCTTCGCCCCGCAGGAAATCCTCGATCACGACTTCCGCCTTGCCATGCAGTCCGGTGAAGATGTCGGTCAGCGCTCCCTCGGCCTCGGGAGTCGTGGTGGCGACGGTAACGCCCTTGCCGGCGGCCAGGCCATCGGCCTTGATAACGATCGGCAGGGGGCGCTCGGCCAGATAGGCGCGTGCCGCCTCATGGTCGTCGAACCGTCCGTAGTCGGCTGTCGGGGCCCCAACGGCGTCGCATATTTCCTTGGTGAATGCCTTGGACGCCTCCAGTCGCGCGGCTGCGGCGGACGGTCCGAAAACGCTGATCCCGCTGGCGATCAACGCATCCGAAACGCCAGCCGCAAGGGGGGCTTCGGGTCCGATGATGACGAAGTCGATGCTCTCCTCGTCGACGAAGGCGGTCACGGCAGCCCCGTCCAGAATGTCGAGCGCGGCACATTCCGCGATATCGGCAATGCCCGCATTGCCCGGGGCCACGATCAGCCGGTCGCATTTCGGGTTCTGTTGCACCGCCCAGGCCAATGCGTGTTCGCGTCCGCCGGAGCCCAGGATCAGGATATTCATCGTGCATTCCTATTTCTGCCGCAGGGGCGGTTTAGGGTCGCACGCGGATGAGAACAAGCCGGGTGCGCATGCCGCTGTCCAATACGGTATCGCCGGACGCGTCTACACCGGGCGGAAGGGCTGCTCTTGTCCGGCGTGGAGTGGGCGCATGACCACTTCGATCGGATCCACGACTGCGGGACCTGTCGTGCCGACCGCTACGGCAAGTGACTGGTGGCCCGTGGGCCGGAACGCTAGAACCGCCCTATGAATGATCTGATCGATGACCCCGCAGAGCCGCGCCGGAACGAAGCCGAATATACGGTTTCGGAAATCTCGAATGCGGTGAAGCGCACGCTGGAAGACAGTTTCGGCCGCATCCGCGTCAAAGGCGAGATCGGACGGATTTTCCGCGCCCGGTCGGGACACCTGTATTATGACGTCAAGGACGACCGGAACGTCTTGGCATGCACGACGTGGAAGGGGCAGATCGCCCAGCTCTCCGTCGCGCCCGAGGAAGGTATGGAGGTCATCGTCACCGGCAAGCTTTCCGGCTTCGGGGCGCAGTCGAAATACAACCTGAACGTCGATGCGATGGAGGTGGCCGGGGCCGGTGCCCTGATGGCGATGCTCGAAAAGCGCCGTGCGGCCCTGGCGGCGGAGGGGCTGTTCGAGCCGTCGCGCAAGAAGGCGCTGCCGTTCCTGCCGCTGGTGATCGGTGTCGTCACATCGCCGCAGGGCGCGGTGATCCGCGACATCCTGCATCGGTTGCGCGACCGTTTCCCCTCTAAGGTACTGATCTGGCCGGTCGCGGTGCAAGGCAAAGCCTGCGCCCCCGAAGTGGCCAACGCGATCCGGGGGTTCAACGCGATGACACCGGGCGGAGCGCTGCCGCGCCCGGACCTGTTGATCGTCGCGCGGGGCGGTGGATCGATCGAGGATCTGTGGGGCTTCAACGAGGAAGTCGTCGTGCGTGCTGCCGCCGATAGCGAAATTCCCCTAATCTCCGCTGTCGGTCACGAAACGGACACTACGCTTATCGATCACGCATCCGACCGGCGCGCGCCTACACCCACTGCCGCCGCCGAAATAGCGGTGCCCGTGCGGCTGGACCTGATGGCGCATGTGGAGCAGCTTGGCGCGCGGCAGATACGGGCGGCAAGAGCATTGGTCGCCGGAAAGGGTCAGCGTTTGGCCGACCTGTCGCGCGGATTGCCGCGCGCGGATGCCGTTCTGGCCGGACCGCGCCAGCGATTGGACCTAGCCGCCGACCGTTTGCCCGCCGCCCTCCGCGCACGGACTGCGCAGGCTCGGGTTCAGCTTTCGCGACTAGAGGGTCGCGTCACACCAACAGCCCTGTCCAACCGGCTGGCGGACCAACGACGGCGTCTGGATCAGGCAACTGGCCGCCTGACGCCTGCGTTGCAGAAGAAAATGGTGGAGCGGAACCGGGACCTGACCCGCTCCGCTGCGCGTCTGCGGGTGGAGCCGATAGTGCGTGTAGCATCGCGCAACCGGACCGATCTGGATCGTAGTTTCGACCGGATGCTTCGATCCGCGACCGACCGACACCTGACCGCGCGCAACCGCGTTGCCGCGCTGGACCGCATTCTGCAATCACTCAGTCATGAGCGGACATTGGACCGGGGCTTTGTGCTGGTCCGCGATGATGTGGGCGCGATACTCGATCATGCAGGGGCCAAGGCCGCGGGGCGTGTGATTCTTGAATTCGCGGGCAAGAAGACGCTTGACGCGGTGACCGACGGGACCGCGCCGCGCCCGCGGAAGGGCTCAAAGACCCCGCCGCCTCAACAGGGCGATCTGTTCTGACTCCCCTGAACGGCAAACGCCCCCGCCGGGGAGGACGGGGGCGTAGCGGCGACGCGCCGGGGCAGTCAGGGGGGAGAGACTTTGGCGCGTCGTGTCGG
>NZ_FNPX01000020.1 GCF_900107415.1 Jannaschia faecimaris
GATCGCCTGCGCGCTGCTGGAAAACCCCATAAAGTGGTCATAACCGCCGTCGCCAGAAAGCTCGTCACAATCGCGAATGCGCTTTGCAGATCACGCCAAAAGTGGACCCGTCTGACCACCTGAGAAATACAGTTGCTAGCTCTATTGAGCCCTCCTCCTACGACGGCATGCTGCAAATCCAAACCGTGACCCTCGACAGCTATATGGACACCAACGCGGTAGAACGGGTGAAGCTTTTCAAACTGGAGGCCGAGAGGTTTGAGCCAGAAATCCTCCAAGGCGCGCGCACGGTGTTGGACCGGGTTGAATGTGTCACCATCGATGATGGGTATGAGCTTCCAAGTATGAAGGCCCGGTCCCGACATTGCGCAGATCGGATTGCTGCAATCTGCGCCATTGGAACGAAAACGAATGCTGCAGTACGGCGCAGGGGAGTTGGGCGAAAGGCCGCTGAGTGCGGGATCAGACCCTTCCAGCATCGAGCACCAAGGTCCGCTTTGTGCGGAAGCAGGCGTCTCGAATCTCAGGACGTCGAGCGAGGTGGACATGCGCAACCGGCCCATGGCCGCCCATCGTAATTGTTGCTATGAACGGCAGCCTCGAGCTGCGGTTTCAATGGGTCGCTGCAACACAGGCTTGGAATTTCTCTGCTGGGGTTTGGTATTGCAAGGTCTTTCGAGGCCTCTCGTTGATCTGGCGAGCGACTGCGCTCAGCTCTGCTTGGCTAAAGCCCGATATATCAACGCCTTTCGGGAAGTATTGACGAAGAAGTCGATTGGTATTTTCGTTACTCCCTCTTTGCCAGGGTGATTGAGGATCGCAGAAGTAGACGTCGATCTTTGTGGCCAGAGTGAACTTGCGGTGCCCGGCCATCTCAGATCCACGGTCCCAGGTCAGCGACCGATACAGATCCTTCGGCAGCTTGCGCGCTTGCTTGATGAGGGCTGTGATGACGCTTTGGGTGTCTTTGTTTTCCACCTTTGCCAGCATCACAAAGCGGGAATGGCGCTCGACCAGCGTGACGATGTAGCTGTTGTTCGACCCTACGATCAAGTCGCCTTCCCAGTGGCCTGGGATAGCCCGATCCTCGACCTCAGCAGGGCGCTCGCTGATCGGAATTGCATCCTTGATCTTGCGCAGCTTGAGACCCTTTTGGGTGGCATGTCGAGACCGCCGAATGGCACGGGGACTGCGTAGGCATTCCTGCAATTCCTTCTTCAAAACACCACGGGTCTGTACATAAAGACTGCGGTAGATCGTTTCGTGGCTCACACGGCTTTCCTCTTGGTCAGGATGCTTGCGCTTGAGCCAACCAGCTATCTGCTGTGGTGACCATTTCCGGCGCAGCTTGCGCGCAATCAAGTGGCACAAAGGATCGTTGAACGAGAGCTTACATAACTTAGGCCGCGCTGCGCAGTCCCACGCGCGCTGGTCTGAGCGGGCCGCACGATAGGTTTGACGTCCGCCGTTCCTGCGAACTTCCCGGCTGATTGTTGAAGGCGACCGGTCTAGGCTTCGGGCGATTGAACGAAGCGACTGCTGTGCGACAAGCCCTCGGGATATCTCCTCCCGCTCCATCAGACTTAAAGCATATCGCGACCGCCTGCGTTGCGGTGGGCGGATCCCACCAAATTGCGCCAAATGAGGGAAGACCGAAGACGACGCGCGATTGAAGTGACGCCCAATCGAACTCATTGACTCACCGCGCTGCCACCGATCCCACATCTCTGACTTCTGTTTGTCCGAATAAAACGTCCGCGTCCGGTACTTCATGATCAACACTCCATCTTTCCAAAAAGATTAAAGTGTTGCGTCGACCCGTTGAATCCGCCGCCGAAAGCGGTCGTTGCGGGCATCGCGTTGAACGTCGGCTCCGACCCGCACAACAGACCTTGACGCTGCAAAAATTATCACACTAAGTTAGGCACCTTTCCACAGATGCACTCATGAATCCACACATTGGAATTTACCAACTGATCGGGAGAGCTTGCCACGAGAAGAAAGTGAAAGACCTTTCAGCCTATTTATATGTTGTTTTTACGGTAACGATTTAGCGAGGTTTTTGTTTGTCTCGATCTCCTTTTTGGGAACTGGAATCAGCGGATCCCCACGCAGTTGCCTTGTGCGTTGCGTCTACTGGGCAGACCATAACATACAGGGAATTGAAGAGCCGCAGGGATAGGATGCGTGCCCAATTCGGATTCGGTCGCGGAATTTGCCGCATCACGGCTGAGCCAAGTGTCGACTTCGTGTCCATCTATCTGGCAGCACTGCAATCTGGTTGCCCGGTCGTCCTCGAAGCGCAATTGGATCGCGAAGATGAATCGAAAGCAGGTCTGCCCTGTCTGTACGAACTCGACCGTAAATCGGGAAGAGTAGTGGCGAACGAAGCCAACAAGGGACACGCTTTCCACACTGAGCTCAAACTTCTTCTGTCCACATCAGGCTCTACCGGCGCGAAGAAGTTCGTCCGCCTGTCGGCGGAAAACCTCACAGCGAACAGCATCTCGATCGTTCAGTATTTGGACATTCGGCCCGATGACCGGGCTCCGACGTCACTCCCTCTCAATTATTCCTACGGATTGTCGATCCTCAACAGCCATCTCCAGGCGGGCGCTTCGCTCCTGCTTATTGAAGAGCCTGTCACTTCCTACGCGTTGTGGGAAGCGTTTGATAAGTATGCCTGCACCAGTTTTTCTGGCGTGCCCCAAACCTTTCGAATTCTGGAGCGAAGCGGCCAATTGTTTCGCGAAAGAGCCGCCTTGAGATATGTGACGCAAGCTGGGGGGAAACTTGACGCCGAAGAAGTCAAACGTTGGGTTGCTGCAGGCCAACGTAGTGGTTGGGACTTTCTTGTCATGTATGGCCAGACCGAGGCGTCTCCACGCATGTCTTATTTGCCTGCGAACCTTTCTGCGGACAACCCGTCATCGATTGGAGTAGCGATCCCGAACGGCAAACTCTGGGTATCGGGACCGGACGAAGCTCCCTTGCCTGCCGGTGAAGAGGGTGAACTTGTCTACGAGGGCCCAAACGTCATGATGGGCTATGCGACCTGTATTGAGGATCTTGCCAAACCTTCCGGCCCGCAAAAGCTGAAAACCGGTGATATCGGATACTTCGATGAACAGGGCCTGTTCTATATCACGGGCCGTTCGGCAAGATTTCTGAAACTTTCCGGAAAGCGCGTCAGCCTGGACGAAGTGGAGCGGTGGCTCCGGCGTCAAGTCGTGGACTGTATCGCAATCGGCAGTGACGACGCCCTGCAGATCTTGCACACGGGCGAACGGGGGGTCGCCTCAAGTGTTGCACAATGGCTGTCGGTTCCGTCTCCTTTTATCAAGGAACTGTCGGTCGATACACTGCCACTGAACCAGAACGGAAAGGCTGACCTGGCGCGGGCGGCAGAACTATTCGAAATCCACACATCGAGGCAAACACCTGATGGTCAACAGGCGAGCGATACCGGCAGCGGAATTGACACGATCGCGTCAATTTTTCGGCATCAGTTTCCTGGATCCACCGTGACGGCGGATACCACGTTTGATGACCTGGGCGGAACATCCAATGATTTCGTTGAACTCGAGATGGCCCTGGAAGAGGCGGGCGTCGCGCCATTCGAAAACTGGCATTTATATCCTGTCTCAGCCCTCTCCGAAAAGATACCTCGACATGCAATCACAAGGTCTTGGTTGCGTCCAGATCACGGAGCCGCCCGCGCATTATGCTGCATATTGGTTGTTCTGCTCCACGTCGTTGGGGGGAGGGAAGGAGACGGTGGTCTCAACCTGCCTGCCGCGTCGAATTGGCACGTGCTGAATGATGTGCTTGAGCCACTGCGAATGCCTCTGTTCACGTTCTTATCAGGTTACGCGTTCCAAGTGATGAAAGCAGACGGAAGGACCTTGCGAGGACATGTTTCGATGCTGCTTAATCGTTTGTTGGCACCCACTCTGTTTGCGATTTCTGTATTTTCCATTGCATCTAATTTGGTGGGCACCAAGTTCTCTCTGGACACCCCAGTCGAGTTCTTGAGCATTTTTCTTTTCCCGTACGGGGTTTTCTGGTTCGTTATGGCTCTGTGCCTCATGACGACTGTGACCTATCTTATACGAAGGTATTTTAGAGGGGCTTCCGCATATATCTTACTAGGCCTCGCGGTCGCCCTTGTGATTTGGCAGCTCAATTTCCAATATAATGTTTGGGCGATAAACCAGTCCACTAAATTAATGCCATTTTTCATCTTCGGGTCCTTTTATGCGAGCCATGCAGACTGGCTCCACGCGCGAATGGGGCGCATAGTAGCTTTGGCGTTGACTGCGTTAGTGTTGAGCCAGCTAGTCGAAATTGGCCCTTCTGGTTCGCACGGTTTTTCGAATTTTATATTGTCACTCTCCTACATTTTTTTGTGCGTAGCGTTCGCACGTCATGTGCCGATCCTTTCCCTGATCGCGCCTTATACATTTTTCATCTACCTTTGGCACGTCTTAGCAGCGTCTGGAACGCGGATTCTATGGACGGGTAATTTTGAAAATGTGGGACTATCGATCTTCGCAGGAACCGTGGCAGGAGTGGTGTTACCAATCTTACTGTTTCATGTCCTTGCTTACCTTCCGTTCAGCGCCGCGTATCTTCGAGGCAAATAGAATTTTTCAAACCAAAGAAGGAACGGCAGTCGGCCCATTCATTCCTTGGATTCCAGATGAAATATCTGACCAAAGTCCGATGCGGTCCGTTCAACAGATGATTGGGTGCCCTCAAAGTCCTGCACTGCAACCAATTGGAGCATCGTCCCAGACAGCTGACCTTCGCGTATAGTGCGGCTGTTCCGACCGATGCGCGTGTGCCCGTAGATGCCGGGACCGCCGTCTCCGCAACTCATTACGTAGAGGATAGCGATGAACAGAGCCAAGATCGGCAGGAAAAGTAGTGCAAAAACCATGTCGAAACCTCCCTTGCATAGACCGCTTATGTTGCGCTCGGAAATATTGAAAGGCGTAGCATCGTATGTCTGTGCAGATTGCGAATGCCGCATAGAAACAGCCCCCCTAAATTCTCATAAGTATCAGTCTTAGAAGGAAAAAATATAGGTTGGCATCTGGGTGACGGTCGGTAAAGGATGAAGGCAGAAACATGTCGTTCAGATGTCGGATATCAGATGTTCCTGCAAGATTTTGAAGGTTCTATTTCGTGTTTGCAGCATGATTGCGCTACTCTGGAACGGGGAGGGACGGGCGCGCTGATCTTCCGACCGAGCCGGCGTTATAAGATTAAACGACTGAATAAAAAATTAAGCGACTTTATTACCCCAGTTTCGGTGGTGCGGATCGAAGGACTGTTGCGCGAACGGGGACAAATAGTTTCTGTCGCTCCAAAAAGTCGGCGAAATGTCGCAGATGCAGAATTATGGCATCATCCGGGCGTTCGCCCGCTTCCCTTCGCCGGGTCTAACGGGCATCAAACATCGTGGGGATCACCCTTGAGGGCAGACAATGGAAATGGACCGGCGCAAGGCGACCTTCATCGGCATCGGGGCCCAGAAATGCGCCTCTACCTGGCTTCACGGCGTCTTGGAGCAGTGCGGGGACGTCCGCGTCGCCGACGGCAAGGAGGTGGATTTCTTCAGCTACTACTTCGACCGTGGGTATGAATGGTACGAACGCGTATTCGATGCACAGCCTGAGGTGCGTCACCGGGGTGAAGTCTCTCCATCTTATTTTATACACCCCGACGCGCCAAGGCGAGCCGCGGCCTACGCGTCGGACCTGCATGTCTTCGTCTGCCTGCGAGATCCGGTCTCGCGGGCCTTCTCCAATCACCTCCACGAAGTGCGCAAGGGGCACGTAACCGGTAACAACCAAGTGTTCGAGACTGCACTGGAAAATAACCCGCTCTATATCGAACAGGGAAGGTATGCTCACCATCTGGCCCGCTGGCGCGACGCCTTTCCGGCAGACCGAATCCATGTCTTCTTCCAAGAGGAGATATACGCCGACCGCGCCGCAGCCGCGCGCCGGGTGACCGACGCGCTCGACCTGCCAGCGCTTGAGGATTTTCTCGACCGCCAGGTCAATGAGAGCGTGCGTTACCGCAACGCCGCCTTGGGCGAGACCCTTTGGAAACTTGGAAATATAGCTCGCCAGGCAGGGTTGGGCCGCGCAGTCGAGACGGCCAAGTCCGTGCCCGGCCTGCGCCATCTGCGCGCCGCCAACCGCGAGGGGCTGCGTGACGTGGTGCCCCCAATGCGCCCCGATACAGAAAAACGCATTGCCGACCTGTTGGCCTCCGAAGTGGACAAACTAGAGCATCTTCTGGGGCACCCCGTGCCTTGGCCGCGATTTCGCGGCCCCCATGCTGCCTTAAAAGATTATCGTACAGACAAAATCTGATCATCAATTTATACCTTTTCTGGCTAGCCATGAAAAAAATGAGTCCAAAAAGTTGAGATGCTTGACCACGCTGACCGGCACCGATGCCAACGACATTTTGGTAGCAATAGGATTTGGGGACATGCCCAGTGCCAGGACTGGCAACTTACCCTTGTAAATATGCATGAGTGTACCGTCCTCGAGGACGGGAAAGGCAGCTATAGGTATCGGCTCACCAAGGCAGAGACGAAAACCATCAAGACCGCCTATGGCGGCATCGATACCATCTTCGCGCGCGACTTCATGACTCTGGCCGACCACGTCGAGAGCCCGATCTTCACCAAGGTCGCACGCTGGCACACCTGGACGGCAACGCCGTCGCCAACGACATGCGAGCCGGCGACGGCTAACAGGTCCTGACCGGACGCTCGGACGACGACACGCTGACGGGATTGAGACCTTCTCTTCGACTGAATTGGCGATGACCTGCCGCGCGATAGTGGTCCCGAAAGCGGTGACCGACCCTTCGGCGAGACCGGGAACGATACGCTGATGGCGGTACCTGGCGCTAGATGCTGTTCGGCGACGACGGACGGGACAAGCTGGAGGCCAGCAGCGGCGGCGACGATGTGCTGCACGGCGAAGCCGGGGACGACCGGCTCAAGGGCCGCGGGCCAAGACTTTTCCCGCTTTGCCCTCGGCGAAATCGACTGGGAAAGGTTACTTGATCTGGAGGAGCGCGAGCACCTCGAGATCTCCGCTTCCGTCATGCCAAAGACGATCGCGCTGCGGGTAAGTGACCATCAGGTTCAGATCGAAGCGCTCCTGACGGACGAGGCCGAGGTGCCTTTCGTCGAAGGAATAGAGGCGGCGGACACGTGGATCATATCAGAGCGTCCGTTCAGCTACGGGTGCGGGCCGCCTCAAAGATGGCTATATCGGGGGCACAAAGCGCATGGATCCGCTCTATCTGCGCGGGAGTGTGCTCGGGCGGGCGGTCCGGTGCCGTATTGAGCCGAGCCGGCGACAGCCGAACGCCAAACAGCGCACGATAAGCCTCGAGGAACCGGTCCATCCGGTCGAGAAATCCTACCAGCGCCATCTGCGATAGTCGCGCATGGGCGAGGGCGAGGGCGTCGGATACCTCGTTCTCAGCGATGTCGTTGGCACCGGCCAGGTACCGCAGGTAGACTCGCGCATGCCGACGTGCGACGGGGCCCTCCAGATAGGCATCGAAGTCGTCTTCCAGCAGGCCGTTGCGCTTCATCATGCGAAAGTTCGACACCGTACGCGCAACCGGGTCGCGCAGGATAGTCACGTATTTGTAGGCGTTCCCGAAATGGCGCTCGGCGCGCGTCGACCAAAGTACATGGCCGTGGATCAGCATCGTGTCCCACGCCATGTGCTGCAGCAGCATCTTCTCGCGCAGATCAAAGGTAAGCTGCCCGTGTTCCAGATCCTCATGGCAGAGCGCGGCGCTGTCCTCGCCGAAGGACAACATTGAAGCTGTGCGCCGCGTCGACACCGCATCGATCACCCCGATCCGCTGGTTGAGAGGAACGGTCGCGTACATCGCCTCCGACAGCGAGGTGCCGCCGCATTTGGGCATATGCAGAAAGACGCTGCGATGGCGCGGCGCGGCACCGGGCCGAGTTCGGCGCATCCGTCCGGCCGCGATTGCGGCATGCCTTGCGATACGCTGCTTAAATGGGGCCTCTCGCGCCATAGGTTCGCTCCGTTCCGTTCGCTCTGCTCCAACCCCTGAGCGGATCGAAGGAATTCGACATTCTTCCCGCGCGACCTTAGGCGGCCTCAGCCGGACGGCACCGGGGCAGCAGCCGGCTCAGGATGACTCGCTGGGCAACTCGCTCAATCCAGCGCTCGCTCAGGGCCGAGGCCCCCAAGGTCGCCGCGACGACGAGGACCGCCTGCCCTGCCGGTGCCAAGCTGGGCAGCAGTGTCTCGACCATCACGAGGGCCGGCATGTGCAGTAGGTAGACGCTGAACGAGACCTGCCCCAGCCAGCGCATCGGCCAGACGGCGAAGAGCCGCGTGAGCCCATAGCCGTACAGAACCGCAATCAGCAGCAGCAGCATATAGCCTGCCCCGATCGGATCGCCGAAAGCCGGAAGTCGTGGCAGGTCGAGGGCCAAACGGATGCCCGGTGGCACCAGAACGATCGCCCCAATTAAGCAAGCTGAGACTAGGGCGGCTCCGGCCCCGTGCGCGCCGAAGGCCCGCGCAAATGCCGGCCGGGTCGACAGGGCTCCCAGCATTGTGCCGACCGCGAAAAAATGCATCCAGAAGGCCAGATTGTAGGTGTGCTCCATCCGCTCGCCAAAGCCGGTCGTCGCGATCACCGCCAGGCCGACCGCAGCCTGCACCGCCAGTGCAGCAAGAAGGGCCGCCGCCAGATAGCCCCGGGAGGCGCACCACCAGAGCCCCGCAAACACGACATAGAACTGGATCTCGACCGGGATGGACCACAGCACGCCCGTCCCATGTACCAAGGCCGCCGCCCAGGCCATATCCTGCGGGCCGTGCTGCTCGTATGGCTGCAGATCCCAGAGCGCCATGATCCCGCCCAGCACCAGCGCAGCATAAAACAACGGCAGGACCCGAGCACAGCGCCGGACCGCGTACTCCCACAGGTCCGCCCGGTCCACCGGCCGGTGCAGATAGAGTCGCGCCATAAGCAAGCCGCTTAGTCCGAAGAACAGCGCCACGCCCAGGCGCCCGAAGCCCTGCCCCAGCACAGCCGGAAGCATGCCCCCGTTGGCGAGATGCGAAACGAGTACGATCACCACGGCCAGACCGCGCAGCCCGTCGAGGCCGGGAAGGTGAGTGCGGGGATCAGAGGGGTCCGTCATGTATGCGTTGCCTTTTTTCGCCATCCCGGTGCCGGTCGGATGTCGATGTACCAATGCCCGTGGCCAGAGTTCACAGGATTATTGAACGAAAAAGGGCCGGTTGGAATACCCACCGGCCCTTCGATCGCTATTCGAACAATTTCTTTTCAGAAGTATTCAATGTCCATCGTGTTGCTTTCCATATCGAGCATAGTCATACCCAAGAACTTCAACTCAGACCCGTCGCTCAGTTGAGCGACGACACCGCGGGTGCCCTCGTAGTACCCCTCGACGGTCACTCCGTTAAGCAGACGGATGGTATCCTCAGAGAACGAGAAGTCGCGGATCAAATCCTGCTCGCCGTCGGAACCGTTGCCGAACACGAAGGTGTCCTCGCCCGTCCCACCGGTCAGCGTGTCGCTGCCAGGTCCACCATTTATGGTGTCGTCGCCAATACCGCCATTGATGCGGTCATCGCCAAAGCCACCGAATATCTTGTCGTCTCCGCTACCGCCGTTGACCTTGTCGTCGCCGCTACCCGCGTTCAGGCGGTCGTCACCGGTGGAGCCTTTGAGCAAGTCGTTACCGTCGGACCCTTTGAGTACGTCATCACCCCCACCGCCCTTGATGGTGTCGTCACCACCAAGGCCATTGATGGTGTCGTCACCACCAAGGCCGTTGATCACCTCGGACGAGGAGTCGCCCGTTATATCGTTTCCCAAATTATCGGAAGTAATTGCCATTGATCGTAGTACCTCATTAACTGTGTGAATGGCGGCGCATCACCAATCCAAATCTGCACGCGAACCGCAGAAGCCGCCCTGCAAAGGACATAATGATGAGCACAAGGCGGACGTTACCTAGCCTATGCGTGTCACTAACATAAGAGTTTTGGGAAACCACCATATTTTTGCCGTAATTAGCCATTTTCTAATAATCCATTGATATCTGTCAGCTCATCTTCCAAAAATTCAGCGGCCTCAAAAAAGCGGGTTTCAGACACCTGCAGTACTGGTCCAAGGAACATCACGAATGAGGTATCTTCTTCGCAGCGCACTTCTTTTAGTAGCACTCGCCGGGGGCTGGCGCGGCGCGGCCGCCGCCGGCCCCGACCTTATGGATATGGTCCCTATATTCGAAGAGCGATTCGCTGACGGCCTGAACCGCCACAACGGCCAGCGGGGCCTATGGTCAACGCTGCCCCGCCGTGGCCAACTGATGACCAATGCCGCCGAGGCC
The DNA here is from genome assembly GCF_900107415.1 of Jannaschia faecimaris. Lineage (GTDB taxonomy): Bacteria > Pseudomonadota > Alphaproteobacteria > Rhodobacterales > Rhodobacteraceae > Jannaschia > Jannaschia faecimaris. The sequence continues at coordinate 10,457 of NZ_FNPX01000020.1, forward strand.
GTCTTCTTGGATCGCGGCGTGCTGCCACCCGAGGCGGACGTCCTCATGCCGGAGTTGCACGAGGTGACGACCGGAGGGTTATCGCTGCGCAGCGCTGCCCTTCCTGACGCGGTGCTGCCAGCGGTTCGCGCGCGCATGGAAGCGACGGGCCAGGGCGGACGCGCAGAGGCTATCCGCTACGCCACTGCGCAGATTACCACGGCCGCCACATGGGCGCAGGTCTACGGCTACTTCGAGATCCGTGCCCGCATCCCCCGCGGTAAGGGGCGCTGGCCTGCCTTTTGGATGACCTTCGCGGGCCGTGGCTGGCCCCCTGAGATCGACGTCTTCGAAGCATACGGCACGGGAATCAACGCACCGACGCCCAAGGATGGCCTGTTCAAGACAGCCGTCATATTCGACGCCTTCGACGCCGAGGGCGTTCGTAGCCATTCCGTCGACATTACCAACCCCTACGACCCCGACGGCCCGGACGCCGAGACCAAGACCCGGGGCGACCGGCAGATCCACATCTTCGGGCAGGAACATCGCGGTCCCGCGCTGGAAGCTGACATCTACAGCACGCTGCACACATATGCCGTGCTCTGGGGCCCCGAAGAGATCGTCTTCTACTTCGGTACCGACCGCGCCTCCCTGCGCGAAATATATCGTGCCCCGACCCCCGACGACGTCCACGATCCAATGTACCTGATCGCGAATGACCAGTTCACCGCACGCGGCGGATGGTGGTCGCCGCGTCCAAGCGCTCTGGAGGAAGTACTCGCGCCCGGCAACGACTTCCTGATTGAGAGCATCACAGTGATGGCCCCCCGTCCGGCGCTACTCCTGGACATGCGCGCAGGCGACATACCCTCAAATCCCCGCTCAAGTGTGGTACTCGACACCCTCGGGGACGACGTCATCGCCCCAGGCACAGGCTTCGACCTGATCGAGCTGTCGGGCGGTGTCGACGAGATCAGAGTGCGCCGCGGACGCGAGGGCACAGTCGTCTCGGGCTTCGGTCCCGACGATAGTCTCGACCTTAGGGGATTCTCCATCGCCACCCCGGCCGAAGCGCTGGCACGGCTGACCCAAGTAGGCCCCGACGTATGGCTGTCGGCGACCGCTACGCCATTCTGGCCCCAGAGCGTGATCTTCCGCGACCGGCAGGTCACAGATTTCTCCGAAGCCCAGTTTACGCTGCGCTGAACCCCTGCGGGCGGGGCGATCGGTGCCGACGCGGGGGGTTTCGGAACGATAGCGATACGCCGAACACCACCACTAGAATCCACGGGATAGCGTGCTGCTGGAAGAGCTGGGCACCAAACATCGCCATCATGTACATACCCAGCGTGAGCGTCAGAGCCCAGGCCGCCAGTACGTCACCGCGCCGGCGGGTGCGCTGCATCGACCGATATAATGTCGTGCTCATGGCCAGTGTATGCGCGATCAAGCCTAGAGGGCCCAGCATGATCAGCAGCTCGAGGATCAGGTTGTGAAACCCCCCCACTCCCTCGCCATACTGGCTCTGGAGCGCGATGATCTGGTTCTGGAAGGCAGGATGCGTCCAGAATCCGTTGGCACCAAAACCCAGCAGCGGGTTCTCGTCGAGGTGCCGGATCGCGAAGTCCCACAGCACCGTGCGCCCGGTCAGCGTCGTATCGCGCCCCAGCAGCTCCAGCAATCCCGACAGCGGAGAGATGCTGAACCCCAGTGAGAGGAAAAGCGCCAATGCCAATGGCAGGGTCGCCAAGGCGAAGACCACAGTCCAGCCGCCGCGCCATCCTAGCATCACCCAGATCAAAATACCGCCGACCGCCAGAATTCCCGACAGCCCGACGGCCGTCGCTGAACCTGAGATTGAGATCAGGAAAACATTGACCCCCAAGGCCGCCAGCAGCGCTAACCGCAGCCCGAGCCGCAGGCCTGAAATCAGGAAAACGCCGAAGACGCAGGTCACTGTGAACAGAACCGTCCGGTGCCCCAATACGTTCTTGGACAGAAATATCCCCTTAAAATTATTGCGGTGATCATAGGCCGGGGTAAATGCACCGCCAAAGTTAGCCAGCGACGAAAGAACAGTGATAAACAGCACCGCCGTCAGGGCAATGAATATCTGGTCAAGCGTGAAGCGCATGCCAATCAAGACCGCGATCATCACGCTGAACATCAGTTGCAGCGAGAAGCGGAGCGTCTGGGTGGGCACGTCCGACCACAGCACCGACAGCAGGCAAAGCGCCGGATAAAGCAGGAAGACCCAGTTCCGGCTCAGGACTGTGACATAGGCCGGGAACAGGGCCGCAATTCGCAACATCGCATAGGCATAAGCCATCAGCCAGAACGCCGAATGTAGCCCCAAGAACACAAAGGCATTCATGCTAATGAAGAAAACGAAGGCCATGTAGAGGAAATCGATCACGTCAACTATCCCGCGTAGGCTCGACGAGCCGCGCACATGGCCACTAAAAGGCGGCGCGGGCCTGAATCCGACGGGGACGGTTGCGTCGCTCACTGGGACGGAATCGGCTGCTCGGTCGTGACCTCTATGACGTCCCCCGGAAGCAGCGGGTCGTCCAGCGCGAGTTCGTGCCGAGTAACGGCGTCGCCCGCCCCGCGATAAACCACGACGCGAGTCACGGAGCGGGTGGCGGCTTGCATGAACGACGACAAGCCGGCGGCGTCGATCTTGGCGCGGGCACCGGCCATGCGTTTCCGGATGGCGACGAGGTCGGCATAGGTGGCGGCACGTTCGGCCAACAGCGCTGAGCGGGCCTCGTCAACACCGGCATCGAGTTCCTCGGCCAAGGTGCTCCGCCCGATGCGAGCCTCAGCCAGCATGGACTCGGTATCGAGCACACGGATGTTGGTGATCAGGCCGGCACTGCGCGCCGAGTTCAGCCGGTCGATGGGTACCACACGCCGGTCAAACATCTCCTGCACCCGCGCCAGTTCCTCTGCTTCCAGCCGCGCGGCTTCCTCGTAGCCCGCGAGCGTGCGCTCTAGGTAGCTGACACGCTGGTCGTAGAGTTCGAGCTGCTCCTCGAGTTGCAGATCGCTACTGTCCTGGACCGAGAGGTCGAGGCCAATCCGGTCGCGCGTCTGGTCTAGGTAGGACAGCCCCAAATGCTCGGCGACGATGCGGCGCGTGATTTCGGAGGGGGCTTCGGCACGATCCGCGAGCATCGCGTCTAGCCGCCATAGTTCGGCCAGCTCTAGCGCTTCATCCAGCGCCAACTCGTCGAAGGTCCCCAGCAGACTGACAACGTCCAGCGGCGACAGCTCCCGGCCGTCGGTGGTACCCGCGCCCCCGGCGGACGCAACCGCAGCTCGCGCGGTCATCCCCGGCGAAAAGTCGACCGGCCCGGGCGAGACCACCGCCCCGCCCACGGTCACATGGCGGTAGCCGTCCATGGCGAGGAAAATATTGTCAGGGCCCAGCAGGATAGTGCTCCGCGCCTCGTTGGGCCCATAGATCGTAACCTCCGACCCAGTGGCCGTCAGCGAAAGGGCCGCGCGGATCTGCTCGAGCGTCTTGCCGGCCACTTGGATGCTGCCGACATAGGGAAACCGCATATTTCCATCCATGTCCACAATCGAAGTCATGTCCCCGCCGGGAAGACCGGAGACGAACAGACGGACGCTGTCGCCGGGTTGGAGAGCGTAGTCCTGCGCACCGGCCCCGGACGACATGGCGGCACAGAATGCGAAGGTCAGCAGGCGAAGGATCATGGAAAGAGTCCGGAGGAGAATGGCGCAGGCGTTGCAGGGAACCGGCGGGCGGAGAACTCATTATACCATAGAAAAATCGTTCCGAGTCCGCAAGCGCCGGTCGATCCTCGCGGTCGGCCGCTTGCGGACCGGCGCGCGCCCGATATAGCGTCCCGTAGCCGTCCGCCGCCCTGCCCGCCCGCCCTAGGAAAACGGGTGCGGGGGACCCCATCCGAACCGAGACCCCTCTGGGAGCACCCTGAAATGCCGACCCCCCCCCCTGCCTCCGACCGGCCCTCGACGACGGCGCGGCTGCGCACTCTGCGTCGCGAATGGCTGGACGCCCGGGGGCTTTCTGCGATCGGGCGACGTATATATTCCTCGCGCGTGGCCTTCGTGCACGTGCCCAAATGCGCCGGACGCTCGGTCGAAAGGGGCCTTCGCCGAGCCCACCGCTGGTCGCGTGGCCATGTCCACGCCGGCGCAACCTTCGACCAAGCTGCCGGGCTTCTCGGTCGTCCGATTGCCGACCAAGACGATCGGCAAACGGTGCTTGAGGCGGCCAGCGATCGGCGCGCCGCCGTCTATGCGTATCACCTAGCCCTCGGTCTCGGGTGCGTCACCGGCCATGCGCCCGTGAACGCCGCCCTCGTGCGGCTCCATGCCGAGCGCCACGCTTTCGTGACAGTGCTGCGCGATCCCGTTGAGCGTTTCGTGTCGCATTTCCGCTATAGCTACATGGCCGAAGGCCAAGGTCGGATCGACCTGAATCTTGAAGCCTTCCTGCGCACGCGGCGGGCGGTGACGTTCGGATCGATGTACGCCAAGTACTTTGCCCACGGAGTGCCGCCCGAGCGCACCGCCGGGGCAGTTCGCGACTGTCTAGAGCAGTTCGCCGCGATCGGCTTCATCGACGACATGAGCAGATTCGAGCGCGACGTCGCCGCCGCTTTGGGACGCAGGGTCTCGTTCGGTCATATCAACAAAACCGCCACCAGGCGGAGCAGCGCGCCCTCCGAGGGGATCGACCCGGACCTCAGGGCTGAGATCGTGCGGCTCTGCGCTCCGGACCGAGAGATCTACGCCTGGGCCCGCGCACGGGCCGACCGCGACGGCTGAGGCCCCTAATCCGGTAGGACATCGTAACGCTTCATCTTGCGGTCTTGAACCTGCGACAGGAACACGCCGGCGATGGCCCGCGCAACGATGGGCCGCTGGCGCAAGACCGACCGCAGGGCGCTGGTCGACACCCGGCCGAATCGCACTACGACGAAGACCTTGACTATCTGCGGCAAGCTCAGCAAGTCCTCGACGGTAGTGGTCAGGGTACCCGCATCAATTACCGTCAGTTCGTCCGGGCCGGAGGCCTCCTCGAGCAGGCTGCGCACCGCGCGGACATAGTGGCTGGGATCGAGCTGCCAATAATGATCAATCGGGATCGCCTGTAGCAGTCGCAAGCGCGGGCTCAGCCGCCGAATCAGGGCGACGTCGCCCCAAGTCTCTTCGATGTCTTCCTCGGCGGCCTCGCCGAACAAGCGCGACAGCGTGCCGGTGTGCGGATCGCCGTCCACTAGCAGCACATCCTTCCCCCGATCCGACAGGAAGACCGCGAGGTTGGTCGCGAAAGTCGTCTTACCATCGCCTTGGCGCGGCGAGGTGATGAGGACACTATAGACTTGCCCATCCACAGGATCGGTCATCAACGTCGCCGCCCGGCGCAAAGTCTCGCCTAGCCTGCGCGATCCCGAGTAGGTTCCCGACAGCAGTCGCACGAGCTGCTGGCGGTCCAAACGGGAGTGGTCCGCCATGTTCAGCCGGTCGCCTATCGCGGGCGGTAGCGGCAGGTCACGCGTCCGCAGCATCGGGACGGCACCGCCATAGGTCAGCCCGAGCGCATCGGTAACGTCCCGCGGCGCACGCAGACGATCGTCGAGCTGTTCACGCAGGAACACCAACCCGAGCCCCAGGATCGCCCCACCCAAAGCACCCGCGATGACGGTCAGCAGCCCTCCAGAGACGCTGGGACGCTCCGGAGGCACGGCCAAGTCGACGATCCGGGCGATGCTGGGCGTGAAGCGGTCGGCACCTTCGCTCTCGCGCAGGCGGTTGGAGACTACGGTGTACTGGTTGCGCAGGGAATTGATCTCGCGCTCGAGCGCATCGAGCGGGATGCGCACTGTGCCCAGCCGGTCGGCTTCCCGCTCGAGGGTCTCACGTTCCTCGGCCAGCGCAGCTAGGTTGGCCTCGGCCACCGCGATCCGCGCCTCGCGAGTGTCGCGCAGGCGGATCAACTCGCTGCGGAATTGCTCAACCACGCGCTCCAGGATCCGCGCCAAGTCGTCGTTCCAGCCCCCGGCCGCGTTCTGCTCCTGCAGCCGCCGCAGCTGATCCTGGAACTGCCCCATCCCCCAGTCCTCCAAGCTGAGGCTGGCCAGCGAGCCGATCTCGAGCGGCGCGTCCAGCCGCTTTATGTCCAGCGCGATGCTCTGGAGCTGGGAGCGGCCCTCTCGAATGATCGAGCGGGCGTTGATCGTCCGGCTGTCGATGTCGGCGATCTGCTGGGTGACGGTGTTGTTGGTCTCGGAGCGGGGGATATCGTTGGCAATCCGGTAGGCTTGGGCCTCCGCCTCGCGTTCGGCGATCGCGTCCGACAGGCGCGAGATCTCGGCCCTCAGCTGGCGGGTCGCCTGAGCGGCCCGGTCGACCTGCTCGTCGGACTGCAGCACGAGGTACTCACGCGCCAAGGTGTTGACGACGAAGGCCGCCAGCTCGGAGTTCTGAGCGCGGAACCGCATCGTGATAATGTAGGTAGCCCCCTCGCGCTCGATAGCCAGTTTGCTGCGGACCCAGCGGACTAGATCCTCGAGCCGCTGCGCCTCCGTCGGAGGCTCAACCAAGTCCACGGGCAGCAGCCGGGCGCGGAGCCGGGCCAGCGCCGAGGGAGCGGCGTCCCCGTCACCCTCCTCGACCCTGGGCTCGGGCAGCTGTTCGACTACGCGATACAGCAGCCGGTCGGAGCGCAGTATCTCGATCTCCGAATCCACCACCAGCGCATCAGCCAGCAACAGCGTAGGTGCCGGCTGCACGCCACCGGCACCGCCGGCGATCCGCGGGTCGATCAGAAGGCTGGCACGGGCTGTGTAGACGTCGTCGCGCGACAGCACGTAGACTACCGTCGCCCCGGTGAACACCAGAACCGTCAGCGCAATTAGCCACAGATTGCGGCGGACCCCATCGTAGGCGTTTCGCGCCAGCTCCGAAATGTCCAGGCTGGTATCGTCTTCGGTCGGTCGGGCTCGGAAGATGTCAGTCATGGGCCGGTCGCGCTCTGCAGTAGGTTACGATGCGGCCGTTGGACGGCCATTTGAGGGAGTAGCACCGCTTAACGGATAAGGCGACACCGCGACGACGGGCGCGGCTCTAGGCGGCTCGGGACCCCAGAAAACCGTTGTCGCCCAGGGGTCCTTCGCCCATACATCGCCTTACCCCACGCGCCGCTCAGTGACGGGGACGATTATTCTCTATTCATGACCAAGGGCCGGAAGATGTCCCTTCTCGACCGCATCCGAAACGCGCCGCTGTCGAAATTTGCCGGCAGCGCCGGGCTCATCGTCATGAGCCGGATGGCGGGTGCCTTGCTGACACTGGTCTACACTTTCCTCCTGGCGCGCGTCGCCCCGCCCGAGGAGGTTGGCACCGCCTTCGCCGCGCTGTCGACGGGCCTGATCCTGTCGGTGGTTTCGTCTCTAAACATTGAGATGGGGTCGATCCGATTCCTGCCACTTTATCTCGAGCACGGCCGGACCGCCGAAGCGGCGGGGTTCGTACGGTCCTGCCGCCGCGTGGTCCTCGCCACCTGCGGCGTGATCTTGATCGTCGGCGTCCCGATCGTCCTGCTGCGCTCGGAGTGGACGGGGGTGGATCCCTACCTCATCAGCCTTGCAGTTGCACCGCTGGCAGCCAACGCGCGCATTAACAGCCGCCATGCGACCGCCTTAGGGTTGGTGCTGCAAGGCACGTTGCCGCGGCTGCTGATACAGCCGCTGCTCTTCGCCACGGTCCTGATGATCTGCACGCTGCAAGGCATTTCCCTCGGGGCGATAGAAGTGATGTACATGTTCTTCGGCTCGACCCTGCTGACCACGGTCGTACAATGGCGGCTGATCCGGCACGCCATGATCTTCGACAAGGAGGCAGCACCCGACTACGGCCCCGTGCGCGAATGGCTGTCGGCAGGGGTTATGCTGATTCCAATGCTGCTGATGGGCGAGTTCATGCGCGACCTCATCATCTTATCGGGCACGCTGGTGCTGTCGGGAGCCGCGGTGGCGCAACTGGGCATCTCGATCTCGCTGATTTCTGCGCTCAGCTTCGCGCTAACGGCGGTGGACATGACGCTCAGCCCGCACATCGCACGCGCCCTCGTGCAAACCAACAAGCGCCGCACTTCACGGCTCTTGACGCTAGCGGCACTAAGCAAACTAGGCCTCTTTGCGGTGGGGGCACCACTACTCTACGTGCTGGTGCCTTACGCCATCGCGCTGATGGGGAATGCCTACGAAGGCCTGCAAAGCCAGTACCTGATCTTTCTGTGCATCCCGCTAGCCAAGGCGGTCTTCGGCCCGGCCAACCTAGTGCTCAACGTCTCGGGGAAGCGGCGCGAATTGCTTTGGGGTACGGTCGTCGGCCTGCCGCTGCTGATCGGTGCCGTCGCACTGGCGGGACAACTTTACGGATTGCTGGGGGCGACGATCGGGGCGTCGGCCGCAATGGTCGCCTATTACGGCATCCAAAGCGCCGCCTGCCACCTATTCACCGGCATCAACCCGACTGTCCTGTCCTTTGTGCTTTATCGGCGCGGGGCGTAAATCTAACAGAGAAGCAAGATACCGGCCCCAGTGCAGCGCGCGACAATTCTCGGGTCACGGCATTTTCGACAGGAGAGACTTTAATGAAAGTCGTTAACCGCGCCCTCAAGCGCCGCCTTGGTGGCTACGTGATGGAAGCCCAGAGCATCCTGCGATCCCTGAGGCATCCTCGGACGGCACCTGAGCGCCGCTTCGTGCTGTTCGGGCGGGGACGCTCGGGCTCGACGCTCATGGTCCAGATGCTCGATGCGAACCCCGAAATCGGTTGCCTTGACGAGATACTACGCTTTTCGACGTTGATGCCCGTGCGCATGATCGAGCGCGAACTGGGCCGGATCGACAAGCCGGTCCGCGGCTTCAAGCTGCTGAGCTATCAGATCCGCGAGCTGCATGGTCGGCATAGCGGGCCCCTGCGATGTTGGATGGCCGATCCGGCTGTGAAGATCTTTCACCTGCGTCGGGACAACGTGCTTCGCCATGCGCTGTCCAATATCTATGCCGGATCGCGCAGGGCCTACCACTCCACGGACAGCAGCGCGACCGAGGTGACTCGGATCACGATAGCCGCGGATGACATGTTCCGCTGGATGCGTGGCAGTCTGGACTTGCTGGCGTGGGAGCAACGCTATCTGGGGGATATGGACCGGGAGGAAATCTGCTACGAGCGCGACCTGTCCAGCCCGACCGTGCAGGCGGCGACGCTGGACCGCGTGAGCCGTGCGCTCGACGTCTACCCCGTCAAAGTCCAGGCCCCGCTTCGCAAAGTCACACCGAAGGACTATGATGCGTTCATCGAAAACTGGCCCGCGCTGCGCAAAGCCATCGCAGCCTCCGAGTTCAGCTCCTATCTAGACAGATCCGACTGACAGGTGCTCGCCGGGCCGTTTCGCGCGCGAAAAATCCGCCGGATGACGGCAATAGTCTCTTACGCGGGCGTTTTTACATCCAGCCAAGGTGGGCTCCATCGACGGACCGCAGGCGGCGGCCGGTCCGAGCCCAGACTTCGCGCCACTCGACCGCAAGCTCGTAGACGTCGAGGCCGGGGGCCAGGTCGCGCGCATCCAACTCGAGGTGGTAGTCGGATAGGCCGTCGGCCTCCGTCATATCGCATAGCATCTTGCAGAACACCGGCTCGGGCTAGCCGAACTCGACTTCTGGTGCCGCACCTCCACCGAGATGGGCCAAGCAGGCTAACCGCCACAGAGCTTGCGCGCCAGATCACAGAACCGCCACCCCAGCAGCTTGCGCACTCGGAAATACCGCTTTTTTTAAGGGAACGTGGCGAAGTCGCGAGATCCCCAATCTGCCCCGACAGACAAGCATTGCTCGTTCAGGTGTTTGAGACGCCTCGTGATATTATCCGCCAGGCGGCGATGTTGTACGTCCGGTTCTCGTTGTCTCTTCGAAACATCGAAGATCTGCTTTATGAAGGCGAAATTGATCTCTGCAATCACGCCGCACAGTTTTGGCGGTCGCGCTTGCGGCCGACATTTGCAACCGAAAGTCTGAAACGCTGAATCGAAGGCAAGCGGCCCAGTCGATGGCGAGAAATATTAGCTTGGGCGAGCCATCGACTATGAACGCGAAGCCCTCGAAAGCTTGTTCACAAGGGACGGGATCGCAGGGCCGCGCTGCAATTCCTCAAAAAAGCAATGCGCAAGCATGGCCGGACAGTGGTCACCGTAACCGATCGGCTTTGGTCGTACAGCGCGGCCCTGAGGGAAATCGGCAATGCGGGTTGCCAGAATACCGGACGCAGGTTGAACAACAGAACGGAGAACTCACACCAGCTCTTCCGACAAAGGGAACAGGCCATGCTTCTCCTTCAACGCATAGGAAATTTGCAGAAGTCCGCCGCTAACTCCTCAGTTTCCGACCACTCCAGTCAGTGACGCAGCCTCTCCAGCGTCGACCCCCTTCAAGTCGAGCCGCACCGCCGCTCTACCCAAGTGGCATCAGCTTTGGTCCGGATGACTTCACGCTTTTGGTGGAAAACTGAGACTGGCTCGAACTAGCCTGACAGCCCTCAAGGAGGTTCTCGGACACCAACTCCGCCAAGGAGCTTTCAGTCAAATCCGCCATGACGATCCACAGCGATGCCGGATATAGGCCCTCATCTGACCAGTCGAAAAGCCGATTGGCAGAGCCCCCTCGGCGCGCGCATCAAGGGCCGCGGGCCCTGTTTGGTCTTGCGGCAGTCAGCGTTGGCATGGCCGCGCGGGCCGATCTGAACGGAGCGTCCCGCGCGACGCTACCCGCCCTGAGCTTCGGCTTCCCTCAGTTCATCCTGCAAGCGTGCTTCCTCTTGCGCCTTTGGCGGAGAGAACCGGGCAAGCAGCGCGTAGGCGACTGGCGTCAGATATAGCGTGAACAGGGTTGCAAGACCGAGGCCGCCCACGATGACCCAGCCGAGCGCCTCGCGCGCCTCGGCTCCTGCTCCGGTCGACAGGACCAGAGGCACACCGCCGAGCACGGTCGACGTCATCGTCATCATCACCGGCCGCAACCGGATGGAACAGGCGTCGGTAATCGCTGAATGCACATCCTGACCCTTGTCCCTCAGCTGATTGGCGAATTCGACGATAAGGATGCCATTCTTGGCCATGATGCCGATCAATATGACAAGGCCGATCTGGCTGTAAACGTTCAGGCTTTGGCCGGTCATCAATAGCGCGAACATGGCACAGGCCAGCCCGAGCGGCACCGTGGCCATGACGACGACGGCAGAGATGAAGCTTTCGAACTGTGCCGACAGCACAAGAAATACCACCAGGATCGCAAAGCCGAACGTCAGCAGAAGGCCCGCGTTGGTCTGATCCAGCGCCGCGGCTTCGGCAAGTGGCACAATGCGGTTTTCGTCCGCCAGCACTTCGGCCCCGATCTGCTGCACCTGCACCAGCGCATCGCCCAACGACAACTCCGGCGTCAGCCCGGCAGTAACCTCGACCGAGCGGTTCTGGCCCTCCCGATCCAGTTCCGGTGCCACGGCGCGTTCTTCCAATGTCACGAAGCTGGACATCGGAACCATCTGCCCGGTCCCCGACTGCACGAACACATTTTGCAGGTCACCCGGATCGTTGATCGGGTTGGACGTGGACAGCATCTTCACGTCGAAGCTCTTGTCGTCGATGAATACCGACCCGACGGTCCGCCCATCGAGCAACGCCTGCAAGGCCTGGCCCAGGCCGGTGATGTCGATGTCCAGGTCGGCTGCAAGTGCGCGATCGATCTCCACGAAAAGCTGCGGCTGGGTGCGTTCGTACTCAAGCCGGACCTGTCCCATGCCGGGAATTTCATTCAATCGGTCCACCATGGTTTCCGCCACCTCGGACAGCTGGTCATAGCTGCTGCCGGTGATGCCGAAAGACAATCCTCGCCCTGCCCCCCGTATCCCGAGGGAGTTCGGCTGGATCGCAAATGCCCGAACGCCAATGACACTGCGCAGTTTGCCGTTTATTTCGCCCACGATCTCCTGCTGGCCACGGGTGCGGTCCGCCCAATTGGCCAAAGTGAAAACCATGAACCCACGATTATCGGCCCCGAAGCCGCTGATGGAGAAGATGTTCGTGATCTCGCCCCGCTCCTGCAGCGGCGTGATCAAGTCCTCGATCTGCTGCATCTTGCCCTGAGTGTATTCACGCGACACGCCTTGAGGAGCCGTGACGCTGAGCAGGGCAACGGCGCGGTCTTCGGGCGGCGTCAGTTCCTGCCGGATGGTGCCCGCCATCATCGTGGCCGTTGCCGCCACGAAAGCCGAGACCAGGACTATGACGAACGGGATCGCCAGCGCACCTCGAAGCGTCGCCTCGTAAAATCGCAGAAGCTTGCCGCCGAGCCAGATCATCGGGCCGCGCGGGTTCGGGTCAGGGGCCTTTGCCAGCAGTCGACTGGCCAGAACAGGACACAGGCTGAGTGCAACGACAGATGACAAGAGCACCGCCATCGCCAAGGTAAAGCCAAACTCCCTGAACAAGCCGCCCGCCTGCCCCGGCAGAAATGACAGCGGGATGAAAACCGCCGCCAGCGTCGCCGTCGTGGTAACCACCGCAAAGAAAACCTGCGCCGTCCCTTTCACAGCGGCGGCCCTTGGGCCCATGCCGGCCGCCCTTTGGCGCACGATGTTTTCCAGCACAACGATGGCGTCGTCCACTACCATGCCCGTCGCCAGGACCAACGCCAGAAGCGTCAGGATATTGATCGAAAACCCGACCAGATAGATCGCCGCCAAGGTGCCCACCAACGCGACAGGCAAGGTCAGCGCCGGAATTAGCGTCGCCCGCACGTTGCGCAAGAACAGGAAGATCACCGCCACCACGATCAGGATCGCAAAGCCGAGCGTTTTGACCACTTCCTTGATGGAGCCTGAAATGAAGGTCGCGTCGTCAGATGTCACCGCTATCGTGATGTCATCGGGCAGGCTTTCACTCAATTCTGCCACGACCTCCCGCACGTCGGTCGAGATCTCCAGCGTGTTGGACGTCGCTTGCCGAATGATCCCGATACCCAGACCCTGCTGGCCGTTGGCGCGCAACACGGTTTCGCCAGGTGCCGGCCCCAGAGTGACGCGCGCCACGTCGCCGACCTTGACCGACTCGGTGATTTCGAGCGCCTCGAAGGCTTCTGCCGTCGCCACCGTGGCCGTGGTCCGCACGTTGATCGACTGCCGGTCACCGGCCAGATCGCCCGCCGGCGCGTCGAGTGACACGCCTGCAAGAACCTGCTGCATATCAGCGAGCGTCAGACCGCGACTGGCGAGTTCCAGTTGATTGATGTCGATCCGGAAGATCGGCTCGCGGTCACCGTAGATTTGAAGATCCGCCACGCCCTCGACCGAAATCAGCCGGTCTTCCACCCGGTCTTCCACGATGGCGGTCAGGTCCTGCGGCGAGCGGCTGGGCGATGTCACGGCGATCCGCATGACCGGCTGTGCGTTCGCGTCCGCCTTCACGATTTCCGGCTGGTCCGCCGCCTCGGGCAACTGGTTGACGATCCGGGCCACCGCGTCGCGCACATCCGTCGCCGCCACGTCGATATCCACGCTGTCGTTGAACTCGACGGTGACACGGCTGCGACCAAAACGCGAGTTCGACGAGATACTACGTACGCCGGTGACGCGGCCGACGGCCCCCTCGATCCGGCCAGTCAGTTCCTGATCAACCGCCTCGGGCGAGGCTCCGGGGAAGGGAGTGGTGATCGTGATGACGGGCCGGTCCACGTTCGGCAGTTCGCGAATTTCCGCCCCGAAAAGGGCGGCAACTCCCGCAAGAATGATCAAGGCGTTCAAGACGAAGGCAAGGATCGGGCGGCGCACGAACAGGGCGGTTCCGGGCGACTTGGTCTGGCTCACAGGGTGTGCCCCCGATTGGTCCCGCTTTCGATCGCTGCGGTTTCCTCGGCGGGCGCGATCGCCACCTCGGCCCCGTCGCGCAGGGTCTGCACACCATCGGTGACGACCATGTCACCGGCGGCCAGGTCATTCGACATCACAAGAACATCGTCGCTGTTGCGCTGCGCCAGCGTCACAGGCACGCGGGCAACCTTGCCATCGCGCACGACCCAGACGAACGGGCCCTCGCTGGACCATTGGATCGCCAGCGGTGCGACCGAAAGCATCGTCTCACCGGGAAATGTCAGGTTGACCGAAAACGCCATGCCCGCGCGAAGCAGATCGTCGTCGTTCGAGACGCGGCCCTGCACCAGCAGGGTGCGACTGGCACGGTCCACAACGGTATCGATGGCGCTGATCTCGCCTTTCAGGGCAGTCTCGCTCAGTCCAAGGGGCACCACATCAAACGCCTGGCCCACCTCGATCTTGCTGACTACGCGTTCGGGGACACGAAAATCGATCAGGATTTCCGAGCGATCCGTAACCGTGACAAGCACATCTTGCGCGTTGACGCGGTCTCCGACCGCGAGGTCTATGATCCCCACCCAGCCAGAGATCGGCGCTTCGATCTGACGCTGGGACAAGTCATACTCCGCCTGACGCACCGCAAGTTCCGCGCTGCGTCGCGCAAGCTCGGTCTCGCGCAGACGCACTTCGGTCGTGGCTCCAGACGCCTGCAGTTGCTGAAACCGTTCGGCCTCGGCTTGCGCGTCGTCCAACTCGATCCGCGCCTGTTCCAGGGCGATCTGTTCATTCTCGTCTTCGAGCATGACAATTATGTCGCCCTGCTGGACATAGCTGCCCGCGACGATGTTCAATTCCGTGATGACGCCCACGGCGCTGGCACGCACCGTGACCGAGCGCCGGGCCCGGCCGTCGCCGATCGCGCTCACCCGATCCGCTAGGGCTCGTTCCCCGACGCTTGCGACAATAACCTGCGCAGGACCGCCAACCCCGCGCCGCCCTCCCTGCTGCGCGACGGTCGCTTCGGGCGGTTCGATCCCGAGCAAGTCCAGAACACCGATCCTGTCCAGGATCGGCTGTGCGGCTGGGACGTAAGTGATCCAGATGTAGAGACCGGCAACAACGACGGCGGCTGACAGAACGATTTGGCGCAGCGTTTTCATCGCGAACACTCTCAGGGTTTTCGATTTCTCCCTCACTTAGCGTTGGAAAGTCGAAAACACATAATTTTTATGTGTCCGCCCAGCGAAACCGTCCGCTGGCGAAACTTTGATCACAGGGCGCTAAGTTTCCGACAGAGCCGCCTCTACGTGGGATAAGGAAAAGCCGCGCCGTCTGAGCCCGGTTCGGATTGGTATGACGGCACCATTTCCGGACCTGACCTCCGCGATCAGAACTTGAGAAATCACCAATTTTGGTATATCATCCCTCTCTGGGCATCAGGGCCTTTCGGCCTCTGTCATCCAGACACAATGCAAGAAATCTTCCCTAGACGCGCCTTTACCGCCGTCCCGTTTTCCGCGGCCCGACGGCGGCGGATTTCTTGCCTGCCTCCGCGGACGGAGATCCGATATGTCTGTAAAAACCACAACAGTTCTGTGCTTTGCGCTTCTCGTCCCCTTTTCGGTTGCGGCAGACCCCATCAACGTGATGCCAACGTCCGACTACGACGCGATGGCGGCCAAGCTTATGGGTCAAGGGTATCATGACATTCGCATCGTCGATCCGGATCGTGGCTACATGCAGGCCTATGATCGATACGGCAGCGAACTTCTGATCGTCGTGGATGCAAATAAGCGGCGCGTGGTGAGAACGAACGCGGTGCACAGTTCCGACGAGTAAAGCAGCGGATCGGGGCCGCTTATCGGGTGTTGGAACGTCACGTGAACTTTCTGAAAAGCTTCGTCTTGTCGAAGATGGCTTCCAACTCCTGCATGCGGTCCTTGGTGCTGTCCCAATGCAGCGTCTGGATCGCCGAGATCATGCTCTCGAGCAAAAGCATTGTCGTTGTCGCAGAATCCCAGGCGGACGGGACGATGATCTGGCTGGTCAGGCAGATGTCCGCCATGCGGTGCACCGGAGAGCGCCAGTGATCGGTGAATAGAACGATCCTCGCCCCACGCTCTCGGGCCAGTTGTGCGAGCTTCAGGGTGTTATTCTCATATCGCCGGACATCGAAAATCACGAAAACGTCGCCCTCGCCCGCGTTCAACAGATAGTGCGGCCACGTACTCGACGTGGATTGCACATGGGTCAGGTTCGGGCGGATGACCTGCATGTGCAGGAAGAGATATTCCGCAAGCGTATGCGTGATCCGACCACCCACGATATAAAGATGGCGGTTCTGGTCCGCGACCATGGCGCAGGCTTCGTCGAATGCGACCGGGTCAATATGGGCCATGGTATTGCGGATGTTCTCGATCACCGCCTCGGTGAACCGATTCAGGATGTGTTCGGACGGAGCCGCCCCCGTCCAAGTCTCGTGCTTGGCGATCGGCCCCTTCGCGATTGCACTCAGTTCTTCCCGCAGGTCGGCCTGAAAGTCCGCGTAGCCCTTGTAGCCAAGCTTGTTCACCATGCGCGCAACCGTCGGCACCGAAACGTCTGCCCCCTTTGCCAATGCAACAAGCGGGCCAAGCCCGGACGCGGGGTAGTTTTCAAGGATCGACAGGGCCAGTTGCCGCTCCGCACGGGTGAGATCGTCCATCCTTTCCTGGATGCGATCTGATATCGTCTGGCTTGCATCAACCATAGAGCCGCCTCGCCTTTTGGACAAAATATAACAGAACTTGAAACCCTGTTACATTTTTTTCACAATTGTGTTGACAGAAAGCTGTCCCGGCAAGACCTTTCAAGAATGAGACCTGAAATGAATCACCTGGGACCATTCGATGAGACCATCGTCGAAGTGCGCAACACAAACACGTCGTCGTCGGTTGTTTTCGTGTGCGAGCACGCAAGCGCGTATATCCCGGCAGAATTCGAAGGGCTCGGGTTGCCCGAAGACGCCCTGACAAGCCACGTGGCCTGGGATCCGGGCGCAATGGCGCTGGCCGAGCGCCTGACGGAGCGGTTCAACGGGGTACTGATCGCCGCCAGAACATCGCGGTTGGTGTACGACTGCAATCGCCCACCCGAAGTCCCCGACGCCATGCCAGCGAGAAGCGAGATCTTCGACATTCCCGGCAACGCCCACCTGACCGCCTCGGACAGGGCGGACCGCGTTCGGACCTATTACCAGCCCTTCCGCCAAGCGGTCTCAGATGCGATGTCCGCGATAAAGGACCCGGTCCTGGTCACGGTGCACAGCTTTACCCCCATTTACCATGGCAAGACACGGGACGTCGAAATCGGCGTTCTGCACGACGATGACGCGCGCCTGGCGGATGCGCTTCTTGATGTTGCTACGCGTTCCGGCAAGCATGTTGTCCGCCGGAACGAGCCCTACGGCCCCGGCGACGGGGTCACCCACACGCTTAAGGAACACGCGCTGCCGGGTGGTTACCTGAATGTCATGCTGGAGGTACGAAGCGATCTGGTCGCCACTGGGGCGGCGCAAGGTGCCATGGTCGAAACGCTTTCCGGTTGGCTTGAAGGCGCGCTTGCCGCGACACGGACGGCCCCGTGCTGACCCTCGTGCAACGCTATATCGGTTTTGTCGATGCCTTGAACTACCGTATCGGGCGGATCGTGATGTACGGAATCTTCGTCATGATGGGGATTCTGCTCTGGTCGTCGATCTCCAAGACCTTCTTTCTGCCGTCGCTCTGGACGCTGGAAGTGGCGCAGTTCGCGATGGTCGCCTATTACATGCTCGGCGGTCCTTACTCGATCCAGATGGGCTCGAACGTGCGGATGGATCTGCTTTACGGAGAGTGCTCCGACCACCGCAAGGCGCAGATTGATGCGATAACGATCCTATTCCTGATCGTCTACCTGATCTTTCTTCTGTGGGGCGGCTGGGAGAGTTTCCAATATTCGATCAGTTATGGCGGCGAGCGGAGTTCTTCGGTCTGGCGCCCCTATCTCTGGCCGATCAAGGCTATCATGCTGGTTGGTATCTTCCTCATGCTGCTACAGGCGATTTCGGAATTCTTTAAGGATATCCTGCGCATCCAAGGCCATGACATGGGGGCGAAGGTCTGATGCCCTACGAGGTCATCGCCATCCTCATGTTCTCGTCGATGATGCTCATGCTTCTGACGGGTCAGCGCGTATTCGGTGCAATCGGCTTTGTCGCCGTGGTCTCCGCCTTCTTCCTTTGGGGCGACCGGGGGGGGTACGATCTGGGCTTCGCGGCTGCGATCAAGCTGATGAAATGGTACCCGCTGCTCACGCTGCCGATGTTCATCTTCATGGGCTACGTCCTGTCGGAATCGAAGATTGCCGATGATCTCTACAAGATGTTCCATGTCTGGATGGGCGGCCTGTCCGGCGGCCTCGCGGTCGGCACCATCGGGCTGATGGTGCTGATCTCGGCGATGAACGGGCTATCGGTCGCGGGCATGGCCATCGGGGCGACCATCGCGCTCCCTGAATTGCTCAGACGCGGCTATGACAAACGCATGGTGACTGGCGTGATCCAGGCGGGATCGTCCCTCGGCATCCTCGTGCCACCATCCGTGGTTCTGGTGCTCTATGCTATGATCGCGCGGCAGCCGGTGGGCCAGTTGTGGCTGGCGGGTGTGGTTCCGGGCCTGATGATGGCGGCGATGTTCGTGGTCTACATCGTGATCCGCTGCCGCATCACCCCGTCACTCGGCCCGGTTCTTCCCAAGGAAGAGCGAGAGATCCCGATGCCCGAGAAGCTTCGGCTTCTCGGCGCGGGGCTGCTGCCGTTGTTCATCTTCTTCGCTATGATGGTACCGTTCGTGAACGGCTGGACGTCACTTGTCGAAAGCTCGGCCATCGGTGCGATTGCGGCCTTTCTGGCCGCTGTCGCGAAGGGTCGCATGACCCGCGCGGTGTTCGAGAACTCGGTGCGCAACACGCTGGGCATTTCCTGCATGTTCATGTGGATCATCCTTGCGGCGCTGGCCTTCGGCGCGGTCTTCGATGGGCTGGGCGCGGTCAAGGCCATCGAGAGTCTGTTTACCGAGAGGCTGGGCCTCAGTCCGTGGATGATCCTGATCCTGATGCAGCTCAGCTTTATCCTGATGGGCACGTTTCTGGACGACACCGCCATGCTGGTGATCGTCGCTCCGCTTTACGTACCGCTGGTGGGCGCGCTCGGGTTCGACCTTATCTGGTATGGTGTGCTTTACACGATCACCACACAGATCGCGTACATGACGCCGCCCTTCGGCTATAACCTGTTCCTGATGCGCGCGATGGCACCCCCCGAAATCACGCTGAGGGACATTTATTCGTCCATTCTGCCGTTTGTGCTTGTTATGATGGTGGCTCTGACCACGATCATGGTTTTCCCCGAAATCGCGCTTTGGTTGCCGGGGTATGTCTATGGAAATTAACCCAAATGAGATCCCGGTTACGGGACGGACATTGAAGTGAGCATCAACAGAGAGGAAAGACCCATGACAACAAGACGCAAGTTTCTGACAACCGCGGGTGTCGGCGTGGCGGCCACCTTGGCCAGCCCGGCGATCGTCAAGGCGCAGACCGCGATCAAGTGGCGTTTCCAAACCTATGCCGGTGGTGCCTTGGGCGAACATGTGACCAAGCCGGTGATCGACTACATCAATGCCAACTCCAACGGCGAGCTTGAGGTCGAGCTGTTCTACGCCGACCAGATCGTCCCCACGGGCGAGCTGTTCCAGGCGCTTCAGAGGGGCACCATCGACGGGGTTCACTCTGACGATGACTCGATGGCCTCGCCCACGCCACTACGCCAGTTCGGCGGCTATTTCCCTTTCGCAACCAAGCATATCCTCGACGTGCCGGTGCTGTTCAACCAGTATGGGCTCAAGGAAATCTGGGAAGAAGAATACGCCAAGGTCGGCGTCAAGTGGCTCTCGGCCGCGGGACAGGACCCGTGCAACTTCAACACCAAGAAGGAGATCACCTCGGTCGCCGATCTCGACGGATTGAAGCTCTACACCTTCCCGACTGCAGGCCGCTTCCTGGCCAAGTTCGGCGTCGTTCCAGTGAACATTCCCTACGAGGATGCAGAGGTCGCCGTTCAGACCGGCGAGCTTGACGGCATGGCTTGGTCGGGCATCACCGAAGACTACACCGTGGGCTGGGCAGACGTGACCGACTACTTCCTGACCAACAACATCTCGGGTGCGTGGATCGGGTCGTGGTTCGTCAACGAGGAGCGTTGGGCCGAGCTGCCTGATCACCTGAAATCGGTGGTGATGGCGGCAACCGAGGCCGGCCACACCTATCGCAACCAGTGGTACTGGGGCGGCGAGGCTGCGTTGCGCGCGAACGGCGACAAGCTGGCGCTCCGCTCGGTGCCAGCGAGCGAATGGGCCGAGGTCGAGACCGCCGCCAAGGAGTTCTGGGAGGAAGTCGCCCAGGAAGGCGAGGTGCACCAAAAGATCGTCAACATCTTCAAGGAGTACAACGGCGTCATCAACCAGGCCGGCGCTCCGTACAACTTCGAGTAAGCCCTCGAACAGAACAGACCAAAGCGCCCCCGTGAACCGGGGGCGCTTCCCTACCAGAGAGGACCGAACCCCATGGCCGCCAATCTTAGTTTCGACACCCTCAAGGAGGCCGTGGGATCCGGTGAGATCGACACGGTCCTTGTTTGCATGGTCGACATGCAAGGCCGCCTGATGGGCAAACGCTTCCACGCCGTGAATTTCGTCGAATCCTCGTTCGAGGAAACCCATTGCTGCAATTACCTGCTTGCCACCGACCTGGAGATGGCGACCCCGCCCGGCTACGCCTCGACCAGTTGGGAAGGTGGCTATGGCGACTACGTCATGGCCCCCGATCTTTCGACGCTGCGGCATGTGCCGTGGCTGGAAGGCACTGCCATGGTGCTATGCGACGTGCTTGACCACGACACGCACAAGCCGGTGCCCCATTCCCCACGCGCGGTGCTGAAGGCGCAGATCGCCCGACTGAAAGCGCTCGGTTTCGACGCGATGATGGCGACGGAGCTGGAGTTCTTCCTCTTCGAGAAGAGCTTTGACGAAATTCGCAAGGACGGTTTCCGGGATCTTGCACCGATCAGCGGCTATAATGAGGACTACCACATCCTCCAGACGACCAAGGAAGAAGGTGTAATGCGCCCCTTGCGCAATCACCTATTTGCCGCCGGGATTCCGGTCGAGAACACCAAGGGCGAGGCCGAGGCTGGTCAGGAAGAGCTGAACATCCGCTATTCCCCGGCGCTCGATTGCGCCGATTACCACACCATTGCCAAGAACGCCGTCAAAGAGATCGCCTGGCAAAAAGGCCATGCGGCAAGCTTCTTGCCCAAGTGGCACAAGGACCGGATCGGCAGTTCAAGCCATGTGCATCAATCGCTTTGGCAGGACAGCAAACCGGCGTTCTTCGATGCCGATGCCGATCTGGGCATGTCGGATCTGATGAAGCACTACATGGCCGGGCTGATCGCCTTTGCGCCCGATTACACCTATTTCCTCGCCCCCTACATTAACAGTTACAAACGCTTCTCCAAGGGCACCTTCGCGCCGACCAAGTCGGTCTGGTCCGTGGACAACCGCACGGCGGGGTTCCGGCTTTGTGGCGTTGGAACGAAGGGCGTCCGTGTCGAATGCCGTATCGGCGGGTCGGACTTGAACCCCTACCTCGCTCAGGCCGCCATGCTGGCTGCCGGGATCAAGGGGATCGAAGACAAGATGACCCTGGCCCCCGCCACGTCCGGCGATGTCTATGACGATGCAAAGGCCACGGTGATCCCAAGCACTTTGCGCGCGGCGACCGAAACCCTGCGCAACTCCACCTTCCTGCGAGAGGCGATGGGCGATGTGGTTGTCGACCACTACACCCGCGCCGCCGAGTGGGAGCAGGAAGAATTTGATCGCGTGGTGACCGATTGGGAAATCGCGCGTGGCTTTGAAAGGGCCTGACGGATGATCAGCTGTATCTCTCCCATTGACGGTTCGGTCTACGCCGAGCGCCCGACGCTTTCCATCTCCGAGGCGCAAGCCGCCGTCGCGCGCGGGAAAGCGGCCCAGGTCGCTTGGGCGGCCCGCAGCCTCGACGAACGGACCGCGCTGGTCCTTGCCGGTGTGGCAAAGGTCGGCGAGATGAACGACGAAATCGTCCCCGAACTTGCACATCAGATGGGCCGACCGATCCGGTATGGCGGCGAATTCGGCGGTTTCAATGAGCGTGCGACCTACATGGCCGAAATCGCAAAGGACGCGCTTTCCGAAGTCGTGGTGGAGGACAGCGACACCTTTCGGCGCGTGATCAAACGCGTGCCGCATGGATTGGTCCTGGTCGTGGCCCCGTGGAATTATCCCTACATGACGGCAATCAACACCGTCGCCCCTGCCCTTATCGCGGGCAACGCCGTCATGCTCAAACACGCAAGCCAGACGCCGCTTGTCGGAGAGCGTATGGCGCGCGCCTTCCATGCCGCGGGCGTGCCCGAGGAGGTGTTCCAGAACGTCTTTCTCGACCACCAGACCACGTCCGACCTGATTGCCGCGCGGTCCTTTGGCTTCGTTAATTTCACAGGCTCTGTCGGCGGTGGGCAGGTCATCGAACGCGCGGCCGCAGGAACCTTTACCGGCATCGGCCTGGAGCTTGGCGGCAAGGATCCCGGCTATGTCTGCGAAGATGCGGATATCGACGCGGCGGCGGAAACGTTGATCGACGCCGCGATGTTCAACTCCGGCCAGTGCTGCTGCGGGATCGAGCGGATTTACGTGGCCGAACGGCATTTCGACGCTTTCGTCTCCAAGGCCACCCAGATCGTGCGCGGCTACAAGCTGGGCAATCCGCTGGACCCGGAGACGACGTTGGGACCGATGGCACACAAACGCTTTGCCGACACGGTGCGCGCCCAGATCGAGGACGCACTGGCGCAGGGGGCGGTCGGGCACATCCCCACCTTTGCCGAGGACGATGGCGGCGCTTATATTTCTCCGCAGATCCTCACCAACGTCACCCACGACATGCGCGTCATGCGCGAGGAAAGTTTTGGTCCGGTTGTCGGAATCATGCCGGTGAAGGATGACGCTGAAGCGATCGCGCTGATGAATGACAGCGATTACGGCCTGACGGCGTCGATCTGGACCAATGACGCCGCGCGGGCCGAAGCGATCGCCGACCGGATCGAGACCGGTACGGTCTTCATGAACCGCGCGGATTACCTGGATCCGGGCCTGTGCTGGACCGGCTGCAAGGACACGGGTCGTGGCGGCGGCCTGTCGCTCATTGGCTTCCACAACCTGACCCGCCCGAAATCCTATCATCTGAAGAAAGCCTGACGTTTATGTCCCTCACCGCAAACTGGTCCTACCCGACCGCAATTCGCTTCGGCGCGGGGCGGATCTCGGAAATCGCCGATGCCTGCGCCAAGGCGGGGATCACCAAGCCACTGCTCATCACCGACCGCGGCCTGGCCGGCATGGAGATCACAACACGGACGCTGGACTTGCTGGAAGCCGCCGGTCTAGGGCGGGCCATCTTTGCCGATGTCGACCCCAACCCCAACGAAAAGAATGCCGAGGCGGGTGTACGGGCCTATCGGGAGGGCCGGCACGACGGCGTCGTGGCCTTCGGGGGCGGCTCGGGCCTCGATCTTGGCAAGTTGGTGGCGTTCCTTGCTGGCCAAACGCGTCCACTTTGGGATTTCGAGGATATCGGCGACTGGTGGACCCGTGCCGATGCCGACGCCATTGCCCCCATCGTCGCCGTGCCCACCACCGCCGGGACCGGGTCGGAAGTGGGCCGCGCGAGCGTCATCACCAATTCGGAAACCGAAGAGAAAAAGATCATCTTCCACCCGAAATTCCTGCCCACGGTCGTGATTTGCGACCCGGAACTAACCGTCGGCATGCCGAAATTCATCACGGCTGGAACAGGTCTTGATGCCTTTGCCCACTGCGTCGAGGCCTACTCCTCACCGCACTATCACCCCATGTCGCAGGGCATCGCGCTGGAGGGGATGCGGCTGGTCAAGGAATACCTGCCGCGCGCCTATGCGGACGGCTCCGATATTGAGGCGCGCGCGCAGATGATGTCGGCGGCGGCAATGGGGGCCACGGCGTTTCAAAAGGGGCTGGGTGCCATCCACGCCCTGTCACATCCCATCGGTGCCATCTACCACATGCACCACGGGACGACGAACGCGGTTTGCATGCCCGCCGTCCTGCAGTTCAATCGCTCGGCCATTTCGGAGCGCTTCGACAAGGCCGCCGCGTACCTGGGGGTCGCGGGCGGGTTCGATGGGTTTTGCGCCTATGTGGACGATTTGAATACCAGCATGGGCATCCCCAAGACCCTGACCGGCCTGGGGGTTTCAAACCTCGATATCGATCGTATTGTGACCGGCGCGCTGGCCGATCCCAGCACCGGGGGAAACCCGGTCGAGATGACCCACGACAACACGCGGGAGCTGCTGATGAAAATCGCGTGACCACGCGGGAGGCGCGCCGCCTCTATAGATAAAAATCGGCGTGTTTGACTTAATAGTTTTACGAATCGCGGATCATGATGAGTCCGCGAAATAATCCAACAGAGGTGGACAAACCAATGAAACTCGCTCTCTTTTCGACAGCTCTGGTCGCAACCGCGTTGAGTGCGCAGGTGGCCAGCGCCGAAACGCTCCGGCTTCTGACGTGGGGTGGCTACGCCCCAGATGATGTAATCGCGCTTTTCGAAGCCGAAACCGGCCACACCGTCGAAGTCACGACCTCGAACAACGAGGAAATGATCGCTAAACTGCGGGCCACGAATGGCGGCGGTTTCGACCTGGCCCAGCCGAGCCAGGACCGGATCACCAGCGCGCAGGAAGAATTCGGTATCTACAAGCCGATCGACATGGCGCGCGTCAATTCCGAGCTGTTCATTCCATCGATGCTGGCCGCCACGGCGGGCAACACCACCTATAACGGCGAGGTCTTTGGCCTGCCACATGTCTGGGGAACCAGTGGTCTTGTGGTCAACACCGCGATGGCGGCAGATGTTAAGGACTATACCGATCTCTGCGACGCGTCGGTTGCGGGCAAGGTCTCGTATCGCCTCAAGCGCCCGACTCTGATCGGCTTCGCCTATTCGATGGGTCTGGACCCCTTCGCGGCCTATGGTGACACGGCAGCGTACCAGGAAATTCTCGATCAGGTCGAAGCGGAACTGACCGCATGCAAGCCCAACGTGAAGACCTACTGGGATGGCGGCGACGAGATCAAAAACCTGCTGCGTTCGGGCGAAGTCGTGGCCTCGATGGCGTGGGACACAGGCGGCTGGCAGCTGAACGCCGATAATCCGGACATCACCTTCGTTGCCCCCGAGGCCGGCGCGCTAGGATGGATCGACACCTTCGTACTGCCCGCACGCGGCCGCGCGGATGATGCCGCCTATGACTGGATCAACTTCGTGATGCGCCCAGACATCGCGGCGATGATCACCAATGTCGCCGGCAACTTCACCGCAGCCGTGGACGGGGACGCGGACGTCAGCGCTGATTTGAAGGCCCGCTACCAAGGCAGCTTCGATCAGGCGGCGATCGACAACATCAAGTGGTACCCGCCGGTTCCCGCAGGTCTTGAGGCACTGGAAGGTGCCACGCTGGACCGCATCAACGCCGCAAACTGAGCCGCTGCTGGAAACCACTGAAAAGGGCACCGCCTGGTGCCCTTTTTCTTCTGACGAGGATACATCTTGACCAGCCCTACGCCCGATCTTGTCTGCAGCGACCTGACGAAGAACTTCGACACGTTTCGCGCCGTCGATCATGTCAGCTTCGAAGTGCCGCAAGGCTCGTTCTTCTCCATCCTGGGCCCGTCCGGCTGTGGCAAGACCACACTTCTGCGCATGATCGCCGGGTTCCAGTCGCCGACCAGCGGCGATCTTCTGATCAAGGGCAAATCCATGATCGGCGTGCCGCCCAACAAGCGACCGGTTTCGATGGTCTTTCAGCATCTGGCGCTGTTTCCGACCATGAATATCGGCGACAATGTAGGGTTCGGGTTGAGACAGCGCGGGGTCGGTCGCTCCGAGATTGCCCGGCGTGTCGATGATATACTTGCCCGCGTGGGCCTGCCCGGCGTGGCGGGGCGGCGCGTAGATCAACTCTCGGGCGGGCAAAAGCAACGCGTCGCCATTGCGCGCTGCATGGTGCTGGAACCAGACGTGCTGCTCCTGGACGAACCCCTCGGGGCGCTGGACCTGAAGCTGCGCGAACACATGAAAGTCGAGCTGAAGTCGCTTCAGGTAGAGTTCAACACCACGTTCGTCTACATCACCCACGACCAGTCCGAGGCGCTTGTGATGAGCGACAACATCGCCGTGATGAACCACGGGCGCTTCGAACAGATCGGCCCACCGCACGAGGTTTACCACAACCCGGATACAGCTTTCGTTGCGGGCTTCGTCGGGGCGGCAAACAAGATCGCGGCGACGGTTGCGTCCGCAAATGGTGCCATGCTGACGCTCAGAACCAATGCCGGGGCCGAGATGAAGGTCGTTGCCGCCAATTCCGGTCTGAAAACTGGCGAGCGCGCGCAGGTCTTCCTTCGCCCCGAAGCCATCGGACTTTCCGTTTCCGTAGAAGGGCTCGGCCCTGACGAGAATATCAGCCGGGGGATTGTAACCTCGGTCCTGTTCAACGGGGCCAACAGTTCCGTCACCGTAGAAGACGCCTCTGGCCATCCGGTCAGCGTCGCACTTCCTCAGACGGGTGGCTTCGCCGAGCTGCGACCGGGAAGCGAGGTTTACACACACTGGAATCCGAAGAGAGCCCGGCTCTACCCGGCGGCGGAGGACTAAGCGATGCCCTCTGACAGCTCAAAACTCGGTTTCTACCTGCTGCTCGCGCCGATTTTCCTGTGGCTCACGGTCCTTATCATCCTGCCGCATATCGGCCTTTTCCTGGTATCGATCAGCGAAAAGATCGCGCCGCGGGAATACGAGACGGGCCTAAGGAACTATATCACCTTCTTCGAAGAGCCCCTCTACTGGCGCACCTTCGCGCGTACCGCGATCATGTCGATTCTCGCCACTGCGCTGACCCTGATCTTCGGCTTCCCCATCGCCTACTACATCGCCAAATTGACCCGTGGCCGCACGAAGACCACGCTGTTCTTGATGTGCATGATCCCGTTTTGGGTTTCGGAACTGGTGCGTACCTTCGGCTGGATGATCCTTCTGCGCGAAACCGGGGTGCTGTCGAGTACGCTTCAATATCTCGGCGTTGTCAGCGGCCCGGTCGAGTTTCTCTACAACGACGCCGCGATCATGCTGGGGCTGGTCTACACGTCGATCCTGTTCATGGTCGTCCCGCTGGTCACGACGCTCGACAGCCTCGACGACAGCCTGATCGAGGCGGGCTACGATCTGGGCGGGACCAGCACGTCGATAATGCGCGAGATCGTCATTCCGCACGCCATGCCGGGCATTGTGTCTGGTTGCATCGTCGTCTTCATGCTGTCGCTTGGCAACTACCTCACGCCAATACTTCTGGGCGGCAAGGACAGCCTGTGGTTCACAGGGATGATTTATACGCAGTTCATAACGCGCTTTAATTGGGAGCTGGGGTCGGCGTTGGGCTTCCTGCTGCTTGCCCTGTCCTCGACAGTTGTTTTCGTTGGCCTCAAGCTTTCTCGGCAATCGCTTGCCGAAACTATGGGGCGCTCATGATACCCACTGTCCCGCAGCCCGTCTTCGCCAAGTGGTGCTACCGCGCCTATGTGACGGTGTTCTTTCTCTATCTCGCCCTGCCGCTCACGGTGGTCTGCGTCTTTGCCTTCAATGACAGCGTCTTCCCGTCCCTGCCTTGGGAAGGCTTCACGATGGCGTGGTTCTTCGGCAAAGAAGCGCCTTTTATCGGCGTCTTCAACGAGCGCTCGATCCTGCGCGCAATCGGAACGTCAGCATTTGTCGCGGGCTGGGTGTCGGCGCTGGCGGTCTTCGTCGGGACCTGCAACGCGTTCCTGTTCGTCCGGCACGATTTCCGCGGCAAGTCGGTACTTTACATGTTGATGCTGCTGCCACTGATCATTCCAGGCGTTATCCTAGGCATCTCGATCTTGGTATTCTCCAGCGCCATCGCGAACACGCTGGAGGACGCGACCGGCCTATGGTTCGACGGACTTCGTCCCGGACTAATCCTTGTAATCTTGGGCCAATTTTCGTTCATCACGACATTTGCGACTCTCGTGATCGCAGCGCGTCTGCAAAAGTTCGACCCCAGCCTTGAGGAGGCCGCACTCAACCTCGGGGCGACCAAACTGGGCGCGATCCGTCAGATAACCCTGCCGTTCCTGATGCCTGCCATTCTGGCCTCGGCGGTCGTGTCGGTCCTCATGAGTTTCGAAAATTTCAACACGACGCTGATGCTGGTCGGCTCGGATTCTCCGCTGACGATCACGATGTTCGACAAGCTCAAGCAGGGCTCCACGCCGGTTCTCAACGCGGTATCGCTTTTGCTGATAATGGCGTCGGCCGTCCTCGGGCTGATCTCGCTTCTTTTTCAGAAGCGTAAGGCCTGATGCGCATGCCCACGGATATCTAATCAGAAGAGTTAGCCATTCTGATCGCAATATGCCCCACCCGAGTTGATCAGCCTTCCGGCCACGATGGATTCCGCCTCCCTGACCGCATAGTATCGCTCAGGGCCTGCAATGTGGAATCCGCATCCGTGCCCGCCGTGAACTTGTTCGGTATGCGTGGCATCGTTTCGGTTCTCCATTCGCTGCGAAGATCGCCTAGACCATTCAGCCACTTGATCACTGGAAAGGGTCAGACCAACGCAGGAACAACAAAACTCTCATACCGGCGCGAAGCACAATCCCTGAAAGATGGGCGTATTTGGCGCGATAATTGCGTCGTGGACACCGCTTCAAGGATTTTCGGCCGGAGCAACCGGGACGCATTGTGCCCATCTGCCTGAGATCGATTAACCGTTCACAACGACTCTGGGTCTGATCAACCCCACCGGAGTGGTCCAGCTTGAATGTTGGTGCAGCGTTGGCCTGGGTTCCATCAAGACGATGGTTTCTGGAGCCGGTGGGCGGTAGCCCAAAGCACTATGTAGTCGTTTGATGTTGTAGTGTTTCCTTCAGCATTCGATGATGATTTGGGCTTGCTGCAGTGAGTAGAGGGCTTCGCTGTTCGGCAGCGCTTCCCTGAGCCGTGCATTGAAGCTTTCGCAGGATCCGTTCTCCCAAGGTGAGCCGGGTTCGATGGATACGGTCTTCGAGCCAACGGCCACGATCCCTTTCTTCACGGCCTCTGCAATGAACTCAGGTCCAATGTCCGACATGGCATTGCGCAGCAATGTCCCTCACGGGAGGCGGATATTGGCGGGCACACGACGGAGGATGAAAAGCTCTTTTAGAGTATCAATAACCTCGGTCGAGTTCAATTTCCGGTTCACCCAGATCGCTAGGCAGTCCCGGGTATGGTCGTCCAGAATGTTCAACGTTCGGAACGCTTTCCCATCATCGGTACGATGATGCACGACGTCACAGGACCAGACGTGGTTCCTGCACTCCGGTCGCAGCAGGACACACGATCCGTCCGTTGAGCCAGAGGAGGCCTTTCTTCGGTTGCTTGATTGGGACCTTCAGCACCTCGCGTCGCCACAGCCGCGCGACCGCTGCCCGTCAAGCGCTTGCGAAGCGATCTGCCGAGAAACGCGTTGTCGTTCACCTGCCAGCCTGCATCTCCTGACAGAGCTGCAATCCGGCGATACCCGTATCTGCCAAACTGGCGGGTCAGCTCGATCATGCCTGCGACCAGTCGATCTTCGTCAGCCTGGCCTACCGGCAAACGGCTTTGCGTGGATTGGCGCTGTCCTGAGATCCGGCGCACCCGTCGTTCAGAGACCTACGTCTGACTGGGAATGTGGTCGATGCAAGCCCCCGTCTTGGCAGACTACTTCGCCATCGTGTGCCCGGGCAATAGACGACGCGAGGGGCTCAGATGTTCCCCCGTGCGGCCTCCGACAGAACGAGCTTGTCCAATGTCAGGTCTGAAACAGCCCGACGAAGCTGACCCTTCTCCCTCCGAACCCGTGGGGTGAATCCGCCCGGGGAACGGGGAGCCTGGGCATGAAACGATTTGTGCCTCAGAGCAAAACAGATCGACTGGCGGCACCCAGTTCAAGGTTCTTCATTTCCATATGTCCGTTCAATTATCCCAATGGTCGCCAATTCCGCCTCGATTGCCGAAAGGAAGGCAGCTTCCACTTCGGACTTCCGTCTCGCTGGATTACTGACGAGATGGATACTGACTTTTGGAAGGTTATCATAAGGTGGGAGTTGCCGAATGCGACCGGCAGCCACGTCCCGTTGGGCCACGTGCAGCGGCAAGGCTCCGATCCCGATATCCGCCATAATCATCCGCCGGATTTCATTCAGGCTTGATGAGACCCCACGCCAGTTGCGCGACAGGTTCAGGCGGGACCTCAATCTGGAGACGACTTCCAGAGGGCCACCTTCGGCCTCGGTCTGGAAAGCAACGAACGGTTCGCCATCAAGATCCGCAGGCACAATGCTTTCAGCGGCGAAGAGACGGTGACGCGGCCCGCAAAAAAGCCCGAAGAATTCATCGTACAAAATTAATGTGTTCAAAGCCTTGGGATGCATCGACAGCAGGCAAATGCCGAAGCTTGCCCGATTCAACGTAACCATCTCTACGACCTCATCACTCTCTAGAACCGAAAAAGAATAGGTCACGTCCGGATGGGCGTTTGAAAATCGGTTCAGGAACGCGTCGAAATGCTCCGAGACCACCGAGCTGGTGATCGCAATCGACAGGTGACCGCGCAGCTCGGCGTTGTTTTCGTCAAGGATGGCGGGCAGTTGGGACACGGTGCCGAAAATTGTGGCGCATTCCGTATAAAGAACCTGCCCCGCACGGGTGATGGTGAATTCATTCGGTTTGCGGATGATCAACGTCTTGCCGACCGCCTGCTCCAGTCGTTTGAGGGCCGCCGAAATCGTGGGTTGTTTTAGGCCCATGGATGCGGCCGCCTTGGATATACCCCGCTTTTCCACCACCACCATGAAGGTGCGGAGCAAATTCCAGTCCAGGTTCCAAGGGAAACGGCTGCGTTCGGGAGGGGGCATAGATTTTATCTATATTGATGATCCTTGTTATTTATTTGCGCGATGATGATGGTCATGCAAGTCTTTTCCGCAGAGCGGGGGCAATCCGCCAAAGATGCACGGGCGTCACGCCCGTCCGGATTAAGCCAACATGGAGACCCAAATGTTTATTCGCCGTACGATCCTGAAAACTGCCGTTATAGCAGCAGGTTTTACCGTCGCCGCGCTGAACGTAGCTGCCGCAGACGAACTTGAGACCCTGAAAGAAGAAGGTGTCATCCGCATCGCGATGTCCGGTGCCTATCCGCCGTTCAACTTTGTGAACGACGAGAATCAGGTTGTAGGGTTCGACCCGTCAATCGGTGCGGAAATGGCCGAACGTATGGGGCTTGAGGTTGAAATCGTCACCACAGCATGGGACGGGATCATCGGCGGTCTCTTGGCTAACAAATATGACGCCATCGTCGGCTCTATGACCATCACCGCCGAGCGTGACGAAGTCGTTGATTTCGTCGGCCCCTATTACTCCGACAAGCGCGCCATCTTTACGAAGCCGGGTTCCGGCATCAGCAGCCTCGAAGACCTCGAAGGCAAGCGCGTTGGCCTGACGCTCGGCGAAACCCATGAGGATTGGGCGCGTGAGCGAGGTTATGACATCAGCACCTACAAGGGCCTGCCCGAACTGCTGCTTGAGCTGGAGAATGGCCGTGTCGATGCCATCGTGAATGACTCCATCGCCGCCATTCTTGCCATGACTGCAAAGGGGCAGGAATACGAGATGTTCGCAGATCCGACCACCGAACCATTTGGTGCCGGGATCGCCATTCGCGAGGGCAACCCGGAGTTGGCTGCGGAAATGCAGGCAGCGCTGGATTCCATGATGGAAGACGGCACGTATCTCGCAATCGCCGAAGAGTGGGTGGGTGCCGATATCCGCTAGTCATCTCCCCCGTCGCCCATGAAGCGGCGGGGGGCAGTACCGATTGCGGGACGCGTCCGGCAGGTATTTGCATGACCAGGCATTCGCCAACAAGCGCGTGGCGCAAGAAAACCGACTGAGAGCAGACCCTTAATGCCTTTTCTTAGGCATGACGAAACCGCAGCACCAACTGGCGCGCGATCACCATACTTCAATCGGCGCAATCCAGGGAGCGCGATATGGACATTGAACTAATGCTCAAGGTCTATCCGTTCTTTCTCGAGGCGGCATGGGTGACAATTTTGCTTTCGGTTCTGACCGCAATACTCGGACTGACTTGCGGAGCACTCGGGGCGGCGGCGCGGCTATCGCGATTTGCTGTACTTCGCTTTCTGGGCGCGGCGTATGTGAGCGTGTTTCGGGGCACGCCGGCGCTGATCCAGCTGTTTATACTGTACTTCGGCGGGCCACAGATCGGGATCCAGCTTGACGCGTTCGAGGCGGGTGTCATCGGGTTGGGCATAAACGCCGGAGCCTACATGACAGAAACGATCCGCGGGGCGATCATCTCAATCGACAAGGGCCAGCGCGAGGCCGCCCGCACCCTGGGCCTGAGCCAATGGCAAACCATGTACAAGACCATCCTGCCGCAGGCCGCCAGGCTCATGGTGCGCCCGCTTGGGGTGAACCTGAACATGCTGATCAAGGCGACGGCGCTCGTGGCTGCTATCTCGGTCGTTGAACTCACTTATACGGCGCAGCGCTACATTGGCTCGACCTACAAGCCCTTCGAGATGTTTCTGCTCGCTGGCATTCTTTACATGATCATCATCTATTTGACCGGGCGGGGCGTTACCTGGCTGGACCGTAAAGTCCAGATCACCTGATCGGGAAGGAAGAGAATAATGAGCCTCGATTTTTCAGTCGTTCCCGGATATCTGGATGTCCTGCTGTTGGGCTGTGCTTGGACGATCGCCATCACGACGGCTGCTGCGGTGCTGAGCTTTTTTGGCGGTATCGTGTTCGCAGTAATCGCGCTTTATGGGCCTTGGATCATAAGGCAGCCGTTCCGTTTGATCGCATGGGTGTTTATGGGCACACCTTTGCTCTTGCAGCTATTCCTGATCTATTTTGGCTTGGTGCAAATCGGAATCGACCTGCCAGCGTTCGTCGCGGGGATCATCGGGCTAGGGCTACATTTCGCGGTCTATAACTCTGAGTTGATCCAGACCGCGATCCTGTCTGTGGACAAGGGTCAGATGGAAGCCGCACGCACCGTGGGGCTCAGCCGCAGCCAAGCGCTTCGCAAAGTGGTGATTCCACAGGCGGTGCGCGATGTCATCCCGCCAATCGGCAACAATATGATCGCCCTTCTCAAGGACAGCGCCCTCGTGTCTGTCATCGGGGTAAGCGAACTGACTCTGTCCGCGCAGCGGGTTATCGGCCGAACATATCGCCCATTCGAATTCTACCTTATGGCCGCCGCCTTCTACTACGTAATCAATTTGGGCATGGAGTGGGTGCAGCGTAAAATCGAACGCCGCATTTCAATTTCGCGCTGATCTGAAAGGACCGAATATGACCGATCAGAAAGACTTCGTTCAAATTCGCCACGCACAGAAATCGTTTGGCCCGGTCGAGGTCCTCAAGGATATCAGTCTGACCGTCGAACGCGGGCAGATTGTGGCGATAATCGGTCCATCAGGTTCGGGAAAATCCACCCTTCTGCGGGCGATTAATGATCTTGATCCGCTAACCGGAGGCGATATCTGGCTCGACGGGGTGCAGGTAAACAAGACCCTGCCGCACCGGCAATATGAAAAGCACATCAACGAAATGCGCCAACAGATTGGCATGGTGTTTCAGCATTTCAATCTATTCCCGCATATGACCGCCCGCGAAAATGTCGCCATGGCACCCAAGATGCTCAAGGGTCTTTCCAAGGAGGAAGCGGACAAGCTGGTCGAGGAACAACTCGACAAGGTCGGGATGCTGGAGCGGATCGACTACTACCCCTCGCAGCTTTCCGGTGGTCAGAAACAGCGCGTGGCGATTGCGCGCGCCCTCGCAATGAAGCCCAAGTTGATGCTCTTTGACGAGGCCACATCAGCCCTCGATCCCGAGTTGGTGGACGAGGTCAATCAG
Organism: Jannaschia faecimaris; assembly: GCF_900107415.1. Classification (GTDB taxonomy): domain Bacteria; phylum Pseudomonadota; class Alphaproteobacteria; order Rhodobacterales; family Rhodobacteraceae; genus Jannaschia; species Jannaschia faecimaris. The sequence goes on from NZ_FNPX01000020.1 coordinate 44,591, forward strand.
GTCATGAAGAAGTTGGCCGAGGAGCACATGACCATGATCATAGTCACCCATGAAATGGACTTTGCTGCATCGGTTTGTGATCGCGTTTTGTTCATGGATCAGGGCGTGGTGGTCGAAGAAGGCCCGCCGCAGGTTGTATTCAAAAACCCAAGCCAGGAAAGAACCCGCGCATTCCTGCGCAAACATCTGGCAGGTGCCAAGTGACCAGCGCGCCCTCCTATCTTTTCTATCAGTCCCGAAACCCGCGCCCGTTTCTTGACCGGGGCGAGGGGATTTATTTGTTCGATGAGGACGGCAAGCGGTATATTGACGGCTCCTCGGGGGCGATGGTGTCAAATATCGGCCATTCCAATCAGCGCGTTCTCGCCAAGATCAAGGCCCAAATGGACAAGGCCACATTCGGTTATCGTCTGCATTTCCGCACCCATCCGTCCGAGGATCTGGCAGCAAAAACCGTTGCAATGACGCCCGACGGTCTGGACCGCGTCTTCTTTGTGTCGGGCGGGTCCGAGGCGGTTGAAAGCGCCGTGAAGCTGGCCCGTCAATATGCGATCACCCAAGGTCAGGGGGAGCGGTACAAGGTCATTTCGCGCTTTCCATCCTATCATGGCTGCACCTTGGGCGCGCTCGACCTTACGGGATATGCCCCGTTACGCGAACCCTTTTCCCCCATGATGCGCGGTATGCCCAAGATCGGCGCGCCAGCCACCTATTTGGACCGGAGCAACCTGAGCGAGGAGCAACTCGGTCTGAAATATGCCGAACTGCTGCGCGACAGGATCTTGGAAGAAGGTCCCCAGAGTGTTCTGGCTTTTGTCATGGAACCTGTTGGCGGGGCCTCTACCGGCGCTTTGGTCGCGCCAGACAGCTATTACGGCCGCGTGCGTGAAATCTGTGACGAATTCGGCGTGCTGCTTATCTATGACGAGGTGATGACGGGTGCGGGACGCACCGGCAAATTCCTTGCCGCCGAGCACTGGGGCATCACACCGGACATTGTTGCGATGTCCAAGGGCTTTGGCGCAGGCTATGCCCCTCTTGGCGCGATCATCGCCGGGGCGCGACTGGTGGAACCAGTACTGGATGCCGGCGGGTTTCAGCACGGATTTACATATGCAGGCAATCCTTTGGCTTGCTCTGCTGGATTAGCTGTTCTGGAAGAGATGGAAGAGCAGAAACTGATCGAGAACGCCGCCCGGATGGGCGACGTATTGATGGCCGAATTACAGACGCTGATGGATCAATACCCCTTTATTGGTGATGTGCGCGGTAAGGGGCTGCTGACCGCCTTCGAATTCGTTGCGGACCGCACGACGATGGAACCTTTGAACCCAAAGCTAAACGCCTACGATCGGCTCGTCGAATTGGCTTATGCGCGCGGGTTGATCATTTACTCACGTCGTACACGGGGTGGCACTGCGGGGGATCATTTCCTCGTAGCACCGCCGTTGATCATAACCGAAGATCAAGTACACGAACTGATGGCGATCCTGCGCGACGCCCTGGATGCCTTTGCCGCCGAGGTTGGATTGCCGGTGGGGTGTGCGGCGTGAATCTTCCGAACAAGACATGCCCCATCGGAGACGCCATAAACAGGATCAAGGATGGCGATACGATCATGGTTGGGGGCTTTGGTGTGCCAGGCACCCCGATGACCTTGATCCTCGCCCTGGTCGCGCATGGCGCGCGCAATCTAACGCTTATTAAAAACGACGCAAACGAGCCGAGTATGGGCATCGACCACTTGCTGCAAAGCGGTCAGGTGTCATGTCTGATCACCACGCATTTGGGGCTGAACAGCCACGCAATCGGGCTGATGAACGCGGGGCAGCTAGAGGTCGAATTCAATCCACAGGGAATCTTGGCTGAACGTATCCGCGCTGGTGGTGCCGGAATTGGCGGAGTTCTGAGTGACATCGGAATCGGGACCGAACTGGCCAAGGGCAAACAGGTCGTTGAAATGGCCGGGGAATCCTATCTGGTGGAGCCCGCATTGCACGCCGATGTCGCCCTGATTCATGCCGACCGTGCCGATGCATACGGCAACCTCGCCTATGTCGGGACGGCGCAGAATTTCAATCCGCTGATGGCCATGGCGGCTGACTGCGTCATCGTCGAAGCGGAACGCGTTCTGCCGCTTGGCGGCCTTGCCCCGAATGACGTCCACACAGCCGGGGTCTTTGTCGATCATGTCACCGAGTTGAGTGAATTGTCCGAGGAATACGCTGTTGTCCGACGCTAAAGACCGTATGGTGGCACGCGCAGCGCGTGAAATTACACCGGGAATGGTGGTCAATCTAGGGATTGGATTGCCGACCAAGGTGGTGAACCATCTGGCTGCCGATTTCCCTGTGTGCCTGCATACCGAAAACGGCCTGACCGGCGTTGGCCCCATCCTGCCGCCCGAACAGGCGGACCGGAACCTGATTGATGCCGGCGGTGCATATGTGTCGACCGTTCCGGGGTCTGCCTTTTTCGACAGTGCCACCAGCTTTGCCATTGTGCGATCCGGTCGGCTTGATCTGACGATGTTGGGCGCGTTCGAGGTGAGCGCGATGGGCGATCTGGCCAACTGGAAGATACCCGGTAAGTTCAGCCCCGGGGCTGGCGGTGGGATCGAGCTTGCGCAAAAAGCGCGTCGCGTCGTTGTTCTGACAACGCATACCGACCGTGCGGGAAATCCCAAGCTCAAGCAGACCTGTTCCCTGCCATTGACCGCCCGAGGCTGTGTGTCGCGGATTTTTACCGACATGGCCGTGATCGACCTGACAGCTGAAGGCTTTGTTCTGCTTGAAACCGCCGAAGGTGTGTCCGCAACAGATGTGGCCGAAGCCACCGGTGCGCCTTTGGTCCTGCCCGATACACCTCCACCAACATTCTGAGGTAGCCGATGCAAGACAATCTGAAAGAGCGCTTATGTGGTGCCGTCGACGAAGGCTTTGACCGTCAGGTTGCCTTTTTGTCCGCGCTGACGGCCTATCCCTCGACCCGGGGGAACGAACAATCAGCGCAGGCGTTCATGGCCGACGAACTGGATGCGCGTGGCTATGAACTTGATTGCTGGCAGATAGACATCGCCGAGATTCAGCATCTGCCCGGCTTTTCACCGGTGCTTGACCAATATGAGAAAGCGATCAATGTTGTTGGCTCCCATCGGTCAAAAACCGATCAGGGGCGGTCGCTAATTCTGAACGGGCACATAGATGTCGTCCCTGCGGGACCGCTGGACATGTGGGACAGTCCGCCCTTTGAGCCGCGCGTCGAAAACGGCTGGCTTTATGGACGCGGAGGCGGGGATATGAAGGCCGGGCTGGCATCAAACCTTTTTGCGCTTGATGCGCTTGCGGCCTGTGGTCTTGCCCCCGGCGGGGACATATTTTTTCAATCCGTCGTTGAAGAGGAATGCACGGGCAATGGTGCGTTGGCCTGTTTGGCGCGCGGCTATAAGGCTGACGCGGCGCTGATCCCCGAGCCGTTTTCCGAGCATCTGGTCACCGCGCAACTTGGTGTCATTTGGTTCCAGGTGCACCTTAAAGGTCTGCCCACGCATGTCGCCTATGCGGGCCAGGGGGCAAACGCGATTGAAGCAGCCTTTCCGATTATCCGCGCCCTGCATGACATGGAGCAACGCTGGAACGCGGCAGAAAACCGTCCCCCCGAATACGGCCATATGGACCACGCACTGAACCTCAATATCGGTAAGATCGAGGGAGGCGACTGGACAAGTTCAGTACCCGCATGGAGCGTGTTCGATGTGCGCATGGCGATTTTTCCGGGCCAATCGATAGACGCGGCAAAGACCGAAATCGAAAGGGTTATACTTGATACCGCGCGTGAAAACGCATTCTTGCGCAATTCCCTGCCCGAAATCGTTTATCATGGCTTTCATGCCGAGGGGTATGCCCTGTCGCGCGACAGTTCGGTCCATGCGGCCGAGGCGATTGCGGCATTGGATAGCGCGCACCAGACTGCGACTGGCCATGCGCTGGTACGGGAAGCGATCACCGCGACCACGGATGCGCGGTTTTTTGGCCTTTATGCAGACACGCCTGCGCTTGTTTACGGCCCGCGCGCCGAGGCCATCCATGGATTCAATGAACGCGTAGACCTTGAAAGCATGCGCCGCATCACCAAGGCGACCGCCATGTTCATCGGCGATTGGTGCGGCACCGAAGAACTGTAAGGACAAACTCCATGCGCGATGCTGTCATTGTTTCAACCGCCCGTACGCCGATCGGCAAAGCCTATCGGGGTGCCTTCAATAACCTTGAGGCACCCAGCCTCGCTGCTCCCGCTGTCAAGGCGGCGCTGGCGCGCGCCGGACTAACCGGCAGCGAGGTGGAAGAGGCTATCTTTGGTTCAGCCCTGACGCAGGGAACTTCGGGGGTCAACGTCGCCCGCCATATCGTACAAGCGGCAGGGCTGCCTGACAGCGTTGCCGGAGCGACGGTAGATCGCCAGTGCGCCTCTGGCCTCAACGCTGTCGCGATCGCTTCACATATGGTGCGATGCGAGGGGGTCGATGTGGCGCTCGCCGGCGGACTGGACAGTATTTCTCTGGTGCAGAATGCCCATTGGAATGGTCACCGCTACCGCGATCCGACGGTGCCGGAACCCTATTACTGCAGTATGCTCGACACCGCCGAAGTGGTTGCCGCGCGCTACGGCGTTTCGCGCGATGCACAGGATGCCTACGCCCTGCAGAGCCAAATACGCACCGCCAAAGCGCAGAAGGCGGGCCTCTTTGCGGATGAAATCGTGCCTGTCGAGGCGATGAAGATCCTGACCGATAAGACCAGCAAAGAAACCCGCAAGGAAGCGGTGCGCCTTGAGCGGGACGAATGCAATCGGCCCGGCACAAGCGCCGCAGGCCTATCTGGTCTTGCCGCCGTGCAAGGAGAGGGCAAAACCGTCACCGCAGGCAACGCCAGCCAACTCTCCGACGGGGCTGCCGCCATGATCGTGATGGAGGCCGAAGATGCCCGACGTCGTGGTCTTGCGCCGCTCGGGGCACTACGGGGCTTTGCTGTAACCGGAGTCGCACCAGAGGAAATGGGCATTGGTCCTGTGGTCGCAATTCCGCGCCTTTTGGCGCGCGCGGGACTGAGAATAGACGATATCGACTTGTGGGAAATCAACGAGGCCTTTGCCGCTCAACTGCTGTATTGCCGCGATTTTCTGGGCATTCCAAATGACCGTTTGAACGTAAACGGCGGGGCCATTTCCATTGGTCATCCTTACGGCATGTCTGGGGCGCGCATGGCGGGTCATATTCTTCTGGAAGGTCACCGAAGGGGTGCGAAATGGGGCGTTGTCTCCATGTGCGTCGGCGGCGGCCAAGGGGCGGCCGGATTGTTCGAAATATTCGGAGACACTCACGATGCACAGGCTTGACCCTAGCCAAGTCGCCTATTTGACGGCCCTGCGCCACGAGTTGCACAGCCACCCAGAAATTTCTGCGGAAGAGAGCGCAACCGCCCAGCGTATGATCAATGAACTGACCGCTTTGGGCGCGGACCGCATCTGGTCCAATCTGGGAGGGTATGGCGTCGCCGCAGAGTTCAAAGGATTGGCACCCGGCCCAACGGTGCTTTTCCGCTGTGAACTCGACGGGCTGCCCATTCGTGAATTGTCTGCCCTGCCCTATAAGTCACGCATCGAAGGCAGAGGGCACCTTTGCGGGCATGACGGACATATGGCCTGCATGCTGGGTGTGGCGATGTGCTTGGTGCCGCGCCCTGCGTCGGGTCGTATCATCTTATTGTTCCAGCCCGCCGAGGAAACTGGCGCAGGGGCAAAAGCGGTTATCGAAGACGAAAGATGGCCTTATATCCGGCCGGATTACGCCTTTGCCTATCACAATGTGCCTGGGCGCCCACTTGGGGAAATTGGCCTGCGACCAGGCCCAGGCAACTGCGCCTCCCGTGGAATGCAAATCCTTTTCGAGGGGAAAAGTTCGCACGCCGCAGCACCAGAAGACGGGGTTTCGCCGACCAGTGCGATGGCCGGGCTGATGACATCCCTGCCCCAGCTGAGCCACGGCACGGTTGGAGAGGATGATTTTGCCCTATCGACCGTTACCCACGCAAATCTTGGCAAGCCCACATTTGGTATTGCTCCAGCGGATGGTGAACTGCGCGTCACCCTACGCACCATGAGAAACGAACGGATGGAAAGCCTAATCGCCGACGCGTTGGCGCATATTGAGCGCATAAAAGGCTCCCTCAAGCTGGAGGTTCATTGGCACGATGTGTTCCGCTCCGTGATCAACGATCCCGATGCAACCGCCATTGCGCGTGACGTGGCGCAGGCCCTTGGGTTTGTGGTGCACGAAATGGACCTTCCGATGCGCTGGTCCGAAGATTTCGGGCGGATCGGTGATGACGGTGCAAAGGCCACAATGCTCTATATCGGATCGGGCGAACTCCAGCCGCAGTTGCACAATCCCGATTATGATTTCCCCGATGCTCTGCTGCCTATTGTTGTTCATCAGTTTTGCGGCATCGTCGATCGGCTACTGGGCCCAACCAAACCATGAAGCCAGACAGATGCCCCAGTGCATGGTGCGAAATCCATCGCGACAGGATATCGAGCAACCTTAAGCTTGCACTGGGGCTTGTTCCCAAGGGGCGCAAATTTTGCGCCGTGCTCAAAGCTGACGCCTACGGACACGGTATTCACCAAGTCGTGCCTTTGATACAGGCCCAAGGCGTCAGCTGTGTCGGGATTACATCGAATGCCGAAGCCTACGCCGTAAGGGACGCGGGGTTTGACGGTGTTCTGATCCGGCTGCGTGCAGCCACCCCGCTGGAGATCGATGATGCGGTAGGCGCAGGGGTAGAGGAGCAAGTCGGCTCTCTTCAAGTTGCCGAAAAATTGCACAGCTTGAAAGCCGCAGGCCACACTGTGCGCGCTCATCTGGCATTGAATGCATCAGGCATGTCGCGCGACGGCCTTGAGATTTCGACGCCCCAAGGCCGGACAATCTGCTTTTCAATCTTGAAAATGCTTGTCGAGGACATCGTAGGCATCTGCACACATTTCCCCTGCAACGAACCTGAGGACCTGCGTCAGACCGCTGCGTCGTTCCAAGACCAAGTGTCTTGGGTATTCGAGAACAGCGTTCTGGACCGGTCTCAAATTCTTGTGCATGCGGGAAGTTCATTGACTCTCGTGTCGGACGAGGCCGTGGAAACGGATATGTACCGATGTGGCGCGATCCTCTACGGAATCCTGAAACCGGAGTTGGGCTTTCAAACGACAATGGAAGTTAAGGCCCGTGTGGCCAGCCTCGGCGATTACCCCAAGGGTGCAACGGTTGGCTATGACCGGGATTGCCGTTTGGAGGGTGACCGTCGATTGGCCTGCCTATCGATTGGCTATGCCAACGGCTTTCGGCGAGGATCACACACCGATGCGGCCGTGGTGATCGGCAATCGGTTAGCCCCCGTTTTGGGCAAGGTCTCCATGAATACAGTGGTCGTCGACGCCACCGAACTGGACGACGTGCAGGTAGGAGACGAAGCAACGGTTTTTGGTGGCATCACAGGCACGAGGGCCTCTCTAACAACAACCGAGCAGCAGTTTCGAACGATAATGGCTGACCTTTACTCTGATTGGGGCCTGCGCAATCAGCGCATCTTCCGTTGATCGGACCAGATTCTTTAGGGTGAACCACCGCGGGCTCCCGATGGCTCTGTCAGGGCAACTTGGATTTAGGAGCAATCGCAAGCCCTCTCCCCTGCCTGAAATAACACGCGCTCCCCCCTTCGAGTATTTCAAGACGTCGCCTTATAGCATCTGACTGCCAGTGTTGCTGTACGTCCGATTTCCGCTTTCGCGTCGGAATGTCGAGGAGTTGTTGCATGAGTGCAGTGTCGAAATCAGCCTTAAGCTGGTCCGGTTCTGGCGGCACAGGTCCTGCCCCATGTTAGGGACCACGATCCAAAAACGCCGGATCGAGGGAATGCTCTCAAGTTGCTCACGGTAAAACGTCGACGAGATGTTCGTGAAAATCAGCGGCCCGATTCACTATCTGTGGCGGACCGTAGATAGAGAGGACAAGGTGCTGAAAAGCTTCTTGACCAAGAACCGCGACAGGAAGGCGACGATGAAAGTCCGTGGCGGGGTCTCGGTTCTTCCTGGAAATATTGGCACACCCAGCTTCTACCGGCGCGATACTCAACCTCTGTCCGGTATCAGCACTCTTGGAACAGCGCCGGGTGCTGGCGGACATAAACTGGACTGAGCAGGCTGATGCCTCGGCAAGCCCAAAAGATGGACTGACAGGGGGTAAGAATTATAAGCCAGGAAAAATAAAATTTTAAATCAATATTTTATGGATAAATTCTGGAGCGGGTGAAGGGAATCGAACCCTCGTCGTTAGCTTGGGAAGCTACTGCTCTACCATTGAGCTACACCCGCGACATCGCAGACGGTACTGTTCCAACATTCCGCCTGCAAGCTGAAACCGTCTGTGGGCGTGCCGATGCAAATGCACGGCTCACCTCCCTGCTGCCACGAAGGCCCGATAGGTTCGGATGCGACACCGGGGCTGGAATTGCAGGCCCGAAGTCCCGCTCAGATTCAGGACGTGATGCGGGCGGTAGCACGCATTTCAAGGTACCGGACGAAGAATGCGGGTCGGAAAAGTAACACTCACCGTCACCCATGTCCTTACCCGCGGTAGGTGCCCCCGTTTCAAGATCTGCCAGACCCGCAGGTCGGGCCCGGCAGAACCAAACGCTAGAGAGCATCCACTCTTGCACCAGTGCGCACCGCCTTTGCCGCATAGCCACCCCTGTCCGCAAAATAGGTCAGAAACTCATCTGCGAACCCGGAGTTGACCGATGACCTGACGGATTCAATCGCAAGCACTCTGTCGGCCCAAGCCAGAATTTGGGGCGCTTCACCGAGACGTTCGGACAATGCAGCCACGATGTCGGGTATAGCGAAAAGCCGCATAAAGACAGGTGTTATAGCCGCATCGAGTAGCGTCAGGCCATCAGCCGTCGCGCGCACCTTCGCGATATCAGAAAACTGCAGCATCCCCGTGACCAAGGACACCAACTCTTTCTCAAAACCCTCGCGATCCGGTGCGATCATCATCCGAAATTGAGTCATGATCAAACCGTCGCTCAGACTGATCCAGGCCCGATCCTTGGCACGCTCCAACGGCGTGTCTGGCAGGACCGAGCCCGGCGTGATCTCGTCCAGGAACTCATTTATCACAGCAGATTCAAACAGCGTTTCATTCCCCATGAAAAGCGCTGGAACCTTCCCTGTCGGGACACGGTCGAGGAACCATTCAGGCTTGCTGCCAAGATCAATGTATTCGATCTCATAGGGAATGGCCTTGATGTTCAGCAAAATGCGAGACCGTTGCACAAAGGGGCAGATCGCAAAGCTGATCAACTTGAATTCTCGGATATCTGTCACAAGTCTGTCCTCAGATCAGGCGGTGGCCGCCGTCGACCACCAAGGACTCGCCGTCGACGAAGCCGTTATCGATCAGGAAAACGACTGCTTTTGCGATGTCATCAGCTGTGCCGACGCGACCAACTGGCAGAACACTTGCGAAGCCGTTCAACGCCTCGGCCCCTGCCTCTGCCCCCATCAAACCGGACCAGACCGGGGTTTCGATGATACCGGGCACGATCGTGTTCACACGCAGTGGTGCAAGCTCAAGACCCCATACCCGAGCCGATGCTTCAGTAGCGGCACCAACGGCTGCAAACATCGAAGAACCCGGAAGCGGCTTTTGCGTGACGGTGCCTGAAAATAGCGTGATTGAGCCTGTCTTGGACATCTGCTTGATCGCATGGTGCACGGTCATCATCTGGCCCCACTGCTTGGACTCAATAATTGCACGCGCGGCGTCGAAATCCATATCGGCGATCGGCGCGAACATAGAAGTCGCCGCCGGGGTAACAAGGTGATCGAATTTCCCAACCTTTTCGAAGAAGCCAGCGATCGAATCCATATCCAGCAGATCCAGTACATATCCGGATGCCTTGCCGGACAGTTCAGCCAAAGCTGCGTCCAGCTTGTCCTGCGACCGCGCCGATACAATGACGTCCGCGCCCGCTTGCAGCAGGCGTTCGGCGCTTGCACGACCAATACCACCGGTGATGCCGGTGATGACGACGCGTTGACCGTTTAAGTCCATACTCATTCTGACGTTCCTTTTTCCGTCCCCCGTCCCTCTGACGGCGTTGCCCCCCTGACGTACGTTTCGTAGTAAATTCCACAATGGAACCATCGGAATAATACAAATGACGAATCGGAATATGTCGATACTGCCGCTTCTGGCGACATTTCAGGCTCTTCTGGATCACGGTGGCGTGTCCGAGGCCGCACGCGCACTGGGCGTCACGCAGTCGGCTGTAAGCAAACATCTGGCGAAGCTCCGGATTGCCTATGGCGATGAACTGTTCATTCGCTCGCCGGACGGTATGCGGCCCACACCACATGCAACATGGATGAGCGGGCGGGTCGCCAATATCTTGGCTGAGGCTTCTGCACTTTCAGACGTCAGAGCATTCGACCCAAAGTCATTCCAAGGCAGCATGACATTCTCCACAACGGATGAAATCTGCGGCCTGCTTGTTCCCGGCCTACTCCAGATTATCGAGCGCGAAGCCCCACAGCAGCGGGTGACGTTCCTTCCCTTGCAGCCAAACTACGCACTCCAGCAACTGGAGACAGGTCAGATTGACCTCGTGATAAGCGTGAATTGGCATGCACCAGACGGACTTAAACAAAGCCGACTGACATCTGACAGCTTTGTCTGCCTGATGGGCGTAGATCACCCACTCGCGAAAGGTCAGTTCAACACATCAGATTTCGCGAATACGCAACACGTTATGGTTGCGCCCTTAGGCTTACAGCACGGTCATATTGACGAGGCGCTGGCGCATCTCGATCTTCGCCGGTTCGTACGATTATCCGTACCATATTTTTCACAGATCACCCCACAGATATTGGGTGACACGCGTGTGGTTACCCTACCCTCACATGTCGCAAGGTCAATTTGCCACCAATACCACGGCGCGTTACAAATTCACCCATTGCCATTTGAAGTGCCTGAGTTCTCATACTTTGCCATGTGGCACACGCGATTCGACAAAGACCCACGCCATATCTGGCTGCGGGGGATGCTTCGAAAGATCACGCGCCAATCTTTTGATCTTCTCGAACAAGAAACCGGCGCGTCCAGCGAGGACCCGAGCAAGACATATAGATAAGCCGACAACGACATATAGAACCACACCGAAACGGCCTGTGCCCAAGTCAATTAGACGGCGCTGCCCTTTATATGACCCTTAATTGCCGAGTCTGAACCATGCATCGATTCTGGCTCAAGTGGATTAACGATATCAGAGCCTGGCACACCACGCGAACTAGCGATGGTATAGCAGACGAGACTGTCCAGATTCTTTAAATCGCTGCCGGTTTCGGGAGATTTCAGAGCCTGAACCCCAATTTTATAGGTTAGAGACTCTAGCGTTTCGAGCCTCGGTCAAATCGATAATCAAATGGGAAAACCGCGGCATAATCGAGTGGTTCACGTAGATCTTTACCACTTCGATCAGGAGCCAACAGATTAGCAGGGGGGCGCGGCGGCGAGCTTCCAACGCGGTCAATCGTGAAAACTCTATGTCGGCTTCCGACCAATTCCCCTGATCTCGAGGTTTCCGGCCAAACGCTCTGATATGCCGGGCCCACGCAAATTGTATGGGCCGCCCGCCTATCAGGAATCCCACACCATATCCACGAGGATCCACCATCGCTTTCCTCCAATATCTCAGCATAGACGACATCCAAATCAACGCAGAGTTCCTTGAAAAGATTTAGAACAGCACTCAGGATTTTTGGGCTCGTAAAGACCTTTTGCCGAAGCTCAAGCTGCACCATACCCAGAAGATGATGACGTCGAATGAAGTGTTCAGGATGGTACCCTTCAAAAGTCTTCGCGCAAGGAATGGACATGAATGTATAACCGAAAGGCGCTGGCGACTTCATGAAAATATCAATTTCTTCACTGAAAGCCGCGACGATTTCCGCATACTCCCCCTGATTCACTTTACCTTGGAGGGGTTCGTAGGAGCCGTACCGGGTTGGCATTGCTGCCGGAAGTATGTCAGAAATTCTTGCCAGCATCGAGTCGAACCCATGCTTGAAGAACTCCTCACCATCTTCAAAATAAAACGACATTGCTCCGACCTTCGCGCCGTCCTCCTCGGGCCTGATATTCCCTGATTTAGCCTTCGTTTCAAACTTCCCTGTTTGTGAGTCTATTAGAGTACCATTGGTTTGAGTGATCACGCGATGCAACCACTCATCCACCACGGACTTATCGACCTGCGCAACGAGGCCTTGGAGGTGAATCTGATACAGACAACGTTTCCCTCCAACAATTGGGAGGTAACCACTCGGAATATCGTCTTCTTCCAGATGAAAAGGTCCGTCGACTTGGACGCCACCACCATGAAAAGCAGGGGGATCGACCAGATCCCGCGGCGCAATGGTGTAAAGCTCAAAATCGTAACTCATCGTGCAAATTTCATTTAGTACAAATAAGAAAACTGCGCCCGTCAGGGCCAGCGTCGATGTGCAGGATTCGATGATACGATGACAAGGAGAAAGAGCGAACCCTCATTTTTTCTGGAGTTCGCTCAAGGGCCGCATTTTGCCTGTCGGCTTCAGCCCAGAAGCACGATGTCGGACCCGCCCGCACCGCGGCGCAATTCATGCACCTCATCCAGGTCTGGGTCGGTTGACCAGGCTACGGCTGCGTCCTTGTCAGGGAAGCTCAGGATCGCAACCATGTCAGAGATCTCGGGCGAACCGTCCAATACAGTGAATTCTCGCGCCGCGCCTTCGACTTTTCCGCCGTGCTTGGCAAGCGCTGGCCCAGCCATCTTGCCATAGGCCGCAAGGGAGTCCGGGTTGGTTATTGTTATCTTCGCGACGGCGTAGATCATGTTTATCTTCTCCAAGTATTCGATGCAGTCAGCATAAAGGCTCTGCCATCACGCTAAAACGCGTGCAAATGCACCCTTGGCATGCGTAAACGCATGTATGGAGATGTCATGGGATGATCTGCGCACCGTTCTGATGCTGGTCCGCCACCAGTCTTTGGCTGGTGCCGCGCACCGTCTTGGCGTGAACTATACGACTGTCGCGCGGCGAATACGCCGGGCCGAGATGTCCGCGAACCAGGTGCTGTTTGAACGCTTGACGGATGGCTATCGGCCTACCGAAGCGGCCCGTCTGATCGCGGAACATGCGGAAGAGATGGAAACATCCGAGCGTGCCATGGCGCGCCATCTGCTGGGCGCGGACTCCGAACTCGCAGGTGACCTCACGATTACGGCTCCTCCCTTGCTGATCGCCAACTTCCTAACTCCAGTTCTAAGTGACTTCACCAAGGCCTTTCCGCGTGTTTCTCTTCGGATCCTAGCCACCAACAAGCGATTGAATCTCTCAAGAATGGAGGCGGACCTCGCGATCCGCGCAAGTTCAGAACCGGGAGACACATTGACCGGATTGAGGCTGTGCAGGCAGGAGAGGGCCAGCTTTGCCAATTTCGATTTGGCGAAAAAGATTACCGCCAATCCCGAAGCACCGATCAACTGGATCGTTTATTCCGCCCGCCCCGACGTACCAGATACGATAAGCCCGGAATTTCCGAACAACCGTGTCCATATGTGTTTCGATGATATGGTCGCGATGATCGGGGCCGCTCAGGCGGGGCTGGGCGTGGTGCGCATGCCCGTCTTCCTTGGGCGGACAAGTGCCGGACTTGTTCAGGTCCCCGTCCTAAAGCCTCAAAATTATGAAGATATCTGGGTCGTGGGTCACCCCGACGTTTGGCCATCGAGGAAGCTTCGCGCATTTCGGGAACTTCTCGTCATGCATTTCAAGAAGAACCAAAGCAACTTCATTTGCTAACCGATCGGAAGCGCCAACAGCAGTAAACGCGCCGTCCCGATCGGGGCCGGGCACTGGGCTGACTCAGCGCGTAGGAGGCCGCTGCCTGGTCTTCTCCAAGGACCCCGCGCACAATCGAAAGGAAGGCATCAAAACCCGATACTTACCGGGTCGATCTTGGGTAACGAGGCCTAAATATGTGGTGAATTTTTTCATGGAGCCGAGGTCTAAAAATCTCCCTTTCCACTTACGCCAGACGATAGATTTCTCTCCCGTGAAAGTTCAATTCTAGCGAATAGTCGTTTAACCAGACTGCGATCTTTTCTACCTGTTTCAATGCTTTTCTTGGTATAAAACTGGGTGCAGAATTCGGTCGCGACGACTCGCCGTTGCGCAGGTGAATATGTAAATGGATCCCGGACGATTATCCTAGAATTTTGATCCCGGCATCTGGTGGGTCGGATTTAAGATGAATCGATCTGGCTCTGAAGTCCAGATTTTGCAGATGTATTCGTAGGGTGTGAGGCCGCTGAGAGTTTTGAGACTGCGGGCGAAGTTGCAGGCCGCCATGAAGTCGGCGAGGTGCGCGCGCAGCTGATCATGGCTGTCGTAATGGTATCGCTTCACCGTCGCGTCCTTGATCGTGCGGTTCATCCGCTCGACTTGGCCATTGGTCCAAGGGTGGTTCGGCTTGGTCAGTCGGTGCTCGATCCCATTCGTCTCGCAGATCATGTCGAAGCGCATTTGCCGAGAATAGGCCGTAGCGCGGTTTCGAGGCTGCTCCGCGAACTGGATGCCGTTATCAGCGAGGATCGTGTGGATGCGATAAAGGACGGCCTTGAGCAGAAGTTCGAGGAACTCCCAAGCGGTCTTTCGATCCGCCTTGTCCACGAGTTTCGTGACTGCAAATTTGCTGGTCCGGTCAATGCCTGCAAAGAGATGGAGCTTGCCCTCCAGCGTCTGAACTTCGGCGATATCGATATGAAAAAAGCCGATGGGATAACGCTTGAACTTCTGTCGCTTTGGTTTGTCCGCTGCCCGGCAGTGCATTGCGCAGCAATGTGCGAGAGGGACCCTCGACATCCGGCAAGCGAGAGATGCCATGCCGCTGAAAGCAACGATGCAGCGCCGACCGGGTTAAATGCGGAAGCGACGGTTGAAGGGCATAGAGGCAATCATCCAGCGGCAGCAGCGTGTGCCGTCTGAAAGCGACGATCATTGCCTCTTCCGCTTCAGCAAGAACAGTTGAACGGGGGTTCCTTCGGTCCGGTCTTCAGATCCTCTACCGCCGCACGCTTGCGCCACTTCGCGACGGTCTTGGGATTGATACCCAATTCCTTGCTCAACTGCGCGAGCGAAGCGCCCCTCTCGGGATCATGCCTTGCATGACCCTGCCGAGCAGTGGATCGCCGTATTGCAGCTCTGACGGCGAACGTCGTCGTCGCGCTCCCGTGAAGAACTTGTCCCATAATGCTTCCTTCCAGGCATGAGAAAGGATCGCACCATCAAACCGTGGGATCAAACACCTACGGTAGTCTGCAATAGCAGCCATTCGCTCCTGTACTGTGAACCGGTAAAGAGGGCGCATTTCTGCCGTTAGCTGCGGCGGCCATAAAGGTCAGGTTCGGGCCGTAAACGGTTCTCAGTGCGTTATGGCAGAACAGCAGCTTCGTCCGCAAAGCCGACCTTTGAGCTTGGCGCTCACCCAGGCTGCATTCGGCCCGGACCCGTCTTTGGCCACCAGGACAAGTTACTGAAGTACGGCTCGCTATTGCTGCCATTCGTGCGCGGCGCAGCAATACCAAGTGTTCAATTCTGAAGGTCAAGGACTTGGGGCGCATACGCATTCCACTGGTGCGCCCCAAGGCTTTGACGTTTAATCAAATCGGTGATCACCTCATGAAAGGCCGGATCAATGACTCTTCCCGGACCACGGCTGCTTGGACTTTTGGCAGCACTTGGCACCGTGACGATCTGGGCGGCATTCATGCTGGTCACACGGTTTGCGGTGCAGGGCAGTTTCACAGTTGAAGAACTCTTGATTCTGCGCTTGGTGCCTGGGGCCTTTGTCATGACCCCTGTCATGTGGAGGCTTGGTGTGATGCCGCGCGGGCAGTCGTGGCCACGCGCGGCGATGCTGATGGTCGGCGCAAGCGCAGTGTTTCCTTTCGTGGTGTCAAAGGGGCTGGCCTATGCGCCCGCCTCGGATGGCGGAGCGCTGGCCCCCGGAATGTTGCCGTTTTGGACCGCCCTGGCTGCCTATGCCTTCGCAGGAGAAGTCACCGGCCCGCGCCGCAGGCTTGGGCTTGCGCTGATATTGACCGGCGCGATGATCGTCAGTCTTTGGCAAATCCTCGCAGGCACTGACGACGGGGCTTGGAAAGGTCATCTGATGTTTTTGACCGGATCGGGATGCTTTGCGATTTATTCCATCATCTTTCGTCAAAGCGGCCTTAGCCCTTTGCACAGCTTGGTCATTGGGCTGTTTTGGGGCACGCTGTTGATCACTCCCCTGCTGCTGGCCACTGGCAACGTAAGCTTCGCCACATCCGATCTGAGGGACGTCGCTACGATGATCGTGCTTCAAAGTTTCATAATTGGTATTCTGGCGATGTTTTTGTTCGGTTACGCTGTGCAGCTTATCGGCGCTGCCGAAACCGCTGCCTTTGGTGCATTAACTCCGATTCTTGCCTTACTCGGGGGCGTGGCTTTTCTGGGAGAAACCGTGACCCCGCTTAAAGTCTTTGGCGTTACCCTGGTTGCGGCTGGTGTCTTTTTAGCATCGGGTGTTCTGAGAAAGCCAAAGTCAGCGCCCGCGCCCTGAAAACGCGAAGCCCTCTTGCGTCGACACGTCCAGCCATTAGCAGACATAACTGCATCTTGCTGCAATTTTCATCTATTGGCTTTTGATCCCGACCCTCGGAAAGTGGCGGATCGCGTGACTCTCTCGAGAAATTCAACTTTATGGAAAAACGTTATCTGTGAATAGCCCCTAGCAACTGTATTTCTCAGGTGGTCAGACGGGTCCACTTTTGGCGTGATCTGCAAAGCGCATTCGCGATTGTGACGAGCTTTCTGGCGACGGCGGTTATGACCACTTTATGGGGTTTTCCAGCAGCGCGCAGGCGATC
>NZ_FNPX01000013.1 GCF_900107415.1 Jannaschia faecimaris
AACTACGTAGGCCGGGCTGGTGATCAGGTCGTAGGACTTGAGAATGCGATAGGCTGAAGCCTCGGACACAAAATACTTTTCCGTTCCGGTGAAGCACACGGCCAACTCCCGCGGCGACAGATCGCTTTCCTTCAGTGCGAGGTCCTTGACCTTCTCGCGCACCGGTTCGGGGATACGGTTCCAGACCCGGGACGGCTTGGGGATTTGATCCTCAAGCGCCTCGGGGCCGCCCGCCAGATATCGGTCATATCCCATTGCCCGGCAGGCGATTTGCATAGCAAATCTGCCGAGAGGGGGCGATAGAAGGTGGTCTTCGGAATGCCGAGCCTGTCCAGCGTGCGCTTTGTCGGCAGGTGCGACCCTTCGACGAGGCGGATGATCTCCAGTTTCTCGGATGCAGGATACCTCATTCTTGGTCGCCCCCATCTCCGAGCATGCTTTTTTTGAGCAGCCGCAGTTCAAGGGCCTGTTCAGCCACGAACTCCTTTAGATCGCGGGCTTCACGGCGTAGATCCTTGACCTCGCCTGAAGTCGCAGCGCGCGCCGTGTCGCCCGCCAGGCGCTTCCTTCCAGCTTCGAGGAACTCCTTGGACCAACTGTAATACAGGCTCTGGGCAATGCCCTCGCGGCGGCACAACTCGGCGATGCTGCCCTCGCCCTTCAGGCCGTCCAGAACGATCCTGATCTTCTCCTCCGCCGAATACTGCTTTCGCGTCGCGCGGCGAATGTCTTTGACGACCTTCTCGCCGTGGCTCTGCTTGGTTCCGGCTTTCTGTCTCATCTCCACTCCTCGGTGGTTACGATGAGCCAGAAACCCTCCCTTATCAAATCGACCTAAACTGTCCCATTGGCGCTGACGTCAGACACATTGTTGCGGCGTCCTCACGGAACCTTTTCCGTCACCGCCTGACCTTGCATATATCGTCCGTACCGCTCGAAAGGCGCGCAACGCGACAGTTATGGCCCTGGTCAAGATCGTAGCCGGCGAATCCGAGTGGCCTTCTGAGAAGGCTTACCGGGAAGCCAGCTAATTGATTTAGCCGGTTTAGACAAAGGCAGCTACTGAGCGCTCGAGGGCCTTGGTCTATGAACGGCAGCTGCGTCCCGTACTGTGGACAAACACGGCTTGCGAACACCCCCTAGAAAAAAAGGGGGCCAGATGGCCCCCTCTTCAAATATCAATCATTTGGGTTCTGCCTTACATGCGCGACGCGACATTCTCCCAATTCACCAAGTTCTTCAGAAAGTTATCAAGATAAGCTGGGCGTTTGTTGCGGTAGTCGATGTAGTAGGAATGCTCCCACACATCACAGCCCAGCAAAGCTGTCTGGCCAAAGCAGACCGGGTTTACGCCGTTTTCGGTCTTCGTGACCTTAAGGCCGCCATCACTGTCCTTCACCAACCATGCCCAGCCCGAGCCAAACTGACCGGCACCTGCGGCGGCGAAGGCCTCGTGAAATTTATCAACCGAGCCGAAGCTCTCGACTAGTGCGGCCTCCAACTCCCCCGGCATCTTGCTCTCGCCCGGACCCATCATTTCCCAGAACTGGTTATGGTTCCACAACTGGCTAATGTTGTTGAATATTCCAGATTGCGCCACCGAACCGGAATCATACGTACCGGTAATGATGTCTTCCAGAGACTTGCCTTCCCACTCGGTACCGGCGATCAGCTTGTTGCCGTTGTCGACGTAGGCCTTGTGATGCAGGTCGTGGTGATACTCCAACGTCTCCTTTGACATGCCTTTGGCGGCGAGTGCGTCGTGGGCATAAGGAAGATCGGGAAGATCGAAAGCCATTAGTCATCTCCTGTTGATTGCGTCTTGGTGGCACATGTCGGGCCAATTCGGCTCGGGTCAACCCCTAGCAAGCTTAGCATTTTCCAACAGGTCGCGCGCGTACTCGGCAACGGATCGAAAACAGATCAGGTGAAATCCGTCAGAATGCCGCCAGATCGCCGCTGGAATCTGGGCCATCCGCGTCCGTCGAACTTCGGTCGCGCCAAGCCGGACAAAATCCACGGGCATAAGCGCAGCCAGAAGGTCTTCGCACCCGAAACCTTTTATATCATATACTTGCCGGGCGTCGCTAACAATCGAGACGGTCGCAAAATCATTTGAAAGCTCCGCGTCAATGCGTCTAGCAATATCCTGCGCCGCCTTGTAGCCGCAGACAACCAATAGTTCGTCGGGCGACATCCACATTGACGTAATGTCGCCCGAGCGGGTCGACATCCGTCGTGCGGGCGCATCGCACCCCGTCACCATTTCGACGGCACAGTTCAATTTGTCGATATCACCCCGCAGTGTGATCATGCCCATGGGCGGCAAGGCGGCAATCGAAATGTCAGACATTTGCCTTCTCGCCCTCCGCATCAAAAAATACCGGGGACACGATCTTCGCATCGACCGGATCCTTACCAATGCGGGTAAACTGGATCACATCGCCCATCCGATCCGGGCCACGCTCCACCAATCCCATGGCAATGCCACGCCCCAATGTGGGGGAAATATAGGTCGATGTAACGCGTCCTTGGACATGCGTTTGACCGTTGTCATTTATCCCCTGCCCGATCGCATAGGCCCCATCCTCAAGCGCAGATCCGTCGAGCGTTTCCAACCCGACCAATTTCCAGCGATCCGGCTTCTGGAATTCCGCCCTCTGCTGGCCGCGCTTGCCGAGGAAATCGTCCTTCTTTCTTGAGATCGCCCAGTCGAGGCCGAGGTCTTGCGGAATGACCGTCCCGTCAGTCTCGTCGCCGATCATGATAAAGCCCTTTTCCGCCCGCATTATATGCAGGGCTTCGGTGCCATAAGGAGTTACATTGAATTCGGCTCCCGCTTCCATCACCGCCTCCCACAGAGCCAAGCCCTGTGCCGATGCAACAGCGAGTTCGTAGGACAGTTCACCAGAAAAGCTGATCCGATACGCCCGGACATCGAAATCCCCTAATCGTCCGTCAGCCCAGGCCATGAACGGCAGTGTCTCAGATGAGACATCCATACCGCCCAGCTTTTCAATTACCTTGCGTGCATTGGGTCCGACGACGGCGATCTGCGCGAACTGTTCCGTGAGGTTGACGGTGTGGACCTGCCAGTCCCACCATTCGCATTGCAGCCAATCCTCCATCCATGCGTGGATCCGATCCGCCCCGCCGGTCGTTGTGTGGCATAGCCACGACTGATCATCGATCCGGGCAACCACGCCATCATCGATCAGAAACCCGTTTTCGTCGCACATCAGACCATAGCGACACCGTCCGGGCTTTAGGGTCGACATCGTGTTCGTATACATCATGTCGAGGAAACGCCCGGCATCAGGACCGCGCACAAGTATCTTTCCCAATGTCGATGCATCAATTATACCAAGGCTTTGCCTGGTGTTCTTCACCTCTCTGGCGACTGCCTGTTCATGTGTTTCTCCCGGCTTGGGGAAGCAATACGCCCGCCGCCAATAACCGACCGGTTCCCAATATACACCACGCGCTTCGGCCCATTCATGCGTGGGTGTCTTCCGCAAAGGCTGGAAAGTTGGGCCTCGGGCTTCGCCCGCCAGGGCCCCAATAGTCGTCGGTGTGTAGGGCGGACGAAATGTCGTAGTGCCGACCTGAGGAATTGTGCTGTCCAACCGATCAGCCAGAACCGCAAGTCCGTTGATATTGCTCAATTTACCTTGGTCTGTCGCCATTCCCAGCGTGGTATAGCGCTTGGCGTGCTCGACGCTTTCAAAACCTTCCTGCGCAGCCAGTCGGATGTCCGACACCTTCACGTCGTTCTGGAAGTCCAGCCACATCTTCGCGCGCAATTTGGGCCCAGCTCCTTCCGGCATGATCCAGACCGGCAGGATCGCGTCCTCTTCGGGGCTGGAACAGTCGATGGCATCCGCACCGGCAACCTCGATTGCATCCTCGATCACCTCGGCAAGCGTCAATGCGCCCGACGCCGCACCCGCTGTGATCACAAAACCCCTGCCGTCGGCACCTTTCGGCGGATTATCTTCGTCCGGGCGGAACATCGCGCGGGCTTCGTCCCACCAAAGCTTGCCACCGCAATGTGACCAAAGATGCACCACCGGTGACCAACCGCCAGACATCGCGACGGCGTCGCAGCGGATTTCCTGCATCACGGCACCTTCACCCGCCTGCAAGCATATGGATACAGCCGTAACGCGATCATCGCCGTGAACGCGCGAAACCGCGCGACCGACATGAACATTGACCCCCATCGCTCTGACTTCGTTGACGATCAAGCTGTTCGGATTGGGTCGTGCGTCGACAACTGCCGCTACCCGGAGCCCTTGGGCGATCAAGACCTTGGCAGTCCGATAGGCGTCATCGTTGTTCGTGACGATAACTGTGCGTTCGCCAATCGACACACCATGGTTCACCACAAAGTCGCGCATCGCCGAGGCCAGAACAACGCCGGGGATGTCGTTGCCTGCAAATGACAAGGGGCGCTCGATGGCACCGGTGGCCGTGATCACACGCCCGGCGCGCAGACGCCAGACGCGCTCTCTCGGTCCCGTCTTGTCCGATTTAAAACCGGTCAGGTCCTGCGTGCAGAGAACATATCCATGGTCGTAGACGCCAGAGCCTTCGCAATGATTCACAAGCTTAACGTTATTAGCATTTTCAAGTATTTCAACGGCGTTTTTCACCCATTCCGCAGCAGGCTGTCCATTAATGACGCCACCATCGACCATCGCGCGACCGCCGAAATGGCCCTTCTGCTCGACGAGCATCACCCGCTCATCGGTCCGCCTCATCGCACCCAATGCCGCGATTAGGCCGGCGATCCCACCGCCGACAACAAGTGTGTCGCAGAAGTCGTAGCGAAATTCGTAACGATCAGCGTCCGCCTCGGTCGGGGCCGCGCCAAGCCCGGCGGCCTTGCGGATTACGGGTTCGAAGACGTGCTTCCAGAACGGCTGCGGAGCCATAAAGGTCTTGTAGTAGAAGCCGGCGGGCAAGAACCGCGCACCCAGATCATTCACGCGACCCACGTCGAAGGCCAGCGAAGGCCAGGCGTTCTGGCTGCGCGCAACCATCCCGTCCCACAAGGATTGCACGGTCGCGCGTTGGTTCGGCTCGGAACGTCCTCCCTCACCGATTTGCATCAGGGCATTTGGTTCCTCCGGACCGGAGCCGACGACAGAGCGGGGCCGGTGATATTTGAAGCTGCGCCCCATGACCAACTGGCCGTTCGCAAGCAAGGCCGAGGCCAGCGTATCACCGGAGTAACCGCGCATCGGCTTGCCATCGAAGGTGAATTCCAAAGGCTTGGAGCGATCGATTAACTGACCACCGGTTTTCAAGCGACGGCTCATTGGGAGCGTCCTTCCGCAATGTGCGCCAGGATATCGGCTGGGGGTTCTGTCGTCTGAGCGGAATAGGTCCCGAAAACCTGTAGCGTTGCCGTATCGCGCGCGGCCAGAAACCATTTGCCGCAGCCATAGGCATGACGCCAGCGTTCAAAATGGACGCCCTTCACATTGTCGCGCAGGAATAGGTACTCTTCAAAGTCGCCGTCTGAAGCCCCCGGACCTGAGCGTTTCAGATGCGCCTCGCCGCCGGGCGAAAGCTCGGTCTCTTCGACCTGCAGGCCGCAGTTCGGACATGTCAGCAACAGCATCGTGCACCCGCGATACTGTCGGGGCTACCCGTTGTCCGTTCAGTCGATCCGTACGCTTGGCGCGCCGCCGACCGCAAAATCGAGTGAGCCCCCAAGAAGGACGAACACAGCGATACCGATAGCGACGACGGTCCCGCCAAGCAGGAAGTTGATCCCGCGCGGAAGGCGACGGTAAGATTGATAAGCCATGGCAGGTGGCCTCTCGTTGCACCAATTAACTGAATCCAGTGTACACCATCGGCGAACATCCGCCTAGTCCTCGATTGGCGCGTCATGGGAAACCGTAAGTGTGCGGATTGGATACAAAGCATCAGTGCGCCACCCCCGCCGCGACGGATTCGTCGATGAACCGTCCCTCGCGAAACCGCTCCATCCCGAAGGCGGCGGTCAGCGGTGAATGCCCCTTGGCGATCAGCTCTGCCATGCCCCAGCCCGATCCGGGGATGGCCTTGAATCCGCCGGTGCCCCAGCCGCAGTTGACGAACATGCCCTCGACCGGCGTCTTCGACATGATTGGAGACCGGTCGCCCGTCACGTCCACGATACCACCCCACTGACGCAGCATCTTAAGCCGAGAAATCATCGGGAATGTTTCGACGAGGGCGCGCAGCGTCTCCTCGATGTGATGGAAGCTGCCGCGTTGCGTGTAGTTGTTGTATCCGTCGGTTCCACCGCCGATGACCATCTCACCCTTGTCCGACTGGCTCATATAGCCGTGAACTGTGTTTGCCATTACGACCACATCCATGCAGGGCTTGATCGGCTCGGAGACCAGCGCCTGTAGCGCCACCGACTCCAGCGGCAGACGGAAGCCCGCCATCTTTGCCAGCACGCCCGAGTGCCCTGCGACCACGACCCCAAGCTTGTCGCAAGCAATGTCGCCTTGCGTGGTCTGCACGCCGGTGACCTTGCGACCGTCCCGCACGATGCCGGTCACTTCGCATTTCTGGATGATATCCATCCCCATGTCGGTGCACGCGCGGGCATAGCCCCAGGCGACGGCATCGTGGCGTGCCGTCCCGCCGCGCGCCTGCCACAGACCACCGAGGACCGGATAGCGTGGTCCTTCGATATTCATGATCGGACAAAGTTCCTTGACCCGCTGCGGATCGATCCATTCGGTTGTGACACCTTGCAGCGAATTGGCATGGGCCGTCCGCTTGTAGCCCCGGACCTCGTGATGGGTTTGGGCCAGCATGATCACTCCACGCGGACTGAACATTATATTGTAGTTCAAATCCTGGCTCAGGCCTTCATAGAGGTTGCGACTTTTTTCATAGATCGCCGCGGACGGGTCCTGAAGGTAGTTCGACCGGATGATCGTCGTGTTGCGGCCGGTGTTTCCCCCACCCAGCCAGCCTTTTTCGAGGATCGCCACATTGGTTATTCCGAAATTCTTGCCAAGGTAGTACGCCGTCGCAAGCCCGTGGCCGCCTGCGCCGACGATTATCACGTCGTAGCGCTTCTGCGCCGGGCGTTTGGCCCAGGTCCTGCCCCAGCCTTCGTGGTTTCTCATGGCCTCGCGCGCGATGGCGAAGGCGGAAAAGCGTCGCATTCGGGTTCAGACTCCCCATCATCCGTTGTCCTTGGTGTGCAATGTCTCGGCGGTCGTCAATGGCGGTGCAGCGGCACCTTCTTGAACCTTTGCGACATCCCCCTGCGACATGGCGCGCACCTGCGCCCATTCGTCCGCTCACGATGATGCCAACGGGGGTTCAGTCGGCCCGCTTTCATCGCTAGATGAAGGGCAAATTTACTTGGTGGATAAATGCTGTTCTGGATCGTCGCGGGCCTTCTTCTGGCTCTGAGTGTGGTATTCGTGGCCGGTGCGTTGCGCATCAGGTCCGATGATGCGCGTCCGGATGTCGCAGTCTACCGGGATCAACTGAAGGAACTGGACCGGGATCGTGCCCGCGGGACTTTGTCGTCGGAGGAGGCCGAGGCTGCCCGCGCCGAAGTCGCACGGCGCCTGCTGGCGGCGGATCAGCAGACGGCCCGTATCAGCCACGGTTCGGGCAACAAGTATATCGGGCTTGCCCTGATCGCCGTGCCCGTCATCGGAATCTCACTCTGGACATATCTCGCGCTGGGCGCGCCCGGCTATCCCGATCTCCCACTGCAAGGCCGGATCGCGCAAATCGAGGCAAATCGCGCCGACCGACCCGACCAGGCCACCGCCGAGGCGGCCGTGCCCGATATGATTGACGACAGCCGCGACGACATCATCGAGATGTCAGCGAAGCTTAAGGAGGTCCTGCTGGAACGGCCGGACGATCTGCAGGGGTGGCAGCTGGCGGTGCAGACGCAGTCTGGCCTCAACGATATGGAATCCGCTTGGCGGTCGCAGAACCGGGTGCTTGCGATCATGGGCGACGAGGCCCGTGGTGCCGATTTCGCCTTGCTGGCCGAGCTGATGATCCTTGCTGCCGACGGCTATGTCAGTCCGCAGGCCGAGACAGCCCTGGCCGAAGCCGTGCGCCGTGACCCGCGCAATGGCACCGCGCGCTACTATGCGGGCGCAATGTATGCGCAAGGCGGACGACCTGACCGGGCGTTCACGATCTGGCGGTCCCTGATCGCCGACAGTACGCCCGACGCCCCGTGGCTGGCCCCGATATACGCGCAGATCGAGCGCGTGTCGGTTCTGGCCGGCGATCCGACCCCGATCGACGAGCTGCCGCAACCACTGGGACCATCGTCGGACGATATCGCAGCCAGTCAGGACCTGACCCCCGAACAGCGGGTCGAGATGATCGGAAACATGGTTCAGGGCTTATCCGAACGCCTTGCCACTGAGGGCGGAAGCGCGGCCGACTGGGCTCGGCTCATCACGTCCTATGGCGTGTTGGGGCGAACTGATGATGCTTTCGCCATCTACGAGGAGGCGAAGACGGTTTTCGCGTCCGACCCAGATGCGCTGGACACGCTCGCCCGTGCAGCGGACCGCGCCGGCGTGAACCCATGATCCACGAAACCATCGAAGATTTCGCCGCCTCCATCCCAGGTATGGGGGCGCTGATGGGCTTGGACCTTGGCACCAAGACCTGCGGCGTTGCCGTCAGCGACACGTTCCGCAGCGTTTCCACCCCACTGGAGACCGTGCGCCGGACCAAGTTCACCGCCGATGCAGAAGCGCTGGAGGTCATTCTTGCCAAACGTGCGGTCGTCGGCCTTATTCTCGGGTTGCCGCTGAACATGGATGGGAGCGAGGGGCCTCGCGCGCAATCGACCCGCGCCTTTGCACGCAATCTGTCCCGGCGCATTGACACGCCCATCACCTATTGGGACGAACGCCTATCGACGGTTGCCGCCGAACGCGCGCTGCTGGAGGCGGATACGTCACGAAAGCGTCGCGCGGAGGTGATCGATCATGTCGCCGCAGGATATATCTTGCAGGGCGCGCTGGATCGCCTGCGCCATCTTGGAGTGAGCCCGTGACGAACGACCCGACCTCCGACCGTATCTGGTCGCGCGCTGAAATCGAAAGCCCGTGCGTGAAACTCTGTGTGGTGCACCCGGAGACCCGGCTTTGCGCCGGATGCCACCGCTCCATAGACGAGATTACCGCTTGGTCGCGCATGGCCCCGGAGGATCGCCGGGCGGTTATGGATCAACTGGCGGATCGTGCGGGATTGGCCAAGGGCCGACGCGGGGGGCGTACCGCTCGGCTGAAGCGGTAGTCCGTCAGAATATTGCCTTGCGCAGCATGTTCAGCGCGACGAGGAACAGAAAGAACGCGAACGCCCGCTTTAGCGGGGCCGGGTTCATCGAATGCGCCAGTTTCACGCCCAACGGTGCAGTCAGCATGGTCATCGCAATGACAATCAGAAAAGCCGGGCCGTTGACCAGCCCAACCGTAAAGGGCGGCAATCCATCGCCCGCTGGCAGCACCAGGAAGAGAATGACGGCAGGGACTGCAATCAACATTCCGAAACCGGCCGCTGTAGCGACGGCGCGGTGGATCGGCACCCCGTGCAGCGTCATCAGCGGCACGCCGAAGCTGCCCCCACCGATGCCCATCAGGACCGAAGCAAAGCCCACGGCGGGTGAGTAGATGAAGCGCTTCCAGCCTGTCGGCATAACCTCTGCAAGGCGCCAGTTCGGCTTGGAGAAGGTCATATAGACCGCCACAATGAGGGCCAGCACGGCGAAAATCGCCGTCAGCGTTTGAGAGCGAAGCTGCGTCGCGACAAGCGAGCCGACCAAGGCACCGATCACGATACCCAGCCCCCAGCCTTTCAGAATCGCAAGCTCGACCGCGCCCTTGGCGTGGTGCGCTCGGACCGATCGCCAACTAGTCACCACGATCGTCGCCAGCGACGTGGCGACGCAAACCTGCATGATGCTGCCGCTTTCATAGCCCAGGATCTGGAACACGTAGTAGAACGCAGGCACCAGAACGATGCCGCCGCCGACCCCCAGAAGTCCGGCCAACACGCCCGCGAAAGCGCCGACGACCAGAAGGAAAGCAATGAGCGGAAGAAGCGTGGCAAAATCGGGCATCGGGGCCTCCGGTTGTATTAGGACGCCCATACAAGCCCCCCTACCGCGCGACCAGTGTCGATCGCGCATTCTGAGATTCTAAACTGGATGTCGTGGGGCGGTATCGACGCTGAACACCGTCCTATTGGGAGGGCCGGAGATGTCTCGACGTTGGCAAGTGCCGGGGGCAACGCCGCCGGTTGAGTTTCGCTGCCTCAGGCCGCCGCTGTAACCACGTGGTCTAACGCTGCATGCAGGACGTCGGCCCCTGCCCCGGGCTTTGCCGCGCCTTCGGACAGAGTGCGCCGCCAGCCACGAGCCCCCGGCAAGCCGCCAAAAAGCCCCAGCATATGTCGCGTCACCTGGTTCAGCTTGCCACCGTCGGCCAGATGCGCCTTGATGTGCGGCACCATGGCCATGGCCGCTGCCACGCGATCCGCTTGCGGACACGGCTGGCCAAAGACCCGGCTATCGGCGGAAAGCAGGACATTGCCCGGATCGTGGTACGCCGCGCGCCCGATCATCACGCCATCTACATGTTTCAACTGCTCAACGGCTTCATCCAGTGTCGCGATCCCGCCATTAATCGAAATGTGCAATTCGGGAAAACGGGCCTTCATCGCATGGACCAACGAGTAGTCGAGCGGCGGAATATCTCGGTTTTCCTTTGGGGACAGTCCTTGCAACCACGCCTTGCGGGCATGGATCTGCACACGGCGCACACCGGCATCGCCCATCCGCGCCAACAGGTCGGGAAGCACCTGTTCCGCCTCCTGCTCGTCCACACCGATGCGGGACTTCATGGTGACCGGAACCGAACCCGCCGCGTCAGCCATCGCACGCAGGCAATCCGCCACCAACACCGGTGTTTCCATAAGGATCGCGCCGAATGACCCCGACTGAACCCGGTCCGAAGGGCATCCGACGTTCAGATTGACTTCCGCGTAGCCTCGGTCGACGCCCATCCGCGTGGCCTCGGCCAATTCAGCTGGGTCACTTCCACCCAATTGCAGGGCGACCGGATGTTCTCTGGTGTCGAAGTCCAACAGATGCCTGGCCCCTCCCCTGATCAAAGCGGCCGCGGTGACCATCTCGGTGTAAAGCAACACTTGTCGCGACAAGACACGATGGAACGCACGGCAATGCCGGTCGGTCCAGTCCATCATGGGTGCAACGGATAGCCTAGCGTGTTGAGTTTTCAGCATTATAATTTATCTTCAGTCGCTTGTGGGTCAATTTATTACGCAGCAATAAGCCCGAAGCCCCCCATTTTCCCTCATTTTTCGACGACTCATTTCACAGACAGAACGTATGTTACCCAGTATATAAGCAAGCTTTCTTCCGATGAATACCGGGTCCAGTTCAAACGACGTTTCGGGCCGTCGCCTGGTCGGCTGAAACGCCCGTTCTTCTCGGTTGGAGAAACCCCCGATCGACCGCACGATTTGGCGCTTAGATGCCGGGGACTTGAGTTCAGGCATCGACCATGCGCCCGCACCGACAGCCTCTCTTGTTTAGACGGCCCCGCCCCCACGCGAAACCATCGACAGAGTCAGCCTTGGATAGATGACCCCGACGACACCGCCGAGACTTTCTCGGCCAGACCCCGCGCGAGAAGATCGAATACCAGCCGAATCCGACGGTTTGTCTTCAATTCTCTATGTGTGACGAGCCAGATCGGGAACTGCACCGAGGGAAAGTCAGGAAACACTTTCTCCACGCCCGGCGCGGCCTCACCCAGAACCTCGGGTTGCATGGCAATGCCGTAGCCGAATTTCACCAGCTCCCAAGCAACAACGCCACTGTCCGTTGACATGACGAAACTCTCGGGGCGGACGGGGATCCCCATGTCGGCATATGTCGCGACCAGATGCTCGGGATTGGTGCCGCCAACGAACGCATGATCGGCAAGGTCGAGCGGCGTTCGCGGTCGGCCAGCCCGATCAAGATAGCTGGTTGCCGCGTAGAGGTTCGCGCGGAAGTCGCCGATATGTCGCGCGATGAGGTCCGGCTGATCGGGGCGGACATGTCTGATGGCGATATCCGCCTCACGCTTCGCAAGATTGCGAAGATCGCTCGAACATACGAGGTGCACGCGCACCCCCGGTGCCGTTTTCCGCAACGGTGCGAGTAATTCGGGCAGGATCGCAGCCGACGCCAGATCGGTCGCGGTGACGAAGACGTCTCCCGTCACAGACTGCGACTTGCCATCGGCCACCATCGAGATCAGCGTCGCCGCTTCGGCCATTGCCTTGACATGATCTAACAAGTCACTGCCCGACTCGGTAATGTCCAACCCCCTGACGCTGCGCTCGAAGAGCGTTACGCCAAGTATTTCTTCGAGCGCCGAAATCTGCCGGCCGATCGTTGGCTGCGTCGAATTCAATGCCCTTGCGGCACCGCTGAACGATCCTTCCTCGGCGGTGGCAAGAAATGCCCGCACATGGTTCCAATCAAAGGATATTGCCGGCCAGTTCATGCGTTGGCGTATAGCAGTTGGACGAAATTCCACAATAGACCTTCCGTTTGCGTATGCCGACATAGGCTGCGACAGAAGAAAGGCCCACTATGCTAAGCTCACCCACTTCTCGCCCATCGATAAGGTTTTGGGACCGAGTTGCGCCGAAATACGCCCGGAAACCCATCTCTGACCCTGTCGCCTATGAGAAATCCCTGTCTGCGGTCGCCGCGCTTTTGAGAACAAGTGATCTGGTTCTGGAGATCGGCTGCGGCACCGGCACAACGGCGTTGCGATTGGCACCCAGGGTCGCACATTATACGGCAACCGACGGCGCGCGTGGCATGGTCGAGATCGCGCAGGCCAAGCTTGGGCCCGATGCACCGGCCAACGTCACGTTTAAACACGCCGACGCGTTGGAAATGCCCGAGGCGACCAAATTCGAAGCCATCTGTGCCTTCAGCCTTCTCCATGTCGTGCGAGATGTGTCCGAAGTGCTGGAACGTTCCTACCGGCAATTGAAGCCCGGCGGTATCTTCATCTCGAAAACGGTCTGCCTGAAACACCTGAACCCACCGATGCGCGTGATGGTGCGCATTCTCAGCGCAATCGGTATCGCCCCAAGACTTACGTTCCTGAGTCGTGATGAGCTTGTCGCGCTTCTGGGCGCAGCGGGCTTCACGGTTGAGCGGAGCACATACTTCGATGCCAAGCGGATGAGCCCGTTTATCGTCGCGCGCCGTCCGGCCAATTGATGCCAAGGCATACGGTCGAATGGATGTGCACACGCGACTATAGCCCAACAAGAACGACCGCCGCTTGAGAAAACTCGAAGCGAATACCCTCTCAACGTGCAGTTTCGCGACATTCATCAACTGGCTAGGAAATCATATCTCGAAACGCTGCTCGCCAATGAAGTTTCCGAGACGCTGCTCCTCATTGTCGTCGTCGTCGTCATCGAAATTCCGATTGCCATGGTGCTGCTTTCGCTGCTGCTCACACGCAAGGTCCCGCGTCCCCTGACGCTCATCCCCGCCGCAGTCACCGCGTTGGGGATGGTTTCGGTCCCGCCCACTGACATGGACAACATGGCAAGATAGGTGGCCGGTGTTCCATGGAGGCAAATGCGCCGGCACCCCGGCCTGGGCCGTCACTCGGGACAGCCCGGCGACCCAGCGAAAGGGCGCGCCGTTGGCGCGCCCCGGGCCTGTCAATTTCGGCGAAGCCAGTCCGAAATCGCGCGACCAATAGCGACTGGTTGATCTTCCTGAATGAAGTGAAGCCCCTGACCGACGAAGGCTGTTTCAAGGTCATCAATCAGGCCCGTGTAGAAGGGCACCGCCTGTGGCGGTACAAGAGCGCCCGGCTCGGCATAGGCCAACAGAACCGGCATCTCGGTCTCACCCATGAAGGTGCCGATGTCATTGAGAAGTTGCACGCTGGACGTCGGCTCACCACCGATAGGCACTTCGCGGGGCCACATCCAAGTCGGCAGACGGCTTTCGACGGTTTCATACGGCGCACGATATTCCGCGGCGGCGGCGTCGCCCAGCGGACGGTTGACCATCATCGGCAAGATACCTTCGACGAACATGTTATCCTCCATGATCATCTGGCGGCCTTGCTCGGGGTCGCGCATGTCTCGGAACATGTCCCCCATCTCCTCCCCCATCGCTTCATAGCTGGCCTGGGGGAACGCGGGTGGCAGGAGGCCCTCCATAAAGGCCAGGCGGACAACCATGTCCGGATGGCGACGGGCGAAATCCCATGCCAGTGCCGCCCCCCAGTCGTGACCGACCAATGTGATTTCGGTCAGGCCCAACGCATCGACGAAGGCGTCGAGGTGCCGCGCATGATCCTGAAAGGTATAGTCGAGATCGGGCTTGCCTGAGTGCCCCATTCCGATCAGGTCGGGCGCAATCGCACGATGTGTCGCGCTGACAAACGGGATTACATTCCGCCAAAGATACGCCGACGTGGGATTGCCGTGCAAGAAGACAACGGGATCGCCCTTCCCCTCCTCCAGATAGGACATGGTCGTTTCAAGCACGGGGATCTCTTGGCGCGCGATGGTCAACTCTTCCGACACCGTGACAGCGGGCAATCGGGGTCCGGATTCTTGCGCGTGAACGGCATTGAACGACACTGCGAGGAGCGCTGCGAGGGCGGATGGTCTCAGGAAATTGGACATAATCTCTCCAGTCCGGGGCGATATCGCGTACCGGTTATGTTGGGTTTTCAGGTTTGGAAGGGATCAGGCGGCAGGAGCCTGATACGAGACGAACTGCATTTCGCCGGCTTCATCCCGCAGGCGCGCATGTTGTTGGTAATCGGGGGAGTTGAACCATGCGTTCAATGCGTCAAGATCGGGGAACTGCACCACGCTCGTCATGTGCTGTTTCGCCTCGTCGCCGATCAACGTCGCCGAGGATGCGCCGCGCAGCACAAGCTTGCCACCGTGCGCGGCGATCGTCGGGCCGGTTGCCGCCGCATACTCTTGCATCTTGGTTGGGTCGTTCACTTTGATACGGGATACGAAAAAGGCTGTCACTGCTGGTTCTCCTTGACCTGATCTAAGTTGTACATCTATGTATAAAACTGACTCAGACATATTGTCCATAGGTGTACATAATAAGTTTGTGAAGGAGTGCCGAATTGGGGAGACCGTCAAGTTTTCACCGCGGAGCGGCAATCGAGACCGCGATGCAGGAGTTCTGGAGCAACGGCTACGAGGCGACGTCCGTCAAGGCGATCTCGGAGACGCTCGGCATAACGCGGTCAAGTTTCTATAACGCCTTCGGGTCCCGCGAAGACCTGTTCAAGGAGGCATTGGCCGTGTACTTCGTGCAATCGCCCGATGCGGCCTTGAATGAGGTCCTTCCGGACACCCGTATTCTTGAACTGCTGACCTGGACATTTCGGGCCGTTTGCGCGGCCCGCGCCAGCAATCGAAAGGGTCGCGGATGCCTTGTGATCAATAGCCTGACCGAGCTGGGCGGCACGCATGAGGAACTTGGCGCGATGATCACGAACGCTGTTCTAGGAGGTGCGGCCCGATTTGAAAAATTGCTGAAGATCGCGGTCGAGAGCGGTGAACTGGACGCCGAGACGGACGTGCACGCCAAGGCATTGGCGCTGCAAAACCTTTTGATAGGACTGAACGCCTTTGCCACAGCCCTGCACGACGAAGAGGAGCTTTGGTTGACGGCAAAAACCACCCTTGAAGCATTAGGCCTCTACGACGGCGTTCAGGACGCGTGACTTTGATGCCATCCAATTCGTCGTGGCCAAAGGTCGAAAGTGGGCGGTCGATTTGAACCGCCCGTAATCGCTACGTTCACTCTCGGTCCAGGCTTTTCAAACGCCTTTCAAAGGTGATCTGCGCTCTGGAATGTGCGTCGGCCAATAGCGTCTGACACTTGACCCAAGTACCCGCCGTCGGACTCAGGACCGCTATCCATGACATCCATCTGTAAATCGGATGCGGTGTAATACGATCCAATGCGGTAAAGTCCCAAGGCCCCTCTACGACGCCGCCCTTGCCGGGACGCGGCGGTGGCGGGCCAAAGTGGGAAAGATAGCACTTCTTGCTGACACCGATATTGAGCCGCCAGACGCCAGGACGATTCAATGCAGAGGCGTTATCGTTTTGGCTATCTCTTTCTTTGATGGTTGCGAAGTAGGTCCCCGACTTTAACTGCAAGCCGGGATTGTAGAAATATGACGTCTCGCCCCAAGCGGGCTTGGGCACGACATCGCTCAACGTCGTGACGAGATATTCATGAACGGACTCGATCCCGTTCCATTTGGTCATCAACATGTTTTAAATAGTCCTCAATAGTCTTACCCGGCTCGGGTTCAAAATGCTTGCCTGTCGTCTCAACGGTCAGCATCCGGTCAATGCGGAAAGCTCGGAAACCACCGCGCAACTCGCACCACGCCGAGCAGGTCCAAACGCGTCCCCAGTAGTCCGCTTGCAACGGACGGATGACCCGCTCGCTGCTCTGCTCGGTCAGTGAACGATACGCGATACGCAGTTTCATCCGATCCCGAATGGCACGACGCAAAAGGGGCATATGCTTGAAGCCCTCTTGCGCACATTCGAAAGCGTAGACACCAAACCCCCAAGATTTTGGCGCGCGGCGTCGGTTTGAGGCATGATCGCCGACCTTGCCCAGCAAGGAGCGCGCAGCGGACTGCAATTCCTCGTCGGCCGCCTCCTGCACAATCGCCATTCCAAGGCTGAGCGCCTCCAGTTCGATCAGTGAAAGCGCCATGGGCGGCAGGAATACCGGTTCACGCAGGATGTAACCGACGCCGCGCTCACCATCTATCGGGACACCGCTTGCAGCGAGCGTGTCGATGTCGCGGTAGATTGTCCGCAAAGACACCTCCAACGCGTCAGCGATATCGCGGGCCAAGTGGAGCCGTCCGTCCCGGACGATCTCCACAATTTCCGCAAGCCGCTCACTGCGTCGCATGGCGCATCAGTTGACCGAGATTTCCAGCTCGGAGTGGCTCATCTTGACGGACGAGCCGTCGATCGCGCTCAGACATTCCGCATTGCCGGGATCCGTCCCCAGACCAGCCGCAGCAGCCTTGGCCGCATCCATGTCAGTCCATTCGATATGCTCGATCCAAGTGCCATCCTCTTCGCAGGACAGCCTGCGCGCGATGAAGCCCGCACAGCCGGTAACATAGGCGCTCATTGACTGGGCCGCCTGCGCGAAGTCTTCACGCGTGACGCCCTCGTTCAGCTTGAACATTACGGTTTCAATGATGTGTTTCGGCATTGGATGCTCCTGAACCCTTGTTAGATGATTTGGGCTAACTAGGCCACGCCAACTGACAAGATGTGTCAGTTGAAACGAGCCCCGCATCCTCAATCGAACAGCAGGCGGGTATTTTTTCGACGAGGCGCACCGTCCCCATGCCTCCGCCCGCATGAGCTGTCCCAAATCCGACGTTCAATCACAGTCCGTCTTTGACGCCCTCAGTGCTCCTGATCTGATGCCGGAGACGGGCCCGCTGAGCTTTAAGGGCTGCCACGAATTTCGATTGCGGCAGGGCCCACTTCTGTCGGCTACAATAGATCCAAGGGTAAAATCCGCTGCAACACACCCGACACCACAAATTATGAATTGATTTCAATCAAGGATTTACTGCCAATGGCGGTCGCATAGTCTGCTCACACACAAGGAGTATACTGTCATGTTCAAGAAAATCCTGGTTTCTTTCGACGGATCGGATCACGCAGACCATGCGCTGCGTGTAGCTGCGGATCTTGCGCAGAAGTATCAGGCGAAACTGGAAATCGCGCATGTGCCAGAGGTCGAGACAACCGCGATCGCGATGGGCGCTGGCGCTGTGGAAATCCGTGTGCATGACGATGAAACAAAAAAGCGATCTCAAGAAACGCTCGCGCGGGCTGCCAGCATCGCTAAGGAAGCTGGTTGCGACTCCGCGTCTGCGCAGGCTCTTCAAGGCAGCCCGGCCGAGGCCATTCTGGCTCATGCAGAGAAGACGGGCACCGATCTGATCGTGGCCGGACGCCGCGGCCTTGGAACATTGCAGGGCTTGCTGATGGGAAGTGTTTCACAAAAGCTGACGACCCACGCGCATTGCCCCGTGTTGACAGTCCACTAGTGCACACCAGCGACAGTTTTACTTCTCATTGGCCCTTCCGAACAAATCTCGCTCCGAAGTCATCTCATGGCTTTGGGGCGGCGGCTATGAACAGCCCCGGTTGCCGTCAAGACGGGCCGTTAAATCCTATTACCGGGCGCGCGGATAACGTCGTCGATGTCGCCATGCTCTCAACTATAGGCAGCTTCGTTCTGTTTGCGTAAAAAACAGGCACTCCGCGGCTTTTTCATCCCTCACGATCAGAATGTTTTTGTACTGCGGTGCCAGAGTCCGGTTAATCAAGATGCAGGATGTCTAGGGTTCCGCCTCATTGCAGGGTCTGGTCCAAGAGATATCACCGCTCGGCGAAAGACCGTGCGGTACACGGCGGGGCAAAATCCCGGGAGGCTACTGCGCAGGTTTGGCCCGCGCTCCGTTTCTGCCCTGACGCGGTCATTCCATTCTTGAACTGATGGGGACCGAAAATGAAAAATCTCACGACACTGACCGCGATGGCCCTGTGCCTTGCTTCCACCGCCCACGCGCAAGAGAAGACCGACTTCCGGGTTGCTTGGTCGATCTACGTCGGCTGGATGCCATGGGGCTATCTTGAAGACAGTGGCATCATGGACAAATGGGCCGACAAGTACGGCATCGACGTCGAGATCGTGCAGATCAACGATTACATCGAGTCGATAAACCAATACACCGCCGGTGCATTTGACGGGGTGTCGGCCACGAACATGGACACGCTCTCGATCCCGTCTGGCGGCGGCGTGGACACCACGGCCCTCATCGTTGGGGATTATTCCAACGGCAACGATGCCGTTATCCTAAAGGGCGAAGGCGATCTGACCAGCCTGGCAGGTAAGCCGGTGAACCTGGTCGAACTGTCGGTCTCGCATTATCTGCTGGCACGCGGTCTGGACAGCGTGGGGCTCGCAGAATCCGATCTCGACGGCGTGATAAACACGTCCGACGCGGATATGATCGCGGCCTTTGCAACCGACGACGTGGAAGCGGTCGTGACTTGGAACCCGCTGGTCTCTGCGATCATGGAAGGTCCATCGGCCAACATGCTGTTCGACAGCTCCGACATCCCGGGCGAGATCATTGACCTGATGGTCGTCAATACCGAAACGCTGGCCGCAAACCCAGACTTTGGCAAGGCGATGGTCGGGGCCTGGTACGAGGTTATGGGCCTGATGGCGTCGGGCGATGAAGACGTGCTGACGGCCATGGCCGAAGCCTCGGGCACTGATCTGGCGGGATACCAGGCGCAGTTGGCCTCGACCGAGATGTTCTTTGACCCGGCCGCCGCCGTAAGCTTTACCGAAGGTACCGAATTGCCGGTAACCATGACCAGCGTGGCGGAGTTCCTGTTCGACAAGGGGATCCTGGGCGAAGGCGCGCCCTCGGCCGACTTCGTAGGCGTGGAATACCCCGATGGCACCGTCACGGGCGACGCCGGCAACGTCATGTTCCGTTATGACACGACCTATATGCAGATGGCCGCCGACGGCGCGCTGTGAACTAGGGGAGAGGCCTGCCCCGGGATCGGGACGGGCCGCCTGTCATGCGATTGATAAACATAAAGCCCGGCCGCCTTTTGGGCGTCGCCCTGATGCTTTTGCCATTCGTTGCAATCTTCGTGGCTTACGCCGTCGGGTCGGACATCCGGCTGACCGCAAATCCGGCAGACAAGCTGTTACCAGCCCCTCAAAAAGTCTGGGGGACGGCCATCCGCCTGATGACCGAAGCTGATCGGCGCAGCGGCGACATCCTGTTCTGGCAAGACACATGGGCCAGCCTGCAACGTCTTGCGCTTGGTATCGGGATATCCGCACTTGTCGGGTTGGTCTTCGGGCTGGCTATCGGACTGCTGCCAATGGCGCGCAGCCTGTTGGAGCAATTTGTTGCCGTGATCTCGATGATCCCGCCGCTGGCACTTCTCCCGATCCTGTTCATCGTTTTCGGGCTGGGGGAGTTGTCGAAAGTCGTCCTGATCGTGGTGGGCACCCTGCCCTTCCTGATCCGCGACCTGTCCCAACGCGTGCTGGAAGTTCCGCAGGAACTGATCGTGAAAGCACAGACCCTGGGCGCGTCCAGCTGGGTCATCGCCATGCGCGTGGCCCTGCCGCAGTTGATGCCGCGTCTTATACAGGCGGTGCGCCTGTCGCTGGGTCCGGCCTGGCTGTTCCTGATCGCGGCCGAAGCCATCGCGGCTGACGCGGGGCTTGGCTATCGCATCTTCCTCGTGCGTCGCTATCTGGCGATGGATGTCATCCTGACTTATGTAATCTGGATAACAATATTAGCCTTCATCATGGACCGCCTGCTGCGCCACCTGTCACGCCGTGCCTTTCCTTGGGCGGAGGACGGGATGTGAGCTTTGTCACCGTCGCGAACCTGTTCCAGAGTTATGACCGCCGACCGATCCTGGAGCGCGTGAACGTATCGGTCGCAGAAGGGGAGTTCATCTCCATCGTGGGGGCCTCCGGCTGCGGGAAATCCACCTTCCTGCGCCTGCTCTTAGCGCAGGAGGAGCCCACCCGCGGCACCATTAGCATCGCCGGTGCCCCGCCGGCGCGCGAGCCAGGACTAGATCGCGGCATCGTTTTTCAGCGTTATTCCGTTTTTCCACACATGACCGTTCGCGAGAATATCGTTGCTGGCGAAAGCCTGCGCCGGGGATGGGGCCGCTTCTGGGGGGCAGAGCGTCGCGCGGCATTGACCCGTGCGGACGAAACGCTGGCCCGCGTCGGACTGGATCACGTGGCGGGTCAGTACCCCGCCACCCTCTCGGGCGGGATGCAGCAGCGGCTGGCGATCGCCCAGGCCTTGATGGCACGGCCCAAGGTGCTGTTGCTGGACGAACCTTTCGGCGCGTTGGATCCAGGCACACGGCTTTCAATGCATGCGTTCTTGACCGATCTGCGGGCCGAGACCGGCATGACGGTGTTTATGGTCACCCATGACCTTGAGGAGGCGTTCAAACTGGGCGACCGCGTGCTGGTTTTCGACAAGACCCGCTGGGACCCGCAGGATCCAAGCCTGAACGGGGCAACCATCACCTATGACTTCGATGCTCGCAATGGCGGCATCCCATTCCAGACACTTCAGGAGGAACTCGATGATCTTCAACCCGCGTGACCGCAGCCGGTCCCACAACCCGCAGGACATGGGTGTCGATACCCGCCGCCACCACCACCCCGACCTGAGCCAGTTGCGCGGCTGGAAGGCCATGCAGGCCGAGGCCGACATCCCCGGAAGCGGTTGGGAGCAGGAGAAGAAATGGGCCCTGCGCATGGGCCTGACGGGGGCCGACAGCATCGAGGACAAGTCGATCCCCACCTTCGCACGCGGCGAGCTGCCGCATTACGCGGGCATCAACACTTTCCTCAAGGCTCCTTACGCCGAAGACGTGACCGAGGTGGGCGACTACGATGCCACCGTACTGGGCGTTCCGTTTGACGGGGGCACGACCTACCGCGCGGGCACGCGCTTCGGGCCGCAGGGCGTGCGCAAGATCAGCGCGCTCTACACGCCCTACAACTACGAGATGGCGGTCGATCTGCGCGAGCAGATGACGCTGTGTGACGCGGGCGATGTCTTCACCATCCCCGCGAATATCGAGAAAACCTTCGATCAAGTCAGTCGCGCGGTCAGCCACGTCGCCTCATCGGGTTCCCTGCCGATCATGATCGGTGGCGATCACTCCATCGGCTTTCCCTGCGTGCGCGGTATCGCGCAATGCACGTCGAAAAAAATCGGGATCATTCACTTCGACCGCCACGCCGACATTCAGGAAAAGGACCTGGACGAGCGGATGCACACGACGCCGTGGTTCCACTCGACCAATCTTCCGAATGTTCCGGCCAAGAACCTTGTCCAGATCGGCATCGGCGGCTGGCAGGTGCCCCGCGACGCGGTGAAGGTCGCGCGCGACCGCGAGACGAACATCATCACCATGGGCGACATGGAGAAGATGGGTATCGACCGCACCGCCGAGATGGCGCTGGAAATGGCGTGGGACGGGGTCGACATGGTCTACCTTTCGTTCGACATCGACAGCATCGACTGCGGCTTCGTGCCGGGAACCGGCTGGCCCGAACCGGGCGGTTTCCTGCCGCGCGAAGCGTTGGGCCTTGTATCCCGCGTGGCCGCCGAAGGCATCTGCGGCATGGAACTTGTCGAAGTCGCACCGCCCTATGACCAGTCGGAGATTACGGCGCTGATGGGAACGCGCGTCATCGTGGACGTACTGGGAAGCCTTGTCGCATCGGGTAAAATGGGCGCGCACAAGCGGCACATGGACAAGCCCGTGACCATTCCCCACGGCGAATTCGAAGGAAAGCGGTGGTCCAATGCCACATGATCACAGTCACGACCACGGGCACCGGCACACACACGACCACGGGCACATCGGCCATAACCATTCCCATGGCGATGCCGATCATCTGCACAGCCACATGCACGAAGCGGACGACGCCGCCGAACTTCAGGTCCTGACCGAGCAGTTCATCGAAGGCTTTGTCTCAGCCAAGGACAAAATGTCCTACCTGCGCATCGCCGGCGTGCCGCTTGAAATATCAGCGCCCGGTGGCGGGCCGTCGATGAAACTGGTGGATGTGAAGCTCACGACGGAATGGCAGGTCGGCACGGCCTCGCCTTCCTTCGGGTCGCGCGAACTCAGCTATCTGCCCTATCCCGGTGAAATGGTGACGGAGCGGACGAACATGGGCCTTGTCTATGTCTCGCTGGACGCGAAACAGGTCACCGACCTGCGCTCGTTCCTGCAAAGTCACCCCGCCTCGCAAAGGGACTGACGCAAGTCGTCTGCGCAGACCTCCCGCCGTACATGGGTCCTGAACCATTGCGGCGGGCAGGACATCGCCATCCCGGTATGCGCGGCAAGGCCTCAATGACCTTGTCGGCGTGTACCAGCTTCCGGCAAGCGGCGCGGCGACTGCACGAGGGACGCCAGACGTTGCCCCGCCTCCGGAGCCGGCGGATCGCCAGCGCTCGAACCTGCAATTGAGTGACCGGCAACGGACCCGCGCGCGCCAGCAGAAGCCGAGAGGGCCAAGGGATATGCGACGCTGGCCCGGTACCCCTTGCTTTGCGGTCGGCTCCTGCGATCACCACCCAATTGCGTCAGGCGGCTTTTGAGCGGGCGCTGACGGGCCTGTCGGGAGTGGTTTGGCAGCTGCTGCGAAGATACCATCGCGGGCACATATCCGACCTTTCCCCAAACAGATGGCTGCTCCTGTTGTGGCTGCATTTCGCATCGAAACCGGCTGATCAACCGGGAACTTGGATACGCGTATTCCGCCGGGGCCGGTCGCAGACTTTGTCCTAGTAAGGGATGCCGCACACGGTCCTGCCTCGGCGACAGTCCCATTCACCGAGGCCCCTGCACAACGCGTCGCATATTGTCGTGATCGGGCGAAAGCCTTTCTACCACTCAAGAACACGGTCCAGCGCTTCTAGCGCGGCCATACCAACCAGCATCGCCAGCAAGGCCAGCGCCACAGTCGCGGCGACTCCGATCAGAACGAACAAGCCGTCGCGCTGCACCATGCCCCAGGCCAGCACCGACAGGATCATTGCCAGAGGTACGTTGACGAACGGGATCGGCAAAAACAGCAAGAACGAAATCACCGCCGCCAGCAAGCCGATCATACGCTCCCGGTTGGCGACAAACGGAATTCGTGATCGGGACAACCGCTCCATCCAACGCAGCACCGGACGTCCATATTTGCCCATCACGGCTAGTGCCCGCCCCGGCACACGCCGATTCAGGAGCTTCGCGGGAAGGGTCATCCGCTCGCCGTAGAGAGCAAGGTGACCCGAGATCAGGATCAACGGCACCCCCAGGACCGCGCCGATGCTGGGCAACGGCAATGGAACAGCCTCGGGCAAGGCCAGCAGCAGGATCAGGATGCCATGAACCCGGCTGCCTGTCAGATCGAGCATATCCCGAAGTCTCACGTCCTGCCCGGATTCTGACCGTTTGATCAACGTCTCAAGGACCTTGTCCAGGGGCGGGGCCCTTAAGGGATCAACATCGTCCACGTATGCCCCCCTTCCGGTTGCCACGGTTACAATGTCGACCTTGCATCAGATCGGTCGCGCGATAAATCCCTGTGAACGACTTGCGTATTGGGTCTCGCGCGGCACCAAAGCGACCATGACCAAGGTGCTTTTTGACCAAGCAGACCGGCCCCAGGTGGACGCCGCCGCCGTGCCCGTCTTGCCGTCAGATCTTCCGTCGCGGCACACGGATAGCGTGTTGTGGCGGCCTGGGCAGAATATCCTGCGGCTTGACCAGTTGGCTCATCCGTGTCCGTTCGCCGACCGTTCCGCCGGTGGTTTGCAGGCAATATGCAGGCAGTCCGGGCACTCTCTTCGTCGTCGCGCAATGACCGGCGACGGGAAAAACTGATGCACCGGCGCTGCGCGGCAGCTCTGTTGCTGTTTCTGATGCCACCTGCGGCGGTGCTATGGCTCATCGCGCAGCGGGTCTTCGTGTCCGATTTCTTCCAGACCGGCGGCCAGCTCGTCCGCGGCCATTGGATGCGTCATCACGTAATCGAAACAAGGCCCGACGTGCCGCTCGCGTGCGAGGGCCACGGCCTCTTCCCACTCGTCTTGGGAAAAGTCACCCCGACCTATCCACAGAAGCGCGACCAACTCATGCTGCTGGTCTCTGTCCAAGGCCTCGATTTCTGCCTGCAATTCGTCTCGGCGCATATCGTGCCCACCTTCCTCGGGTGGGGTGTCGTTGACGCTCAGGGCGCGCAGTTGGTCCATCAGGATGCGCAGCCCTTGGGGAGGAATTGAAAGTTCGGTCATCGGTCAATCTCCGCTTTCGGATTTCATCATCTCGTCGCCGTCGTCCGGACCAACGTTAGGCATCGCCCAGCGCAGAACGCCCTCGGTCATGGCACCGACGCCCAGGAACACGAGCGACACATTCAGGACCCAGCCCACGAAGGGAATGAAATTCAAAAGCGCCATACCCGTCACCGCCGCGGCCAGCACGGCCAGACGCACCAGAAAACTCGGACTGTCGCCCAGACCCGCCGCCTGCGCGATAGCCATCGCCAGGACGTAAGCCCCAAGCAAGTATCCCAGAATCCAGGCCAGGATCACGGCGAGGACGGCAATCGGAACAAGCGGGATGCCGATGACCGTCAGTATCGCAACCGGGATAACCCCGATCAGCGCCGAAATCCCCAGTCCGCCCGTCAGGATGGTCAGGCCGGGTCGGTTCAATGCCATCCGCCGCATATTCGCGACGCCATTCGGCATGAGCGCAAGGAATGTCGCCCCGGTGGCCAAAAGGAACGCCAGCATCAGGAGGTAGCCCCCGCCGATCGTCGCGGCCGAAGGCTGACCGCGCATGCCCTCCCAGCCCATCTCGTCATAGTTATTCCAGGTTCCGCCCTCGATGTATTCGTAGCTGACGCGTCCGGCGGTGGCGACATCGGGCGGAACGGTAATCTCCTCGGGCAGGGCAAGGGTCAACTGTCCGTCCACCCGCGCGTCTGGCCCGAAGCTAAGCGTGTCCGCAAGGATACGAACGTCGCCTCCGACGGGGCCATCCAGAAACACCTCCGACGCGACGACCACCAGCGAACCGTCAACCGAACCCCGCGATGTCGCCGTCCCGCCGAACAGGCGGGCGTTTCCCGCGATGTCGGTGCCGGTGTCCAGCGTGACGATGAAACCCGAAAGGGTCACGTCGCCGCCGACCTCACCATCCAGTCGCACGCGCGCGCCAGCCGCCGTGACATCACCCCCGGTCCGCCCCTCGACGTCGATGGAAAAACCTGCAGCATGGACGTCCTCAGCCACCTGACCGCGGGTGACGATCTGTGCCCCCGAAACCAGAAGATCACGTAGCACGTTCTGCGCCTCCTCAACGCGCGCGCCAC
Source organism: Jannaschia faecimaris (assembly GCF_900107415.1). GTDB lineage: Bacteria > Pseudomonadota > Alphaproteobacteria > Rhodobacterales > Rhodobacteraceae > Jannaschia > Jannaschia faecimaris. The sequence continues at coordinate 26,138 of NZ_FNPX01000013.1, forward strand.
TCACCAAGCGGTCGCCTCCGACGGTCGTGCCGAATTGCTCTGCAGTGGTTGGGACAGCGGCTGCCGCGACCGCCAAGGCCACAGCGCTTGCAGTCAGAAACCTGTACGTCATCTGAAGTTCTCCGAAAGCTGGATGATCTTGTGCTTGGTACTTCATCCGGCCCGGCAACCTCTTGATCCTTGTCAAGAAGCCGCGCGTGCGGCGGTGCTAGCGTTTCCGAAACACCTATGGAGAGCGCCATGACCATCCGCAGCATCCTGACCTGCCTGCTCAATGAACCTTCCGCCGCGCGTCTGTCCGAGGCAGGATCAGCGTTGGCAGAACGCTTTGACGCGCATCTCGTGGGGCAACACACGATGGAGGCAGTCGTCATCTATCCCGGCATCGCCATGCACGTACCCGGCCCGACTTTCGAGACATTCAACATCGCGCAGCGCGAGGAGGGTGAGGCGATCGAAAAAGTGTTTCGGTCTGTCACCGAACGCAGGGGCGTCAATGCCGAATGGCGGTTTGTTCGGGCGGATGCGACAGCTGCATCTGATCGTATGATCGACAGCGCACGCGCCATGGATCTTGTGGTCATGGGACGGCCGGACAAGGCCTATGATCGGGCCGATCAGCGCTATGCTCTGGACCGCGTGATCCGAGACGGCGGACGGCCGGTTCTGCTGATCCCCGAGGAAGGCATGGGTGAGACGGTCGGCAAACGCATCGTGCTGGGCCACGCGGGCACGCGGGAATCCACACGGGCTACTTTCGACATGCTGCCGCTGCTTCATAAAGGGGCGGATATCCACATCGTGCATATTGGGGACGAAGTGGACGAGTTGCGAGACAGTGCCATGACCGACATAAGTACGACATTGGCGCACCATGGCCACAACGTCACGATGACCCACCGCGTGCCGCACGGAAAATCCGTTGCCGAGATGCTGATCCATGAAGCGAATGAAGTCGGCGCTGACATGATCGTCGCAGGGGCCTATGGCCACTCGCGCACCTATGCCTTCTTCCTGGGGGCCACGACCGGCGGCCTTGTCGAACATTCCAAGGTGCCTGTACTCTTCTCCGCATGAAGTCAGGAGATAATAATCCTGCATCAGGTCAGGTCGAGGTCGGCCCAGATCGGCAAATGATCCGAGGCGCGCCGTGCCTCGGGCGTATCGAGAACGCCGCCGCCGTGAAGGCGTGTGCCGTGGCGCACGGCGAAACGGTCCAATCCGGCAAGGGGCCGCGCGGAATGGAAGCTGTGGCCCGGCGTGTGGATATCGAACTCTTCAGTCAGGGGCTCCAGGCCAGCGCTGCGGGACCATTCATTGAAATCCCCCGCGACGATGATCGGCCCTTTGTGCCCCCGAAGGCGATCGGCCAGGGCGGTCAGTTGACTGCGCCGGTGCCGCCGCATCAGCCCAAGGTGCACCGCCGCCACGATCAGGGACCGGCCCCGTGCCTCGATCCCCGCAAGCAGGGCCCCGCGCGGCTCAAGCCCCGGCAAATCGATGGCCTCGGACCACAACAGTCTGGAGCCGGGGGCCAGCAAGATCGCATTACCATGCCACCCGAGGTTCGCACCCGGCCCGACCGGCACATGTCGCCAGCCCGACCTTGCCAACAGGCCCGGCGGCAAGGCAGAGGGGCGCAGGCCCAGCCGCTTGTCGGCCTCCTGCAACGCCAGGACGTCGGCACCGATATCGTCTGCCACCCGGAGGATCCGCGCGGGGTTCCGCCGCCAGTCCAGCCCAACGGCCTTGCGGATATTGTAGCTGGCCAGCCGGACGAGCCCGGGAGGCTGCGCCCCCGTTTGCGACGCCGCGTGATCGTCGGTGTCTGGATCGCTTTCGCGCTGCTTGCCGTGACGGCGCTGGTCGTGGATCGACCGATCCTCGCTGCGGTGTCCACTCTGGCCTTGGCCCTGACGGTGGCCCCATTGGTTTTGGCCGCCCGGTTCCAGATCGTGCTTCCCCTGCCCTTCGTGTTGGCACTGGCCGGCTTTCTGACGGCCTCGCTTCTGCTTGGGGAGGCGTTCGACATGTACGAGCGTATCTGGTGGTGGGACATCGCGCTGCACACCGTCGCCGCCACGGGTTTGGGCATGGCGGGCTTCCTGTTCGTGCTCATGCTGTTTGAGGGGGCCCGTTTCGCTGCGCCGATCTGGGCGCTGACACTGATTGCCGCCTGCGTGGCCATCACGCTTGGTGTCATGTGGGAGCTGTTCGAGTTTACGATGGATCACACCTTCGGCCTGACGATGCAGAAATCCGGTTTGAACGATACGATGGGCGACCTGCTGGCCGACCTCATCGGTGCGACCTTGGGCGCGCTGACGGGAACGATCTACCTGACAGGCCGCAAATTTGGCTTCGCGACCGCCCTGATCGTGCAGTTCGTGCGTATCAACGGACGATACTTCCGCAAACGAAAATGAGGTGACATGCTTCATCGGCGCATTATTCCGCATGACGCGGAACCGCGCCTTGACCACGATCATGCCGACTTGGATCACGCCGGATCCGGGGGCGATCTTGCAGGGGACGTGTGTCGAACGCCCCCTGCCCCGTCGCGAGATTTCACGCCGCCTCGATCTTTACCTTGCGCGCTTTCGTCTTCGCATCGCTCGGCTTGGTGATGGTCAGATGCAGTACACCGTCGGCCAGCTTGGCCTTCATCCCCTCGGAATCGGGCGAAAAGCCCAGCGGCACGACGCGGCGGAAACTGCCTGAGCGGCGCTCGACCATGCGCCAGTCCTTGCCGCTCTCTTCGCGCTTTTCGTCATGCCCACCCTTAAGAACCAGGCGATCATCAACGATCGAAACATCGATTTCGTCGGGGCTAAGTCCTGGTACCTCGGCCGTGACTTCTACCGCATCGTCGGTTTCGGACATGTCGATGGCGGGGACAAGCCGCGATCCGACTTCGGCCCGTAAACCATCGAAACGGTCAAGCAACTGGTTAAATTCCATCTGCAGTGCCGGAAGGAAAGGCCAGCCGGCACCTTGCGACACTTCGGTTTTTGTCACGTGCTTATTGGACATATGTCGTCTCCAGAAAAAATTTGATTTGCCACATCGGCGGGATCAGTTTGCCCCTGGCGGACAGATCGTGCGTTGACGTCCGTCAATGCGACGGATGACCGGCGTCCTAGACTTAAAGTGTGTCCGCAGGCCGCGGGACGAGCGGGATAGGAGTTGGATGATGTCGGCACAGAATCTGGAAGTTCTCGATCACACGGTTCAGTTGACCCATGAATGGGTCAACGAGTTGCGCGAACGGATCGATTGGCCCAGCAGCCGCGACGCATTACGCTTGATGCGGGCGGTTCTGACCGAGGTACGTGACCACATCCCGCACGAAGAGGTCGCGCAGCTTTCGGCGCAGATGCCGCTTTTAATCCGCGGAATGTTTTTCGAGGGTTGGCGCCCCGCCATTACGCCTCTCACGGACCGCAGCGCCGAGCATTTCATCAAAGCGATTGAGGCCCGGGTGGGCCAAGTCGACGGGTACCGCGGGCGCGAGGACATCGCCGCGGTCTTTGCCACCATCGGCAATCGTGTCTCCGACGGCGAATTGCGACAGGTGCGCCATGCATTGCCCCCGGCGATCCGTGACTTCTGGCCAACGGATACGCTCGGCGGCGACTGAGTTTCAGCAAGAGAGCATTTCGCTCAAGGCCATTTCACCGAAGCCAATTTCAGTACGGTTCCGGCGATGGCGGAATTACTCCGCCATCGCCAATTCCTCCAGACCGGTGCGGTCAAGGATGATGATGCGCTGCGATGTTTCCAGCCGGATCAGGTTGCGCGTGCGCATCTTGGTCAGAGACCGGCTGACGGTTTCGACGGTCATGCACAGATAGTCGGCGATGTCGGCGCGCGGCATCTCCAACTCCACGACGAGGCGTCCCTCGACATCAGAACCATGACGGTTCGCAAGCGCGAGGATGAAGGACGCCAGTTTTCCACAGGCTCCCGGTCTTGCCATCAGCAGCAGGTGATCCTGCAACGTCTCGATCTGACGCAGGGCGGCCAGCTGAACCTGTTGATGCGTGTCGCCATCGTCTTCCGAACCCTCCAGAACACCCCTTGGGTGAGCAAGAAGCGCTGCAGGCGAAAGCGCCTCGCAATCGGCGGAATGCCTTCCATCGGCTGAAAAGCCCACGATATCGCCTGCATGTGCAAAGCCGATCACATGGCGGCGTCCCGTCTCCAGCAGGCGGGTCAGTCGCAAGACCCCTGACACGACCTCGAAGAGGTACGACGCGGGATCAGTCTCGCGAAAGAGAGACTCACCTTCGCGGAGCGTGCGGACAGGATGAAGTTGTATCCGGCGCGGTGCAACGTGGACGCGTCGTTCGCTAGGATTAAGCGCAAGCATTTCAAACCCCCCAGTTTGGAAGCCTCCACCATCGACTTGCCTTGTCGCAGTCATTACGTGGTCAGTGTATCTTTTTGTCACAGATTGTAGCGAGAAGCGCTTTCAAAGCATGATCGGTTGGGCCAGAACCGTGCCGGATCACCATTTGCCGTCGGAGAAATGGCATGAATGCACGGAGAATACTCGTCATCGACGACGAGGAGAAAATCCGCGCCTTGTTGCGCAAGACCTTCGAGAGCGAGGGCTTTGACGTGGACGAAGCCGCAGACATCGCGGCTGCGCGCCGCGCCCTGTCGGACCGCACACCGGACCTTGTGACGCTGGACCTGAACCTTGAGCGGGAGGACGGATTGGATCTAGCCCGCGAGATCAGCACTGAGACCGACATCCCCATCATCATCATCACCGGCAAAGGCGATGTCATCGACCGCGTCGTCGGGCTGGAATTGGGTGCGGACGACTATATCTGCAAGCCGTTTCATCTGCGCGAGGTTCTGGCGCGGGTGAAAACGATCTTCCGCCGGACATCGACCAAAAGTCGGCCCGACAAGTCGCCCGAGGGCCTTTTGCTGGACGGCCTGCGGATCGATCTGGACCGGATGGAAGTGCGCGACCGGAACGGTGCCCCCTGCGAAGTGACGGCGGCAGACATCAAACTTCTGCGCGCGCTTGTCGAAAATCCGATGCGGCCGCTGTCTCGGGATCGGTTGATGGACCTGGTCAACGGGACAGATTGGTCGCCACTGGACCGGACGATCGACAACCAGGTCGCGCGCCTGCGCAAGAAGATTGAACGTGACCCGGCGCATCCAGACCTGATCCGCACGGTCCGGGGCGTGGGCTATATGCTGACGGAGCGGCCGGAAATCGACCACTGAGTCACTCGGGCTTCTCCTTGAGTACAGTCGCGAAAGCTTCCGCCAGATCGGCTTGGCGATAGGGCTTGCGCAGCAACCGCGGTGCCCCCTCGATCCCTTCCAGGTTCGCCATTCCGCCCGAGAACCCCGAGGTCAGCAGGACTGCGACGTCAGGTCGTTCCTGACCAATGCGATGGGCCAGATCCTCGCCGGTCATCTCGCCCGGCATGATCAGATCCGTGAAGACGAGGGCCACGTCGTCGCGGGCGGTCAGAATATCCCAAGCCTCCTGCGCGTTGAACGCACCAACGACATCGAACCCGAGGGAGGCCACGCGGGCTTCCGACAAGCGGCGGACGACAGGATCATCTTCGACCACCAGCACCATGCGCCGGTCTCCAAACGTGGCGACTTCCTTGTGTGGGAGGCTTTTGGGAAATGGCTGTTTTTCAGCCCGTGGAAAATACATCGATACGGTCGTACCCCTACCAACTTCGCTGTAAAGCGTCAGGTGGCCACCCGATTGACGCGCATAACCATACACCATCGACAGGCCCAGACCCGTGCCCTTTCCGGGCGATTTGGTGGTGAAGAACGGCTCCAGCGCGCGACGTCGCTGATCAGGTGTCATGCCCACGCCGGTGTCGCTGACGGAAAGTCGGACGTATTGTCCGGGCGGAAACTCTACGTCCTGCGCAATGTAATCGTCGTCGATCGTCACATTCTCGACCTCCAGCCGCAGTCGGCCGCCGCCGGGCATCGCGTCCTGTGCATTCAGCGCGAGGTTGATGATCGCGGTCTGCAACTGCATCGGGTCGAGCGAGACCGGCCACGGGTCCGATCCGACACGCTCCTCGACCTCGATGCGCGCGCTGAGCGTACGTCTCAGCAGGCGCATGGTTTCTTTCACAGCCTCGCCAATATCCAGACGCTCGGGCCGAAGCTCGCCCTTGCGGGAAAACAGCAAGAGCCGGGACGTCAGATCCGCCCCCATCTCGGCAGCAGACAGCGCGTCCGTGATCAGTTCGGTGGACTTGCCATCCACTCCGGCAAGCTCCAAAAGCTCCAGGTTACCAACGATGATCGTTAGCAAATTATTGAAATCATGCGCAATACCACCGGTCATCTGACCGATTGCGTCCATGCGCTGGGCGCGGGTCAACGCCTCTTCCGCGATCAGCCTGCGGGTCTGATCGTGCATGATTGCAACGAATGTCGGCTCGCCGTTGATATCGGTCCGTCCCAGCGACAGATGGAGGGGAAACCTCGTTCCATCGCTGCGTTTGCCCTGAACGTCACGTCCCGATCCGATGATACGCTTGACGCCGGTTGTTAGGTACTGATCGACAAACTCCCCATGTTTAGCGGCCATGTCATCGGGCATCAGCATCGACAGGTTTTGCCCCGAAATGGCATCGGCGGAATACCGGAATAGGGTGGCCGCGGCTGCGTTGACGCGCAAAATGCGACCGTCGGCGTCTGCGATCAGGATTGCATCCACCGCAGCGCCCAGCAACGCGTCCAGCAGCGCTTTGTTATCCTCTTCCATCCGTGGCCCCTCGGTTGTGCCTCCCAGACGATGACAGGTCACGCCACGTCCGACCAGTCCGGTTCAGCCCCGCGAATGACCAAGCTCGGTGTTGAGCCGACCGCGGGCCATCAGATCGGCCAGCGTCACGACCCCCACGAGACGCCCGTGTGTGACCACGGGGAACTTGCGCCGATCGCCACGGATCATCCGTTCGAACACATCTGTCGCGTCGACATCGGGGGTCACGACATCCTCGGGTCCGAGAGCAAGGAACACATCGTCAACACGGGTATGGGCCCAATTTTCGCGCTCGATCCGCCGAACCGTCTCATGATCGACGATGCCCAGAAGCTGGCCGTCTTCCACCACCGCGACGAAGGTGATCCCGTTTTGCATCATCACGTCTTCCACCAGAACGGCGAGGGTCAGGTCCGGGTCGACCGAGATGGGATCGCGCCGCATCACCTGCCGAACCGTCAGCCCCGCCAGAGCTTCGCGCATATCCGTCTGCAGCCGCGCAGAATGCGAGGCCGCGAGGATGAACAACGCAAGCAAGACCGGCCAAAGCCCTGCCGCCCCGGCACCCCACAAAATCTGAATGCCCCCAAGGGTCATCATTGCCAGCGCGATACCCGTGGATATGCGATCCGCCGTACGCGTCGCTTGGGCAAAATCTCGGCTGCGCCGCCAGAGGAATGCGCGAAGCACTCGACCGCCGTCGAGCGGAAAGGCCGGTAACAGGTTGAAAACCGCCAGCACGAAATTCGCGAGCGAAATGTACTCCAGGACCGCAACCGCCAGGTCGGCTGCCCCGACCGCGGCCGCGACCCAACGGGCCATCAGAAATATCGCGGCGATAGCTAAGCTGGCCAGCGGGCCCACGATGGCCACGCGAAATTCGGTCAAGGCATCCGGCGGTTCGTTGCGCAACTCGGCCACACCGCCAAAGACAAACAAGGTTATCCCCTCGACCGACATGCCATAGGCGCGGGCGACCATCGCGTGTGACAACTCGTGCAAGATCAGCGACCCGAACAGTCCCAGCATGGAAATCAGTGCTGCAATCAGAAGTTCGGCCGGGCCTGTCCCTGGAACCAACGCTGGAAAATAACCCTCGGCCAGCGACCACGTCAGCAGCGCGGCAATCAGGAACCAGCTGGCGTCGAGGCGGATGTCGATACCAGCGACACGGGTCAGGCGTATCGATCTACCCCACATTGAACAGCCCTCCGACCAGATAGGCAATGCACGCCGCTGCGCCGCCAATGACCAACGTTTCGATCGAGGAAACCCACCACCGCGCCAGCGACCAACGACTCTTGATCGCGCCGATCAGCAGGAACGTCAGCAAGGTGATGACGACCGACACCGCGAACGGGTCCGGCAGCGGCAACATGAACGGCAGCAACGGCATCATTCCGGCGGCAAGGAACGCCCCGAAGGTGACCCCTGCCGCAACGAAAGGTGCCGGGTCTGTTGGGGCCAGGCCGTATTCGTCCGTCAGCATCATCTCGATCCAGGCCTCTTTGTTCGAAGCGATTGCATCGACAGCAGAAGCGAGAGACGCGCCTTTTAACCCTTTGAGTGCAAGAATCTGGCGCAGCTCTTCCCGCTCGCCGTCGGGATGCATCCGGATATGCCAGTCTTCGCGCACACGCAGGCGCGCACGTTGGTCGCGGTCGGCCTTGGTCCCCGCATAATTCCCGACCGCCATCGAGAACCCGTCGGCCAGGACATTGGCCATGCCCAATATCAAGACCACGCTAACCGGCAGTCCCGCCCCGGCCACGCCCGCGACGATCGCAAAGGTCGTGACCGCTCCGTCAATTCCCCCATAGAGAGCGTCGCGCAGATGGCCGGGTCCGTCCGGGGCCGCCAGCCGGGAGGCGATTTCCTCTGGGGAGTGTCCGTGCTCGAGCATTTATTAGCTCCTACTGTCCCACATGGATCATGGAGCAGGTCACACCGGCACAACTTGACGGGGATCAAGGCACGAGGCCCGCGTCGCGCCTAACTTTATGACAGGAAAACGCCCCGAACAGGAGACAGATGATGACCGAACGGCAGTCCAAGTCGCCAAAGATCGACGCCCCATTCCCGGCGTCTGCGGCATCGAGCATGTTCCCGATGGTGCCATGGGCTATCGGGGCACAAATGCCGCTGACCATGCTCGAAGGGGCCACACGGATTCAAGGCGAATGGGCCCGATTTCTAGCGGAGCGCCTGACCAAGGACGCCGAAATTCAGCATCAGTTGTTCAACTGCACTTCGCCGACTGATGCGCAACAGATCGGGGCGAACTTCGTGCACGATATCGTGTCAGATTATCTGACCGAGACCGCGCGCATAACCGCAATGGGCTCACAGGTTTCACAAGGAGCCGGGCTCGACGTCTAAGGAGAACAATATGACACCGAATGTGGGAACCGTGGACCGCGTGGTCCGACTTGTCGTGGGCCTGGTCCTGATCTTGGCCCCGTTACTCAATATTCCGGCCATCTGGTCAAGCGGTGTGCTGGCCTACGGCTCGATCATCGTCGGACTGGTTCTGGTCGCTACCGGGCTGCTCCGTATGTGCCCGCTCTACCGCCTGCTGGGTATGAACACTCTTGAAACATGACCGACTTCTGACCGGCCGGAAGGAGCGCCTCATCGCCAGCAACACTTATCGTAATCGCGCTGCGATGCAGCTGGATGCATCATCGCCCGTCTTGCCCGCAATCGCCCCGCAGCACGCCGCCCCCAGTCGATCGAAATACCGCGCACTCGGGGCGGTGGCCTGCGGAGCATCCATTGCCAATCGTATATCCATGATGACAAGACAGGGGTACGCGCAACGCTTTGCGCGCGGTTTGGGTTGAAGGAAACCGAGGTGTCGAACAACATCTTCAAAAGTCCACATTCCATTGTCGGCGACCGTGGGAAGCACTGGATCAAGGCGGCCCTCGTGGTCACCTTGGGGCGATGAACCATGCTGGTGGTGGCCGCACTTGGCGGCAATGCTCTCTTGCAGCGCGGCCAGGCGATGACTCCCGAGGCGCAGAGCGGCAATGTAGGGCGCGCCGCCGAGGCATTGGCCAGAATCGTCCGAGCGGGACATGATCTGGTGATCACCCATGGAAACGGGCCGCAGATCGGAATGTTGGCGATGCAGTCCGACCTCTGGCCCCTCGATATCCTGGGGGCCGAGACCGATGGGATGATCGGTTATGTCATTGAACGAGAGCTTGAGAATGCGCTGGACCATGACCGCCCTGTCGCAACCCTCTTGACCCAGGTCCTTGTCGACGCCGCCGACCCTGCGTTCAAAAACCCCACCAAGTTCGTCGGCCCCGTCTGGACGCGGGCCGAGGCCGAGGCCCGCGCTCTTCCGAAGGGTTGGAAAATCGCGAAGGACGGCAACGGCTGGCGCCGGGTCGTGGCTTCTCCGACGCCTATCGAAATTCCGGATATGCGCGCTCTGCGACTGCTATTGCAGAGCGGCGCGGTGATCATCTGCGGCGGCGGTGGAGGCATCCCGGTGGTCCGCGGTCCGGATGGACGACTCAGCGGTGTCGAGGCCGTTGTCGACAAGGACCGGACAACATCGCTTCTGGCGCGGAGACTGGAGGCAGGGGCCCTCTTGTTACTGACCGACGTGCGGTCGGTCATGGCGGACTTCGGCACCAGCCACGCCCGCGGCATCCCCCACATGACCCCCGACGAAGCCGGCCACATGGACCTGCCGGCCGGATCCATGGCCCCGAAGGTCGATGCAGCGGCGGATTTTGCCCGACGCACGGGCCGAAGTGCATATATAGGACGGCTGGAGGACGCCGCCGAGATGCTGGAAGGGAACGCCGGTACCCGCATCGGGCTGGGACACCCTAGGTGAGCGGGGTCGATCTGCGCCTCTCTGATAGCAGTCTTTACCTGTCGGGTGACCTGTCGATCGCCCACGTCAGCGAGGTCGCGTTGCCGGCCGACGCGAAGGCGGATCGCGTTCTGCTGACCGATGTGTCGCGCCTTGATACGGCGGGTGCCTGGCTGGTTCTTGACCTCGCACAGCGACTGGGAGGGGCCACCATCGAAGGGGCCACCGAGACGCAGGCCGCCCTGATCGAAACCGTCCGCCGGAACCTTTCCTCGGATCCGGAGCCTGAGACCCACCGCCCGTTGCGCAATACACTTGTGGGTCTGGGTCATGCCGTCTGGGACATCGCGCGCGAGGGGCTGACCCTGACCGCATTTCTGGGTCAGGTGGTGGTCGAGATGTTCCGCCTGCTGCGCCATCCCGGCCGCCTGCGCGTGACTTCGTTGGTCCACCATATGCAGGCTACGGGCGTCGACGCGGTTCCGATCGTCGTCCTGATGTCCTTCCTGATCGGTGTCGTCGTCGCCTTTCAAGGGGCCAGCCAACTTCAGCAATTCGGTGCCGAGATATTTGTGGTCGACCTGATCGCCATTTCCGTTCTGCGGGAACTCGGCATCCTGCTGACCGCGATCATCGTAGCGGGCCGCTCCGCCTCGGCGTTCACGGCCTCCATCGGATCGATGAAGATGCGCGAGGAAATCGACGCCCTTCGCGCCCTGGGCCTCGACCCGATCACGGTGCTGGTGGCCCCGCGTATCCTGGCCCTGGTGCTGGTCCTGCCGATCCTTGGCATATTGTCCGACATTTCCGGGTTGATCGGCGGTGCAACGATGGCTTGGCTGGACCTCGGCATCACTCCGGTCGCCTTCGCGGCGCGGATCGCCGAGGGCATTGGTCCGTGGCATTTGGCAGTCGGCCTCATCAAGGCACCGTTCTTTGCCCTGATCGTCGGCGTGGTGGGCTGCCGGAACGGACTTCGGGTCGGGGGCGACGCCGAAAGCCTTGGACGTCAGACGTCATCCTCCGTGGTAGCGGCAATTTTCCTCGTGATCGTCGCTGACGCAATCTTCTCGGTATTTTTCGCCATTGTGGGGGTCTAATGAATGACCCGGTGATCAAGGTCCGCGCGCTGGAAACCCGGTTCGGCGACAACGTTGTTCACCAAGGGCTGGACCTCGACGTGCATCGTGGCGAAATCCTGGGCGTGATCGGCGGGTCGGGCACCGGCAAGTCGGTCTTGCTGCGCCAGATCGTCGGCCTGCTGGAACCGTCTGCCGGCGAGATCGAGGTACTTGGAGAGCCGGTCCGTGACACCAGCCCCGAGGCGTTCGTGCGCCTGCGCCGCCGCTGGGGCGTGATGTTTCAGGGCGGCGCGCTCTTCTCATCGCTCAGCGTGCGCGAGAACGTGGAGGCCCCCATGCGCGAGCAGATGGACCTGCCCGAGGATCTGCGCCGCACGTTGGCCGCTATAAAGGTCCGGATGGTCGGCCTGCCCGAAAACGCGATGAACAAACCGCCATCCGCCCTGTCGGGTGGGATGCGCAAACGGGCCGGGTTCGCCCGGGCCATCGCGCTCGACCCAGAGATCGTTTTTCTTGACGAGCCGACTGCTGGGCTTGACCCGATAGGGGCCGCGGCGCTCGATTCACTGGTCGCGCAACTGCGCGATGCTCTTGGGCTGACCGTGTTTCTGGTGACGCATGATCTGGATACGCTGCACGCGATCTGCGACCGCGTGGCCGTTCTGGCCGAGGGGCGCGTGTTGGCCACCGGCACGCTGGCGGAATTACGCGAGTTGCAACATCCTTGGCTTCAAGAGTATCTCGGAGGCCCGAGGGGACGGGCCGCGATTGGGGCTGGCTGATGGAAATCAAGGCGAACTTCCTGCTGATCGGCCTGTTCACCCTGCTTGGGATGGGTGCCGTGCTGGGCGCGTTCCTGTGGCTGGGCGCGGTCCGGCTGGATCGGGAGACGGCGGTTTACGGCGTTTTGTTCACCGATGTCTCCGGTCTGACGGTCAATGGCGAGGTCGTTTACAACGGTCTGCCGGTGGGACGTGTGACGGACCTGCGGCTTTACGAACAGGATCCTTCGCTGATCTACACCCGGATCGAGGTCGAAGCCGAAACGCCGATCCGCGAGGACACGATGGCCCAGTTGTCGTCCCAAGGTGTCACAGGCGTTGCCTATGTCTCACTCACGGGCAGCACCTCCAATGCCCCTCGGTTGGTCACGGACAATGCCGCCCCCCCATTGATCCCGTCGCAGCAGACCGGGTTTCAGGCCCTGCTGACCGATGCACCGGAAATGATTGCGGATGCCGCAGCGTTGATCGCCGATCTGCGCGGCTTCGTCCAACCCGAGACGCGGGATAAGGTCGCTCGTATCCTGACCAATTTGGATGCGGCCTCGGGCAAGCTGGACGAGACGCTCGACGGGATGGCAGGGCTGACCGAAGGGCTGGCATCGGCCGCCACGCAAATTGGTGGCTTGGGCGATACGATCAGCGCGCTGGAGGGCCAGGTCCGCGACACGCTGACCAACGCCGATGCAGCCTTGATCGCGGCGGCGGAGGCCTTCGAGGCAGCCACGCCGGCCTTGGAGGAGGCGCGCGAAGTCGTCGATCTGACCAAGACCTTACTGGCCGAGGACGCGCCGCAGACGCTGGACGCCTGGCGGTCGGGCGTGGGGCGCCTTGACGCCGCGCTGGCCTCTGCCGAGACGGCGTTCGCGTCGCTTGAACAGACTTCGGACCGGATCGAAGCGCTGGCGTCGGGTGACGGTACCGCGCTCCTGTCCTCCGCGCGCGCGGCGATGGACGCTGCGGCCCCTGCCCTGCGTGACGATCTCCCTGCGGCCTTGGCCGATCTGCGGGCGGCAGGCACAGAAACCCGCGCCGCCTTGGGGCGGATAACCGAGGACATCGCCGGTGCCACGGATCAGCTGGACCCGCTGGCCACGGAGACCCGGGCAGCCATCGCCAGCGCAACCGAACTGCTGGACCGGGCAGGCCCAAGCCTTGACCGGCTGGACAGCGCGCTTGCCGCCGCAGACAGCGCGCTGACCTCGGCGGCCGACACCCTTCGGGCCGACATCGGTCCGGCAATGTCGGACATCCGCGCCGCCGCCGCCGCTGTCGCGCGCGACCTTCCTACGTTGACGGCACGTGCGGAATCCGTCCTTGTAGACATTGGCGGTGCCGTCGCCGCCGTGACCCCCGGTCTGAGGACCTTTGGCACCTCGACCTTGCCGGAATACGGACGGCTCGCCACCGATGCCCGGTCGCTGATCCGCAACCTGTCTGATGTGGTGCGTCGGATCGAACAGAACCCGGCGGGCTTCATTCAAGGCAGCCAAGTGCCCGAATACCGGAGATGATGCGATGATGCCCCTGCCCCGCCGTGCCCTGATGATAGGCCTTGCCGCAAGCTGCTCGGGTTGCACGACGCTCGGGGCGTTCGCGGGCGCATCGCGGGCCTTGCCGACGTACGAATTGGCCCCGGTGCCCGGCCGTACCGGCGCGCGTCGCCAGGTGACGCTGGTCGTGGCGCGCCCCGAAGCGCCCGCCGCCATCGCCACCGACCGTATCCTGGTGAAACCAGACCCGCTTTCGGTGGCCTATCTGCCCGACGCCCGCTGGTCCGAGGAGGTGCCGATGCTGGTGCAATCGCTGGTCATCCGCTCCATCGCCGGGACCGGGCGCCTTGGTCACGTCGGCACGGCCGAAAGCGGCCCGGTACCTGACGTCGCGCTTCTGCTACGTATCGACGCGTTTCAGGCGGAACCCATCCCCGATCAGGCCGCGATCCCGGTTCGCGTCGCCCTATCGGGCAGCCTTATCCGGGACCGCGATCAGCGCTTTCTGGGCTCCCGCGATTTTACGGGTACGGTCGTGGCTGCGTCCGAAAGTCCTGATCTTCTGATTCCGGCATTTCAACAAGCCTTGGACCCGATCCTGCCCGCGCTGGCCGATTGGGTCGCCGGAACGGTTTGATCGCGGCGGCAAGACATGACTGATACCATCTTTGACTGGACCGCACGCTTTCCCGGCCTTTCACGCCTGGAACAGCCGATCCGCGACCTTCTGCTGTCACGGAGCCAAGTGGTCAAGATGCCCGCCGGAACCGTCGTTTTCGGGCCGGGAAAGTCGCCTGAAAACATGCTTTTCCTTCTGGATGGCTCGGTCCGGGTGCAACAGGTGTCGGACACCGGGCGCGAAATCGTGCTCTACCGGATTCATGCAGGCGAAAGCTGTGTTTTGACGACGGCGTGCCTGTTGGCATACGACGATTATTCAGCTGAAGGACTGGCCGAAACCCAAGTAAGGGCCGTAGCCGTCCCACGCACGGTTTTCGATGATCTGGTCGCGAAATCTTCGGCTTTTCGGAACTTCGTCTTTGCGACCTTTTCCAAGCGGATAACGGACTTGTTCCTGGTAATTGAAGAGGTCGCGTTTCAACGGATCGACGTACGGCTGGCCCAGAAATTACTGGAGCTGTCGGACGGCGCGGATGTGCTCTCGACGACGCACCAGAAACTGGCGGTCGAACTTGGCACCGCGCGCGAAGTCATCACCCGCCAGTTGCAGGAATTCCAGCGCCGCGGCTGGATCGCCCAATCGCGCGGTACGATCGACCTGCTGGACCGCGATGGCCTGCAACGCCTAGGCGACAGTACCTGATCCCCCGGACCTGAGACCACGGTGACATTGTCACCGACCCACTACCGCGGATCTGACACAGTGGTCGGGTCCAAAGGAGGTTCGACTCATGTTCAATCACTCCCGCTTACACCCCTCTGCGTTGATGACGATCAATGATCCATCTGCCCCGCGCGATAGGGTCTGAGCCATGGAAACACTTTTCACCCCCGTGCAATCGCTTCTGGGCGGTGCCCTGATCGGGCTCGCGGCTGTTATGCTGATGGGATTGATGGGCCGCATCATGGGCGCGACAGGCATTCTTGCCGGGATCGTGGCACCAAGCAATCGCTCTGAATGGACCTGGCGCACGGTGCTTTTGATCGGGATGGTCAGCGGGCCTGCCGCCGTTCTCTTGATGACGGGGGCAATGCCGCCAGTTCAGGTACCTGTCACCACGCCTATGCTGATCCTCGGCGGGTTGACCGTCGGAATCGGCGTCACCTTCGGATCGGGCTGCACCTCCGGGCATGGCGTCTGCGGCATGGCGCGCCTGTCGCCCCGGTCGATCGTCGCGACGGTCACCTTCATGATTGCAACCGCGGTCACGGTCTATGTGATCCGCCACGTGATTGCGGGGTGATCGGATGAGACTGATCGCAAGCTACATTGTCGGCCTCGTCTTTGGCGTCGGCATTTCCCTTTCAGGGATGGCGAACCCGGCGAAGGTTCTGAATTTTTTCGACATCTTCGGCAGTTGGGATCCTAGCCTTGCCTTCGTTATGGGCAGCGCGCTGATCGTAACGGCCATCGGTTACCGGTTTGTATTGCGCGCCAACAGGCCGCTGCTGGCAACCCGGTTTCTTGTTCCGACCCGCACCGATCTGGATGCACGTCTGATCGGTGGCTCGGCGCTATTCGGCGTCGGCTGGGGCATCGCGGGCTTCTGCCCCGGTGGAGCGCTTCCGGCGCTTGGAACCGGTACCCCTGCGGTTTTCATCTTCGTCGCCGCCGTCATCGCGGGCATCTGGATTGCCCGCGCCCTTCAACGCCTGACCGCTCCGCACGCGGCGGACGTCTGAGAGGAGGAACCATGACCAACTATCCCGTGAATATGGATGTCCGTCCCGATGTTTCGGCCCATTTCGACCCGGCGACCAACACGATCAGCTATATCGTGAAGGACCCAGACAGCACGCATTGCGCCGTCATCGACAGCGTCATGGACATCGACTACGCTGCGGGGCGGATCACGCAGGGCCACGCAGACGCCCTGATCGAAGAAATCCGCAGTCGAGGCCTGACGCTGGACTGGATCATCGAGACGCATGTCCACGCCGACCACCTTTCGGCCGCGCCCTATATTCAGGAGCAACTGGGCGGCAAGATCGGCATCGGGGCCGATATCGTCACCGTGCAGGAAACCTTCGGCAAGGTTTTCAACGAGGGGACCGAGTTTCAGCGCGACGGCAGCCAGTTCGACCGGTTGTTCCGCGACGGCGACACCTATGAAGTTGGCGGTATGGCCTGCCTTGCGATGCACACGCCAGGCCACACGCCCGCCTGCATGACGCACGTGATGGGCGATGCGGCCTTCGTAGGTGACACGCTCTTCATGCCCGACGGAGGCTCGGCCCGCGCTGATTTTCCGGGCGGGGATGCCGGTGTGCTCTACGACAGCATCCAGAAGGTACTGGCCCTTCCGGACGCGATGCGCCTGTTCATGTGCCACGATTACGGTCCCAACGGACGCGACATCGCGTGGGAGACGACGGTCGGCGAAGAAAAGGCGAACAATATCCATGTCGGCGGTGGGACGACCCGCGAAGCCTTCGTCAAGATGCGCACCGAGCGCGACAAGACGTTGGACGTGCCCAAGCTGATCCTGCCGTCATTGCAGGTGAACATGCGGGCCGGCGAACTGCCGCGCGATCCTGACGGACACCCGGTGCTTAAGGTTCCTGTCAACGGTATCTGAAGGAAAGCTCATGGAGTTCCGCAAACTCACCTCCGGCCTCACCGTCAGCCCGCAAATCGCGCCGGGCGACATGAAGGCCATTGCTGCCGCCGGATACCGCGCGATCATCTGCAACCGGCCCGATGGGGAGGGGCCGGATCAGCCGTCGTTCGCCGAGATCGAGGCCGCCGCCCGCAAAGAGGGGCTGGAGGCCCGCTACCTGCCCATCGAAACAGGCAAAGTGACCGACACCGATACGCAGGAATTTGACCGCGCACTGACCGAATTACCCGGCCCGGTGTTGGCCTTCTGCCGGACAGGAACTCGATCGGCGACGCTCTGGTCGCTGTCGCAGGCCGACCGGTTGGACGTGGCCGAGATTTTGGCGACCAGCAAGGCGGCGGGCTATGACATGGGCGGCGTCGTGCGCCGTATTGCCAACGGCGGGCGCACCCCGACGGAACAGGCCGATGCAACCTTTGAAATCGTAATCGTCGGCGGCGGGGCAGCCGGTATCGCCGTCGCGGCCAGTTTGCGCAAGCGCCTGCCCCGCGTCGAGATCGCGATCATCGACCCTGCCGACACGCACTATTACCAACCCGGCTGGACCATGGTCGGGGGCGGTATATTCGACGCGGCGGAGACCGCCCGGACGATGGGCTCGCTCATCCCCAAGGACGTTCGCTGGATAAAGGCCGCCGTTGCCGCGTTCGAGCCGGACGCGGACGTGATCATCCTCGATGGGTGCCGCGTGGTGCGATACGATCGCCTGATCGTATGTCCGGGGCTTAAACTCGACTGGCACGCGGTTGACGGATTGGTCGAGACGCTGGGCCGCAATGGCGTGACGTCAAACTATCGCTATGATCTTGCACCCTACACTTGGGAGCTTGTCCAGGGTTTGAGCAAGGGGCGGGCCGTGTTCACGCAGCCGCCGATGCCGATCAAATGCGCGGGTGCGCCCCAAAAGGCAATTTACCTGTCTGCCGACGCGTGGAAACGGCGCGGCGTCCTTGGCGATATCGACATCCATTTCGCCAACGCGGGCGGGGTGCTGTTCGGGGTGAAGGATTATGTCCCTGCCCTGATGGAATACATTGATCTGTACGGCGTGGCCCTCGACTTTCATCACAACCTGATTTCCGTCGACGGGCCCGCAAAGATTGCGACCTTCCAAGTGTCGCACCCTGACACTCGACCCGAGCGGGTGGAGATGCCGTTCGACATGCTGCACGTCTGCCCGCCCCAGACCGCCCCAGATTTTATACGGGTTTCACCGCTGGCGGACGATGCGGGCTGGGTCACAGTCGATCAGGCAACGCTGCGCCATACCAGGTGGGACAACATCTGGTCGCTGGGCGATGTCATGAATGCGCCCAACGCCAAGACCGCGGCGGCGGCCCGGATGCAGGCCCCGGTCGTGGCCGCAAACATCACGGCCGACATCCGCGGACGCGCCCCGGTGGCACAGTACAACGGTTACGGATCCTGTCCGCTGACGGTGGAGCGGGGAAAGGTTGTCTTGGCCGAGTTCGGATACGGTGGCACTCTGCTGCCCAGCTTCCCTAAGATGCTGATCGATGGAACCCGGCCCAGCCGCGCGGCATGGCTGTTAAAGGAAAAGATCCTGCCGCCGTTTTATTGGCAAGGCATGCTCAGGGGACATGAATGGCTGGTCCGGCCCGAAACGATCACAACCGACTGATCCGTCTGTCCCCATCGCAACCGGGGCCAATCCTTGATGCGCGTGGCCCTTGCCGACCCGTTATGGTGCGGGCCTGACCGCGGCAAGCACCGGGGTAAAACCTGCGCTGGAAACGCGACGGTCCCGAGGTTTGGACCACAAATCGTTGAAGTATTTTGATGAGCGACACATCGGGGCGACATGACCCATTCGGAATGACTCACGATCGCGCCGTAGCCCTCAGGTCTGCGGGGATGGTGACGCAAAGACTTTGCCGATCACGATTTCGGCAGCCAAAAAATTGATAGCCCATGAAAAAATCATCATGCCATCCCTGACCGGTCCCAAAAGCTCCGTCCCGGACGCGATCATCCAGCAGATGCCAAGAACCGTTTGCGTCGAGGCCCCCTGAGCGATTGCATAGGCGCGCAGCATGGCGGCGCGATGCCCTGTGACGTTCCGGACCCTGATGGCCAGAAAGGCCCAGGCGATCAGCCCGACCATCGAAAGGCTCAGTATGATCCGAGTGCGATAGAGCCATTCACCCTGAAGCTCGGTCGGGAGCGCATAGGCGTGGGTCATCCACAGCCCGGTCAAGCCACTGACGCAACCGGCGCTGGCGATTACGCGCCCGACCGCGCGGTGCAATGCCGGATGATGGTGCCTGAGACTCGGCAGGAATTGCAGCCCGCCGACGATGCAAAACAGGAAACTGCTCAGAATGTGCAACACGACGGGGAGCGGGGCGGCGACGGCGCGCGGATTTGGCGGTGCGATCGACGGGCCGCCAAACAGTTCGACGACGCGAAACAACCCGCCGAAAGTCGGAATAAAACTATACACGAGAATGAACGCGAGCAGAGCCCATTCGCGCCGGGTTACGACTGTCATGGAAAGCCTCTCGCCTGAAATATGCGCAAATACCTCGTGCGTCAGGCGTCAGATACCCATGCCCCGCAGAGTGATTAATCCCCGAAAGTCGTTCACTCGCCATGCGCTTACGCATGGCCGGAATCAGACGGCCCAGGTCCGGCTTTCGCACGTCCATATCCAGGAGCGAGCAGCTCTTATATCGGGGCTTGTCAATGCGACCCCCGCATTCGTCGCACCGGGTTCGAGAGTAGAGGGTGGACTGTTCGAAGGGTCAGTCCGTTTTCCCGATACGACTCTTGCTGGAGAGGCATTCAGAACACACCTGCCAGCGCCAGAAATCATCGTTTGCCTGAATCTAATACCTCGATGGACCGGCGACCGGCCATGCGGTACCATTTTGGAAAAATGACCACACTTGAGGCCTTCCAATCCCATGGAGCTGATCCTGTCCATCTGCATATTCACCCTCGTGTTCGGGGGCTTGGCGCTTGGACTTGTGCTGACGGGGCGACCGCCCCGGACGGCGTGCGAGGGTGTGTCCTGCATCGGCGGAGGGAGATGCGATGTCTGTCCGCGCCGCCTCCAAACCGCGAATTCCGATGACTGACGGGCGCATCTCATCCGTTATGCGGACCAACGTCCTTCGACTGTCTGCTGATACCCCGATCCGCACGGCCACAGCGCGCCTTCTTGATCAGCGGCAGTCAGCGGCACCCGTCCTTGACGCCGCGGGGCGGCTGATCGGGATCCTGACCGAGAAGGATTGTTTTCGCCCCGCGCTGAACGCCAGCTACTATCAACAATGGAGCGGAACGGTCGCGGACGCGATGAGCACGTATGTGTCCACGATGGACCACGATACCGATATCGTGGCGGCCGCGAATATCTTTCTGGACCGACCGTTTCGCCGCTACCCGGTGGTCCAGGATGGAGAACTTGTCGGGATGCTCGACCGTGCGGACCTGTTGCAGGTCTTCCTCGAATACGGCTGACGCGGCACGATCCAGCTCAGCAGGAGCGGCGCAGTCAGCCCGCCAATATGCGATATCCGTTCGGCAATCGCATTCCCGAAACGAGTATAACTATCGCGACCGCCAGAACGTAGACGGCGAAACCGGTCACAGTCAGCGAGCGGCGCGCCCCGACAGTGTTTCGACGGTGGCGTCAAAATGAGACTTGGTCAGGTCGAGAGCGCGCTCCACGTCGCGCGCCAACACCGCGTCGGCGATGGCGGCGTGTTCGGCCCTGAGATCTCGCGCGCCGCGCCGCCGGTCAAGCGCGGCCCGGCGATAGCGTTCGCATTGATCGTGCAGTCTCTTGCGCACCCGAAGGAGCCAGTCCGACCCGCATGCCGCGACCATTGCAAGGTGGAACATCTCGTTCATTCCCTCCCAAGCGTCGATGGAGGCCCCCCCATCGGACATCAGCGTCGTGTCTGCCTTGGCCATCCGATAGGCCGCCGAGACGACCCCCGCCTCCCACAGGTCGTCGCCGTTGGTGATCGACAGGCGGAGGGCTTGGGTCTCAAGCGCAGTTCGCGCGATATTGAGATCGATGAATTCGGCGGCATCGAGCGATGCGACGGAAAACCCCCGGTTGCCCGATGCCGCTACCAGACCGTCAGCCGACAACCTTTGGAGCGCTTCGCGCAAGGGGGTCGGCCCGACACCGTAGAGGGCCTTGAGCCGTTCAATCCGCAATCGTTCGCCCGGACCGCGCAGGCCACGGATGATGTCCACCCGCAGCGCATCGTAGGCCGCGTCTGTTAGCGTCCCGCCACCTTCACGCGAGAGCGAGGTGGCGCGGGCATCTGACACGCTGGGTGCATGATCTTGCAGCACTGACCGACCTTTCAAGATTTAATCGCTTACGGTGCCCTGAAAATATGGTGGGCCAAAGGCATTTGACAGTCCTTTCTATCGATGAAACGCCATTTCATCGATTAAATTTGGGGAATCAATGAAATGAAATTGGTTACATTCGAGATTGGCGGTAAAGTCTGTGCGGGATTCCTGGACGGTGATGCCGTGGTGACCTGCGCGTCCGGACCTGATGCAGGCAATGCGGTACGCGATCTGGTATCCGGTGCGTCAGGATCCCTGGCCGACTGGAAGGCCAAGGCCGATGCGCGCCATCCGGTGTCCGATGTCCAACTGCTTGCCCCCATCCCCGAACCCCGTCGCGACATCTTTTGCGTCGGCAAGAACTACCGTGCTCACGCCGCGGAGTTTCACTCCTCGGGCTTCGACACGACCGCCAAGGCAGCGGTGCCGAGCGACCCGGTCGTCTTCACCAAGGCAACGACAACGGTTGTGGGCCCGGATGCGGAGGTCAGAGGCTCACTCGATACG
This sequence comes from Jannaschia faecimaris, assembly GCF_900107415.1. Taxonomy (GTDB): domain Bacteria; phylum Pseudomonadota; class Alphaproteobacteria; order Rhodobacterales; family Rhodobacteraceae; genus Jannaschia; species Jannaschia faecimaris. The sequence goes on from NZ_FNPX01000013.1 coordinate 48,255, forward strand.
ACCGGAACCGTTGATTACGAGGGCGAATTGGGCGTGGTGATCGGGACGCGTGCCTTCCAAGTATCGCGCGACGCGGCGATGGATTGTATCTTTGGATACGTCATCATCAACGATGTCACATCGCGGGAGCTGCAACAAAAGCACAACCAATGGGTTATCGGCAAAGGAATCGACACCTTTTGCCCCATGGGCCCCTGGCTCGTGACAGCCGACGAAGCAGGCGACCCGCGCGCTATGCAGTTGGAGACCACGATCAACACCGAAGTCCGTCAAAAGGCCAGTGTCGCGGACCTGATTTTCGACATCCCGACGCTCATCTCGACCATCAGCCAGACAATGACTCTCTTGCCGGGCGACATCATTGCAACCGGCACCCCGGAAGGTGTGGGCATCGGTTTTAAGCCTCCGAGATACCTGATCGCAGGGGACATCATGGAGGTCAGCATCAGCGGTCTGGGCAGGCTTACGAACCGGATTGTCTGACCGGAAGACGGGCGTCCGGCGTATCGAAATCATCAACCCGTGCCGGTCGGCGGTATTGCCGTCACAGATCGTCCGTTGGAGCGGCCTTGCGTGTTGGCGGGACGCGGCGCACTCAACATCGCGGTCGGGCCTAGGTGTAGGCCAGACCGCGCATGACTCCACGCAACTCCGCAAGGCCACGCAGACGACCGACAAGCGGATAGCCCGGAATCATCTCGCGCACCTGATCCGAGAGCATGTGGTGACCGTGATCCGGGCGGAACGGGATCGCGTGGTCGCCGCGCCCGGCATCCAAGCGGCGCGCCTCCTCGGTCATCAGGACCTTGATCAGGCTGACCATATCGGTGTCGCCGTCCAAATGCGCGGCCTCCTCGAAGGAGCCGTCGGCTTCCTTGCGCACGTTGCGCAGGTGGGCGAAGTGAATATGATCAGCCACCTTCGCCGCGATTGCCGTCACGTCATTGGCAGGATTGGCCCCAAGCGAGCCGGAACACAGCGTGATCCCATTGGCCGGGCTGTCATACGCGCGCAGCACCCATTCCAGGTCGTCACCATTCGACACGATCCGGGGTAGCCCCATGATGTCACGCGGCGGGTCGTCGGGATGGACGCAGAGCCGGATGCCCAGATTTTCGGCCGTTGGTACGACTTCTTCCAGAAACCGCTTGTAGTTCGCTCGCAATCCATCACGGCCGATCCCGTCATACCCCCCGATTGCTGTCTTCAGCCCTGCCACGTCGTAGCGATCGAATGCACCGGGCATCCCGGCCATGATCGCCGCCAGAAGGCCGTCCCGGTCCGCTTGCGTGGCCTGTTGAAACCAGTTGGCGGCGTTGGTCAGCACACCCTCGGGGTAATCGCCCTCGGCATCGCGCCGCCCCAGCATGTGGATCTCGAATGCCGCCATCCGCGTCGCATCGAATCGCAGACAAGTTGCGCCGCCGTCCACGGGCGCGGTCAGGTCCGTCCGGGTCCAGTCCAGCAGAGGCATGAAATTATAGCAGATGGTCGTCACGCCCTCGGCGGCCAGGTGCACCATCGACTGGCGATAGTTGGCGAACAGACCCGACAGATCGCCTTCACCGCGCTTGATCCGTTCATGCACCGGCAGGCTTTCCACCACGACCCAGTCGAAACCGGCCTGCGTGATCCGCGCCCTGCGGTCGGCAATCGCCGCGCGCGACCACACCTCGCCGTATGGAATACCGTGAAGCGCAGTCACGATGCCGCGCGCGCCCGTCTGGGCAACCTCGGCAAGGGTGATGCTGTCGAATTCGCCGTACCAGCGCCAGCTCTCGATCATGTTGTCACCCCTTTGATGGCTCTACGTGCGCCGCCGGCCCACAGCGTCGTCGCGGCTTCGGTCACAGGGACACGCAGCCTGCGCGCCAAATCCGCGGGGAAAATCTCGTCCATTGAAAGAAGCGCCGCCACAACCTCGGCCGGCGTCGTACAGTTTTCGGTAAGCGCGCGCAGGGTCCCAGCAAGGGGGTCGCGCAGGTCGATCGGCTGTCCTGCCTCGTCGGTGCCGCAGACGTAGCGCATCCACGCCGCCACGGCGAGGCACAGGCCCGGCACGACGCGCCCGGCGTCGAGGTTGTCGCGAAGTGTGCCGAGAATGCGTTGTGGCAGCTTCTGGCTCCCATCCATCGCGATCTGCCAGGTTCGGTGGCGAATGGCCGGGTTGGCGTAGCGCGCGAACAACGCCTGCGCATATTCTGCAAGGTCTACGCCGTCGGGCGCGCGAACGGTCGGCGCGATCTCATGCCAAAGTGCACGGACGTAGTCTGCAAAAACCGGATCGGCCATCGCTTCGGCGATGGTCTCGTGCCCCGCTAGGTAGCCGGTATAGGCAAGCGCGGAATGCGTACCGTTCAGCATCCGCAGCTTCATATGCTCGTGCGGCATGACGTCGACCACCATCTGAACCCCAGCCGCAGCAAGGTCGGGCCGTGCACCATCTACGAAGTCATCTTCGACCGCCCATTGGGAAAACGGCTCGTGCAGGACGGGGGCTGCATCGTGGTACCCCGTCAGGGAGTCGATGCGGGCGATATCTTCCGGTGTGGTGGCGGGGGTAATGCGATCCACCATCGTTGACGGAAAGCGCCCCTGTTCTGTAATCCAGTCGGCCAGATCTGGGTCGATACGCTTGGCCAGTTGCAGAACCACGCGCCGCACCAGCTTCCCGTTATCCGGCAGGTTGTCACAGCTCAGAACAGTAAAGGGCGGAACGCCCGCCGCCCATCGACGGGCGAGCGCGCGTACAAGGAAGCCGGACGTCGAGATGGGCAAATCATGGCTCAGGTCATGCCGGATATCCGGGTGATCCAGGTTCAACGCCCCCGTGGCCGGGTTATGGCAGTAACCCTTTTCAGTCACGGTCAACGTGACGATCTTGACGGCGGGGTCGGCCATCGCGGCCAGGACGTCCTCCGGTGCCTCGGGTGCCACAAGAACATCATTCAGAACATTGATATCGCGCCATTTCTCACCATCCTGACCCAGCGTTACCGAGGTATAGGCCCAGTGGCGCGCCCGCAGGGCATCGCGCGTGTCCGGCTTGCGCAGAGAGACGCCGACGATGCCCCAATCTCCGCCCGATGCCGCCATCGCATCGGCCACGTAGACGCAGCCGAAACCGCGAAAGAACGCCCCGAGGCCCAGGTGCACGATGCCGGTTGCCGGGCGCGGGTCCGGTGCGTCAGCGGCCAAGCCAGCCCCCGTCTACGCTCAGGACTGCGCCATGCACATAACGGGCCGCCGGTGTGCAAAGATAGACTGCCGCCCCCGCGATGTCCGACGCCTCGCCCCAGCGACCGGCTGGAATACGGTCAAGGATGGCCTTGTTGCGCTCAGGGTCGGCACGCAGGGCCTCGGTATTGTTCGTCTCAATGTAGCCGGGGGCAATGGCGTTCACATTGATGCCCTTCGCCGCCCATTCGTTCGCCAGAAGTTTGGTCAATCCGGCCACTCCGTGTTTGGACGCCGTATATGACGGCACGCGTATCCCGCCCTGATACGATAGAAGCGAGGCGATATTCACGACTGCCCCCTGCCCGTGCCTGTCCATCACGGCCCGCGCGAAGCCTTGCGTGGTAAAGAACAGCGCCTTGAGGTTCACGTCCATCACGTCGTCCCAGTCCTCCTCGGAGAAGTCGATGGCGTCGGCGCGGCGGATTATGCCCGCGTTGTTAATCAGGATGTCGATATCGCGTCCCTGGAACAGGCTCTGGCCGGCCATCGGATCGCTGAAGTCCACCATGAGGGAGGATGCGGTCCCGCCGGCACTTTCGATCCGGGCGACGGTTTCGTCGCAAGAGCGGCGGCCGACGCAGATCACCTCTGCGCCCGCCTGCGCTAGACCCTCGGCGATCGCCTGACCGATACCCGTGTTGGCCCCCGTCACCATCGCGCGGCGCCCCTCAAGTGAGAAAGGATTTGTCATCGCAGATCCCCCATTTCGATCATGTCCATGTCGGTGAAATCAGCGTTGTCGCCCGCCATCGCCCAGCAGAACGTGTAGGATGCCGTGCCAGCCCCCGCATGGATGGACCATGGCGGCGAAATGACCGCCTCCTCGTTGGCCATGACGATGTGGCGGGTCTGGCTTGGCTCGCCCATCAGGTGAAATACCCGACCATCTTCGGGCAGGTCGAAGTAGAGATAGGCCTCCATCCGCCGATCATGCACATGCGCGGGCATCGTGTTCCAGATCGAACCCTCGGAAAACTGCGTGTAGCCCATCGAAAGCTGACAACTGGGGCAAACCTCGGGGTGCAGGAACTGGAGGATTACCCGTTTGTTCGCGCTTTCCCCTGCGCCCATCTCGACGCGGCGCGCGTCGTCCTGCCGGATCAAACGTGTCGGATAGGAGTGGTGCGCCGGGGCAGACAGGATGTAGAACCGCCCGGCCCCGCCGAATTCCACGGGGCCAGCACCCTTCCCGATGTACAGAACTTCGCCGTTGCTCACCTCGTGGGTTTCGCCGCCCACCCGAATTGTCCCGTCCGCGCCGATGTTGAGCACGCCCATTTCCCGACGCTCCAGGATCGTGGCTGTTCCCGTCGATGCAACGCTGTCCAGCGTCAGTGTCCCGCCCGCCGGCACTGCAGAACCAAGGATCAGGCGGTCATAGTGACTGTAGACCAGCCTAATCTCGCCCTCGGAAAATAGATCTCCGACATGAAAATGATCGCGCAACTGATCGGTGTCCAGCGTTCTGGCCGTCGCGGGGTTGATGGCATATCGGGTTTCGGGTTTCAGCATTTACTCAGTTCTCATTGCTTAGAATATCTATCAGCGATCGCGTGCGACATGGTTGGCCCGCAGGGCACAGGTCGTTTCGACAGAGGCCCGCTCCGTAAAAGACTTTTATCGGTCAAAGCCGATATGCCTGTTTAGCAAGCCGATACGAAAGATCATGGGCAACTTCCGGCGCTTCATCTCGTCCCAACCGACCGGTTTCGACGAGGGTCGCAAGGAACGAGCAATCGACCCGTCGCGCCACATCGTGACGCGCGGGTATGGAACAGAAGGCGCGCGTGTCATCATTGAAGCCGACCGTGTTGTAGAAACCGGCGGTTTCGGTCGTCATCTCGCGGAAGCGCCACATACCTTCGTAACTGTCGTGGAACCACCAAGGCGGCCCCAGTCGCAATGCGGGGTAAACCCCGGCCAGCGGGGCGAGTTCGCGCGCATAGCTCGTCTCGTCCAGCGTGAAGAGGATCACCGTCAGGTCGGCCCGACCGCCAACCGCATTCAACAGCGGGCGCAGCGCGGTGACGTAATCGGTGCGCGTCGGGATGTCATAACCCTTGTCGCGCCCGAACCGGCGCAGGATATCGTGCGAATGGTTGCGCGCAGAGCCCGGATGAATTTGCAGGACCAGCCCGTCGTCCAAGCTCATCCGCGCCATCTCGGTTATCATATGGCCGCGGAAACGGTCGGCCTCCTCGGATGAGCAGGTCCCTTGAAGGGCTTTGTCGAACAAGGCTGCCGCCTCTGCCTGCGGCAGATCTTCGGTCCGGGCCGTCGGGTGGCCGTGATCGCTAGATGTAGCTCCGAACGTCTTGAAGAAGGCCCGTCGATTGCGATGCGCGGCAAGGTAGCCGGTCCAGGTCGTCGCGTCCTCACCAGCCATTTCGCCCATTAGCTGCACGTTGCGGGCAAACCCGTCGAAATCGGGGTCCACCACGGCGTCGGGGCGATAGGCGGTCACGACCTTGCCGGTCCAGCCGCTTTCGCGGATCATCCGGTGCCACCGCAGGTCGTCGACCGCGCGTTCTGTCGTGGATATCGCCTCGATGTTGAACCGCTCGAACAGGGCGCGAGGGCGGAACGCCTCCTGCTTCAACTGATCGTCAATCCGATCGTAGATCGCGTCCGCCGTCTGCGCCGACAGGCGCATGGTGACGCCGAAGACCTCCTGCAACGCATGATCGACCCAAATACGCGACGGTGTGCCGCGAAACAGATGGTAGTTGCTGGCGAACAGGCTCCAGATCTTGCGGGGATCCTGCTCCGTCTCACCCCCGTCCACGCGCGGCACGCCCAGAGACTCCAGCGCGATGCCCTGCGAGTGGAGCATGCGAAAGACATAGTGATCGGGCGTCACGAACAGCTGCGCGGGATCAGAGAAGGCCACGTTCTCGGCGAACCAGCGCGGGTCGGTGTGGCCATGCGGGCTGATGATCGGCAGGGCTTTCACGCCTTCATAGAGATCGCGCGCCAAGGCACGCACATTCGGGTCCGTCGGAAACAGCCGATTGTCATCCAAGATCGCCACGACGCCCTCCCCGATTTGGCCGTCGACGCCTCCGTGCGCCGTGGCCAATCTGATATCCTAGTTACCATGATTTGGGACTGTCAACTAATATCCCAGTTGCAGCGGATTGGAAAAGCTGCAAAATGGACGAAATCTCGGATCTTAGCAGGAGGAGACACCATGAACCGCGATCTTCCTCAGACCGATGAGGAAATTGCCCTTCCCGTAATCCGGCAGCTCACCCAGCCGACCGTCGCCGATCAGGTCTTCGATCAGCTGCGCCAGCGGATCTTGTCGCTGGAATTGCCGCCCCAAACGCGGATGTCCGAAGCCGAAGTATCCCGCAAGATGGGAGTTTCCCGTCAACCTGTGCGCGAAGCGTTCAAGCGACTGGCCAAGCTCGGGTTTCTACACATCCGGCCCCAGAGCGGGACGACCGTCAGCCTGATTTCGGAGGAGGCGGTGCTGCGGGCACGCTTTATCCGTACGGCGCTCGAAGCCAAGACCTGTCGCACCGCCTGCGGAGCGCTGAGCGCCGAGGGGCTCACCGTGCTTTCGGACCTGATCGAGCAGCAGAAAGCCGCCGTCGCCGTCAACGACCGGGACCGCTTTCACGCACTGGATGATCAGTTCCACCAGCAGATCTGCGTTCAAGCCGGGGTCGGATACGTCTGGGACCTGATCCAGGAGAGCAAGGCGCACCTTGACCGTATCCGGATGCTGTCGCTCAGCGTGTCATCGCAGCATCTGGCGCTGAACGAGCATGTCGAGATGCTGAACGCGATCCGCGCCAACGATCCCGACGCCGCCGAAGATGCGCTGGATCGGCACCTTGGCCGCATTCAGAACGTCATTCGCGCTATCAAGGCCGAAAACCATGACTGGTTCAGGGAGGGCATGGGATGAGCCGGATCGTCTGCATTGGCGAATGCATGATCGAGATGGCCCCGACGACGCGGGACGCCGAGTACCGGATGGGGTTCGCGGGCGACACGATGAACACCGCCTGGTACCTGCGCCGGCTTCTGCCGCACTCCGACGAGGTCGACTACTTCACCGCCGTCGGCAGCGACGCCGCCTCCGGGCAAATGGTGGATTTCCTGGCCCGGGAGGGCCTTGGCACCGCGCATGTCCTGCGGCGCGCCGATCGGACGATCGGGCTCTATATGATCCAGCTGCAGGACGGGGAGCGCAGCTTCAGCTATTGGCGCGGTCAGAGCGCGGCACGCACACTGGCGCAAGATGCCGGCCCGCTGAGCGATGCGCTCGACCGCGCGCAGGTGGCATATTTCTCGGGCATCACGTTGGCCATCCTGCCCCAAGCTGACCGCGCGCGCCTTCTGGACACGCTCGGCCAGTTCCGCGCGAACGGGGGCGAGGTCGTCTTTGATCCCAACCTGCGCCCTCGCCTCTGGCAGACGACCGAGGAGATGACGGCCTCGGTCATGCAGGCAGCGGGCATCAGTGACACCGTCCTGCCCTCCCACGAGGACGAGGCCGCTTGGTTCGGCGACGCCGACCCCGCAGCCACGGCCGATCGCTATTCCAAGGCTGGTGCCCGGACCGTTGTTGTGAAGAACGGACCGGGCCAGATCCTGGCCTGCCAGGACGGCACGATTACCGAGCACGCACCGGTCGCGGTTGCAGAGGTCGTGGATACGACCGCCGCCGGGGATTCCTTCAACGCCGGATATCTGGCGCACCGCATTGACGGGCAAACCATTCCGCGGTCTATCCAAGCTGCGGCGGAACTGGCCGCTCTGGTCGTTCGGAGCCGGGGGGCGCTCGTCTCAACCGGCGGCGCATGAACGCGCGCGGCCGCCCGCTTCTTAGGATGCGCGCCCTTGCGCCGCCCAGATGGCACCGCGCCGGATGATCTCGGTCACTTGCGGCACTTTCAGATCGTCCAACTCGTGCCCGATGGAGCAATAGAAGACGCGGCCCTTGTCCCAGCGGCGCTTCCACAAGACGGGGATCACCGTGCCTTCGATCCACCACAGATGATCGCCCGAGAACGTCGTCGTCGCCAAAACCTGGTTCGAGGGGTCCACCAGCATGTAATATTGCTCGCTCTTCAGACGAAAGCTTCCGATGCCCTGCACGATTGGGTCGTCGGGACGGCAGATCGTCACGTCGTAGTCGATGTAGTCTTCGCACGGTTGCAGATTGTCGGGCCAGCCTGGCGGATGGGCAACGAACTGCCCTCCGATCAGGAAGTGATACGTGGGGCGGTCACGGAACGCATCGCCCATGTGGCCATGCCAGCCCGCGATACCGCAGCCGTCGGCGATCAGCTTGAGCAGCCCGTCCTCCTGCGGCTTGGTCATATTGCCGAATTCCTCGCGGTGGCCCGACCGGGCGGAAGACCAGATCGGAGTGATCAGGTCGAGGTCGGCCAGGTCTTCGGGGCGATCCAGCGGCTCAAGGGTGTCGTAGACGACGACCTCGAACCCGTTCTGCTTAAGAAGGGCTTCGTACCAATCGGCGAAGCGGCTGGGGGCATGCCCCTCCCAACCCCCTACGAAAAGAGCTGCTTTCAAGGTGTTTCCCTTCGCATAAAATCGAGCATGGCAGCCATGTCGCGGGTGCCGTAGCCCGACGCCTCGGCCTGCCGCAGCTTGTCCAGCGTCGCGCGACCCTGCGGCATCGCGGTGCCCAGCTTTTCAGCCAGCGCGGCCGTGACCTCCATGTCCTTGCGGGCCAGCGCGACGGTGAAGGTGACCGCGTTGCTCTCCTCATCAAGGTAGAGAGGCCTGCGATACCGGAGCATCGGGGCACAGGCGGCGCTGGCTTCGATCACGTCAAAAGCTCGTTCAGGGGCGACGCCCGCTGCCTCGGCCAGTGTCATCGCCTCGGCCAAGGTTTGATTGATGCCGTGGATCAGCGAATTGACCGCCAGTTTCATTACTGCGCCAGTGCCCGTCTGACCAAGGCAGAGTGTTTCTTTGCCCATCGCCTCAAAGAGCGGGTTTAGCGTCGCTGCGTCTTCTGGCGTACACCCCGCCATGATCACCAACTGCGCATCGGCGGCGGCCTGTGTTGCCCCAGAGACCGGCGCATCGACGACGCGGGCCCCGACGGGTGCCTGTTCTGCCAGCCTTGCGATATGATCCGGGCTCATCGTGCCCATCTCGACATATGCCCGCGCCGATCCGGCGAACAACCCGTCCGGACCGCCGTGTACGGCTTCGGAAGATGGATCGTCGGCCAACATGGTCACAACCACCTCCGCCGCATTCGACAGCGCACGGGGGCTGTCCGAAACGGGACAACCCAGCTCTGCAGCCAGATCTTGGGCCTTGTCCCGCGAGCGATTCCAGAGGGTCACGTCATGCCCGGCATGGGCCAGATTGCGTGCCATATGTGCGCCCATCCGGCCCAGACCGACAAACCCGACCCGCATCAGGCCACTTTTTCGGTGTCCAAGCCCGAAATCGCGGCAATCAGGTTCTCCTCATTCACCTCGGCAGAGGTGAACGTCCGCATGATCCGGCCCGAATACATCGCCACGATGCGGTCGGCCACATGCAGCACCTCTGGCATTTCCGAGCTGATCACGATCACCGCATAGCCCTGCGATGCCAGCTCGCGGAGCAGATTGTGGATCTCCGCTTTTGATCCAACGTCGATGCCGCGTGTGGGTTCGTCCACGATCAGCACGTTGGGATGCATCGACAGCCACTTGCCGATAACGATCTTTTGCTGATTACCGCCTGACAGGTTGCCCACCGTTTGCTTCCAGCCCGGCGTCCTGATGTCGAGCTTGTCGCGGTATTGATCGAAGATTGCGATCTCGGCACCGTTGGCAACAAAGGGGCCGGACTTGAGATCATCAACCTGAGGCAGGGTCATGTTATCGCGGCAGTTCATGCCCAGAACCAGTCCCTGGCCCTTTCGATCTTCTGGCACCAGCGAGATGCCCCGCTCGATCGCATCATAGGGCGAGTTTATCCGCACCTCTTCACCATTCATCAGGATCGAGCCGGCTGACGGGTTTCGCAAGCCGAACAATGTTTCCGCAATTTCCGTCCGGCCGGCCCCGACGAGCCCATAGAACCCGAGAACCTCACCACTCCGGACCTCAAAGCTGACATCTTGGTAAAGCTTGCCACAGCTGAGCCCGCGCACTTCGAGCGCGACGTCGCCCAGTTCGTGAGTTGCTTCGGTCCGGCTGAGGTCGAGCTTGCGCCCGATCATCATCTGGGTCACGCCTTCTTCGTCCGTGTCTGCCGTATTGACCGTGCCCTGATATTGGCCGTCGCGCAAAACGCTGATCCGGTCAGTGATCTTGAATATCTCTTCCATCCGGTGCGAGATATAGGCGATGCCAACGCCCTGCTTTTGCAAGTCAGAGATGACCTCGAACAGAACCACCTTTTCCGCGTCGGTTAGCGACGCAGTCGGCTCATCAAAGATCACGGCCTTCGCGTCCACCGTCAGCGCGCGGGCTATTTCCACCATCTGTTGGTTGGCAATCGAAAGGTCCCCGACCCGTGTCTTGGCGTTGAAACTGACCTTCAGCTTTTCAAGGATCGCGTTGGTATTGGTCTCAAGTTCGGCCCAGTCCACCAGCCCGAAACGCTTGCGCGGCAATTCTCCGAGATAGATATTCTCGGCCACACTCAGCTCATCCGCGAGGCTCAGCTCCTGGTGGATGAAAACGATGCCTTTGGCTTTCGCATCCAACGGGCCGGACATGATCACTGGTTGTTCTTCTATAATGATCTGGCCTTCGTCAGGCTGGTGAATACCGCCGAGCACCTTCATCAGGGTGGATTTTCCAGCGCCATTTTCACCCATCAGGGCATGTACTTCGCCAGGCAGGATCGAAAGCGAGACGCCATCAAGGGCGCGTACACCGGGAAAGGTCTTTACGATGCCTTCCAGTCGCAGGACAGGGGTTTGTTCGGTCATGCCTTCAACTCCTCTTTGCCTTTCACGTTCAGCTGCCGGTCAAGGAATAGCACGGCGATCAAAATCAGACCGATCACAAGGTTCACGGTCGATGTGTCAGCACCGATGTGGCTCAGCCCCTTGCGCAACAGCTGGATCGCAACCACCCCGCCGAAGGTCGAGATGATCGAGCCCGCCCCTCCGGTCAGCTTGGTGCCGCCCAGCACGACGGCGGTGATCACCCACAATTCATAAAGCTGGCCATCGTTGGGGTTCACCGATCCGGATTCCGAATAGAACACCACCGCGGACAGCGCCGCCAAGAAACCGATGATCATGAAGTTGATCATCATATGCGGACCGACACGGATGCCGGCATTGACCGCCGCCTCGCGGTTGTTCCCGATGGCATAGGCATTGCGGCCATGGACTGTACGGTTCATCAGAAACCAGATCGCTGCAGTAACGATCAGCAGGAACCAGGTTGCAGTGTGAAGACTCAGGAACTGCGCCTCGGCGAAATCGACCAGCGTCCAGTTGAGATGGCTTGTCGGCTGCTCGCCGTTATACATGAAGACCAACCCGCGAAAGCCCAGCATAGAACCAAGCGTCACGATAAACGCGTCCACACCGGTCTTCCACACAATCAATCCGTTGATCGCACCGAGAACCACGCCGGTCAGAAGTGCCAGGCTCCAGGCCACGGGAATGACCCAGTTTCCGAGCCCTCCAAATATTGCCCATGTCATCGAGTCCAGCAGGACAACGGCGCAAATCGCGTATATCGCCCCAACCGATAAGTCGATATTGCCGTTCACCATGACGATGGTCATGCCCATGGCGATGATCCCGATGGGGGCCGACTGCTTGAGCAGCAGCAGCATGTTGTCACCGTCCATAAAGGCCTTCTCGCTGACGGAGAAGAACTCGCCCGCTACCGAGAAGAAGATCAACTCAAAGACGATAAAGCCCCAGATGGCACCTTCCTTAAGATATTTTGAGAGTTTTCCAGCTTCCATGTTCTTCCCTCCCTTACGCGATCGGCGACATGAGCTTGCCGCGCTTGGCTGCAATATCAAGCCAGACCGCAAGGATGATGATAATCCAGGTCACGACGTACTGTACGGAGAAATCAAGCCCGACCAGCAGCAGGCCGTTCTGAATGAATCCGAGGATTAACACCCCGATCACCGTCTTGAAAATCGTGCCCGATCCACCCAAGAGGGACGCGCCACCAAGAATGACGGCTGCGAGGACTTCAAGCTCCAGTCCTTGCCCCACTGTGTTTTGCGAGCCCATTGAGCGGCTGGCCTGGATGAGACCGGCCGTGGCTACGCAAAGCGCACTCATAATATAGCACAGGAAGACCACGCGTGCCCGCCGGATGCCTGAGAAGGTCGCCGCTGTCCCACTGCCGCCCACCGCGTAAACCTTTCGGCCAAACGGGGTCTTGGACAGTATGATGCCTAGCAAAGCCGCCAGCGCGATGAAGATCAGGATCGGCGTCTGAATTCCCAAGATATTGCCTTGCCCGAAGATGGCAAACCAGGTGCCTTCTTTGTCGGCGATGTCCATGTTCTTGCCGCCCGAATAGGTCAGCGTCAGCCCGTGGATGGCCGAAAGCATTCCCAAAGTTACAATCAGAGAATTGAGCTTGAGATAGCCGACGAGAAACCCAATGAAGGCCCCGAGGCATAGCGTCATCGCAAACATGGCAGGGATCGCGAGGGTCGGTCCCAGTTTGTCGTGAAGATCAAGGACCACGATGGTCGAAAAGGACATCATCGACCCCACGGAGAGATCGAGGTTGCCGCTGATAACGACAAAGGTCACCCCCAGCGCCATCACCCCCAGAATCGCCGAAGACCTGACCACGTTCTCGAAATTGTCGAGCGTCAGGAATTTCGGATTGGCAATTGTGAACCCGATTATGAAAAAAGCGAAGGCGATCAGGATGCCCTGCTTCGCCAGCAACTTTCCGATGTCCTGCTTCGTAAACTCAGCCATTGTTCCCTCCCTTGGACCGCTCTCGGCGGCCCTTAGTTTTTCTTACATCCAGCCTGCCGAAATCCCTCCCCCGGCAGGTCAGATCAAACCAGTGTCATGCCCCCGTCGATCATCACGATCTGCCCCGTCATGTAGTCACTTTCCCGCGCTGCCAGAAAGGTTGTCGTTCCAGTGATGTCTTGCGGCTTGGCCACGCGGCCGCGCAGGATTTCAGACGAAAACTCCTCCATCGCCTGACCGGGCCGTTCGGACGCACCAATGGCCATCAAGTCCTGATCGACCTGTTCCCACATCTCGGTCGCAACCACTCCGGGGGCAAAGCCCGTGACGGTAATGTTGTGTTTTGCCAGATCGCGCGCGCCCGATTGGGTCAGCGCCACAACGGCCCATTTGCTCGCGCAATACGGGGCCACGTTATCAAAACCCTGACGGCTGGCGATCGAGGCGGTGTTGACGATCTTGCCGGCTACTCCGTCTGGTCCGGGGCCCTGCGCGATCATCTGCCGGGCGGCTTCCTGCATGCCGATCATGCAACCCAAGCCATTGACCCCCATAATGAAATTCCAGTTGTCCTCGGTTACGTCGAGGAAGTTCATCGGTTTGTTCACGCCGGCATTGTTGAATTTGACATCCAGCTTGCCGAAGACGGCGACAGTATGCTCGATCATGGCGCGGACCGATGCGCGGTCGGTCACATCGACTTTTGCGTGGGTCACCTTGCCGCCTGTGTCGTTTGATCGTCGGCGGTTTTCATCGGCAACGGCAGCAGCTTTCGCGCCGTTGATATCCGCGAAACAGACATCGGCACCTTCCGCCAGAAGCGCTTCGCCGATTGCACGTCCGATTCCTTGCGCGGCACCGGTTACGATGCACGATCGACCAGAAACACGTCCCATAGCCCCCTCCCAAATTGGCTACTTGGAGATTTGGACGCGGGGGTCGCCCCCCCCGCGTCCGGGGAGGAACTCAGAACACCGGCTTGGTGAACTCGGTCATGTTGTCCTGAGTGATCTTCGGTGTGTCGAAGTAGTTCAGGAACGGCAGCTCTTCGCCGTTGAGCAGGTCAATCGCGGTCTTCAGCGCGGCTTCTGCGTCATCAACAGGCGACTGGTAGATTGAACCCCAGTAGGTGCCTGCGGCCATCGCCTCATAACCCACTGCGAAGTTGGTGGCACCGACGAAGGTGATGCCCTCGCGGCCGGCAGCGATAGCTGCGTTCATTGCGCCAACACCCATGTTGTCGTCACCGGCGTAGACACCGTCGATGTCGTCATACTTGACAAGGAACGCTTCCATGACCTGCTGCGACTTTTCACGGTTCCAGTCACCTGGCTGCTCGTCGATCTGCTCAACGTTCGGGCAGACTTCGGGCAGACGGTCGTTGAAGCCCTTGGCGCGCTCGATGGCGGTCGTGTAGCCCGGCTGGCCGGTGATGTGCACAACTTTGGCTTCATCCTCAATGCCCAGCTCCTTGAAGCGGTCGCACATAATCTCGGCAGAGCGCGCGCCCTGCGTGATGTTGTCTGGCCCCGAGAATGACGCGACGAACTCGAAGCCCGCTTCCGCGATGTTCGAGTTCGTGACGACCACCGGGATGTCGGCCTGCGCGGCCTTGCGCACGGCTGGGATCACGGCTTCGCCGTTGGTCGGCCAGATGATGATCGCGTCGACTTCCTGCTGGATCAGGTCTTCCATCTGGGCGATCTGGCGGGCGACGTCACCGCCCGCATCCAGAACCACCACTTCAACGTCCGGGTTAGCCTCGGCTGCGGCGATGAAGGCCTGTTCGTACGTCGTCTGGTAGCTGTCGACGCCCACATTGTTTTGCGTGATGCCGATGCGCATCGGCGCGTGTGCATCCGCCAGTGCGGATCCCGCGATGGTCATCGAAGCAGTGGCGACAGTGGTCGCTAGGATAGTGCGAAGTTTCATTGTTGGTTTCCTCCCAGGAAATACTCTCGGATTTTGATTCAAGCCCCCTTCTCCCGTCGGGGAATCATCGACCGGCTGGCCGGTATGATTGCTCCAAGGATGCGCTGCCATGACGCGACGTGAGTCACAAATAATATCCAATACAAATATAACATAGTTCATTTTGGATATTTTGGAGATACATTTCGGCAGCTTGTGCACTCATAACACGAGGAGCTTTGCGGTGCCCGACTCCGTTCCGATCAAAACGAATATTTCAATGTCGCACCCGTCGGAAGGTCCGGCGGCACGCAAGACGGCCCGACCGAGAAAGGTGAAAGCAAGACCGATGAATGCGATGACGGCAGATCACAGGAACCGGTTCGTGCCGCCCAAGGCTAAGACCGAGATGCTCCAGATCATCGCATTTCTGGAGGATCTTGGCGACGAACTCGATGATATGATTGATCTGTCGACACCTAACCCGAACCTGCGAATGGTTCTGTTGCTGATGCGCGGGCACCTTGACGGGAGGGTCATCACCGCAACATCCCTCATCGGGGCGAGCCGGGTGCCTTACGCAACCGCCAACCGGCGCCTTAAGGAGATGCTGGCCGCAGGTCTGATCGAACAGCGCCCCCGCACGAAGACCGGCAAGAGCTTTTCAATGCATCCCAGCGAGACGCTGATGGAGCAATGGTCCCAACTGACCAGTCGCGTCCGGCGTCTGGCAGCAGGTGCGTCCGACACGGACGGAAGCGGCCGCGAGGGCGTCGATTACTACTTCGGCGGCTCCTACATGGACGCCAAGTCCATTCCGCCGCTTCAGGTGTTGGCCGAACCGTTGAAACTGGCCGGTGGGGTGCGCGTTCTCGTCCATGGCGATCCGACCTTCATGGTGATGGACAACCTGAAGCGGCAGTTTGAGCAGACTGTGGGCACGATGATTCACCAACGCGCCTTCTCTATTGACCGTCTGCGCGAGGAAACGCTTCGGAATGCCGCCCGCAAGGCGAGCCGCTACGATATCATTGCCGTCGATCTGCCGTGGCTTGGCGACTTCGCAGAACAGAACATACTGATGCCCTTGGAAGAGGCAATGGATATCGCTCGCCTGGATCCGGCGGACTTTCACACGGCGGGCTGGGAAGCCGCGCAGTGGAATGGCAGGCTCTTCGGCGTTCCCGCCCAGACCACCCCCGAGTTGCTGTTCTATCGTAAAGATCTCTTCGCAAAGGCGGGTCTGGCTCCCCCCCAAACGACCGACGAGCTGCTCAAGGCGGCCAAGGCGCTTCACAATCCGCAACGTGGGCAACACGGGATCGGCTGGAATGCGGCGCGGGGCACGGCCCTTGGCCACACCGTGCTGATGGCGCTGGCCGATTTCGGTCAACCGATCCTGGACCTGCCGCCGATTGCCGGGGGGTTCGACACGCGCAACCTGGCCGATCGGAAATATCGCGCGACGATCGATACCGATGCCGGGTTACGCGCGGCGGAGTTCCTGCTGGAGCTGCTGAAGTACTCCCCGCCGGAAATCCTTTCGATGTCTTGGTATGAGCGGATCCGTCCGTACGCAGCAGGACGCATTGCGATGACCTACGGCTACACCCTCTTGGCCCCCTATTTCGAGCTCGACGAGACGTCGCCAGCCAACGGACAAACCGGCTATCTTCCACACCCTGCGGGACCAGGTGCCAGCCCGATCGCGCCGGTTGGCGGCTATGTGATGGGGATACCCGCCAACCTGCCTGAAGACCGGGTCGCCGCAGCGGTGGAAGCCCTGATCGTCTTCACATCACCCGAGGCCCAGAAGCTTTACGTGCAGAACGGCAGCCGGACCAACCCGCGCTATTCCGTGGCCTCCGACCCCGACGTACGCCGCCTTTCGCCAGTGTTCCAGGCGGTGGACGAGATGTCGTGGCGCGATGAATTGCAATTCTGGCCCCGTCCGCCGGTGCCAGAAATCTGCGACATCATCCAAGTCTGCGGCGAGGAATTTCACGACATGCTGCGCGGGATCATTCCCCCCCGCGAAGCGCTGCGTCGCGCCCAGGGGAGGGCCGACGAAATCATCAGGACACACGAAAAAACGTGACAACAGGAGGAGATAACAATGGATCCCAACCGCCTCAAGGGTAAGAACATTCTCATCACCGGTGCCGCCCGCGGCATGGGTGCCGCCAACGCGGAGAACTTTGCCGCGCAGGGCGCGAACGTCTGCATCGGCGACCTGGACCCTGACGAGGCGCAGGTCGTGGCTGACAAGATCAACGAAGCCGGAAACGGCAAGGCGATCGCCGTAAAAATGGATGTGACCAAGCGCGAAGACAACGCCGCCGCCGTGGCCGCGACGGTCGAGGCCTTCGGGTCGATCAACGTGGGCCTCTTCAATGCCGGCCTGAACAAGCCCCGTTTCTTCATGGATATCGATGAAGACAACTGGGACATGATCATGAACGTCAATACCAAGGCCATGTGGTTGGGCATGCAGGAGACCGCCCGTCAGATGATCGCCCAAGGCCCGATGGACGATCACCCCTACAAGCTGATCAATGTCGGCTCCATCGCGTCGCGCAAGCCGCTTGTCGATGTTACGGTCTATTGTACATCGAAATATGGCTGCCTTGCCTTGACCCATTGCGGTGCGATCGGGCTGGCCGAGCATGGCGTCACGGTCAACGGCTACGCCCCCGGCGTCGTGGTCACCCCACTGTGGGAGCAGTTGGACAAGGATCTGGTCGATATCGGCTTTAAGCAGAAAGCGGGCCAGGCCTACGACGACATCGTGCGCGACGCCCTGCAGATCAAACGCGTCTCCTACCCCAAGGACATCGTGGGAACCGCGTCATTCCTGGCCAGCGACGACAGCGACTACATGACCGGCCAAATGATCCACATCGATGGCGGCTGGTGCATCCAGTAACCGCCTCTGATCACGAATAAATATCAAAATGTCAGAGGCGTATGCCTCTCGAAGGAGACTGAAATGTCACGAGCCCTTATGCCTAACCTGCTCACCCCGCAGGACCTGGAACCCGACTGGCGTTGGGAAGGCCGCCTGCCCGCTTGGGGCCACACCTCGGTGGATTTCGAGCGTCGGATCGACCACGATCGCCTGCGCCGCTACCGTCTGGCCCGCACCCGTCAGGCGCTGCAGGAGTCCGAAGCCGCCACGTTGCTTTTGTTCGACGTCAACAACATCCGCTATGTCAGCGCGACAAAGATCGGCGAATGGGAACGGGACAAGATGTGCCGCTTCTGCCTGCTGACGGGGGATGAGGCCCCTTACGTCTGGGACTTCGGCTCGGCCGCGATGCACCACAAGAAATTCTCCGACTGGCTGGTGCCGGACCATTGCCGCGCCGGTGTCGTCGGGATGCGCGGAACCATTCCGCCGGAATTCGGCCTGATGCGCAAATATGCCAAGGAAATCGCGGGCCTGATCGAGGACGCGGGCATGGCCGGAATGCCGGTTGGCGTCGACTATGCCGAGACGGCGATGTTCGAGGCGCTGAAGGCCGAGGGTATCAACGTCGTCGACGGTCAGCAGATCATGCTGGCTGCGCGCGAGATCAAGAACTGGGACGAAATCCAGCTTCTGACGCAGGCGGCAGCGATGGTCGATGGCGTTTACCACATGATCTACGAGGAGCTGAAGCCGGGCATCCGCGAGAACGACATCGTCGCCCTGTCCAACAAGATGCTCTACGAGATGGGTTCCGACGATGTGGAGGCGATCAACGCCATCTCGGGGGAGCGGTGCAATCCGCATCCCCACAACTTTACCGACCGATACTTCAGGCCGGGCGATCAGGCGTTTTTCGACATCCTTCAATCCTACCAAGGGTATCGAACCTGCTACTACCGCACATTCAACATCGGCCGCGCCACTTCGTCGCAAAACGATGCCTACGTGAAGGCGCGGGAATGGATCGACGCGTCGATCGACCTGATCCGGCCGGGCGTCAGCACCGACGTCGTGGCGCAAGCCTGGCCCAAGGCCGAGGAGTTCGGCTTCCCGGACGAGGCCTCCGCCTTCGGTCTACAGTTCGGCCACGGCCTGGGCCTCGCCCTGCATGAGCGGCCAATCATCAGCCGGGCCGTCAGCTTGGAACACCCGATGGAGATCAAAACCGGCATGGTTTTCGCGCTTGAGACCTACTGCCCCGCATCTGACGGCTATTCCGCCGCCCGGATCGAGGAAGAAGTCGTCGTGACCGACACCGGCTGCGAAGTGATCTCGCTCTTCCCCGCGGAAGAGTTGCCCATTGCCAACCGCTACTGAGCGCGCACGCCCGGACCGAAACGGTCCGGGCACCTCTGCCAAGGACACATGATATGAGCCCTGCCAAGAAGAAGACGAACAGCGAAGACTACCTGCAAATGTATCGCCAGATGGTCCGTATCCGCACGTTCGAAGACAACGCGAACCAGCTTTACCTGTCGGCCAAGATGCCGGGACTGACCCACATGTACTCCGGCGAGGAAGCCGTGGCCGTCGGTATCTGCGAGGCACTGGAGACCCGCGACAAGATCACCTCGACCCACCGTGGCCATGGCCATTGCGTCGCCAAGGGGGCCGATTTCAAGGAGATGTTCTGCGAGCTTCTGGGCAAGGAGGAGGGCTATTGCCGCGGTAAGGGCGGGTCGATGCACATCGCCGACCAATCCAATGGCAACCTTGGCGCAAACGCCATCGTCGGCGGCTCCATGGGTATCGCTACGGGGGCTGCGTTCACGTCGAAAATGCTTGGCAAAGACGACGTCGCCGTCTGTTTCTTTGGTGACGGTGCCACGGCGCAGGGCCTGCTGTACGAGGTGATGAACATGGCCGCGCTCTGGAAGCTGCCCGTGATCTACGCCTGCGAAAACAACGGCTACTCCGAATACACCAAGACCGAGGAAATCGCCGCTGGATCCATCACCGCCCGCGCGGAAGCCTTCGGGATCGAAGCGCATCAGGTCGATGGGCAGGACGTGCTGGCCGTGAACACCCTGACCGCCGATCTGGTTGCCCGCGCGCGCAAGGGCGAAGGTCCGTTCTTCGTGGAATTGATGACCTACCGCTACCACGGGCACCACGTGGGCGACATCAACCGCGAATATTACCGGACCAAGGCCGAGGAGAAGGACTGGAAGGAAAACCGCGATCCGATCATCCGCTTCCGCACCTGGCTCGTGGCCGAGGGCGTCGCCTCAGAGGAGGAGATCGAGGCGATGAACGCCGAAATCGCCGCAGACGCCGAGGCGGCCGTCAAATACGCGCTCGACGCCAAGTATCCCGACGCATCGGAAGTGGACATGCATGTCTTCTCCGACGTCAAACACGCGCTGGCCTGAGGAGAACACCATGAGAGAGATTACCCTGTCACAGGCCGTGAACGAAGCCCTGGCCGAGGAAATGCGCCGCGATGAGACGGTGTTCATCATCGGCGAGGACGTGGCCGAGGCTGGCACGCCCTTCAAGATCCTGTCCGGTCTGGTCGAGGAATTCGGCACCGGCCGCGTCGTCGATACGCCGATTTCCGAGCCGGGATTCATGGGGTTGGCCGTAGGGGCAGCGATGACGGGTACGCGCCCGGTCGTGGACCTGATGTTCGGCGACTTCATCTTCCTGATCATGGACCAACTTTGCAATCAGGCGGCCAAGACGCATTACATGTCGGGCGGCAAGCTGAACGTGCCGCTGGTCCTGCGCACCAACATGGGGGCCACGCGCCGCTCTGCCGCGCAGCACTCGCAATCGCTGCACGCGCTGGTGGCGCATATTCCCGGCCTGAAAGTTGCGATGCCATCATCCGCCTACGAAGCCAAGGGCCTGATGAAGACCGCCATCCGGGACAACAACCCGGTTGTCATCTTCGAAGACAAGCTGATGTATCAGGACAAGGCCCCCGTCCCCGAGGAAGAGTTCCTGATCCCCTTCGGCGAGGCGAACATCAAGCGCGAAGGCACTGATATCACGCTGATCGGCACGTCATCGATGGTGCAGGTCTGCGAGAAGGCCGCCGAGATCCTTGCCGCGGAAGGCATCAGCGCCGAAGTCATCGACCCGCGCACCATCGTACCCTTGGACGAAGCCGCGCTGCTGAAATCGGCCCGAAAGACCAGCCGCGTGATCGTCGTCGACGAGGGTCATCAAAGCTTTGGAGTCACCGCCGAAATCGCCAGCCGCATTAACGAGAAAGCCTTCTATCATCTGGACGCGCCGGTCTTGCGCATGGGTGCCATGGACGTGCCGATCCCCTTCAGCCCCGCGCTTGAGGACATCACCGTGCCCACACCCGAAGGCGTGGCCGAAAAGGCGCGCATCCTTGTAGCCGGGGAGATGATCGATGCCGCTTGACGTCATCATGCCTGCGCTTGGCATGGCGCAGGAAACCGGCCAGATCGTCGCCTGGCACAAGCAGCCGGGCGATGCCGTGTCGAAAGGCGAAGTCCTGTTCGAGGTGGAAACCGACAAGGCCACGATGGAGGTCGAGGCGCAGGGCGATGGTTATTTGACCGACGTGACCGCCAGCGAGGGCACGGACGTGCCCGTCGGCCACGTCATCGCGCAGATCTCCGACACCGCTGAATCCGCGCAGGGCGGCGAGAGCCCCCCCCCTGCCCCCGCAGAAGACACCGAGGCCTTGCCGGAGGGCAAGGACGTGATCATGCCGACCCTCGGCATGGCGCAAGACACCGGCCTTCTGGTCACATGGCACAAGGCAGCCGGCGATGCCGTCGGAGCCGATGACGTGCTGTTTGAGGTCGAAACCGACAAGAGCACGGTCGAGGTCAACGCAGGGGTCGATGGTTTCGTGGCGGCGCTTCTGGCCGAAGAAGGCGAGGAAGTGCCGGTAGGTCAGACCATCGCAATCATCAGCGCCCAGGCACCGGCCAACCCGGTCACGCGAAGGGCATCAAGCGCCGCGACATCGACGGAGCCGCCGAAGGCACCGGCGAAACCCGAAGCGAAGGCCCCGCCAGCGGCCAAAGCCGGGACGGACAAAGCCGCTCCGCCCTCCGCAGCAGGCGGGCGCATTCTGGCGTCACCAAAGCTTCGGCGTCTGGCACGTGAACAGGGGCTCGATCTTGCGCGGCTTGCCGAGACGGGCCTTCCACAGCCATTTCACGTCAAGGACCTGGAAGCGCTCAAGGCCATGCCCGCCGCCACGGCTGCCGGTACGGGCGGCGGACCTGCAGCCTGCCGTCTGAAGGCGAAAGTAAAGGCTGAAGGCTTCTCTGCTTTCGCAACTTGGGCCGCCGAAAACGCCAGGATGACCGACACGCCCGCGCTCCTTGCCGGGCTTTGTGCGGCGAGCCTGGGCAAGAACGCCATCGTGGCAGTCGAAACCTTCGGCGAGAGCAAGACCTACGCTGCCGCGACGCAGCTCGGGAAGACCGAAGCGAGTGACGATGCCCCGCAGTTGCGCCTGCGCGATCTGCGGTTCACGCCGATCACCACCGTGAACGTGGGGGGCGAAGACATTCCAACCCTGACGCTGACGCGCCGCGGGAAGGGTCTGGCAATCACCCTGGAATACGCCGCCGGCCAGTTTGACGCGTCCGATGCAATCACCTTACTTTCCAGTTTCGCAGGCCGGATGGAGCAACCGCTCCGCCACCTGCTCTGATATCCGGAGACCGACCATGGACTATACCGACCTCTACATCGACGGCGAATGGCGCAAGGGTGCCTCGGACGAGCGTTTCGACGTGCTTAATCCCGCGACCGAGAAGGTCATCGCCTCCGTCGCCTCCGCCGAAATTGCGGATGCCGATGCCGCGCTGGATGCCGCCGAGTCAGCGATGAAGGACTGGGCCGCGCGCACGCCGCGTGCCCGCTCCGAGGTGCTGCGCCGCGCATGGGAGCTGATGACCGCGCGCCTCGACCATTTTGCCCACCTTATTACGCTTGAGAACGGCAAGGCTGGCACAGACGCCAAGGGCGAAGCGGCCTATGCCGCAGAATTCTTCCGCTGGTTTGCCGAGGAAGCCGTGCGCGCGGACGGCCTACTGATGCACGCACCCGCTTCGGGGGCACGCATCATGGTCCAACATAAACCAGCCGGCCTGGCGGTTCTTGTAACACCTTGGAACTACCCGGCAGCAATGGGTACCCGCAAGATCGCGCCTGCGCTGGCCGCTGGCTGCGCCGTCATTATCAAGCCCGCGTCCGAGACGCCGCTGACCATGCTGGCCCTCATGCCCCTGCTGGAGGAGGCTGGTGTGCCCAAGGGCCTTGTGAACGTGCTTCCGTCCAAGCGGACCGGGGCGCTTGTCGATCACATGCTGCACGATCCCCGCGTGCGCGTCGTCAGCTTCACCGGCTCGACCGGCGTCGGACGCAAGCTGCTGCACTCTGCCGCCGATCAGGTGCTGAAACCGGCGATGGAGCTGGGCGGCAACGCGCCGCTTCTGGTGTTCGAGGATGCAGACTTGGATATCGCCGTCGAAGGCGCGATGCTGGCCAAGATGCGCAACCTGGGCGAGGCCTGCACCGCCGCCAACCGTTTTTACGTGCATGCCGACGTGGCCGAGGCCTTCACCGCCAAGTTCACTGCCGCGATGTCCGCGCTCAAGGTGGGTGATGGCACCGATCCGACAGTGGATGTCGGGCCGCTGGTCAACGCGGATACGCGCGACAAGGTCGCCGCTTTCGTGGCCGATGCCGTTGCCAAGGGCGCGAAGATCGAATGCGGTGGCACCACGCCCGAGGGGACCGGGTTCTTCTATCCGCCCACGGTGATGTCAAACGTCTCCGAAGATGCCGAATGCGTGCACGATGAGATCTTCGGCCCCGTCGCCGCGATCCAGACATTCACCGACCAGGAAGACGCGATCCGCCGGGCCAACGACACTGAATACGGGCTTGTCGCCTATGTGTTTTCGGCTGACATGAAGCGCGCGCTGCAGGTTTGCGAGCGGCTTGATTACGGCATGGTGGGCCTGAACCGTGGTCTCGTTTCCGACCCCGCCGCCCCGTTCGGGGGAACCAAGCAATCGGGTCTGGGCCGTGAGGGTGGGCATGAAGGCATGCTCGAATTCATGGAGACCCAGTACATCTCGGCCAGTTGGTGAGGCGCGATATGTCCGATGTCATCGCCTCTCCTTCGGTTCGCATCCTTGCCCGCGAAAAGGGTATCGATATCGAAAAACTCGCCCGTGACCTGGGCCGTACCAGCATCGCCCGTGAAGACCTTGCGGGCGGCCGCGCTGCCGCCCCTGCCCAGTCAGACCACGCGGGGTACTGGAACGTGGATCACGCTCAATACGGCCCCGTGACAGAAGAACCGCTGAGCCGCTTCGCGCAGGTCGCGTCCGGCAACCTTGCGGCTGCGAATGCCATGATCCCGCAGGTCACTCACCATGACCGCGCCGACGTCTCGGCGATCGAGGCCTTGCGGCGCGACTTGAAGTCCGAGGCACAGGCCCGGGGCGTCAAGCTCACTTCGCTGGCATTTCAGGTCAAGGCGCTGGCACGGGCCCTGCGGGAGTTTCCGCGGTTCAACGCCTCTTTAACGTCGGATGGCAAGACACTGATACTTAAGGATTACGTTCACATCGGTGTCGCCGTGGACACGGCCCATGGCCTGATGGTGCCCGTGATCCGTGACGCGGACACCAAGGGCCTGTGGCAGATCGCGGCGCAGATCACAGACCTTGCCTCACGCGCGCAGGCCCGGAAGGTCGGTCCGGACGAGATGGGCGGTGCCTCCATGTCGATCAGCAATCTGGGGGGCATCGGCGGCACCGCGTTCACCCCTATCGTCAACCCTCCGGAAGTAGCCATTCTCGGCCTCACCCGTACGGAAGTCACCCCCGTCTGGGATGGCAACGCGTTTCAACCAGTGCCTATGGTGCCACTCGACCTTAGCTATGACCATCGCGTCATCAACGGTGCCGAAGCCGCGCGGTTCGTGAGCTATCTTGCTGCGCTTCTGGCGGATCCACGTCGGATCATGGTCTGAAGGTCCGAATCGTAGGAAAGGGTCGCTCCAATCGCCCATGGTGTGTGCCGGGACGGCCAACGCGCAGGATTGGGTCACCCTAAGGCCGAAACCGCCGGGATCCAGCGTGCGCGAGCAAGTCAATGCCGCGCGCACCGAACCGCCGGCAGCGTTCGGGAAATGGCTGATCGCGGATGCGGTAAAGGCGGCTATCGCCCTCAGCCCCGTTACGCGATAATTTTTCAGCTTTTTGCACAAAATTTGTGCATACCGACCTCTGCCGCCAAGGAAGCGCCGGTTCCAGTGGGAATGACGCGGCTTTCGACCCTGCGGCATTGACTTTAAGCCGCTCAGACACATCGTTTGCGACACAAAAGGTCGAAGAGCGACATATCGGGCGCGCTGAAACGACGATGTAGCAGGCCGGTACGTGGTCGGAGCCGCGGTTTCTGGGCCCGCGATAATTGAGGTACGGCATGAAACATCAAACTGTGACGGGCGATCCGAATTCATTCCATGCCCGGCCTTACGAGAACGTCGCCGTAATCGGAGCCGGGTCTTGGGGGGCTGCGCTTGCTGCAACCCTGGCGACGGCCAACGTGGCGACTTTGATCTACGGTCGCGACCCCGCCGTAATCTGCGAAATCAACAACCATTCGACAACGCAAGAGCACCTGCCCGGTGTCGCATTGCCACCAGCTCTTCGCGGCGTCACGGACATGGCGCTAGCATTGCGCGACGCCGACGCCGCGCTGATCGTCGTTCCATCGCGGAGCGTGCGAAGCGTGGCGCGTCAGGTCGCTGAGCATGCCCCGAAAGGCATACCCATCGCGATCTGTGCCAAGGGCATCGAAGCCGAAACAGGTCTGCTGATGACGCAGGTTGCCGAGGAAGAACTAGCCGGGCATCCCATCGGCTGCGTATCCGGCCCCACCTTTGCGGTTGAAACGGCCCTTGGGCACCCGACGGCCGCCACCGTCGCGTTCCCCTTCACTTATGCCGATCGGTTACGCCCAGACGAAAGCGCGGCCGTGCGACTGGCTGTGTCGCTCACGACCCAGAGCTTTCGTACCTATGTCTCCGACGACCTGATCGGAGTGGAGATAGGCGGCGCGGTCAAAAATGTCATTGCCATCGCCTGCGGCCTGATGACCGGTGCCGGCTTTGCCGAAAATACACGCGCGGCGTTGATCACGCGGGGCCTTGACGAGATGAAGGCCTTGGCCGAAGCGCTTGGGGGGCGTCGGGAAACCGTAACCGGGCTGTCGGGGATCGGAGACCTTGCCCTGACCTGTTCCAGCACGACGTCCCGCAACATGGCCTTGGGCGTTCAGCTTGGCGAAGGTCTGGCCCGCGACGCGTGTTTCGACGGCAAGCCCGTCGTCGTCGAAGGCGAGATGAACGCCAAGTCCGTGACCGACTTGGCGCGGCGTTTAGGTGTAACACTGCCCATCTGTGAAACTGTTCGTGCCATCCTTCATGACGGAGCAAATCTCGGGGCCTCATTTGCCGCCCTGTGGGCGCGCCCGATCGAAGCCGAGCCCCGCTTTATGGAGCTGGCCATCGGCCATCCAGCAACCGACCAAGACATCGCAAAACTTGCAGAAAGGATCTCATGACCCGTCGCGAAACCTTTGCCGATCCCGACATTTCCGAAAAAGACTTCGTCTTGGCAACCGACCTTGACGGAACCTTCCTTGGCGGCTCCGAGCAGGAGCGCAGCGGACTGTATGACTGGATCGAGGCGAACCGCGCCCGCGTCGGCCTGATTTTCGTGACCGGCCGTGATCCGGGGTTCATCCATGACCTGACCAAGAACCGTGGCGTGCCGCGGCCCGACTACGTGATCGGCGACGTCGGCACCACGATTGCGGAGATGAGCCACAACTACATCGTATCCCCGATCGAGGCACTGGAACACGAAATTGCGGAGGCCTGGGGGAATACCGGGCCGCGCGTGCAGGCGATGCTCACCGGAGCACCCGGCCTTACGCTGCAATCGACGCAGTTCCGGTATCGTCTCAGCTACGATATGGATCCGGCCCTCTTCGACCCCACAATCGTCGAGACCGTGGAAGGGCTGGGCCTCGACACGATTGTGTCCGACAACAAGTTCTTCGACGTCCTGCCCGCCGGGGTGAGCAAGGGGCCGTCGCTGCTGCGGCTGCTGGCCCACTTGAATGTTGAACGACACCGCGTTCTTGTGGCGGGCGACACGATGAACGATCTGTCGATGCTGCAACTCGGTTTGCCTGCCGTCGCCGTTGGAGGGTCCGAAGCATCCCTGACCGAAGCGGTCGCATCGCTCGATCACGTGTTTAGTGCCGAGGCGGTCGGTGCAGCAGGCATCGTCGACGCCATTCGCCACCACAAACTTTTCCCTGCCGCCTGAGAGGACACGCCAATGCCTTCAGATCTCGTCATCGTCTATCACCGTCAGCCCTATGAGGAAGTCGAGGAAAACGGAAAGATCGTCTTTCGCGAGAACAAGAGCCCGAATGGCATCGTGCCTACTTTGAAAAGCTTTTTCGGCAGCGTCGACCACGGGTCCTGGATCGCATGGAAGCTTGCCGACGATCCGGAGAACCCTGACTTCGAACAGCGGGTCGAAATAAACGATGCATATGGAC
Organism: Jannaschia faecimaris; assembly: GCF_900107415.1. Classification (GTDB taxonomy): domain Bacteria; phylum Pseudomonadota; class Alphaproteobacteria; order Rhodobacterales; family Rhodobacteraceae; genus Jannaschia; species Jannaschia faecimaris. The sequence continues at coordinate 75,884 of NZ_FNPX01000013.1, forward strand.
AGTACTCTGTTTCGCGTCTGCCGCTTTCGGCGGACCAGGTTCGCGAATTCTATCACGTGACCTCCAAGGAGGCCTTCTGGCCGATCCTTCACGGCTTCAAGGAACGCTATAACTACGACCCGGTCGACTGGGCCAACTTCCAGGCCGTGAACCGGCGGTTCGCCGAAGCCGCAGCGGAAGAGGCGTCTGAAGACGCGCTTGTCTGGGTGCACGACTACAACCTGTGGCTGGTGCCCGGTTATCTCAGGGCGTTACGCCCGGACGTCCGCATCGCCTTCTTCCACCACACGCCCTTTCCGTCGGCAGACATGTTCAACCTGCTGCCGTGGCGCAAGGAAATCGCGCGCAGTCTGCTGGCCTGCGACGACGTCGGTTTCCACATCCCACGCTACGCCGCCAACTTCGTTTCGGTCGCCCGCAGCCTGTTCGACGTGGAAACGACCGAGCGGCAACCGGTTCCGGACAAATGGATCGCCGAGGGCACGGCCCTGACCGAACGTGTCCTGCCGAACGTCATCCGCTACAAGGGGCACGACATCAATGTCAGCGTCACACCTGTCGGGGTTGACGTCGGCTACATCGACAAATGCGCACGGTCCGAAGAGGCAGAGGCAAATTGCGCGGCGATCCGACAAGACCTCGGCGACACGAAGCTGATCCTCTCGGTCGGACGCACCGATTATACCAAGGGCGGAACGGAGCAGCTGAGCAGTTTCGAACGTCTTCTTGAAAACAATCCCGAGCTGCGCGGAAATATTCGCCTCATGCACGTCTCTGTGTCAGCCAACCGCAACATGGCCGCCTACGAGGAAGTCCAGAACGAGATCGAGCAAACCGCAGGACGGGTCAATGGACGTTTCGGAACGCTTGACTGGCAGCCCGTGGCGCTGATTTCCCGCGCGATCCCGTTTACGAGCCTTGTCTCCTACTACCGAGCGGCCGACGTGGTCTGGACGACGCCGCTGGCGGACGGAATGAACCTTGTAGCCAAGGAATACGTCGCATCGCGGATCGATGGTGACGGTGTCCTTGTTCTGTCCGAATTTGCAGGTGCCGCGGTCGAGTTGGGCGAGGCGGTTATCGCCAACCCATTCTCCCATCGTTCGATGGATCGCGCCATTCTGACGGCGCTCGACATGCCGGAAGAGGAGCGCCGCCGTCGGATGGCAAGCCTTCGCGATGCCGTTCGTGGCAACGACGTTCGCAACTGGACGCCGGGCAGCCTGAAGATCAAGCCCACTTCGACCGAAGTATCAGCAGCTTAGTCCCGCAAACCCGGCCATTCCGGTTGGGACGCCCCTTCCGAAATGCCCGCACCGAGCGGAGCGACCGAGAACGATGGGCGTAACCAGTCGTCAGGTTTTCTTTCGGTCGTCGACCACGTTCATGTCCGCCATGACCAAATTCCCAAGCTGCACCGCCGCGAAAGGTCCGCCGTGGCACATGTGACCGGGGTCCTTCGGGTCGAGCGGGTCAGTCTCTGCCAGAACCTGCGCCGCGAATTCTTCCGCGTTGTCCTTGGGGCGATAGCCAATGAAACTGGCTTTGGCGTTGTCGACCGGTACCCTGTCGTTGTCGGACACGCCATAAATGACCGAAAATCCCGTCACCGGGGTTTCTATGCACCGCGTTACCAATTGAATAAGATCGTCATACGACAACCATGAGCCGAGCGCGCGTGCGTTATTCACTTGGGCGCAGGACAGAATGCGCATGTGAACGCTCTCCAATCCGCGCTTTTCCCAATACATCCGGCCCAGATCCTCGGCGAAACACTTGGCCAGGCCGTAGAACGTATCGGGACGGTGCGGCACATCGGTGCCGATGAATTCGTTCTTGGGATACATACCGACGGCGTGGATCGAACTTGCGTAAACGACGCGACGCGCTCCGTGGCGATGCGCCGCCTCCCAGATGTTATAGGCACCGATGAAATTCGGGCCCAGAAGTTGCTCGAACGGGCCCTCATCCACGAAGGCCCCGAAATGCACGATCATGTCCGCGCCTTCGCAGACCTTCATCATATCGTCGAGGCTAGCCAAGTCGCCCTTGATATAGGTCTCGCCCTGATAAAGCGTCCCGATATCGTCGGCGATGTCAGTCGAGACCAGCGTATCGCACATCTTGCTGAGCGGCTCTCTCAGATAAGATCCCAATCGCCCTGCGGCACCCGTCAAAACCAGCTTCTTCATCTATCTTTCCTCGACTGTTGGCGCAGACCACCCGGCGTATTCCAAGGGCCTTGGTCCGGGGTTAGCCGGTCAGGCGACGCAAGGCCAGCGGGCCGTCGCGCTGATATAGGCGCAGGCCACAGACCTAGAACAATTCTGGATCGCCGTGCAGTCGCGATTTCGGCGGCGCGGAGGTCGAAACGGCATCACCTGGATACGCAATTGTCAGAATCCCGCTGGCCGGGGCGTAAGTAATCCGGCGTGCACGTGTCCCGCCAAGATCGGATGCCGCCAACTGTATCCCCTCGGCAGTTAGAAACGCGAGGCAGACCCTAGCAATATCTCCCCCGACATCGCGCCCGCGCCCCAGAGTTCGAGCACCACCAACGACCCGCGCCTTGATCACGGACATCTTCACGCCCTCATGCATCAGCGCATTCACAAGCTTCTCGATTTCCGCGACGACCGCGCCCCCACCGGCAGGACCGGGATCGACACATTGGAAGATATGCGTCAGGCCGCCGACGCGCCCGGACACGTCTTGCAAGATGACGCCGACGCAAGAGCCCAGCGTTGCCGTCATCGTCATGTCGGGACTCCGGCTGACCGCGTAATCACCCTGCCCCACTTCCAACCATTGGGCGACGGGCTCGCGAAGCCGCGTAACCACTGTTCCAGCACCCGACGAGAGGCTTCGCAATTTCGGCGCGTCCGGCATTGATGATCTACCTCGGGGATCATGGTCCAAGAGCCGAATAGACGGTAATTTCTTAAAGTCGCGTTTACGCGTCACCGCATTGTGATTTTTCCGAAAAGCCCGTCCCGTCTATCCATGCGAAAAGGACCAGAGATGACATATCAATCGCGCCTGCCCAGACAGCTGTCCCGCCGTCAGATATTGCTGATCGGGGGGGGCACGGCAGTGGCGATTGCGGCGACAAGCTACGCGCTATTGCAACGCGACCGGTTCGAAGGGGCGGAGATGTCTCCGCCCGAAGTGCTGGAATCTGTCCGCGCTGGTCAACTCATGCTGATCGACATCCGCCGTCCCGACGAATGGAACGGGACTGGCATCGCCGAGGGGGCAATAATGCTCGACATGCGGCGGGACGATTTCGTCGCCGCATTGACCGATCTTGCGGGTGACGACCTGACGCAACCCATTGCCCTGATCTGCGCGCGGGGCGTCCGATCGGACCGAATCAGCGCTCGCCTGCTTGAGGCGGGGTTCACGAACATCATCGACGTACCGGAAGGCATGCTCGGGTCTTCGGCCGGACCTGGCTGGTTGGAACGTGAACTGCCGGTGGTGCGACCCTGACCATCGGTGGGGCCGCGCAGTCGCGTCGTAATCGACATGCCTGCCCCACCCACTACATGAAATGGTTGATTACTCCGCCGGGGTGACGCCGATGCTGGCCTTCAACTCGGCGCGCCATAGATCCGCGCGCTTGGCCACCAGCGGCGCGCGCATTTCCTGGGGTGTCGCCATCGCGCCCAGGACGTTCACACCCGACAGCCGCGAAAACGGAACCGCCAAGATCAAACTGCCCATGATCGGGAACAGCCAAAGCGACACATAGCCCGTCACCATTCCAACCAGCAAAAGCGTACCTAGTGCCGTCTCGAACGCGTGAAACCGCAGGAGCGTTCCCCAAGACCGCTCCGCGCCATCACGCGACTGTGGTGCCCAATCAATGCTGCGTCCGGTCAATGCCGACACGACGGCCATCGTCTGCTGTACCATCAGGATCGGCGCATATGCGATCGAAACCATGATTTCGAGCATGAGAGAGCCCAGGAACCGCACCGTTCCGCCCATGCGTGACACCGGTGTCCCCGACGCGATCAGGGCCGAGGCGCCGACCAGTTTCGGTGCCAGCAACAGCGCATACATCGTCACCATCAGCCAGACATGGTTGACCGGCGACATCTCGGGCCAATTCGGGATCGTAGGGTTCTCGGGCGTGAAATAGTTGATGATCGAGCGATCCTCGGATACTCCGATAACCGCCCAGAGTGCGAGCAAGAGGAACCAGAGCGGCGACAAAAGGTAGCCCATCGCGCCGTGGAACATGTGAAACCGCGACAGGGAATGAAGTCCGCGCGTCCCCAGAAGGCCAAGATGCTGAAGGTTGCCACGGCACCAGCGACGGTCGCGCAGGACGTGATCGATCAGCGTTGGCGGCGTCTCCTCGTAGCTGCCACGCAGGCGGGGCAGGAACCGGACCGACCACCCGGCCCGACGCAAAAGGCCCGCCTCCATGAAATCATGGCTTAGAACGAGGTTGTCCTTCCCGCGCAGTCCGCGAACGTGCGGCAGGCCCGCCGACGCGGCAAACGCCCGCAGACGTATGATCGCATTATGGCCCCAATAATTGCCCTCCCGCCCGGTCCAACGGGCCAGCCCTTCGGCGAGTGCCACGCCATAGACGGCATTTGCGAACTGTTGGCTTCGGGCGAACAGACTGCGGGCACCGATCAACTGCGGAAAGGATTGGATGAGGCCCGCGCCGGGGTCCCGCCCCATGGTATCGGCAAGCGCGCGGATGGCGCGCGCCGACATCAGGCTGTCGGCATCCAGCACCAGCATTGCATCATGTGCCCCGCCCCACTGCGCGACCCATTGAGCGAGGTTCCCGACCTTCTTGTCCGTATTCTGCGCACGGCGGCGATACCAGATCCGGACGTCGGGCAGCCTCGTGCGCAAGGCGTCGTAGGCCGCTTCCTCCTGTGCGGCACGATCAAGGTTGCGCGTGTCCGACAGGATATAAAGCGACCAGCGATGCGCGCCGGGTGCAGCCTGCAAACGCTCCAGCATAGCGGCGGCATTGCCGAACACATCCCAAGGGGCTTCCTCATGCACCGGGATCAAAAGCGCAACGTTCAACGGCGTCATGGGCGCGGTCTCATCCAGGTTTCGGCGGAACAAGGCACCCGATCCCGCCAGCACGGTCACGAAGGTCAGCGCGATCCAGAAGAACCCCGCCCCGATCAGCACCGCCAGCACCCCTTCGGTCCAGCTGGTACCGTCGGTGGCGAACCACGACAGAAACCCCCAGAGCAACGCAGCCGTGCCCGCAGCGGCGGGCAGGAAAGTTCCCAATCGCCAGATGATGGCACCCGTATCGCGCTTGATCGCCGGTGCCGCATGGTCATGGAACCGCCGCGACAGGTCCTGACGGGGGTGCGCGATCGGGGCCGGGGGCGGCATCGAGCGGCTTGGAACATCATGGGTCATGCGCGAGTCCACCGATAGAGCCAGACTTCAGACACGGCCTCGCCCGCCACGAAAAGCTGCGCGCGCAGCTCGACTGCGGCGTTCTCGGCCGGGTCGAACTGAAACGCCAGTCGCACGCCACCGGTTTCGGGGTTCCGCTGCAAAACGCCGTCTGTCGTCGGTGCCCGCGAGCCGATGTGGATCGTCACCCCGTGAAGCCCACCCTGTGTTTCCGACAGGTTGCCAAGCGCGGGATGATCATCGAAATCGATCGCCACCAGCCACGCATCGCGCTTGAAGTTCAGGCCCATGTGCGTGTTGAGCACGCGGGCAACACTGCGGCGCGGTGGCGCGGCGGTATTCGCCTCGTCCGACCAAGTCATGCGATAGGCGAAGCGATGCTCCTGCCCTGCGGGCAGCGGGTCGCGGGGGCGCCAATAGGCGACGATGTTGTCATAGATTTCCTGGTCCGACGGGATTTCGACCAGACGCACGACGCCCTGCCCCCAATCACCGTCCGGTTCGATCCAGAGGCTGGGTCTTTCGTGGTAATGCGCCTCCAGATCCGCGAAATCCGACAGTTTACGCGCCCGCTGCATCAGGCCGAAACCGCGCGGATTGTCATCGACAAAACTGCTGATCTGAAGGGCCACAGGGTTCGCCAGCGGCCGCCACAACATCTCGCCGGCACCGTTCCAGATCAGCAGGCCATCACTGTCATGAATCGCTGGGCGGAAATCGGGAAACCGGGGTCGGTTCGTCTGATCGTAAAGAAACATCGACGTCAGCGGCGCGATGCCCACGTGATCAAGGTCGACACGCGGGTAGAGCGTGCAATCGACCTGCATTTCACAGGCCAGACCTGGCGTCAGGCGAAAACGGAATGCCCCCGTAGCCGACGGGCTGTCCATCAGGGCATGCACAACAATGTCGGGGGAGCCGGGCGAAGGTTCCTGGACCCAGAACTGGATGAAGTCGGGAAACTCCTCCCCTTGAGCGTCACCCGTCCGCAGGGCCAGTCCACGGGCGGACAGACCATAGGACTGCCCCGACCCGATCGCGCGGAAGTAGCTGGCCCCTTGGAACACCGCGAACTCGCGATGGTTCGCCTCGCCCGGAAATTGGTGGCGCAGACGCAAACCGGAATAGCCCATCGTCTCGTCCACCGGCAGATCGGGGGCATCGTCGGTCTTGTCGAAGAGGTCGAAATCGAAGGCCAGGCGGTTGGCCTGACCAGCGCGCACGACGTCCACTTCGACCGCCCGCGGGAAGTAGAGGCCGGGGTGGAACAGATCCATCTCGAACGGCAGATCCGTGTCAGCCCAGATGGCGTTCCGGGTGTCGAACCAGATCTTGCGGTATTCGTCATAGGTCAGATCGCGCCATTCGGCGGGCACTTCAGCGCGCGGCGCATAGTCGGATTGCGCCAACGTCCGGGCCATCTGGCGCACGGTGTCGGGGCCAAAGGCCGTGGTCTCGATGAAGCGCGGCATGGCTGCTCGGAGCATGTCCGGCTGCATCAGGGCAAGGCTCGAAACCCCGGTCAGGAACGTCCGACGCATCATCGCTTGACCCTCCAGGGTTGAGATTTGAACCAGCCGACTGAATAGGCGCAGCCAACGCAAAGGCCGAAGCCGGTCAGGTTGATCAGCGCCCAAGTGAAGCCATTGCGCCCAATCGCATCCAAAAGATAGCCGTTCACCCGCGCAAGTCCCATGGAAAATACAAAAACGGCAAGGCTTTGCTGACCGACCTTCATTATGATCGTTACGAATTCGTCCCAAATTCGGGCGGCAAGCCCCTGTCCCCGAGCAATCAGGTGTTTGCCATGGGTGCCCGCCGCGACCCAGAACAGGTAGGCGATGGCCAGATGGTTCAGGTACCGCAGGATGCCAAAGTCGGATTTGTTGAACCATCCGCTGAAAGCCTGCCGGAAGTCGAACACCGGGTTGCAGCGACCGAAACCCGTCTCGGTACAGCCGGTCAGGACGGTATAGCCCTCGCGTACCATGTCGGTCTGGAACAGGCGGAAGCCCACGTTCGACACCGTCATGCAGGCCAACGCGAACACGGCGCAGACGACGATCAGCCAGGTTTTCACCGGTGGCGCAGGAATCCAGCCACGCATTAGCGCAAAGCCCGTGAAGAAGATCAGCTGCCAGCCGAAAGGGTTGAAGAACCACTGCCTGTCCGACCACGGCTCCGCCGGAAAGTTCAGGTGCCAAGCTTCAAGGCCAAGCGGTTCCAGAATGACGCGCTGCGCCAAAAGCCAGATGGCGACCGACAGGGCGGCAAGCGCCGGGAACGACGCCCGGCCCACAGCCATGAAAAGCGGCATAAACGCCAGTACGACCATATACATAGGCAGAATGTCGAAATAATTGGGCACGTAGGTCAGCGTCAGCAGGCCGATCATTTGCGGCCCAGGATCAGCAAAGAACTTCCACAGGTTCAGGCTACCGATGTATTCGCGGTCCGGATGCCAGCCGGTCGCGTCGATCGTTGCCAAGAGCGTGGCGATGGCGACGAACATCGCGATATGCGCCCAATATACCTGCCAGATGCGATAGATGACCCGCGAAGTACCCATCGCCCAGCCCGCCCGGTCAAAGGACCGTCCGAACGCGATGGCCGAAGCCATGCCCGAACAGAAGACGAATATCTCGGTCGCATCCGAAAAGGACCAACGCGCCGGAAAAATCCAGAGTGTCCATGCATTACCGGGCGTATGCGCGACTAGAATAACCAACATAGCCAGCCCACGAAAAAAGTCGAGGCGGGGGTCGCGGACCGCTTGGCCGGCGGTGGCCATGGTAACATTCACGGCAGAAAGTGGGTTCATGGCGGTGGAGGAGTTCATTGAGGAGATTCTCTTTTATTTGAACCCGCTACTTACGCAGTCGCGCCAAACCGACAAGCCGGATCGACGGCGCGCGCGATCATCTGCCGACGGGTGGCGGAATATCGGTCTTCGTACCCGCCGCGCCGCGCCGTGCGATCCGACAGGAGGGCCTCTACCTCGTGCAGCCGCCCGGCACGCAACCCCGCGTCGATCGTAATGCGTTCGAAGACATCGCGCTGCGCGTGGCTGCCGCCGGCCCCCTGCATGTGCGGGCGAGCCTTGGTCAGCGCAGCAAACGCAAGGCCGTAATCCCCATCACCAAACGCCTCAAGCCCGCGCGCGGCATTCAGGCCCGGAACGGCCATCCGCTTTTCCACCTCGTTTCCCGACCGGCTCGCATCCGTTGCAAGACGCGACATCATGCGTGCGATGCCGTCGTCCCGGTTCTCATGGCTTAGCGCCAGAAGGTAATGCAGGTCGGCAAAGATCAGGCAGCCATCTTCAGTTCGGTTTTCGGCCAGGTCGGCCAATTCCTCCCAGCGGTCGCTCACGTCGACACCCTCCAGCTCCAGACGCGAGAGCAGCGACGTCGCGTTGGATATATCGCGGTAATCGTCCGTCTTTTCGGACCGGACGTGTGTGTCATAAAGCTCCAGAACAGCATCCATACGACCAAGCTCCAGCATCATCAGCGCCTTGTGCCACCAGACGTGAAAGCGGAAATTATTGCAGTGCGCCCAAGCGGCCTCCCGCCCGTCCAGCCACTCAAGCCCCCCTTTCGCATCGGCCGTCATGTCGTGCACATGCGCCACCGCGTGAAGGCCCCAAGCATCGTCCGGGGCCAAAGTGAGCGCCGCGCGACCCGCAAGTGCGGCACGAGCGTAATCGCCCGTCTCCTCCAGTGCGAAAGCGTGACACCCCAAAAGGTAGCCCCGGCCCGCATGATCATCGCGATAACGCGGCAGCACGGCTTCAATCGACTGGCGCATCCCCGCACCATCGCCCAAGACAAAGCGCAACGCATGGCTCAGCTTCATGGCAAGCGTGTCTGTCGGCGCGACCTCAAGGATAGCCTCCAAAGCCAGTACCGCATTGGTGATGTTGCCAGCCAACACATGTTGCAGCGCACCGATGAACCCTCGTTCCCGTGCATTCGCATCACTGATCAGTGTTTCTGCCTTCGAGAGGGCAATTGCCGCGTCGGACAACAACTCCCGTCGCCCAAGCAGCGCGTAAAACAGGCCTTTGATTGCGTAAGCGGCCCCGTATTCAGGGGCAATATCCAGCAGTTTGCCCAGATGACCCGGCGTCGATGCTCCATGTGCCATGAAAGCCCGGCTCATGGCATTCCATTCGGTCACGGCGTCGGCGTCGGCCAGGGTGACGGGTTGTTCGAAAAGATCGTAGCGGGACATGGCGGCTCCGGAAAGGAAAGGCGTAAAGTGTTAACCGGACACCTATCGAGAGGTCGCCAAACCACCTATACCCCAACCGCTTGCATGACGGACTCGTGAGGTTCTGTCATCTTGGTTGGCAAAAATTCTTGCAATAACGCCAGCTTCTGCCCGGATTACGCACATCAGTCGTCGGCGAAAGGATCATCCGTCGCAAGACGCCCTGTATCGGCTCCGAAGTGCGGCGGCGGCGCGCGGTAGGTTATTGGCGTCGCCGACAGATGCAGAGGATTGCCGATCAGCGGCAAAGTCAATTCGCCCGATGCGCCACTTGTCGTCATGTCCAGGTTCAGACCTCTTGCTGCGGCCTGATCCGAGGCAAAGACCTGCGGCAGGGTCTGCACGGGACCGACGGGCACCTTCACGGCTTCCAGCGCTGCAATCACCGCGTCGGTCGTCATCGCCCGGACTGCGGGGACGAGATACGCGGCCAACGTGTCACGATGCGCCAGGCGCGCGGGGTTGGTCGCATAACGGTCGTCCTGCGGCAGTTTATCAAGTTTAAGAACGCTACAGAAGCGATTGAATTGCCTGTCATTCCCTACTGCTATGATGACATGGCCATCCGTCGTTTCGTAAACTCCGTACGGCACGATATTCGGATGACCGTTGCCGCGCCGCGCAGGCGCTTGTCCCGAAAGGCGCGTATTCACGCCTTCGTTGATCATCCAGGCGACCTGACTGTCGACCAAGGCAACATCGACTTGCTGTCCCTCGCCCGTTGCCTCCGCGTGGCGAAGGGCGGCCAGGATTCCGACGGTCGCGTACATGCCGCACATCACATCTGCGATTCCCACTCCGACTTTCATCGGGGCACCATCCGGCTCTCCGGTCAGGGACATGATCCCACCGTAGCCCTGCGCCATGAGGTCGTAGCCGGGCTTCGAGGCATTCGGCCCCGTTTGCCCGTACCCCGAGATCGAGCCATAGACGAGCCGTGGGTTCACAGTTTTCAACGACGCGTAGTCCAACCCGTACTTCGCCAAGCCACCCGGCTTGAAGTTCTCCAGCAGGATGTCCGCAAGTCCGGCCAACCGACGCACCTCGGCCTGGCCCTCGGCGCTGGCAATATTGATCGCCACCGACAGTTTGTTACGATTTGCACACATGAAGTATGCTGATAAATCCGTATCTTCCGCGCCGTCCTTCACGTAAGGCGGCCCCCACTGCCGTGTATCATCACCGCCCGTCGCAGGGTTTTCAACCTTGAGAACCGTAGCCCCCAGATCCCCGAGCAACTGCGTGCAGGTCGGTCCGGCAAGGATGCGGCTCAGGTCAAGAACGCGCACCCCTGCAAGGGGGCCATTTGCGGTTCCGCGCGGCGTGTCAGATACGGCCATCATAGGCTTTCCGGTCAATTTCACAGGCAATCAGTGTGAACGTATCGGCTTTGAGCGCCGTGTCCATGGCAACGCGCAGGCCGGCGCGGTCGCGCACGGTCACGCCGTACCCACCGAAGGCGCGCGCAACGGCTGCATGATCGGTCGCGCCGAAATCGACGCCGACATTCCGCATTTGGCGCTGTCTCTGCTTCAACTCGATCAGGGCGAGGCTGCGGTCAACAAACACGACGAATACGACCGGCAGGCCCAATGCGGCGGCCGAGGCCAGCTCCCCCGCAACCATCAGGAACCCGGCGTCCCCCATGAACCCGACGACGGCACGATCGGGGGCGGCCCGCTTGACCCCAAGAGCCAAAGGCAGCGCGCATCCCATCGTGCACAGGCCGGACGACTGCAACAAGCCGCGCGGGCCGTCGCAGTCCCACATCTGGCTGAGCAGGATGCGATGTGCCCCGGAGTCGGCGGTGGCGATCGTGCCGGGTGGGCAGGCATGGCGGCAAACGTCAACGACCGCCCCTGGCCCCCAATCTTCGGCGGCGAAATCGGCCTTGAGCGCCGCACGCACCTCTCCGCAATCCCAGACCTGAGGGACATCGACATCTGCCCGGATAACATCGAGCGTCGCGCCTACGGGGGCGATAACCTCCAGCGTGGCCCCGTGCATACCGTGCAGGTTCACGTCGTGCGCGACATCGAGGACGTGTTGCGTTTCCGGGTCCCAGACGCCGCGCCAGCCGGGGCGCATCTCGATCGGGTCGTAGCCCGCCAGAATGATCAGGTCGGCAGCCCGGAAAAGCGGCAACAGGTGCTTGTCTGCCTTGGGCGACAATCCAGCCCCACCAAGGGCGAGCGGATGCGCCTCATCCAGAATGCCCTTGGCCTTGTAGGTCGTTACCAGCGGGATTGAACGGGTTTCGCAGAACGCCTTTATCGCGGCCCCTGCATCGTCCTTCACCGCATCCAGTCCGGCCAGCATTATCGGGCGTTTCGCCTCGGCCAGCCAACCACGTGCCGTGGCAAGGGCATCCCGTCCGATCGAGCCGGGCGCACTGTCCACCCGCACGACCATTTCCGAGGTTACCGGCGCATCCGCGACCGAGATTGGAACATCGACATGCACAGGTCCCGCGCGCCCGCCTGCCCCACCCGTCGCGATACGCACCGCCTTGTCGGCCTGTACGGCGGCGGCCCCGGGCGTCAGAGTGAACGTTGCCTTGGTGATCGGTGCAAAAACCGCTCGGTGATCAAGAACCTGATGATTATAGGTCTCCGCCTCGTCCGGATCGACACAACCCGTCAGCACGATCAATGGCACACGGTCCTGCTCGGCGTTGGCCACGACATTCACGCCGTTCATTGCGCCCGGCCCAACGGTGGCAACCAAGATCGCAGGCGCACCGTCGGTGTGGTGCCCCCCCTCGGCCATGAACCCGGCGGCGTTCTCGTGGTGGCAGAGAATGAATTCGATGCCCGCCGCTTCCAGCGCATCAATGAGGGTCAGAACCTCTCCGCCGGGCATTCCGAAAGCCCGGCGGCAACCGGCATGGTAAAGGCGACGCGCAAGGGCATCGGCGGCGAGAATAGTGCTCATGGGGTCCGTTACCCTTCCGTGGGCTGGGGCAATTGGGTTACTGGACGGCCGCCTCAGACACGACCGCAAAGGCCGCGTCCAATTCCGCGGCGATCTCGGCAAGACCGGGCGCGTCAGCCGCGTAAGGGGCGAGTACGCTGGACGGAGTCTTGTAGCTAAGCGTCGCGGTCCCATCGGCGTTTTCCGTTACATAGACGCGGATCGGAGCCTCGATCATCGCTGCCGTGCTCAGCCGCAGCGTCCGGACCGCGAAATCGTTGTTGAATAGGCCTATGACCCGGTTTCCGGGGATCTCGATGCCACGACCGGCTGCGGCATCTGTCGGACCGGCCATGGTCACAACTGCCATTTTGCCCGCCTTCGCGGCAGCACGTGTGTCATCGACAAGAGTATCGAAGTTCTTGTCTGTCGGAGTCACGACCCAGCTGTCTCGGGGCTGCATATCCAAAACAGCCTGCGCCGCGACGGGATGGGCCAAGACAAGGCAGGTGGCGATGAGGCGGATCAGCATGGCGTGCCCTTTCTGAAGTTTGTACCACTTGAAGACCACGACGCCATCCTCACGGCAACGGTGCGCAGTTCACACTTCGGTCAGATTGCGACTTGCGCCGCCTAAATGCTTTGCATAGACCCACCGGCGGACAGGTGGCCGAGTGGTCGAAGGCGCGCGCCTGGAAAGTGCGTAGGCGGGTGACCGTCTCGAGGGTTCGAATCCCTTCCTGTCCGCCACACCGCCCGGTTAAGCGCTTGTAAATTAATGATTTTTCAAGCGTCTTACGGTATCTGTCCCCAAATCTGCCCCCAAGCCAGTTTAACCGCTGAGCGCAAATCGGTGTGTTGAGAAGGCATCTAGATCAAGTACTCGCAGTGCCAGCGGATCTCGTAACAACGACCGTCGAACTTGCACGAACGGATTTGTAGGCCCAGCCTTGTTGAAGGCGTGCGCCTTCGTGACACCCAAATGCATCTGCGTGGTTGACCGTCAGCATGCGCTGCATGCCCCTAATTCAACTCAGAATTCACCAGAACCTTGGGGCTGCCTTCCAAAGAATAATTCAAGGGTCCGCGGTTCCCGGCCGGTCCGTAAGAGGCGGCCGGAGCGTTGTCGCTCCCAAGGCTTGTACACCAAGATCAAAGACCACGATTCTTTCCTGACCTTCGGAAGCGACGGGCTTTCTACCGTTTCGGTGGCTTCTCATTCTCGTTCTTACCGAACGGCACATGGACCTTTGACTGCGGAGGCAGCGAAGATCGGGCCTCCTCCTCGTGGAGGGGCTAGCCGAGCAGGTACTCTCCGGCCTCACGTGGCGTGATCTGCTTCTTCATCGAGGCTTACGGTTCTCGGGAATGATCGGGCATCAGTTTGCCACATCGGGTCCGACGGTCCCGTGATCGATGACGGATGTTCGCTTTGAGAGCTCCGGCTGACTTCGATGACGTCGTTCAGAGGAGTGCAACCCACCTCTGGTGCCGGGCCGCCTCAGCCGGCGGCCTGATCGATTAATATCGCAGGTCAGAGGTTTTGCCACGAGAACTGCGTCCCCTCGGGCCTTGTTACGGGCATACGGAAACATGCCCACGTAAGTGAGTAGAAGGCCGCCTTCGCTGGTGGGCTTATAGCATTGTCCCACCGTGTTCGCATTCGCTTTCGCCCTCGCGGGACCCGTGATCTTCCGATTATCTGTCGTGAGACTAAATAATCGTTCAGATCAGCCCGTATTGCGCCGCCTTGTTTCGAAGAAACGGCAATCCACGATCAAGCACGATATCGCGGCTTTCCGCGACCGGCCGCCAAACAGCGAGGCCGCGAGCGATTTCAGGCGGCATATTGATGAAACTCTCCATCGCGAGGCCACCCTCAAACCCGACGGCCGCCAGCGCGCCATAGACCTCATCCCACCGCACGTTGCCCGCGCCGGGCGTACCCCGGTCCGACTCCGACAGGTGGATGTAAGCAAGATGCTCACGCGCCTCAAGCACGCCCATGGCCATGCCGCGCTCCTCAATGTTCATGTGATAGGTGTCGAGGTGCAGGAACAGGTTGGGCGCGCCGATGCGTTCGATCATCTCGGCACCCTGACGCGCGGTGTTGATTAGGTGCGTCTCGTAGCGGTTCACCGGTTCGATCCCGAACCGCATCCCCAGTTTCGCCGCATGTTTCGCCGCCCGCTCCAGCGTAACAGCAACGTGGTCTAGTTCCTGCGCGGTCGCCGGCAGGCCGGAAATCTCCCCGATACCGCCATACGTCACTCCCGATAGCGCCTCCGCGCCCATCGCATGGGCCACGTTCAGTGCATTAGTCAGGAAGGCAACCGCGCCATCCGGCCCGTTCCGCGATGGCCAGACAGCGCGCGGGAGGCCGAGCGAGCATACGGCGGACAAACCCGCGCCGTCCAACAGCCGCCGCGAAGCTGCCGCATCCACCATGTCGGGCGACAGCAGCGCGATCTCAATAAAGTCGAACCCATAAGCCACTGCCGCCGCAACCGCCTGTTCTGACCCGGCCTTGTCCCAGGCCATCGTCCACATGCTCGTATGAACTCCAAATCCCTTCATGTCCCATCCTCCATCAATATGCGTGCCAGAGTCTCGTCCGCGACGATCCGGTCCACGAACCCGGCGCGCAATACCGCGCGCGCCGCCGCTGCCTTGGCCACACCTGCAGCCAACAACGTGACCTCCGCCCGCTTCAGATCGTCAAGCCCGATGGCCGGGGTTCGGTCGTTCAGGTCAACCGGGGCCAGCGTTCCGTCGGCGCGCAGGAACTTGCCGGTCGTGTCCGCCACGACACCCGCCCGCTCCAACGCCGCCAGATCAGCGTCGTTGAGCACCCCGGATGACGTCAGAAGCGCATCGCGCCCCCCTTCGCCCACAGAAACGATCATGTGGCGCGCGCCACGCGCCGCCTCCAAGGCCTCCCTTACCAAGCGCTGCCGCATCAGAACGGCCGCATCCTCCACCGTGTCAGCCAGAAACGGCGCGGGCAGGAACAGCGCCTGCCCCCCTGCTACCGCGGCGATGCGCGCGCAGACGTCGATTGGCCCCTCCGGCCCCGTGCGCACCATCGCGCCCATCAGGGACACCACACGCAGGTCCGGGTTGTTCAGCCCGGTCAGCGCATCGGCCATTGCCGAAAGCGTCCGTCCCCAACCAACCCCGACCGTCATCGGACCCGTTGCCGCGACGCGCGAGAACCAGCGGGCCGCGACCATTCCGACGGCCTGTCTGCTGGCGGATGCATCGGTGCCATCATCGGGCGCGATCAGCGCATCGCGCAACCCGAACCGCACCCGCAGCGCCTCTGCAAGCGCCAGAGTTCCGACACTGCGATGATCCAGGGTCACAATCACCTCGCCCGCCGCCTTGGCGTCGGACAGAAGGCGCAGCACCTTGAACCGCGACAGACCCAGGCGCTGGCCAACCTCACCCTGGCTAAGACCACCGACATGATAGAGCCATGCCGCGCGGATACGGATGTCGTCGTCCATGACCCCTCCCCCCTCGATTCAGCCTTCGCTTGACCAGACTTCTGAGGCATCTTACACAAATGATAACGCTACGCACAATTGTGCAGATGCAACAGGGGAGGGCGCGCATGACAACATACGTCCTTGGGATCGACGGCGGCACGGAGGGATTGCGAGCTCGGGTGTTCGACCTGTCTGGCCGTTCAATTGGCGATCATGCGGCCCCCTACAGCACGGATTTCCCGGCCCCGGGCCACGCCGAACAGGACCCGGAGGCATGGTGGGCCGCCGCCGGCATTGCCACCCGCGCCGCCATTGCAGCAGCAGGTGTCAACCCCACCGACATCGCCGCCCTCGCCTGTGACACCACCAGCTGCACCGTCGTGGCGCTGGACGACGCGGGCAAACCGGTGCGCCCCTGCCTCTTGTGGATGGACGTCCGCGCCCACCGAGAGGCGGCGGAGGTGCTGGCCACCGGTGCCCCCTCCCTGCGCATCAACGGCGGCGGAGCGGGTCCGGTCAGCCCGGAATGGATGTTGCCGAAGGCGCTCTGGATTAAGCGCCACGAACCCGAGGTCTGGGCCCGCGCCACGCGTATCGGCGAATACCAGGATTTCATGACTCTGCGCCTGACGGGCCGCTGGGTAGCCTCGCTCAACAATCTGACGATGCGCTGGCACTACCAGACACGGCAAGGCGGCTGGCCCGACGCCCTGCTGGCGCAGTTGGACCTCAAGGACCTGCGTGACCGTTGGCCCTCCGAAATCACCGCACCTGGCGAGGTCATCGGCCCTCTGACACCCGACGCCGCCGCGCACCTTGGCCTGCCGGAAACCTGCAGCGTGGTGCAAGGCGGCGCGGACGCCTTCATCGGCATGATCGGCCTTGGCGTAACACAGCCCGGCGACCTTGCCCTGATCACCGGGTCGTCGCACCTGCACCTCGGAATCGCCACGCGCGAAGTTCATTTGAGCGGTGTCTGGGGCACCTATGCCGATTGCGTTTATCCGGGCCGCCACGTGATCGAAGGCGGACAGACCTCCACCGGATCGGTTATCGCCTGGTACAAGCGAAACTTCGCGCCCAACACGTCCTACGACGACCTGAATGCGGAGGCCGCCGTCCTGCCGCCGGGTGCGGAGGGTCTGCTGGCCGTCGACCACTTTCAAGGCAACCGTACCCCACACACCGATGCACTGGCGCGCGGGGCTGTAACCGGCCTAACGCTCAAGCACACACGCGCCCACGTCTATCGCGCGCTGATCGAGTCGATCTGTCTAGGTACCCGCGCCATCGTGGAGGCTTTCGGCACCGCCTTCGAGGCAAAGCGCATCGTCGTCGCAGGCGGGGCCGTGAACGCGCCCTTCTGGCTCCAGATCCACGCCGACACTCTGGGCCTGCCGCTGGAAGTCACCGAACAACCCGAAGCCCCGTGCCTTGGGGCGGCGATCCTCGCCGCCGTGGGCGCAGGGGCCTTCCCCGACATCGACACGGCCTGCGCCGCCATGGTCCGCACCGCGCGGCGGGTGGAACCCGACATGGACGCGCACGCTGCCTACGCCCCGATTTTTGCCCGCTACAAAGCCGCCTATGGCGCATTGAAGGCCATCCGCGAATGACGCTGCCCAATGACTCTCCCCTCGCCCGCTACCGCACGATGCGCCGCATCCGCACATTCGAAGAACGGGTAGGCGAGCTGTTCCTGAAGGGCGAGTCCGCGGGCTCCATGCTGCACTTGTCGATCGGAGAGGAAGGCGTCGTGGGACTAACCGACCATATGGCCGACGGCGACACCTTTACTACCCACCACCGGGGTCACGGCATCTTTCTGGCGCGGGGGGCCGATCCGATGCGGATGCTGGCGGAAATCGGCGGGCGGGAGGTCGGATACTGTCGCGGCAAGGGCGGATCCATGCACATTGCCGACCGGGGCCTGGGCCATCTAGGTGCCAATGCCATCGTTGGCGGCGGCATACCCCATGTGGTCGGCGCGGGCATCACCGCGCGCAATAGCGGCAGCCGCGCGATTTCGGTCGCATTCTTCGGCGACGGGGCCATGGGTCAGGGTATCCTTTATGAGGCGATGAACATGGCGGCGCTCTGGAAACTGCCGGTCGTGTTTTGCTGCATCAACAACCAATACGGTATGGGCACCCGCGTCGACCGCTCTGCCGGGCGGCAGGACTTTCCAGCACGGGCGGAGGCATTCGGCCTGCGCGCCGCCCGCGCCGACGGATCGGACGTGGAGGCGGTCTACGACGCGGCCCAGGCCATCATCGATGGCGCGCGCGACGGTCAGGCGGGGTTCATGGAGATCGACGCCTACCGCTTTCACGGCCATGCTCGCATGGACAAATCGCCCTATCGCACCGCGGAAGAGGAAGCTGAGGGCCGCGCCCGCGATCCTCTCTCAACCGCCCGCCGGGCATTGGACGATGATGCCCTGCTCGACACTATCGACGCCGAGGCGGAGGCCGAGATGGACGCCGCCATGAACGGGGCCATCGCAGCCGAGGTGCCCGCGAATGACACGATGTTCGAGGACGTCTACGCCCCCTCAACACCCGCCCCGCGACCGCAACGAGCGCGTCTGACCGACATCTTAGAGGAGCGGGCATGACCCAAACAACCTACCGCGACGCCCTCCGCCTTGCGCTAACCGACGCAATGGACGCAGATGAAAGCGTGATCCTGATGGGCGAGGAGGTCGGCCTTTACGGCGGGGCCTACGGTGTGACCAAGGGCCTGCTCGACCGCTTCGGGGCCAACCGCGTCATCGACACCCCGATTTCGGAGCCAGCTATCGTGGGTGCCGCCATAGGGGCAGCCATGACCGGTCTGCGCCCCGTGGCCGAGATCATGTACGTCGATTTCGCGGGCATGGTGATGGATCAACTAGCCAATCAAGCCGCCAAGTCGCGTTACATGTTCGGCGGACAGATCGCTGTGCCCATGGTTCTGCGCACTCAAGGCGGCACGGGGCGCTCCGCCGCTGCGCAGCACTCACAATCTCTGGAAGCTTGGATGATGCACACGCCGGGCTTGCGGTTAGCGATGCCCGGCACCGTGTCGGACGCCTACCACCTGCTTCGAGACGCCATGCGCCAGCCCGATCCGGTCGTGTTCATCGAGCACAAGGGACTCTACACCATGAAGGGCGAGATCGCCGACGCACCCGACGCCCCTTGGGGTCAGCCCGCGATCCGGCGGCAAGGCGGCGATCTCACCATCGCCACCTATTCGCGCATGTTGCAGGAAACGCTAACCGCTACCGCCGCCCTTTCGCCCGAGATAGAGACAGAGGTGATTGACCTGCGCTGCCTCAACCCCCTCGACGACGGCCCCTTGATGGATTCGGTGCGCCGCACCGGCCGCTGCCTAATTGTGACCGAAGCCGTAACCACAGGCTCCATCGCCTCCGAAATCGCGGCGCGCGTGACGGAGCAGTGTTTCGAATGGCTCGAGGAACCGCCTCTGCGTCTGGGCGGGGAGGACATTCCCATCCCCGTCTCGCCCGCGCTCGAGCGCGGCTCCATCCCCGACGCACGCTTGATCGAAGACGTGGCGCGCTGGCTTGTGGCGCGGGAGGCCCCGTCATGGGCCGCGTGACTCTGACCCTGCCGCGGCTGGGTGAGACCATGGAGGAGGCCAAGGTCACTGAATGGATCGTTGCCCCCGGCGCGACTTACGCGCGCGGCGACGTGCTGCTGGAGGTCGAGACCGACAAGACCGTGGTCGAAGTGCCCGCCCTCGCCGACGGCACCTTGATCAAGCAACTGGTCGCCCCCGGCGATACCGTCGAGCTGGACGCGCCGATTGCCGAGGTCGACCAGGCGGGCGAGGCCATGGCCCCCACCGTTACTGACGCGCCAGCGACCCCCGAGGCACCAGCGCCACCTAAACCCATGCCCCTGCGCCCTATCGGCGACCGCACCGCGGCATCTCCCGCCGCACGCTCCGCAGCCCGCAGGCAGGGCATGTCCCTTACCGGCATCACTGGGACCGGGCGGCGCGGGCGCATCACCGCCGAAGACGTGTCGCGCGGCAGCTGCACGGTCGTCGCTAAGGGCGCGGAAGCCACCGTCGTCCTGATCCACGGCCTGTTCGATGACAGCACCGGCTGGCGTGGCCTGCCGCAGCGGCTGGAAAAGCGCGGTCTGAATACCGCCGCACTCGACCTGCCTGGCCACGGAGCCGATATCCAAACCGCCAACAGCTTCGACGCCGCGGCCGACCAACTGACCGACCGATTGCCAAGCGGCCTCCTACATCTCGTAGGTCACTCCCTCGGGGCCGCACTCGCAGCCCGTATCGCCACGCGGATCGGCGCACGCGCCTTATCCCTCACCCTCTTTGCACCCGCCGGTCTTGGGCCGGCGATATCCGCCGATTTCCTTGACGCAATGTCGGGGTCCGATACGACAGAGGCGCTCAAGGCCGCGCTCGCCTTGCTCGACGGTGGGCCGGTCTCCGACGCCGCAATCGCGCAGCAACTCCTCAGGCACCGCGCAAACCTCGACGCCCGCATCCAACTCGCCCGCGCGGTTGCCGAGAACGGCGTGCAGCAGATCGATGCGACCGCCGACATCGCCGCCGCCCCCTGCCCCGTAACCGTGATGTTCGGCACCTCCGACCGGATTCTCGACTGGCGCGACGTGGCGCACCTGCCTGCCGAAATCCGCATTCACCTCATTCCGAACGCAGGGCACCTGCCCCACCTCGTTCGGCCCGACCTTGCTGCGGCATTGATCGCGCCCCGGCATGACATGGCGGAAAGGACTTGAATGAGCCGCTCCGCCAATTAACCTGCGAAACCATGACCCCGGTGGAGGCCGGGATACCTTCTGGGAGGAAGACATGAAAAAACTGACATTTACCGCTGCGGCCCTCGCGACCACGATGCTGGCCGCGCCTGCCTTTTCTGACGGTCACACCAAGCAGCTGGCCACCGTCGTCAAGATCGACGGAATCGCTTGGTTCAACCGGATGCGCGAAGGCGTGGATGAATGGGCCGCCGAGACGGGCAACAACGCCTATCTCGTGGGCCCCGCCCAAGCCGACCCGCAGCAGCAGGTCGCGCTTATCGAGGATATGATCGCCCAGGGCGTCGACGCCCTGCTGGTCGTGCCGATGTCGCCCGAAGCGTTGGAGCCGGTGCTGGGACGCGCCATGGAGGCTGGCATCACTGTCATCACCCACGAGGCCGCCAGCCAGCAGAACACGCAATACGACATCGAGGCCTTCAAGAACGAGGACTTCGGTGCCAATCTTATGGACCGCATGGCCGCCTGTATGGGCGAGGAAGGCGAATATACCGTCTTCGTCGGTTCGCTTGGCTCCCAGACACACAACCAGTGGGTCGACGGTGCCATCGCGCGCCAGCAGGAAGCCTATCCGAACATGACCCTCGTCGGCGACAAGAACGAGACCGCCGACGACCAGCAGCAGGCCTATGCAAAAGCACAGGAGGTGCTGCGCGCCTTCCCGAACATCAAAGGCATGCAAGGCTCCGCCTCGACAGACGTGGCGGGCATCGGCCTCGCCATCGAGGAGCGCGGGCTGGAGGAGGCAACCTGCGTCTTCGGAACGTCGCTGCCGTCCATCGCAGGCCAGTATATGGAGACGGGTGCAGTTGATGGAATCGGCTTCTGGGACCCCAAGACCGCCGGCATCGCCATGAACGCCGTCGCCATGATGGTCATGAACGGCGAAGAGATCACCGACGGTATGGACCTCGGGCTGGAAGGCTATGAGGCGGTGACGCTGGAAGGCAAGGTTATCACCGGCAAGGCCTTCGTCGACGTCGATGCGTCCAACATGGGCAACTACGAATTCTAATTGTCCCGATCTTCCCAAAATGGCGCATCCCCGCAGGTCGGGGACGCGCCGCATACAGGGACAAACCATGTCGATAAAGACTGAATCCCCCCCGCTCGTGACGCTCGAAGCGGTAACCAAACGTTACGCCGCAATCACCGCGCTGGACGGTGTCGACCTGACCATCCGCGCCGGCGAAGCCGTATGCCTTGCGGGGGAAAACGGCTCAGGCAAATCGACCTTAATCAAGGTGCTTGTGGGGGTAGAGCGCCCATCCGCAGGCCGCGTGCTGTTCGACGGTGTGCCCCAGATCCGCCTCACGCCAACCGAGGCGACCGCCGCCGGGGTTCAGGTCATCTTTCAGGATTTCAGCCTGTTTCCGAACCTCACCGTGGCCGAAAACATTGCTATGACCGCGGAACGCGCGACCGGTGCGCGGCTGGTTCATACCGCCCGTGCCCGCGCCCGAGCCGCAGAAGTGCTAGCGCGTGTGGGCGTGTCGCTGGACCTAGACGCACGAATAGAACGCCTGCCGGTGGCGCATAAGCAGCTGGTCGCGATCTGCCGCGCGCTGGC
This sequence comes from Jannaschia faecimaris, assembly GCF_900107415.1. Taxonomy (GTDB): domain Bacteria; phylum Pseudomonadota; class Alphaproteobacteria; order Rhodobacterales; family Rhodobacteraceae; genus Jannaschia; species Jannaschia faecimaris. The sequence continues at coordinate 98,365 of NZ_FNPX01000013.1, forward strand.
CGCCGATGCCCGTCTGATCATCATGGATGAGCCTACGACCGCCCTTACGGAGCGCGAGGTGGATCGCCTGCTCGAACTGATCCGCAAGCTCAAGTCCGATGGCGTTGCCGTCCTTTTCGTGTCGCACAAGCTGGCCGAGGTGCTGGAAGTTTGCGAAACCGTCGTTGTATTGCGGAACGGCGAAAAGGTCGCAGAAGGCCCCGCGACCGATTTCGACGCCGCTTCCCTGACCCGTGCAATGACCGGGCGCGACGTCGCCTCCGCGCCCCCTGCCCCGTTAGGCCCCGCAGCACCGCCGCTGCTGCAGGTCGAAGGTCTGGGCCGAGCGGGTGCCTTTGAAAACGTCTCAGTCGATCTCCGGGCCGGCGAGGTGCTCGGCGTCGCGGGCCTGCTCGGCTCGGGCCGCACGACTCTCGCCAAGGCTCTGTTCGGCCTCGCGCGCCCTGACCGTGGCACCATCATGCTGGACGGCATCGACATCCCGCTCGGCGATCCGATCGCGGCCGCGGCGGCAGGCATCGGCTATGTCCCGGAAGACCGGCTCACCGAGGGCCTATTTCTGGAGCAGAGCATCGCGCACAACATCGCTGTAGGCCGCTTCGACGCCCATGCGCCGAACGGTGTGCTCAACCTGCAGACCCTCTGGGCCGAGGCCGCCGACTGGCTCAAGCGCTTGTCGGTCAAGGCCCCCGACCCTACAGCGCCTGTCCGCTCCCTGTCCGGCGGCAACCAGCAGCGCGTCGTGCTGGCCCGCTGGATGGCACGGCAACCGCGCGTCCTGATCCTGAACGGCCCGAGCGTTGGCGTAGACGTCGGCTCCAAGGCGGAAATCCACGGTATCATCGCCGACCTTGCCGGGCGCGGTTTGGGCGTGATCGTCATTTCCGACGACCTTCCGGAACTGCTGGCGACCTGTCACCGCATTCTGGTGATGAAGGACGGTCTGATTACAGAAGAAGTGACCGGCGGTTCTGGCGTGACTGAAGCCGATCTGAGCCATAGGCTTGCGTCGTGACAGGCTCTAATTCGAGGCGAAACCCCATGAACCGCATCGATTGGAGCCGCAACGAAACACTCGTGTTCGCCGTGATCATCGCGTTCTGCGGCCTCGCGGCGCTTAGTGACCCGAACTTCATGTCGATCCCCACGCTGACCGACCTCATGCGCAACTCAATCGTGCTGGGCATCTTCGCCGTCGGCGCGATGGTGGTGCTGGTTTCTGGTGGCATCGATGTCAGTTTTACCGCCGTCGCTGCCTTCGCGATGTATACTACGACCGTCCTATTGCGAGACGTGGCACCCGGCATGCCCTGGCCGCTCGCCTTTGCCATCGCCACCCTCATCGGCGCGGGCCTCGGTGCGATCAACGGCGTCCTGATTGCCTTTTGTGGCCTACCCACCCTGATCGTGACGCTGGGCACACTATCTGTCTTCAGGGGCTTCCTGCTGACCTTCGTGGGCACGCTGCAAATCTCGAACCTGCCGCCCGGAATGCGCGATTTCAGCCGCTGGATGATGCTCCGCGGCACCAACTCTGATGGCTCGTTCTACTCTCTACCATGGGCGTTTGCCGCGCTCGTCATCATCGTGGTGGCCACTTGGTTCATCCTCAACCGCACTATGCTCGGCCGCGCGATCTATGCCATCGGCGGGGCCCCGGAAAGCGCGAGGCGCATCGGCATCAACGTGCGCCGGACGCAGTTCTTCATCTATGTCTTCGTGGGCGCGCTGGCGGGCCTAGCGGGCATCATCCATGCCTCGATGGCTCGCATCTCGAATCCCTTCGACCTCGTCGGTCTTGAGCTTTCCGTCATCGCCGCGGTCGTCCTCGGTGGCGCGCGCCTGATCGGAGGCGTCGGCACGCTGACCGGGACGCTGCTTGGCGTAATCCTGATCGTACTGGTGCGCAATTCGCTGATCGTGATCGGCATCCCCTCGACCTGGCAATCGGTCGCCATCGGCGTGCTTATCATTGTCGGTACCGGCCTTCCCGCTTGGCAAGCCAAACGCGCGGAGGCACGACAGACATGATGACCCGCATACTGCACACCACAGAAGGGCGGTTGGCGATCATCACTCTAGTGGTCTTTGCCGTCATGTCGATCTTGTCACCCGACCGCTTCCTTTCGCCCGCGAACCTGACGTCGATGGCGTTCCAATTCCCGGAATTCGCGATACTCGCACTTGCCGTCGCCGTCGCTATGCTGACCGGTGGTATCGACCTGAGCGTTGTGGGCGCGGCCAACCTTTCCGCCGTCACGGCGGCGTTGTTCATGGGCCACTTCGCGGGAGAGGGCACGGGCACAGGCCTTCTGCTCGCCGCCGTCGCCCTGTCGCTCGCGGTGGGTCTGCTCGCGGGTCTCTTCAACGGCGTACTTGTGGCCACCTTCGGCCTGCCGCCAATCCTTGCGACATTGGGCACCGGCCTGATCTACACGGGTCTTGCCATCGCCATGACAGGGGGCAGCGCGGTGATGGGTCTGCCGCCCGCCGTGGCATGGGTCGGCAACGGCACGCTGCTCGGCGTGCCCGTTCCACTGGTGATCTTCGCGATCCTCGCCGCCCTCCTCGGCTTGATCCTCAGCCGCACCGCCTTCGGCCTAAAGACCAGGATGTTCGGAGCGAATCCCCTCGCCGCGCGCTATGCCGCGATGGACACCGACCGCGTCTTGCTCAAAGTATATGCTCTCTGTGGTGTCCTCTCGGCCATCGCGGGCCTGATCGTCATGTCGCGCGCCAATTCGGCCAAGGCCGATTACGGCTCCTCCTACCTGCTGCTCGCGGTCCTGATCGCGGTCTTGGGCGGAGTGAACCCCTATGGCGGCTATGGCCGTATCTTTGGCGTAATCCTCGCGGTGTTGTCGATGCAGTTCCTGTCCTCGGGCCTTAACCTGCTGCAAGTCACCAATTTCGCCCGCGAGATGATCTGGGGCATCCTTTTGATTGGCGTGATGCTCCTCAACCTTGTCACTTTCCGGAGGCGATCATGAAAAAGATCCTCAATAACCCCGAAGCATACGTCGACGAAATGCTGGAAGGCCTGACCGCCGCCCACCCGGATGTCTACCGCATCGTCGGCGAGGACCGCCGCGCCGTCGCCCGCGGCACGCCAGGGCCGGAAGGCAAGGTCGGAATCGTGTCGGGCGGCGGCTCCGGCCACCTGCCGGTGTTTACGGGCTATGTCGGCACCGGCCTGTTGGACGCCTGCGCCATCGGCGACGTATTTGCCTCGCCAACCGCCGACCAGATGGCTGACAGTATCCGCGCCGCCGACCGGGGAGCGGGTGTTCTACGACTTTACGGAAACTACGGCGGCGACGTGATGAATTTCGACATGGCAGGCGATATAGTCGAAATGGACGAAATCGAGACGACCACTGTGCTGCTCGCTGACGACGTCGCCTCCGCACCGCCGGCCGAGGCCGAAAAGCGGCGCGGCGTTGCGGGCATGGTCTATGCCTTCAAGATCGCGGGTGCCGCCGCGGAGGCCGGCCTCGATCTGTCGGAGGTAACGCGCGTGGCGCAGAAGACCGCTGATGCAGTTCGGTCCGTGGGTGCGGCCCTGTCGTCCTGCACCGTGCCGCAAGCGGGCAAGCCCACGTTCGAAATCGGCGTCGATGAGATGGAGATGGGGATGGGCATCCACGGCGAACCGGGCGTCTGGCGTGACAAACTGCGCCCTGCGGACGCCATCGCCGAGGAAATGATGGACCGTCTGCTGAGCGATGTGGAAATCGGTAAGGGCGACCGCGTGTCGATCCTAGTGAATTCCCTCGGGGCAACGCCGCACGAAGAACTATACATCCTATACCGGATTGTTTCAAAACGCCTTTCCGACGTAGGCGCGGAGATCGTCATGCCCCTCGTAGGGCGATATGCCACCTCTATGGAGATGACAGGCGTATCTTTCACTCTATTAAAACTGGATGCAGAACTGGAGGGATATCTCACCGCTCCCTGTCATTGCGCCTTTTGGACCGTATCATGATCGACGTCCCCGCCCTGCGCGCCGCCTCCTTGCGTCTACGGGACGCCATGGAGGCGGAGGCCGATGCGCTCAACTCCGCCGACGGTGCCCTCGGCGACGGAGATCTTGGCGTGACCATGCGGCGCGGATCGCGGGCTGTCGCAGAAAAGGCCGACGATCTGCCCGAGGACTTCGGCATGGCATTGATGGCCTGCGCGCAGGCCTTCACAAAGGTCTCGGCATCTTCCTACGGTACGCTTATCGCAACGGGCCTGATGGCGGCGGCGAAAGAAACCAAGGGCCGTAACGGGATCGAGGCGTCTGAGGTGGCGGCCTTGCTCGACGCGGCAGTGGCCAAGATGATGGCACGCGGAAAGGCGGAGCTGGATGGCAAGACGGTGCTCGACTCCCTCGACGCCATGGCGCGGGCGCTGGAGGCGGACCCAAACGCCGCCACAGCGGTTAAGGCCGCAGAAGACGCCCAGGCCGCCTTCCGCGACAAACCCGCCACCGTGGGCCGCGCGCGCATCTTCGCCGAGAAATCCGTTGGCATGGACGATCCCGGGATGCTGGCGATGACTTTGATCGTGAAGGCACTTACCGGGAGGTGACGTGTGAAGGAACAGTGGCGCGGTCGTGATTGGTAAAAACCGGTAGTATCCGTCGGTCACCTAAACGTTGGGCTTTGACCCCGCCAGGGGGCGTTGTTGCACAGTCGACCAAGGGCATTAATCTTATTTTCCAGATGCTAGCTAAATGTCATGAGCAACCGGGCACCGACAACTCATGCGACAAAGAACTGGTTGATTTATAACCTTTCTCTAAAGCGGCACGGTTCGCTATCGAACCGATTTGACACAGAGACGCCCTGGAATGTCGAGCCTACAGGCAAGCCGAATTTCGTGAGCCCCGGGGAAAAACGCTTCCTAACTTGAATCGTGCACAAACGCCGGGCTGAAGCGCCGCGCACGCGAACGCAGCACCCTTTTCTCTTTACCCCTTGTAGCCCTCCAACCCGTCGACGGTCTGACCCTTGTGCAACGCCCAGTCGGCTTCCGAAAACCGGGGTTTTGCAAACTGGTTCTGGTGCCAGTACGGATAGATCAGCGGCGGACGGGACACCGCGTCAAGCTTTGCCACCTCGTCGTCTGTCAGCTTCAAATCACATGCCCCGAGCGTCTCCTCGAACTGCGCGCTTGTCCGACCGCCGACCACGAGCGTCGCGACCGCGGGCCGTTGCAACAGCCAGGCGAGCGCGACCTGCGACACGGATCTGTCGCCCGCAACCTCGCGCAGCACATCGACGATATCCCACAGCCGGTCCCAGTCGCGGATCGGCGGTTCGGTCCAGCCCTGCGCCTGCCGGGAATCCTTGGCGAACCCCTCGCGCGTGTGTTTGCCCGTAAGGAGGCCCGCCACCAGCGGCGACCAGATCATCACGCCGAGCCCCTGATCAACGGATAGCGGCAGGAGTTCATACTCGCTCTCCCGCGCCTCCAACGTGTAGTGGATTTCCTGTGCGACAAACCTCTCGAGGCCCCCGGCTGCCTTGCTCGCCATCAGACCCTTCATCACCTGCCAGCCGGACCAGTTGGAGCAGCCGATGTAACGTACCTTGCCGTGCTTTACCAAGATGTCGAGCGCGGCCATGATCTCCTCGATCGGGGTCTGACCATCCCATTCGTGCATTAGATAGATGTCGATGTGATCGCGTCCCAGTCGTTTCAAAGACCGCTCACATTCGCGGATCAGGTGCCAGCGGCTGAGCCCCTCGTCGTTCGGCCCTTCCCCGATCCGCATACGCGCCTTGGAACAGATCAGGACGTCCGGATCTCGGTCCTTCATCACCGTGCCCACGATCTCCTCGGACAGGCCCAGCGAATACATATTCGCGGTGTCGATCAGGTTTACACCCCTGTCCAAACAGGTATCGACCAGCCGCTCCGCGTCGGCCACGTCCTGCGCTCCAACCATGCCGAAATCGCCACGACCGCCAAAGGTGAAGGTGCCCATGGTTAGCGCCGAAACCTTCAGCCCGCTGCTCCCCAAATATCTATAGTCCATCGTGAAACCCTCCTATGCCAACGTTGCCCTTACAGCGGCCGCCTGTCCACTTGCGTGGCGTCCATCGGATCGGACGCTTGCCGTCTTTGTCATCTGGCAGAACCCGACCTGTCCAGTCCTGCGAGCCCGCCCAGTTCGTCTGCGACATGGAACGTAATGATTTCGTCGAAAATCTGCTCTGCAGCAAGGCCGAGCTAGCGCGCGCGTGAGGTGTCGAAACCCTGCGCCCAGCCGGAGACAATTCGGTGTATCATCGGGTCGGGTTCGTGCCGGATCAGGGCGACGGCCGCATCTCCGGCGACGCGGCGCAGCGCTTCGATCTGTTCACCGACGGTGGCGGACACGCCAGGCATCGTCAGGTTGCGACGGTTGTCCAGCGTGGCCCCGTCCAGAGTGGCGGCATGTTCGATAAAGCCGACAGCTGCGTGGGGCGAGGCGTGCCAGTGGCGGATGTCGTCACCCACTGGCAGGATCGCCGCCTGACCGTTCAAAGTTTCCCGAAGGATGCTGGAGAAAAATCCGACGGCGGCGGCATTGGGCTTGCCGCTCCGAATGCAGATAGTGGGACAACGGATACCCCCCTGCTCTGAATACTCACGTGGCGTGATCTGCTTCTTCATCGAGGCTTACGGTTCTCGGGAATGATCGGGCATCAGTTTGCCACATCGGGTCCGACGGTCCCGTGATCGATGACGGATGTTCGCTTTGAGAGCTCCGGCTGACTTCGATGACGTCGTTCAGAGGGGTGCTGCACACCTCAGGTGCCAGGCCGCCTCAGCCGGAGGCCTGATCGATCAATATCGTAGCCTGATGATCGTACGACCAGAACTGCCTCTCCTCGGGCCTCATTGCGGGCATACGAAAACCTGTCCACATAAGTAGGTTATAAGATCGCCCCCCGCTTTGCATGCTGAGATGTGCTGACGTGGTGTCTACCGAAGCTGCGGTCGGTGTTCGCGCTTAATGACATGGAAAGATCGTGGTGGCCGGCTCCCGATATACGGGGCTCGGAGTAGGTGGGCTTGCCCCCTTATCGCATAGGGCCACGCGGAGCTCGTTGTCTGCCTCAAGTCATGAGCGGTCTTCGAGTGCGGCTGACAACTCAGGCACAAACTGCGGC
>NZ_FNPX01000039.1 GCF_900107415.1 Jannaschia faecimaris
AACTACGTAGGCCGGGCTGGTGATCAGGTCGTAGGACTTGAGAATGCGATAGGCTGAAGCCTCGGACACAAAATACTTTTCCGTTCCGGTGAAGCGCACGGCCAGCTCCCGCGGCGACAGATCGCTTTCGACCCGAAGAAGAAAACATATACGCTGGTCCTGATCCTCTTCGCCGTTGCCGCGGCGACGGCGGTGACGCTCACGTGGTTCTCTTTCAGGACGCTGTTGAATTGGCAGACGTTGGGCTGGTTCATTTCCGTATCGATGATCTTGCTTGGGATGCAAAAGCTGCGCGACGTCGAAAGTTTCTCGACGATGTTTCTGAACTACGATCTTCTTGCGAGAAAATGGGTCCCATACGCCTACGTTTATCCTTGGGTCGAGACGGGTGCAGGTGTTCTGATGACAGGCATGATGTTGACTTGGTTGGCCGCGCCCGCTGCACTGTTCATCGCCACCATAGGTGCGGTAAGTGTCTTCAAGGCAGTCTACATCGACAAGCGTGATCTGAAGTGTGCCTGCACCGGTGGCGGCACGAACGTGCCGCTTGGCTTTGTGTCGCTGACTGAGAACCTGATGATGATGGGTATGGCCATTGTGATGCTCTGGAACTTGATCTCTTGAGGCTCGCGCTGACGCTCGCCTCGATTTCGCTGATCCTGATTGCCGGTCTCGCCCGAGCACAGGTCTTCACCGCAATCGAGATGATCGACAGTCCCGACCGCGGACTGGCGGAACAGCCGTCTTTGGTCGCGCTCCCTGATGGTCGAGTGTTCCTGTCGTGGACGGAATTGTCAGGTCTGGTCGAGGCATCCGTCCTGACCGCCGTTTTCGACGGAACGACCTGGTCGGAGCCGGTCAGCGTGGCACAGGGCGACGATCTTTTCGTTAATTTCGCCGACTTCCCCTCCGCCGTGGCCCTGCGCGACGGGACGATCGCGGTGCACTGGCTCCGGATGCTCGGCGCTTCGCCGTATGCCTATGGCGTCAACATCGCGATGTCCCAGGACGGAGGCGCGACCTGGGGAGAGACCATCGTTCCGCACCGTGACGACAGTCCGCGCGAACACGGCTTCGTCTCGCTGCTCCCCGACGGTCCTGACGGTGCGCTGGTCATGTGGCTAGACGCTCGGTCCTACGACCCCGCACAGGCAGACGCGTCCGACAATGCCATGCAACTGCGCGCGACGACGCTGACGGCGGAAGGCGCGCGCGCCGAAGACCTAATGCTGGATGCACGCACCTGCACCTGTTGCCAGACCAGTGCTGCCGTCACGCAGGACGGCACCGTTCTTCTGGCGTACCGAGACCGGACGCTGGACGAGATCCGAGATATCTCGGTGGTGCGTCGGGTTGATGGCATCTGGTCCGAGCCCAATTCAGTGAGCAACGACGGATGGGAGATCGCAGGATGCCCGGTCAACGGCCCAGCGATCGACGCCCAGGGCGACTTTGCAGCGCTTGTCTGGTTCACCGAGGCGGACGGCATCCCGGCGGTCAAGCTCGCCTACTCGCAGGATCGGGGCGAAAATTTCGGGCGCGGACACCGCATCGATCTCGGCGATCCGTCCGGGCGGGTCGATTTGGCTATGCTGCCCGACGGAACGGCGCTTGTCAGCTGGGTCGAGAGAACCGACGCGGGTGAAGCCCTCATGGTCTGCCGCGCGACGCAAACCGGCAGCTGCGGCACGCCCGAAGCGGTGACCGTCAGCGGCTCCGGCCCCTCCATCGGCTTCCCCCGGATGACGCCGGTGGGCGGCGACGTCTATTTCGCCTGGACCGCGCCTTTTCGCGACGCGTCGGTCGGGTCGGGTGGCGGAACGTTCATCGGATTCGCGCGGGCGACGTTGCTGCCTTAGCCCGTCGAAGGCGGTAGATTTTTTCGTCCCGATCGCCGGCCAATCGACCTTTCATCCGCGCCCAGTCCCCGGCCCGCGCATGATCGGAAAATGATGCGAAGACGGCGCTATTTTGGTGGACATCAGCCGTTATGCCAAAGCCATGAATCGATCCATTGAGAGCGTCGCAGTGAATTATTTAACTATTGTTCTAATGATGTAATTTTCGCGCCTGAGGGCTCAAATATTACGAGGTCATCCTGTATTGCGAGCAAACAGAGCATTTAGCTTCGCCTCAAGCTCTGCCAGCGCCTCATCGCCACCACTGCGGTTTTCCCGTACATCCCGGAACAGACCAACGATCTTACCCAATGGATCTGCAGCCTTTAACCGGGCGCTATCGGTCTTGGCCGATGTCATTAACTCCTCCAGCGGAGCGATGACCCTAGACGCGCGCGTGCGGGCTCGGAGGCGGCATTCCTACTGCCGCTCGGCTATCAGGTGAGCGATGCGTGCAACCACCTGCTGGTTTCAGCAAACCACCAGTCCGCCCCAGAGGATTTGTTCGCTGCCGCAGGCGATCCATCAGCCGCGGTACTACGACCATCTTCTGTAAGTTATTTTTGGGGTTTCCTGACCGACGCTGATTGTTCGCGGTGATCAGTATACAGGTGGAGGGGCCGCAGGGCCCGCATATAGCGGGCTGGAAGTAGTGCGGGCACCCGCGCCCCATCCAAATTCATATAGCGGCCCCGGAACGAATAAACTCTGCGATAGCCTGATGATCGTGGGGCTGCCCATCCCCTCGCCCCAAGAATCAAGCCGGATAAAAAAGATCGCGCAGATTAGCACCCGGATAGGGGGAACCGTGCGCGCATGTAATCCCTGAGTAACTCGGAGTTACGTGCTGGCCAGCATATAAGGTCTAACCATTTGAAATTTATGGTACCACCGCCCCGGCTCGAACGGGGGACCTCCTGATCCACAATCAGGCGCTCTAACCTACTGAGCTACGGCGGCACTGCGGGCGATTTAGCGAAGGCGAAGCCGAGGTGCAAGACCGCAGCCGACCAGTTTTGCGTCAAAGCGACAGACGCCAATTCTGCTCCAGCGTCGGCTGTCCGAAGGCGGTCACCGGCGTCTGGTCCAGTAATTCAAACCCGTTTCGCGCATACAGCCTTCCAGCCGCCCGATGGCTTTCGTGGGTCCAGAGCACCAGTTGCGCTGCCCCGCCCCGCCGCGCGTGGTCGATAACCGCGTCCAGAAGACGCTGCGCCAAACCGGTTCCGCGCATCGCCGGTTCCACCAGAAACATCCGCAACCGGGCCGTTGTTTCCTCGGGCCAAGAGCAAAAGATGCAGCCTTGCCGCGTACCCGCCCGGTCAACCGCGATCCAGGCCCGATCCAGCGGACCCCGGGCCTTGACGAAGTCGGCCAGGATGCCTGCCACCATCGCCTCGAACAGGTGATCGTAGCCTTCGTCGGTCCAGTACAATTCCCCATGGCGCATCAGCACCCAGCCGGGGTCGCCCGGTGCAAGATCGCGCAGCATCATACCGTCAGTCATGGGAGCAGTCTTGCGCGGATCGAGTTGCATGGCTAGAGACCGCGTATGGGTATCAATGATCCGTCCGATGCAGAGGCCAATCTGCAAATCGCCCCGACCGATGCAGGCATGGTGCGCCTGTTCATCGAGAGCGGGAACGTAGAAATCCCGATGGACTTCGATCCGGAGGACGCGCTTGAAATCGCCGAGGAAATCCGCGCCGCCGCCGCAATCGCGGCGCGCCGCTAACCCGCCGCTTCCGCCATCATCGGATCGCGCGCCCAGTGCAGGCGCAGCGCGGCACAGCGCGCGAACCTAAGCGTCAGCGCCCTGCGCCGGGCACCCGGAAGTTTTGATGCTGCGGGCATACGTACCACCTCGGCCCCGAAGGCATCTGCGATGATCAGCCCCGTCTCGGGTGGCAGCAATTCCGTCGGGAAGTCAGTGTCCACAGCCCAGAAATATCGATCCGACCATTCCAGGTAGCCCTGCCACTTAACGTCCGCGTTGAAATCGGCCCGGCTGGACTTGCACTCCACGATCCAGAATTCACCCTTTGGACCCAACGCCATCACGTCGAGACGTTTGCCGCGTTCGGGCGAGAACTCCTCAAGACAGGTGAAATCGTGGTCGCGCAGGTGACGACAGACACCACGTGCGAGTAATTGGCCGGGTAGCAGATCGGGGGGCATCGTCGAGCTATCCATGGCCCATGATGTGAATGAAAGGGGAACAAAAGTCTACAGGCACCGCGGCGTGTCACCCCTTGCCAGCTCACCATCGGGCCCCTAGCTGAGGGGTACGGCGCTTCTGTGCTTCCCGTCACCGGCATAATTCCAGTGGCCTTAAGCAAATCCGAGGGAACTGGCTCTGTCGCGACCCTGGTCGCGTTACCTGGTGCCCACCTGTACATACAGGTCCTCGGGAATACATGACCCGACGGTCGCCACGGTTCGCCGCAGGGCCCGGTCCGAAAGGACCGGGTCCACTTCGTTCAGGCCCACATGACATGCTACAGGATTACCCGCCCCTTGGCGGCACCGCGAACCCCTCAAGGTCCGTGAATGACACTATGGGCCTTGCACCGAGTTCCGCTCGGCTAACGGCGTCCCGGCGACCGGTCGAGACGGCCAAGTCGCTGTTCACGCTACCGCTCTGCCGTCCGGCCAATAGCGTGTGGTCCACGAGAGGCCTTCGCTTGAAGACAACGGACGCCCCCGCCTCGCAGGGGCCGCTGCGCCCCATCCCCGGCAGCCGGCCAAGCGCCACGAACGCGGATATCGGATTATCGGGCCGCCAAAAAGGCATCGAGATCGTCGATGCGGTCCTGGCCCCAGAACTTCTCTCCGTCGGCAATGAAGAACGGCGCACCGAAGACGCCCGCAGCGACGGCCTGCTCAAGATTGCGGGCATAGATTTCCGCACCCTCCATCAGCCCGGCATTCACCAACGCGCGGTCGAACCCAGCGGCCTCCAGGCAGTCGGCGATGACGTCGTCCTGCGCGATGTCCCGCTCCTCGACCCAGCAGGCGCGCGTGATCCCTGCAACCAGCTTGGCGATGTCGCCGGACCCGTCCTTGGCCGCCGCAATGATCGCATAGGAAGACGGGGCAGGATTGGTCGGCCAATGCGCGGGTTTGAGATTGATCGGCATTCCGAGCTTGGCTGCGGTGCGTCGAATTTCGACCAGACGATAATCCTGACGGCTTTCGTGCCGCTGGCCCGGAGGCGTACCACCGGTTCGCCCAAACAGCGCCATGATGTCGAGAGGCTTGTAGTTCAGCGTCGCACCATGTTTCGCCGCAACCTCGGCCGGGCGAGTGGCGCTCAGGTAGCTAAAGGGTGAAATGGTCGCAAAATAGTAGTCGATCTGCATCAGATATCCTCCGGAGGTGTTGGAAGAACCGCTAGCCCGGTGCTACTGCGTGCGCAACGTGCCCGGCACGATTCGAGAGGAATGCCGATGCCAAGCCCTGATCCAAAGATCATCTCCGGCAACGCCAACCAGCCGTTGGCCAACGCAATCAGCCGGCGGATGTCGATGCATCGAGGCGTGAAGGTCGACCTGGTCGACGCAAGGGTCGAGCGGTTCAACGATCAGGAAATCTTCGTCGAAGTGTACGAGAACGTGCGTGGCGAGGACATGTTCATCGTCCAGTCCACATCAAACCCCGCGAACGACAATCTGATGGAGCTGCTGATCATATCGGACGCCCTGCGCCGGTCGTCGGCCAGCCGCATCACCGCCGTGATCCCGTACTTTGGCTACGCCCGACAGGATCGCCGCACCAAGGCGCGTACGCCGATCTCGGCCAAGTTGGTTGCCAACCTGATCGCGAATTCCGGCATCGAACGAGTCCTTACGCTGGATCTGCACGCGGCCCAGATCCAGGGGTTCTTCGATATTCCCGTCGACAACCTCTATGCGTCGCCGATCTTTGCGCTGGACCTGATGCATCACTTCAAGGGCCAGATGGACGATGTGATGATCGTGTCACCCGACGTCGGCGGCGTGGCCCGCGCGCGCGAATTGGCACAGCGGATCAAAGCCCCCCTCTCCATCGTCGACAAGCGGCGCGAGAAGGCCGGTGAAGTGGCGGAAATGACCGTAATCGGCGATGTCACCGGTAAGAAGTGCATCATCGTCGATGACATCTGCGATACGGCCGGAACCCTGTGCAAGGCCGCCGATGTCCTGATCGATGCGGGCGCGACCGAAGTTCATGCCTACATCACCCACGGCGTCCTATCGGGCCCTGCGGTTGAGAGGATAACCAATTCCAAATTGAAATCGCTGGTCATAACGGATTCGATTGCGCCCACGCAGGCCGTGAAGGACTGCGCGAACATCCGGATCGTACCGACCGCGCCGATGTTCACGCAGGCGATCCTGAACATCTGGAACGGAACGTCGGTGTCGTCGCTGTTCGATACCGCAACGCTGGAGCCGATCTACGAGCCGCTCTACCCCGGTCTCGCGATCGACGAGTGACCCTTACGCCCGCGCCCGCCGCGGGTTATGGACGCGCATGTCGTTCGAAATTTTTCTCATGGCCCCCCCGGGGTTGGAACGGACCTTGGCCGAGGAAGCCCGTACGGCGGGTTTCCCAGAACTGTCTGTCGTGCCGGGAGGCGTGACCTTCGACGGCGATTGGCCGGACGTCTGGCGCGCGAACCTGACCCTGCGCGGTGCCGGGCGCGTGCTGGCCCGGATCGGTGAATTCCGCGCCTTCCACCTGGCACAGCTCGACAAACGGTCACGCAAGTTCCCGTGGGCCGACGTTCTGCGCCCGGATGTGCCGGTACGGGTCGAGGTGGCGACGAACCGCAAGTCCAAGATATACCATGCCGGGGCCGCGCAGCAGCGGATCGAAACCGCGATCGCCGAAGAGTTGGGCGCGCCCATCGATCCAAAGGCGGAAATCGTAGTGCGCGCGCGCTTCGACGACAACATGGTCGGCCTCTCGGTCGACACATCGGGCGGCCTTTTGCACAAACGTGGTCACAAACAGGCCGTCGGAAAAGCCCCCCTGCGCGAGACGATGGCAGCGATGTTCCTGCGACAGTGCGGCTACGATGGGTCGGAGCCGGTACTGGACCCGATGTGTGGCTCGGGCACCTTTGTGATCGAAGCCGCTGAGATCGCCTCGGGCCTGCTGCCCGGTCGCGCACGTGCGTTCGCCTTCGAGAAACTGGCAAGCTTCGATGCCGACGCTTGGGCGGCGATGATGGCCGAGGGGCCTCCGGCGAAGGATACAGACCTGCGCTTTCACGGATCGGACCGCGACGCCGGCTCCTTCGCGGCGGCGCGGGCAAATGCCGAACGGGCGGGCGTCGCCGATCTGGTTGATTTCCAGAAGCGAGCCGTCAGCGAGATATCCCCGCCCGAAGGCCCGCCAGGGCTTGTCATCGTGAACCCGCCCTACGGTATCCGAGTCGGAACCAAGAAGCCGCTTTACGGCTTGCACGGCGCTCTCGGGTCGGCGTTGAAGCAGCGTTTTTCAGGCTGGCGCGTCGGTATCTTGACGTCGGAAGCCTCGCTGGCGCAAGCGACGGGCCTGCCATTCTTGCCAACCGACCAGCCCGTCGCCCACGGCGGCCTGCGGGTCACGCTTTTCAGGACCGAACCTCTACCCTGACGGCACCACAAAGAGGCCTTGGCACAATCGGTAGAATGCTCCTCCGGTCGCTGATTGGCCCTCACCTGAGCTACTCCCTTATCTTGGACGGCCGGGTTGTCTCGCAATTGAATAGGGCTGCTGTACAAGAACGCATGGCTACCCTCCGTTTTCCTTAATCTTCCTGTCGACGAAACTCTCGGCGACCACAAGTAGGGCATAGGCGTATCCGAGCGATCAGCGGCCTTTGGCTCCCTGCGTTTCAGCCTTCTTCTAACTTTCGAAGTAACGGACGGGTAGGGCAATCATACTCGCCCGCATCAGGCGCTCAACATGCGTCCATGAGCCGCTGCCGGTTTGGTGGACGGCAACTTAAGCTTTCATCGCTCTCTCCTCGTATTGCATGGGGCTTAGGTATCCGATGGTCGAGTGGCGATGAATGAATAGCCCCTAGTTTCCTAGACGCCTTCCTGGTTCACGTTGCGCTGTGTGTTTTCGAAGTCGATGGGTGACAGCATCCCGTTTCTGACATGTTTGCG
>NZ_FNPX01000011.1 GCF_900107415.1 Jannaschia faecimaris
CACGCGACTTCGACCGACAGATCGCCGAGGTCCAAGTCCGTATCGCCATCATGAACGGCTATACCGCGCTCGGCCTACCCGTCACGAAAACCGTGGGATAAATGTGTCCAGGGAAAGGGGAAGTCCGGTCAGCAAGAGTTTTGTGCAACAAAGCCATCCGAATGCAGCACACGCGGAAGCGAATTCAACGCGGGCACGCGGGTGTTGAAATGGTCGTGATACAATCCGGATAGTCTGACCCGAACTCTTTTCGTCGGGCTTTCAACAGCTTCTTGGGCAGGAACAAGTCTGCCTACTAGCAATGAAGCAGAAGTTCGGCTCCAAAGCATTTGCGCAAACTAAAGGAATACGGCCCTTCAGAGCACTGCGCCGAGAACCGATGCACCGCGTTCGCACGGTCGCCCGCTCTAGCAACTTTGATCCATCGTTTCCGATGGCATTTCCGTCGTGTCATGCCGCCGGACAACCCTGGCCGGGACGCCGGCGACAGTTGACCGATCTGGGACGTCTCTCAGAACAACACTTCCCGCTGCAATCTTGCTGAATTCGCCGATTTCGATGTTGCCGATGACCTTGGCTCCGGCACCGATCATGACACCGCGTCGCACTTTCGGGTGACGATCTCCGTGGATCTTGCCTGTCCCGCCCAACGTCACGTTTTGCAAGATCGAGACGTCGTCCTCGACAACGGCCGTCTCTCCGATCACGACGCCCAACCCGTGGTCAAGCATGATGCCCGTCCCGATCCGTGCGGCTGGGTGAATATCTGGCCCGAGGACCAGAGACGTCCGGTTGGACAACCAGAATGCCAAAGCGCTTCGGCCATCGTTCCAGAACCGGTGTGCAATCCGATGCGCCTGCAACGCCTGGAAACCCCTGTAGTTCAGCAAAGCATGGGCCCGGGTGGTGCAAGCGGGATCGCGTTCGAAGACGGCACACAGGTCACGGGCTGCGCTGGCGGCTATGCTTGGGTCGGCCTCCATGGCGTCGGAAAGGATAGCGGCAAGGGCGTCGCCATCCATATCCCGGGGCAGGAGGAGATCAGCAAGGTGGCGGGATAAAGCGTCTTGCAGGCTCTCTCTTTGAAAGAAGACGCGCCCAAGAATTCCCGCCAGAAACGGCTCATCTTTCGCAACGGCTTCGGCCTCGCTCCGGATTATTGCCCATGCTTGCGTTACGGGGTCTTCAATGTAAGCGGAAAGCTGTGTCTGCATTTCCCATCTTCCCTCTTTGTACCCCGAACAAGATCGGGTGAGCCGGATCAATGTAAGCACCCAAAAGAAAACCGCCAGCCACCAGCCTCGAATTTTCAGGGTCCCGTAAGGTCAACCACACCTGGTTCCGAACCGCATCTCCGGGCGCGCCCGGAGATGCCGGCCGGGAGGACCCGTCAGTCAAACGGGGGATTAGAAGAACTGCCGTTCCTCCGCGACCCAGCGATACCCGCTGCCGTCGCGCTCGACACGACCCAGACCGGGAAACGGGAAATGCATCCCGATCAAACGCTCACGGCTGGCCACCACTCGGTCGAAAACGCGATGTCGGATCGCGACCGCTGCATTTGCATCAACGTCAAATGCCACCGATACCTCGGGGTGCGCGAGCTGAACCACGGCATGATGCACTAGGTCCGACGTGACCAGCAAATGCTCGTTTCCGTCCTCGATGACATAGCCGACATGCCCGGGGGTATGGCCGAACATGGGCTCCGCGATGATCCCCGGAAGTCCGACATCGGTGCCCGAATGAAGCTTGATGCGACCGTCATAGGCTTTTGCGACGTTTTGCGCGATCGCGAAAAAACTTGCCATTTGCGGCAACCGGGCGTGCGCGTCGGACGTGACCCAAAAATCAAACTCCCGCGCGTGAATGATCATCTCGGCATTGGGATAGACCGCGGCATTTTTGGCACCCAGAACGCCCGAGACGTGGTCGGGATGCATGTGGGACATCAGGATGTGGGTGATGTCCTCCGGGTTGCAACCGGCGAACCGCAAGGCGTCAGGAACACCGCCGAGCGTGGGCAGAAACGACTTGCCGCCGCCTGCGTCAATCAGGATCTTCCGCGTGCCGTCTTCGATCAGGTATGCGTTGACGTCAGTCTGCCAAGCGCCGGGGCCGCGCCCGGCTTCGATCAGACTGGCTTCATACCCCTGCTCATCAATTCCGTTCAGCGTGTCTGCGTTGATGATGTCGACATACCCGTCGGACAACGCAGTGATGACGATTTGGCCGACTTTGAATCGTTGAGCACCTGAGAGCTGGTGCAATTCGAGTGCATTTGCCCCCAGCGGCATTGCCGCAGCAATAAGAGCACCAGAGCCATTCTTGAGGAAACTTCGTCTTATCATGATTGCGTTACCTTTCTTGATCATTGGTTTTTGAGCGTCACTCAGAATGCCCGATCAGCTCGATCCGATAGCCATCCGGGTCGGCAATAAACGCGATCTCCTCGCGTTCCCCTGTCTCCTGCGGTGCAGCTTTCATCGGGCCCGCCTCACGCAGGATTTCGACACCCATTTCGGCCAGCCGCGCACAGGCACCGTAGATATCCGACACCGCCAAAGCCACATGGCCATACCCGCTGCCGTGCGTGTAGCTGTCACTGTCCCAATTCCAGGTCAGTTCGACTGTCGCGCCGTTCGGGTGGGCCGCGTATCCCATGAAGACCAGCGTGAAGCGCGCATCGGGAAACGTCTCGCGTCGCAACTCGGACATGCCGAGTGCGTCACGGTAGAACTCAATCGATCGATCGAGGTTGGCAACACGTATCATTGTGTAAAGAACACCGTGCGGAACAATCGGTGACGACGGGGAGGAGGTCATGTCTGCGTGCTTTCTGAGTGGAGAGTTGTTGGGAGGCAGGACATGCCAGCCTCCCGATTTGATCTGAGATCAGCGGCAGATTTCGCCGCTATAGCGAACCAGCCCGACCAAGTTGTTATTGTCCCGCAGATCGACCAGACCGTAGCTGTTGAACTGGCCGGAATAGCCTTCCAGCGTGCCACGGGTGACATCCGGCTGAATGTCATATGTGATTTCGAGCATGAAGCGGCCGGGCTTCCCCGGAACTTCGGTCAAGATGCCGAGGTCTTTGGTCTGGAAGGCCCCGCCGTCGCTGCGCCCGAAATAGTGCTCCATGTCCATTTCCATACCGGTTTCGGTCACCCGAGTGGCCGTGATCTTGCCAGCTGCATTTTGGACCGTACCGGTCAGCACAGCCGAGATGATCATCGGCTTGTCGTCGCCTTCGCCAAAGAAATTCGGGATGGCGACGCCACCCATCCGGATGCACTCTTCAGCCGGCGCGGCGGTCGACTCAGCCATGGCGGCGGTCGACGAAACAGCCAGCGCAATCATCACTGTAGCGAATGAAGTATGTTTCATTGTTTTTCCTATTTTTCTTTATTTCAGAGGTAGTAGGGGGAGTTGAGGCCACGGCTTGCGGCCTCGGCGACACGCGCATCAAAGACGCGCGTATAGAACGCGGCGTTCATGTCAGCCGCGATTTTCGGGAATGCGTCGATCGCGAACGCAGTCGCATTTTCCTGGGTGTCGAATGCATAGAGGCCACCCACGGAGTCGGTGCCGTGCCCGCTAAGCCATGTTTTGGAGATCAGGCCCGCGTTCTCGCGCAGCAACGGGTTCTGCTCCCGCCACGGCACCTTGCCAAAGGGCAACGACACCTGAATTTCGGTGTAGACGAATGCACCCGGTTCCTGCTCGACCTTGCCCCCGAAATGCGGTGATGCGATATCCGCGCTGGCTTCCGCCGTAGCCGAGGTATCGAAAACACGGGTCGTTTGCGCCACACCGAAATCGCGGGCCAGCGCCGGGAAGAAGTGCGTGCAGTAGTGCAGCGCGCCTTCGATGCTATCAAAGCTGTAGAGCCCGCCGACCGAGTGCGTGTTAACGCCCGAAAGCCACGTCTTGTCGAGGAAACCGGTCTCCGCGGCGATCGCCTTGTTGAGATCACCCCACGGCACGTCCGAGAATGGGACCGAGGCTTGCAACTCGGTATAAACAAAAGCTTTACGTTCCATGTACTAAAGTACCCTTCTTTCTGGTTTGTGATTGCGATGACGGTGCCCCCTGCCCGGCAATTGCCACCGGCATTGTTGGGGCCGCACCACGAGGCCACGTCGCTCCAGCGACAAAGCTCCGCCACTCGCATGCCGGAACATGCGTGAAGTCACGGTCATTCGTTTGAGATTTGCTCCTCTACTCGGCTCTTGTCTTGCCGGGCAAGTCATAATATAACGATCGCTATGATGAGTACGTTGATCGCCGATTGCGGTCAACTACAAAATAGAACGATCGTTATTTTTTTGCGCAAGACTCGGAAACAAAATGAAGAAATCTGAACAAACCCGCATCAGGTTGATCGAGTCAGCAAGCAATGGCTTTCGGCGGGCTGGCTACGCGGGGGTCGGGGTCGACTCGATCGCCAAGGAGGCAGGCGTCACGTCGGGCGCATTCTACGCGCACATGGGGTCAAAGGACGGAGCCTTCCGCGCAGCGCTATGTTCCTCACTTGACCAGGTGCTCGTCACGTTGCCGAAATTCCGCGAGGAACACGGCGACGACTGGCCGATCGCGTTTGCCGACTACTACCTCGGGACCGAGCACCGGATGGACACGGAAAACGGTTGCGCAATGGCCGGGCTCTCGCCTGACGTGGTTCGAGCGGGCGACGACGTAAAACAGGAGTACGCCGCCTTGATGAGACGCATCGCGTTGGAGGTCGCAAAGGGCATCCCCGGAGACGGACAGCAGACCGAAAAGCTGGATAAGGCGTGGGCCTTCCTGTCGACCCTGATCGGCGCGCTCACCATCGCGAGGGCCGCAGGATCAGACGCGGTGGTTTCAAGGATCTGCGCCGCGGGCAAGTCAGCAGCCCTGGCCATCTTGGAATCGCGCTCGCAATAGGAAACCGGTCTTCGGGCACCTGACATTCCCTAGAAAGGCGCGTGTGCGTTTCAGGCAGGCACTGACCTGGGCCTCGCGCCGATACGTACCACGACCGTTCTGGTACGCCCCTTCCCCGGATACTCGACAATTGACCCATCAATGCCACGGCCATCCACGATGATTTGGGCTTGGCCGTAACCGATATGATCCGCGTCCCCGATCTCGATTTCCAGCCGTCCAAGTTCACCTTCAAGCATGAACTCCGCCTGTCCCCAGTCTTTCGGCAGGCACGGGTCCAGCCGCACGCCACCGGGCACCGGATGAACTCCAAGGATCCCTGAAACACCCAGTTGCCAGACCCAGCCGGCCGCGCCGGTATACCATGACCAGCCACCCCGACCGGTCTGCGCACCCGTTCCGGAGACATCGCCGGGTAGGACGTAGGGCTCGCGACGATAGTGATCGGCGGCTTCCCTTGTGCTGCTACGCCCGATTGGATTGATGATGTCGAACACCTGATACGCACGGTCGCCGTCCTTGATCTTGGCGTAGGCGGCACCAAGCCAAGCGGCGGCATGGGTATATTGCCCCCCATTCTCACGAACGCCGGGTGGATAGGCTTGAATGTATCCCGGATCACGGTGTGTCTGGTCGAAAGGCGGCGTAAGAAGCCGAATGAGCCGAGCCTCCTCATCGACGAGTTCCGTACCGGCCGACTTCAACGCGAGGCGCGCGCGCTCCCCCACCGGGCGGCCCGACAGAACCGACCAGGCCTGCGCAATGAGATCGATCCGACATTCGTCATTTACAGACGCCCCCCACGGTACGCCATCATCGTCGAAAGCCCGCAAGTACCATTTGCCATCCCAAGCGTGCGCTTCCAGCGCCTCGGCAAGATCATCCGCGTGGGCCAGCCAACGGTCCGCGTCATCAGGATGCCCCGCCTGTCGTGCCAGTGGCGCAAAGAGACCGACCGTCGCAATTTGGAACCACGCGAGCCAGACACTCTCGCCATGCCCCTTGTCCCCTACCCGATCCATGCCGTCGTTCCAGTCACCGCCGCCCATCAGCGGAAGACCATGTGAACCGGTGGCCATCATTCGATCCAGCGCGCGAGCACAGTGATCGAACAATGTGCCGGAGTCCCCGGTCTCAAAAAGTGCATATCGATCATGTTCCTCGGGCCGCAGTTCAGCGGCCCTGAGAAACGGAACTACTTCGTCGAGCAGCGCCAGATCGCCCGTCGCCTCGACATAGCGCGCGATGACATAGGGCAGCCAAAGATAGTCATCCGAGCATCGGGTCCGCACGCCACGTCCCTCCGGTGGATGCCACCAATGCAGCACATCGCCTTGCTCGAACTGATATCCTGCCGCCCTGACGATTTGCCGACGCGTCCCGGCCGGGTCGCCGATCAGCAAGGCCAGAACATCCTGCAACTGATCGCGGAAACCATAGGCCCCACCCGCCTGATAGAAGCCCGCTCGCGCCATGATACGGCACGACCGGTTCTGGTAAGGGAGCCACTTGTTCAACATCAGATCAAATGATGGATCGGGGGTTTTGGCCTGAACTGCACCAAGCCGGCGCGTCCATTTCGCGCGCAACGCCTCGAAGGCGCGCTCTACCTCACCGGGGTCTTTCCACCTCTCGACACTCCCCCCCAGACTGGCGGGATCGGTAACCTCACCCAATGCAAAGACAACCTCGGTGTGCCCACCAGCAGGAATATCCAGATGCACCTGATACGCCGCACATGCGTCTCCGCCTTTTGGAAAGCGGCCACCCAGATCCCAACGCCGCAGCCCTTCCGGAGCGGAGATATCGCCTTCTCGCCCAAGGAAATCATGCCGGTCGCCAGTGAGGCTGTGAGGGTCCGCCGAGGCAGTCAGGAAGGCCGCTCGCGACGCAAATTCAGCATTCCAGAGATTGCGACCGACGATGGCCTTCAGGTCCGCATCGTAACGGCTGACAACGTGGGGGCGGGAAATGCTACCAAGCGCTCCCAACAACCATTCGGCATAAAAGGTGCCCGATATTCGTCGGTCCTGACCAGACCGGTTGGTAAGCCGCAGCCGGACCAACTTGACCGGGGCGTCAGAGGGGACAAAGCACAGCAGATCCTGCTCCAATCCGTGACTGTGTTTGCGCCACCTGGTAAAGCCCATCCCATGCCTGATCTGGCAATCGGCTTCTTGGCCTGCCGGCTGCGGTGTCGTCGTCCAGACATCGCCATTGGCTTCGTCCCGAATATACAGGACTTCACCCGGCCGGTCGGCAACTGGGTCGTTCGACCAGGGTGTCAACCGATGTTCACCGCTGTTGATGCCCCAAGTCATCCCGAATCCGGCTTCGCTGACAAGACAGCCGAAATTTTCGTTGGCCAGGATGTTGCACCAAGGGGCAGGCGTCCGCACGCCGGGTGCCAAGTGGATCAGATAGTCGCCGTTTTCCGGGTCAAACCCACCGTATCCGTTATCAAATTGCAGATTGTCCGGCCTCTCGATGTCGGGGACCGGATCGTACTGAATCGACAGCCCCGGCTCGAATGGTGGCGGCTGATCCGAAGGCTCCAACGCCTTGTCCAGTATTTCCCCAAGGCTCTGGCTCCCATCGTGAAGCACCACGTGAGCCGCCGCTTCAAGGCCGCGCCGCAGAGGTTCATCCATCTGGTCACCCGCCAGAAGGTGAATACCGCCGCGCATTCCCAGCATTCCCGTCGCGTGCGTGTCGCTGATTACAGAAAGGACCTTTTCCCGCAGGGGTTCTTCATAGCTGGTCGCAGCGTCCCTCAAGATAACCAGATCGATCTTCAGCCCGGCCTGGTGCCACAGACGGTGACCCCGCACCAGAACATCCAGAAGCGAAGAATTTTCCAGATCTGACAGTTCGAGCAACAGTATAGGAAGGTCCCCGGAAATCCCGAAACGCCAAAGATCCGACTGGCCGTTCCATCCGCTCGTATCCGTCATAGGAGCGGTTCGGAACGTCTGGTGCGTATGTAACAGCAAGGATGACAACACCTGCAGTTCTGGCAAATGCTCGGGGGCTATTCCAAGCTTCTGAACCTTGCGTACAGCCTCAAGCAACGCATCCCGGAATGCGTGGTCGATAGTAGCAACAGGATATCGTTGCGCGACACGCAAACATTCATCACGCGATGCGCCCGCCACGGTCAGGAAGACGAGCTGCCTGCTCTCCATAGGCTGCAACGAGACCCGCACCTGAAGTGACATTACCGGATCCAGTGTCCACCCTGCCCCGTTGCCAAGACCGCGCTGCAAACCTTCTGGTGAGCTCAAGCTTCGATTGCGTCCCACAAAGCGGCGGCGATCCGTCTCATATGCCTTGACCATGTGACGCGTGTCGGTCGCTATCAGCTTGTGCAACAAGACAGGTGGCCGGGCTTCCGGACGCCGAGGCCTGCGCGTGAACACCAGCGCATCTTCATCAGGCAGATAATCGCTTTGCACGAAGAGCTTGCTGAAGGCCGGATGGCGCTCGTCTTCCAAGGCGGGGGCCAAGACAACCTCTGCATATGTCGTCAAATCGATTGTCCGTTCGGCCTCGCCCTCATTGACCAGCGTGATCCTCCGTATCTCCACGTCTTCGTGGGCGGCCACGGTCACATCCATCCGCGCCAGTATTCCATCGTGCCGCCGCAAGAGTTCGACCATGTGCTGATGAAAGACACATCGGGTTTCGGCTTCGGCATGTCCCGTCGGCGCAGCGCCAACCGACCACAAGTCACCCGTTTCAGCATCCTGAAGGTATATCCACATTCCGAACTCGGTGCGCGTCGGGTCAGGTCGCCATCGCGTAAGGCTGCTATCCTTAAGACGAAGACCACCGCCACCGCTCTGCGTCAGCACCGATGACATGCGTCCATTCCCCAGAATGTGCACCTGCGGCACGACCAGGCTGGACGACGGAATCCATGGTGCCAACTCTGGCACTTGATGCGTATCTGTGGCGTGGTCCCAGACCTCACCGGCACGGCCGCTTTCAAGTGGAACATCCCACGGCACACGCTCCTGCAACAGCAGATCCATGGCCCGGACGGCTTTTTCCCTCAGGAAACGCCGAACCATGATGTCATCCTGAAGAGCGTTGATGATTGCGGTTTGAACCATGCCCTGATGGTGCGCCATAAAGGCCGTCACTAAGACAAACTCGCGTCCGGGGCCGACCCGGTCGGGCGTGAAATCAAGGGCTTCGACAAAGCCATACTCGGTGAGTGCGCCAATCTTACCAAGCGCGGCAAGGTTCTCGGCTGCCGCCTCAGGCCAGCCGCACAGCGCCAAGGCCGAGCCATAGGGCGCGATGACAAGATCATCGGTAAGCCCTCTGCGGATCCCGAGACCGGGCACACCAAAGGCGCGATATTGAAAGGTTCCGCGCGCATCCACCGTGCCGAACGCAGATTCGGAGATGCCCCACGGCACACCCCGTTCCCGGCAATATGCACGCTGGAAGTCCACGGCGGTCAACTCGCTCTCTCCCAACAGCGTATCGCGAAAGCTGGGCAGGAAAAGCGGTGGCATCAGGTACTCGAAAATCGACCCGTTCCACGACAGGATCGAAGGTTTGCCCTGAAGCCGCGTGATCGGCCGGCTGAACGCGAACCAGTGTTCGATGGGCGCGTCATGTTTGGCGATTGCAAAATAACTGGCCAAGCGGGCCTCGGTCGCCAAAAGATCGTAATGGCTGGTGTCCATCTTCCCAAGGCTTTGGTTATAGCCGATCCAGAACAAGCGCGCGGACGTGTCGTACAGAAACTGGAAGTCCATACTGAACGCCAACCGGTCGGCATTGCCGGCCAACTCGCCGAGGGATGCGCGCAATGCGTCTTGCTGGGCTAACCCCAACTGCGCCGACCGCCGCAGTTCATCCACCCATTTCCCGGTGGCGCTGCACGCATCGGGGTTAGCTGTGTGCCAATCTGCAAGAATTTTAATAAGCCGTTCCCCCGAGACCGCCTCATCAATCGAGGACACATCTGATGTCAGGCTTTCAGAAATCTCGTGGGCTATCGACGCAACCGAATCCGGGCAATTCTCGATCACGTCCAGCCAGGGCATAAATGTCTCGATGTCGCGAACGATTGCATGCAGATCGTGGTGGAACCGTTCCAGCCATGTGGTAATTTCTGCTGCCTGCTCATTCGAAAGATCAGGCGAATTTTCGATCGCATCCAGGGCGTGCCTTTCGAGCGCCTGCCAGTGCTGCCCCCCGAGAGCCGATAAACCAGCCTTCAGTCGCATCGGCGATGCCACGGTAAATGCAATTTCTTCGCGAATGGCCCTCTCGCTCCGGCTCAAATCCGAAAGGCTCTGACCGGGCACGTCGCGGAGTGCCATGCATAAAAGATCCAGCGCGACCTCAAGGCTTTTGAAACTCGCCGCCTCAATCACCGGACGCTCGACCAGTTCGAGGCAACCCTGCTTCAGCGCGATCAGAGATACCGCCAGATTGCCGCTGTCGACGGTCGAGACGTAGCAAGGTTCCAGCGGCTCCAGCGTGCGAGTGTCATACCAGTTCAGGATATGACCGCGATACATGGTCACCTGCCCCAGCGTGTCGAGGGTGTTGCGACAGCGTGCGACGAGGTCGCTTGTCGTGATAAAGCCCATGTCACGCGCACCCAGGGCCGACACAAGGAACATGCCAATGTTGGTCGGTGATGTCCGGTGTGCGACCTCCGACATTTCGCCGAACTGATAATTGTCGGGCGGCAGCCAATGATCATCCGGCCCTACGAAGGTTTCGAAGAAATGCCAGGTACGCCGCGCAACCTGGGTCAGGAACCTGCGCTGAAGCTTGCTGAGGGACTGCGTGCGGAAATAGCGTGGCCGTGCGCTCCAGACTGACAACTCCGGCGCGATCAGCCAGAGAATGAGCACGGGAACAGCGGGCCAGATCGCCTGAGGATCAAAGAGCGCCAGGTGCCCCGCCATCAACACAGCGAGCACGGACGAGGGCCACATCAATTGCCAGGATGCCTTTCGGATGCTGCCCCGAGAGTACTTCGCCGACGAATGAGCCGCTGAGGTCCATTCCAACCGGTTTCGGCCGCTAACGCAGACGCGCCAAAGCGTGCTTAAAATCGCATCCAATGCAATCAGCGTGTCGCTGACCAGAAATGCGATGCTAAGAAACCAACGCCCCCCGGTCGCTCGGATATTGTGGATTGCATTGCCGAGTGCGCCGCGCCGGATCCCACCTGTTGCGATGGCGAAAACTTCACCGATCAGATAGCTTCCGGGGGCCGCAAGTGCCAACGCCGTCCAGATCAGCCCGCTGCCGGGCATGAGCAGCCAACCGCAAAGGAAGAACAGCAACAATGCAGGCGACATTAGGCTGCGGCGCAGGTTGTCGACGATTTTCCAACGATCAAGCGCCGACATCGTTGCATCCATTTTCCCGGCCGCCGTTGGCACCCTGCGCCCTAGCCATGGGATAAGCTGCCAGTCTCCGCGCATCCAACGGTGCTGACGAGCGGCAAATTCAGGATATGTCGCAGGCAGGTCTTCGTAGAGAACGAGGTTGCTGACCAGCGCAGCCCGCCCATGAAGGCCTTCGAACAGGTCGTGACTAAGGATATGGTTCTCCGGCACGCGGCCTGACATGCTTTGATGGAGGGCGGCGATATCATAAATGCCCTTTCCCACGTAAATGCCGGTTCCAAACAGATCCTGATAAACGTCGGACACGGCCCGGCTATAGATGTCGATGGCGGTGTCCCCGCCGTAGAGATGCGTGAAATGTGTCCCTTTTCCGAGCGTTGGCAGAATTTCAATCCGTGGCTGCAAAATGGCATGACCCGACACAACCCGTCGGCTTTCAGGGTCGACGACCGCCCTGTTCAGCGGATGTGCCAGAATTCCGACAAGGCGTGCCGAAGATCCGGGTGGCAATTGTGTATCTGCATCCAGCGTGATCGCATATCGAGTGCCATGCAGGGTATCGACCGGCCCCGCGACCAAATCGAACGCCTGCCTGCCCTCACCCAGAACATAACGATTGAAGTCCTCGAGCTTGCCGCGCTTGCGCTCCCACGCCATCCAGCATCCCTCGACCGGATTATGCCGACGGCGGCGATGCAATAAAATGAACGGCGGCCCGGCATCCGAGAGATAGCGGCGGTTGAGGTCCTCGATCCTATTTCGCAATTCGGCTTCGATGCCTGCGTCTTCGGGCATGACCTCGGACTCGGCGTCGGAAAGATCCGACAGGACGACAAATCGAAACGCCGGGTCCGGATTCGCAATGCGCAGTATTTCGATTTTTTCCGAGATCACATCCAGGTCTTCACCGGGTGCAATTATGACCGGTATCACGACGGCTGTTGCACAGTCCTGCGGTATGGCCTTGGAGAAATCCATCTCGGGCAATGCGCTTGGTTGGCTCAGGCGCGTAATCATCCAATGCCCGAACCAAACGCTGGGGATCGTTGCCGGCAGAAACGAAAGCGCAAGGCCGGCGATCCATTGGCCAATCGTCGCATCCTTGACCCAAAGATAGACCACCGGCACGCAGATCGCCGCGACCACCAGCGTGATGAGCCCTGCGGCGTAGAGCGCACCCTTGTATCTCGACAATCCGCGTCGAACTGCCAAGAACCACGCGGTCCGGCACTTCAAGACGACCTCTAACGCCGCTAGCCCGTCGCCAATCAGCCAGTATCCGACGTGAAATCTGTCTGTGCCGACGTTTTCGTTTTGGGCCAAGGCGATCGCATGGCGTGCAATTGCGGATTCCGAACTGTCACAACGCCACGCCAATTCTTCGACAATGCGCCGATACCGATTGCGGGTTTCGAACGTCATACGGGGGTATATTTCGGAGGGATCTGCTGCCAGTGCCGCTTCGATGCAACTGACTTCGTCAACGAAGTCCGGCCATTTGATTGCATCGACAATGATTAGGTTGGATATTGCTTTGGCAATGCGGTCGACAGGCAGGCCATCGCTCGCGGCATGGGTTTCGGCGCTCAGCTCCACCGGCGGCAACAACCTCGGTTCTATCGCACCAACCGCATCGATGAAACGCTCAAGGCATGTCAGCCGAAGCATGGACGGCATCGCCCACAGTTCGGCGTTCGTCAG
Organism: Jannaschia faecimaris; assembly: GCF_900107415.1. Lineage (GTDB taxonomy): Bacteria > Pseudomonadota > Alphaproteobacteria > Rhodobacterales > Rhodobacteraceae > Jannaschia > Jannaschia faecimaris. The sequence goes on from NZ_FNPX01000011.1 coordinate 13,020, forward strand.
TTCCGCCGTCTTTTGATATTGAGTGGTGAATTGCGTCAACGCTTTCAGCGTGATCTGTGGCTCCAATCCATCGAAGACGGCCTGCGACACCGCGAATATGCGCGGAGTTCCTGCGCCTTGCAGGCCTGCGATCCCCGGAAGCCTATCATAGAACTTGCGCGGCAAATTTTCGTTCAAGCGTCGCAGGGCACGGATGATCTGATAGTCATTGTCCAGAATCCACTCGGCCGCCCGTGCGTGATCCGGGTGCGGATCGGCGCAATAGAGGCGGACCTCCTCGAACCAGTCATTCAGCGTGGGCAGGGCACGATAGAGATCGATCAAGGCAGGCAAACCCTTAGCAATCGGGTGATGCAGTCCCGCGACGTCCAGTCCAAGCTTGCCATCAGCCGAGGTTCGGGCGGACTCTTTCATCAATCGGTGCCAACCGGTTGCCTGCCCTCCTTGGGCAAGGCTGTGCCAAATGCGTGATGTCCATTGCGACCGCTAAGACAGCGCACCAGCAGCACGGGGGTATCGGCATTATCAGTGACATACCGCGCCACATCACCGGTGGGCACGTCACCGTGACCACTTTGGCCATGTGTGGCCATGACCACGAAATCGGCCTTGTCTTGCAAAATGACATCGATCAGTGCGCGGCGAACGTCGCCACCGTGGCGGATCTTGATACTTGTATTCAGGCCGTTGTGTTCCAGTCTCTTCTTGATCTGAGCCAGATAGGTCCTTCCAGCCTGGTCATTTCGTTTCCTGACCAGGCTATGAAGGCGATCCGCCTCTGGATCATCTGAACCGAACTCCGTCAGGCCGGGCTCGGGAGCGATGTAGCAGAGCAATATCTCGGATGTTTCAGCTTTGGCCAGCAGCGTGGCCTTTGGAAGCGCCGCTTCCGCGCGGGAGGAGCCGTCGAGGGGCACAAGAATTCGGCGATAGCGCGTGTCAGGCTCGATCTTTGCGTCATCCGGTATCATCAGGATGCCCGCGCTACGTGATGAGAGGACCCCCCAGACCGTTTCGCTTGAATGCCAACCCATGCCGCCGCCGGATCGAGGCGAGGCCGCGATATCCCCTCGCCGCAACTCCATGAACGCCTTGATCTGGTTTATGCATTCGCCCTCAAGCAATTTGATCTTGCACGGCGTTCCGTTGCCTTCCGAACCTTTTGTCAAAAGTCCCAAGCGTATCAGAATACGTTGTTTTTTTATATCCCAGTCCACCGGGTCGATTGGACCTTGGCCGTCTGCGGATCCGCATAACATCTGCACCAGCAACAGATCACCACCAAAGGCATTGGCCACCTTTCGAGCATGGCGAACGCTCGTCATCTTTGCGCTGCTTTCATCCAAGAACAGCAGAACGTCCGAATGATCAATCCGTTCGTTTGCATCAGGTCGTCCAGACGCATCATGCGTAAGGGAATTTCGCGTTCGTACCGCCACCTGAGGATACCCCTTCAAAACAAAATTGGATTTAGGAACGAACCCGATCAGCCAAGGAGCGGGCGAAATTGTAGTGTCTGCGCAAGCAGGCAAGCGCCGCGGCGCACCTGAAAACAGGCTATTGCGCGAACTCTAGACCCGGCAAACACCAGCATCATTGACTCCCGTCAATGCCCAGCAAAAGCGATGCGTAACACTCTGCCTGACCGATGCGGTCATACCCGGCCTCGTTTCGGTATGATGCCTGATGTCGCAACCATCTGGCGGCACCTCAGGGGAAGGTCACGTGCGACGGCGTCAGTCAGCCCGATCAGAGTCAGAATAGAGAGCCGTGAAATGAAACAACTGCACAGGAATGCGCTGGCGAAAATGGTCGGCACTCTTCTTCAGGAAGGCTTTCTTCGCGTCGTCATGCCAGATGGCGACATATACGATTTTGGCGACAAGATCGGAGAGCCGATAACGGTTCGACTGCACGATAACGCGACTGTCGGACGCCTTGCGCTGAATCCCGAGCTGGCACTCGGAGAAGCCTATACGGATGGATCATTGACCATCGACGGCGATGACCTGCATGGCTTTCTCGCCTTGGTCATACGGAACACTCGCAAAGCCGCGGGGCAACGGATCTGGTGGCAGAAGCCGATTCTGAAATCTCGGGCCGCCCTGCGATGGCTTGCACAGAACAACTTCATTGAACGTGCTCGCGGCAATGTGGCGCATCATTATGATCTGTCAGGCGACCTGTACGACCTCTTTCTCGATGAAGACCGGCAGTATTCCTGTGGCTATTTCAAAGATCCCGGCGAGACGCTGGATCAAGCGCAGGCGCACAAGAAAGAGCATATCGCGCGCAAGCTGATGATCGAACCGGGCATGGAGGTGCTCGATATCGGCTGCGGCTGGGGTGGCATGGCGATTACCCTGGCGAAGGACTACGGTGCGCGGGTCACTGGCATCACGCTGTCGCAAGAACAACTTGCCTATGCGCAACAACGGGTGGAGCACGAAGGGCTTTCGGACCGGATCGACCTGCAGATCTGCGATTATCGCGAGGTGAAGGGCACCTACGACAGGATTGTCTCTGTCGGGATGTTCGAACACGTCGGCCTGCGGCACTACGGTGAATATTTCAGGATAATCCGAGACCGGCTATCGCCCAATGGCATCGCGTTGATCCATACGATCGGCTGGGCCGCCCCGCCGGAGGGCACAAACCCATGGATCGCCAAGTACATCTTTCCCGGCGGCTATGTCCCCACTGTCTCGGAAGCCGCAAACGCAGTGGAAAAGGCCCGGTTGTGGACGACCGATATCGAATGCTGGCGGCTGCACTACGCCTACACGCTGCGTCATTGGTACGACCGGTTCGCTAAGAATGAAGATAAAGTGGCCGCACTGTACGACGATCGCTTCGTCAGGATGTGGCGCTTCTACCTCGTGGCATGCGAACAGACCTTCCGTCACGGCCCGCAGGCCGTCTATCAGTTCCAGGTATCACGCAGCGTCGACGCAGTTCCGCTGACGCGCGACTATATCTACGACCGATCAGACCCTAGGCCGACGCCCCGTGCCATCACCGGCAAACGCCCCACGCTTGTCGCCGGCAACGCCGCGACATCCCAACCGGTGCCCGCCGTTGAACTGGATTTCACCCAACCACAGGAGCAAGGCAATGATCGGCAAAATCCTACTGGCCGTTGACGGATCTCAACATGCACACCGGGCCACCGGCATCGCTGCGGAATTGGCTGGAAAGCTGAACGCTGAACTTATCATCTCGCACGTCTTGATGCACGGTCGACCAGCCGATGAACTGGTACGAATGGCTGAGGTCGAACACCTCGTGGAGGAAGCCCACACGCTTGTCTCGCCCGGAATGCCCTATATCCGGGGCGCGCATCAGGAACTCCTGAGCGGTGATTCCTCCGATCCCAGAACGGCCCGGATCATTACCGCCTTGGGTGAGCAGCTGATCGCCAGGGCAAAGACGTCTTGCGCCGCACACGGCGTGAAGACGATCAAGTCGTCGATCCGGGCAGGCGACTACGCCGACGAGATCCTGAAGGACGCCTCGGATTTCAATGTCGACATGATCATCATCGGGTCACGAGGCCTCGGAGTAATCCGAAGCACCGTATTGGGAAGCGTGTCGCAAAAGGTGCTGCACCATTCGGAATGCACCGTGACCGTCGTCAGGTAGACATTCCGATGCGGGAGCCGAAACCGTCCAACATGATGCACGGTGTCAGACAGACCCGTCGATTCTCCACAACAGGCGAAATTCCGTCACGACGGTCCTCGGGATCCCGTGGTAGCGCGCGATTTGCGCATCCGATAGGCCCAGGTCCGCCAGCGCTTCAAGACACCGCTTCGGCGTTGGCCCCAGAATGTTCAGATAGTTTTGCAACGTGACGGGAACGTCATCGCGGCCCGGACGGGGACGGGGCCTGATCGCATGGGCACCCGGTCCAAAAACTCCCATTACATCAATTTTTCCGCAGTTATTGTTCATGTCGCGCCTCCCACCTCCACCATGAATACGGACGAACATGATGATACAGCTAGAGACGTTCGCGGGGCTGACCGTTGATCTGCGTCAAGACACCTGAAGAAGTTCGCAAGACGGCAGGATATCGCTGAACGCGCCAGATCGACCCGAGGCGCTGCATGGGTTATAATGAACCGCGTAGGTGTCCATGAATTGGCAATCGACCGACCTCCAACGATCCATGCGATCTACGTATGGAACTGCGTGATGATATCGACGAGAGGCTGATACGCGAGGCTCTGACGCCTTCCGGCAAAGTGAGACCAAATGCACGGGATAGCTGTCGCACCTCTCATCCGAATAGCAACGGGGCAGCCAAATTTTCTGCGTCGGGCTTTCTGGCGGTTCGATCAGGTGTAACTTAATGCAATCGCAAGAGTTAAGTTCAGAGGTTTGAACTTTTACGTGCATCGCGGATCAAGCAAAGAAAGAAACCGGTTGCACCAGCGTCAATGTATTTGCAGGAACCCCATCAGCTGAAGAAAGGGCAAGTGACATAGATCGACGTACTAGCACCCGGCAATCGGGGTGATTGCAATATCGGCCGACGGCACGTGTCGAAGGCCCTGCAATAACCGTCTTTCTGAACACTGCTTTAATAGGGCTGCACCCCGGCACTCAAAGATGCTGGCTGTCTACTGATGCTGCTGCACGAAATCGACAATCTCGTCCGACGGACGTGCCCCGGAGAGACGCGCCACCTCGCGACCATTGGCGTATAGGATCAGGAGCGGGATGCCACGGATCCCGAGCCGCTGCGACACGCCGCTGAACTCTTGTGTATCGATTTTTGCAAGGCGGACCCTTGACCGGAGCGATGCGGCCGCCTTGGCGAATTCCGGGGCCATCATCAGGCAGGGACCGCACCAGGAAGCCCAATAATCCACGAGTAGCGGAAGGCCGTCCGTGCGCGTGGCCTTGTCGTGGACCTGAGCATTAATTGCAGCAACTTCTCCATCGTTTAAGGCCGCCCCGCATGTCGCACACTTTGGGCGCGCGCCAAGCCTTGCAGTCGGCACCCGGTTCACCTGCGCGCAGGCAAGGCATGTCAGATTCACGACGTCCTGCATCTCTCCAACTCCCAATCTCCGGCCCCTGCCAGTGGCCCTTGCGTCATATATCCTTGGCACGCGGAACGTTCGGGCTAAGCCATCACGCATGCTCCGCCGTCAGGAGAAAAGGTGTTTTCTCAATGCAGCGTCGATCTTTTCAAGCGGCATCTGCGTGAAATCCTTGTCGATTTCCATCCAGATACTGGCCCGCGTCTCAGCATCCAGTCGGTCACGCAGAAAGCCCATCATCCGGGGTGCCGCGACAACGACCAGCTTTTCGAATGCCCCGGACTTCAAAGACGCCGCCAACCTGCTGGCAATTTCTCCTGCGAAGCCGTCCGGGCCCTTGTCGGGTGCGTTATGGGGGGCCAACCGATGTTGCGAAGAGCCCACGCTTGAATGGGTTACACCCTGAGCATCCGCAGGCGCATTCGTCGGCAGTGCGTCCCAAACATGATCTTCAAGCGGGATCAGGGGCTTGCGCCGGTCGAACGGCAGGTCAAACAGGCGTGCGGTTTGGCCATCGGCAACGATGACCCAAGTCTTTGTGCGTTTCATTGAATTTGGCCTTTCGGGATCTGTTGGGGGCCACGCTCAGGCGTGGGCGCGCGCATGTTCGCCTCGTACCCGCGAACCACGCGTCGACCGGCATATGGTCCGCGGGTGGCAGTCACGACCGTGCATTGACCCTCTGGCATTCCATCGCGTTCGTAGTAGACGACGACCCAATCCCGGGTACGCTCACGCCGATGTGCGTTCGGCGTGTTAGAATAAAGCGCGGTAAGCCGCCATGGACCGCGCCGGGTATGCAGGATCGGCAACCACGCGGTCCCGGACGGATTGAAGCGGCGCGGTGCAATCTTCGGGAGCACATCTTCAGCGGCCTTGCGGCGATACTCCGCATCGACGTCCAGAACGCGATTGACGGGCGGTGCCGGCGCGACCGGCTCGGCAAGGCGTGGACGGCGACGGGCCAGTATCTCGGCCAGGGAATGTCGGATCGCCTGCGCCCGTCGCGGCCCGATGCCCGGCAATGCTTCCAACCGCCCATCGTGCGCTGCCGCTTCCAGCGCTTCCAACGTATCGACGTCGAGCATGTCGTGGATATTCTCGGCCAACTTCGGGCCGATCATCGGCACGGTCTGGAACACCCTCATGGGGTCCACATCGCCCCGCAGCCGGTCGATCAGGCTGAGGTGTCCGGTTTCCAGCAACTCCTCGATTGCGGCGGCGATCGTCCGGCCGATGGTTGGCAGCGCCTCCAAGCCACGCCGCCCCTCGTTCGCTAGCACGTCGCGCAATGAACCGGGATACCCGGAGACGTAGTCCGCTGCCTCGCGGTAGGCGCGCACACGAAATAGTTCCGCATGCTGAGCTTCCAGCAGATCGGCGATCTCTCTCAGCTTCTGCGCGATGAAAGCATTTTCATCGTTCGGCAGTGACGCTGACATCTCCAAAGAACTCCTGCCTGATTGATCTGTCGCCACGATAGCGCGGCAGGGACCCCTGCCGGTTGATCTTGCTCAAGGCATTCGCACGTGCCTGCACCACACTGTTCCACAGGATTTGCGCCGCAGGAGTGGGTGAATTGACCAACGGATCAGAGCCGGAAAACAAGCCGCCAGCAAGATGGGGCTGGATCGTGCTGGCGGCGTTTGCCATTGGCATGGCCATCTTGCCGTGGCTGGAAGACAACTCCTCGACGCAGACGGTCTCCTACAGCGCCTTCAAAGCCCGCGTGGAAGAGGGCGCGATCCAGGACGTGCTGCTGAGCGAGTCGACAATCCTCGCAACACTAAAGGAAGCAAGTGCGGGCGCGCCACAGCTCCGCGCGATTGTCCCCGTGCAAAACGACCCGGATCTGCTGCCGCTCTTGGAAGAAAACGGTGTGGCGGTCACGGCCGTCAATGCGGGGGGGCCGTCGATCTTGTCGATGTTACTCCCGTGGGTCGTGCTAATTGGTTTCTTTATCTGGCTGACGCGGCGCATGAGATCCGGGCTGACCGGCCTGCCCGGCGGAATGGGTGGCCTGATGTCCGGACGGTTCGAGAAACCGTCGGAATCCAAGCAGAAAATCACGTTTGCCGACGTCGCCGGCCAGGACAACGCGAAACGCGAGGTTTCGGAACTGGTCGAATTTCTGCGCGAACCCGAAAGGTTTGCCCGCGTTGGTGCGCAGGTGCCGCACGGGGTTCTTCTGATGGGCCCGCCAGGCACCGGCAAGACCCTACTGGCAAGGGCATTGGCCGGCGAAGCGGAGGTGCCGTTCTTCTCGACATCCGGGTCCGAATTCATCGAGGTGTTTGTCGGTGTGGGGGCTGGACGCGTCCGCAAGATGTTCGAGGCAGCGCGGGCAGCGGCACCGTCGATTATTTTCATCGATGAATTGGACAGCATCGGGCGCACCCGCGGCACGGGGCTGGGCGGCGGCCATGACGAACGCGAACAGACACTTAATCAGATCCTTGCGGAACTAGACGGGTTTTCGGGCAAGGAGGCGGTCGTCGTCCTTGCGGCGACAAATCGGCCCGACGTGCTCGATTCCGCGCTTCTACGCCCCGGAAGGTTCGACCGGCATGTTACACTGAACCTGCCCGACAAGGCGGCCCGGCGCGCGATCCTTGATATTCATGCCAAGGATCTGCCCCTTGCCCCCGAAGTCGATCTGGACACGGTGGCCAGCGGCACGCCCGGATTTTCGGGGGCCGACCTCAAGAACCTGTTGAACGAGGCGGCGATCACGGCGGCGCGGACATCGGGAGATATGGTCCGGGCCGCCGATATCGAGGAGGCCCGTGACAAGGTGATGATGGGCACCGTCCGCACGCTTGCGATTCAACCCGACGAGAAACATCGCCTTGCCGTTCATGAGGCGGGCCACACTGCAGTCGCCCATTTTCTGCCCGATGCCGATCCGCTCTATAAAGTCACGATCATTCCGCGCGGTCAGGCGCTTGGAGGGACGCACATGCTGCCGGTGAACGAGCGTCATACCTTGCCCGAGCCATATCTTAAAGCGCAACTCGCCACCTTGCTGGCGGGACGTGCGGCAGAGCGGCTGGTGTTGAAATCCGTAAGCTCGGGGGCCGACGACGATATCCATCGCGCAACGTCGCTGGCGCGGGCGATGGTCGCGCGCTGGGGCATGGACGAAGACCTGGGGCCAATTGATCTGCGTGAAAGCGAAGATCACCCATTCCTTGGCCAGTCTATCGCAAAACCCCGACATTTCGCTGATTCCACGGCTGGCCGCGTCGACACCGCAGTCCTCGCGCTGCTCAAGGAGTCCGAGGCGACGGCAACCGCGATATTGACCAATCATGAAGGCGAGCTCCTCGCGCTTGCCGCAGAACTCGAACGGGAGGAGACGCTTGACGCAAACGCCATCCGCAAATGTCTTGACCCGGATAACGTCACCCCCTTGCATGATAGATCACGCCCGACCTGACAGACCTGCAGAGGCCTCCGGGCGGTCATGATCAATCAGACCGACACGTTTGGCGTGGCGCGACCGGTTACTCGTGGCGCAGCGCTTCTATCGGGTCGAGCCTTGCCGCACGGCGGGCCGGAAAGTAACCGAACACAACGCCCACAGCCGCAGAAAATGCAAAAGCAATCAGGATGATGGAGATGTCCGGCTTGAACGGAACCGACAGCGCGCGTGCCCCGGCGTATCCGAACGCAAGGCCGAGGACGACGCCGATCACCCCGCCGACCAGCGACAGCACGATCGCCTCGACCAAGAACTGCATCAGGACCTGGCTGGCCTGCGCCCCCACGGCCAGGCGAATGCCGATCTCGCGCGTGCGCTCGGTGACGGACACGAGCATGATGTTCATGATCCCGATCCCACCGACCAGAAGGCTGACCATCGCGACGGCCGCAAGAAGCCCGGTCAGGATATCGGTGATTCCCGACAGCATGGTCGCGATTTGCTTCATGTCGATGACGTCGAAATCGTCCGCCTCGCCCGCGCTGATCCGGCGGCGCTGGCGCATCAGCGCCTCTATCTCCTCGGCGGCGCGCTTGGTCGACACGCCATCGCGCACCGAAACGAACAAGACCGAAACGTCGCTGTTCCCCGCGATCCGGCGCTGGAATGTCCGCAGCGGCATGATAACAAAATCGTCCTGATCGCTTCCGAAGGTCGACGCACCCTTGGACTTCAATAGCCCGACAACTTCGCAGGACAGGTTCTTTATCCGTACCGTTTGGCCCAGGGGATCGGTTCCGCCAAAAAGCGTATCACGCACGGTTTCCCCGATGATGCAGACCGGCCTGCCTGATTGCAGTTCTGCAGACGAGAACGGGCGTCCAAGGGCGAACTCCCATTGCGCGGCCTCGAAGTAGCGGTTGTCAGTACCGACGACATCGGTCTGACGGTTTTCGCCGCCAAAGATCACACGGGACCGCGTCTGGCTGATTGGGGCCGAAACCGCGACACTGGATATCTGCTCGTGCACGGCGTTATTGTCGCTCAGACTGAACATCGCCACGGTGGTGCCTGGCGGGCCACCACCCATCGGATCCTCTCCGGGCAACACCATGAGCGTATTGGCCCCAAGCTTTTCGACGTCGGCCGTCACCTGCCTGGCTGACCCCTGCCCCACGGTGACCATCGCGATAACTGCTCCGACGCCGATCACGACCCCCAGAACCGTCAGGAAGGACCGCAGCGCATTTCGAAAGATCGCCTGAATCGCCAGTCGGATCGTTTCCAGCAGCATGTCAGACCACCCGGCGTGCCAGTCCGTCACGTTCGATCTTGCCATCGACCATCCAGATCAGGCGCTCGGCGAACTCGGCCATGTCCGGCTCATGGGTGACCATGATGATCGTCAGACCCGCCTCCTTGTTTAGTTTCTCAAGGACCTCCATGATTTCCACGGAGCGCTTGGTGTCCAGGTTGCCAGTTGGTTCATCGGCAAGCATGACACGCGGGTTTCCGGCCAGCGCGCGGGCGATCGCAACGCGTTGTTGCTGACCGCCAGAGAGCTCGGACGGGTCATGCGCGGCGCGATGTTCCAACCCCATCTTCGCCAGGGCGGCCATCGCGGTACGCGCCCGTTCAGCCCGCGGCATGCCTTGGTAGATCAGGGGCAGTTCCACGTTCTGAAGTGCGCTTGTTCTGGAAAGGAGATTATATCCCTGAAAGACAAACCCCAGGTAATGCCGACGCAGAAGCGCCCTCTGGTCCCGCGTCAGAGTCGCGACTTCGGTCCCGGCGAAATGGTAGTGACCGGAGGTCGGGCTATCCAGGCAACCGATCACGTTCAGGGCCGTAGATTTGCCCGATCCACTGGGGCCCATGATTGCAACGAAGTCCCCTTCGTTGATGGTCAGGTCGATCCCGTCCAGCGCACGCACCTCGGCCTCTCCCCGGCCATAGACACGGCTGATGCCCGACAGCGCAATCAACGGCTCCTTGGTGACAGCCTCAGCCATCGAGCTGCTCCACGATGATCCGGTCATCCTGACCAATGCCACCGCCAAGAATCTCCGTCACCTTGCCGTCGCTCGCACCCCGCACGATCTCGACTTCGCGGGGTGCTCCGTCATCAAGAACCCATAAGGTGCGGTCGTTTGCCCTTGTCAGACCGGCATCGGGGGCGTCGGGTATCAGCATTCCCAAAAGGCCACTGCGCTCTTTCGACGTATCGTCCTTTTCCGGCATGATCGGCGGCGCGTATCGCAACGCCGCATTCGGCACGACAATGGCATTCCTGATTTCGGCCACGTTGATGTCCGCGGTCGCCGTCATGCCGGGACGCAGCAACATATCCGCATTGTCGATGGTCAGGATCGCCTTGTAGGTCACGACGCCATCCACGGTTTCAGGTGCGAAGCGTATCTGCACGATCTCGGCGGGAAATCGGCGGTCGTCATAGGCATCGACGGTGAAATACGCTTGCTGTCCCATGCGCACCTGTCCGATGTCGGCCTCGTCTATGTCGACGCGCAATTCCATCTGCGAAAGGTCTTCTGCCACGGTGAAAAGCACCGGGGCCGACAGGGCCGAGGCGACAATCTGCCCCGTATCCGCGGTGCGATCCAGTATGATGCCCTCGATCGGGGAACAGATGCAGGACTTGTCGTACTCGGCCTGATGCAGATCCAGATTGGCCTCTGCCAGAGCACGGTCCGCCTTGGCTGACTGTAATTCGGCCTGCGCCCGGATAAACCGTGCTTCGGTTCCTACAAACTCCTGCCGTGACGTGACCCCGCGCTGTTCCAGGCGGACCGCATTCTCATAGACTTCTCGTGCTTCATTCCGCGACGCCTCGGCCATCGTCACGCGCGCGATCGCTGCATCAAGCGCCGCCTTGCTGACAGCCAGTTCAGCCTCCAGTTTGGTGGTATCAAGCGTGGCCAGAACAGTGCCCACGCTGACGCGGTCGTTATAGTCGACGTGCACTTTGGCCAGTGTGCCCGAAAGCTCGCTTGAGATTTCAACAAGATTGGTCGGCTCGACCGTCCCGGTCGCCGTCACGATCACATCGAAGTCGGCCGTGGCAACCGGAACCGTGACGTATATCGGCGCATTTGAGCGGCCGGACATGGACATGCCCAGATAGGCCAGAACAAGCACAATAACGACGAACATACCGATCAACGGCGCGCGCCGCCGGCGACGCGTCGGCGTGTCCAGCAACAGCGTGGTTGCAATATCGTTTGTTCTATTGGCCATTTCCCAAGCCCGCCGATTACGCCCTTACCCTTAAGTTTAGGAGTATACGCGAGCCTCAGATTGATCGGAGTCAAATCTGCCGATAAGCCCGGTTGTCGCAAGCAGACCTCAAGCCGCCCCGGCGCGATTTGGTCTTCCGAGACCGCAATGACGAACGCTGCCCCCCACGAAGGTCGCGCTGAACTGGCGCAGGCGCATGGTGAACGTTCCGTCCACCACTGGCGGTCCATTCTCGTCGCGTGGCCCGCGATATCTGAACCGATGGACTGCCAACCACGATGTCGGCTCAAACCGGCACGAGGAGTGATAAGGGCCACGCCAACCACCTGAGCATTGCCGCAGATCCGCCCCGGCCCCTGGCCGGAGAAATTGAGCGCGGTCAAGACGTGGCGATCAGATCGCGCCAGAGTTGGATCAAGCGCATCAACGAAGGGCAGATCATGGCACAGAACTCCAATATCGTCCTCGACTTCGCGCAGGTAAAGCGGGGCGACGTCGGCCTTGTTGGTGGCAAGAACGCCTCTCTGGGCGAAATGATCGGCGCGCTTGGACCGAAGGGCATTCTGGTTCCGCCGGGCTTTGCCACGACGGCGGATGCGTTTCGTTCCTACCTTGCACACAACAATCTAAGCGACGCGATCGCAGAACAAATGGACGCGCTTGCCGCTGGTCGGGTCAGCTTGCATGCGGCAGGCGAGCGTCTGCGCGCGCTCATCCTTGGCGGTGACTGGCCGGAGGAGATTGCCGATGCCATCGTGACCCACTACCGCGCCCTCGGTCGCGCGGCGAACGAGGCGGACCTGCCCGTCGCCGTCCGATCCAGCGCCACGGCAGAGGACTTGCCCGACGCAAGTTTCGCAGGCCAGCAGGAGACGTTCCTGAACGTTGTTGGCGAAGCGGCGCTGCTGGACGCTTGCAAGCGGTGCTACGCGTCGCTGTACACCGACCGGGCCATTTCTTACCGCCATATTCAAGGGTTCGACCACGATCAGGTCGTGCTTTCCATCGGCGTTCAGCAGATGGTGCGGGCCGACGTCGGCGGGTCGGGCGTCATGTTCTCCATCGACACGGAATCCGGCTTTCCGGATGTCGTGCTGATCAACGCGGCCTGGGGACTGGGTGAAAACGTCGTCCAAGGCGCGGTCGACCCGGACGAATACCAGGTCTTCAAACCATTCCTCGACAACCCAGACATAGTGCCGATCCTGGAAAAGCGGATCGGGGCCAAAGCGATCAAGATGATACATGACCGCGACGGTACGCCGCGAAACGTGCCGACATCCAAGGCCGAGCGAATGCACTTCGTCCTTAGCGACGCCGAGATCCTGACACTGGCGCGGCAGGCCTGTATCATCGAAGACCACTACGGTCATCCGATGGACATGGAATGGGCGCGCGACGGCGTGACGGGTAAGCTCTATATCGTGCAGGCCCGGCCCGAGACGGTGCAATCGCGCCTGGATGTGGGGTCATTGAAAACCTACGCCGTGCGCGACCCCGGCCCCCTGCTGCTGAACGGTCTCAGCGTCGGAAGTGCTGCGGTCGCGGGGCGTGTGTCGATCATCGAAAGTGCCGACGAAATCGATCGCTTCGTCGATGGCTCGATCCTGGTGACCAGCACGACCGACCCCGATTGGGTGCCGATCATGAAGCGCGCGGCGGCCATTGTCACCGACCACGGCGGACGTACATCGCATGCCGCCATCGTCAGCCGCGAACTCGGTCTGCCGGCCATCGTCGGATGCGGAAACGCGACGCACGTCCTTCACGATGAACAAGATGTGACCGTTTCCTGCGCGGGCGGCGAAGAGGGTGTCGTGACCGCAGGAATCTCCGAGGTCATTGTGACCGAACAGACGTTGGGGGATCTGCCCAAGACCCGCACCAAGATCATGCTGAACCTTGCCAATCCCAGTGCGGCGCTGCGATGGTGGCACCTGCCGGTGGATGGGGTCGGGCTGGCGCGGATGGAGTTTGTCATAAACAGCGCGGTGCGCGTTCACCCCATGGCATTGGCGCATGGCGAGCGTGTGACTGACCCCGATGCACGTAAACAAATCGCGCGCCTGACCGCCGGATATGACAGTCAGCCCGATTACTTCGTCGACAAATTATCCCGCGGCCTGTCGCGGATCGCCGCGTTCTGTCATCCGAAGCCGGTGATCGTGCGAATGAGCGACTTCAAGACGAACGAATACGCCGACCTGCTGGGCGGGCCCGATTTTGAGCCACGGGAAGCAAACCCGATGCTGGGGTTCCGTGGCGCATCCCGCTATTATTCCGACAATTACCGCGACGGATTTGCGTTGGAATGCCAGGCGATTGCGCGATTGCGCGGGAAAATGGGCTTTGACAACGTTGTCGTCATGATCCCGTTTTGCCGCACCCCCGAGGAAGCAGATCAGGTCCTCGCCGTTATGGCGGAGAATGGGTTGGAGCGCGGTCAGGCCGGGCTTGAAGTCTATGTCATGTGCGAAATCCCCTCAAATGTCCTGCGCGCCGCGGAGTTCGCCGCCAAGTTTGACGGATTTTCAATCGGATCCAACGACCTGACGCAATTGACGCTTGGCATAGACCGCGATTCCGACGCGCTGGCCCCATTGTTCCGCGAAGACGACCCCGCCGTTCTGTGGATGATCGAAACCGTCATTCGGGAGGCACATAAGGCAGGGTCCAAGGTCGGTTTCTGCGGTCAAGCTCCAAGCAACGATCCGGCCTACGCAAAATACCTAGTTCAGTTTGGCATCGACTCCATCTCGGTGACGCCCGACAGCTTCTTGGACGTGCTGCGCAACGTCGCGCAGGCTGAATCCAGCTAGAAGGCGACGACGGAACACGTCTGAAAAAGGGCCGCCGTCTCGACCGCATCGCAAAGTTCCGTGCCCTCGGTGCCAACGGTCGCGCTGGCGGCGGCAACGCCCCACCGCAGCGCCTCCTCCGGCGGGTCGCCGCGAGCCAGTGCCAGCGTCATGGCCCCGACAAAGGCATCCCCCGCCCCGATCTTGCTGCGCACGGGGACCGGGGCAGCCTGACACAGGAACCGCCCGGTCCGGGTCACCATGACCGATCCTTCGGCCCCCCTGCCGGTGACGACTATCTCAGCCACGCCCCGCGCAACGAGGCCTGACGCGAACGTCAGACTATCGGCGATCATGTCCATCGCGTGGGCGGCGGCCCGCGCAGCCTCCTTCTGATCGACCCGCAGCAGGAGGAGCGGTGACCTGGGCTGCGCAATCAGACGCGCCAGCGGTGCCTTCGAGGTATCCACGATCAGCTTGTCAGTGCGGGGCGCGATGGCGTCCTGGATCAATTGAGGGAATTCTTCGGTCAGCCCGGGTGCCACGCCCCCACTCAGCACGACCAATCCATGGACCGGCGCGGCGGCCGCGATCTCCGACAAAAGACGGGCCGCGTCCGGCTCCCCCAGTGTCTCGCCGGGAACGCTGAAGCGGAACTGTTCGCCAGTGGTCTCGTCCGTTACGGCGAAACTCTCGCGCGTCTCTCCGCGAACCCGGACAGCGTGCGTCGGCACTTCTTCCTCCGCCAGCAAGTCGCACAGACGATCGCCCATGGCCCCACCAACTGCGACCAGCGCTGTCGCCCTCCCACCCAGCTTGCGGATCGCGCGCGCGACATTCACGCCCCCGCCACCCGGATCGACGCGGGGTGATCGACAATACAGTTTCGGGCCCGGCACGACCCGTTTGACCGACGTGGCAAGATCAACAGCCGGGTTCAGCGTGATGGTCAGGATGTCCGGCATTCGCTTCACTCCCTTTCGACGACCATGTTCCAAACTTTCCGGTCAGCGCTTGAGCCAAATCAAAAGGATCCGGTCGAACCGGCTATATTCTTATCGCGAAAGGGTTCGGCCGATGACCGTGCGACCGCTGATGTTTCAAGACAGAGCTGATGCCGGTCGCCGGTTGGCCGCCGCCCTGCCCCCACTGGACGCCGCCAATGCGGTCGTTGTCGCCCTGCCGCGCGGCGGCATTCCCGTGGCCGCCGAAATCTGCGCCACGCATGGCGTTCCGCTCGATCTGGTGCTGGTTCGCAAGATCGGGGCTCCGGGTCAGCCTGAACTGGCCATCGGTGCGGTGACGGATGGAAGCGTTCCACAGGTCATTGTGAACGAGGCCATTGCCCGACAGTTTGGTCTTTCCGCCGATAAAGTCCGGGGAATGGGCCAAACCCTGTTGCCCGAGATCGAGCGGCGGCGGCAAAGCTACCTCTCCGGACGCGACCCGCTGGCCCTGCAAGGCAAGACCGTGGTGGTCGTCGATGACGGCGTGGCAACCGGTGCCACCTTGCAGGCCAGCCTGACGGCCCTGAAGGCGCGCAAACCGGGCCGCGTGATCGTGGCGATACCGGTTGGCCCGCACGATATTGCAGATCGTCTGCACAGCCTTGCCGATCAGGTGATCTGCCTGAGTGACCTGACGTACTTCGGTGCGGTTGGCGGGGCGTACGTTTCCTTTCCGCAGGTGGACGACGCGACCGTTCGGGCGGCATTCGACCGTTTTGCTCCGCCAAGGGCGGGGTAGCGCCATGCTGCTCTTCGCCCTCCCCGAGGCGCGGCACCTTGCCGACCCTCTGGCCCGTGCGTTGGCCATCGCCCTTGCCCCGCTCGAAGATCGTGCATTCGAAGACGGCGAAGGCAAGCTGCGACCATTGACGTCGGTGCGCGGCCACGATGTTTTCGTCATCCAGAGCCTGCACAGCAGGGCCGACCTTTCCGTGAACGACCGGCTGTGCCGCCTTCTATTTCTGATGGGCGTCCTGCGCGATCACGGAGCGGCGCGTATCACGGTCGTGACGCCTTATCTCTGTTATAGTCGCAAGGACCGGCGCACCAAGCCGCGCGATCCGCTGACCCTGAGATACGTCGCGCAATTGATCGAGGCGCTCGGCTGCGACCGGATCGTCACGCTTGAGGTGCACAATCTCATGGCCTTCCAGAACGCGTTCCGCTGCCAGACCATCCATCTGGACATGGCGACCGTGTTCGAGAAAGCGGTAGCAACAACCCTCGCCGACAAGCCCGTTTGCGTTTTGTCCCCCGATCCCGGCGGCATCAAGCGCGCCCAATTGTTCCGTGAAGCCTTGGAAGCGCGACTTGATCGCCCGGTGGGGTTTGCGTTTGTCGACAAGCGACGAACCGCGGGCGTGCAGACCGGAGGCGCGTTGTCCGGCGATGTCGCGGGTGCGCGTGTTCTGATCGTGGACGACATCATCGCAAGCGGTGGCACCATTCTGGCTGCGGCCAGGACGTGCCACGCGCATCAGGCCGCCGATTGCATCGCGATCGCGGCGCATGGTCTGTTCACGTCCGGTGCTGATGCGTTGTTCCAGTCCGGTGAGGTGTCGAGAATTCTCGTCTCGGACAGCGTGCCAGCCCAACAGGCGCAGATCGAAGTCGTCAGCGCGGTTCCCGCGCTGGCCACGACGATCCGCAGGCTGGCCAATCGTTCAGGGCAGTAACCGCTCGGCCACCTCCAGGTATCGCAATCCAAGCGGAATCCATTTTTCCGGCGTGCGGGGCATAGGCACCAGCATATGCGCAAAGCTCAGACGCGCACGCACAATGGCGTGGCAGACTTGATAGAACCGCAGAAGCTGCTCCTCCGGGCCGGGGCCAATACTCGCCTCAAGCGCCGAGATCAGATGCGGACCGATCCAGTCAGCCCCCAGCATGGCACATTCCAACCCGAGAAAGGCAATCTCACTGAACGGATCGACCAGCCGCAGCGTGCGGTTGAACTCAAGACAATCATAGATCACCGGGACATCACAAAAACAGATATGCTCGGGCCGCAGATCGCCGTGACCTTCGACGATGCCCCCAGCGTGCACTCGTCGTGCCAACATGGCGGTCATCTTTGGCCGCAAAGCGTTCAACCCATCAAGAATGGCACGAATACGGGGGTGATGGCCGGCAAAGCGGGGGTTTAAAAGAACCTGCCGCGCCATCTCCAGTTGATCCTCCTGCACGGTCAGGAGTTCAGGTGCCTTCAGCCGCGTTGCGGGGGCACTGCCGTAAAACGCCGCAAGCACCGGCACCAGCGCATCGACATGCTTCGCCAGCATTGCATGGGGTCCACCAGCAGCAATCTGTGCGTCCAACATCCGCTCCGCTGGCAAACGGCGCATCTCGACCAGCCAGTCGATTGTGTTAAGGCAGGGGTCGCCAGCCGCAAGACAGCCGTCCGCGTTCCGCCCTAGCCGCACAGCCCCCAGATACAAATCGGGCGCAAGCCTGCGGTTAAGGTCAATTTCAGTCAGCGTGTTGTCATGACGCTCCCGCAGGTGCGTCAGATCCTGGAGTTCATCCCGGATCGCCTTCTTTAGCTTGAATACCTTGTCAGGTCCGATGAACAACCACGACTTTGATGTTTCGGTCAGTTCAACCGGTCCTGCCTCGGCAAGAAGGGTCCGGACTTCGGATACCAGCTCATTCCTTGACATATGGCTTGCCATCGGCGGCTGGCGGGCGCGCACGACCGACAAGCCCGGCCACCACGATGATCGTAGCGATATAGGGGGCCATCGCAAGAAACTCCGACGGGATCGGGGTGCGCAACAGGGCAAGCTTCTGCTGAAGCGAATCCGCGAAACCGAAAACCAGTGCCGCCAATAGCGCGCCCACCGGATGCCAGCGCCCGAAGATCATGGCCGCAAGTCCGATGAACCCGCGTCCTCCCGTCATGCCTTCGTCAAAGCGCCCGACCGACCCCAGCGTGAACCACGCACCGCCGAACCCCGCGACCATGCCAGCCACAGTCACGTTGATATAGCGCGTGCGATAGACGTTAATGCCCAGCGTGTCGGCGGCACGTGGATGTTCCCCCACCGCCCGCGCCCGCAATCCGTGGCGCGTGTGAAACAGGTAATAGGTCGCAAGCCCCGCGATTATAAAGGCCCCGTAGACGAATATGTTCTGACTGAACAACACCGGGCCAACCACCGGAATGTCGCTGAGCACCGGGATCTCGATCGCACGGAAGACCGGGGCATTGTTGAGCGCGCGGTACTGCTGAAACACCTGGCTTGAGATGTAGCTGGTCAGGCCCAGCACGAACAGATTGATGAACACCCCGGCGATGATCTGGTCCATCCGGTAGGTCACCACAAGCGCGGCCAGAACAAAGCCGAACAGACCGCCCACCGCAACGGCCGCCGCCAGCCCGGCGACCCCGCCTGCCAGCGATCCGACCAGTGCGCCGGTAAACGCCCCCGCCAGCAGCATACCCTCGATCCCGATGTTGACGACGGCGACACGCTCCGACAGGACGCCTGCCATTCCACCAAGCGCAATCGGAACGGCCCGGACCAGGCTGGCCTGAAGCATCCCGGTCAGTGAGAAAGATTTTCCCGCCGTCGCCCAGACCAGAAACGCGGCCACGGCAATAGCCAACCCGATGCCAAGGGATAGCGCGCTCCATCGCGCCGCGCCGCGCAGATACTGGCGCACACCAAGAAATGTCAGGAATGCCGCCGCGACATAGATGAAGGGTCCACCCGGCACGACGAGGTTCGGCACCGGCCAGACGTCGGTCGGGCGTGACAATCGGAAGGTGGCCACGCCGTTGGCATCCGTCGCCAGGAACACCGCGATCAGCACGCCCAGCACGATCAGGATGGCTCCCGTAATTCGCGTGTGCCGTTGTTGCGCCTTGTCAATCAACGCGGTCATGACTTGCCCTCCGCCGATGGCCCGCGGCGAAAGCCCCAAGGGAAAAGCGCCCGCACAAGAAGTGGTGCCGCGATGAAGACGATGATCAGCGCTTGAATGATGCCGATCAGGTCGATGCTGACCCCTGCGTCGATCTGCATCTGCCGGCCCCCCGCCTCCAGCGCGCCGAACAGCAGACCCGCGAACAGCACGCCAACCGGATGAGAGCGGCCCATAAGGGCAACCGCGATCGCGTTGAACCCGATCCCGGCCGAGAAGCCCGGCGTTGCACGGTCCAGCACACCCAACACCTGATTTGCCCCCGCAAGCCCCGCCATGGCTCCGGCGACAGCCATGGCCAGGACGATTGTCAGACCGGCATTGATCCCAGCAAACCGGGCCGCAACCGCGTTTTCCCCGCTTGCGCGAAACTCGAAGCCGAGCTTGCTGCGAAACAGGAGCCAGTAGGCGACCACCACCATGACAAGGGTCAGGAATATCCCGGCATGCAGCCGCAGGTTCGGATCAAAAACCGCCAGGAGCCGCGGCAGTTCGGCCGCGTCGGGCACCGATTTCGAAATGGGATCGGCGCGTCCTTCTTTCTGGATAAAGGGCGTGCGCAGCAGAAAGTCGAGCAGGCGATAGGAAATCAGGTTGAGCATGATGGTGGAAATCACTTCATGCGCACCAGTCGCCGCACGCAGCCAGCCCGCGATCCCGGCATAGAATGCCCCCGCAATCGCCCCCGCCAGAACGGCACCTGGAAGGGCGATAACTGCGGGCATGTCGCCCAGGACCACACCCGCGGCAACGGCGGCCAGACCCCCGATGATGATCTGCCCCTCGGCACCGATGTTGAACAGGCCCGCGCGAAAACCCAGGGCCAGCCCAAGGCCCGCCAGAACCAACGGACACGCGGCCGTCAATGTCTCCGACACCGCGTTGATCGACCCGACCGACCCCACCACAAGGGCCATATATGACTTGCCGATCGTGGCCAGATCGACGCCCGTGCCGGCCATTACGACGGCTCCGAGGATAAGGGCGGCCGCGAACGCGAACAGGGGCACGATCACCAGGTCCTCGACCTCGGTCCGCCCGATGAGCTTGCCGCGCACCGCTTGGTCCATCGGCGCGGTCACGACGCGGCCCCCGCCATGGCAAGGCCCACGGCTGCCTTGTCCACATGTGCCTCATGAGGGTGGTATTCCGCGACGATCCGGCCCTTGAACATCACGAGGATGCGATCGGACACCGCAAGGATTTCATCCAGCTCGGAGGAGACGATCAGCAACCCGTCACCCTCATCCCGGGCGGCCATCAGCCGCGCATGGATATAGGCAATAGACCCCACGTCCAGCCCGCGTGTCGGTTGTCCGGCAATGATGAAGCGGGTGTCACGCGACAACTCGCGGGCGACCACAAGCTTCTGCTGATTGCCGCCCGACAGATGACTGGCGGTGGACCGAACCGACGGGGTGCGCACGTCATAGGCCTGCGTCACCTTTGTCGCGTCTGCGGTCACGCGATCCCAGTCGATGCTGGCCCCCTTTGAGAACCGCGCGTCGTAGTAAGTATCGAGGACCATGTTCTCGGCCACGGTGAAATTACCGATCAGTCCCGCGTGCTGACGGTCTTCGGGGATATGCCCGATCCCCATCCGATGACGCGCACGCGCCGACGCGAAAGTGATGTCCGTGCCGTCGAAAGCCACCCTACCCGCCGCAGGCCGCCGCAAGCCGGCAAGCGCCTCGATCAGGGCCGACTGACCGTTGCCCTGTACCCCGGCGATGCCCACGACTTCTCCGCTTCGAACCTGAAGCGAGATATGATCGACCGCCACGGCACCGTCGTCGCGAAGCACAGTCAGGTCGGAGACGTCGAGAATGGCCTCGCCCGGAGCAAAGGTCCCCCGCGCGACGTCGAAGTCCACCGGATGGCCCACCATCATCTCGGCCAACTCCGGTCGTGTCAGTTGCTTCGGGTCGCCGCCGCCAACGATCTCACCACGCCGGATCACGCTTATCCGGTCAGAAACCTCCAAAATCTCGTTCAGCTTGTGAGTAATGAAAACGATCGCCTTGCCCGCTTCGGACAACGACCTGACAATCTGGAAGAATTCGTCCACCTCCTGCGGTGTCAGAACCGCCGTTGGCTCGTCCAGAATTAGCAGATCCGCCGCCCGGAACAGGACCTTGATGATCTCGACCCGCTGTTGCACCCCGACCGGGAGGGTTTCGATAATTGCATCGGGATCGACGGCCAGACCATACGTTTCACCAAGGCGACGCACCTCGGCACGGGCGCTGGCAAGGTCCAGGCGATCAAGCCTCCCGACCGGCTCCACCCCCAGAACGACGTTTTCGGCCACGCTGAATACCGGGACCAACATGAAGTGCTGATGGACCATGCCGATGCCCGCCCGGATCGCATCGCCCGGACCGTCGAAGCGCACTGCCGCACCGTCGATCTCGATCTGGCCCTCGGTCGGGCTGTAAAGCCCGCAGAGGACATTCATCAGCGTCGACTTCCCGGCACCGTTCTCGCCCAGAAGGCCAAGTACTTCGCCGGGACGGATGGTCAGGTTGACGCCCTTGTTGGCGACGACCGGGCCGAACCGTTTGGTGATATCCTTCAGTTCGACCTGCATGGGGACGCCCCTAGTCCGTGACCGGGATACTGCCGTCGATGATGCCTGCCCGGATCGCGGCCAGTTCGGCCTTCAACGCGTCAGGGACATCGTCCTCCATCGCGTGCAACGGGGCCAGATCCACGCCGCCGTTTTCCAGCGTGCCGACCAGAACACCCCCCTCGAACGCGCCGTTCATGGTATCTTCGATGACCGCGCGAACGGTCGCGTCCATGCGCTTGGTGATCGAGGTCAGGTAGACATGCTGCCGCTCGGTATCGGTGAAGAACAGGTCCGCATCCACGCCTATGATCTTGAGCTTGTCAGTCCCCAACTCGTCGGCCAATGTCGCCGACCCGAGACCCACCGGCCCCGCCACCGGAAGCACGATGTCCGCCCCCTCGTCATAAAGGTTCTGCGCATAGGCGCGCCCGTCGTCGAGATTATCGAAATTGTTGGTAAACAGCCCCTCACGCGCAACTGGGTCCCAGCCCAGGACGAAGACATCGTCACCCTTGGCAGCGTTCCAGTAGTCCACACCTTTCACAAAGCCATCCATGAAGATGGTGACCGGCGGAATGTTGATGCCGCCAAAGGTGCCGAGGATCTTGGTTTGCGTCATCCCCGCAGCAAGGTATCCGGCCAAAAACGCCGCCTCGTCAGTGGCGTAGACCTGCCCCAACACATTGTCGATTGTCGGATCGTAGGCGAAGTCGACGATGGAGAATAGTTGATCCGGGTTCCCCCGCGCCGCTTTGGCGGTCGCATCCCCCAACAAAAAGCCGACAGTGATGATGATGTCGCAATCGCCGTCGATCAGAGAATTGATGTTGGCTTCGTAGTCTGTTTCGGCTTGGGATTCGAGGAAGCGCCCGTCGATCGCGAAATCTTCCATTGCATCCTCGACGCCCTTCCACGCGGTCTGGTTGAAACTGTTGTCGTCGATCCCGCCCGTGTCGGTGACTTGGCAGGCGGTGAAGGCCGCTGCCGGGTCGGCCAAAGCCACGATGGATGCCGTGGCGATGACCACCAGCCCCAGGTTCGATCTTGAATGTGTCATCTCCCGATACCTCCTCCGCGCTGCATGATGTTCGGTGTCCCGGGCGCGGGCCGTTTCGCGCCCAGAATGAAATCAGGTGCTGCCGGGACCTTTCTTCAGCGCCATCGCAAGGCGCAGGACGGCCGCGAGGATGGCCTGAGCCAGAACCGGGGACTTTCCGATTCCGATCACGGCGTCGTTGTCACGGCTGTCGTTTTCACGCAGCGTGCAATGCCAATGTCCGTCACGATCGTTGGCCCTGCCATGAATGTGCACCGCCCAGTTGGGATAGGCATCGTCGGCGACAACCATCGCCCCGTCCGTGGTGCTGATAACCTGCGGCATTGCCGCGTCCCCCGCCTTTTCCGGAAGCAGAAACGCCAAGGCGTGAACAACGGCGTCGAAATCCGCGACCGTCATGTCGGCTCGGGTTTCCAACTCCTTGATGAGAACGTCCAGTTCGGGGTCTTTCATGGCTTAACGCTCCTGTTGGTAAGATTTCGGTCAGACCTCTGCGATCCCCACGACGTAGTTTCTGCCATGGGCCCGTTTGCAGGGCGAACAGGTCGTGTAGAACATGAAGATGAGTTTGGCCGTGCTGCCAACGGCTTCCGCTGCGATCTCCATCTCGTGAATCCAGTCCTTCAGATGCCGATAGGGGCCTTCGAAGACGCGTGATGTAACGACCTTTCAGGGTGATCATCTCCTCGTCTGGAACATCACGGACCACCGAGAACGGATGCTCGGATTCCGTCGCCGACAGATCACGGCTAAGGACGAGGTATCCTTCTGGATCCTGCGCGCCGACGTCTTCGATGCGCGACTGGACGCGGGTGAAGGCGGAACCCATGTCGACCGGGACGTGCACAAGGCTTCGGATCGTCGCTCGCACGAACAGATTGTCCCTGAAGTGGGGATGCCGCCCCTCCCAAACCTCGGGGTTGAACTCAGGGCAGCACCCCGTCGTGTTGACGGACACATCCACCTTTTGAAGAACGTGGGCCTCCATCTAATAAATGCTCCGTTTCCTTACCTTTGGAAGCAGGTTAACCGGTCTGCCCCAATCCAATTTGATTTCCGTCAATGGTGGAGTTCGCAAACGTCTCCGGGCCGCTTGGCCTGCCGTCTGATCGCAGGCACGGGCTGATGCCGTCACACGAAAGCCGGTACCCAGTCCTGACCCTCGCATCAGTTCATCAAGAACGATGACTTACATCGAGCCGACCCGCCTGATGGCTGCGAGTTCCCCGCACCGATCGGCTCGGACACTCGAGCCTGAGGCGCATCCCCCGGCATGGTGGGAAAGACACGATACCATCGGTTCAATTCCATCGACCAAGGTGCCTTCCGGAATTGCTACCCAGTGTGTTGCCAGACGCCCAAGCAAAGTTGATGGACATCAACTGGGCACCCGCGAGTGGCTAAGCTCCGTCTCTGCCGTCAAGGCCCCTTTCGGGTCCGGCGATCAGCCCGGTCCAACCCTTCTTTGCAGACCCGAAAGTTTTGCAGTCTACGCGCGACCGCACACCTATATCTTGAGCGCCCGCAATCGCAGCGCGTTGCCGATCACCGACACCGATGACAGGCTCATGGCAGCCGCCGCGATCATCGGCGACAACAGCACGCCGAAGACAGGATAGAGAATCCCTGCCGCGATCGGCACCCCCGCCGCATTGTAGATGAATGCGAAGAACAGGTTCTGGCGGATGTTGCGCATCGTCGCCTGCGCAAGATGCCGCGCCCGCAGGATGCCGATCAGGTCGCCCTTCACCAACGTTACACCCGCGCTTTCGACGGCGACATCGGCCCCGGTGCCCATCGCGATCCCGACATCGGCCGTGGCCAGCGCCGGCGCGTCGTTGACGCCGTCGCCCGCCATCGCGACGCTCAGACCCCTCGACTTGTAGTCGGCGACCAGCCTGCCCTTATCCTCTGGGCTGATGTCGGCGTGGACTTCGTCGATGCCGAGCTGCCGTGCCACCGCATCCGCCGTCCGGCGGCTGTCGCCGGTGGCCATCACGATCTTCAGGCCTGCCTTATGCAGCGATTTGATCGCATCCGCCGTCGTCTCCTTGATCCGATCGGCCACCGCCACGATGCCCACGACCTGCTCGCCGCGTGCCAGCAACATTGCGGTCTTACCCTCGGTCTGCAGCGCCTCCAACCGTTCGGAAACATCGTCCACCGACAGGCCAAGGTCCAGCATCAAGGCGGGGTTACCCAAGGCAACCTGGGTGCCGTCGACCGTGCCCCGTACGCCCTTGCCGGTTATGGCCTCGAAGTCGGTCACGTCGAGCACCGACGCGCCCTCGGCATCGGCAGCGGCGAGGATCGCCTCGGCCAAGGGATGCTCTGATCCCCGTTCCAGCGCCGCCGCAAGGGCCAAAACCTGCGACGCATCAAGGTCGCCGACGGCAACCGTGTCCGTCAGGCTGGGCCGTCCCTCGGTCAGCGTCCCCGTCTTGTCTACGATCAGAACATCGACACCCGCGAACCGCTCCAACGCTTCCGCGTCCCGGATCAGCACACCCGCCTGCGCCCCGCGTCCCGTCGCCACCATGATCGACATCGGCGTCGCAAGGCCGAGTGCGCAGGGACAGGCGATGATCAGGACGCTTACGGCGGCTACGACGGCAAAGGCCAGCGCCGGTGCCGGCCCAACGATCAACCAGGTGACGAAGGCCAGCATCGACACGCCCACAACCGCGGGCACGAAATATCCCGCAACCCGGTCAGCCAATGCCTGGATCGGCGCGCGGGAGCGTTGCGCCTGCGCGACCATATTCACGATCCGCGACAGCACAGTTTCGCTACCCACGGCGCGCGCCTCCATCACGAACGACCCAGTCTTGTTGAGCGTGCCCCCCGTAACCGTGTCGCCTGCGGTTTTCTCGACAGGCACCGGTTCGCCGGTGATCATGCTCTCGTCAACCGATGATCGCCCCTCGACCAGCGCGCCATCGACGGGGACAGCCTCGCCCGGTCGCACGCGCAACCGGTCTCCGGCCTTCACATCATCCAGCGGGACGTCCTCCTCGCCCGCGTCGGTCACACGCCGCGCGGTCTTTGGGGCCAGGTTCATCAACGCACGGATCGCATCGCCCGTCCGATCCCGCGCCGTCAGCTCCATCACCTGCCCGATCAGCACGAGGATCAGGATCACCGCCGCCGCTTCAAAGTAGACCGGAGGCTGGCCGTTCATCCCCCTGAGCGAGTCCGGGAAGAGGCCCGGTGCAATCAGGGTCGCGACACTGAACAGGTACGCCGCCCCTGTCCCCAGCATGATCAGAGTCCACATGTTCGGAGAGCGGTTCACGACCGAGGCCCAGCCGCGCTTGAAGAACGGCCAAGTGATCCAGAGCACGGGTGTCGCCAGCAGGAACTGAAGCCAGACGAAGAAGCGCGCGCCCAGCCATTCGTCAATGGGCACACCCACGTGCGTGCCCATCTCCATTGCGAAGACGGCCCCG
Source organism: Jannaschia faecimaris (assembly GCF_900107415.1). Taxonomy (GTDB): domain Bacteria; phylum Pseudomonadota; class Alphaproteobacteria; order Rhodobacterales; family Rhodobacteraceae; genus Jannaschia; species Jannaschia faecimaris. The sequence goes on from NZ_FNPX01000011.1 coordinate 39,560, forward strand.
GCCAGCGGGGCTCCGATCCACAGACGCCGCCGGAAATCGACCAGTTCGGGGTTCGGGCCCGCGTCCGCCGATGGCGTCATCGGTTCCAGCGCCATGCCGCAGATCGGGCAGTCGCCGGGTTCGTCGCGGATGATCTCGGGGTCCATGGGACAGGTGTATTGCGTCCCTTCCGGCATCGGTTCGGGCGCGGGACGGTCCCCAAGGAAGCTCTCGGGGTCCGCTTCGAAGCGGGACTGGCACCGATCGGAGCAGAAATAGAACCGCTCGGCACTGTGCGTGGACATGAAACGCGCGCTGCCTCGGTTCACCGTCATGCCGCAGACTGGATCCTTGGCCTCCGCATAGGCTTCGGGGTCGGCAACGAATTTTTCGCGGCACCCTTCCCGGCAGAAATGATAGACATGGCCGGAATGTTCAAATGTCGATTTGCCTGCATTCGAATCGACGGTCATACCGCACACCGGATCGCGCGTTACGGTGTCTGCTGCCTGTTTCGTTTCGGCCATGGTCCTGCCTTTCAGTGATGACGACGGAAGAGTTCCAGCAGTTCACATAGGTGTTCCAGTAACTGGAAGGTCAATGCCCCTTCCTGGCTAATTTCATTGGCCGCATCGCGGACGTGTCCTCAACCGCCGCACGCTCGCAGCGGGAACAGCGACACCGCATCACGTGTGCCCTACGATAACACGTGTTTGAGTCATCCTTGACCTTCCCGCAACTAGAACCCCATATGACCTCCAAACAGGAGACAACATGAATATTGGCGACGTGTCCGACCTGAGCGGGCTGCCCACCAAGACGATCCGTTATTATGAGGATATCGGCCTCGTGCACCCCGCGCGGGGTGCCAACGGGTATCGCGACTTCAACGAGCGGGAGGCTCACAGGTTGACGTTTCTGGCGCGCGCCCGCTCGCTCGGCTTTTCGATCGAGGAATGCCGTACCCTGTTGTCGCTGTACGCTGATCGCAGCCGCGCCAGTGCCGAGGTCAAGGACCTGGCGCGTGACCATCTCGATCGGATTGCCCAAAAAATCCGGGAGTTGGACGCCCTGCGCAGGACGCTGGAAACACTCGTGTCACAATGCCACGGCGACGACCGGCCCGATTGTCCGATACTCGACGACCTGTCGGGAACGTTGGGCAAACCGACCTGACTGGACGCGTCCCAAGCCTTTGGCGGTCGTTAAGAACCTCTGGTTTATCCAGCCGTCCGAACCATTGCATGTCGCCGGCTTCGGGCAGACCGGGATACCTTTGAGCGGCGGGTCGCTGGTACAAATCAAATCGAAGAAACGGAAATTTCCACATGGGCACGGCACTGCGAAAAACCATTGCAACCGGAATGGCTATCCTGGGCATCGCCTTGGCCGCCGGAGGTGCGGAAGCGCATTCCAAGGACAAGGAGACGACCCCCGCAGATGGCACCGTTCTACAACTCAGCGCCGAGAACGTTGGCATGACCTCAGACCGGCCAATGCGGATCTCGGAAATCACGTTGCGCGACGCGGCGGGCGATGAGCATGCGCTGGCCCGCAGCGACGACATGACCCCGGTGACGGAGTTCGAGGCGACGCCCGCAACGCTTCCCGGAGGAAGCTACACCATCGAAAGGCGCGGCCTGTCTGATGACGGTCACCCGATGGAGGGAACCTTCTCGTTCGAAATCGGAAGCTGAGACACTTTGGACGTGGTATCGGGACCCGCGCATGGCGTTCGGCGGATCACATTTATCGTGAAGGCATTGGGCCCCTGCGGCCACGTTGTAGTGACAAGCACGTGCCATAAGATGCCGCCGCCGATATAATAGCCTGACGGTGCACCGTATGTCCCACCGCTAAGAATCATAATACGACCAAGGAGAGAACTGCCATGAACCGTAGAGCATTTATCGTGGCAAGCCTGAGCGCGCCCCTTTTCGCGCATCCGGCCTTGGCCGCCGCCCCGCGCATGAGCGTCGCGAAGTCACCGACATGCGGTTGCTGCTCGGCATGGGTCGATCATGTGCGCGCGGCCGGATTTTCGGTCGACGTCACCGAACAATCGCAGGAGGCGCTCTGGATGCTTAAGAACAGCCTGTCGATCGCGCCCGACCTGTCATCCTGCCATACGGCGCGGATCGACGGGTATTTCGTTGAAGGGCACGTTCCCGCCGCCGACATATCGCGCCTTCTGGCCGAGAAGCCTGACGCTCTCGGCCTGACGGTTCCGGGCATGCCGGTGGGTTCACCGGGCATGGAAATGGGTGCGCGGCGCGATCCTTTCGAAACGCTCCTCATCCTGCGGGACGGCAGCGTGCAGGTGTTCACCCGCCACACCTGACTTAGGGGTACCACATTCAGGCGGTGGCATTGCCGTCCGGTAAATGATTAGGTCGAAAAGCGGCGATCCGCGAGGCGTGCGAGTGCCGTCCGCCTACCGGAGCCGCATCTGGCAAGTCGGAAGGAGGACCGCGTCGCGTGAAACAAAGAAAGCTTGGCCAGCACGGGCCGCTTGTCGGGGCCGTCGGCTATGGCGCGATGTCGCTGACGGATTTCTACGGGCCAGCCACCGACGAAGGATCCCTGCGGATCCTGGATGAATGTCTCGACCTCGGGATGACACATATCGATACGTCCAATCGCTATGGTTCAGGCCGGTCCGAAACGTTGATCGGGACATGGTTGAAGCGGCGGCGCGGCGCGACACCGTTCAGCATCGCAACCAAGGGCGGCATCACGGCCAATCCAGACCGCCCGCAGAACAACGAAGCGAATTACCTGCAGCAGGAACTTGACGCCAGTCTGACCCGACTGGGTGTCGAGATGATCGACCTCTACTATGTTCATCGCCGCGATCCCGCATTGGATATCGAAGCGGTGACCGAGACGTTGGCCGGTTTCATCAAGGCCGGCAAAATCAAGTCCTTCGGGTTTTCGGAGATCGCGCCCACGTCGCTGCGCCGCGCCCACGCCATCCACCCGGTCGCCGCCGTGCAATCCGAATACTCCCTGTCGACCCGCTACCCCGAGTTGGGCCTGGTACAGACATGCGCAGAACTGGGCACCACGCTGGTGGCTTTCTCGCCGGTCGGGCGGGCCCTGCTGACCGATCGCCCGCACACTGCGGCGTCGATCGCGGAGTCACCCTTTCTGCAAGGCAATCCGCGGTTCATGGAACCCAACCTGAGTGCCAACTTGGAGGTGAATGCACGCTTCCGAACGCTCGCTGCCGATTTCGGCGTCTCGGCGGCAGCGCTGGCCATCGGGTGGCTGGTCCATCAGGGGGATCATATCCTGCCGATCCCCGGCACCCGGCACGTCGCGCACCTTCGAGAAGTGGCCGCCGGTGGCAATCTGAACCTGACCCAGGATGATCTGGCGCGGATCGATGCGGCATTGCCTGTCGGCTGGGCACACGGCGACCGATATTCAGTCGCGCAATGGAATGGGCCGGAGAAGTATTGCTAACAGCGCGGACGCAAGCGACGGGGTGCCACCGCCGACCGCGCCGTCCCGAAGGTCATCGCAGCAAGTCGAACTCCGACATGTCCCGGCCCGTCGACCGGGCAAGATCCTCGATCGAATCGTAGAGCAGCTCCAGCGCATAATGCGGGTTGTGCACGTGGATGCCGGGGTCTGCCTTGACGAACTTCCAGTTGTAGATCGCCTTGAGCAGGCGCGGCGTGAAAGCCGTGTAGGAAGTTGCCCGCCCCCCTGCTTCATCCGCAAGACCGTCGGCATTGGCATCATTGAAGAAATAGGGATAACGCGCACCGTCATAGATGATCGACGTGCCCGCGACCTGCACCGCGTAATCCTCGATCAACGACATCAGAAGCGTGGCATTCACGTCGATGTCATGGAAAATACCCTGCTTGGTGTCACCGCTGCCATCGTAACTTTGGCGCGAGATCCGGATGGCCTTGGCATCGTCGGACATATGACACGTCAGGCAGGTGTCCGTCGCGACCTCAAGGCTGTGCGGCTCATGACAGGATACGCAGGTCGCCACCGGCTTTGCATGGTTGAAACGCCCGGAGTAGGTCTTGCCCGGATATTGATACCCAAGCTGGCCGTAGCCCCCGAGGTTCGTCGCCGCGGCGATATTGTAGTGCGGATTGATGAACCGCAGGTCCGCGTCGGGCCGGTCATCGTCCAATCCGTCCACCGCTGCATTGACGCTCGCACCGCTTGCGCGGCCTTGGTGGCATGTGACGCAAGAGGCCTCACCGCCCCGCACCGGGTGCATCGCGCCGGTCGGCAGCGCGATCTCGGTGATCCGGGCCATCCCTTCGTTGTGACAGGTTTCGCAATCGACGACGCCACCCACCGGGAACGGATCTTCGGACATGCCCTTGGGGCTGCCGTCCAGGTCGTGAAACGCGCGAAACCCCTCGCCCGAGTGACAGGTCGCGCAAGCGGCCGGAATCTTGCCCTCCTCATCCCAGTGGGTGAACGACTCCGACGTGGCGTCGGCATGGCCCGACCGTGCCCAGGCGGCGATTGCCGTCGCATTGGGGATGGAAATGCTTTCGGGCGCAAACGGCCCGCTCTTTGGCATCGTGAACATCGGCTCAACGGGTGCCTGGGGGGCTTCAACCTGTTGGGATTGGCCGCGACGCGGCTCAATGCTCATCCCGACCACGAAAAGCGTGGCAAACGTCGAAACAAACAGGAATGCCTTGGTCGAACGATGCATTTCTTAAACCAGTGCTGTCTATTGATGCGATCTTGACGATACGGTTACTGTGAAAGCCAAGGGATGTTCATTGTTCTGGATCAATTCTCGGTCGTGAACCCCATTTCGGGCGGAGAGACGTCAGTGCTTTGGACGCGCCAGACAGGTTTGACCCTCGATCTCGCCGGCCCCGCGCCACAGGCCCGGGCCACGATTGAGACATTGATAACCGATGAAGCGGCCCTGAGCGCCTCGGCCGACCAAGACCTGCGGGTGACGATGCTGGTCAAAGACGATCAGCTGGTGGCGCAGGGCGCACCGATCCTTGAATTGCGGCATCAACCCGGCATCGTCTTCACTGCGCCGATGGCCGGACGCATTGCCGCTATTGACTTGGCCCCCGGAAGGCGATTGTCCGAGGTCCGGCTCTTCCGGGAGGACGCCGCCGGGCGGCACGAACATGCCACGACCCATGCTCAGGCCAGTGACGCTGCACTGCGCGAGCTGTTGCTCCAAAGCGGCCTATGGCGCGCGTTCAGGTCGCGTCCATTCGGTGGGCTGCCGAATCCCGACACTGTGCCCTCGGCGATCTTCGTGGCAGGGCTGGACACCCGGCCACTCGCTCCCGATCCCGCGTTGGCGGTGCGCGACCGGGAGGAACACATCGCGCGCGGCGTCGCGCAGCTTTTGCGCCTTACGAATGGCCCGGTCTTCCTGTGTCAGGAAATGACCGGTGCGGATCTGTTTGCCGACGCTGCGCGCAAGGACCGAATTCGTGACTTGCGGGTACCGGCCATCCATCCATGGGGGCTGCCGGGGTTTCTGGCACACAGGCACCAACCCGCCACGATCACGAGGCCGGTGTGGGACATTCACGTTGAGGATGTGGCCGCAATCGGCGCGCTGCTGGCGACCGGCCTAGGCCCCGAGACACGCCTGATCTCCGTCGCTGGCCCGGCCACGACCGAGGCGCGGCTGGTACGGTGCCAGCCGGGTGCGGATCTGCGTGGCCTTTGCCGTGGCCGCGTCGTGCATGGGCCACACATCGTACAGACAGGTTCGCCACTCGACGCGCGCCCGGCCCGCTGGCTGGGCGCACGGGACAGGCAAGTCACCGTGATCCACGGCGCGCCCCCCGCACGACCCCGCCACTGGCTGATTGCCGCACTCAGGCGCGGAGCGCGGCCGCATCCCATCATCCCGACCGCCGCCGCCGACCGGGCCTTGGGCGGAGCGATGCCCACAATGGCTCTGCTGCGCGCCTTGGCCGTCGGCGACCGGGAGACGGCAATTCGCCTGGGTGCATTGTCGTTGGTCGGAGAGGATCTGGCCCTTGCAGACTACCTGACCTGCGCAGAGCCACGTCATTCCACCCTGCTTGAGAAGATACTGCACGACATCGCCGAGGAGGAAGCACCATGATCCGTGGGCTCTGGGATCGGGAGATGGTTGCCTTGCTTCTGGTATGTGCGATCCTGCCGGTCGCGGTGACTTGGCTTCTGACAAACGGCTGGCCCGCCGCGACGCGTCTGTTGCTGTGCGCGCTCTGCATCGGCGCGTGGCAACTGGTCTGGATGCTGGCGCGGGCGCAACCGCCCTCTACGGCCGCCCTGATCACGGCGATCGCCGTTGCGATCCTCGCCCCCGAGAACCTTGGACTCCTGCCGCTGCTTCTGGGCGTGAGTTTCGGGATCGTGTTCGCGGAGCTGGCTTTCGGCGGATGGGGGCGAAATATCCTTAACCCGGCGACCGTCGCCCTGGCCTTTCTGGGGTTCGGCTTTCCGGCCTTTCCTTGGCCCGAGGTGCCGATCCAACTGGGGTGGGCCGCGATCCCCGCCGTGCTGATCGCGGTCGTGTTCGGAATTGCCCGGATACGTATGGTTCTGGGGGCAGTTCTGATTTTCGCACTGACGATTTATGTGTTTCCCGACGTTTCGACAATCTGGCCCGCCGTGCTTGTCGTCTTCGCCCTTCTGGTGATGGACCCGGTTGCCAGCGCCTCGACGCCGCCGGGGGCTTGGGTGAACGGTGCGCTGTATGCGGGGTTGGTCGTGCTGTTTCACGCGACGATGGACGCGGCGACTCCGGCTCAGATCGCGGTCTCAGCGGCGCTTCTCGTTTCCCTCGCCGTGCCACTGGTGGATGAAATCGCTGTCGCGCTCTGGGTGTATGGAAGGAGGCGCAAACTTGGCTGAGCTGAACCCGATATCCGCCTGGAAGCGACTGCTCGCATTGCCGAATGAAAGCCGCACCAAGACACTTGTCGTGGCTTTCCTGCTGTCGACAATCTGCGCGGCACTGGTGACGACCGCGACTGTCGTTCTGCGCCCGATTCAGGCCCAAAACCGAGCGGCAGAGGAGCAGATCCGGCTGGAGCAGCTCCTTTCCTCCACCCCGGGCATGTCCGAAATCGTGGCCGGGTCCGACGGCGGCACATTGTCGTCCGTGGTGGTTGACCTCGCCGAGGGACGGGCCGCAGCTGACTTGGGGTCGGCCACCGTTCAGGCCGCGCTCGACGATCCGGGCAACTGGACCCAGCTTGCACCGGAGGATGATATCGCGGGCATCGGGGCACGGCCCGACATCGCCCAGGTCTTCATCCTGCGCGATCAGGACCGGGTGTCCCTGTTGATCCTGCCGATCATCGGCGCGGGATACAACGGACCGATCCGGGCGATGCTTGCGCTCCGGGGCGATATGAACACGATCGCCGGGATAACGTTCACCGATCATTCGGAGACCCCCGGTCTTGGTGCCCGGATCGCGGAGGAAGCGTGGCAGGCCCGGTTCGCGGGCAAACAGTTGGTCGATGCTTCCGGGTCCCTGCGCTTCGAAGTGACACGTGGGGCGGCCAATACCCATTACGAAGTCGACGGCATCACCGGCGCGACCCGCACCAGCAACGCGATCACGCGGATGGTCCGGTTTTGGGTCGGACCGTTGGGTTACGGCCCGTTGATCGACGCGGTCCAGCGCGGGGAATTCTGAGCGATGGCCGCGTCCGCGCGATATTGGACACGCCTGACCGAGCCGCTCGTGCGGCAGAACCCCGTCACGCTGCAAATCCTGGGCATCTGTTCGGCACTGGCCGTGACCACGACGCTCGACACGGCGTTGACCATGTCCGCCTCACTGATCGTCGTGATCGTGGCCTCGGCCGGGATCGTCAGTCTGATCCGTCGCCACATCCCCTCCACGATACGGCTAATCGTCCAAATCGTCATCGTCGCCTCGCTGGTCATTGTGATCGACCAGTTTCTGCAAGCCTTCTTCTTCGACATCAGCCAGCGGCTGTCTGTCTATGTCAGCCTGATCACCACGAACTGCCTGGTTCTGGGCCGGACGGAGTCTTTCGCACGCAACAACCCGCCGCTGGTGTCGATGACTGACGCGCTTGGCAATGGGCTTGGCTATGCACTGGTCCTCACGATCATGGGCGCGGCGCGCGAACTCTTCGGCACCGGGCGACTGCTGGGGCAACAGCTTCTGCCGACGATCGAACAGGGCGGTTGGTTCCAGCCGCTGAACCTGATGCTGCTGGCCCCGAGCGCCTTTTTCCTGCTGGGCGGGCTGGTCTGGATCGTCCGTTCGATCTGGCCCGAACAGGCCGAGCCGGAGGACTTCGTCGCCCCGAACGTCGGGGAACCGGGGCCATGAGCGATCTGGCGGATCTGTTCTTCTGGGCGATGTTCGTCGACAATATGCCTCTGACCCTGTTCCTGGGGCTTTGCACCTTTCTGGCCCTGTCCCGAAGGCCAGATTCGGCGCTTGGCCTCGGCGTTGCAATCACCGTCGTTCTTGGCATCACGGTTCCGCTCAACAACCTGATCTACAGCGCTTTCCTTGCCCCCGGCGCGCTGTCTTGGGCCGGATATGGTTCGCTGGATCTGTCGTATCTGTCGCTGATCGCGTTTATCGGCGTGATTGCAGCTGTCGTGCAGTTGGTTGAAATGCTGCTCGACCGCTTCCTGCCGCGCGTGCATGCGTCTTTCGGGGTCTTTCTGCCGCTTCTGACGGTGCAATGCGCGATCCTCGCCGGCAGCCTGTTCATGGTCGAGCGGCGCTACGATTTCGCGGAATCGCTCGTCTTCGGCCTGGGCAGCGGGGCGGGCTTTGCCCTCGCCGTCGTGCTGCTGGGCGCGCTTCGGGGGCGGCTTGCCTATGCTGACATTCCAGATGGGCTGCGGGGCCTCGGCGTCGCCTTCGTTCTGACCGGTCTCATGTCCCTCGGCTTCGCGGCTTTCGCTCAGATGGTGGCCACATGATCGAGGTTGCGATCGGAACCCTTCTGCTAACCCTGCTGGTCATGGCCTTGGCGATAGGGCTTCTGGCCGCGCGCCGCGGGCTGATCCCGCAGGAAAACATGATCGTAACGGTAAATGACACGATGCGAATTGACGCCGCGCGCGGCGACACCTTGCTGTCGGCCCTGCAGGGGGCGGGCGTGGCGGTTCCGGCGGCCTGCGGTGGCAAGGGCACCTGCGGACTTTGCCGCGTGGCTGTAACCGGCGACGGTGCCGGCGTGCCGGTCGCAACGGAGCGGGGCATCCTGTCTCCGTCGGAACGCCGGGATCATGTGCGGCTGGCCTGCCAGGTCAGCCTGCGCGGCGCAGTCGACGTGTCGGTGGCAGCCGGTATCCTGGAGGCCGAGAGCATCGCCTGCCGGGTTCTGTCCAACAGGATGCTTGCCCCCCTTATCCGGGAGTTGGTGTTGGCCCTGCCTGACGGAACGAAACTTGACTTCATTGCCGGCAGTTTCATGCAACTTAACGCGCCAGCGTTCGACCTAGACTTTTCCAGTCTCGACATTCCCACACCGTATGAGGAGGCGTGGCGGATTGCAGGTTGGACCGATCTTTCCGTCCGGTCCGACACGCCGGTCACCCGCGCCTATTCCATCGCAAACCGGCCCGAAGACACCGAAAAACTGGTATTCAACATCCGTCTTGCGGTTCCCCCCGCCGGGCAGGAGGGAGAGGTGCCTCCGGGCATCGTTTCGTCCTACCTGTTCAGCCTTGAAAATGGTGACACCGTTAGCGCCGCCGGCCCCTTCGGTGACTTCCGGACACAGCCAACGGATAAGGACATGGTCCTCATCGGCGGCGGCGTCGGAATGGCACCGCTGCGCGCCATGATCCACGAACAGATCGGACAGGGCACCGGGCGGCGTATGTTCTACTTCTACGGCGCGCGGACCCGCGCCGACCTGTTCTATGTCGATGAGTTCGATACAATCGCGGCCAGTCACGAAACGTTTTCCTGGACCCCTGCCCTGTCTGATCCGGCCCCCGGTGACCGTTGGACAGGCGAGACGGGCTTCATCCACGAGATTGTTTACAGGCACTTGTCCACACACCCCGCTCCGGAGGACTGCGAATATTATCTGTGCGGGCCGCCGGTCATGATCTCCGCCGTCAGGTCCACGCTTGAGCGTCTGGGCGTGGAACGCAGTTCTATTTTCAACGATGACTTCGGGACCTGAGCCATGACAATCACACGCCGAAATTTCACCACTCTGTGTGGCACCGCCGCAGTCTGCGCCCTCTCCGGGGCGTCCCGCGCAGCCAGCCCTCCTTCCATAGCGGTATTGAACGACCAGGCCTTCGGCACGACGTGGCAGGTTCTTGTGCCCGCCACTGCCGACCTGTTCGCGATCAGGTCGGACATCGATGCAGTGCTGACGCTGGTGGACAATCAGATGTCGCCTTGGCGGCACGACAGCGACATCTCACGGTTCAACCGTGCAGCGGCGGGGCGGCATACCCTGCCGCCCGAAACGTTGAAGGTCACGCGCGCCGCCTTGGACATTGCCCGGCAAAGCGACGGGGCATTCGACCCGACTGTCGGCCCCCTTGTTGCGCGGTGGGGTTTCGGCCCGATCAAGGGAGACAGCAAGCCGGACTGGTCCGCCCTTACCCTGTCCCAGACGGCATTGGAGAAGGCGCGCACCGGCCTCACCCTTGACCTCTGCGGCATTGCAAAGGGGCGCGCATTGGACCTGATCGCCGACAGATTACGGAGCGCCGGCCTGACCACCTTCCTGATCGACATCGGTGGCGAATTGCTAGCGGCCGGTCGGCACCCCGACGGTCGCCGTTGGCGCAGTGGTATCGAGGATCCACGGCAGTATGTGACAGAACTGGTGGGCGTCTTGGAACTGCAAGAGTTCGCCGTCGCCACCTCCGGCACGCGGTGGAACTCCGTTCAAGTCGGCAACCGCCGTTTAAGCCATATCATCACCCCATCGGCACGACACCCGGTGCCCGAGCCGCTGGCACAGGTCTCGGTCATCGCGCCGAGTGCCATGATGGCCGACGGGTGGGCGACCGCGCTGATGGCGGCGGGTGAAGAAAAGGGCGTGGAACTGGCCCGAAGCCACGGGATCGCGGCGCTGTTCCTGATCCCCGCTGGCGGCGCGCTGCGGCGGATCGCGACCGGGGAATTCGATGATCACGTTCTGTCCTGAACGGGTCCCTGAATAGCGCCTTTCAGGTTGCACTCCCACGGGGACATGACTGCGGCGGTCACCGGTTAGGGTTGTGGGATGGCTGACCGCTCCGAGGATCTTCCTCGTTACCGAAAGACCCTGATATATGTGTGTAAGAGTGGTGCACCCAATAGGATTCGAACCTATGACCTCTGCCTTCGGAGGGCAGCGCTCTATCCAGCTGAGCTATGGGTGCCTTGAGCGTCGGGATAGCCGTGAACCCATCGGGCTGCAAGAGACTTTGGCGCACGTCACTTAGACAGTTTGTCAAGAACCGACTGGGCCGCGCGCAGACCAGGCGCTGCCCCCCCTCGGCCCAGCCGGTCCATGGTTCGGTTCAATACATCGGCCTGACGCTCCTGCTCGGACGGAACCGTCAACAACCGACGGAACGCTGCGCCCACAGGGCCGGACCGACAGGCGGGACCAAGGAATTCAGGCACGATCTTCTTTTCGGCCACCAGATTGACGAGCGTAACGGTATCAACCTTCATCATGCGACTGATGATCTGCCAACTCAGCCAACTCATGTCATAGGCGATTACCATCGGCGTGCCCGACGCTGCCAACTCCAGACTAACCGTGCCCGATGCCGCGAGCGCAGCAGTCGCGGCAGCAAACGCCGCTCGTTTTTCAAAAGGGTCTGTCACAACAATCGGATTGCCCGGCCAGGATGCGACCATCGCACCGATTGTATCGGCAAGATGTGGCACCGTGGGAACGACCACGCGCATGTCGCGGGGGATTTGCTCCAACGCCTCTCCGAAGATTGGGCCCAAACGGGAAACCTCACCGCGACGGGAGCCTGGCAAGACAAGTGCGACCTTCTCGCCATATGCATCCCGGAAAGCGGCGATTTCAGTCGCGCTGGCCTGTGGCTCAGCCACGACCGGGTGCCCAACGAAATCGCAGGTCATGCCCGCCGCTTCCATGTAAGGCGGCTCGAACGGCAAAAGCGCCAGTACGTGATCCACGTTGCGCGCCATCTTGGCCACCCGCCCTTCCCGCCACGCCCAAACCGAGGGCGCGACGTAATGGATGACTTTCTGTGCCGGGTTTTTCTGCCGCACCTTCCCGGCCACGCGCAGGCAGAAATCGGGGCTGTCGATGGTGACAAGGGCATCCGGTTGCATCGCCATGATCGCCGCCACAGCCTGATCACGGCGTCGCAGCAGGTCGGGCAGACGCGGCAGCACCTCGGTCAGCCCCATTACCGACAGGACTTCCATCGGGAACAGGCTCTCCAACCCCTCCGCGATCATTTCCGGCCCGCCAATCCCCGCCATTTCGACCGTTGGGTCCAACTCGCGCAATCCACGGATCAACGCAGCCCCGAGCCTGTCGCCCGACGGCTCCCCTGCAATGAGGAATAGCTGCGTCACGGCGCGATGGTCGTCAGGAAAAGGCCGCTTTCCTTTAGACGCGCCCGCACAGAATCCGGCTCCAGCACGATCACGGAACCCTGCACCACTGCAATGCCAGACAATCCGGCCCGCGCGGCCCCCGTGACCGTCTCAGGCCCGATGGTTGCGATGTCGACGCGCCGGTCCTGTCCTCGCTTGGCCGATTTGAACAGAACACCCCCATTGGGACGCGCGAAGGGCGCAGTCAGGCTGGCCAGCATCCAGTCGGTGCCCGGCGTGGTTTCAACCGCCAACACCTGCCCACCCGCGACGACACAGCCCTGTCCGATATCCAGATCCGACAACGCGGCGTGCACCGCGCGGGCCTTGTCGATGTCGGCAGCGTCGCGCGCGCCCACCTCGCCAGCCACCGGCACATCCAGCAGCGCAGGGGCCACGTCCTGCGCGGCCAAGATCGTAATGCCCGCCTCCTCGAAGAATGCCAGAACAATGCGCAGCGCGGCGTCGTCCCCGGCCTGAAGCGCCTGCATCATGCGCGGGGCAAGCGGCATCGTCGCCGCGTCGATCATCGTCGCGTCAAGCCGAGGGCGCGCGATTGCCCCGGCAAAACAGACCTCGGTCACGCCACGGCCCTTGAGGTCGGCAATGAAGCTGCCCAGTCGTTCAACCCGGAACGGCTCGGACGTTATGCCGTCGGGCGCATATCCCTCTAGGTGAAAACAGGTCCAATCCTGTCCCGTCAACCCGCCCGCGACCGCATGCGGCAAAGCACCCGATCCAGCAATCAGCGCCAGCGTCACTTGGGGACCAGAAAATTGCGGTCGGAGGCCCCGGTGATGAAGCTCACCATGCGTTGGACGTATTCGCTATCACTTTCATCGCCCAGACGCTTGGCACGTTCAAGAAAGGTCCCCTCGCCCTGCTTGAGCGTCAGAAGCGCAACGCGCAACGCCTGAATATCGGACCGGGCCACGCCCTTGCGCTTGAGCCCCACAAGGTTCAGCCCGTCCAATTCGGCACGCGGACCGGCAACAAGGCCGTAAGGCACCACATCGTTCGTAACCATAGACAGCGCGCCTATGATGGCCCCCTGCCCAATACGCACCCACTGGTGGACGCCAGACAGACCGCCGACGATCACATCATCCTCGATCTGGCAATGTCCCGCGATGGCGGACTGGTTTACGACGATCACGCGGTTCCCAATGCGGCAGTCGTGCGCGATGTGACAGCCGGCCATGTAGAGCCCATCGTCGCCCAGTACCGTTTCGCCCCCGCCCTGCGCGGTGCCTGTATTCATCGTCACGTGTTCGCGGATGCGGTTACGTGCGCCGATTACCAGGGAAGTCTTCTCGCCACCGAACTTCTTATCCTGTGGAATCTCCCCGATGGAGCAGAACGGGAAGATCACTGTCTCCGCGCCGATGGTGGTCTTGCCAGTGACGACATTGTGGCTTCGCACATCGACACCAGCCCCCAGCGTCACCTCGGGCCCGATCAGCGAGAACGCCCCAACCGAGACACCGGGGCCCAGCACGGCCCCAGGTTCGACAAAGGCCGTCGGATGGATATTTGCGGCTGGATCGATGCTCACGCGGGGTCCTTGGGCAGATCCATCATAGCGGTGAAATCAGCCTCGGCGGCCGTTTCACCATCGACGGTGGCCACACCGTGGAACTTCCAGACCTTGGCACCAGGCTTGCCGCGCGTGACGTCAACCTTCATCTCCAGTACGTCGCCAGGGATGACCTTCCGGCGAAACTTGCAGCCGTCAATTGCCATGAAATATACAAGGAAGTCCTTATCGGCCAAATCGTTGGATACGCCGACCATGACGGCGGCGGTTTGGGCCATCGCCTCGACGATGGTGACGCCGGGCATGATGGGCGTCCCGGGGAAGTGGCCCTGAAAATGCGGCTCGTTGAAGGTGACGTTCTTGACCCCGACAGCGGAGGTATTTGCCACGATGTCGCGCACCTTATCGACCAACAGGAACGGATAGCGGTGCGGAATGATCCTTTGGATCAGGTGAATGTCGGCTTCGGTGGTCATGGTATCCCCTATCATCCTGGCGTATGGCTTAGCGCGCGTGCGGGGGCCGGGGCAAGCGGTGCTAGTCTCCGGTTGGCGCATCAGGCTCTTGTGGGGTCGTGGGCGGCGTGTCGTCCAAAAGGCTGCCCCCGTCGCCAAGTGCGGCGTCGATCCGGGTCAAGGCCAACGCGGTAATATCGACCTGGTCGGCCGACGCGATGACGATACGCCGATCAAGGATGACCAAGGCCCCTGTCTCGCGGGCCAGCTGCACCAGGATCGGATTGGCCTTCTCTAAGAAAATCTGTTGCGCGCGCTCGGTCTGCTGGCTAATGGCGCGGGCCTTGGCGTCTTGCGTCTGGCGTATGTCCGTCACGCGGCTGTCGAACTCCGAGGCCAGCTCGCGGAATTCGGAAATACCCATGGTATCACGCTGCTGGGTCAGCCGGCGCTCCTCCGCTTCCAACTCGGCTTCAATCTGGCGATTTTCGGAAGCAAGTTCAGCCGAAGCGGCATCGATGTCGCGCGCGATACGCTGGCCAAAAAGGCTCTCACTAAACAACGCATCACGGTCCAGCACCACGACGGCAGACGTCGGAATCCCGACTGTAGGCGCGCCCCCTCGCTGTTGCGCCAATGCCGGAGCAACAGCGAAGGCGGCGGCCAAAGCCACCGCCAGAAACCGCATCAGAACCGCGTCTGGATCGTCAGGTCGAACGTCTGCTCTTGGTCGTAGTCACGCTTGTTTATGGCGCGCGTGAAATTGAACCGGAGCGGACCGATTGCCGTGTCCCAGAGGAATCCGACGCCGACGGCGGAGTTCAGGTAAAAATCGTCGTCGACGGGAATAGGGCCCGACAGGCTCGTGTCGTCCAATCCCCAGACCGATCCGACATCAAGGAACGTCGCTGCTGTGATACCATACTCGTCCGGGATGAAACCCAACGGGAATTGCGCCTCGAACCGGGCAGCAACGAAGTAGTTTCCGCCCAGCGAGTCGTTCGAGAAGTTCAGGTCGCGCGGACCGATTCCACCGGATTCAAACCCCCGGATGATGCTGGGGCCGTTGAAGAAACGGTTAGACTGGCGGGATGCATCGTCGTTTAACGTGCTGATAACCCCGCCCTCGAGTGTCGCGTTCAGCGTGATTTCATCATTGCGAACCGTACGCTGCGCGGAAGCCAAGAACGTCGTTTTCACGAATTCCTCGTCGCCGCCGACACCGGCAAACTGCTGACCGAAACGCAACCGCACACCACGTGTGGGGTCCAGACCCTGACCGATGGTGTTGAAGTTGTACGTGTAACCCACGAATGACGTAATCGATTTGCCTTGATCAGCAAGCAAAATTGGCGACAGGGCCGTTCCCGGCCGCGCGTCCAGTTCATCCTGGCTGATCCCGTAGAACACGCCCAAACGGCTGTATTCCCCTGCGGGGAAATCCAGCCCCGTGCGGAACCCGACGCTTTTGGTGTCGAAGGTGAAGGCGTCGTCCGTATTCTCCGAATAGTAAGCCGAGAAGGACAGCGCCAGATCGCGGTTCAGGAAGTAGGGTTCGATGAAGGACACCCTGGTGGACCCGCTATCGCTACTGGTATCGACTCCGACATTCAGGGTCTGCCCGCGCCCGAGGAAGTTGGTCTCCGAGAAGTTCACCGACACGCCGACACCGTTCTGAACGGAGTAGTTCGCACCAAAGCCCAGCGATCCGGTCGGCTGCTCCTCGACATCGACGTCAACGATGACCTGATCGGGACCCGAGCCTTCGCGCGCCGTGACATCGGCCTGGCTGAAGTAACCCAGGGCGCGAATACGCTCGGCTGCGGCGCGAATCTCACGGGGGTTGAACGGATCACCCTCTACAGTGTCAAATTCCCGACGAATGACTCGGTCAAGCGTCGTCGCGTTGCCTTCAATATCGATCCGTTCAACGAATTGCCGCTCACCCTTCTCGATTACGAAATCGACGTCCAGCGTCAGATCGGCATCGTTCCGACGGACCTGAGGTACGACACGCACAAAGGTCAGGCCCTGCTGCGTTGCCAGAAGCTCCAGCCGCTGAATCTGCCGCTCGATCGTCTGCGGATTAAATATATCACCGGGACTGACTCGGACTTCGGACTGGTATTTATCCGTGTCGATCTCAGGCAGCGTCGAAACGGCGGTGACGGTGCCAAAACGGAACTGCTGCCCTTCCTGCACACGGAAGGTGAGGTAATAGGCGTCGCGGCTCGGCGACAATTCGGGCGTGGCCGACAGAACCTGTATATCGGCATAACCGCGCGAAAGGTAGAAATCGCGCAGCAATTGCGCGTCCAACGCGACGCGATCCGCCACGAAGGTATCGGCACTTACAAGCGCACGGAAAATACCCGCCTGCTTGGTTTCCAGCACACGGCGAAGACGACGGTCGGAAAAAGCCCTGTTCCCGACGAAGCTGAGCCGCTCCACCTCGGTCACGCGTCCCTCGGCGACTTCGAAGACGAGGTCGACGCGATTGTCGCTGCGCCGGATGATCTTGGGCTGAACCGTTGCCGACAGGCGACCGGACGACGCATAGGCCTCGGACAGGGCTGCCGCGTCCTGCTCCGCTTGGCGAGGCGAATAGACGCGCCGCACTTGGCTGCCGACTACGGTCAACAGGTCGTCGTCATTGAGGCGATCATTTCCTTCAATCGAAATCCGATTGATGGTTGGATATTCGTTGACGATTACCAGCAGCTTGGAGCCTTGCGGCACGATCTCGACTGTTTCGAACAGGCCGGATGCCTGAAGACGCTGAAATCCGTCGTTGAGTTGACCGGCCTCGATGGCCTGACCGGGCGTTACGCCCAGCGTCGCAAGCACAGACGATGTCTCGATCCGGGTATTTCCCTGCACCTCGAAAGTCTGGAATCGGTAGGTCTGCGCCGCGACCGAAGTGACACTTGAAAACACAAGAACTCCGGTGGTCGCCATGAGACTAAGCCTGAGGCCCGTAAGTCCCGCTGCAACCAGCTTTTTCGTATCCAACCCTGCCCGAACGCCGTCGTGATCCATCATGTCATCCGCCTCATTACGACAGTCTTTTGTCGTCAGTACCGAACGCCATGGAGCATGTCAAAGACGGTGAATCTCGAAAGTTGGTGTGTGTTGCCTGAAATTCAACCTCGGCCCACGACACCTGCCATGATTACAGCGACTGCACCCAGGCAGCCAGCAGGATCGCGCCTCCGATGGAGAACGCGGCAAGGAAGCGGTCGATGTTCAGGCCCATGAAGACCGAGAGACCGCGGTATCCATTCTGTACGTGACGCATTTCTTCACCCTCAGTTAAAGCTGTCACAACGATGCCAACAGAATGGGGCGGGAATTTGGCAGTCATGGGGCCATTCTGGACCGTCAATCGTCGCGATAACGAAACGATCAGGCGCAATCGATCAGGTGCATGTTACATCGTTGAATAGCACGAACACCATCAGCGCGCCCATGAGAGCCAGCCCCATGACCATCAAAACCTTGACCGCGCCATCCGACGGCGGCTTGCCACGCACGGCCTCGTAGGCGTGAAAAACCAGGTGCCCGCCATCCAAAACGGGAATCGGGAACAGGTTCAGCAGACCGACCCCTGCGGACAAAAGCGCGATAAAGCCGATAAAGCTGGACAATCCGTGACTGGCGGCGACGGCACTGGTCTGCGCGATGCCGATCGGTCCGGACATGTTGCAGGAGCTGATTTTCCCGGTAGCGATGTATCCCAAGGTCGAAATGGAGCGGCCAAGGATGGTCCAGACCTGCGTGACTCCAAATGTCACCGCCTCAATGGGGCCGGACCGCTCGGTCGCGGCTTCGAATGCCAAGCTTGACGTGATTCCGATCAGCGCGCGCGTCTCGAACCCGCCATCGGCCAAGGGAATGTCACGTAGACGCGGCTGCAAAGCGAACTCGAGGACCTCACCATCGCCGCCATCTTCGCGCCAGACCGTCAGCGCTACCGTTCCGTCGCCCACGCCGGCAACGGCAGCCTGCAGGTCCGCAAAGGAATTCATTGCCGCGCCATCAGCCGTCAGGATCACGTCGCCCGGACGCATGCCAATGTCCCAGGCCGCCGAACGTGGCTGAACCGTGGAGGCGCGCGCCGGGACCGGAGCAATAGCGTCAACGTCGATCACCGCGCCGTCCCGCTCGACCTGGTAGGGCAATGTCGGCGCGGACGGCAAATCACCAATCAGATTGCCGATATCCGCGATGTCGTTCACCGATGTTCCGGCGATGGACAATATCCGGTCGCCCGGCTGGAGCGTTTGCATCTGGGCCGGAAGCGGTACCGCTTCGCCGACCGTGGGCGTGTCTGCCGCCCGGCCAAGGATCATTGCCATGCCAGCAAACAGCACGATGGACAGGATGAAATTGAAGATCGGGCCCGCCGCCACGGTCGCCGCCCGCCGCCAGAGCGAGGCACCGGTCATCGTCTCGGCCCGCTCGGACGCGGTCATATCCTGTACCGAGTCGTCATCTCCAACCGAGGCTGCGTTCGCATCGCCGCGGAACTTGACGTAGCCCCCCAACGGCAGGGCGGCCAACTGCCAACGCGTTCCGTGCTTGTCGACCTTGGACGCAATGATCGGTCCGAAACCTATGGAAAAGACATCCGCCTTGATCCCGCACCAGCGCCCGACGATGTAATGGCCGTATTCATGAATCGCGACGATGATCGACAGCGCAATCACGAAAGCCAGGATCATCCAGGCGAAGCCGCCGAACTGTGTTGCGATATCTGCCATCTGCGGTTTCCTTAGTTGGTCAGAACGTAGCAGCGATGTCGCGTGCGACATCCCGGGCCTGCCGGTCCGTTTGAAGCACCATATCGAGGTTCATGGTGGCAGCATCAAGGCATCCTGTCGCATCCATGCGGTCCAACGTGCGCTTTACCAGCGGTGCCATGTCGGTGAACCGAATGCTGCGATCAATAAACAGATCAAGCGCAGCCTCCTTGGCTGCGTTGAACACTGCCCCCGCAAGCCCGCCCCGATCCATCACGGACCGCGCGATTTCCAACGCCGGGTAGCGGGCAGGATCGGGCGCGTGGAAGTCCAGCGTGGCAACGCGCGCAAGGTCCAGCCGCTCCACCGGCAGATGTGTTCGGGACGGCCAGTTCAACGCATAGCCGATGGCATGCCGCATGTCGGGCGCACCTAGATGGGCCATCATCGCGCCGTCATTGAATTGCACCAGCGCATGGATCAGGCTTTGAGGATGAATGATCGTCTCGATCTTCGATGCAGGAAGCCCAAAGAACTCTTTGGTTTCGATCAGTTCCATCGCCTTGTTGAACATCGAAGCGGAATCGATCGTGATACGCTGGCCCATGTCCCAATTTGGGTGCGTACCCGCCTGTGCAGGCGTCGCCCGCGCCAGATCAGCGAGCGGCATATCCCGCAGGCCGCCGCCTGACGCTGTGATGATCACTTTCTCGACCGCGTGCATTTCCTCGCCGACAAGGGCCTGAAAGACGGCCGAATGCTCGCTGTCCACCGGCAGGATACGGCATCCATGCCGCGCCGCTTCGGATAGCAGCAGCGGTCCGGCGCACACTAGGCTTTCCTTGTTGGCCAGGGCCAACGTGCCGCCGTGGCGCACCGCGCGCAGCGACGGGACCAGCCCCGCGCTGCCGACGATTGCCGACATGAACCAGTCGGAGGGACGATCCGCTGCCTCCTCCAGGGCCCCTGCCCCGGCGGCCGCCTTGATCCCCGTTCCGGCCAAGGCGTCGCGCAGGTCTTCCAGGCGTTCATCGTGGGCGGTAACCGCGATCTCGGCCCGAAGCCGGATCGCGTCGGCGGCCAATTGGGCAATATTGTTGCCCCCGGTCAGCGCGACCGTCGTGTGCGTGCCCGCATCCAGCAGGTCCAGCGTGTTTTGCCCAATGCTTCCGGTGGCCCCGAAGACCGAAATCCGCGTCATCCGACCCCCGGAATCGGCGGGAATTCCGACAAACTCTCGACCACGAGAAGCATCAGCGCGGCACCCAGCATCGCGTCGAACCGGTCGAACAAACCACCATGTCCCGGTAACAGATTGGAGCTGTCCTTGACGCCCATCTTCCGTTTGATCGCGCTTTCGGCGATGTCACCCATCTGCGCCATCATGGCCAGCGCGACTGAAATGCCGACCGTCTCCCATCCCGCGTTTTGCCAGACGGCCCAAATGCCGCCGATTACGGCCGCCCCAATCCAGCCTGCTATCGTACCCGACCATGTTTTCTTGGGGCTGACCCGCGGCCAGAACTTGGGGCCGCCCAGTATCCGGCCCGCGAAGTAACCGGCAACGTCCGATATCACCACGACCGTGATCAGCCAGACCATCCACACCAGCCCGAAGTTGGACAGATGCTGCGTCAGGGACAGCCCCGCCAACATGATGGCGGCGGTGAAACCGACCATGATACGTCTGTGCCGCCGAATGAATGCGATGCCAGCCATGGGCACCAGCATCAGAACCGGCAGCCCAAAGCCAACCGGCAAGAGGTTCGCCGAAAACAGCGCCACACCGCCAAGAACGGCCATCAGCATTGCGCGCTTGGGGCCCGTGCGCAGCATCGTCGCTAATTCCCAGAGCATGAGGCCGACGCAGATCGCGATCAGCGAGACGAACCACAATCCTCCGCCCCAGATCGCGACGCCGCCAACGAGGAACAGGAAAACCGCAGTGCCGAGACGCGGGGCCAGGTCCTGAAAGCGGCCAGCGATCTGCGGCTCGATGGGATCTTCCATCGTGAATTCGAAAAGCGGCGGCTCTTCTTCGTCTGCCTCGGGACGATCGCTCATGCCCTGACCCCGCCAAACCGTCGATCGCGCCCACCGAACCGCGACAGGATCTCTTCCAGATGTTGGCGGGTAAAGTCAGGCCAGAGCGTGTCGACGAACTCGTACTCCGAATAGGCGGACTGCCAGAGCAGGAAGTTGGAGATCCGCGCTTCGCCGCTGGTGCGGATCACCAGATCAGGGTCGGGTAGCACATGGGTATCAAGATATCGCGGCAGTGTCTGGTCGTCGATCGCATCCGGGTCGAGCTTGCCGTCGGCGACATCACGCGCCAGCCGCTTTGTCGCGCGCGCCACCTCGTCACGTCCGCCATAATTGAGCGCGATGGTCAGGTGACAGCGCGTGTTATGCGCCGTCAGCGCCTCGACCATATCCATTAGCCCGCGCAGTTTCTTGTCCAACCGCAACCGGTCCCCGATGAACCGCACGCGGGTGCCCTGCTCCAGCAGGGTCTGCGCCTCGGTCTGGATATAGCGCCGAAACAGGGACATCAGGCCCGAAACCTCGGCCTGCGTCCGCTTCCAGTTCTCGGTCGAAAAGGCGAAGATAGTACAGTATTCCACGCCCAACTCGGGGCAGGCCTCCACGATCTCGCGAACGCGCCTCGCACCGGCGCGGTGGCCCAGAAGACGCGGGCGGCCCCGCATCTGGGCCCAGCGACCGTTGCCATCCATGATGAAGGCGACGTGTCGCGGACTGGGTCGCGCGCCGTTCTTGGCATCTGGGGTCATGTGGATGTCTCCTGTCCCATCAGCGCGCCCGGCTGTCCCGCCGGGGCTCCGCCCTTCAATTGGCCGGACGGTCCACCGGACCGTTCGCCGCCCATGGGGCGGTTTGCCAATCAAACTTGCATGATTTCACCCTGCTTGTCTTCCAGCGCCTGGTCGATCTTCTTGATATAGGTGTTGGTCAGGTCCTGAACCTCCTGCTCCCACATCTTGGCTTCGTCCTCGGCCAGGCCGTCGGCCTTCTTGATCTTGTCCATGCCGTCGCGGCGGATGTTGCGGATGGCGACACGGGCACCCTCGGCATACTGGCCGGCGACCTTGGTCAGTTCGCGTCGCCGCTCCTCGTTCAATTCGGGAATCGGCAGCATGATGATCGTCCCGTTCAGCTGCGGGTTGATGCCCAGACCGCTTTCGCGGATGGCCTTCTCGACCTTGCCGACCAGCCCCTTGTCCCAGACGTTGATGGTGACCATCCGCGGTTCGGGAACGTTCACGGTTCCGACCTGGTTGATCGGCGTCGGGCTTCCGTAGGCGTCGACCATCACCGGCTCCAGCATCGAAGCCGAGGCGCGGCCCGTCCGCAGCGAGCCGAATTCGGTTCGCAGGCTCGCCATCGCGCCATCCATCCGGCGCTCCAGGTCGTTGGTATCAAGGTCGAAATCGTCGGCCATTGGACTTCCCCTAGCAGGCTGGAGCCCCAAGGGCTCCGATCGGTTTTTGCTTCATTTAGCCAATGCGACGCACCAAGGCCAGAGGGGGGCGACAGAGGGCCGGTACAGGCCCCGCCATGCCGATGCGGGCGCGATGTGCGCAACCCGATGTCGGGGTGCCAGAAAAGAAGTGTGGATGTCCCAGTCTCGGCAGTCAACGGGGTTCAGGTCGTGGCCGCCCGGCTCAAGCCTGCCGGTCATGGTGTGCTCCAAAGGTCTGGCAACGACACGAAAATCGCGCCACCCCTTTGCACCCTTCCACGCAAACCCGCGCGCTGCGGGCGTCAGCCTTCGACGCGTGTGCAGGTTCCGGTACCTGCAAGGATCGACCGGAATCCACCCGGCGCATCCAACGAGAATACGATGATCGGCAGACCGTTTTCACGCGCCAGCGCAATGGCCGAGGCATCCATCACCTTGAGATGTTTTTGCAACACTTCATCATATGTAATCGTCTCATAACGGACGGCATCCGAATGCTTCTCCGGGTCCTTATCATACACGCCGTCGACTTTCGTGCCCTTGAAGATCGCACCACAGGACATTTCCGACGCGCGCAACGTGGCCGCCGTGTCAGTCGTGAAATAGGGATTTCCCGTGCCGGCGGCGAAGATCACGACGCGCTTTTTCTCCAGGTGGCGGACGGCGCGGCGGCGGATGTACGGCTCGCAGACCTGATCCATAGGGATGGCGGAAATAACGCGAGTGTGGATGCCCAGGCTCTCCATCGCACCCTGCATGGCCAGCGCGTTCATCACCGTCGCCAGCATGCCCATGTAGTCGGCGGTCGTGCGCTCCATCCCCTGCGCGGAGCCTTGCAAACCACGGAAGATATTGCCGCCACCGATGACCATGCAGATCTCGACGCCCATTTCGTGAACCGATTGGACTTCCTTGGCGATACGCTCGACTGTGGGCGGATGCAGGCCATAACCCTGCGGCCCCATCAGCGCCTCTCCGGAGATCTTGAGCATCACGCGCTTGAGGGGTTTCACACCGCCGGTGTCCAGATCCTGCATCGTGCTACCCCTCGTGTCCGTTGCGGTCACGGGTATGCCGGATTAGGCGGGAACGGGCAACCGGGATGATCGGTCGCTACAACGATAGATAGAACGACCTGCATGATGTTGAATTTTATTCATAATACCCCTTCGACCCAGCCCATACTGATCGCTGGCCCGACGGCTTCGGGCAAGTCGTCGCTGGCCCTGGCTATCGCCGAGTCTGCGGGCGGATGTATCGTGAACGCGGATGCGCTTCAGGTCTTCGCAGACTGGCGCAGCCTGACGGCGCGGCCTTCCGTGGCCGAGGAAGCCCGCGCTCCGCACGCCCTGTACGGTCACGTCGATTGGCAGCGCGCCTATTCGGTCGGCGACTGG
This sequence comes from Jannaschia faecimaris, assembly GCF_900107415.1. Taxonomy (GTDB): domain Bacteria; phylum Pseudomonadota; class Alphaproteobacteria; order Rhodobacterales; family Rhodobacteraceae; genus Jannaschia; species Jannaschia faecimaris. Next base: position 63,719 of record NZ_FNPX01000011.1, read on the forward strand.
CTGCGCGACGTCGCACCGCTTCTTGCGGGCGAACGGCCAATCATCGTGGGCGGCACGGGGCTGTATTTTCGCGCGCTGACCGAAGGGCTGGCCGACATTCCAGCAACACCGCCGAATATCCGGGCGGAGGCACAGACGCGCCTCGACGAGCAGGGCCTCGACGCCCTTGCGACGGAGTTGTCGCCGGACGTGCGGCTCGACATCGACCTGCAAAACCCGATGCGCGTGATGCGAGCTTGGGAAGTGGCCCGCCATACCGGGCGGTCCATCCGTGACTGGCAGGCCCAGACACCACCGCCGCTCATTCGGCTGGCCGATGCGCTGCCCCTTGTCGTCGATGCGCCGAAGGATTGGTTGACCCCACGCATCGAACGGCGGTTCGAAATGATGCTTGAGGACGGTGCGCTGGAGGAAGCCCGCACCGTCCTTCCCAAGTGGGATCCGACGCTGAACGCAGCGCAGGCCATCGGCGCGCCCGAACTTATCGCCCATCTGCGCGGCGAGATGACGCAGGCACAGGCAAGGGACGCGGCAATCATCGCCACCCGCCGATATGCCAAGCGGCAGCGCACGTGGTTCCGGGCGCGTATGGGCGGATGGACCCGCATCGACGCTACGACTTTGTGATCCTTTGACATGCGGGGCGGCGGCGTGGTCACCTTACGTCATGTCGCGCATTCGCCTCTTCGAATCGCGTGACCTTTCCGAAGCCGAACGCCTGACCGGCCTTTCGCTGGAGATGGTCACGCCCCTTATCCGTCACGGACGCTGGCGCCGCACCCTGCCCCATGTTGAAAAACTGCCGGTGCTGATCTGGATGCAGCGGGGGCAGGGGCGCGTGACGATCCTGGGCCGCACCCGCGGGTTTCAGCCGTCGACAGCGATCTGCCTGCCACCCGGCACGCCATTTTCGATCGAGCCGGGCGCAATGACCGAAGGAACGCTTCTGCGCCTTCCAAACCTGTTCGAAGCCCCTTTGCCCGATACGCCACGGATGCTGCGCCTTTCGGATGTCAGCACGCAGGGGGAATTGTCCGGCCTTATCGATCGGTTGGGCCGGCACGGCGACCTGGGCAACCCATCGGCAGGGCGCGCTGCCCTCGGGCGGGTGATCCTCATCTCGGCCTTGATCGAGAAACTCGCGTCGACACAGGCCGTGGCACACGTGTCGCGGCCCGCCGCGCTGGCCGTCCGGTTCGCCCGCATGGTGGAAAAGCACCTGTGTACAGGTGCCACGTTGGAGGAAATCGGGGCCGAGATGGGCGTGACCGCGACCCACCTGACGCGAACCCTCCGGGAGACAGCGGGCATGACCGCCGCAGCATACATGCAGGCCCGCCTTATGCACGAGGCCTGTCGCCGCCTGTCCGACACCGATGATGCCGCAGCCACTATCGCTGCCGCCCTAGGCTTCTCCTCCGCCGCCTATTTCACCCGGGCGTTCGGGCGTGAAATGGGCAAGACCCCTTCCGCCTTCCGGGCCGATGCGCGGCGGGTCGCTCGGGCCTGAGCGCCATGGATTGGGCGTAGGCACCGGCTCCACCGGACCTGTGGGGCATCTTCAGGACCGCTTGAGCGCGGCCTCGATGTCCGCCCGCACTTCGGCTGGCAGAATATCAATCGCACGGGTCATCATCGACAAGTCCTGCCGCGCCTCATGTAATTGATCAAGTAAGGAAATCACGACCCCAAGCACCGTCTCATCAAGTTCAAGATCATGCGAAAGGTCGCACAAAAGCTCTAACCGCGCGATGTCGATTCGGCGAAAAACATATCGGTCTTCCTCCTGTTGCGGCTTGACGAAGCCGCCCTTGATGAAGCTGACCAACTGGCTCCGGGTCAGTCTTGTGACAGTCGTGACAACTTCGTCTTCCGAGAAATGCTCCGTCATCTTCCGGCCTCCCTGAGCAGGGCGGCGCGCGGGTCGCCTTTTTGTGTCTTGCGCCACTCCGACAGGAAGTCGCGCAACTTCTTATCCGGGTCGGACGGCACCACGATCCTGAGTTCGACCCGCTGATCGCCCTTCTTCGTTCGCCCTGCGCGCGTGATCCCCCGGCCGCGCAGCCGCAGAACCCGGCCCGAACTTGCCCCGGCCGGAATGGTCAGGCCGACTGGTCCGTCAATGGTGGGTGCGGTCACCTTGCCACCCAAGACCGCCTCGTCGACCGTAATTGGAAGCGTCAGCAGGATGTCATCGCCCTCCCGGCGAAACACTGGATGGGGCCGTACCATAACAGTGATCAGCGCGTCGCCGGGTGCCCCGCCCCCAAATCCCGGCCTGCCCTTGCCGCGTAATCGCAGGGTCTGGCCGTCCTCGGTACCGCGCGGGATCTTGACGGCGAGGCTCTGACCATCCGGCAGAGTGATCCGGGTTTCACCGCCCCGCGCGGCGTCCATGAACGGCACCTCAAGGGAATACCGCGCATCCGGCCCGGCAGCGGAAAAGCCGCGCCCGCCGAAATCGCCACCGCCCCCCATGCGCCCGCGGTTGCGCAGGATGTCGGCAAAAATGTCAGCGGGGTCGAAATCGGGACCGGCACCCTGCCCCTGTCTGTAAGCATTGTCGGGCGCATCGGCGAAATCGCGGTAATACTGGCGTTGCGGCTTTTCGGCCCCAAGCCCGTCGATTTCCCCAGCGTCGAAACGCGCCCGCGTTTCGGGGTCTTTTAGGATTTCATAGGCGGATGAGATGGCCTTGAACCGCGCCTCGGCCCCGGCGTCATCGGGGTGCAGATCCGGATGGCTTGTACGCACGAGCTTTCGATACGCACTCTTGATCTGTTTTGCCGTGGCCGTCTTGGTCAGACCGAGCGCTTCGTAGGGATCGTTGAGCATCCCGTCTCCCCCTCTTTGACCGGACGCACCTGGCGGCGAAAAAGACGCGTACCATGCCCTGTCCACCGCCAGATGCCACGCCAACAGAGGTTACGTCGTTGATGCATGTCAATGGTGTGACAACGGCTGATGCGATCAGGTTAGCGGCCAGACCCCGACCATTATCGGCAAGCCGGCGCGCATCCGTTGGCCCCTGCCCCGGTCAAGTATCAACGGACTGAAATGTTGAGGGCGCTCTGGCGAAACGGGGTATCAGGGCTGGGTCGCACAAACAGAACCGCAGGTCGGGTCCGATGCGACAGGCGTATCAAGCGGGAAGGCGCCCACCATGATCAGGACCATTGCCATGCCGCCCGGCGGGCGCAATGATCACAGTAAGGCTTGGCGTTACGACAAACGTCTCGGCCCGGTTTGTGTCGGTTTACGCGCAATCGCCTGCCATTTTCATTTCTTCACTGCGCGTCCGACCGTGACGTCATCGGGCTTGCCTTGCCGTTCCGACGGTGCGGCCCAAGGTTCGACGACCACTCCAACAGAAAACGAGGCTGCCATGGATACGATTGATATCGAAGAAAGATCACCCAGCCGCAAGGAAAGCGGAAAAATGCCCCCTATCCGCGAGGATGCAGGCCGTGCACCGCAACATCGTCACTGCGAAGACTCCTCGCAAGGTGACCGCAGGCACAGGGTACTCGACCTCGAAGAAGACCTGTTCAACAACGTGCCGGTCTGACCAGTTACTGCCAATGACTGGAATCCCCGCCCACGATCGGGGCGGGGCGCAATCGGTGGGCGGCAATGCCCTGCTCCGCGCGAAAAGACTCTAGACCCGGATCACATCCGTCGCCTGCTCGGTGGCCTCTCCCTCGAACGTCTCACCCGAGGCATCCGCCTCCGCTTTCGTCTTCTGCACCAGATGATCGCGATGGTGCGGCGGACCATAGATCGTGTAGAGCTTCAGCGGTTCGTGCCCTGTGCAGATCACGTTGTGATGTGCCCCCGCCGGCACCACGAAGCCGTCGCCCGCGCCAATCTTGTGGGTGACGCCATCAATCACGGCCCGTCCCTTTCCGTCCTCGACCCGGAAGAACTGGTCTGTACCTTCATGGGTCTCGCCGCCAATCTCGCCGCCCGGCTCGATCGACATCAGAACCAGTTGCAGCTTCGTTCCGGAATAAAGGACGCGCCGGAAGTCGCTGTTTTCTTCGGTCAATTCCTCGATGTTTCCAAAATATCCAATCACGTCGCATCTCCGCCAACTACGCCGCCCTATGCGGCCATACGCGGCATGTCTGAACCACTCGGGCCGGGGACGCATTGATCCGAGTCAGTATCGGTAAATCGTGCCTCGCCGCGGCACGAACGGGAAACGGCGCGCAAGGTTGCCCCCGCGCGCCGTCCCGGTTCGGGTCGGTTACCCCGACCTGCCGTCAGCCTTCAGCTACATCCCGACGTCCCGCCGCAGGTGTTGCACTTCATGCAGGTGCCATTGCGCACCAGCGTGTAGTTGCCGCATTCGCCACAGGCCTCGCCCTCATATCCCTGCATCTTTGCCTTGACGCGCAGGTCCACGGCCGGGGCCGCGGTGATCGTCGCGGTTGCCGTGTCGGTTGCCCGGATCTTGGTCGTCGTCAAAACGGCCGTCCCGGTCGAGGCCAGTTCCGCCGCCACCTGGTCCATGCCGCCTCGCAGAGCGACGAGATCCTCGGGCAGGCGTTTGCGCAGATAGCCCGAGGAGGTGACCGACTTGATCACTTCCAGTGACTTGGACGCAGCCGACTGACCGACCGGGGTGACATTGCCGTCGTCGCCGGCGGGGGCTTCCGCTTCGCCGATGGAGTCGAAGGTGGTGCCCTGCGGCTTCACGTGGGCCAGATCCTCCCGGTCAAGATAGCTCACCGCCAGCTCACGGAAGATGTAATCCAGCACCGACGTCGCATTCTTGATGCTGTCGTTGCCCTGCACCATGCCCGCAGGCTCGAACTTGGTGAAGGTGAAGGCGTCCACAAACTCCTCCAGCGGCACGCCGTATTGCAGGCCAACCGAGACCGCGATGGCGAAGTTGTTCATCATCGCCCGGAACCCGGCCCCTTCCTTGTGCATGTCGATGAAGATCTCGCCCAGGTTGCCATCGGCATATTCGCCGGTGCGCAGGTAGACCTTGTGCCCGCCGACGTTGGCCTTCTGGGTATACCCCTTGCGACGCTCGGGCAGCTTCTCGCGTGCGGCCTTCAGGTACTCCTTGACGATGACCTTCTCGATCACCTTCTCGGCCAGAACCTGTGCCTTGGCGTGCGGGTTGCCCGACTCCAACACCTCGGCGGCCTCGTCGTCGTCCTCGACCAGCGAAGCAGCCAGCGGCTGCGACAGCTTGGAGCCGTCACGATACAGCGCGTTGGCCTTCACGCCCAGCGACCAAGAAAGCTCGTACGACGCCTTGCAGTCCTCGATCGTGGCCGAGTTCGGCATGTTGATCGTCTTGGAGATCGCGCCAGAGATGAACGACTGCGCCGCCGCCATCATGTGGATGTGGCTATCCACCGACAGGAAGCGCTTGCCCTTCTTACCGCAAGGGTTTGCGCAATCGAACACCGTCAGATGCTCATCCTTGAGTGCAGGGGCCCCTTCCAGTGTCATGGTGCCGCAGACGTGGTCGTTTGCCGCCTCGATCTCCGCCTTGGTATAGCCCAGGTGACGCAGCAGATCGAAGGTTGGGTCGTTCAGCCGGGCCGCAGGGATACCCAGCGTCTGAGTGCAGAACTCCTCGCCCAAGGTCCACTGGTTGAACACGAAGCGGATGTCGAAGGCCGACGGCAACGCCGCCTCGATCTTCTTAAGCTCATCCTGACCAAAGCCGTGACCAATCAGCGACGTGTGGTTGATCCCCGGCGCGTTGCCAAGGCTGCCGTGGCCCACGGCATAGCTGATGATCTCGCCGATCTGTGCTTCGCCATACCCCAGCTTGCGCAGGGCGGCAGGCACCGACTGGTTGATGATCTTGAAGTAACCACCCCCGGCCAGCTTCTTGAACTTCACAAGCGCGAAGTCCGGTTCGATGCCGGTCGTGTCGCAATCCATGACCAGACCGATCGTGCCCGTGGGCGCGATGACGGTGGACTGGGCGTTGCGGAAGCCGTTCTTCTCGCCCAGCTCCACCACTTCATTCCAGATGGAGGCCGACAGATCGGTCAGCGTTTTATCCGGGCAGCCATCGATGTCGAGCGCGACGGGCTTCACCGCCAGCTTCTCATAGCCGTCCGTCTTGCCCAAGGCGGCCTGACGATGGTTGCGCATCACGCGCTGCATGTGGTTGGCGTTCTTCTTGTAGCCGGGGAACGGACCAAGCTCGCCGGCCATTTCGGCCGAGGTCGCATAGGCTACGCCGGTCATCACCGCCGTCAGCGCACCGCACAGGGCGCGCCCCTCGCGGCTGTCGTATCCCAGGCCCATATTCATCAGCAGGCCGCCAATGTTGGCATAGCCCAGACCCAGCGTCCGGAAGTCATAGGAGCGCTGCGCAATTTCCTTGGACGGGAACTGCGCCATGGCGACCGAAATTTCCAACGTGATCGTCCAGAACCTTGCCGCATGGATGTAGCCGGCATGGTCGAAGCTGCCGTCCGCGTTCAGGAACTTCAGCAGGTTCATCGACGCCAGGTTACAGGCCGTGTCATCCAGGAACATGTACTCCGAACAAGGGTTGGAGCCCCGGATCGCGCCGTCTTCCGGGCAGGTGTGCCAGTCGTTGACGGTGTCGTGAAACTGGATGCCGGGGTCAGCACAGGCCCACGCCGCGTGTCCCACCTTGTCCCACAAATCGCGCGCCTTGACGGTCTTGGCGACCTTGCCATCGCGGCGGTTCGTCAACTCCCAGTCGGCATCCTTCTCGACGGCGTGCAGGAAGGCGTTAGTGACGCGGACCGAGTTGTTGGAGTTCTGGCCCGACACGGAGTTGTAGGCCTCCGAGTCCCAGTCGGTGTCGTAGACGGGGAATTCGATGCTGTCATACCCCTGCTTGGCGTATTGCAGCACCCGCAGGATATAGGCCTCGGGGATCATGTGCTTCTTGGCGGCACGGATCACGTCCTTCAGTGTCTCGTTGACCGACGGATCGGTCGCATCGGCCAGGGAGCCGTCCCAGGCACGCACCGCTTCCATCACCTTGGTCAGCTGGTTCTGGTGCGCCTTGCTGCCCGCGACGATGGCCGCGACCTTCTGCTCCTCGATGACCTTCCAGTCGATGAAGGCTTCGATGTCCGGGTGATCCATGTCGACGATGACCATCTTGGCCGCGCGGCGCGTGGTGCCGCCCGACTTGATGGCACCCGCGGCGCGGTCACCGATCTTGAGAAAGCCCATCAGCCCCGACGACTTGCCACCACCCGACAGGGCTTCGCCCTCGCCACGCAGGTGGCTGAAGTTGGTGCCCGTGCCTGATCCGTACTTGAACAGGCGCGCCTCGCGGACCCACAGGTCCATGATCCCGCCATCATTGACCAGATCGTCGGCGACGGACTGGATGAAACAGGCATGGGGCTGCGGATGCTCATAGGATGATTTGGAGCGGACCAGCTTGCCGGTCTTGGGGTCGACGTAGTGGTGCCCCTGCGCCGGGCCATCAATGCCATAGGCCCAGTGCAGACCGGTGTTGAACCACTGGGGCGAGTTCGGCGCGGCCATCTGGCGGGCCAGCATCACGCGCATTTCGTCGAAATAGGTGCGAGCATCTTCCTCGGTGGTGAAATAGCCACCTTTCCAGCCCCAGTAAGCCCAAGCCCCTGCCAGACGATCAAAAACCTGTTTTGACGACGTCTCGCCGCCAAAGCGCGCGTCTTCGGGCAGCTTGGTCAACGCATCCTCATCGGGGACGGAGCGCCACAGGAATTCAGGGACGTCTTTTTCCTTTACGCGCTTGAGCACGGCGGGAACGCCGGCCTTGCGGAAGTACTTCTGCGCAATCACATCCGACGCGACCTGGCTCCACCCTTCCGGGATTTCCACCGCTTCCAGCTTGAACACTGTCGTTCCGTCCGGGTTGCGGATTTCCGACGTCGTCGTCGTGAAGTTCAATGCCGCATAGGCATCCTGGCCAGCCTCGGTGAATTTGCGCTCTAACCGCATGATCCTGTCCCCATTCCCTAAGTCAGTGTCCGCCGGAGCATTGCGCCCCGATTGTTCTTCATCTTCATCAATGTGAGGCGGTAATACTGTCTGTTCCGCAAAGGCTCCCTGTGCACGCAACCCGAAGGAGCGTGGGAATGTCTTGCGAAGGCTGCTGCCCGAACCTCACCGCGCTGCCACTAGATGTGGTGTGACTTACGCCGCCCGCTACCACTACATGCGGTTTGAAGCGTCGGTCAATGTGGATAACGGTGATAAAATTCAAAGAATGTTCTTGACGGTGCAACAGCGGCCGGCGGTCAGATTCGGCGTCACCAGATCACCTCCGGTCGGACCCTTTTTTACAATATGATGCGGGTCGCTCTGCCCAAAACACAGGCAGGGAAAACGACCGTGGCGCGAAGGACACGCTGGCATTCATACATATTTGTCCACAGGTTCTTCGCCCGCCGCGTATCCCATGATCCGAACGCGATGTCGCTGTTATACCAGATATGGTGATGCGATCGCGCAACGCCACCATATGATAGAATCGCCCGGCCAGCATTCGCGACCGAGCCACGCCTGAGCGGAAGGTGCCAGAAATTCTGGAAGAACTGGTCGGGGCGAGAAGATTCGAACTTCCGACCCCCTGTACCCAAAACAGGTGCGCTACCAGGCTGCGCCACGCCCCGACCTGTGTGGCCCATAACAGTGGATTGATCCGGGGAAAAGCCTTAGTCGCAGGCCCAGAGCGCTTTCTCTTGCGGCAGCGCCGCGCTGCGCAGCTCGTCGCCAGCGTCGATGCCGATTTTCCCCGCCATACCGCCGTTGATTTCCAGCACGGCGAGGGTCGGCGCTCCAGCCGGGATCGGTGTTTCGTCCAGCGGAACGGCGTTGTCGTGTACGCGGACGATCACACCGCTGGCATCAACGAATATCATATCCAATGGGATCAGCGTGTTACGCATCCAGAATGCGACGTTGGCTTCCCTTGGATAGACGAACAGCATCCCCGCCCCACGCGGCATCGTTTCGCGATACATGAGGCCCCGTGCCTGCTCCTGCGGGGTTAACGCAAGTTCCACGCGAAAACGGATCGAGCCGAAGTCACCCCGAATATCGACAATGCCCGGCGCGCAGCCCGCATCAGCCGTCTTCGCGGCAACGCCTGTCGCGAAAGGCGCCGCCAGCATGAACAGGCTGACGGCGACGATCCGTCTCAGTCCAAGAAAAATTCCCATCTGCGCACCTCGACCGCCAATTTGCCGCGCGCGCCATCGATGACGCGCACGCAAAGTGCTTCACCGGCCAGCAGATCCGCAAGTCCGAAGCGACGCAGAACTTCGACGTGCACGAAGATGTCTTCGGAGCTGCCGAACACATTCACGAAGCCGAAGCCCTTGCTCCGGTCAAACCATTTCACCCGTGCGGGCAGGTACGGCGCATCGGCCGGAGCATCCTGCATGTATTCAGGCGCAGATTCGTGGGACTTAGTCTCGGGAGGTTCGATTTCCAGAACTTCGACCGCCTGGAAGCCACGCTCGCTCACCTGATAGGTAAGCGAAACCCGGCTTCCATCCAGAACCGAACTCTGCCCAAAGCTTCGCAAGACATTCGCGTGCAACAGAATGTCACGATCCAGCCCATCACAGACAACAAATCCAAATCCACGAGCAGCATCAAACCATTTCACGAGTCCAACGATCTGCTCATTGTTCTCCGTTGAGTTCTCCGCTGAATTCACACCGTCCGCCATAAATTTAACTTCTCTACCAGTTAAGACAATACGCTGGCGGAAATGGTTGTACCGCAAATCGTTGCTAGTGGTTGTACTCCGCTAGGTACATCCCCCGCCAACGGATTAGTCAAGTTTACTTGAAGTCCATAATAATTAACAAAAGATTAACATTTTTGAAAAATACTTGAAATTCTTCACGATATCGTCTCAGCGAATTCAGAGCGGGGGCCAACACGAAAGTACCTGAAATTTCAATTTGTCAGGGATTTAGACGCGCCACGTCCCAGTTTTCGGCCGCACAGTCCGGTCGAGTGAACCTGAATCGGTCGTGCAAGCGGAATGCGCCGTCGGCCCAAAGCTCGATCTCGACTGGTCGAATCCGGAAGCCGCCCCAATGCGGGGGGCGCGCGGGCATAGGGCCCTTCGTTGCCGTTACCCTGGCGACCTTGGCCATCAACGCCGAGCGGCTTTCCAGAGGCCGCGACTGGTCAGACGCCCAAGCTCCCAGCCGCGACTGTAGCGACCGCGAATTGTAGTAAGCGTCAGCCTGTTCGTCCGACACACGCTCGACCAGACCGCGCACGCGCACCTGCCGTCGGAGGCTCTTCCAATGCATCACGAAAGCGGCCTTGGGGTTCGCCGCCAGCTCCTGACCCTTGGTGCCCTCGAAATTGGTGTAGAAGACGAAAGCCCCGTCCCCGGACCCTGCCCCGACCTCGATCTCCTTGAGAAGGACCATCCGCACATTGGGCAGCCCGCCTTCGTCAACGGTGGCGATGGCGATCGCGTTCGGGTCTTCCGGCTCGGACGCCGTCGCTTCCTCCAGCCAACGGGCAGAAATCGCCACCGGATCGTTGCCTGCGAATATGCCGTCCCGCTCGCTGCCCATGGAACCGTCCCCTTACCTGCTAACCTTGCTGCACAAACGCCTTTCGCCTAAAGCCTGATGCAAGGCAAGTCGGAGGGGCATCATGACACAGCTGATGGCAGGGAAGCGCGGACTCATCATGGGTCTCGCCAATGATAAATCGATCGCATGGGGCATCGCCAAGGCCTGCGCCGAACAGGGCGCGGAATTGGCCTACAGCTTTCAGGGCGAGGCGCTGAAAAAGCGTGTTGTTCCGCTGGCGGCGCAGACCGGCAGCGATATTGTGATCCCTTGCGATGTAGGCGAAGGGGCCTCGATCGATGCGATGTTCGCCGAACTTGCCACCCATTGGGACACGCTGGATTTCGTGGTTCACGCCATCGGCTTCTCGGACAAAAGCGAATTGCGCGGGCGCTACATTGATACGTCGCTCGACAACTTCCTGATGACCATGAATATTTCAGTCTACAGCTTTACCGCCGTGATGCAGCGCGCCGAGAAGATGATGACCAACGGCGGATCGGCCCTTACCCTGACGTATTACGGTGCCGAAAAGGTAATGCCGCATTACAACGTCATGGGTTTGGCCAAAGCGGCGCTGGAGTCCTCGGTCCAATATCTGGCAGAAGACCTCGGTCGCGACGGTATCCGGGTGAACGCCATCTCCGCCGGCACCATCAAGACGCTGGCCGCATCGGGCATCGGCGACTTCCGCTACATCCTCAAATGGAACGAATACAACTCGCCGCTGCGCCGAACTGTGACAACCGACGAGGTCGGGGCCTCGGCCATGTACCTGCTGTCGGACCTGTCGTCGGCAGTCACCGGTACGATTCACCACGTGGATGCCGGCTACCACGTGGTCGGCATGAAAAATGTGGATGCCCCCGATATGACACTGGAAAGGAAGGGCGAGTGATCCGGGCAATCGGCCAATGGGCCATCGCGCCCATTGGACGCGCCAGGCGCAACGCATACAGGACCTCAAGCGCGGGCCCTGACCGATGACGACCCTTACGATCGGACAGCTGGTCGCCTTCAACGTCGCGCTCTTCTTCGCTGTGGCAGCCCCCGGTCCGGCGTTCCTCATCTGCACACGATCCAGCCTGCAAGATGGCGTTCGTGCCGGTGTCATGACGGGGCTAGGGTTGGCAATCGTTGCCGGTCTGTGGACCCTGGCGGCCTTGCTGGGGCTGGACGCGCTTTTTGATGCGGTCCCTCAGGCCTATACGGTGATGAAAATCGGTGGCGCGATATTGGTGCTTTTTTTCGCGGTAGGCACTTGGCTGTCAGCCGCGGCCCCCGTACCCGACACCCCCCAAGGCTCCTCCGGCCGGGCGTTTCTGCAGGGCGTCGCCCTGAACCTTGCCAACCCCAAAAGCATCATCTTTGCTGTCGGAGTTCTGCTGGTCATTTTTCCGCCCGGCCTGAACGCGATCGAGATGGGCATTCTGACTGTCAACCACATCCTGCTGGAGGCGATCGTTTATTCGACCCTCGCCTACCTTCTGAACCGGCCGAACGTCCGCGCCCGCTACATTGCGCTCAAGCCTCGGATCATGCGTACCATGGCCATAATCCTGGCACTTCTTGGCCTGCGCCTGCTGCTCTGGGGGTAGGCAAGTTCTTGACCATTGACTGCGGCCCGTGGTCTAGCCTGCTGCAAAACACCGCCGGAGATCTGCCCCATGTCCAACCAATTGCCCCACGAAAAGGGTTTTCACATCAGCTGGGACCAGATTCATCGTGATAGCCGCGCGCTTGCCTGGCGGCTGGATAGTCGGGGGCCGGGCGAAGGCGGCGCATGGAAGGCTATCGTCGCGATCACCCGTGGCGGCATGGCCCCCGCGATGATCGTCGCACGGGAACTGGGCATCCGCCTGGTGGATACGATCTCGATCAAGTCCTACGACCATCAGGCGCAGGGCGATGCGCAGGTCCTGTCCAAACCCGACCCCGAGATGGTTGGCGACGGGACCGGTATTCTGGTGCTCGACGATCTGGTCGACTCGGGCAAGACGCTGGAAGTCGTGCGCAGCCTATACCCCAATGCCCATTTCGCGACCGTCTATGCCAAGCCGAAGGGGGAGCCGATGGTCGATACCTTCATCACCGGCGTCAGTCAGGACACTTGGATCTTCTTTCCTTGGGACATGGCCCTACAATACGTCGAACCCTATCGCGGCAAAGAATAATCCGGCCCTCCGGGTCCGCTCTGCGAGCATGGCACCCGGCTCTTACGGATGCTCAAACAACGCGACGCGTCAGCCTCAGCCGAATCCCGTCCTTCGATCGCACCGTCAGATGTGCGACCGGAACCGGTGGGGCACCCACAGGATCAATACGGAACGCCCCGACAAGGCACCCCAACAGCAGCACACCCTCGGCCATCGCGAAGCCCGCCCCGGTGCACACACGCGGCCCCGCGCTGAACGGAATGTAGGCCTTTCTTGCCGACTCCTTGGTGGCCTCAGTGCCCCAACGATCAGGGTCAAAGCCGTCGGGATCATTCCACATCCGGGTGTGACGGTGCAGGTGCCAAGGGCTGAGCACGATTTGCGCGCCTTTCGGCGCATCGCGTTTGCGAAACACTTCCGCCCGGGTCGTCTCGCGCACCATCATCGGCACCGGAGGGTAGAGGCGCAGCGTCTCGCGGAACACATCGCGTGTAAACGGCATCTTTGAAAGATCTGAAAACATGATGGTTTCCCAATCTCTCACAGCCTCTACCGCCACCCGATCCTGCGCGTCCGGATGCGTTGCTAGCAGGTAAAGCGCCCAAGCCATCGCCGAAGCGCTGGTCTCGTGTCCCGCTAGGAAAAAGATCGCGACCTGGTCGACCATTTCCTCCGGGCTGAAACGCTGCCCTGTTTCGGGGTCGGGGAAGGTCATGATCTTGGTTGCAAGGTCACCCGGGGCCGTTCCCGCCGCGATTTCGCCTGCGCGCCGCTCGACCAAGGCGGTGATGGCCGCCCGAATTGACCGTGCCGCCCCCAACGTCCGGCGCTTGTGGAATCGCGGCAACCAATGCGGTAAGGGGATCAGCGCGGCAATATTCAAAAGGGGCTGCGTTCGTTGATAATTCCGGAACTTTTGGAAAACCTCCGCTGCCAGGCTGTCCTCGATCGGTACAGAAAACAGCGTGCGAAAGATCACATCGGCGGCGGCATAACTCGCCAATTCTTCCACCTCCTGTTCTCCGTCCCGCACCCGTGCAATCATCGCGGCGGCAGCGTCGCGCATACCGGGAAACGCCTCGCGCAACCGCCCACCCGCGAAGGCGGGATCAATGATCCGCCGCTGCCGTCTCCATTCCGCACCATTCGTCACGAACACCGACCGCCCCAAAAGCGGGGCAAGACCTTCTCGGATGCGGTTGGATTTCGGAAAATCCTCCGGACGCGATTTCAGAACCAGCTCAATAAGATCCGGATCGTTCATCATGTAGCTTCTGAAGAACGGCGTACGGAACTCGGCCATCCACGCGCCATACAAACGCGCCGGCTGCGCGCTCAGGATGTCCGTCCGGAACCGTCGGGCATAGCCCAGCAGCCCCACACGCCCATCGCGCGACATGGGTTTCGGCGGGATCACGATGCCATGTCCGTAAACCGGTTGACCGCGCGCCGCTTTGCCGACGGGCTCGGCCTGCGATCCGCGAACCGCGCGGCAAGACGCTTTGGCCCGGCGGTCACGCGGAAATAATCGTAGTCGCCTGGCTTGCCCGACAGATTGTCGAAGGCACAAAGATATTGGAAGTGAAGGCGGAAATAGCGCCGCTTCAGCTTGGCCCAGGCTCTCGGCTTCAATGTCTGGCTGAAGGCCGCCGACAGGATCAACGGTCCTGTCTGAAACTCGGGGGCGACCCCGGACACGGACACCGGATCGCACAGCGCGAAGGCGCACCCATCACCCGGAGCAGTCACATCAACCCAAGGGATCAGATCTTGCCCCCCCATCAGATGAAGGTCGGATCGCAACCTATTGGCTTTAGGCAGGAAGCTGAGCATTGGAACGACATGTCCCAGACTCAGGAAACTGCATTTTCCAGGCGGAATACGCTCGTCACGGATCATGTCGGCCAGAACCGAAATCGCCAGATGCGCGCCCGACGAATGCCCAACGACCAGCACCTCGTCAGCGTCCGACGCCAAGGCCTTTGCGACCTTTTTGGCGAATGTCACCATGCGCGCCTCCAGCTCGGGCGGGTTTGCGCCCTTCCACCGGGCCGAGAAGGCGTAGTCGTGCATCAGATAGTACGCGAAGACCTTGGAGTCCTTGCGTTTAAACCAAACCAGCACCGCCCAGATCACAGCAATGGAGCACACCAACCCCAAACCCACCGCCGTCACCCCGACGGATGGCCAGATGCTGCGGACAAGCAATTTGACGGACTGGCCCAATACCCATCCAGCGATGACAGCCACCACAAGCTGCAAGATAAGGAAAACAATTGGATAGAGCGCGGCGATAACCGGGCCTTGGCGCAGGCGCATCAGGCGAAACAACGCACCGGACCCGATATATGTCCATGCCGTGCGGACAAGCTGCGCATAGGTTGAGGGGATCGACGCGGCCATGGACGAGGACACGATGTCGGACCAGACCAACACCTCGATCTCGGTCTCGACCCTAGCATTTTCAATCTCAGCGGTCACCCTCCAGGAATACGGGCCATCGCCCTTGACCTGGGAAATCTGGAACCCCGATATTTCGGACTGTCGCGCGGCCTGCTTTCGGTACAATTCGCGGTAACGCCGAGCGTGAAACGGATCGAACCCAGGGATATAGAGCACGCGGCGGCGGCATACGTCCTGTGTCATCTTGGCGCTCACGGCTTTCCTATGTTCGTCTGAGGATGACAGAAGCATCGGGCGGGATTAAGGACAAGACATGGATATCGATCTCGAAGTCGACGCGCTCGGCCTGCTGTGCCCACTACCCGTACTGCGCGTGAAGAAACGGATGCAGACGCTGCCCTCGGGCGCGACAGTCCGATTGTTGGCCGACGACCCGGCAGCGCATGTGGATGTGCCCCACTTCTGCGCGGAAGCGGGGCATAAGTTTCTTGGGGTCGACGGATCGGCATTCACGATCCGCAAAGCCTGACGCGTAACGGCTATTCCGCCGCGTGCTCCACCAGCGGTCCGCCTGCCCGGATTGATGCCAGCAGTTCTTCACGCCGTTTGGCTGCGCGCCGTTCGTTGGCTTCCTTCACCGGACCAAAGCCGCGGATCGTCAGGGGCAATTCGGCCAGTGCAATGATGGCGTCGCGCGTGCCGTCGGAAAGTGTCGGCAGGACCTCCTGCAGGTCGGTCTCATACTGCTTGATCAGTGCTCGCTCCATGCGCCGCTCCGACGTGCGACCAAAGGGGTCGAACGGTGTGCCGCGCAGGCGTTTACCCGTGGCCAACAGCGGATAGAAACGCTCGATCCACGCACCGAAGGCACGCTTTTTCGGTCGCCCGTCGGGGCCCTCCTGCGACAGCATCGGCGGTGCCAGTAAGTACGTTAGCTTCAAGTCACCGTCGAACGCCGCAGCGGCCTTCTCCTTCGTCGATTGGAGCAGGCGCGCGACCTCGTACTCGTCCTTGTAAGTCAATAGCTTGTGATAGCCCTTGGCCACGGCTTCCTTCACAGCGATGTCCTTGATCGCATCGATCTGGCGCGTATAGCGCTTGGCATAGCGCGCAGACTGGTACGCCGTCAGGTGATCAACCCGTGTCTGAACGCGCTGCTCCAGCGTCTTGGGTAGCTGCGTAACGGTATCGGCCAGAATCGCCGCCGCCTTGTCCTGGTGGATGACGGCCCAGCGACCCAACTCGAAGGCACGCTGGTTCCTCTCGACAGCCGCCCCGTTCAGTTCGATCGCCTTGATGATGGCGTCGTGCGACAGCGGCACCAGACCCTTTTGCCACGCGGCCCCGAGGATCATCGTATTTGAAAAAATTGTATCACCGAGCAGTTTCTCGGCCAGCTGCGACGCGTCGAACTTTGTCAGCCGATCGCGCAACCGCGCCTCCAGCGACAGGGAAAGACGGTCGACCGGCAGTTTGAAATCGGCATTCAGGGTGAATTCGCCCGTCACAATCTCATGCCCATTTACGACCGCACCGGTGCGACCCGGTGAAGTCAGCGCCAAGGTCTTGGTATCCGCCGACACAACGAGGTCGCCGCCGATCAACGCGTCCGCCTCACCCAGAGCGACGCGGATGGCATTGATGTCGGACGGCTTGTTGGCCAGTCGGCAATGCAGCGCCACGGCACCGCCCTTCTGTGCCAAGCCCGCCATTTCCATCAGGCCCGCACCCTTGCCGTCAAGATACGCGGCCATCGCCATGACCGCGCCGATGGTCATAACGCCTGTCCCGCCAACGCCGGTGATGACTGTGTTCCAAGTGCCATCAATCGTGGGAAGGGTTGGTTCAGGAAGCGTTCCCACGTCGACGTCCTGCGTGGCGTTCTTCTTGAGCCTTGCACCTTCGATCGACACGAAGCTAGGACAGAAGCCTTTGATGCAGCTGTAATCCTTGTTGCAAGACGACTGGTCGATGGCGCGTTTGGTACCGAATTCCGTCTCGACCGGCACCAACGAGACGCAGTTCGACTGGACCCCACAATCGCCACATCCCTCGCAGACGTCGGTATTGATGAAGATGCGCTTGTCGGGATCGGGGAAAAGGCCGCGCTTGCGCCGGCGGCGCTTTTCGGCAGCGCAGGTCTGGACGAAGATGATGGCGCTGACGCCTTCAACCTCGCGCATGTGCTTTTGAACGCTCTCCATCTCGTCGCGCTCGTGCCACGACAGGCCCGACGGAAAGCGCGATTTCCGCACGTCTTCCTTGGCGTCATAGACAACGGCAATTTCCTTGACGCCCATCGCCTGAAGTTCGCGCGCGATCCGGTCGGGGGCAAGATCGCCCTCGTTGTGCTGACCACCGGTCATCGCGACCGCATCATTGTAGAGGATTTTGTAGGTGATGTTGGTCTTCGCCGCCAAAGCCGCGCGGATGGCGAGAATGCCCGAATGATTATACGTGCCCTCGCCCAGGTTCTGGAAAACGTGCTTGCGCTTGGAGAACTGGCTTTCACCAACCCAATTGACGCCTTCGGCCCCCATGTGGGTGTAGCCCTCGGTGGAGCGATCCATCCAGAGTGCCATGACATGACAGCCGATACCCGCGCCCGCACGCGACCCTTCGGGCACCTTGGTCGACGTGTTATGCGGACAGCCCGAACAGAACCAGGGGGTCCGCTTGGTGATATCGGGAGCGTTGTCGGCGCGTTTGACCTCGGCGATGCGGCTCAGGCCCGCGTCGATCCGGTCGGTTCCGCGCCCTTCCTCCTTCAGGATTTCGCCTAACTTCTCCGCGATATCCGTCGGGTCGAGCGCATAAGCCTGCGGGAAAAGGATCGGCCCGTTGGACCCTTTGCGATAGCCATAGACGCGGCGGCCGTGGCGGTCGTCGAAGATGGCTTCCTTGACCTGCACCTCGATCAGCTTGCGCTTTTCTTCAACGCAGACAATCAGATCGAGACCCTCGGCCCAGTCATGCAGCCCCTTCATGTCCATCGGCCAGGTCTGACCGACCTTGTAGGTCGAGATGCCCAGCCGTTCGCATTCCGCGTCGTCCAGACCCAGCAGGCTCATCGCGTGCACGAGGTCCAGCCAGTTCTTGCCCGCCGCCACGAAGCCGATCTTGGCCCCCGCCTTGCCGTGCATCCGCTTGTCCATCCGGTTGGCATGGCTGAACGCCTCGGCCGCCCAGCGTTTATAGCCGAGAAGGCGGTCCTCCTGCGGAATCCAATGGTCATTCAGGCGGATGTTCAGGCCACCCTCCGGCATGTCGAATTCGGGCGTGATGAACGACATCCGGTCGGGGTGCCCATCGACGACGGACGTCACCTCAACAGTGTCCTTCATCGTCTTCAGGCCGACCCACACACCCGCATATCGCGACAGCGCCCAGCCATAGAGGCCATAGTCCAGAATTTCCTGCACCCCCGCCGGGGCCAACACGGGCATGTGCACATCGACCAGCGCCCAGTCGGTCTGGTGGCAGGTTGTCGACGACTCCCCCGTGTGATCGTCGCCCATCGCCATCAATACGCCGCCGTTCTTCGACGTGCCGGCCATGTTTGCGTGGCGCATCGCATCGCCCGATCGGTCAATGCCCGGCCCCTTGCCGTACCACAGGCCGAAGACGCCATCGTGCGTCCCCTCACCGCGCAATTCCGCCTGCTGGCTGCCCCACATCGCCGTGGCAGCAAGATCTTCATTCAGACCAGGCTGAAACGTGATGTCGTTAGCTTTCAGAATCTTCGACGCTTTTTGCATGTTAAGGTCGACGGCACCCAGCGGTGAGCCGCGATAGCCGGTGCAATACCCCGCGGTATTCAACCCGGCCCGACGATCCCGTTCCTTCTGCAGCAGCATCAGGCGCACCAACGCCTGCGTGCCATTTAAAAGCACTTCCGTCTTGTCGAGGTCGAACCGGTCGGACAGAGATACATCGTGGCGCATGAAAATTCTCCCTTTGGATCATTATAGGTCATATAGGCTGACCTATAAAGCGAAATCTTCTTCACACTTCCGCACCACCCTACCTTATAGGATGAATCGGGGAGCGGATTTATTGACGCGGGTGATTCATGGATTGGGACAAGTTACGGATTTTCCACGCAGTTGCGGATGCGGGCTCGTTGACGCATGCGGGTGACGTTCTGCACCTGTCGCAGTCGGCGGTCAGCCGTCAGATCCGTGCGCTCGAAGAAAGTCTGAGCACGACCTTGTTCCACCGCCACGCTCGCGGCCTGATCCTGACGGAACAGGGGGAACTTCTGTTCGACGCGACGCAGGCAATGACCAAGCGGCTCGACACCGCCAGCGCGCGCATCCGCGATTCCGAGGAGGAGGTTTTCGGCAACCTGCGCGTCACCACGACGATCGGCTTCGGTTCGATCTGGCTGGCTCCGCGCCTGTCGAAACTCTATGCGAAATATCCCGACCTCAGCCTTGATCTGATGCTTGAGGAACGGGTGCTGGACCTGCCCATGCGCGAAGCTGACGTCGCAATCCGCATGAAGGAGCCAAGCCAGGCGGACCTGGTGCGCAAGCGCCTGATGGACATCCGGATGCAGTTGTTTGCCTGCCCCGAGTACCTGGAGGCGAACGGCACGCCGAAGTCATTGCACGATCTGTCTCAACACCGTCTGCTGTGCCAGTCGCTGGACGTCACGCAGGTCAGCGCGGGGGCGACGTTGGTACGGGAATTGATGACCTACGACATCGGTCGGACGCTTAAGGTGAACAATTACTTCGGCGTCTTGCAAGGCGTCCTTAGCAACTTGGGAATTGGAGTGTTACCCGACTACCTTAGCCAGGATTTCCCGCAACTTGTCCGTGTTCTGCCGTCCGTGGAATCGAACGAAGTTCCAGTTTTCCTTGCCTTCCCCGAGGAATTGCGCGGCTCCAAAAGGATTGAGGCATTTCGCGACTTCGTCGTGGAGGAGGTGGTCGCCTACCGCAAGGCCCGCAAAGGCGACTCCAAGTAAATCCCTCCGTGTCGGCACTCTCAGTCATGCGTCCAGTGCATGACGGGATTGCAGCGGTCCGTTCACTTTACGCCTTGTCTGAAGGCGGCCTGCGCAATAATTACTCACTCGAAGGCTGGCGTTTATGCCCCTTCATCTCCCTGTTGGACTTCGGCCGAGCTTTGAGCTCGGCCTTTTTTTTGGACCACTGCGTTTCGGAAACCCCAACGTCAGTCAGTCAAACCGGCCTGTCGTCAATGCCGGAAACGGCTCACCCCGCCTCGGCAGCCGCGGTTTTCCGGATACGTTCGACCATGGCGCGCAGCCCG
Organism: Jannaschia faecimaris; assembly: GCF_900107415.1. Classification (GTDB taxonomy): domain Bacteria; phylum Pseudomonadota; class Alphaproteobacteria; order Rhodobacterales; family Rhodobacteraceae; genus Jannaschia; species Jannaschia faecimaris. Next base: position 84,126 of record NZ_FNPX01000011.1, read on the forward strand.
TTGGATCGTTGCGAAGACAGATGATCGTTCAAGCCAAGCCGCGCCAATTCCGCCTTGGCATCGACCTTGGTGACCTCGCCCACCGATAAACCGGCGTACAACTCATGCAGGATCGCTATCAGTCCGCGAACTATCATCGCATCTGATTCACCTGCGAAATCAAACGTCGCCGAGGCTCCCTGCCCCTCCAGCCTTGGGTGCAGCCAGACCTGACTGGCACAGCCGTCCACCTTGGTCGCGTCGACTTTCAGCGCGTCGTCAAGCGGCGGAAAGGCTTTTCCCAACTCGATCACATGGCGATAGCGGTCTTCCCAATCGTCCAGAAATTCGAACGTCTCGACCAGATCTTCAAAGCGTTCCTGTGCCATCTACACCTCTTTCGTCGGGGTTGAGGTAGGCGCAGCGCCCAGCAAGGTCCAGCCCCCGCTTCCCAAAGCCGCGGCAATGGGCTAGCCCAGTATCGAAGTTAATTCCCGGGGGACCCACCAAAATGTTCGCACGCATCACAGCGGTTCTGGCAGTCACGGCGCTGGCCGGGTGCGGGATCGGGCAATCTCGTCTGAACCCGATGAATTGGTTTGGCTCCGACCGCGAGGAGCGGATCGACCAAGCGCGCGCCGAACCCAGCCGTCCCGTCGTTCAGGAAGTTGTATCCCTCAAGGCCGAGCCGACGCCCGGAGGGGTCATCATCTCGGCTGTAGGCCTGCCGCCAACCCAAGGCTTTTGGGAGGCGGAGCTTGTACGCATTGCATCCGACGATCCTGCGGTCCTCGTTCTGGACTTCAACATCCTTCCGCCACTGACGCCAGAACCGGTTGGCACACAACCTTCGCGCGAAGTGCTGGCCGGGGCGTTTTTCACGACGCAGGACCTGACCGGCGTGCGAACGATCGCGGTTCAGGGGCTTTCCAACCGCCGTTCCGTCAGCCGCCAGTAAGGCGTTCTGAAACAGGGGCTTGAGCGCCGTTCTTTACAGAACGGCGCTTTCTGTACGGGCCCCGGTGACCTATTTAGACTCCGACGCTCTGATATCGCGCCCGGTCATCGCCAAACCTGCATACCAACATCCCCGCCACCCTAGCCCGCCGTCCAACCGCCATCGACCAACAGCGAGGAGCCGGTCACCATGGCCGACGCATCCGAGGCCAGGAACAGGACCGCGCCCATGATGTCCTCCACTTCGGCCAGCCGGGGCAATTTCACCTTGTCCTCGATCCAGGCGCGCCGGACCGGGTCGTCCAGCGTCTTGGCGGACAGCGGCGTTCGCACAAAGGTCGGGCAGACGGTATTTACCCGGATGTTCCGAGGGCCCCAATCGATCGCCATGGCCTTGGTCATTCCCTCGACCCCATGCTTCGTCGCGCAGTAGACGGCCCTGTCCACACCGCCGACATAGCCCATCTGGCTGCTGATCTGGATGATCGATCCACCTCCGTCCATCCGCAGCGCCACACGCTGGGCCAGGAAATACGCGGCCCGCAGGTTTAAATCGGTAACGGCGTCGAAATCATCAGGGGTGGTGTCCTGCGCAGGGCTGTGGCGCGCCATACCCGCCGAGTTGCAAAGGATGTCGAACGGAGCCTGCACATCAAGAAATCCGCGCGTCGCGTCCAGGTTGACCACGTCCAACACGTGCCCTTCGGCGGAGTATCCGGCGTCGGTCAATTGCCGCACGGCATCATCCAGACCTGCCCGACCACGAGCAGCGATTACGACATGAGCGCCCGCTTCCGCCAAAGCCGCCGCGCAGGCCAGACCTATGCCCCGAGAGCCGCCGGGAACAAACGCCCGCCGCCCGTCGAGGCGAAAGCTGGGGGTCTTGGGTAAGGGCATTCCATTCTCCGGCACTCAGAATTGAGCGGCGATGCCAACACACGTGACCGCGATCATTCAAGCCGCTTTCGATGAATGGGCACGATGACATGCATCGATCCATTATCCGAACGCCGGTGCAGATTGATGCGATCGCAGGGCGATAGACCAAGACGTTGCCGAGTTTTACCGTGCGAAGCATCCCGAAATCTGACGTACTCATGAAGATGTGCCGCCGATGAGAGGAAGTCTGCAAAAACCCTCCGCCATCGCAAGTAAAGTGGGATCTTCCCGGTCCAGAACGGCCGCCCAGTCGAAATCATGCATCAGAGATCAACTTCCCTGAAGATATTTCATCTTGCAGTTCGTCGGAATACCGCATGGCCAGTGTTTCCCCTCCCTTGCCGAGGGAGCCATTGATGGCGAGGAAGAGGTCGGGAAGCACCTCCAGCGCGCGCTCCTGCTGCGCCTTCGATACGAACTTGGTCCGTTTCCCGTCCAAATAGTCCTGCCACGTCAGGCCGGTCATGTAGCCGTTCTTGCTGTCGCCCGGATTAGTTCACGAGCGATAGCAAAAAAAGACCGGTGCCCCGATGGCGGTCACCGTGAAGACGTGCTTACCCGTACTTATATCCCCCAATGACAGGATATCCGGTCCCGGTGCCTCCGTCCTCGGAGATCGATGACTATTAATGCCGGTCCGCAACCCTTCGAAGATCAGAAGATACATATCCCCGAGCCGGCCTTGGCGGTCACCACGAAACAGATGCATGGAAACGTCCGAACGCTCCGTCAGGGTCGAACTGCGAAGATTCCCTCGGCTTCCTCCCCAGTCCCTTACCCAGAACGAAAGACCATCCTTCGTTTGGCCGCGTTTTTCCAACTCATGTGGAGCCAGAGGCCCGAGATCAATTCCGTCCAAATCCATTGTCTGTCCTTCTGAGGGTTCCGCCGCGAGCACGACGCGAGACGGACAGCCGAAGTGAGATCGCGAAATCAATCCGGCAGGCGTTTGAGGACGTCTACGACGCTGCGTCGGATCAACTCCAAGTCGTCCTTTTCCGAGAAACGGTGATCGCTTCCCCGCACGAGCGTCAGACGAATGTCGTCGCAGGTCACGTGGCTGAGCAGGCGCAGAGCCGTCGTCGTCGTGACCGAAGCGTCATCCGTGCCCTGCACCATGCGCACCGGGAAAGGCAGCGGCAGCGGGTCACGAAGAACCAGGCGCGCCCGTCCTTCCTCGATCAGGCGCTTGGTGATGACATAGGGCTCGCCATAGTCGGACGGCAAAAGCGTCTGCCCCTGCTCCATCACCTCGGCGCGCTGTGCGTCGTTGAAATCCCGCCAGAAACCGTCCTCGGTGAAGTCGGGCGCGGCGGCGATAGTGACAAGACCCGCGACGCGCTCGGGCCTCTCCTTGGCGATCAGCAACGCGATCCAGCCGCCCATGGATGACCCGACAAGGACTTGCGGCCCCTCGGTCACCGCTTCGATCACGGCGAGGGCATCCTGATACCAGTCCCCGATGCAGCCGTCGGCAAAGGCCCCGCCCGACTCTCCATGGCCGGAATAGTCCAGTCGCAGGAACGCGCGCCCCTTGCGCTTCGCCCAGTCTTCCAGCGCCACAGCCTTGGTGCCCTGCATGTCGGATTTGAACCCGCCGAGAAAAACGAGGCCCGGCCCGATACCCGGCGTGAAACGATAGGCCAGCTTGTTCCCGGCGCGCGCAATTGTCTGCATCGTGTCCCCCACTTTGCCCAAGCCCTAGCGGTGACGGCGACGCTGCGCAATTAGGTGCCCGAAATCGCGTACGGTGATATGCAATCTCTAATTCGCGCGACATCCAATCGTGGATCCGAGCGATGCGGCTCGTACCATCTCATCGACGCAAACCGCCGATATCTTGCGGTATTTACGGAGTATGGAACCAAGCATTAGGCGGTCGTTGCGCATTTCGCAGTGCCAAGAACTTGGTGCCTTGGCGGGTGCCGTGCCGCTGTCACTGGTGATCGACGACCTTTTGGACATCGCTTTCTGCACGCCGCACCGGCACCGAATATATTGGCATAAATGGCTGGACCACTGCCGCCGGGCCCGGATGTCATCGCGTTGCGCCTGACCTTCGGACGGGATTTGCGCAGATGCGACGATCTTTCCGGACCGTTCAATGGACCCGTCCGCGCGTTGGAGCGTTTCACCCTAGTTAAGCAAGAGGCCCCAGGGCCCGAGTGCACCGAACGGCCACGCCCGTCCCAAACAATGAGATATTTATGACCGATGTCCCTCTCAGCCCCAAACCCAAGCAACCGACGGACCCGATGACGGAGGGCTTCGGACCGATCGGTGCCAAGCCGCAACCGGATCGCGAGAGGAGCCGCTATGATATTCCCAGCCGTCCCGATGATGATTTTGCGATCGACGAGCAACGCATCCGCCGGCGTGCTACGCCACCGCGCGATGAAGGAAATTCGGGCGAAGCCTAGGCATCCGGGTCGCAGCCACGCCCCTTAAACCCTTGTGCCACGACAAATTTTTCAGAACTGTCCGAACGACTGGCCCCCGGCTTGAAATTGGCGACTTTTGTAAAGTTGTTCTTGAGTTGCTTTTGCAACTCCCCCTCCGCGCCGCCTGCCAGAACCTTGGCAACGAAGGTCCCGCCGGGTGCCAGCACGTCGAAGGCAAGCTCGGCCGCCGCTTCGCAAAGCGCAATGATCCGCAAATGGTCGGTTTGCTTGTGTCCCGAACTGGAGGCGGCCATGTCGGACATCACCACATCCGCTTCGCCGTCGATCCACCCCTTGATGATGTCGTCGGCCCCCTCGGACAGAAAATCCAGCACATGGATTTCGGCCCCCGGAATCGGCTCCACTTCCTGCAAGTCGATGCCGATGATGCGGCCGATTTTCTTCTTGGGGTTCTCGCCCAACGAATTGATGCGCGGCACGGCCACCTGAATCCAGCCGCCGGGTGCACAGCCCAGGTCGACCACGCGCGCGCCAGGCGTCAGGAAGTGATATTTATCGTCCAGGTCCATGATCTTGAACGCCGCGCGCCCGCGATAGCCCTCGGCCTTGGCGCGGGCGACATAAGGGTCGTTAAGTTGCCGCTCCAGCCACAGCTTGGATGACATCGTACGCCCGCGCGCCGTCTTCACCTTGACGGTAAGATCGCGGTAACCGCGTCCGGAGGCATTGCCGGACTTGACGCCTTTTGTGGGTTTCTTGACCATATCGCTGCCCTAGCCCCCTTTGAACCGGATCGAAAGCCCTCAGAGCGGTCCGTCGTCCAGCACACCATCCGCCGACATCTGTGCATAGAGCAGACCTTCTCGCAGGCCGCGGTCGGCGACTGACAGACGATCTGTCGGCCAGACCCGTAGCAGCGCCTGAAGGATCGCCGCGCCCGACATGATAAGCGCGTGCCGATCCCGCCCGATGCGCGGATCGCTCCGCCGACCGTCGGGCCCTTGCGCCAGATAGCCCCGGATCACCTTGTCGATCTGCTGTGTCGTCATGCGCAGCCCGTCCACCTTGTTGCGGTCGTACCGGCGCAGATTCAGGTGCGTCGCGGCCACGGTCGTCACGGTGCCCGACGTCCCGACAATCTGGAACCCCGGGTCAGCGTCGCCCGCCGCGTCCGCATAGGGAGAGAATTCGGCCAGACACTCCTCGAAATGCCAGGACATCAGCGCAAAGCGCGCGGCGTCGTCGGTCACATCGCGGAACTGGTCCTTGAGCGTGGCAACGCCCAGCGGAATACTGATCCAGTCGACGACCTTGGCGCGGGGGAACGGATCGTCGGCCGCCCCCTTGAACCCGGCGTGCAGGCGCATGATCGCCCGGGCGCGGTCATGACGGGGCACTCGGGTCAGGTCGATCCAGACCAGTTCGGTCGATCCGCCGCCGATGTCCACGACCAACAGTTGTTCGGTCTTCGCGCTGACCAGCGGCGCACAGGATACGACCGCCAGACGCGCCTCCTCCTCGGGCTGGATGATCTCCAGCGGAAGTTCCGTCTCACGGTGGACAAGGTCGATGAACTCGGTCGCATTGGTTGCGCGACGGCAAGCCTCGGTCGCGATGAGCCGCATCCGGCGGACGTCGTGCGTTTCCAGCTTGCGACGGCAGATTTTCAGCGCGCCAATCGTGCGCGCCATGGAGGCGCGCGACAACCGACCCGACTGCTCCAGCCCGTTGCCCAACTGAACCGACTTGGAAAAACTGTCCACGACGTGCAACTGGCTGCCCTTGGGCTGTGCGATCAGCATCCGGCAGGAGTTTGTCCCAAGGTCCAGCGCCGCATAGAGCTCCGCCGGGTCTGGTCTATCGCCCGTCGGACGGACGTGAGGGTTGGGCCTTATCACGGACGCGGGTCCGGCGATGCGCGGGGCACCGGCGTCGAACCTCGGCCCGTTGGCCGGATCTTCCGGTGGCATCGCCGCCTCCGCATGCTTGGTTAAGATCACGCTACATTTCAGGTCCGCTTCATACAAGCCACCTTCATGTCGGAGTTGAAGGATTTGACGGCTGCTCCCCCTCGCCCCCGGCCAAAGGCTGGCGTAACGCTGTGTTCGACTGTCGAAGTGTCGTCATCGGAAGGCGCGAAGTCGCCATCGTGCCCTTCCCGGGCATCCGGCGGCCATATACCTCGGACAGGTCGAGGAGAGTTTCACATGGGCCAGATCACGGTCGTCTACTGGCGGGACATCCCCGCGCAGGTCATCGTCGGCAAGGGACGCCGCGCCGCCAAGGTGCAGCTGTCCGAAAGGTTCGAACAGGCCATCGACCGCGCCGCCATGCGCTCGGGCGCGTCCGAAACGGACGCCTACCTGGCCGACTGGCGCAAGGTCCCTGAAGACGTAGTCGATGCACCCGATACCGATGTTGCCGCCGTCCGCGCCGCCGAACTGGAGGCCGCATGGACACCGGAGCGGCTCAGGGCCGTCGCGTTGGCTGGAGGGCGCGAGGAATGAGCATCCTGGGGTTCCGCAAGGCTGTCGCACCTGCCCCGAAGTCCGCCGAACTGGCCGCATTCCTTCAGGGGGCGTCGATCGAAGTCATGCCGCGCACCGCCGAGAAGGTCGAGGATTTCGCCGGGATCCTGCCCCATGGCACCCGCGTCTATATCGCGCACATCGATGGCACCCCGATCGAGGAGATGGTCTCGACCGCCGCACGCTTGCGCCGCGAAGGCATGGACCCGATGCCCCATTTCCCCGCGCGCATCATCCGTGATCGCGCCACGCTCAACAACTGGATCGCCCGCTATCGCGACGAGGCGGACGTCGATCAGGGCCTGATCCTGGCCGGCGGCTTGGCCCAGCCTGTGGGCGAATTCGAAACCTCCATGCAACTGCTGGAGTCCGGTGCCTTCGACGGGTTCAAGCGCTTGCACGTCGCCGGTCATCCGGAGGGGAACCGCGACATAGACACCGACGGCAGCACGAAGAACGTCTCGGAAGCACTTTCTTGGAAACAAAAATTCTCCAATCGGACGGATGCCGAAATGGCCATCGCCACGCAATTCTGTTTTGACGCCGCGCCGGTGATCGAGTGGGCAAATGGCATCAAGGCGGCCGGCATCGACCTGCCGGTTCATATCGGGATCGCGGGTCCGGCCAAACTGCAAACGCTGATCAAGTTCGCCATTGCCTGCGGCGTTGGCCCCTCGCTGAAGGTTCTGCAAAAACGGGCGATGGACGTTACCAAGCTCTTGCTACCCTATGAGCCGACGGAGATCCTGAGCAATCTGGCCGCGCACAAGGCTGCCAATCCCGACTTCAACATCGCCTCGGTGCATATTTTCCCGCTGGGCGGAATCAAGGCATCAGCCACTTGGCTGAATGCTCATGCAAAGGATGAAGAATGACCCGTACCGTATTGGAATCAAAGACGAAGACCGTTGTCATCGGATTTGACGAGCCGTTCTGCGTCATTGGCGAGCGGATCAACCCGACGGGCCGCAAGAAACTGGCCGCCGAGCTTGAAATGGATGACTTCTCCACGGTTGAGCGTGACGCGCTGGAGCAGGTCGCCTGCGGGGCAATGGTGCTCGACATCAACTCAGGCGCGGTCTTCACCAACAAGATGGCGCAGGACCCGCGCTACGCCGACAACAACTTCGTCGAGCCGATGCTGATGAAGCAGTTGATCGAACGGGTGCAGGCCATCGTCGACGTGCCGCTGTGCATCGACAGCTCGGTGCCCGGCGCGCTGGAGAACGGGTTGCAGGCCGCCGAAGGGCGTCCCCTGCTGAACTCCGTCACCGGGGAGGAGGAGCGGTTGGAGCTGGTTCTGCCCCTGGTCAAGAAATACAACGTTCCCGTGGTCGCCATCTCCAATGACGACACTGGCATTTCCGAAGATCCGGACGTGCGCTTCGCTGTCGCCAAGAAGATCGTGGAGCGCGCCGCCGATTTCGGCATCCCAGCCCACGATATCGTGGTCGACCCCTTGGTCATGCCGATAGGCGCCATGGCGACGGCCGGACAGCAGGTGTTCGCCCTGGTCCGTCGCCTGCGCGAGGAATTGGGCGTGAACACGACCTGTGGTGCTTCGAACGTCAGCTTCGGCCTGCCGAACCGGCACGGCGTGAACGCCGCCTTCCTGCCCATGGCAATTGGCGCGGGAATGACCTCCGCGATCATGAACCCCGTGCGGGCCGTCGAGATGGAGGCCGTGAACGCCGCCAACATGTTGATGAACCATGACCCGAACGGCGGGAAATGGATCGGCTTCAGCCGCGTTATGGATGCGATGAAGGAGGGTGCGACCTTTGCCGAGGCCGCGCAGGCCGCCGCCGCTTCGGGCGCGCGCACCGGGGGGAGACGTGGCGGGCGGCGCCGCGCGTAGACCATGACCGATCACCACGTCATCTTCATGCCGTCCGGCAAGCGCGGGCGATTTTTGACAGGCACACCCGTCCTGACGGCAGCGCGGCAGTTGGGCGTGGACCTCGACTCGGTCTGCGGCGGGCGCGGCATCTGTTCCAAGTGCCAGGTGCAGCCGGGTGAAGGGTCGTTTTCCAAGTTGGGCGTCACGGTTCAGCCCGGTGCCCTGTCAGACTTCAACTCGGTTGAGCGGCGGTACGACGAGAAGCGAGGCCTGAAACCGGGTCGGCGGCTGGGCTGCCAGGCGACGATTCAAGGTGATGTGGTGATCGATGTACCAGCCGAAAGCCAGGTGCACCGGCAGGTGGTCCGCAAGGCGGCCAACGGCATCCCCATCGTGATGGACCCGGCCACGCGTCTGCATTTCGTTACCGTGGAAGAGCCGGACATGGACGCGCCCTCGGGCGACCTGGAGCGGTTGCGCGATGCGCTTCGCGCGCAGTGGAACCTAGACGATTTGAGTGTGGCGCTGCCGCTTCTGCGGCAATTGCAGCCCGTATTGCGCGCCGGGAAGTGGCAAGTCACCGTTGCCGTCAACCATGACGAGAACCGCATTACCGCGCTCTATCCCGGCCTGCGTGAAGCGCCGCTGCTTGGGCTCGCGATTGACTTGGGCTCGACCACCATCGCAGCGCACCTGTGTGACCTGACCACCGGCAAGGTGCGCGCCTCGGGCGGTGTGATGAACCCGCAGATTCGCTTTGGCGAAGACCTGATGAGCCGGGTCAGTTACTCGATGATGAACCCCGGCGGCGACGTCGAGATGACGAACGTGGTGCGCGACGCGTTGGACCAGTTGGCCGTCGAACTTGCCGCAGAGGCGGGTGTCGACGCGGGCGACATCGTGGAATCGGTGATCGTCTGCAACCCCGTGATGCACCACCTGTTGCTGGGTGTGGACCCGGTAGAGCTGGGGCAGTCTCCCTTCGCGCTGGCGACGTCCGATGCACTGCGCCTTTCGGCAAGCGAAGTCGGCCTGACTTCCGTGGCGGTAGCCGCGCGCGTCTACATCCTGCCCTGCATCGCGGGTCACGTCGGGGCCGATGCCGCCGCCGTCGCCTTGGCCGAGGCACCGGATCAGGACGATCCGATGACCCTGATTGTGGACGTCGGTACAAATGCGGAAATCATTCTGGGCAACCGGGAGCGCCTGCTTGCCTGCTCCTCGCCTACGGGTCCCGCGTTTGAAGGCGCGCAGATCAGCGCGGGCCAGCGCGCGGCACCGGGAGCCATCGAGCGGGTCGAGATCGACCCCGTGACGAAGGAGCCGCGCTTCCGCGTCATCGGCAGCGACCTGTGGTCCGACGATCCGAGCTTTGCAGAAGCCACCAAAGACAGCGGCATCACCGGCATCTGCGGTTCCGGCATCATCGAGGCGGTGGCCGAAATGCGTATGGCGGGCATTGTCGATAGCAAGGGATTGATCGGTTCGCCCGTGCAGGTGGGCACCTCAAGGTGCGAATTGGTGGGGCGGACGCATTCCTACCTTTTGTGGGAAGACGGCGAGCGGCGAATCCATGTCACGCAGGGCGATATCCGCGCGATCCAGCTGGCCAAATCCGCACTATATGCGGGCGCGCGCCTGCTGATGGACGAAGCGGGCGTCGACACCCTCGACAAGATCACGCTCGCCGGGGCCTTCGGCGCGCATATCTCACCCAAGCACGCGATGGTTCTGGGCATGATCCCCGATGCGGAATTGTCGCATATCACCAGCGCGGGCAATGCCGCCGGGCACGGGGCGCGAATGGCGCTGTGCAACAAGGGTGCTCGCGCGCATATCGAGGCGCTGGTGCGCAAGATCGAGAAGATCGAAACCGCCGTCGCCCCCCGCTTTCAGGAGCATTTCGTCGCGGCAAACGCTATCCCGCATGCGACAGCCCCCTTCCCGCACCTGTTTGCAGAACTCACCCTGCCGGACGTCAGTTGGAACATCGCGTCTGAAGGACGGCGCCGACGGCGTTAATCCAACCGGATCACTTCTCCGCCCGCAGCCGCGGCATCCGCCTCGTCGTGTGTCACCAGAACGACTGGAATCGCCGCGTCGCGGGCGCGTCCGAAGACCAGCTCCCGCATCTGGGCGCGCAGTTCGGTATCGAGCTTGGAAAATGGCTCGTCCAGCAACAGCGCGCAGGGCCGTGACAGCAGCGTCCGCATCAGTGCAACGCGCGCCGCCTGCCCCCCCGACAGCGTTGACGGGTCACGGGGGCCGAAGCCGTCGAGATTGATCTGCTTCAGCGCATCCGCGACCATTTCGCGACGCGCGGCGCGGCTGCAACCACGCGGCAGGCCGAAGGCCAAGTTTGACGCTACATCGAGATGCGGAAACAGCAGCGGATCCTGATAGAGGATGCCGATGTGGCGTGCCTCCGGCGGAACCCCGGTCAGGTCGCGCCCATCAAGAGAGATGCACCCCGTTGTCTGGAACGACGGGGCCAGCCCCCCCATCACCAGGTTGAGCAAGGTCGACTTGCCAGACCCGGATGGTCCCATCACCGTCAGCACCTCGCCCGGCGCGACGACCGTATCCACCGACAACAACGCGGTTGTTCCATGCGCGATGCGGACCCCTTGGAAATGCAGTCCCTTAGACATGGCGCACCCCCCAGCGATGGCGGAAGATGATCGCAGGAACAGCCAGCGCCAACGCGAACGGCAGAAGTGCTGCCAACGCCTGCCCCAGACCCCAGACGCCGATGGCCCGCCGGTCCCCGCCCGACGATAGCGCGACGGCCTCCGTCACCAGTGTTGTGACCCGTCCCCCACCCAGAAGGAGTGTCGGCAGATACTGCCCGATCGAAACGGCCAGTCCCACCGCCGTCGCGGTCAGAACCGGACCGATCAGCATTGGCATCCGCAAGCGCCACAGGATACGGTTCGGCGAGGTCCCGAGGCCCGACGCCACCCGCGCAAGACGGACGTCCCACGCGCGGAACGGACCGGAAAGCGACAGGAAGACATAGGGCAAGACGAAGACGACATGCCCCGCCAGAACCAGCCAGAGCGAGGGTCTGATCCCCAGCGATAGCGGCAGCAGTTGCAGCCCGGGCAGAAACGTCACCTGCGGCACCAGCAGCGGCAGGTAGAGCAGCCAGAGCGCGCGCTGGCTGAGCGTGAGGCCGTGCCGCACCTCGGCCTCCAGACACCCGATCACGAGGAGGAGCGAAGCGAGGGTCGCCGCCACCGCAATGGCGAAGGTCCGAAGCGCGGTGTCCATCATATCCGGACCGAACCGCATCCAACTGCGCAAGGTCAGGTCCTCGGGCAGCATGTCGGGATAGGCCCAGCGGGCCGCGACTGACCACATCGCCAGCGCGGCAAGACCGGCCAGCACCATGATTGCCGATCCACCGGCCAGCGTCAGACCCGCTCCGCGTGCCGCGCGTTCCGGCAGACCCACACCCGACCAGATCCAGGCCCGGCCAAGTCGCGCCACCAGACGTTCGGCCAGCAGCCAAAGGCCCAGAACACCAAGTGTCGCGCCAAACAGGATCAGACCGCCTGCCGCGGCCACTGCGCGGGCCGACAGATCAGGGTCTGTCATCCAGCGCGTGACCTGAACAGACAGCGTCGTAGGAGTTGACGGCCCCAAGATCACGGCAACATCAACGTTGGTCATGCCGAAGACCAACACCACCAGCACCGGCAGGCGCACCTGAGCGTAGACCGAGGGGAACACCGCCTTCAGCCAGCCCGCCACGCGCCCCTGCCCCAGACTGCGCGCGACCGCCAGACGTGGCGCGGCATTTGCCTGGCCCATGGCGGCCAGCACCATGAGCAAGAGAAACGGCATCTCCTTGGCGATCAGGCCCGCGGTCAGCGACAGGCCCCACCGGTCGCCGAGGATGAGCAAATCGGGGGCCTGCTCCCACCCCAGAACCCCGGCGGGGATGCGCAGAATCCAGCCCGATGGCGAAACAAGAAATGCAATGCCAAGGGCGGCGGCCGCATGCGGAACCGCCAGCAGGGGCGACAATACCCTTTCAAGCCACGCAAAAGGACGTGTCCCGTGCCATCCGGCCAAGATAAGTACGGTGACGCCCAATGCCCCGATCGTTGAGAGTACCCCCGAAAGAACCGACACCATCAAGGCGCGCGGCAACCCCGGCCATGACAACGCCTTGGCGAAGGGCGCGTCCGCCCCCGGCACCAGCAACCCGAACGCCGGCAGGACTGCACCGATCAGGCCGAACACGACCGGTCCGAACAGGACCAGTGCGGTCAAAAGCGGGACAGGGCGCAGCAAGGCGGCGCGGAATCAGTCGGCGATGCCGTAGCGCGCAACCCAGTCTTGGGACAGGCGCGTGGCCCAGCTGGGGTGCGGCTCGGGCAAGGCTGGGCCCAATTCCTCTGGCGACAACGTCGCAACGCCAAGGTCCAGCGCCTCGAACGCCGCGCGGTCGTCGGCGGGCAGTTTTTCCATGTCGAGTACGGTGCCATACCCCAGAACCGCCGGATCCTGCGCACGCACCTGCGCCTCGGGCGACAGAATGATGTTGGCAACGACCATCGCACCCGCCTTGGCATTCGCGTTGACCGGGATGGCAACGAAGCTGGCGTTTCCGATGGTGCCCCCATCCAGCACATAGGTGCGCACGCTTTCGGGCAGGTCAAAATTTCCGATCGCGGTCGTCGCCTCGCCGGGGGAGAAGCTGAGTGCGATGTCCACTTCACCGTCGTTGATCAACTGGAACTGGCGCGGGCCGTTTTCCGGATAGGCGCGCCCTTGCCGCCACAGCAGGGGCTGAAGCTGATCAAGATACTCCCACAGCATGAAGGTAACATCGTCGTAATCGTCGCCAACCGGCTTGGACAGTCGCTCCGCATCCTCGACTATTTCAATCAGCATCTGCTTGAGAAACGTTGTCCCCAGGAAATCAGGTGGCTGCGGATAAGTGAAGCGCCCCGGATTTTCCTGCGCCCATTCCAGCAACCTTGCGGCAGATGCAGGCGGTGTCTCGACCCGTGCACTGTCGTAGACGAAGACCAACTGCGCCATGGCCCAAGGACTTTCATATCCTTCGGTCGGGACGGTGAAGTCGGCCCGAACGCCCTTGTCCTCGACGTCGACGTATTGCCAATTCGGCAATTGCTCCGCGAAGGGACCGAATAGCAGCCCAGCCTCCTTCATCGCGGCGAAGTTCGCGCCGTTGATCCAGATGAGGTCAACGGACCCCTCCTCTTCGATCCCGGCTTGAAGCTCGTTCAGGACGACGCCGACCGCATCGGCGGTATCGGTCAGTTTGACGTGCTGCAAGTCAACACCATGCTCCTGCGCGCGGTCGCCAACCCAATCAATAAAGTCATTCGTCGCGGTGGATCCGCCCCAGGCGTGCCAGTAAACCGCCTGTCCTTTTGCCTGCTGCGTCACGGCGTCCCAATCGGCGACGTCGGGTGGAGTTTCAGCCAGCGTGGTCGCGGGCCAGGCCAGGGTGGCCATCAGGGTCAGTGCAAGGCGCATTCTAGTTTTCTCAGGTCAAAAGGTTACGTGCATTGGCCACGCGGGCCACGGCGGTGAAAAGGCACAGGGATCCGAATATCCAGGCCAGCGGAATGAAAAGCTGCGGCAGAATGCAGAGCAGGGCAAAGAAAACGATTGTTTCAGTGCCCTCAAGCAATCCAGCGGAATAGAAGAGGGATTTCACGCCCTGCGCCGTGCTCGACAGGCCGCGCTTTTCGGCCATGATCGAATAGCCAAGGAAGCTGGCCCCGTTAACGTAGAACGACAAAAGCAGGAATGCCGCCGCCATCGCGTTGGCCGGATCCAACAGGGCGAACGCGAAAGGCACCGCGCCGTAGAAGACAAAGTCGCACCAGATATCGAGGTATCCGCCGAAATCCGTCGTCTTGGTGGCGCGGGCAACGGCCCCGTCAAGACCATCCAGCACGCGCGACGCCAGCAGCGGCAGTATCGCCCAGCCGGGTGCACCGAACGCGATCACGGCAGCCGCCAGGATGCCCACTGCGAACCCGACCAAAGTAACACCGTCAGCTGTCGCTCCGGCCCCGGCAAGGGTGCGGCCAAACCGGTTCAGCGGCGGATCGATATAGGGACGTACAAAACGGTCGAGCATCCGGTCCTTCGCGCAAATTGCGTGCCAAAGGCCTCGTGCACAGTCACGGTTGGCAGTGCAAGGCACAAGACCGTGACCTTAAACAGCCTTGACTTCAGCCTTGCAACGGCTTGCACAACCGCGCGATTGCCAAGGCGGAGGCCGCAGCCAGCACCGCCGACGTGGCCAGCGCCAAGGGCAGGCCCCCCAGCTGATACGTCAGACCCGAAAGCGCCGTGCCCAACAACCGCCCACCCGCGTTCGCCATATAATAGAAACCGACGTCCATCGTGACCCGGTCGGGCCCCGCAAAATCGAGGATCAGGAAGGAATGGAGCGCCGAATTGACGGCAAAGACCGCGCCGAACACCAGCAATCCACCCAAGGTCAACGTACTCGCCTCCGCCCCGCGCAGCGCGATCAGCGCCAACGCCCCCGACACCAGTGCCAACCCGCACACCCAAGCCAGCGCGCGGCCGGGTGTACCTTGGCCCAATCGCGGGGCAAACGCCTGAACCCCACCGTAGAACACAATCCACAGCGCCATAAATCCGCCGGTCAGGAAGAAAGCCCGCTCCGCCTCCATCCCCGTCGCAAGATAGCCGGCAAGCCAGATTGGCAGCGCGACAACGAACCAGACGTCGCGCGCGGCGAACAGGAACAGCCGCGCCAGCGACAGACCGTTGATCCGGGGGTCCCTGCTGAACACCTGGCTGAACCTCGCCCCCTTGACCCTCGCGGTCAGGCCCGACGGAAGGAAGACGATGATCGCGAGCAGGACGAGCGCCAAACCGGCGGCCATCGACCAAAGTGCGGGGACGAAGCCGATCCAGCCCAGCAATGCCGCGCCAAGGAAGAACCCCATTCCCTTAACCGCGTTCTTCGACCCGGTCAGCGCCGCCACCCAAGTGTAGAGCCGCGCGCCCTGCCCCGCCGGTATCAGCATCTTCACCGCCGATTTCGATGTCGTCTTGGTCAGGTCCTTGGCCACGCCCGAAGCCCCCTGCACCAGCATCACGAAGCCGACCGAAGCCGCCATCGCCCATTCGGGGTCAAGCTGCGTCAGCGCGACCAAAGCGGCGATTTGTAGCGCCAGACCCGCGATCAATGTCGCGGCCAAGCCGAAACGTGCTGCCAACCATCCGGCCACCAGGTTTGTGACGATGCCCGCAACTTCATAAAGCAGGAAGAGCCAGGCCAGCGTCAGCGGCGAAAATCCCAGGCGGTGAAAATGCAGCAGAACGAGCATCCGCAGCGCGCCGTCGGTCAGCATAAAGGCCCAGTAGGCCCCAGTCACAGCGCCATAGCCACGCCAGTCAGTCACGTCAGGATGCCATCATGCGGGCAATATCGGCCAGTCGAACGGCATAGCCGAATTCGTTATCGTACCACGCATAGAGCTTTAAATGGGTGTCTTGCACGACAACAGTCGACGGCCCGTCGATCACCACTGAGCGGCGCTCGTTCAGGAAATCCGAACTCACCAGTGGGCGGTCTTCCAGCCCCAGGATGCCCGCCATCGGCCCGTTCGCGGCGGTGCGAAACGCGTCGTTCACGCCTTCGGAAGTTACGGGTCCTGCCATCTCGAATGCACAGTCGGTAAGCGATGCATTCAACAGCGGCACCCGCACCGCGTGGCCCATCAAGCGCCCTTGCAGATCGGGGAAGATATCCATGATCGCCTTGGCCGACCCCGTAGTCGTCGGCACCAGGTTCATCAACGCCGAACGCGCCCGACGTGGGTCTTTGTGGGCGCGGTCGACCATGGTCTGCGTGTTGGTCACGTCGTGAATTGTGGTGAAGCTGCCGTGCCGAATACCGAACGCGTCCCGCAGCACCGCGATCAAGGGTGCCAGACAATTAGTCGTGCAACTCGCGGCCGTCAGAAGACGCTGGCTGCCGTCATAGCGGTCATGGTTTACCCCGAAGACGAGGTTCAGCGCCTCGGAGCCCTTCACCGGGGCCGAGACCAGAACCTTGCCGATGCCCGCTGCCCAGTAGGGCGCGATCTTTTCCTCGGTCTTGAAAACGCCGGTGCAGTCGATCACCAGATCGACGCCCGCCAGGGGCAGATCCTCGATTCGGGAGTGGCTGGTGAACGCAAGCGCCGCATCGCCTAGGTGAAGCGTATCGTTTTCAGCGTGACAGGGACGCGTCCAGCGACCGTGAACGCTATCGAATTCCATCAGGAGAGCGTGCTGATATGCATCACCAGCGGCGTCGTTCACGCCAACAATCTCTATGTCGCCCGGTGCATCCAGCAAGTCGCGCACGACCAGTTTCCCGATCCGTCCCAGACCGTTGACAAAAACCTTCACCCCACGCACTCCCGCATTTTTGCCGGTTTGTTATGGAGTCGCGGTAACAGATTGATGACACTTTCCAAGCGCTGCGTCGCAGTGTAGCCACGGGCCGAGTGGAAGCGTGGCCGAGCGGTCGAAGGCACCGGTCTTGAAAACCGGCAGGCGTGAAAGCGTCTCGTGGGTTCGAATCCCACCGCTTCTGCCAGTTCTTGGCATAAATTATATATTTATCAGAACCTTAATTAGACCCAATTCCAGATCGCCCCCCATTTCACCCACCATTCTGTTTTGTATGAACTCCTGTATCGAGCTCTAGGCTTCGCGAAATCGTTGCAACCTGATCGGCCGCAAGCGGACTTGCGTTCGCACCGCAGCGAATGCCTGCTTGGAGCCCATCTTGACTGATGCTGCGCTTCGCAAGGATGGCCGCAAGGGGCGGTTTGCAGCCATTCGCTGAACCACGCGCCAACGTCGGCAATGCGGACAAACCTGCCGTTCGGACTTAAGAGTGCGCATACGTTAATAGGTTGAATCGCCACGCCGCTGGTTCTTCAAATTGATCAAGATCAATGCTTCATGAGGCCGCCTTTGAAATAGCGCACTGCGAGTGGTTAAACTGCAAATAGGGGGGGAGATGAGGATTCGCACTGCTGCAGCGGTCGTTGCGTTGCTGCTCAGCATGGTAGAAGCGCATGCGGATTACTCGCTGACCATCCTACATACCAATGATTTCCACTCCAGCTTCGAGGGTATCGACCGGTGGGACCACGATTGCCCTGCTGAGGAGAATGCCGCAGGTAATTGCTACGGCGGCTCAGCGCGTTTGATGACTGCGATCAACGAGGCCCGGAAGCGCACAGAAAACTCAGTACTGTTCGATGCTGGCGACCAGTTCCCACGCCCCGAAAACCCCTACGACCTTAACGTTTCACTCACTGCCAACTTGATGAACCGACTAGCCTATGATGCTATGACCTTGGGTAATCATGAATTTGATTACGGCGAGGATGTTGTCGTCGAATTCATCGACAGGCTGAATTTCCCGGTCCTGGTCGCGAATATCGATTTCTCTGGCAACCCGCATTTGGCGCTAGGGACGCGAAAATCGGCTATCATCGAGCGTGGCGGCGAGAAGTTGGGTTTGATTGGTGTCACGCTAGAGAGTTCCACAGCATCGGCCGCTTACGCAGAAGACGTAGTCACCTTTGATGCGACGGGTGCGGTGCAGGCCGAAGTTGACAACCTGATAGCGGAAGGGGTGAATAAAATCATTGTGATCAGCCACTTAGGCTACAGTGCTGATAAGAGATTGGCGGAGAGCATCGTAGGCATCGATGTGATCGTTGGAGGTCACACCCATAGCTACCTTTCGAACACCTTTGCCAACGCGGTAGGGCCATATCCAACGATGGTGAATGGCGTTGCCGTGGTGCAGACATTCTCCTTCGGCCTTTTCCTGGGCGAATTGACCGCAACTTTCGACGATGAAGGCAACTTAACCAAAGCTGTTGGCGATCCGATCCTGCTTGATGCGAGCGTGGCCGAGAGCGAAGGCATCACATCACTAATCTCTAATGCGGAGGCGGAGCTCAAGTAATCCGGCAAGCGCGCAGTCGTCGAGATACACTAAATAACCAAACGCTGCGCCAACACCGAGTTCAGCATGCAAGCCAGTTTAGCCAAATTCATCGTCTCCTTCGGGCTCGACCGGACCTTCGCCGCGACCTGCACGAACGGCAGCTATGGACCGTCTGTGAAGACGGCCCATGCCTTTAGATTTCGATAGCTTCGGGCGATAACCAGCGCATCTTCAAGCTCAACGCCAAGGTATCTGACAGTGCTGTCCATCTTGGTATGGCCCAACAAAAGCTGCACTGCCCGAAGGTTGCCCGTTTTCTTCTAGATTTGGGTCACCTTCGTTCGCCGCATCGAGTGCGTGCCGTATGCGCTGGCCTCCAGACCAATTGATGTCACCCACTCATGGACAACCCGCGCGTACTGGCGGGTCGAGATGTGAAGCCGTTCGTGAAAAGGACCTGGCCAGAGGTGTTCGGATTCGACCATGAGCGGCTCCCGCATCCACCTCGCGAGCGATGCCCGCGTACCTTCTGAGATTTCGAAGCGCATAGGATTCTGGGTCTTGCCCTGCAGAACCGACGCGCGTTCCTTGATTTGGCCTGACGCCATGACATCGACCACCTATATTTTGACCAGATCGCAGCCGCGCAGCTTGCTGTCGATGGCAAGATTGAAAAGGGCCAGATCGCGATGGTTCTCGGCTAGCTCCAGCCGCACCCTTATGGCCCAGACATATTTGGGCTTGAGCGGCCTTTTTTGGCCGACGATCCGACCTTTGTTCCAGGCTGGGCGCAGTGCGCGAATGGCGGGTAAGTTTGGTGTTTCCATGATGGATCCTCCGATCCACCACGCCCTCCCACATCGACAACCCGACGTTGACAAGACATCATATCTCATAATGCTGCGTTGCATCCGAGGTCGGCTTGGAGGACTATCCGCCAACCAAAATGTCGAGCGCGTTTTCGACAGTCGGCAATGCGGCAAAGTCATTGGCTGCCTGAATTGCGCGTCTGCGCATTTCGCAGTTTTCCAATCCATCTGTGATCGCAGCCCGAAGCGACGGTATGTCGTCGCCCGAAACAGGGATGCACAACCCTGCCGACGCAAGACACCGGGCATTGTCGGATTGATCGGCGAAGAGCGGAACCACGACCATCGGCGTACCGGAAGCCAGCCCTCCCAGGACAGTGCCCGAACCTCCATGGCAGACCATGAGCTCTGCATGCTCGAATATCTCTGCCTGCGGGACGAATTCTCGGACGACGACATTGTCGGGTACGCTCTGGATCAGGTCGTGCGGCGCGTTTCTTCCTGTGGTCAGAAGGACCGATACGGGCAAACCGGCAACCGCATCGACGCTGGCTGCATAGACATGTCTTGTGAGGTCTTCACCGGCGGTGACGGTGCCAAAGGTCATGTAGACCAAGGGCCTGCCGCTGGGCGGCAACCATTCGGGCCGCGCTGTGGTTGGGGCCTTGATCGGTATGAAAGTTCCGAAACGGAAGGGCTCCTGGCCATTGATCCGGGGGGTGTCATCCAGAACCTTTGGATGAGCGCTGAAGGCTGGTTCATCCCTCAGATAGCCGCCGCCGGTGGGCACCAAAGAAATCAGGGATCGCAGCGCGTCCATTTCCTCGGTGTAGTTTGTGGCGATGGATTCTTCGGACTCGCCATTCACAATCTCGAAACGGGCATGTCGGATGCCGAGTTTTTCTGCCGCGATCAACCCAGAGAACTCGGTGGATTCACGCAGGATCAGGTCTGGGTGCCAGATGGTCAATTCATCTAGCAATCCGGGCAGGAAGCTTCGCGCCAGAGCCCCCATGAAGAAGTGGGACATGAAGAACTTTCCGGCTTTTTCGCGCGGCACGCATTTGGCGCGTTCGTTCACCGCCTCTCGTTCCGCATCGCTCGGCCCTTTCAGGACCAGGTGACCGAAGCCGTGCTTGGCGATTTCCTCGCCAAGATCGGGGAGGGCCGCGACCCTTACTTCGTGGCCTCTTGCCTGCAATCCCTTTGCAAAAGGCAGCATGGGGGTGAAGTGGCTCAAAAGCTTGTTGGTCGTGACAAGAATGCGCACGGAAAATCCCTAAACTGGTGCCGAGCCTGGATGTTTTGACGATCGCTCGAGCCTAGTCGAGTTCTGCCGCGCTGTCTCGGAAGAGTTTTGTCGCTCAATGGGTCAGGGTGCGATGGCCCCTGGCGATCGGTTGCCGAACCGCGTCTGCACAGTTCGAGCCACATTCGGGGATGTCGTTGCGATCGCTCTCCGATCTCAGTCCAATGCTGCACTTGGGGACTTAATCCCCGACGTGTCTGTCCCTGGAAGAAACGACCGTTTTTAGACAGAACTAAAAAGCGGTCCATCGCGCATCCTCAGCGTAAGCTCATTTTGTCCGCTGCCACCCATCGCCACATGAATCTGCAGCGCGATGCACGAATGGCCGGTTCGGTGATGCTGCGATGCTGTTTTGGATCACCCGGCGAGTGTCCGTTCTGGGCCGTTCGCTGCGGACGATACGGGGGGCGGGGAGCGGACTTTCGCCGCGACTTTCACCGGGGTCTGTAATGCAGACAAAGCGGACGTTGCCCGAACGCGACCAATGTCCGGCATGGAATGGCCGCCAACTCGCGACAAACACTGCGGTTGGACGAAGCTCAGAATTGAAGGCCGAGAAAAATCACAGCCAATGGCACTGGTGATACAGCGAAAATAACCGTCAGAAAGGTCGAAATTGGCGTGAATATTCCGCTCAGGCCGGCAATGATCATAATGCCGCCACCGCCGCCGATGATCGAGTTGCCCGGCGTATTCACCGCGATCGCCATCGCGATATACCTATACCTTAGGGCAAGGCGAAGAACGCGTTTCGACTGCCCTTCAAGAAGCATCGCGACCCGTTCGTCTTTCGACAATGGAGCGGCGCGGGCCACCAGGGCGGCGGCACGCCGCATCCTCAAGACCTGCAGGACCTGCTCCAGCGCGCTGATTGGCAGGAACCGTCCGACCGTGAAGGCCAGCATCATGGCGGCGATTGTGCAGACGTAAATCAGTGGTGCAATCGCCGCGCCGAAACCCGCGAGCAGCGCGATGCCGATCTCTGCCCCCGGCACAAACGGCATTGCAAGAAGCGCGACATAGGCCACAGCACCGATCATGATGGCCTTGTGGACCTGCTGCTCATTGTCGGGCCGGATCTGAAGGTCCAGCGCGTCACGGATCAGGTGTACGCCCCATGTTGCCAGCACGATGAAACCGATCAGGATACCGATCTTAAGTATCAGGCCGGGCAACGTGAGCCCATTAGACGTCATGCGCGGGGCTCAGCCGGATACCGCGTCGGGCGGGATCACAGTGCCAGTGGACCGGATCGGGATCTGGTTAGTCCAGTACCAGCGACGGGTGGTCCAGGTGACGTCGACCGCCACCTCATCACCCTTGACCGTTCCGTACCACACCACGGTGTGCGGGGCATCTGGGCAGATCGCCGTAGTCGTAAAGTAGACCACCCCGTTGATTTCCTTGGTTTGATAGTCAGACCAGCCAAAGTTGCAGTACTCTTCGCAATCGGTCGATAAGAACGTACCATCGCGAAATATGATCTCATCTTTCAGCTCTGCGCCACTGGACAGGTCCTCACCGTATATTCGGAATGCGATCCCATCCAACGCGCCTGTCGCAGCCCAGTCACCTTCCGGCACCGCGAGATCCGGGATATCCTCGTTCATCACCGAGAGGGTTGCAGCGCCTGTGCCAAGGGTGGCCGTCAAAATTGCAGCGATTTGCAAAACCTGAGGCATGACCAGCTCCGTACGTGGAAAACCGTTGTTTTGGTTTAACCGCAGAGTATCGAGCAAATGGCGTGGCAGACAAGATAAATTAGACTGCGGGTGCCAGCATCTAGAGACAGCAAGACTGCGCATTGATCCGAGTTTTGCGATCCGGCCGGGGGAACTTACCGCTAACTGTGATTTCTACCGCACATCCGTCTATCTCCTTTCCAGACACCGGACCCTCGCTGAAACACAAAAGACCGGCCGCTTTGGGCTCAAAACAGTCGACCACCAGACTTTTGATCTATGACCGGTCCTGAATGGCGAGCGGCTGATTGAGCCGTTCGCCCGTCGTCTAGATGTCAATCTGCTCAACGATGCCAAGAGCGTCTTCTAGCTCGACACCAAGGTATCGCACCGTGCTATCCCCCTTGGTATGTCCAAGAAGAAGCTGCACGGCGCGAAGGTTGCCGGTCTTGCGATATATCTCCGCGGCCTTTTTCCGTCTGAGCGAACGCGTGCCGTAGCCACTCGGATCAAGACCGATAGCCGATACCCAGTCACGAACGAGCCGCGCATATTGCCGGGTCGACACATGGGTTCTGTCATGTAGTCGGCTTGGAAACAGAAATGCGAACCCCAGCATGTCAGGGCTGCAAACCCAGCTCCAGATGGAATCACGCGTGTTTTCAGATACCTCAAACTATACAGATCGGATTGTTTTGCTTTGGATGATCGTGACGCGGTTGCGCACCCGGTCTCCGACAACGAGATCGGCGACCTTCAACCGGACCAGATCACAGCTTGCTGCCTATCGCCAGGTTGAACAGCGCCAGATCGCGCAGGTTGCCAGCCAGTTCGAGGCGAGCGCGGATTGCCCAGACCTGCTTTGGGAGCAATGGACGCTTTTGGCCGATCAACCTACCCTTGTTCCAAGGGCGACGCTTCGGTTTGACTGCGGGGAGTTGAGTTTTCAACATGAGCTTTCCTCAATCCGTCCCTCCCGCTCCATGCGTCAACACAGCGTTGACCGTCGAATTCTAGGCGAAAAGTGGAACGACAGGTTTCGGAGCACCGTACCATTCGATGATGCCGCACCGCCGCAAGGCGGCTCCGAGCCCAACAGACCTTTCTTAGGCAATGCAACGAACGTCTGCTTTGGTTCGCTTCGCCGTAAGGTCTGGCTCTTTTCCAAAGTGGCCGTAAGGCTTCGCCGGCGGGCTTCGCCAAATCGCAATCCGGCCTAGTGGTCGCTGGCAAGGACGTGAGCTCTGCCGGCTCAGGTGGCAGCAGCCGACCGCAGCACTGATCTGAAGGCTACTCACGGAAATCAAACGGTGCCACCTACATGTCGAGGGGTTCGCGTATTGGTTTCACAGAGTCATTTGGTTGGTCTCGGGAGTCATATGTCGTATTCTTCCAGAAAGGAATTGATCGCCTGCATACAGACATTCCAAGCAGGCTCATAATCCACCAAGACATGATTGCGGCTGTCCAGAGGCACGAACTGAGCGTCCGGTATGCCTGCCGCCAGAGCACGGCCTTGGTCCAGCGGGATTCGCTGGTCGCCCTTGGAATGGAGTACGATCGTCGGAGCGCGGATTTCTGACAGTCGGTGCCGCACGTCGATCTCTCCGAACGCGTCTTGGAAACGGGCCGCATTGTGGGGTGAAGTTGTCAGCCGCTGAAACTCGTCGAACCAGTCCAGATCATCCGCATTGGCGTCCGGCATGAAGGTGTGCGAAAAGATATGCCGATAGGCCGAATTGTCTGTGCCCCACCCGACTGCCGTAAGGTTTCGCACGGCTTCGCGACGCGCTTGTTCCTCTTGGCTGGCAAGGTGTTGCCACCCGGCGGAATAGCCCCCGATCAGGATCAGGCCGGACACACGCTCGGGGTGGCGCACGGCAAATTCGATACAAACTGCCGCGCCCTGCGAAATGCCGAGCAGGGGAAACCGTTCAAGTCCCAGCTTGTCCGCCACGATTTCAAGATCTTCGACAAAAGCGTTGAAGCCGAGGTCTTTCACGTTCCAGTCAGACAGGCCGCAGCCGCGCTCGTCGTAGCGGATGAAGGTCCGCCTGCGCGCTATCTCGGAAAAGCATTTACCCCAGATTGGGCTGGCCCAGTCCAGTTCGAGATGGGTCAACCAATTCGCCGCCTTGAGCAGGGGTGGTCCTTCCCCAACGGTTGCCATGGCGATCTTGGTCTTGTCGGGAGCCTCGCAGAAACTGATCCGCTGGTTCCGCAGGCCCTCGACCGGAACGGGCTTAGTCGTAGCCGCGACAGCTATGGCGGGATGTGTCGTGGGGGCACCCGACGCTGGGGTCCCGGTATAATAGGCTTCGGCACCCTCGGGATCGACGTCGTTCCAGAGGCGTTTCCATTTTGGCGCGCTTACGGACGGCATGTCGGGATGGGTCGCCAGTTGGCAGATTACATTAACGCGGGCCACAGCGGCGTCTTCACGCTCGGCCATCAGCCATGATCTGAATTCATCACTGCCTGCGGCGTCGAGACCGTCCAAAAGCACATTGTCCAGCTGCGCAGCCATCGCTTCCAAGGCATCGATCGGCAATTTATCAGACCTTTGTCGCAAGCGTTTGTGGATCGTGCCGATATCCACCTCAACGTCCTCGATATTGAACGAAACGCGCTCTCTGTCCGCGACGATGCGTTTAAGGTCCGGACTATCAACGACCTGGCGCAGCTTGCTCAGTGACCAGCGCAGCGCCGCTTTCGGGTCATCGGGCAAATCCCACAGCATTTCGCACAGACGCTCGCGCCGATGAGGACGCGCCGTGGCGACCAGAAATCCCAAGAGTGCCCGTGCCTTCCGCGACGCCGGAAGAGCAATTTCGACTGCATCTTTCCTAACGCTCAGCTCCCCTAGTAGCGAGATCCTGAGAGATGTGTTCGGTTTGGAGCCCGTGTCGTAGATCTGGATCGGTTGCATATCGCCATCTCAATTTGGGAACGAAAACAAGAGAGACACAGCTCCGGCCAATTGCCAGAAGCTTTTGCTAGGTCCGCACTACGCGGATCTCGCGGCGCGTAAGTTGCAACCGTGATCCGTCCTCTTAGAGACAAATTTCGTGTGTGGCGACAATTTTCGTAATTACCACGCTTGATCAGGTGAATTCACACCACGCTGACAACGCTCCTTACAACGGTCGCGCCTAATATGTCGGCACATTGAGAACACGATGGCCCGCCCAGCTCGGGCGCAGGGCCATGCACAAGAAAGGAGCCTCTCGATGTCGATAAAGCTGTCCCCGGACAATGGCCAGATACGTGCGTGCTGCCAGGCGACCCCCGGTCACGGTACACATTTGCCTTTCCGGACCAGGCAGGGACCAATTGTGTCGGAGCTAGTTTCATGAACATTTCCATTCAGACGCTCGGCGACGTTGTCGTCGTGACGATCGAAGGGATCGTCGATTCCCGGGCTGCCGGGCCGCTCTACGACGCATTGGTAGCGCAAGTCAGGGCCGGGACGCGGAACATTGTCGTGGAGCTTTCCGGTTCTGTCGTGCTGAAACGGGCCGGCATTCGCGGGCTGATCGTTGCGGCCAAGCTGTTGCAAGGCAGGCGCGGGCAAATGCGTATCTGCGCCGCTCAACCGCAGATCGAGGCGTTCCTCAAATCGGCCAGCTTTGGCCATCTGTTGACGTTCGATCGCGACCGGGCAGCGTCCATCTCCGCGATAACGCCAAGCTGTGAGGCATCTGTCGACGACAATCACCTGCCGAATTCCGCCAAGGTCTGTCGCACCGTCCCTTCGCGCGTTCGGGCAAAGCCAATCGGTGCGGCTTTTTCGCGAGCACCCACACTCTTTCCCAGCACCGACCGGCCCTCATTTTCGGCCAATTGCAGTCATGCCCCCAAATTGGCTCCTTCCGGAGCCTGAACACTTCAATCTAGGGCCGGCCTTAAATCCGGACCCCCTACAGAAAGCCCATATAATGTTGACTACAACCCTCGTCCGAGCCTTTCCGCTGGCCCCGAGAACCCCGAGTTCCAACCTGTTCCGCCTGATCGCAAGGGCGGTTTTCACCCATTTGCGCAACCAGCGGCAGTATCGCCAACTGCACGAGTTACCCGATTACTTGTTGGAAGATATCGGACTGACCCGCGCGCAGGCCGGGCGCGCCGCTTGGGAACCAGCTTTGACTGATCGCTCGGCGTCACCAAGGTAGAAGGAAATCTACCCTTGATGGTACTTTCCGCCTTCTAATCCAGTCACTGAAAGCGGTCGTTTGTTTCGCTGAAACAAATGTCCGCTTTGTCCGCATAGCGGACCTCGGTGCTCCGGGCAGCGAACGGCAGCTTTGAGCCCAAAGCAGACCCAATCAAAATTTGCTGTTTGCGTCTGCGGCATCTCTGTCTCCGCATGGGATGAGAAACCCATATCGCAACGCAGCATGAAAAGCGGACATTGCTGCAAACTGCAGCAGACTCAACAGGGCCTATGACCAAGTTGCGGGACTTAACGGACTTCAACCCCATGTAAGTCGATGTCCGGCCTGGCGAACCGCTCCCTTTGGGTTGCGGCGACATGGCGTCCGTTTTGGGGGGGATCAAAATTGCACGGCAAGGTGGTCAATCACGGCGCGAATGAGGCCTGTTAAGTGACGACTTGGTGGGTAAACGGCATAAAGCCCCACCACTTTGGCCTCTTCGGTTTCAAAAATAACCTGAAGGCGCCCGTCCTTGAGGAATGGCAGTGCGGTATAAAGTGGCACCCGCCCGACGCCCAAGCCTTCCGCCGCCATATTCGCAACCGCGAGCGGTGAGTTGGCCCGGAAGTTGCCCGAAACAGGGACGGTGTAGACACCTCCCGCCCCGTTGAATTCCCAATGATCGGTCGGAGATGCCGATGATTGCAAAAGGCAATTGTGGGTCGAAAGCGCTGCGGGCTCTTTCGGCAGGCCATTCTTCTGAAGATAGTCTGGCGATGCACAGCAAATGATCCTCATGTCCATCAGTTTGCGCGCTACAAGGCTGGAATCCTTCAAAACCCCAAACCGGAGCGCGAGGTCATAACCTTCTTCCACCAAAGACACATGGTGATCCGAGAGGTGCAATTCGATTGATACTTTCGGATGCGCCTCTTGAAACGGTTGCAGCAGGTGAACCAGTTGTGAAGATCCGTATCCTGTAGGTGCGGTAATTCGGATACGCCCTGCAAGTTCAGTCTGACGCTGTTGCACAAGCCCTTCCAACTCATCGAATTGTTCAATCAGTGGCAAGCATCGATCGTAGTAAGAACGCCCTGTGTCGGTCAGTGTGACGCTGCGCGTGGTCCGGTTGAACAGTTGCGCATTCAGCCGTTCTTCAAGCTGACCGACATATTTGCTGGCTAGCTTAGTGCTGATGCCAACCTGCTGTGCACCCTCCGTAAAGGATTTATGCGCAGCAACAGCAGCAAACGTCTTCATGCCCACAATAATGTCCATTACCCACATCACGTTCATAAACAGTCCCTGATTGGGTATATTATCGCCCGATACTCTTCAAGATATCTCTTTTCATCGCCGGAGACGTCCTCTGGCTTCATGACAAAGGAAATTCAGATGCCCAACGCAGTTCGTATTCACAGCTTCCCTCTCTCTGGCCACTCCCACCGTGTGGTGCTCTTTGCCGGTCTTGCTGGCATCAATCATGAGGTCATCAATGTCGATCTTGGTGGTGGTGCTCACAAGTCCGAAGATTACCTTGCCAAGAACCCTGCTGGTCAGGTTCCAATGATCGAAGACGGCGACACGGTTGTCAGCGATAGTAACGCCATTCTGGTTTACCTCGCCCGCAAATACGCCCCCTCCTACATTCCCAATGACCCAGTTGGCGAAGCAGAAGTGCAAAAGTTCCTGACCCTGGCAGCAGGCGAGCTTGCTTTTGGTCCAGCAGCGGCGCGCCTGATCAATGTCTTCAAAGCCCCGCTCGACAAGGGCTTTGCTCATGAAACAGCCGCCAAAGTCCTTGGCAGGCTGGATGCACACCTTGAAGGACGTGACTGGTTGGTCGGCGATGCACCAACGATCGCTGATGTGGCCATCTACAGCTACACGGCCCACGCTCCGGAAGGCGACGTTTCGCTCGATCCATACCCAAAAGTGCGCCAGTTGCTGACCAACATCGAAGCCCTCGATGGCTTTGTCCCAATGCAGTCAACGCCCGTGGGTCTGAACGCAGAAAACGCGGCCTAACCCAACGCTGGCCCAACCGGTTCCTTCCCCCGGTTGGGCCTTCTATCCATCGTTCAAATTTTGAGGTTCGTCATGAATGCTCAGTCAACAATCACTACATCGCAGTTCCACTCAGGCGAGCGCGAGATGCAGGAGCGGGCCGGTAAACGCGAAGCAATGGAGGCCATTGGCAAGATCGCTATCCGTCATTTCATGCCCGACCAGCACCGTCAGTTTTACGAGAAAATCCCGTTCATTCTTGTGGGTAGCCTAGATCGCGATGGATGGCCTTGGGCGTCGATGCTCGTGGGCGGTCCGAACTTTATCACGTCGCCTAATAACAAGCGTCTCGATCTTGATGCTACGCCGTTGGCCGATGACCCGTTAGCCGCGAACCTGAAACAAGGTGCGTCCGTTGGGCTTGTCGGGATCGAACTTTCGACGCGTCGTCGCAACCGGATGAACGCGACTGTGCGTGCGGTTAACGATGGTGGGGTGTCGCTTGATGTCGTGCAGTCCTTCGGTAACTGCCCGCAGTACATTCAAACGCAAGACATTAATTTCGTGCGCAGTCCAAATGCGCAGATTGACCGGACAACGACGCAACGGTTCACGCAGCTTGACGCGGCAGCGCAAACCTTCATCGCACAGGCCAATTCCCTCTATGTCGCCAGCTCCTCGGACACAGGCGAGAACCCTACAGCGCGGGGCGCTGATGTGTCTCATCGCGGCGGACAGGCGGGCTTTGTCAAAGTTGAAGGTAATGCAATCATCGTTCCCGATTTTTCCGGCAACAACTTCTTCAACACGCTTGGGAACTTCTTGGTAAATCCCAAAGCAGGATTGCTTTTCCCCGACTACACAACGGGTGATGTCTTGATGCTAACGGGTACAGCAGAAGTGTTTGAAGCAGACGCGCGTGAGATCGCCTGCTTCAAAGGAGCAGAGCATGGCTGGAGGTTTACTTTGGATCACGGCATCCGCATCCGTGACGCCCTGCCGTTCCGGGCAGAATTCACCGAGTGGTCCCCCAACAGCCTTATGGCCGACAATTGGAACCAAGCTGAAGCCCGTCAAAAGATGGAGACCGAACGTGCTGCGTGGCGTTCTCTGAAGGTGACCGCCATCAAAGATGAAAGCAGTGTTATTCGCTCATTCACGTTTGGTTCGGAGGACGGCCAACCTTTGTTGCCTTTTGAGGCAGGCCAATTTCTGACAATTCATGTCACGCCCGAGAATGCCAAGCCGCAAACACGTACCTATACAGTTTCGTCTGCCCCTGCTGATCAGGGCTACCGCATCTCCGTCAAACGTGAGCCAGGCGGTGCAGTGTCAAACCACCTGCACGACACTCTGAGAATTGGTGATGTGATCGAAGCAAAAGCTCCCAAAGGCGCGTTCTACATTGACGCCCTAGGGAAACGTCCTGCTGTTTTGTTCGCGGGCGGTGTCGGTGTGACCCCCATGATATCGATGACACGCCACGTGCTGAACGAGAGCGTGCGCAAACGCTACACAAGGCCATTAACGGTTTTCCATGCCGCCCAAACAACCGATCAGCGGGCATTTTTGGAAGAGTTCCGCGCAGCAGAAATCCAAAGTGACGGCAAGATCAAATATGTGTCGATCATTGGCCATCCCGGAGGTGGCGAAGTGCAAGGCACGGACTATGACGCGACGGGTTACATCACCCCAGATCTGATCCGGGCCGAATTGTCCTTTGATGACTACGACTTTTTCCTATGTGGTCCGCCGCCGTTTATGCAGGCCGTGTATGACGCAATACGCGATCTTGGTGCCCGCGATGCGCGCATTTTCGCAGAGGCTTTTGGTCCCGCAGCGCTCAAACGCCGTGCTGATGCGGGCGTCACAGCATTTGAACCTGAACCTGAAGCCGACACTGCGGTCGTGAAGTTTGCGCAGTCCGGCCATGAGCAGCATTGGGAAAAAGGCGAAGCTACGTTGCTGGAAACAGCCGAAGCACATGGGGTCACACCCCCATTTTCTTGTCGTAGCGGATTTTGCGGGAGCTGCATCACCAAAAAACTGTCCGGCAATGTTGCCTACCGCACGCCAGTGACCGCCGAACATGGCGAGGACGAAGTGCTGATCTGCTGCGCCGTCCCCGCCAAAGATACCGAAGAGCTCATCCTAGACCTATAATCAAACAATGAAGGACCTTACTCATGTCACGACCACCATTGCCACGGTCTGGGACTTCGACCGACAAGTCGCCGAGGTCCAAGTCCGCATCGCCATCACGAACGGCCTGAGCGTCCCCCTTTGAAGTGGTCCGCCCCTATAGTTAGGACAGCTGAGGACCCGAGATGGCGATTAAGAGACCCAAGCCCGAAGAGATTGTCGTGAAATTACGGCAGGTTGAAGTTTTGGAGGGGCAAGGCATGCCCCGGATTGACGCGATCCGTCAGATCAGCGTGACTGAACAAACCTATTATCGCTGGAAGAAGAAGTACGGTGGAATG
>NZ_FNPX01000005.1 GCF_900107415.1 Jannaschia faecimaris
CGCAAACATGTCAGAAACGGGATGCTGTCACCCGTCGACTTCGAAAACACACAGCGCAACGTGAACCAGGAAGGCGTCTAGGAAACTAGGGGCTATTCACTGCCCCCGACTGAACAAGGAAAAGGTCGAATGAGTAATCTCTTCTCGCCATGGATGCTTGGGCCGCTGGAGCTTGAGAACCGGATCGTCATTGCGCCGATGTGCCAATACTCTGCCATCGACGGAAACGCGCAGGACTGGCACCTTATCCATCTGGGCAACCTTGCCCTGTCAGGAGCAGGAATTCTCGTGATCGAAGCGACGGCCGTCTCACCCGAGGGGCGGATCACGCCGGGTGATCTGGGCCTTTACTCCGACGAGAATGAAACCGCGCTTAAACGCGTGATGGACGCAGTAACCAAGTACGCCATCTCGCCCATAGTCATCCAGCTTGCCCATGCCGGGCGCAAGGCCTCTAGCCAGGCACCGTGGGATGGTGGAGCACAGATCCCGCCGAATGAACCCGATGGCTGGAAAGCCGTCGCGCCCTCCACATTGCCCCATGCGCAGGGAGAGGATGCACCTGTAGCGCTCGACGACGCGGGTCTTGCCAAGGTTCGGGAAGACTTCGCCTCCTCTGCCCGGCGATCCGTGGCCCTGGGCTTTCGTGGTATCGAAGTGCATATGGCGCATGGCTACCTGATGCATCAGTTTCTGTCGCCCATCGCAAACCAGCGCTCGGATGACTATGGCGGCAGTCTGGAAAACCGGATGCGTTTCCCGTTGGAAGTCTTCGATGCGGTCAAGGCCGCCGTCCCCGAAGATATCCCGGTCTGGGTTCGCGTATCTGCAACAGATTGGGTCCCGGGCGGCTGGGACATAGAAGACACGGTCGCGTTCGGCAATGTTCTGAAGGGCCGCGGCTGCGCGGCAATTCACGTCTCTTCCGGTGGCGTGTCGCCGAGACAGGAGATCCCACTGTCCGACGGCTACCAAGTACCTTTAGCCGCGAGAGTGAAGGACGAAGTTGGGTTGCCGACCATAGCCGTAGGCCTAATCACCGACCCCGCACATGCGGAAGCGATCCTGGATAATGGCGACGCCGATGCGATCGCCCTTGCGCGGGGTATGCTTTATGATCCGCGCTGGCCTTGGCACGCCGCAGCGGAACTGGGGGCCGAGATCGATGCCCCGCACCAGTACTGGCGTTCGCAACCACGCGAGTACAAGACGCTCTTCAAGAACTACAAGGTCGGTCAGAGATGAATTGCTTCCGGAAAGCGGGATTGAAGGCCCGCAAACTTCGCGCATAGCGGAGTGGGGTTGCTTCGTGGCTCGGCGGATGTGTCCCGCACAGCAGACGCCAGGGCATGCCGAAGCGAGGGTCCGCTCGCGGCTAAAACCGGATTTTAACCAAGCGCCCAAATGCTGAAGTGTATCGTTCCTCAGCGGTCGTTCACGCAATTTGCAGCATTCGGGGTCACTCAACGACCGCATTGCCAACAAATGGTCCTATCAATTTCGCTAACGATCCGAATCCGCGTCCGGTGGGTCGTCATAGACCGACCACCCGAAATCGCCTTCGTTCTCAGGCAGATTTTCTTGGCGAACATTTCGGGCCAAATAGGCCTTGGCTATGAAATTCGCCGTGATCGGTGCCGTCAGAAAGAGAAATAGCGAGATCAGAAGCTCGTGCACCGAGATGTACCCGGTCTTGGCATAGAAGAAGATCATTGACGCAACCAGGACGCCGCCAACGCCGAGGGTCGTGGCCTTGGTCGGTGCGTGCAGGCGTTGCAGCGTATCTTTGAGTTTGACCAGTCCGTAGGATCCCACGAAGCCGAAGATGCCGCTGACAACAAGGGCAATCGATATGGAAAGTTCTGTAGCAAAGTTCATGTTTCCAGCCCTATTCGATGATATCGCCGCGCAGCAGGAAGCGGCAATATGCGACTGTCGACACGAAGCCCACCATCGCAATCAGCATCGCGGCCTCGAAATAGATCGCAGTGCCGCGCCAGACCCCATATAGCACCAAAAGGGCGATCACGTTGATCACCATGGTATCGAGCGCGAGAATACGGTCGGCGTCGTCTGGGCCGACGGCCATGCGCCAAAGGTCCAGTAGAAGAGCAATACCGTAGCAGCCGGCCGCGAAGATAAGAGCGTATTCTATCATGGGAAAATCTCCAAAAGGCGACGCTCATAACGGGCCTTGATCTCGTCGCGGACAGCAGCAGGATCGTCGGTGTGCAAACAATGCACAAGGATCGCGCTGCCATCGGCCGCGAGCGTCGCGGATACCGTTCCAGGGGTCATCGTGATGGTGCCTGCGAGGACGGTGATCGCCTCGGCCGACTTGAGTTCGAGGGGGATGGGTACCCACTGGGAACGTATCGCAGGCTCCCGCTTGAACAGGATAATCTTGGCCACCAAGACGTTCGCCACGATGATATCCCAAAGCACGACCAGAATGTATTCCGCGACCTTCAGCGGCCGTGCAATAGCGGGACGGTCGGGCCAATAGGCCGCCGTCAGCATCGGGATGGCCAAGCCGAAAACCGCGCCGAGGATCAGGTTGCCCAGCGTAAGCGTGTTCACCAGACCAAGCCAAACCAAGACAAGGGTAAGGCTTAGGAGAGGGTGAGGAATGAGACGTTTCAGCATTGCTCAGCGCTCCTCAACGGAGCCGAGGACAGCGTCGACATACCCTTGGCGATCGAAGAGTTGGGTGGAGGTATCGCCCAGATAGTTGGTCACGGGACCGGCGAAGATTGCAAGGCCCGCCAAGGAAGCCAGAGCAATCATGACTGGTGCAATTTGTCCCGCCGTCGCGGGTGGCGGTAGGGCCAAGACGGCGTCTGCGTCGGCGTCTTCCTCGGTTGGAGGTGCAGTCATAGCTGTGGATTTCCAGAAAAGGTTACTGCCTGCGCGGGCAAACCCGACAATTGTCAGAAGCGACCCCAACAGGATCGCTGCCCAGGCCCACCCGATCAAGCCAGGCTCCCTCAGTGCATCAAGGACGAGCAGCTTGCCGAGGAAGCCGCTGAGCGGCGGCATGCCGGCCATGGCGATTGCTGCCGCGAAGAACAGGGCCGCGAAGAGACCGTTCTGGAGCGTTGGGAGCTCCGGGCGGAGCGTATCCGCCGCCCGCCGTGTGACGATGAGGTCGGCAACGAGGAACAGGCAGGCCGCCGCGAAGGTCGAATGAACCATGTAGTAGAGTGCGGCGGTTGTCGCAGTGGGCGAGAACGCCGCAACCGCCACCAGCAAGGTACCCATCGACCCCACGACCGAAAAGGCGATAAGCGGCATCAGGCGGCGCGCCCCAAGGACCCCAAAGGCCCCCAAGGCAATCGTGACGATGGCTCCCGGGAACAGCCACGTGGCGGCAATATCCTCCGTTCCGGAGCTACCGGGTCCGAACGCCGTGGTATGGATCCGCAGGATCGCGTAAGCCCCGACCTTTGTCATGATCGCGAAAAGGGCTGCAACCGGCGCGGGGGCGTTCGCGTAGGTGGCGGGCAGCCAGAATTGCACCGGGAAAAGCGCCGCCTTTACGGCGAAGACGATCAACAGCAAGATCACCGCGACCCGGACAAGGGCGGCCTCCTCGACCGGGATTTCTGGGATGCGCACGGCGAGATCGGCGATGTTCAGTGTGCCCGTCGAGGCGTAGAGCGTCCCTAATGCGAAAAGGAAAAGCGTCGATCCGGCCAGGTTCATAACCACGTATTGCAGGCCCGCACGCATCCGCGCCTTCCCACCGGCGTGGATCATCAGGCCGTAGGACGCAATCAACAGAACCTCAAAGAAAACGAAGAGGTTGAAGATGTCACCGGTCAGGAATGCGCCGCAAATGCCCATGAGTTGGAATTGGAACAAGGCATGGAAATGCCGGCCCCGTGCGTCCCAGCCTGTCGTGATTGCATGAACCAGAACGATCAGCGCAAGCGACGAGGTCAGAAGCACCATCAATGCTGAAAGACGGTCTAGGACCAGGACGATTCCGAACGGCGCGGGCCAGTCGCCCAGCCTGTAGACATGGGTCGCGCCGTCCGCCGCGAGAAAGGTCAGGCCCAGCGCAGTCGCCAGCAGGAGCGCCGTGCCGGCGACCGACGCCGCGCGCGCCAACGTGATGTCCCAGCGCATCACGAACCCGATGAGAGGAGCCAGCAGGGCCGGCAGGACAACTGGCAGGATAATCCAGTGCATCACGCGAGCCTCTGCTTCCGGGCTTCTGCATCTTCCTTTTCAGGGTCGATTTCAGGCTCGATATCAATCCTGTCGGTGTCGGCCTCCAGATACGCGCCAAGCCCGATCATCACCAGAACCGCCGTCATCCCGAAGGAGATGACAATCGCGGTCAGCACCAGCGCCTGCGGCAACGGGTCGGTATAACTCGCCTCGCCGTATTTCGAGAGGATCGGTGACTGGTCAATCGCAAGCCGTCCGCTGGCGAACAGGAAGACGTTCACCGCATAGGACAGCAGCGCAAGACCAAGGATGACCGCGAACGTTCTGAGCCGCAGGAGCAGGTAGACCCCGCCAGCCGTCAGAATGCCGATGCTGCTTGCAACGATAAGCTCCATATCAGCGCTCCGCCTTGTCTTGGGCCGGTTCGCCCGGGTCATAGTCCATCGGTCCGACGTTCACCGTCTCGCCAGCGAAGCGGGCAATACGGCTCAGGCTGTACAGCATCAGCATGACCGCACCCAGCACCGTCAGGAACACGCCAAGATCGAACAGCATGGCCGTGGCAAGCTCGAATTCCTCAATTGGCGGCAGATGGATATAGGTGTACGCGCTCGTCAGGAATGGCCGATCGAAGAGCCATGCGCCTACACCGGTCAGGCCCGCGATCACAATGCCAAGCCCGATCATCATGTGGTATTCGATCCGCTTGCGTTCCTGTGTCCAGGCGAAGCCGGAAGCCATGTATTGCATCAAAAGGGCGATTGCGATCACCAGCCCCGCGACGAACCCGCCCCCCGGCTGATTGTGGCCGCGCAGGAAGATGTAAACGCCCACAACAATGGCAATGGGCATCAGGACGCGGGTGACGACGACCATCATCATGGGGTGGCGATCGCGCGACCGATCTTGAGAGTAGTCTGTATTCTTCAACCTCCGCGCCGCCGGGCCGTCCAGCAAAGCATGCATTACAGCATAGATCACAAGACCCGCGATCCCGAGCACGATGATTTCGCCGAACGTGTCATAGCCGCGGAAATCCACCAAGATTACGTTGACCACGTTGGTCCCGCCGCCGCCCTCATAGCTGTTGGCGAGGTGGTAGTCCGAGATCGTCTCGATATCGCGCATGAGGAACGCATAGGCCAACGCCGCCACTCCGCCGCCGGCACCCAGAGCGATCACACCGTCGCGCAGCTTCAGCCCCGACGAGCTTTCCTTTGGAGTCATCTTCGGCATGAAATGCAACGCCAGAAGCAGCAGCATGATAGTGACTGTCTCAACCGAGATCTGCGTCAACGCAAGGTCCGGTGCCGAGAGATAGGCGAAGCCCGCAGATATCGTCAGCCCGATGATCCCGATCAGGACCAAGGCGCGGAAGCGGTGGTGATGCATGGTCACGACCGAGATGGTGGCGACGATCAACATGATCCAACCCACGGCCACGACCGGCGGCACCGGCAGCAGGCCTCGGGTCGGGGCGGTGAGGCCGCTGGAGGAATAGGCGAACCAGCCAAGGCCCACGGAGGTTATGGTGAAGATCGCCAGATATCGGCTGATCGCGCCGTTGTGGCTCACTTCGCTGATCGAGCGTGCAGCGGCGACGATGGCCGC
Organism: Jannaschia faecimaris; assembly: GCF_900107415.1. Lineage (GTDB taxonomy): Bacteria > Pseudomonadota > Alphaproteobacteria > Rhodobacterales > Rhodobacteraceae > Jannaschia > Jannaschia faecimaris. The sequence continues at coordinate 5,788 of NZ_FNPX01000005.1, forward strand.
AACCAGGCGATCGAAAATGGCCTTCGCCTCTGGCCTCGGCAGAGCGATCCAAAGCATCTCAAGCAGCCGGTGCTGCGACAGCAGGATCGCACCGCCGACCACGGCGGCAATCGACATCCAAAGCGCCGGGGTGACCCCGTGCCAGATCTTCAAATGCGGGTGCAGGTCTGCGCCGGTCACGGCATTCGCCGCGGAGGTCACGACCCCTTCGGCGAGGAACGGGGCAACCCCTATGGCGATCACCAGAACAGTCAGCAGAGCGGGCGCTGCCCACATGCCGAAGGGCGGATCGTGGGGCTTGCGCGGATAATCGTCGCGCACCGGGCCAAGGAAGACATGGAAGATGAAGCGCAGGGAATAGGCGACCGACAAGAGCGCACCGATCGTGGCCATGATCGGGACTGCGTAAGGGCTGTTGAACCAATCGGTGTGCGATGCTTCCTCCAGCATCATTTCCTTGGACAAGAACCCGTTGAACAACGGAATGCCCGCCATCGAAAGGGCCGCGACCGTTCCAATAAGGAAGGTGATCGGCATCAAGTGCCTCAACCCGCCCAATCGTTTGATGTCGCGCGTATGGGTCTCGTGATCCACGATGCCCGCGGTCATGAAGAGAGCGGCCTTGAACGTCAGGTGGTTGATGATGTGAAAGACAGCTGCGACAGCTGCGGGCTGCGTGCCGAACCCCAGAAGCATCGTCAGAAGGCCTAAGTGGCTGACCGTCGAGAAGGCCAGAAGCGCCTTCAAATCGTCCTTGAAAAGCGCGATCAGCGCGCCCAACACCATTGTCACAAGACCCGTCGTCGTGACGATGTAGAACCACGCGTCCGTGCCCGCGAGCACTGGCCACATGCGCGCCATCAAGAACACTCCCGCCTTAACCATGGTAGCGGAATGCAGGTAAGCTGAGACGGGCGTTGGCGCGGCCATGGCGTGCGGGAGCCAGAAATGGAACGGAAACTGCGCCGACTTGGTGAATGCACCCAAAAGGATTAGGACCAGAGCAGGCAGATACCACTCTGAAGCACGGATCAGGTCACCAGCCTGCAATATATCAGTCAGATTGTAGCTTCCCACGATGTTGCCGAGGATCAGCATCCCCGCGATCATCGCCAGACCGCCCGCGCCCGTGACGGCCAGCGCCATTCGAGCGCCTTGCCGGCCCTCTGGCAAATGCTTCCAAAATCCGATCAGCAGGAAAGACGACAGCGATGTCAGCTCCCAGAAAATCAGCAAAAGCAGGATGTTGTCTGATAGGACAATACCCAGCATCGCACCTTGGAACAGCAGAAGATAGGTGTAGAACTGCCCCATCGGATCTTCGCCCGACAGATAGAACCGGGCATAGAGCGTGATCAGCAGGCCGACTCCAAGGATCATCCCCGCAAACAAAAGGCCCAGGCCATCAAGGAAAAAGGAGGCCGACAGTCCAAGCTGCGGCAGCCATTCGATCTCGCCTTGGATCACCTCACCCCGAAGCACGGCCGGAGCCAGGACGACCAGCATCGTCAAAGCCAGAAATGTCGGCACCGCCGTCGAGATTGCGCAAACGGTGCGCCCAGCTCGTATCATGAGCCCCGGCAACAGTGCTCCGACAAAGGGCAGCACCGCGATTATAAGAAGGATCGCCCCCCCGTGACTCATAACTTGGCCCTATTGTTCTTGTTTGTTGATCCGGATCGTAGCGGGGGCGGCAAGGCGCTACAACCAAGTGTTTCGCCGCCCAGACATCCGGCCATTCATAACGCCATTGCCACGGTGTGCCCATCAGTCACTACCGCGTCTTGGGCGGCACCGCGTACCCGTCAAGCGATGTAATTGCGGGTGGTCCTGATAGTGCTGGAGCAAGGGCGGTATGAACACAGTTGGCGAACACCTCGTCGGCCACAACCGTGGCGAACGTTTCCGCACCAAGCCCATAGGCTGCTATTTGGACGAGGTTTGGCTATCCATCGGCTGCTCGACCGGCGACAAGGCCAGCCGCAATTTGCTAGGTCCCGCGGGCCCAGTGACCTAAGAAGATCGCAAATTCGGCCTGACGAAGCTCTTGGCCATTTTCCGTCCGCAACGGGAACTTGAAAGGGTTTGACGAGCCCGACCAGGGATGTGTGCCCCTCAGCGTCCGCTGATCGGGAGTTGCCTGATTTGCCTCACACTTGCAGCGAACGCCCGCTTTCCACCCTTACAAGTCACGCTTGCGAGGGGCGAATTAGCCCAAGACCAGCCGGGAGCCGGCCCTTTCAAGATCAGAAACAGCCAACTGCCTGACTCGATTTGGGAACAACACCGAAGATTTGCGCTCTATCGAGCAACGGAATCGACAGACCGAATGATAGCGAAGCGTTTTCAGAGCCGTGAAATTCATTCGCCTGCGTCAATGACGAAGCACGGTGTCCTCGCTCATCATGTCAGGCTTGGGTGGAATCGTAGCGACAACATCCATCATATATTATGATAGAAACGAGGTCATAGCGTCAGATCAGAACAATCAACTTCTTGATCTGAAATCCTAGAGTATATGGTATGGGTGAAGCCAACACGCCTCAAATCTTTAAAATATAGATATTTGGGATTTAAGTGGTGGAGCCGAGGGGAATCGAACCCCTGACCTCGTCATTGCGAACGACGCGCTCTACCAACTGAGCTACGACCCCAACGGCGCTCGATATGGCCACGAGTGCCGGGCGTGTCAAGCAACCGATCAGGGCCTGAAACGTGATGCCGTGCCCTCTTGTCCAAGTCATCCGGAGCATCCGTAATGTCCCTATCCAAAGCCGTATGGAAGCTCCGTGACATTACGCGGCAGATCTGGACACGCGTTGCGCTCTATTCGCTTCTGGCATTGGTTTCCGCAGGCATCGCGCCCGTCCTGTCTCCCTTTCTGCCTGACGGACTGAAAAACCTCATGGGGGAGGAGCCGACGCTGCAATTGCTGTCGATCCTGACCAATTCGATGTTGGTCGTGGCAACGTTTTCGCTGTCGGTGATGGTCGCAGCACACCAATTCGCTGCAAGTCAGGCAACCCCCCGGTCCCACCGCCTGCTGCGCGAGGATGGACGGACGCAATCGGTACTCGCAACCTTCATCGGGGCCTTTGTCTTCGGCCTGACGTCGCGGATCGTGATCAACGCCGGTCTATATGGCGACCTGGATTTTCCAGTAATCTATTTCGTGACGATTGTCGTGACACTGACCGTGATCCTGGCACTCATCCGCTGGGTGCAGCAACTGGCCGCGCTGGGGTCGATTGAAAAGACTACGGGAAGGGTGGAGGCGACCACGCGCGACGCGCTGATGGCGATGGCCAAGGCACCCTATCTCGGTTGTACGCCTCTACCGATCGACGAGGCGGCGAGGGGGCGGGAATTGCAAGGCTCCGCGTTCGGTTATGTGCGCTACATCGACGTGAACGGCTTATCCGATTGCGCCGGCAAGGACGGACAGATTGATGTTCTCGTCGTGCCGGGCGACTGGGTCGGCCCGGGCGACCCGGTGCTGTGCGTCGCAAAGGCGGAGGCCGATGATGACGATCTGCTGGATAACATCGTCATCGGGGAGCTGCGCTCCTTCGATCAGGATCCGGTCTTTGGCCTTCAAGTCATGTCGGAAATCGGTCAGCGCGCCCTATCCCCCGGATTGAACGATCCGCAGACCGCCGTCGACGTGATCAACCGTCAGTCCCGGCTGCTGGATCTTTGGTCAAGCAAACCCGTCGACGACCCGCTGCCCGGCCTGCGTGTGCGTCAGGCATCCGGCTCGGAAGCGATGCATGTCGCGTTCGATACCATCGCCCGCGACGGGTCGGCCTTGCTGGAAGTGCAATTGACCCTTCAAAAAGCCCTGGCCCGACTGGAGTCGCACCAGGACCCGGAAATCCGGCTGGCTGCGCGCGAAGTCTCCAGGAGGGCGCTGGAGCGGTCGGATGCCGCGCTCGAACTCAGCGAGGATCGCGACGCAGTGCGTGCCGCTGCCCCCTGACATGGGGGCAACGGCGCAGCCGCCCGACCGCGTCGGCTACTCCGCCGCTTCGAGGTAGCTTTCGACCGGCGGGCAGGTGCAGATCAGGTTGCGGTCGCCCGCCACGTTGTCGACCCGGTTGACCGGCGGCCAGTACTTGTCCACCCGGAACGCGCCCGGCGGGAAGCACCCGGCCTCGCGGCTGTAGGGTCGATCCCAATCGCGGACGAGATCCTCCATCGTGTGCGGTGCATTCTTGAGAGGGTTGTTCTCACCGTCCATCTCGCCCGCCTCGATCGCCCGGATCTCCTCGCGGATGGCAAGCATCGCGTTGATAAACCGATCCAGTTCGGGCTTCGGCTCACTCTCCGTAGGTTCGACCATCAGGGTTCCTGCCACAGGCCAGGACATGGTCGGCGCATGAAACCCGTTGTCCATCAGTCGCTTGGCGATGTCGTCGACGGTGACATGCGCGCTTTCGGTAAAGGGTCGCGTGTCAAGAATACACTCATGTGCGATGCGCCCGCGGCGCCCGCCATACAACACGTCGTAGGACCCCTTGAGCCGTGCCGCGATGTAGTTGGCCGACAGGATCGCGACCTTCGTCGCATTGGTCAGGCCTTCGCCCCCCATCATCATCACGTAGGCATAGGAGATCGGAAGGATCGACGCGCTGCCATAGGGAGCCGCCGACACCGGGCCCGTCGCACCACCTGTTTCCGGATGGCCCGGCAGATAGGGCGCGAGGTGCGCCTTGACCCCAATCGGGCCCATCCCCGGACCGCCGCCCCCATGGGGGATGCAGAAGGTCTTGTGCAGGTTCAGGTGGGATACGTCGGCCCCGATCTCTCCCGGCTTTGACAGGCCGACCATCGCGTTCAGGTTGGCCCCGTCGAGGTAGACCTGACCACCGTGCGCATGCGTGATCTCGCAGACTTCGCGCACTGTATCCTCAAACACGCCGTGCGTGCTGGGATAGGTGATCATGCAGCCCGCCAGATCGTCGCCCGCGGCCTCGGCCTTGGCACGGAAGTCATCCAGGTCGACATCACCGTTTTCGGCCGCGTTCACGATCACGACCTTCATGCCCGCCATCTGCGCCGACGCCGGGTTGGTGCCGTGGGCCGATGTCGGGATCAGGCATATACGCCGGTTCGCCTGCCCGTTGGCCGCGTGGTAGGCGGCGATGGTCAACAGCCCAGCATACTCGCCCTGCGCGCCCGAATTAGGCTGCATCGACATGTCGTCATAGCCGGTGATCACGCACAGACGCGCCGACAATTCGTCGATCATCTCCTTGTAACCCAGCGCGTCCTCCACGGGCGCGAAGGGGTGCAGGCGGCCAAACTCGGGGAACGTCACCGGCATCATCTCGACCGCCGCGTTCAGCTTCATCGTGCAGGAGCCGAGCGGGATCATCGACCGGTCCAGCGCCAGATCGCGGTCGGCGAGGCGACGCATGTAGCGCATCATCTCGGCCTCGGACCGATTCATGTGGAAGATCGGGTGCGTGAGATAGTCGCTCTGCCGCTGAAACGCCTTGGGGATATCGATGCGCGGGTCAATTGCGGCCTCCACTCCGAAGGCCCCCAGCAGACGGGTCAGAATATCACCGTCGGTGATTTCGTCGCAGGCAAGGACCAGCGTGTCCGCCCCCAGCTTGCGCAGCGTGATCCCGGCCGCGCGGGCGGCTTGCCAGATCACGCCCTGCATCGCACCGACCTTGACGGTCACGGTATCAAATATTGGCCCGTCGGCCACGTCGAACCCCGCCCCGGCCAAAGCATCGCTCAGGGCGGTCGCGTGGGCATGAACATGGGTCGCGATATGGTGAAGGCCCTTAGGACCGTGGAACACGGCATAGAAACTGGCCATCACGGCAAGCAGCGCCTGCGCGGTGCAGACGTTGGACGTGGCCTTCTCGCGGCGGATATGCTGCTCGCGGGTCTGAAGCGACAGGCGGTAGGCCTTATTGCCATGGCTGTCGACCGACACGCCAACTAGCCGGCCGGGCATCGACCGCTTGTAGGCGTCCGCGCAGGCAAAGAAAGCAGCATGCGGGCCGCCATAGCCCAGCGGCACGCCGAAACGCTGCGCCGACCCGACTGCGATATCCGCGCCCATCGCGCCCGGCTCTTTGAGCAGGCAGAGCGCAAGCAAATCCGTCGCAACGATGCCCAACGCCTTCGCGCCGTGCAGTGCTTCGATCTGCGGTGTCAGGTCACGCAGCCCCCCAGTGGTGTCGGGATACTGGAAGATCGCTCCGAAGACCTGCTCGGGCATCAAGTCTGCAACCGGGCCGACGATCAGCTGAATGCCAAGGGGCTCCGCCCGCGTGCGCATCACCTCGATGTTCTGCGGGTGGCAATTTTCGTCGACGAAGAACGCCATCGCCTTCGATTTGGCGACACGCTGCGCCATCACCATCGCCTCGGCACAGGCGGTGGATTCGTCAAGCAGCGAGGCGTTTGCGACCGGCAGGCCGGTCAAATCGCTGATCATCGTCTGGAAGTTCAGGAGCGCCTCCAGCCGACCCTGCGCGATCTCGGGCTGATAGGGGGTGTAGGCGGTATACCACGCCGGGTTCTCAAGGATGTTCCGCTGGATCGCCGGGGGCGTGACCGTGTCGGAGTAGCCTTGGCCGATCATGCTGACCGTGACGCGGTTTTTGCTGGCCAGGTCGCGCATCCGGGCCAGAATTGCGTGCTCGGTCATCTGCGGCCAAGGCAACGTCTCCTTCTGCCGGATCGACTTGGGCACTGTTTCATCAATGAGCGCGTCCAGGCTGTCCGCACCGACGGCCTTCAGCATCTCCTCCATTTCTAATGGAGACGGGCCAATGTGGCGACGGTTGGCAAAGTCATAGGTGTCGTAGTCGGTCAGCTTGGTCACGGCTCGTCTCCGGGTTTGGCAGCTTTTGGCAGAACGCTTTTAATGCGCGGTGCGGCTGTGACGGTCGCGGATGCGACCATCACCGTGCCGCTGTCGGTTCGCCTCGAAAGGCGAAAACCGCTTAGTCTCCGATCAGGTCCTTGTAGGCGTCTTCGTCCATCATGGACTCCATCTCTTCGGGCGTAGTGGTCGTCATCCGGAAGAACCACGCGGCTTCGGCATCTTCGTTCACGAGGCCCGGGGTCTCGGCCAGTGCGTCGTTCACCTCGGTGATTTCGCCATCCAGCGGGGCCATGATATCAGAGGCAGCCTTGACGCTTTCGATCACGACGATTTCCTCGCCCTTGGTCACGGTCTGGCCCACTTCGGGCAGTTCCACGAACACGACGTCGCCTAGCTGGGTTGCAGCATGGCCGGTGATGCCGACGGTGATGACGCCGTCGTTGTCGTCAAGCCATTCGTGGTCTTCGGTATACTTCATGGGGGTCTCCGGGGTTCAACGCTTGTAGCGGGGCTGGTGGAAAGGAAGATCGGTGACGACGACGGGCAGGCGTTTGCCCCGCACATCGCCATAGAGGGTGGTGCCCGTCGCTGTGCCCTCGGGAACGTAACCCATCGCAACTGGCGCGCCCACAGACGGGCCGAACCCGCCCGAGGTCACGGTGCCCACGGGGTCAGCCGCGTCCTCAGAAGCATACAGCGTCACGCCCATGCGCATCGGGGCCCGCCCCTGCGGCAGAAGACCGACACGACGCCGTTTGGGGCCATCGTCCAGCTCGGCCAGAACGCGGTCCGCGCCGGGAAAGCCGCCTGCCCGGTCGCCACCGGTGCGGCGGACCTTCTGGATGGCCCACGTCAGATCGGCCTCGACCGGCGAAATTTCCGCCGTCAGGTCTTGGCCGTAAAGCGGCATGCCCGCCTCCAGCCGAAGCGAGTCGCGGGCACCCAGCCCGATGGGCAGCACGTCGTCATCCGCCAGCAACGCGCGGGCAAATACCTCGACCTGCGCGATGGGCACACTGATCTCAAAGCCATCTTCCCCGGTGTAGCCCGACCGGCTGACCCAGAGATCCGCGCCGTTCCAATCGAAGCTACGCACGTCCATGAACTTCATCGCAGCAACGCCCGGCACCAATGCCTCAAGAACCGACTCCGCTGCGGGGCCCTGCAACGCCAGCAGCGCGCGATCTTCCAACAGGTCAATCTCCAGATCCGGCAGGCCCGCCGTCAGGATATCCATATCGGCATGCTTCATCGCGCCGTTCACCACCAAGAGCAGATGGTCACCCCGGTTGGCGAACATCAGGTCATCGGCCACACCGCCGTCCGGCAGCATTAGAAGGCCATAGCGCTGTCGCCCCTCGGCCAGTCCGACTACGTTGACGGGCAACAGGCGCTCAAGGGCAGCTGCAGCATTTTCACCCCGGACGATCACTTGCCCCATGTGGGATACATCGAAAAGGCCAGCCTTGTCGCGAACGTGCAAGTGTTCGGCCATGACACCCGCAGGATACTGAACGGGCATCGAATAGCCCGCGAAGGCCACCATCTTACCGCCCAGTTCGTCATGAAGGCTGGCCAATGGCAGGGGAATCGGATCAGACACGCAGCACCTCCTGAGGGCCGTACGGCCCGTTTCGATGCCCCCTCTGTCCCTTGCGCCTGAGATCGCTATCCCTTCGGCGGCCCCTCTCGGGGCTCTCTCCAGAGTTTTTGTGCACACCAGGTCCGTTTGCCTGAGAGTTTACCGGGGCGGTTGCTCCTTCGGCCCTGTCCGTGGGACAGAGTCTCCCGGGCGTGCCCGTTTCCGATACGAAACGAGTCCGCTCCAAGCAAGTGAAGAATATGAGAGACCAACATGAATCGCTTTTTCGGGTATGGCAGCCTCGTCAATCGGCAGACCCACACCTACCATACGGCAGAACCGATGACGGTCACGGGCTGGCGCCGCGCATGGCGGGCAACGCCAATCAACCCGGTCGCCTTCTTGACCGGCGAGCTGCACGACGGATCGACGATTGACGGGCTGGCGGCAGATGTGCCGGGCGGCGCGTGGGATGCGCTGGACCTGCGAGAGACGGGCTACCTGCGCGCGATGCTGCCAGAAGGGCCACAGATATATCACATCCCGACCGACCTTCATGGCACCCCCAAGGATGTCCGCCCGATCCTGCTCAGCTATCTCGATGTCGTGGTTCAGGGCTTCCTGCGCGAATTCGGCGAAGATGGCGTAACCCGGTTCTTCGACACCACGGTCGGGTGGGAGACCCCGATCCGCAATGACCGTGCCGCGCCACAGTACCCCCGCACACAGGTGTTGACCAAGGACGAGACTGCGCTGGTCGATCACCACCTCCGGCGGGTCACCCGCTCAAAATCGGCCTAACCGCCCGCGCGGGCAATCGCCTCAAGCACAGTATCTTCGGTCAGCAATTCGGGCAGGACCACGCCTTCCGGCGCGCCGGGGCCATAGACCGCGTTGAACGGAATGCCGAAACGGTCATTCGATCTCAGGAATGCAGCGATTTCCTCGTCCGGACGGGTCCAGTCGGCCTGCAAAGCGACCGTGCCCGAAATGGCATCGGCCACCGCGCCGCGCTCCAGTACCAACCGCTTGTTCGCCTTGCAGGTCAGGCACCAATCGGCAGTGACATCGACGAAGACCGTTTCGCCCGCTGCGACCTCAGCCTGGATCCGCTCCTCGGAAAAGACTTCCCATCCCGCGTCGACACGCGCCTGCGCCCGGTCCGGCACGGGAAGCAACACTGCGGCCAGCACGACCGCGATCATGCCACCGCCCACCTTGGCCCAGACATTTCGCCCAAAGGCCAGCCCGGCAAACAAGACTGCCGCCAGGACGCCGATAATCAATGCGTTCGTCCATCCCGCGCTGGCGGCCAGCACCGTCAGCAACCACCCGGCCGTCAGCAGAAGAACGCCACCCAGCATCCGCTGAACCGTCCGCATCCAGGCACCGGGCCTGGGCAGCCGCTGAACCAGACTGGGACGAAGCGCGACAAGCATATACGGCAGCGACAGTCCCAACCCCATCGCCGCGAAGACCGCAACGATCTCCAGCGGCCCGTGCGTCAACGCATAGGTCACAGCTGTCCCGAGGAACGGGGCGGAGCAGGGCGTCGCCATCACGGCGGCGAACATGCCGGTGGCGAAGTCCCCGCCCCAGCCGCCATGCGCCTCGGTTCTGGCCATCCGCGTCATCGCATCCGACGACAGGTTCACGTGGAAAAAGCCGAGCATGTTGGCCGCGAAGACAACGATAAGACCGATCATCAGCGCAAGAAAGACCGGCTGCTGGAACTGTACCCCCCAGCCGACCGAGACCCCCGCCGCCTTCAGCCCGATAATGACGACCGCCAGCCCGAGGAAGAACACCAGCACCCCGGCAACAGAGGCCAGAAAGCCGCCGCGCACGCGGGCCGCACTCTTGTCTCTCGCCCGCAAGGCGCTCGCAAATTTCATCGACAGGACCGGCAGAACGCAGGGCATCACGTTCAGGATCAGCCCGCCCAACGCCGCAATCACCATCATCCACCACAGCGTGGACGTCTGCCGCGAAACCGGCGGGGCCGTCGCACCCAACGGCGCTTCCATGGTTGCCGCGCGGCCGCTGTCGGTCATCGTAAGCGTCAGCGCACCATCCCCCGGCGACAATACCGGCAAGACGGCGTGCAAGGCCCGCCCCCCATTGGTCAGCGTGATTTTCGGCGTCCCAAAGGAGGCGTAGTCGCCGTGTTCGGGGAATATGTCAGGATTCACCAAGGGCACCGCCGACGTCGCCGTCAGTGTCAACGCCGCGTCGTCAAGGTGCACCTGTTCCAAAGCCAGCCCCGCTTCAGCACCCGTCTTCGGAACGCGCCCAATCCAGTCGGACAGTGTCGCCGCAGCTGCGGCATCAATGCCGCCCCCGGCAGGCAGGTTTAGCACCATGTCCAGCGTCTCTGGAATACAAAGCTCGGCGCAAACCAGCAAGTTCGCGCGCAGAGCCAAGCGCGCGGGCGCACCCGGATCCTCAAGGATTACCGTCAGGGGATAGACGACTTCCTTGGCATAACCGAAATTCTGGATATCGAACGCAACGAACCGGGTGGGTGCCGGATAGGCCAGATCGACTGAAGCGACATTGTCCGACCCGGACCAGTCCAGGTCGGGGGGCAGGCCGACTTCGCCGGGACTGCGCCAGTATGTCTTCCATCCGTCGTCCAGCGTCACCTGCAACCCGGCTGAAACGGTCGCTTCTCCGGGGCTCACCCCATCTTCGACAGTCAGCAGGCGCGCCTGCACGGCGTTGCCCCGCACCGGGTCCGAGGTGGCGGCGACCAGCGGGGTGGCAAAAAACAGGGCAAAGACGATTATCAAGCGGATCATAACCACTGCATATGCAAGCGATCACCGGTGGGCGAGAGGTGCCGTGACGATTTGACGGGAACGTGACCATCTGCCCCGCCCGACGCGGTTGCGTCCGTCTCATCCGCGCGGCACCTTGTGACGGATTGTATATTTTCGTCCGAAGGACAGCCCATGCGCGCGCCGACCTCTCTGCTCCTGCCCGTTCTGAGCCTCAGCATCGCTCTTGCGGCACCCATAGCCGCCCCCGCGCAGGAGTTGACCGAGGACGCGATCAAGCAGCTCGCCCTCGAAGCGATCCTCGAGAATCCCGAGATCGTCATGGAAGCGGTGGCCATCCTTCAGGCACGCGACGCCGCCGCGGCCGAGGCACAGGCGGAAGCAACTCTGTCGGAAAACCGCGCCATACTGGAAAACGACCCGAACGCTCCGGTGATTGGCAATCCGGAGGGGTCGGTCACAGTCGTGGAATTCTTTGACTACAACTGCGGTTTCTGCCGCCGCGCCGGTCCCGAGATCGAGGCACTGCTGGCCAACGACACCGACGTTCGCCTCGTATACCGCGAATGGCCGATTCTTTCGGAAGGCTCCGTCTTCGGTGCCCGCGCCGCGCTCGCCGCCCGTGAACAGGGCAAATATGCACAAATGCACGAGGCGCTCATGACCTCGGGCGCGCGGGTCGATGAGACGACAGTCATGCAGATTGCCGTGGAACTGGGCCTCGACGCCGAGAAGCTGCGCATCGACATGGAAAGCGATGCGGTGAACGAGCATCTTGCAACCTCGCGCCAGCTTGCCGACTCCCTCGGGTTCACCGGCACGCCCAGCTTTGTTATCGGCGAGACGCGTGTGCCGGGCTTCGTCGAGGTCGACCGCCTGCAAGCGATCGTCGATGAGACCCGCAGCGACGGCTAACCGGACATCCCGTCACGTGCGGCATCGCGCATCTCCAGCAGGGTGCGCATCGCGTCATCGGCCCGGTGCGCCGGAATGAACAGATGATCGTGAAAAAACCCGGCCACCGGGTTCACGCCCATCCCTTCAGCCGCCAGTCGGTTGGCAATCGGGGCCAGGAAGCCAACCGCATCTAACGCCGAATGCACGTTCAACGTGATCATCCGCGACGGGAACACCGCATCCAGCCCTTCGGCCAGGGCAACGGCCTCGCTGACGATCAGGGTGGTGCCCTCGGCCTCCTCGAACCGCATACGCGCCGCGATTCCATCAGCGCGCTCGCGGTCGTCCAGTGTCACGAAGACCCAGGTCTCGGCGTCCAAGACCGGGTCCAGCGTAACCATAAGAACCGCAATATCGTGCTCGCCGGTCATGTCCGCACCTCGACCGGCACCATCGTGCCCAGCGCCGTCGCCACATGCGCCCCGTCGTCGCCGTGCACATCCGCCGCCACTGCGATCAGGCGTCGACCGGGCCGGATCACCCGCCCCATGGCAACCAGACGCCCGCGCGCAGGGGCCAGAAGGGTGATCCGAAACTCCGATGTGACCACTTCGAAACCCTGCTCCATCACCGTCAGCGCGGCATAGCCAGCCGCCGAATCCGCAAGTGAAAACGTCAGCCCGGCGTGGCCCACCCCGTGCTGTTGCGCGCTTGCCTCGGTCACGTTGGCCGCGATGCGCACGACGCCTTCGCCAACATGTTCCAGCGACGCCCCGAGCGTCCGCATCATTCCCTGCCGTGCAAAACTGGCTTCGATCCTGTCGCGCATCATCTCTGCTTTCCAAGTACTCGGATTACCCCGCCATGATCAGGCAGGTCGTCGATCCGGTTGCGTAGAGCTTTCCGTCAACCGCCCCCCGGATCCAGCCTTCGGCAACCCCGGTGGATCGGCCCGAGTGCTGAACCCTGCCTTCCGCCATGATCTCGGTGCCCAGCGGAATGCCCCGGACCAGATTCACTTTGTATTCCAGCGTTGTGTAAAAGCTGCCCTGCGGGACGCCCGTCATCACCGCGCACGCCATGCAGCTATCCAGAAGTGTGCCGTACCAGCCGCCGTGAACCGTGCCCATCGGGTTGCAGTGATCGACCATCGGCGTCCCTGCGAAGACAACGCGCCCTGACCCGACCTCTGTCAGATGATAATTCAGAAGCTTCGCGATGGGCGGCGGCGGCAGTTCGCCGTCGAGGATCGCCTCCACGAAGGCCAGTCCAGACATCGACAGAAGCTGGTCGCGCGTTGCAAAGCGATCTGGCGTCGGTGCGAACATGAGAAATCCCCGGAAAGGCAAGCCATCCGGGGATGCTATCTCTCTCCGAGCAGCGAGACCAGTGGCCTCAGGCCACGCGGCTCAGGGCTTTACGTGCGGCCAAGCCAAGCGCAAGGCAGACATCGCGCGTCAGCTCCGGCCGGTTCAAGGTATAGAAATGCAGGTGATCGCAGCCTTCAACGGTCAGCGCGTCAGCCAGCTCCGCCGCCTGCGCAATGGCCAGAAGGTCGGTCCGCCCGTCCCGCTCGGCGACATCGAAAGCGGCGCGCAAATCGTCCGGAATCACCGCACCGCAAGCATCGGCAAATTTCGACGCCTTGGCCCAGTTCTCGATCGGCAAAAGGCCCGGAACGATCGGCGCGTCGATCCCTGCCTTGGCGCAGCGATCACGGAAGCGCAGGAACGTCTCGGCGTCAAAAAAGAACTGGGTGATCGCTTCGGAGGCACCGGCGTCGATTTTGGCCTTCAGCCAGTCGATATCGGCCTGCGCGTCCGCCGCCTCGGGATGCTTGTCCGGATAGGCCCCCACACGCACGGTAAAGCCTTGGTCGGCCAGCGCGCCGACCAATTCGATGGACGTCTTGAACCCATCCGGATGCGGCGTGAAGCCCGTCGCACCCTTTGGCGGGTCGCCCCGCAGGGCCACGATGTCCTCGACCCCTGCCCGGCGAAAGCCGCGCGCGACCTCTAACGTCTCTTCCCGGCTGGCATCGACGCAGGTCAGGTGCCCCGCCACGCGCAGGTTGAACTGCTTGCCCAGGGCCCCGACCGCCTCGCGGGTCAGCTCGCGTGTGGTGCCACCGGCACCATAGGTCACCGAGACCCATTCGGGGGCCAACGGGGCGAGCGTATTGACGCAATCCCAGAGCCGAAACGAACCTTCGAGGGACTTGGGCGGGAAGAATTCGAAAGAGACGGACGGGACGGGCATGGCGGATTCCTTTTGTTCGCAGTCATTTTGCCCGATTGAAGTTTCGTGAGACAGCCTCATAATGTTCATCATCAACATGAGTCGGACACCGACACGATGAAACTGCACCTCGAATTTCGTCATCTTCGCACTATCCGGGCGATCTCCGATTGCGGTGGCCTGGCACGGGCAGCGGAGCGGTTGAACATCACGCAATCCGCGCTGTCTCACCAAGTCAAGAACCTGGAGGAGCAGATCGGGATGGAGCTGTTCGTGCGACGGTCCAAGCCCATGACGCTGTCCGCTGCAGGGCAACGCCTGTTACGGCTCGCCAATGAGGTTCTACCCCAGATCGAGGCCGTCGAGATGGATTTCGCAGGCCTAAAGACCGGGCGCACAGGGCGCTTGCACATCGCAATCGAATGCCACGCCTGTTTCGAATGGCTGTTCCCGGTCCTCGAACAATTCCGGCGCGCCTGGCCCGACGTCGATGTCGATATCCGCCCGGGCCTTCAGTTCCAGGCCCTGCCTGCGTTGCAGAAGGAGGAGGTCGATCTTGTCGTGTCCTCGGATCCGAGCAATCTGCCGGGCGTCGAGTTTGCGCCCTTGTTCGATTACGAGCCCGTTTTCCTTGCGTCCTCGGTGCATCCGCTGGCCTCCAAGCCCTTTATCCAGGCCGAGGATTTCGTGGGCGAAACGTTGATCACCTACCCGGTCGAACGGCCCCGCCTCGACGTATTCTCCCAACTTTTGACCCCGGCCGGCGTGGAGCCCGCCGCTATCCGACAGGTTGAACTGACCGCAGTGATCCTGTTGTTGGTCGCGTCGAACCGCGGCGTTGCCGTCCTGCCCGACTGGGTGGTGCGAGAGGTGCGTTACAATTCGGATTACGTCACGCGCCCGTTGACTGAACATGGCATCACCCGCCGACTATATGCTGCCGTGCGCGAAACAGACGCGACGAAGCCCTTCATGGCAAACGTGCTGCGCCTGATGCGAACCGAACCGCTCAAGCTGCAACGGGCGAACGTGAAGGCGTGATCTGGGCCGCACAGGCTATCCGCGACTGACGCACCGCATCCGCGTTGACCTGACCTCCGCTGCGCCGCCAAGTGCGGGCCAATCGAACTCATGTCCTGGATGCCCCTCGTGAAAGTCTATTTCCACACCACGCCCAACTCCTTCAAAGTCGCGCTTATGATCGAGGAGCTGGGCCTGACCCCCGAGATCGTGCCCATCGATACCCGCAAGGGCGAACAGCACGTCGCTGACTTCCTGTCCGTGAATCCCAACGCCAAGCTGCCGGCCATCGACGACGGCGGTCAGGCCGTGTTCGATTCCGGCGCGATCCTGCTCTACCTCGCGCAGAAGCATGGAAAATTCCTGCCCGCCGATGGTCCTGAAGTGGGCGAGATGCTGTCGTGGTTCTTCTTCGTGTCTTCGGGGATCGGCCCCTATTCCGGGCAGGCTGTTCACTTCACCCGCGTCCACACCGACAGCGCCTATGCCACGAACCGCTACACCAAGGAGATCGCGCGCCATTACCGCGTGCTCGACGATCGGCTGGGCCAGTCTGACTGGCTCGGTGGGCCGAACTACGGCATCGCCGACATCGCGCTCTGGGGGTGGGTCCGCGCGGCGGGCTTCGTGATGGACGGCCAGGGCGGCCTGTCGAACTATCCCAACGTCCAGGCCTGGTTCGACAAAGTGAACACCCGGCCAGCCGCCGCGAAAGCCGGTGACTGGGCCAAGAAGTTCGCCTTCAAAACCGAGATGGACGAGGCCGCGCAGCGCGCGATGTTCCCACAGAACTTCTGACGTCAGGACCGGGGCGGTTCAGGCCGCCCCGTCCTCGATCAATCCAAGCGAACGGAACGAGACTTCTTCCTCCTTGCCGATAATCATGTGGTCGTGAATCACGATTTCCAGCGCCCCGCAGGCCGCAACGATCTTGGCCGTCATTTCGATATCTGCACCGCTAGGTGTGGGGTCGCCCGACGGATGGTTGTGAACCAGGATCAACGCGCTGGCATTCAGCTCCAGCGCGCGCCGCGCAACTTCGCGGGGGTAAACGGGGACGTGGTCGACGGTACCCTCGCCTTGCGCCTCGTCGGCGATGACCCGGTTGCGCCGATCCAGAAACAGAACTCGAAATTGCTCGGTATCGCGATGGGCCATCGTTGTCCGGCAATAGCTGACGACATCCGTCCAAGACGACAGGATCTCCCTGTCCAGGATCTTTGCCTGCCCCATCCGGTGCGCAAAAGCTTCGGCGATGCGCAGCTGAAGATAGACCTTGGCGGACGCGCCATCGACACGCAAAATGTTTCGCTCGGAGGCCGCGATCACCCCGTTTAGATCACCGAAGGCCGCCAACAGCCGTTTTGCCAGGGGCTTTACGTCGATCCGCTCAATCGCGTTGAACAGGATCAGTTCAAGCAGTTCATATTCCGGCATCACCGCGTGTCCACCTGAAAGGAAGCGCTTTCGCAGCCGTTCACGGTGGCCCCAGTAATGCGGTCGCATGGACCCGTCCGATTGCCGAACCAGTCCTCCGCCCGCGCTTTCTGTCTCGGTCAGGCGCTTGCGACTCTGCCAGTGCGGTGCATTCGCAGGCTGGGTGGCAGCATCGCGGGGAGGGATGCGCGCTTCAAGGTCGGCAAGTCCGAACTGCGCCGCCTCGCCAAATCCCTGTGGCGGGGAATAGGTCGGAATATCCCGCCGTTTTCCGCCCGAGAGCCACCGGTCCTGCACCAGGTCGGTCAGGCGGGACAGTTTCGAACCGGTCTGTTTCATTCAGCGCAAAGCCCCGCGAAGCCACTTCAGCCAAGTCTACCGCCAGAATGGTAAACGGGCGGTTAACAATGCACGCCCGTCGCCCCTTCGGAGGCTTTCGGGGGCTGGCCCCCCCCGTCGACCTCCGCTAAAGGCAGCCTCTGACTGAACCCCGGAGCGACGAGATGCAGCAAGGCAGCGCCAACCTCAACGTGATGATCAAGGCCGCGCGCAAGGCCGGTCGCAGCCTGCTGAAGGATTTCGGCGAGGTCGAGAACCTTCAGACCGGCATCAAGGCCCCGCGCGACTTTACGCAAAAGGCCGCCGCAAAGGCCGAGGAGATCATCCGCGAAGACCTGTCCCACGCCCGCGTCAACTACGGCTGGAAATCCGCCGCGGGCGACGTGGACGGCATCGACCCGACCCGCAACTGGATCGTGACACCCTTGGATGGAGGAACGAACTTCCTGCACGGAACCCCCCATTGGGCCGTTTCGATTGCCTTGGAACATAAGGGCGAAATCGCGTCGGCCGTCACCTATGACCCGCTGCGCGACGAGCTGTTCTGGGCCGAGAAGGGTACCGGAGCATGGCTCGACGGGCGCACACGCCTTCGCGTGGCGGGTCGGGTCGCGCTGATCGACAGCCTGTTTGCGACCAACCTGCCCGCCGCGAACGAGAAGTACCTGCCCGCCGCGATAAAGGATCTGGCAAAGCTGCTGCCCGCGTCGGCCGGCGTGCGTCAGTCAGGCGTGCCGTCCCTGGACCTGTGTCATGTGGCCGCCGGTCGTTTGGACGGCTTCTGGCAACGCGGCATGAACCTTTGGGACTACGCAACCGGAGTACTCATCCTGCGCGAGGCCGGGGGGTTCGTGGAGCCGCTGCGCAGCGGGCAGACACTTCTGGAAGACGGCCATGTCGTTGGCGGCTCTTCCGGCATTTTCGAAAAATTCGCGGGAACGGTCAGGGCAGACGGCTGAATCGACAAAATTGTCGTGCGGTACGAACCTGATCGCGCCCAAACGCGCCCCTGACATCAACGACCTATGCAACGGCTCCTTTGGCCGGCGGATCGCCAACGACCAGCCAAGGCCACGCGTGATCCACGGACCGTTGTCAGTTCTCGGCACCAATGACGCGGCCAGAGCCGTCAAATATCCAACATCAGGCCACGCGGTTTTCCAGATCAGCGCGCCGGTCAGAGCGGTCGCGCCGGGGTCGACCTTCGAAATGCGGCCCGGTTCATTCCGGTGACCCGCAAAAGTGATCCGTTTCACGATGAGTGCCAAGGTTGCACTTGGCAGGACACCATGCAACGAATTCTTCCCTAATTTCAGCCCAAGCGACGGATTGCGCGTGACTGCCACAGACTTGCCCCGCAACGCCGGATTGCCCTTCGACCCCGCCGTGGTCGAGGCGGTGCGCGTGAACACCCCCGCCACCCTGCGCCGGGCCGCCTCCCTTTCCGCGCGCCGGTCGCTCAAGAAGGACTATCAGGCCGCCTGGCTAGCCCGCGCAGTCAGCATGATCGACCTTACGACGCTGTCAGGCGACGACACGCCGGGCCGCGTCCGGCGGCTGTGCGCCAAGGCCCTTCAACCCGTCCGCCCCGATCTGCTGGACGCCATCGGCCTGCCGGACCTCACCACTGGAGCTGTCTGCGTCTATCACGAAATGGTGCCCACTGCCGTCGATGCTGTGCAGGGTCGCATCCCCGTGGCCGCCGTCTCCACCGGCTTCCCGGCGGGCCTGTCGCCGTTTCACCTGCGCATCCGGGAGATCGAGGAGAGTGTCGCCGCCGGTGCAACCGAAATCGACATCGTCATCTCCCGTCGTCACGTTCTGACCGGCAACTGGCAGGCGCTCTACGACGAGACGCGCCAAATGCGGGAGGCCTGCGGCGACGCGCATATGAAGGCGATCCTTGCGACCGGAGAACTTGGACCGCTGAAGAACGTGATGAAGGCCAGCATGGTGACGATGATGGCAGGATCGGACTTCATCAAAACCTCCACCGGCAAGGAAGCCGTAAACGCCACTCTGCCCGTCTCGCTGACCATGATGCGCGCGATCCGCACCTATGAGGGGATGTCGGGCTTCAAGGTCGGTTACAAACCGGCGGGCGGCGTATCCAAGGCGAAGGACGCGATCACCTACCTGGCGCTGCTCAAGGAAGAACTGGGCAACCGCTGGCTGCGCCCCGACCTGTTCCGCTTCGGGGCCTCATCCCTGTTGGGCGACATTGAACGGCAGTTGGAGCATCACGTAACAGGTCGATATTCGGCCGGCTATAGGCACCCGCTGGGGTGATGGGGTGGTGCGGGGGTCAGCCTCTCGCGCTCCCCGGCATGTTTAGGTAGCAAAGAAGGCGCAAAATGACCGTGGCCGAAATTTTCGAAAGCATGGACTGGGGTCCCGCCCCCGAGGGACGCGGCGAGGCGGATGCCTGGCTGGACAGCCATGGGCGCAGGTTTGGGCATTTCGTCGACGGCAAACGGCAAAAGCCCGGCAAAACCTTCGCAACGGTGAACCCCGCGACGGGCGAAGTGCTTGCCGAAGTCACGCAGGGCACCGAGGCCGATGTGAAATCCGCCGTCAAAGCCGCGCGCAAGGCTGCCAAGGGCTGGGCCGCGACGCCGGACCATGACCGGGCGCGCGTCCTCTATGCCATCGCGCGCGGGCTGCAAAAGCACGGCCGTCTGTTTGCCGTTCTGGAAACGCTCGACACTGGCAAGCCCATCCGGGAGGCGCGCGACATCGACGTGGCTTTGGCGGCGCGACACTTCTACCACCACGCAGGTCACGCGGAACTGCGCGAAGAGACCATGGGCGACGCGCAGCCTTGGGGCGTCTGTGGGCAGATCGTCCCGTGGAACTTCCCCCTCTTGATGCTGTCCTGGAAAATCGCACCGGCACTCGCAATGGGCAACACGGTTGTCCTCAAACCCGCCGAATGGACGCCGCTGACCGCGCTGGCCTTTGCCGACATCTGCGACCATGCTGGCGTGCCGCCGGGCGTCGTGAACATCGTGACCGGGGACGGTGCGACCGGGGCCGCGCTGACGGCCTCCGAAATCGACAAACTGGCGTTCACCGGATCGACCGAAGTAGGCCGCATTCTGCGCCGCGAAACGGCGGGTCGGGCCATGGGCGTGACGTTGGAGTTGGGCGGCAAGTCCCCCTATGTCGTCTTTGAGGACGCCGACATCGACTCCGCCGTCGAGGGCCTTGTCGATGCGATATGGTTCAATGGCGGGCAAGTCTGCTGCGCCGGCGCACGGCTCTTGGTGCAGGAGGGCATCGCCGAGGATTTTCTGACCCGCCTCAAGACCCGCATGTCCAAGATCCGCGTGGGTGATCCGCTGGACAAGGCGATCGACATGGGCGCGATGATCCACGCCGATCACAAGGCGAACGTGGAGGCGATGCTGGCCCGCACCTCAGGCACGATTACACGCGGCGCATGTCCGGACGGCTGCTACCTGCCGCCGATCCTGGTGACCGACCTGCACGGGTCCGACCCCTTGATGGCCGAGGAGGTCTTCGGCCCCGTCCTTGCCGCCACGACGTTCCGCACCCCGGCCGAAGCTGTGCAACTCGCCAACGACACACGATATGGCCTGGCCGCCTCGGTCTGGTCGCAGGACATCGATGTCGCGCTCGATACGGCACCGAAAATCCGGGCGGGCGTGGTCTGGGTGAACGGGACCAACATGCTGGACGCCGCCGCCCCATTCGGCGGCATGAAAGAGAGCGGTTTCGGACGCGAAGGCGGAGTTGCGGGGTTGCGCGCCTACGTGCGCCCGGCGACCGGGGCCAAGATGCCGGCGATCAAGACCTACAAAGCCGAGCTTGGCGCTCCGGACGATATCGACAGAACCGCCAAGATGTATATCGGCGGCAAGCAGGCCCGCCCCGACGGCGGCTATACCCGTCCTGTCGTTGGGCCCAAGGGTGCCGTGGGCGAGGTGGGCATCGCCAATCGGAAAGACCTGCGCAACGCGGTCGAAGCAGCACAGGCTGCCAAAGCCTGGAGTGGATCCACCGGCCACCTTCGGGCTCAGATCCTGTATTATCTGGCCGAGAACCTCTCGGCCCGCGCCGCAGACTTCGACGCCCGCCTGACGGCCCAGACCGGGGCCAAAGGCGAAACGGCGGAGGCGGTGCGCCACCTGTTCCGCTGGGCCGCCTGGGCGGACAAGTATGACGGGCGCACCCTGGGCGTGCCGACGGGTGGAATGGCCTTGGCGCTCAATGTGCCACGGGGGGTGGTCGGGGCATTCGCCTCCGAGGATCGCCCTCTGATCGCGATGGCCCAGGTGATTGGAGCGACTCTGGCGACGGGCAATCGGCTGGTGCTGGTCGCCCCGGAAAGCGCGCCGCTGACGGCGACGGACCTGTACCAGGTCATCGAAACGTCGGACATTCCGGCCGGCGTGCTGAATATCCTGACCGGCGACCACGCGGAATTGGCCGCGCAGATGGCCGGGCACATGGATATCGATGCGGTCTGGAGTTTCTCCGCCGCCGATATATCCACCACGATCGAGCGCGAGGCCGCCGTCGACCTGAAGCGGACTTGGGTCAACAACGGGCGCACCCGCGACTGGACCGCAACCGATGCGGACCCTTTCCTCACCGCGGCAACGGACGTGCAAACGATCTGGATTCCCTTCGGGACCTGACCAAATCTTCTTTTCCGAATTATCCCCGGCGCGCGGCCCGACGCGCGGCGGGCCAGCTTCAGCTATTCGATGACCCGCACCTCCGGCGCGCCCAGCGTCAAAGTCTTCCGGATCACCGCAGCCAAGGTCCGGTAAGCATGCCCATGCGCCGCCGTCTGGCGCCAGACCATGCCGATGTCGCGTCCGGGTGCCGGGGACGACAGGGCCCGCGCCGTCACCAGATCTTCGCGCGCGACCTCGGACCGGACGTAAAGTGCCGGAAGCACCGACAGGCCTAACCCCGTCGCCACCATCTGCCGAAGCGTATCGAGCGATGTCCCTTCGTAATCGAGGGACAGATGCGCGCCAGTCTCGGCGCAGAGGGCGGCAACCGTCTCGTGCAGTCGGTGCCCGGCCTCCAGTGTCATCACAGTCTCACCGCGCAAGGCCGCCCGATCGACGACAGTGCTTGCGGTCAGGGGGTGGTCGCTCGGAAGGACAACCAGCAACGGCTCGTGGAACAAGGGCGCGACAGCAAGGTTCGGATCGTCCAGCGGCGTCGGAAAGAACAGCAGGTCCAGTGCCCCGTCCCGCAACCGCGTCAGAAGGTCCTGCGCCACGCCCTCGCGCACATAGAACTTCAACCTGGGATAGGCCGCATGCAACGCCGGGATCACCAGCGGCAGAAAATAAGACCCGAGCGACCCGACCACTCCAACCCGGATCGTACCCGCGAGCGGGTCGGCCCCGGTGCGGGCTAGGGTCGCAATGTCGGCCACGTCCCGCAGGACGCCGCGCGCGCGCGCCGAGACGTCCGCGCCGATGGGCGTCAGCGTCACGCCGGAGCGGGACCGCTCAACCAACTGCACGCCGAGCTTGTCCTCCAGTTCGCGCAGTTGGGTGGACAACGTCGGTTGCGTCACGTTCACGGATTCAGCCGCACGGCGAAAATGCAACGTGTCGGCAACCGCGACCAGGTATCGGAATTGTTGCAGGGTAGGCATTTCTGACCAATAGGCTGTCACTATCAAACATAAGATAAACTACCTTCTTGAACAATCAAAGGTTTCGTTTATCTCCTCCCCCAACAAAGAGGGTTTGATGGCGAACCAAGGGACAGACAGTCGCTTTCTCGGCGGGCCGGCAGGTTGGATTTCGATCCTTCTGCCGCTCGGCCTGTTCTTGTGGCTCGCGCAACACATACCCGCCGTCGCCGCAGGCGGGGTGCTGACGTGGGAAGTGGCATGGGTGCCATCACTGGACGTTTCATTGGGGATCCTGCTGGACGGGCTGTCCCTGACATTCGCGCTGCTGATCACGGGCATCGGAACGCTCGTGACACTTTACTCCACGAGTTATCTCGGGGGCCACGTGCATTATGTCCGGTTCGTCTGCTACCTGATGACGTTCATGGTCGGAATGCTGGGCCTGGTTCTGTCGGACAACCTTCTTGGACTTTTCGTGTTCTGGGAGGTGACGACGGTCTCCTCCTACCTTTTGATCGGGTTCAACGCCGACGAGGCGAAATCGCGACGCAACGCGTTGCAGGCCCTGCTGGTGACGGGAACCGGCGGCCTCGCCTTCCTCGCCGGCATCGTTCTGATCGGGACGGCGGCGGGCACATTCAATATCTCCGAGATCGAAGGCTCGCTGGCCGATCATCCACTTTACCTTGCGATCTTCTGGCTGGTCGTGGCGGGTGCCTTCACCAAGTCAGCGCAGGTGCCATTCCACTTCTGGCTGCCCAACGCGATGGCCGCACCGACACCGGTGTCGGCCTATCTGCACTCGGCGACCATGGTGAAGGGTGGCGTCTACCTTTTGGCGCGCATGAACCCGTCGCTGGGCGGCACCGACGTCTGGTTCTGGACACTGGTGATCGCGGGCGGCTTCACGGCAGTCTTCGCCTCCCTGCTGGCGGTGCGGCAGACCGACATCAAGCAGGTGCTGGCGTATACGACCCTCATGGCGCTCGGCACGCTCGTGATGTTCATCGGGGTCGGGACGCCCTACGCCATCGAAGCGGCGATGGCCTTCTTGCTGGTCCACAGCTTCTACAAAGCGTCGCTGTTCCTTATGATCGGTGTGGTTGATCACGGCACGGGAACGCGCGATGCAACCGTGCTGCGGGGGCTGGGCCGGTCGATGCCGGTGACGATGTTGGCGGCGATACTGGCCGCCGCGAGCATGGCCGGCCTGCCACCTCTCTTCGGGTTCATCGGCAAGGAGTTCATGTACAAAGCCGCGTTGGGGGCTCCGGCAATGGTCTGGGTCACAGGATGCATCTTCGCGGCCTCTGTCCTGATGTTCGTTGCAGGCGGGGTCGTCGCGTGGCGACCTTTCACGGGCAAGCTGGCCGACACTCCGGTCAAGCCGCACGAGGGGCCATGGCCAATGCTGACCGGTCCGGTCCTGCTCGCCCTGCTGGGCCTGACGTTCGGCCTGATGCCTGACTGGGCCGAGGCGCTGGTGCGCCCGGCCACTGCGGCCGTCGCGGGCGTCGCGGTCGAAGTCGACCTGTATCTTTTCAAGGAAGTGAACACCGCGTTCCTGCTGTCGCTGACGACATTCGCGGTCGGCTTCATCCTTTACCTGGCGCACAGCCGACTGCGCGCCGCGCTCGCCCGTTTCAAGCCGCGCTTCGATCCGGGATGGGACAGGATCATGGACGGCGTCGCCGCCGGTTCCTCGGGCTTGACTGCAATCATCCAGACGGGTCGGCTGCGCCGCTACATCTTCGTGACCTTCCTTGCCTTGGCAGTTGCGATGGCGGTCTCGGTCTGGCGCGCCGGTCTATCGCCCTACATGCCGACACTGGACGATTTGCAGTTCAAGCACTGGGCCGTTCTGATCTTCATCATGGCCGGGGCGCTCCTGACGGCCTTCACCAATTCCCGCATGACCGCCGTCGCCTCGCTTGGCGTGGTGGGAATCGGTGTTGCGCTGATTTTCATCATCTTCGGCGCGCCTGACGTGGCCATCACGCAGTTGCTGATTGAAGTATTGCAGGTGGTTCTTGTGGCGGTCGCAATGCTGAAGCTGCCTTACATGAACCGCGAAAACGTCAAGACGATCCGCGGCTGGGATCTGCTTCTGGCGCTCACGATCGGGGCGCTGACAACACTGATCCTGCTGGCGGTTCTGGAAGCGCCTTTCGACCTGGAGCTGACACGCTTCTTCGAGGAAGCCTCCGCCCCCCTCGCCTATGGCCGAAACATCGTGAACGTGATCCTCGTCGATTTCCGCGCACTTGACACATTCGGCGAGATCGCCGTCGTCGCGGTCGCTGCCCTCGGGGCCTATGCCCTTCTCAAGGGCACACGGAGGCCGATGCCATGACCTCCCTAATTGTCCGCGCCGCGACCCGGCTTTTGGTCGGCCTGCTGCTGCTCTTTTCGATCTGGATGCTTCTGCGCGGGCACAACGAACCGGGCGGCGGCTTCATCGGCGGGCTGATCGGCGCGACGGGCTTCATTCTCTATGCCGTAGCCCACGGCAGCGCGGCGGCCCGTACCGCGCTGCGCGTTGATCCACAGACGATTGCGATTTCCGGATTGGGCGTTGCGCTGCTGGCGGGTCTTGCGGGGTTCATTCCCGGCGACGGGCTGTTCGCGGGCCAATGGCTGTTCATCGGTGCGACCGAAACGGACAAGGGGACACCACTTTCAACGATCCTTGTGTTCGACCTGGGTGTTTACCTGGTGGTGCTTGGCTCGGTCCTGACCCTTGTCTTCGCGCTGGAGGAGGAGGTCTGAGATGGAATTCCTGATCGCCCTCATGGTCGGCGCACTGGTGGCGGCTGCCGTTTATCTGATGTTGGCACGCAACGTTCTGCGCTTCCTGTTCGGCCTGATCCTGATCTCGAATGCGGCGAACCTGCTGATCTTTGCCTCGGGCGGTCTGACGCCGGAGGCCCCGCCGTTGATCGCCTACGGAGCGGACGCGCCTCCGCCGGGGGTGGCGAATGCCTTGCCGCAGGCGCTGGTCCTGACGGCTATCGTGATCGGCTTCGGCCTTTTCGCCTTCGCGCTGGTCCTCGTCTACCGGGCCTACCAGACGATGGGCACACTTGATTCCGACGACATGCGCCTTGCCGAGCCCATTGAGCATGAGGGCACGGACAAGTGAGCGACCTTCTTCTTCCCCTGCCGATCCTGATCGCCTTTGGTACGGCCATCCTGTCGTTTTTCTTCCGCAAGGGTCCCGAGGGTCGCTGGATCTCCGTCGCGGGGTCCGCCGGCATGTTGATCGCGGGCGGAATGCTTTTGTCCAAGGTCTTGGGCGAGGGCATTCAGGCCGCGCAAATGGGCACATGGGCGGCACCGTTCGGCATTACGCTGGTCGCTGACACACTGTCGGCGGTGATGGTCGTGATCACCGGCATCACCGCGCTGGCCGTGTCGATCTATGCGGTGTCGGATGTCACCGAAGAAATGGAGCGGGTCGGCTATCACGCGCTGTTCCAGGTTCTGATCGCGGGCGTGACGGGCGCGTTCCTGACGGGCGACCTGTTCAACCTCTATGTCTGGTTCGAGGTGATGCTGATCGCGTCCTTTGGCCTGCTGGTGATGGGGGGCAAGAGGGCGCAAATCGACGCGGGCATCAAGTATGTCACGCTGAACCTGATCTCCACGATCCTGTTTCTTTCGGGCATCGGGCTGCTCTACGGGGTGACGGGTACGCTCAACATGGCGGATCTGCACTACAAGATCCAGGATGCCGACCCCGGCCTTGTGAGCGTCATAGCGACGATGTTCCTGGTCGGGTTCGGCATCAAGTCGGCGGTGTTCCCGCTGTTTTTCTGGCTGCCTGCCGCCTACCACACGCCGGCCTTCTCGGTCTCGGCGGTGTTTGCGGGGCTACTTACCAAGGTCGGTGTCTATGCCCTGATGCGGATGTTCACCTTGGTCTTCACGCAGGACATCGGCTGGACCCACGGCCTTATGCTTTGGGTCGCGGTGGCGACGATGATCACGGGTGTTCTGGGGGCCGCGGCTCAGACGGATTTCCGCCGCATCTTGTCGTTCCACATCGTCAGCCAGATCGGCTACATGGTGCTGGGGCTGGCGCTGTTCACACCCTTGGCGGTGACGGGTGCGGTGTTCTACCTGGTGCACCACATCATCGTTAAGGCGAACCTTTTTCTGGTGGCGGGGGTCGCGAACCGCATCGCAGGCTCGACCGACATCGACCACATCGGTGGCCTGTACAAGGGCGCGCCCCTGTTGGCCTTCCTGTTCCTGATCCCGGCCTTTTCGCTGGCTGGTTTCCCGCCGTTGTCCGGGTTCTGGGCGAAATACGTGCTGGTTAAGGCTTCGCTCGATATGGAGCTTTGGCTTGTGGCGGCGGCCGCACTGGCCGTTGGCCTGATGACGATCTACTCGATGACGAAAATCTGGGGACGCGCCTTCTGGAAATCGCATCCAGGAGGTGCCGTACCGACTCTGGCCAGCCTGCCGGCGGCTGACCGCTTCGTTTTGCTGGCACCGATTGCCGGCTTGGCCGCGTTGACGGTTGTCATCGGATTGTTCCCTGAATCCTTCGTCCAACTCGCCACTCGGGCGGCCGAGGATCTGCTGAACCCGACGGCCTATCTGACGGCCGTTCTGGGCGCACCGGAGGTGGGGCAGTGAGCGTTTTCCTTCTCAACCTGGTGCTGGCCGTCACCTGGGCTGCGTTAACCGGGCAATTCACGTTGGGCGGCCTTGCCATCGGGTTCGTCGTCGGCTTCGCCGCCCTCTGGGTGATCCAGCCATTGTTCGGTCAGACCGGCAACTACTTCACCCGCGTCTATCGTTGGCTCAAGCTGCTGGTGCTGTTTCATTACGAGTTGATCGTTTCTTCCCTGTCGGTCGCTTGGGATGTGCTAACGCCCCGTCACCGCGCCCGGCCCGGCATCATCTGCATCCCACTCAAGGCCAAGGGAGAGGCGGAGGTCTTGCTGGTCACCAACCTGATTTCCCTGACGCCCGGCACGCTGTCGCTGGATGTGACCGAGGATTGCAACACGCTGGTCATTCACGCCATGTTCGCCGACGACCCCGCCGAAATCGCCGCCAGCATCGAGAACGGCATGGAACGCTGGGTGCGCGAGGCGCTGGAATGAGGAAGACGACATGACATCGCTGACCGAACAGATGCCGATCCTCAACGTGGCCGTTCAGATATCCTTCGTGCTGGTCATGGTCGGGGTCATTCTGGCGATGGTGCGCCTGATCAAGGGACCGTCACTGCCTGACCGCGTGGTCGCGCTGGACACGATGACGGTTCTGATCGTCGCCTTCTGCGGGCTCTATGCATTGGAAAGCGGGGCGACTGCTTTCTTGGACGTGGCCGTAGTCCTGGCGCTCATCGGGTTCTTGGCGACCGTGGCGCTGGCCCGTTTCGTGGAGCGTAAGCGCCGCCGCCCGGACGCCAAGGCTCTGCATCGCGCGGATGATCCCGGGGGTGCGCCGTGATCCTTGATATCTTCATGTCCGTCTGCGTTCTGCTGGGCGGCTTCTTTGCCTTCGTGGCAGGGCTGGGCATCCTGCGCTTGCCTGACGTCCTGATCCGCATGCATGCAACGACCAAGGCAGGCACGCTCGCCTCCGGCCTGATCATGCTGGCCGTCGCGGCGGGGTTTGCCGATGCACCCACCGTGGCACGGGCCGTCGCGATCGTGGTGTTCCTGCTGATCACGGCTCCGGTTGCTGCGCATATGATCGGGCGGGCCGCGTTCAGGTCGGGTGTGCCACTCTGGGGACCGACAAAGGTCGATCCGGAAGCGAAAGCGAAGTTGGGTGTCGCAGACGACTGACCAGCATCTCTGACGTCAGCCCCGCGGCTTGCCCTTCCACTGATCCAGCCAGGACCGGAAGCCTTTGCGCTTGCGCTCCACTGCGTCGCCGGCGTCGTCCCACGCCTCGCCCGCATCCTCAAGGATCGGGTCGATCCGATTGCGGCGAAAGCGGATCAGCCGCACAGTCAGGGCCCAGAGGATCGCGGCAAGGATTGTCAGAAAGACGATGTTGAACCACGGAATGAACGTCGTGTCCGGCCCCGCAACCGCGCGCACGCTGATGGCATTGGGAAAAATCGTCAAGAACTCCGACCGCCAGCCATAATGCGTTACCGCCACCCATTGCGGCGCGGCGGAGGTCGAGATCAGGTCGCGGGCCTCGGCCTGAAGGTTTGACGAGTCGAGCTTGAAATACGGCGGCCAGCCCCAGCCCGTGTCCTCGTTGCGATAGACCGACGCGCCGCCCGAAGGCTTCACCGTTTCGATGAAACGCACGTCACGGGTGGTCAAACCTTGGGTTCCTGCGTCAGGCGAGGCCCAAAAAATCGAGTTGTCGCCAAAGTCGATCCGGCGGTTTTCTGTTCCGACGATCCGGACGATATCGTTCTGCGGCAAAGTGTAATGGAGGAACGCCCCGACGATCCCTGCTATCACCAGAAAAAAGGTCCATTTCACATAGGTCATCAAGGCCCCCCTCAGGCGTAGTTCACGAAGTAGATCAAGGCGCAGATGGCCCCGATAGGCAGGATATACACCCCCCAAAGCAATTTTCGCCGCAGGCTGCGCTGATACTCGCGGATGCCGTTTTCCACGAATGTATGGCGCGGCAAGGGCGGTTGCTCTGCTTCCCACTCCGCCTCCAACCGGTCGCGTTCGCCCGCGCGGCAATAGAATACCAATGCCCAATAAATAACGGTCAAAAGAACCATCAGGATCGCGAAAAGCCGTATCAGTCCGAACACACCTTGCCTCCACAGCCCACGCGCTTGATTGGCCGGCCCGGGCGCGGGGCGATCGGCATCCTCGAAGACAGGTTTTCCGCATAATGGTACTCGCGTGCCCCCGCCATGCCAGCAGCATAATCGCGGGCCAGCCGATCCGCGACCCACTGTTTCAACAGAACGAGGCTTGGGCGGTCTCAACCTCTCTGAGCTTCTGCGTCACACTTCGGGCTGTCGTCCCGTTACCACTATGGCAACTTTGAATTGACCGCTGGTCGGGGTGCCGTGGAGAGTTCATCGCGTCCGGCCCGGCACCAAGCAAATCCGAGAACAACCACAGCACCTGCAAGCTATTGCGAGCGATACGAAAGCGAGGACATCGCTGAACTCACCACACCGCCTCCTTCCAGTTCTTGGGAATATTCGCGAGGCTTAGAACCATAACCGGCCCCCAAACCAGCGCAGCGCGGGCCGACAGGATCACGAAGTACCACGGTGCAACATCCAGAACCGCCTCCCCTGCGCGCCCGTAGAGCACGAAGAACCCCACCGCCGCGATCAGCGCCAGCGCCACTGCCGAGATCACCCCGATCAGGAACAGCCAGAACACACCCTCGGGCATCACCTTGGACAGCAACCACGGGATGACCCAGGCCGCCAAAGCGAGCAGAACGAGGGGGAAGACGACCGTCGCGATCATGATCTTCCGACCACACTGGTCATCAAGTCCTGAACTCTGTGCATCATGACCTCCGATATCCCGAATTAGTCGTAGGGCAGTTTCACATCCATCGTGCGCCCGGTGAATGGCTGATCCATCAGCCATATATACATAGGATAGGATTCATACTTGGCGATGGCATCAAGTTCACCGATTTCCCGCCAGTGCGTTGTAAAACATCTGCGCCAGACACCGCTCCACCGCGCACAGATGCCGAGATGCGCCCGGCCACGTCGCCCACTGCGCTGGCCAATGGATTTCGCACGAGGGTCGATGCTTCGGACAACTGCCTCCTGATACAGAGCATTCAGACAAGCGCCGAAAACCAGGTCGAGAACGGCTCGCCGCTTGGTGCCGGTGTCGGCTTAGTCGATCAGGGTCATATGCATCACGCTCGGGTTCTGACGTCTGGTCCTTCAGGCCCTTCCATGTCTGAATTCGCGCGCCAGCGTTTTCATGCGCAACCTGCCCGCCTTGATCATCGCATCTTGGCGGACGTTCGCATTGCCAATTCGGCTGCTCACCTTGCGGATCCGCGACTGGCGCTCGGCCGCTTGCGCCTGACTTTCGTGGACTTGCCCCTCGAAATCGGGCAGCAGACGCGTCCCTTTCATTCACGTGTCTCCCTATACAAACCGGATATGGGGAATCCTTGGCGTAGGCATGGTCAAGCGCCGCCTTTCGCCCCAAGATTGTCCAAACGCACAAGGAAGCCCAATGGATCGTCTGCTGACCGAGATCGAAAATCGCCGTGACGCGCTGATTGCCTTGACGCAGGACTTGATCCGGATTCCGACGCTCAACCCACCCGGCAGGCATTACTGCGACATCTGCGCGCTGATTCAGGAGCGCATGGGCTCGCAGGGCTGGCAGGTCGAAATGGTCCGGGCACAAGGGGCCTTGGGTGACAGCGACAAATACCCCCGCTGGAACGTCATTTGTCGCTTGGAGGGGCGCGGCCCGGGTGACTGCGTTCACTTCAACAGCCACCACGATGTGGTTGCCGTAGGCGACGGCTGGACGCGTGATCCGTTCGGCGGGGAACTGGCCGACGGCAAGATTTACGGGCGCGGGGCCTGCGATATGAAGGGAGGCCTGGCTACGTCGATCATCGCCGCCGAGGTCTTCGTGGCAATGCACCCCGACTTCAACGGCGCGATCGAGATTTCGGCCACCGCGGACGAGGAGTCGGGCGGCTTCGGCGGCGTCGCCTATTTAGCAGAGCGGGGATATTTCGACCCGGCACGCGTACAGCATGTCATTATTCCCGAACCCCTCAACAAGGATCGGATCTGTCTGGGCCATCGCGGCGTCTGGTGGGCCGAGATCGAGACCAAGGGGCGCATCGCCCACGGCTCCATGCCATTTCTCGGCGACTGCGCCGTGCGCCACATGGGGGCCGTGATCGCAGAAATGGAGGCGACGCTGTTTCCCCTGCTGGCCGGCAAACGGACCGAAATGCCAGTCGTTCCGGACGGGGCGAAATCCTCGACATTGAACATCAATGCCATTCACGGGGGCGAGCCGGTTCAGGACGCGGATTACACCGGCCTTCCCTCGGCCTGTGTTCCGGATCGGTGCACCCTGACGATCGACCGCCGGTTCCTGATCGAGGAGGACATCGATGAGGTCAAACGCGAGGTCAGGCAGATGATGGAGCGTGTGCGCGAACGGCGTCCCGACTTCCGCTATGAAATCCGCGACCTGTTCGAAGTGCAGCCCACGATGACCCCCGAGGACGCGCCCATCGTGCAAACGGTACAGAACGCGGTCCATCAGGTGTTGGGCCGGTCCGCTGAATTCGTCGTCAGTCCCGGCACGTACGACCAGAAGCATATCGACCGGATCGGACGGTTGAAGAACTGCATCGCCTATGGCCCCGGCATCCTGGACCTGGCGCATCAGCCAGACGAATGGATCGGGGTCGATGACATGATGGACAGCGCGAAGGTCATGGCGATTTCGCTGGCGAAGCTTTTGACGGATTGAGGCTGTCTGGTTGCCCCTGTTGAGGCTGGCCTAAGGCTCTGATATCTCGAAAAAGTAAGAACAGAAGTCGTCAAGTGGCGCAAAACCGGGATGACACATGTGGCTCTTCTCGCGACACGCAATCATTGACAGTTTCGTCTGGCAGTGCTGGCAAAGGCCCTGCTTGAGCTGATCGAGAAAGCCATCGCGGCTGCGGCCTGTCTGGCTATCCTTCAGCAAATTCCGCATTTGGCCGGTCGGCCCGTGTGGGAAGAACGGTTCGAAGACCCCAGCGACTTCCTTGCCTTACGCGGCATGTCTTTGACGAATTTGTTCATCGGCTCCAAGAAGACCTTGTTAGCGATCGAATTCGGAGTTTGCCGGCTTATGCATGTCCTATTGTCAAAGCACCCGGACGGGGCGGGCGATTGCCATAGCAAGCCGAAGTCATCGTACTGAGCGCCTCTTTGTTTACCAGTTGCTTGACTGGGTCCCGGTCGATGGCAAGATACCATTGTTCCTGTCGGTGATCGATGACGGTCTGATCTGTATCACCGTTCGTAAGACGCGGTTTCGGAAAGACATGAATAGAAGACAAGACGTCATGGCCATGCTTGATCGCCCGTGAAGACCATATTCCTCGACATCAACGACCGCGGCAGCAAGTATGCGGTAACGGGTGCCTTGGCCACCGATGCGGTGGAGGCGAAGGCTGTCATCAGAGATCTTTGCCGGGACAAGAAATTCGCCAAGGCAACACACAACACCTGGGCGATGATCGGCGCGGACGGTCCCATCAAGAACGATGACGGAGAGGCAGGCGCGGGCATGGTCATCCTCCGCATGCTGGAACGAGAAGGCGTGCGCGATCACGTGATCGTCGTGACCCGCTGGTACGGCGGCAAGCACTTGGGCGGCGACCGCTTCCGCCACGTACAGACTGCGGTTCGCACCTACCTCGACATCAAATAGCGGACGGCTAGATCTCGGCGACTATTGAGCCGAAACCAGATTACCGAGGTCATGACGCGCCTGCGGGCCGCCCTGCCGGGTGCCAGACCGCCGTTCTCCAAGGGCGGGAACGATCCCTTCCGGGCTGTGGTGCCGTGGATACTCTCGGCTCAATCGCTCGACCGCAACACGGCCGTCGCGTCAAAGGCGCTCTTTGCGCTGGCTGACACGCCGCTGGCATCTTGGCGCTTTCAGACGAGCAGATCGCGGCCGCGATCATGCCGACAGGTCTGTACAACGTGAAATGCCGCAACCTGCGCAGGATGTGCCGCGCCCTGCTTGAGGATCAAGGCGGTGTCGTGCCCAGCAAGCGCGAGGGTCTGATGTCCCTGCCAGGGGTGGGTCGCAAATGCGCCGACATCGTGCTGGACTTCACGTTCGGCCAGGCGACGGTGGCCGTCGAGACCCACGTGCACCGCGTCTGCAATCGCCTTGATCTGGCCGGTGGCAAAACCGAGGAACAGACCGCGAAATCATTGGAATCCCGGCTGCCGACGGAGTTCCTGTCAGATGGTCACGTCCTTATCCTGCCCCACGGCAAGCGCATTTGCATGGCCCGCGCGCCCAAGTGCGATGAATGCCTGCTCGCGGACTTGTGCGAGGCGCTAACCAAAAGATGACTTGCCACGACACGACAACTTGTCGTCAACTTGGACCGAACTTGCGGAGGTCCCATGCGCGCACTCGTTCCACTTGTCTTCCTTGCCGCCCCGGCCTTTGCCGCCGATGGCGAACGGGTTCAGATCACCGGCGAAGTCATAGACACCTGGTGCTATTTCTCGGGAGTGATGGGCGGACCGGACGCTGTAGTCGGGTCGGCGCATCACACATGCGCGCTGTGGTGCAGTGCTGGTGGCATTCCGGTGGGCCTGCTGGCCCCGGACGGCACGGTCTACATGGTCCTGAAGATGGACGGCGATGACACGTCCGCCGGCGGCGACACCAGCCTGCACATTGCCTCGCACACCATCGAGGCGGACGGGATGCTCTATCGGCGCGACGGCCTGAACTACCTCGTGGTGGAGGAGATCACCGCCGATCAAGACATCATCAACGCCACGCACGAAGATTTCGGGGTCATCCCCGGCTTTGCGATCCCCGACTCGGAGGCAACGGAATGATCCGCCTTGCCATGATTGCCGCCCTCGCAGCTGCGCCCGCGTTGGCGCAGGACTTCTCCGAGGGGTCCGAAGCCCGCGAATGGGGCCTATATGCCGAACAGAAGGCCCGGTTCACCGCCGTCGTCAGCGACCCGCTGTGCGAATTGGCGGGCGATTGCACCGACGATTGCGGTGGCGGGCGCAGGCAGGTCGTGCTGATCCGGACGGCCGACAACGCGATGGTCTTCCCGCTCAAGAACGCGCAATCGGCCTTCAATGGCGCGGTGGCGGACGTGGCCCCCTTCTGCGGCCAGACGGTCGAGGTGGACGGGTTGCTGATCGAGGATCCCGAAATCGGGGCGACCAATGTCTACCTGGTGCAGCGCATTCGTCCCGAAGGTGGCGCGTGGCAGGCCGCCAATATCTGGACCGACGATTGGGCCGCGAAGAATCCCGACGCGTCGGGCAAGGGCCCCTGGTTCCGGCGCGACCCCCGCATTCTGGGTGAAATCGAGAAGGAAGGCTACCTGGGGTTGGGCAAGGAGATTGACGAGGCCTTCATCGCGGACTGGTTCTGATGCGCGCCCTGCTGTTGGCCCTGACCCTCGCGCTGCCGGCACAGGCGCAGCAGGCCACGATGAACACCGCCTTGCCGGATACCGCTTTCCCGTCGAACTTCGGCGGGGCCTACGATCTGACCGATCACCATGGCAACCACCGTAGTCAGGCCGATCCGGCGGGTAACGTGCAACTGGTGTTTTTCGGCTACGCCACCTGCGAAGCGATCTGCACCGTGGCCCTCCCGATCATGTCGGAGATGACGGCCGAGCTTGCCGTGCGGGACATCGCCGTGACCCCGCTGGTCATCACTGTCGATCCCGCCACCGACACGGTTGCGAATATGGGCCCGGCGCTGGCGACCTTTGCCCCCGGCCTAACCGGACTGACAGGCACGGAGGCCGAACTGGCACATGTGCGCGACCTGTTCCACGTCGAGAGGACGCTGCTGTTCACCGATCCGCGCGGCGTGGACGTCTATGCCCACGGCTCCCACATCTTCGTCATGGACGGGAACGGCGATTTCCTGACGCTGCTGCCCCCCGTTTTGTCGACCGCGCGCATGGTTGAAATCGTCGAAGGCTATACCTCGCAAAACGCAGGGTAGCGTAAACTCTTGCCCCTTCCCCGCGTCGGTGCCTAACCTGCGAACAGGATACGGGAGGGAGACCCCATGCTCATCAGAACCGCCGCCGCGCTGGCCCTGATCACGACGACCGCGCTTGCCCAGCAGACCGACATCACGATCGGCATGCAGCTTGAGCCGCCCAACCTCGACCCGACGGGCGGGGCCGCCGCCGCCATCGACGAAGTGGTCTATGCGAACCTGTTCGAAGGTCTCACCCGGTTTGGCCCCGACGGTTCGGTCCAACCCGCGCTGGCGCAAGGCTGGGAGGTGTCAGATGATGGCACCGTCTGGACCTTCACCCTGCACGATGGCGTGACCTTCCACGACGGCACGACCATGGACGCCGATGATGTGGTCTTTTCGCTGGACCGCGCGCGGGCAGAGGACAGCACCAACGCGCAAAAGGCTCTGTTCGCCGACATCGAGAGCGTCGAGGCCGTCGATCCGACCACGGTACGGATCACCCTTGCCGCGCCCAACGGCAACCTGGGCTTCAACCTGGCGTGGGGCGATGCCGTTATCGTGGCCCCCGAAAGCGCCGACACGAATGCCACGGTCCCCGTTGGAACCGGCCCGTTCGCGTTCGCCCAATGGGTGCAGGGCGACCGGGTCGAGCTGACGGCCTATGCGGACTACTGGGGCGAGGCTCCGGCGCTGACCGCGGCCACCTTCAAGTTCATTTCGGATCCGAACGCGGCCTTCGCGGCCATGATGGCGGGCGATCTTGATGCCTTCCCGAACTTCCCCGCGCCCGAGACCCTGTCGAACTTCGAGGCCGACCCGCGATTCACCGTCATCGTCGGCTCGACCGAGGGTGAGACGATCCTGGGCATCAACAACGCAAACATCACCGATCTGAAGGTCCGGCAGGCCATCGGCCATGCGATCGACCGGCAAGCCATCATCGACGGCGCGATGTTCGGCTATGGCACGCCGATCGGCACGCATTTCGCGCCACATAACCCCGATTACGTCGACCTGACCGCGCAGTCGGCCTTCGACCCCGACAAGGCGCGTACCCTGCTGGCCGAGGCGGGGGCGACCGACCTGACGTTGCGCCTGATGTTGCCACCCCCGGTCTATGCCCGGCGTGGCGGCGAGATCATCGCCAGCCAACTGCGCGAAGTCGGTATCAAAACCGAAGTCTCCAACCTGGAATGGGCGCAATGGCTGGAGCAAGTGTTCCGCGGCAAGGATTTCGACCTGACCATCGTCAGCCATACCGAACCGGCGGATATCAACATCTACGCCCGGCCCGATTACTACTTCCAGTATGACAATCCCGAGTTCCAGGCGCTGATCGAGCAGATCAGCATCACCACCGATCCGGCCGAGCGCAGCGCGCTGCTTGGCCAGGCGCAAAAGACGATCGCCGATGACGCGGTAAACGCATATCTTTTCCAGTTGGCCAAGACGGGCGTCGCTGATGCGCGCATCCAAGGGCTTTGGGAGAATGCGCCGACGCAGGCCAACGACCTGACCGGGGTCACCTGGTCTCAGTGATCCGACCCCAGCCGTATGGGTCGCACCTTCGGGTGCGACCCTTTTTCGTTATATCATAGCACCTTGGCCTGACGGCAGATGCAGACTAGTTGTTGATTATGTTCATACGCGCTGCGCTCACCCTACTCCTGGCCCTGACCTTCGCGGCCTCGCCGCTGTTCGTCGAAGGTTTCGCGGGCTTTGACCCGGCGCAATTCCCCGTTCGGATAGATAACCCGCCGGTTCAGCCCGCGGGTTATGCCTTTGCGATCTGGGGGCTGATCTACCTCTGGCTAATCGCCATGGCGACATTCGGCATCTGGGCACGGTCGGACCATTCCGGCTGGGACGCGACGCGACTGCCACTGATCGTGAGTCTGGGAACGGGGACGCCGTGGTTGGCCGTCGCTGTCCTGTCGCCGGTCTGGGCGACGATCCTGATCTGGGTGATGCTCGTCTCGGCGCTGATCGCGTTGGTGCGAACGCCGCAGGACGACCTTTGGATGCTGCGCGCGCCGATCGGGCTCTATGCCGGGTGGCTGACAGCGGCGAGTTGCGTGTCGTTGGGCATTTCCCTGCCCGGCTTCGGCATCGGACCCTTCGATGCCGAAGGCTGGGCCATTGCCGCGCTGTCCCTCGGGCTTGTCATAACCGTGGCGATGCTGATCGCCCGGCCGTCCCTGATGTACGGCGTGGCCGTAACATGGGCCTTGGTCGCCGTTCTTATGCGCAATGGCGCGACAACCGTGGGCCTGTTTGCAATCGGGGCGGCCGTCACCGTAACCGCCCTGACGCTCTGGCGGGTCAGATCGTCGCGTTCGTAGCCCCACCGTCCAGCAGAATATTTTGCCCCACGATAAAGCCGGCATGCCGGGAACACAGGAACGCGCAGGTCTGGCCAAACTCCTCGGCGGTGCCGTAGCGGTGCGCGGGGATCGAGGCCTCTCGCTGCGCGCGCGCGTCCTCAAGACTGACGCTCTGCGTCCGGCTTACCCCCTCGTCGAGTGACTTGGCCCGGTCCGTCGCGTGAATCCCCGGCAGCAGGTTGTTGATCGTAACACCCGAAGCGGCTACCTGCCGCGAAGTGCCCGCGACATAGCCTGTCAGGCCGGTACGCGCCGCATTTGAAAGGCCAAGCACAGCAATCGGTGCCTTGACGGATTGCGAGGTGATATTGACAATCCGGCCCCAGCCCCGCTCCATCATCGCGGGCAGGCACGCCTTCATCAACGCAATCGGCGTCAGCATGTTCGCATCCAGCGCCGCGATAAAATCGTCCCGATCCCAATCCGACCACAGGCCCGGCGGCGGGCCGCCGGCATTCGTCACCAGGATATCCGGCTCGCCCGCGGCGGCCAGGACCTCGGCCTGCCCCTCGGGAGTGGTCACATCGGCCGCCACGGTCGTCACTTCGACACCGAACCGCGCACGAATATCCGCCGCCGCCGCCTCCAGTGCCTCTGCACCGCGCGCGTTCATCACCAGGTTCACACCCGCCTCGGCCAAGGCTTCCGCACAGCCCAGCCCAAGTCCCTTCGACGACGCGCAAACCAGCGCGCGCTTGCCCTTTATTCCCAGATCCATCTGCATTCTCCCTGTGAGACTTCATGCTTACCATCCGGCAGCACGAGTTCCATCGGGCGATAGATCCGTTTGTAGGCGTTTGTCCATGGAACAACCCTGTATGCGCCCTGTTTTTGCCCTGCTGGCAGATCAAGTTCACGGCATGAATGATGATCCCCTCCCCCTTTCAGCGCTGAACCGTTGCACCGTCTATCCCGCCGAGGCGCTTTCGGTCGATACCGGTGCCCTGATGGGCGATGCTATCGGCGATCTGTCCGAAGTGGTGGCCGGTGACATCTATATGCTGGACGAAAGCACAGGCCCGTCCGAACTTATCCTGATGCAGAACGGCCAGCAGACTGTCGTCGCCCAGGAGTCGGCCGTCGGGGACCCCGGACAGGTCGTCATGCCGCTGGCGCGCCATCAGATCATGGGTGAACGCGGCGGCACCGTCGAGGTGCTGGTTCTCGATCTGGCTGGAATGCGGCTCGCCTTGCCGCTCGGCCCTCTGTCGTCTTCTGACGAATACACCCTGATCTGCTCCGCAGCGATGGAAGGCGAGTTGTCGAACGTCGCGCAGGTCAGCTTTACACGGGGCACCCGGATCACCATGGCCGATGGTCTACAGCGCGCCGTAGAAGATCTGAGGCCGGGTGACCGTGTCCTGACGCGCGATCACGGACCGCAGCCCGTTCGCTGGGTCGGGTCGCAAACCGTTCGCGCCGAAGGGTCGAATGCGCCCGTGATCATCGAGCGGGATGCGCTGAACAATGCCGACGACCTTAGCCTGTCGCCCGATCACCGCCTGTTCATCTATCAGCGTCACGATGCCACTAGTGCCGGACGGGCGGAACTCCTGGTGCGCGCCCGCAACCTGGTGAATCATGAAACGATCTGGCGCGCTCCGCCCAGTCACGTCGATTATTTTCATCTGCTGTTCGATGCACACGAGATCATCTACGTCTCGGGCATCCCCGCCGAAAGCCTGTTGGTCACACCCGAAGTTCTGGCAGGGATGGGAGAAGATCTGGCGGACCAGTTGCGGGTCACGATGGGGGGCCGCACGCAGGTGCCGCACCATGGCGTCGAACCGACCGCCGCTGAACTGAACGGCCCGGATGCCGTTGATATCCTGCGCCGCGCCTCCTCGCGGTGATCAATCAGTTCCAGCGATCCAGTGCGGCCTCGTCCTCATCCCTCGATGCCACCCAGGTAGAGCCGTTCGCCGTCACTTCCTTCTTCCAGAAGGGGGCACGCGACTTGAGGTAATCCATCAGGAAGGACGCCGCCTCGAATGCCGCAGCACGGTGACGCGACGCCGTGCCGACCATCATGATGCGCGCGCCCGGTGCCAAATGCCCGAAGCGGTGGATCACGGTCACGCCCGACAGGGACCAGCGCGTCGCGGCCTGCTTGGCGATGTCCGTCAACGCTCGTTCTGTCATCCCCGGGTAATGCTCGATCTGCATCTGTTGAAGGCCGCCGCCCACGTCGCGCACGCGTCCAGTGAACGTGACCACCGCCCCGGTGTCAGGGCCAGCCTCCAGGCGTGCGGCCTCTGCCCCGAGATCGAAATCGTCTTCCGTCACAATGATCCGAAGCCCGGTCATCAGCCGCCCGTCATCGGTGGAAAAAACGCAACTTCCCGCACCCCGTCAAGCGGGGCATCCAAATCCACCAGCGTTTGATCCACGGCGCAGCGGACCGCCGTCATGTCTGAGAACGCCAGATCATAGCGATCTTCGCGGGCACGCAACTCCACAATCAGATCCGCAACCGTGGCTGCGTCGGTTGTGACATCTTCGCGCCCCAGACCGATGCGTTCACGAAGCCAAGCAAAGTATAGAACTTGAACCGTCATTGCGGGCGATCCTTCAGGAATGGTGTCGCCTTCTGAAAATAGTCCCAGCCCGTGATCGCGGTCAACGCGGCCGCAAACCACAGCAGCAATACGCCTGAATAGAAAGTCGCATCGCGCCACCAGAGCAGCGCGCCGAGGTTCAGGTTGTCGGGCAACCGCCCGTCCAGAATATCCTCGATCGTTCCAGCGTCCATACCGTGCACCCGTTCGGCAAAGTGATGTTCGAAAATGCCGGTCGAAAACAGCACGGACAAGGCCACCATCTGCGCAGTCGTTTTCCACTTGGCCAACCGCGTGACCTTAAGCAGACCCGCGGTATTGCCGAGGAATTCGCGCAGACCGCTGACGAAGACCTCCCGGAACAGGATCACCGTCGCGGGCAGCAGGATCCACGGATTCATGCCCGAAAAACCTGTAATGACCAGCAGCGCGATCACCACCATCGCCTTGTCGGCTATCGGATCGAGCATCGCGCCCAGGCGGCTTTCCTGATTCCATTCCCGTGCGATCCATCCGTCGAACCAGTCGGTGACGGCCGCCGTGACGAACAGAACAAGCGCATACCAATCGGCCCAGGGCCGCGCAAAAAACAGGAACATGACGGCGACGCCGGGGGCCGCAAGCAACCGCAGGACGGTCAGAATATTTGGGATCGTCCACGTCATACCTGCCTTCCTATCGCGACGACCCACGTGGCACCACCAAGATTGCACTTAATAGATGGAATCCAGTCACCCTTTGTCGTGGAAATGCGCATGGATCTTCTCTGCCAAGGCTTCGGAGATGCCGTCGACCGCCTTGAGATCGGCCAGCGCCGCACGCGAGACGGCTTTGGCCGACCCAAAATGCGTGAGAAGAGCGCGCTTGCGGCCTGGGCCTACACCCGCGATTTCATCCAGCGGATTGGCGATAAGGGCCTTGGCGCGTTTGGCCCGGTGGGTCCCAATTGCAAAGCGATGGGCCTCGTCGCGCAGGCGTTGCACAAAATAGAGCACCGGATCGTTGCGTTGCAACGCAAAGGGACGCTGACCAGTCCGGTGGAACTCTTCCTTGCCATGATCGCGATCCACACCTTTCGCGACGCCGACCATGGCGACGTCCTTGATTTCAAGCTCCCTAAGGATTTCACGGACGGCGGACACCTGACCCGCGCCACCGTCAATCAGCAAAAGATCGGGCCAGAGTTCTGATTTTCGGTCGGGGTCTTCCTTGATGAGACGCTTGAAGCGGCGCGTCAGCACCTCCTTCATCATCCCGAAGTCATCCCCCGGCGTCAGTTCCGCATTGCGGATATTGAACTTGCGGTACTGCGATTTCTCCAATCCCTCGGAACCGGATACGATCATCGCGCCGACGGCGTGGCTGCCCTGAATGTGGGAGTTGTCGTAGACCTCGATCCGGCGGGGTGGTGCCGGCAGATCGAAAGCTTCGGCCATTCCCTTGAGCAGCCGGGTCTGCGTGGCGCTTTCCGACATCTTGCGGCCCAGGCTCTCGCGCGCATTGCGCAGGGCACCCTCCACGAGTTCCGCTTTCTCGCCTCGCTGCGGCACGAGGATTTGCACGCGTCGCCCTGCCCGCTCGGACAGCGCGTCGGCCATCAGATCCTCCTCCTCGACGCCATGTGAGAGCAACAGCATCCGCGGCGGCTCTTTGTTGTCGTAGAATTGACCGAGGAAGGCCGCCATCACCTCGCTCGGCGACATGTCTTCGGCCACGCGTGGATAGACATCCGCGTTGCCCCAGTTCTGGTTGGCGCGGATGAAGAAGACCTGGATACACGCCTGGCCGCCGTCCATGTGCAACGCCACCACATCCGCCTCGGGCACGCCTTGGGGATTAACCCCTTGAACCGACTGCACGTTGGTCAGAGCCTTGATCCGGTCGCGCAGGGCGGCGGCCCGCTCGAACTCCATCTCCTCGGAGGCGGTAGTCATTTCTTCGGCCAGCTTTTCCTGAATGCCGGTCGTCTCTCCGCGCAGGAACCTTTCGGCATCCTTCACGGCCTCGGCATAGGCGTCGGCGCTGATGAACCCAACGCAGGGCGCGCTGCACCGTTTGATCTGGTAGTTCAGGCAGGGCCGCGTTCGCCCTTCAAAATCACTGTCCGAGCAATTGCGCAGCAGGAACACCCGCTGGAGCTGATTAAGCACGCGGTTGACCGCGCCGGCGCTGGCGAAGGGGCCGAAATACTGTCCCTTCCCCTTCTTGCCGCGGTGCTTGCGGACTTGCGGGAACGCGTGGCTCGTCGTGACCTCGATGTTCGGGAACGATTTGTCGTCCCGCAGCAGCACATTGTAGCGCGGTTTGAGCTGTTTGATCAGGTTCTGTTCAAGCAACAAGGCTTCCAACTCGGTGCTTGTCGTCAGCACCATCATCGACGCCGTCTCTGAAATCATCCGCGAGATCCGGCCCGAATGCCCTTGAAGCCGGGCATAATTCGCCACCCGGTTTTTCAGATTCCGGGCCTTTCCGACATAAAGAACCCGGTTTTCCGCATCCAGCAT
Source organism: Jannaschia faecimaris (assembly GCF_900107415.1). GTDB lineage: Bacteria > Pseudomonadota > Alphaproteobacteria > Rhodobacterales > Rhodobacteraceae > Jannaschia > Jannaschia faecimaris. Next base: position 48,695 of record NZ_FNPX01000005.1, read on the forward strand.
CCGGTACACACCCGGCGACCCATCAAGCGTCCTCAGGAAACGTTTGATCACCTCTGGCCCGGTCGGTTTGGCGGTCTGGTTCGTCGTCTCAGTCATCGTCCCGCGATTCCCCTCGGCGCTGCCTCGGATGAAGGTCAGATTCAAGAGGGTTCGGTTTACCCTCTCTTGTGGATAAGCTTGGGGGCCAAATTCGCAGGCCCCTGTGTCACATAGAAATTATCACAAAACTGTTACGGTAGGGCCAGGTTAAGAAAATAATTAACAGACTGTTATTGAACACTTTATCAAGTGATACTCTAATGGGCATTCATCTGACTGCGTTTCCACCATCTCGATAATCGCTCCAACGGGCCAAGTGGAGAAACCTCCGCAATTTCCCTAGGTCAGCGTAAGTTAGGCCTATTCGACGCCCAGAATATCTGGTGTCTGCCAGCCCAGATGCTGCCCGCCATCCACACAGATCAGCTGCCCCGTCAGCGATTTTGCGCTTAGGATATAGCGAAGCGCGGCAACGATATCATCCACGTCCGCGCCCCGCTCCAAAACCGTTGCCGCACGTTGCGCGGCGAATTGTTTCGAAGACTGGCGCGCGCCTTGCAATGTCGGCCCCGGGCCGATCGCATTGACGCGAATGGCAGGAGCAAGCGCCTGCGCAGTCGTCTGCGTAAGCGTCCACAAACCCGCCTTGGCCAGCGTGTAAGTCATGAATTCAGGAGTCAGCTTGCGGACCCGTTGGTCGATCATATTGACGATACAGCCCGTCGCCAGTGGTTCGCCGTCAGAGCCAGGCTCAGGGGCTTGCGCAGCAAAGGCCTGCGTCAGGATCAGCGGCGCACGCAAATTCGACCCGAAATGCCGATCCCAGCTGTCATGCGTGGCTGTCTTTATCGTATCATATTCAAAGATCGAGGCGTTGTTGACCAGCACGTTCAGTGGCCCGCCCAGTGCATCAGCCGCGCGACCGACGAGCGCGTCACAGGCCTCCAGATCCAGAAGGTCGGCCCGCAGTGTTGCGGCGCGGCGGCCAACGGCTTCGACAGCCTCCGCCGTCGCCTGCGCGCCCGCCACGCTGCTGGCGTAATGGACGGCGACATCATAACCCAGTCTTGCCAGTTCCGTCGCCATCGCCGCACCGAGACGACCGCCCGCACCAGTGACCAGTGCCCTCATGACAGGGCCCACGCCAAGTACGCAAGATACATCGCCGAAAGGGAAATACCCCAGAGCCTTGTAATATTTCGGCCCAGAAAAACGAACGGCACCAAGAGCAAGGTCGCGCCCAGCATGACCCACAGATCCTTGGACAGGAAGCCGGCATCGACCGGGATCGGGCCGACAAGAACGGCAACCCCCATGATCCCCAACAGGTTGAACAGGTTGGATCCGATCACGTTGCCCAACGCCACATCGGCATGGCGCCGGATCGCAGCCATGACAGTCGTCGCCAATTCCGGCAGCGATGTTCCGATCGCGACCAGTGTCAGACCGATCACCGTCTCGCTGACGCCATAGGCACGGGCGATCGAGGTCGACCCCTCCACCAGCAGGTTCGCACCCAGCGGCAAGCCAATCAGGCCAAGAACCAGATAAATAGCCATTTTAGACCCCGAAAGGCCAGGTTCTGCGCCTTCGACCTCCACAACGTCCCCTCGGCTCGCCATGAATGTCACCGTCAGTACCGCGAAGAGCGCGGTCAACAGGATGATTCCGTGCCACCAGACCAATGTGCCCGTCAGGCATAGCGCGATGAACAGCACCGTCGCGGCCAGCATGTAAAAGAAGTCCCGCCGCGTATCGTGCCCGGACGTATGCATCACCGCGATCATCGCCGGTATACCCAGCACGAGCAGGACATTCGCCGTGTTCGACCCTACAACGTTACCAAGCGCCAGTCCCGGTGCCCCGTCCAGAATGGCCTGTACGCTGACCAGCAGTTCCGGTGCGGATGTACCGAATGCGACCACGGTCAGACTGACCACGAGTGCGGGAATCCCGAGGCGCAAAGCCAAATTCACCGCACCTCTTACAAGCGTGTCGCCCGCCGCGATCAAAATCACGAGGCCAAGCGCGACCATCAGGAATTCAATCAGCATTCAGCCTCAAGCCTTTCCACAGGGACACGGCCTGCGCCCGATCCGCGGCGTTCCACAATGGCGACATTTCCGGCCCGTAAGGCGCGCCTTGCCCGGAAACCGAAGGCGGCCAAACATGGCAAGGACGGCCATACCGATCAGGAACAGTGTGACAATCTTGAATATCATTCAGAGGCCAAACCTTGCCCAAGCCGCGTGGTTTTCGACCGATTGCAGCGCATCGGTCACAATTCCCGGCAAAAGCCGCTGCAGCAGGGGACGGCGTTGCCCGTGGTGGGTCAGTCGAACCTTGTCGCCGTATAGGGCTTTAAGTTTCGGCACCATATGCGCGACGCCATCGACCAATCCCAACTCCACAGCCTGAGCGCCGACGAATATTTCCCCGGTGAAGAGGTCTTGGTCGTCCCTCAGCCGGTCGCCGCGACGAGTTTTGACGTGTGAAATGAAATGATCGTGGATCTGTGCCTGCAGGGTCTTGAGCCGCTCGACGTCTTCCGCCCGTTCGGGACGGAACGGATCAAGCATCGACTTGTCTTCCCCCGCCGTATGAACCCGTCGTTCAATGCCGCTTCGAGCAAGAAGCTCATGGAAACCGAAGCCGGAGGAAATCACACCGATGCTGCCGGTGATCGAGCTGTCATCGACCCAGATGTCGTCCGCTGCCGCAGCCAGCCAATACCCGCCGGACGCCGCCACATCTTCGACGAAGGCATGCACGGGGCAGGAAGTCTCTTCCGCCAGCCGACGGATTTGTGCACCGATCAGCGCCGATTGAACGGGAGACCCGCCCGGTGAATTGATCGCCAAGGCAACCGCATCCGGCTTGCCCTTGCGAAATGCTTTTTCGATCAGCGGCGAAAACGAAGCATGGCTTATTCCTCCGCGCCCGCCCGAGGCGGAGATCACGCCTTGCAAACGCAGCACCGATACACGGCGGGCCTTTTGTCGAAAAGGGATTGGGAACCACTTTAGCATCCGGGGGATGTATAGCCCGACCCCATAGGGGACAAGGCACGGGCCGGAACTTTGATGCTTACTGTTACCGCACGATGAATTCTGCATGCAGCGCACCGGCGGCTTTAATGCTCTTGAGGATGTCGATCATATCCCGCGCCGAGACACCGAGGGCATTCAGCCCAGCGATTACATCAGATAGCGTTGTGCCCCCCTGAACCAAGGCAAGACCCGGGCCTGGCTCCTCCTGCAGAGCAACCCCGGTACGGGGTACGACGACAGTTTGTCCGTCAGAGAATGGATTCGGCTGCGAGACCACCGGTGCTTCTTCGATCCGGAGTGTCAGGTTATTCTGCGACACAGCGACTTCAGAAATTCGGACAGTGCTTCCCATCACGATCGTGCCAGAGGCCTGGTCCACGACGACCCTTGCCCTCTGCTCCGGAGTTACCGCAACATTTTCGATCGCACTGAGCGCATGCGCTGGAGACGCCCGATCTGCACGTGCGACATCTACAAGAACAGTCCCAGCATCCAGCATTCTCGCCACGCCACGACCGATCTCCTGATTAATCGCCGTCTCGACCCGCAGGGCTGTGGTGAAATCGGGATTGCGCAGTGCGAGGCGAATCTGCGTCATCGTCGTAAAGTCGAAATCAACCTCGCGCTCGACCCGCGCGCCGGCGGGAACGACGCCAGCCGTCGGCACCCCCTCTATCACTTTAGCAGCCTCGCCTGTTGCAGAGACGCCACCTGCGATAATCGTGCCTTGCGCCACGGCATAGATTTCGCCGTCCGCGGCCGTCAGCGGCGTCATTACGAGCGTGCCGCCCAGCAGGCTATCCGCGTCGCCGATCGCCGAGACTGTCACATCAATTTGCCCTCCAGAACGGGCGAAGGGTGGCAACGCGGCGGTAACGATAACGGCTGCGACGTTTTTCGGGCGAAACTGCTCACCGGTGACGTTCACGCCCAAGCGCTCGAGAATATTAGTCATGATTTCTTCGGTGAACGGCGCGTTGCGCAGGCCGTCACCTGTGCCATTCAGGCCAACAACCAGTCCATAGCCAACCAGATCATTGCCACGCACCCCATCAAATTCCACGAGGTCCTTGATCCTAATCGACTGTGCACTCGCAAAGGGTACCGCAACCAGAAGACATGAAGTCAGCGTCACGGTCAGTATGCCGGCTATCCGAAATCTGCTGGCCCAATTCATCGGAGATAATCCATCAGCCGCAGACGCGATCTTCGTGCGGTGACGGCATAGAGGGTTTCAAGGCGAGACATTTCGTTTTGCAAACGGTTGGCGACCTCAAGCGGATCAGCCCTAACCGCGTCTGAACGACGTATCTTCAGTTGCGTCTCTTCATGCGACATCTGCTCGGACAATAGGTCCGCACGCGCTTCGACACTACCAAGACCGCCCCTCAATTCTGCGAGCTTCGCAGCTGCGGCCACTGATCGGCGCGGCAGCTCTTGCGCCAGACTCTGCCGATCGGTTGGCGATAACGAAAAACCCGTGCTGGGTAAGGCGGAAACCAGTGCCGCCTGCTTGACGGCCTCGCGGATCGCCACATCACCGGCGTTGACCTGAATCGTCAAAGCCTTCCCCTGCCCGATCGGAAATTGCATGGACTGACCTGGGAAGTTCGACATAGCATTCGTTTCAACTCCCCCCCCTTGAGCAAAATAGGCGTCAAAAGCCTGCAGTAGAGATGCGACATCCGTCGCCGATTGGGCCAGTGCCGTTGTTTCAATCAACATGACATCCAGATCAAATGGGGGGTCACCCGAAGTATCTCCATTTGCGAATACTGCGCGTCCGGATTCCGCCTTGGACAAAGCGTTCACAACATCGCTCAGCGCCCCTTTTCCGGTTGCACCAAGCGTCGCAATGGGACCGGGGTCATTTCCCGTCAGGCCCGACGTAAGGGCTTCGGCGAGGCGCGTGCCAACGGCATCGACAAATCCGAGCGAGACCTGCGCGACGTCCATCCAAGTGGTGGCCCGGCTCAGCGCATCCTCGCGTGCTTGGAACGTTCGCAGATCATGGGAAACACGCGAATAAGCAGAGAAATCACTGCTCAAGGCGCGACCGGTGTCGAAATTCCGCTCTGTGGAGAGTTCTTCGTTCAATCGGTCAATCCGCTCTCTCGTGTCTGCGGCGAAATCCCGGGGCGCGAGAAATGACTGGAGGTGGCCGTCAGTACGCATCTCAGATCTCCGTTAATCTGTTCATCATGTCGCCAACCGCCTGAATGACACGGGCGTTCGCGGCATAGGCCTGCTCGATCTCAATCAAACGGCGCATTTCGGCATCGATATCGACCGCCCCGCCATCACGTTGCTCTACAAGACCAGTTGCCTCGTTTGTGCTGAAAGCGACCCGGTCTTCCGCCCGCAGACGGTCGGAGGAGAATAACGATTTGAGAGCGGCCGCGTGTCCGACTATGTCACCAGGTACCTCGGGCAAACCGGCAAGAACTGGAAGCGCCTTATCGGCCATGGCAGCACCATATCGAAGCAGGAGGCCAGAATCGCTGCCCGAGCCCTGATTTGCGGCCTCAATCCCGTCGCGCAATCGCCAGAGATCGCCGCCCCGTTCCGGAAGCACCTCCGAATTGACGGCAAGTCGCCCCGCAAGGCCTGGAACAGGCATGGGCATCAGCGCCCCACCCGATTCCGTGAAGAGGCCCGGAGCTCCAGCGGCCCGGGTCGTATCAACCGTTGGATCTTCGAACCGGTCGATCAAGTCCGCAGCCAGACTGTCGAAACGGGCTGTCGCTTCGGGCGCGATGTTGTCACGCAAATCGAAATTGGCGGCGAGGCGACCTCCGGGGATCCCCGATGCAGCACCGGACACGGCAATGGGACGACCGTTGACCGTAAGGCCGGACAACTGCATCGGATAGCTCATATCCGGCATAATCGGCGCGCGTGGGTTGAACCCGAATTCCGCGGGCTTCCCATCAAGCAGCATCACCCCGCCGGCAGACACCAGTGCGACTACACCGCGCTCGCGGGGCAACTCGTGTAAAGGGACCTGCTCCGAAATCCTGTCGATCAGGACAGTACGCTGGTCAAGCAAGTCCGCCGTGTCACTGCCCCCAAGACTCAATCGCCTTATGTCAGTGTTCAGACGAGCCACATCCGCGAGATCGGCGTTGAGTTGGACCACCCCTTTGCCGATATCGGAATCCGCTTTCTGTCGGGCTTCCATGACGGCATCGTCAAGATTGTTCACGAGCGATACGAGATCTATCGCCGCCTCGGCGACCTCCAGCAATCTGACTTCTGACTGGGGTTCTGCTGCGCTCGACAAAAATGCAGCATCCAGCCGTGCGAGCCGGTCCTGCAAGCTTCCCGCTTCCTCGGGGTCGCCGACCACTCCATCGATCCTCCCGAAGAAAGCCGAGAAAACTTCATCGCCTGCCTGCCGTGACTGCGCTTCGCGACGCAGCGGGACAAGTCGTGTGTCCATCTCGCGGGTGACCGTGGCTGTCGAGCCCGGAGCGCCAACACCGGCTCCGGTAACGTTCACGTCTCGCCGGACGTAACCGGCACGGTCCGCATTGGCCACGTTGCGGGCCACGATCTCGGCACGCCGGGAATTGATGTCCAACCCGGCGACAGCGACGTTCATGGATGAAGATAGACTCATGACGGACCTCCAGGGTCAGACGCGCGATCAGCGCTTGATATTGGTGGTTTCCTGCAACATCTCGTCCACGGTTTGGACAACCTTGGCGTTCGAGCTGTAGGCGCGCTGCGTTTGGATCAGTTGCGTGAGTTCCTTGGCGACATCGGTCGCGCTCTCCTCCCGAGAGAAGCCGACCACGTCGCCAACCGGTCCATCGCCCGCATCCCAGAGGTAGAGCTCGCCACTGTCGGAAGAGACCTGGTAGGTTTGATTTGCCAAGGGCTTCAGCCCGTTGGGATTCGGGACATCAACGATCGGAATCTGGTAAAGTACCTTCGTGAAATCACTGTCATAAACCGCGATGAGCATTCCTTGCGCGTCCACCTCTACCGACACGAGATTGCCGACCGGAGAGCCGTTCTTGCTGACAGAGAGCGGTGCAAACGTGTCGGACAACTGGGACAGGCCTCGCGCCTCCAGCGGGCTGCCAATGTCGATTTCGAGCGGGCCGCCTGCCACAGCGACAGCGATCATCCCGGTGGCGGCATCATAGTCGCCGACCTCTCCGGTCACGACGGTGGCGATTGTGCCACCAAAGTCACGCGTGTCATCGAAGGTGATCGTGAATTCGCCTACAAGCGCGCCTGCCTGAGCCCCATCATTGATGCTAACGGTCCACTCGTTCGTGGCGGCGGTCGCCGGTGGCGTGGGCAAGGTGGGCTGGAATGTAACATCTAGGTTCTCTGCCTGCCCGAGGTTCCCGAAGTATTCGAGAGCCATCGTGCGGGGGTCGCCCGAACCGTCGGCATTGGTGTCGGTGGACGGCAAATTGACGCCCAGCGTGATGCGCGTGGTCGCGTTGCCCTCGAATTGGCTTTCATAAATCCGGACGGGTTGAAGCCCGCCGGCAGAGTCCCGCGGATACCCGGGAATTTCACCATTCTTATCCGCAGGCCATCCCAGCAAGACCTGGCCGCCGGTGCTGCGTAGAATACCGTTTTCATCTGCCTTGAAGGACCCGGTCGTAGTCATACGCAACGGATAGTCCCCGTTTCCACCCAGCGCCGCCGAGATTGGCGTGACCGGAAGCATGCCGCGACCGGTGATCGCAAGGTCGGTGGGGTTGTTCGTCGTAATCGTCGGACGACGCTCTTCGATCACCTGGCCGGTAGTGACGCGGACCCCGCCCGCAGAATAGCCACCGCGGCTTTGATCCAGAACCAGAGAGTGGAAATCGGTCACCGCCCGCTTGTAACCGAAGGTGCCGGAATTCGCTATGTTGTCGGAAATCGTCGCGAGGCGGCTGGCATTCGCGTTCAGGCCCGTCACACTGGCATTAAGGGAGGAGGAAATCGACATCTTCGATCCTTTCTGGAAAACTATGGGCTTGCGGCGTCTGCAACAGAATGGCCGCACCACCTTGCAGGCATCCTTCCCACCCCGAGGTTAAGGGGCCGCTAACGCCTGTGGAATTTTCGCGGCACCGCGCCGATAGGATGATTCAATTTCTCATCTTCCATCCACGCGGGGCGGCACCGTGTCGCGCAGCACGACCAACTCGATCCGGTTGTTTCGCGCCGAGAGAGGATTCGACGCAACCGGACGCCGGTCAGCGTGACCCGTGATGCGCACGACCCGGTCCAGGGAGATGCCGGCTTGCGGCAGGGCGCGACGGACCGCATCCGCGCGGTTCTGCGAAACCGGCCAAACCCTTGGGTCCCGCGCTACGACAGGTTCGGACGCGGCAAAAGCCTCGATGGCGAGCGCGTTCGGCACAGAGGTTATTTCCGGCGCAACCGATGCCAACAGTTGAATCATCAGGTCCGTCGGCACTCCATCCGCGAAAAGAGGGGATCCCGCCAAGGCAAAGAACTCGATCACAAGGCCCTGATCGGTGAGCCGCACCGTGACGTGGCGCAAGAGTTCTTCATCAACGAGGCTGTCACCGCCCTTGCCCATTATAGCGGCCTCCAAAACCTTGAGCGTGCCGTCTTCTTCGGTCGATCCATTGGCTTCAGAGTTGGTGATGCCCCCGCGACCCATCTGGATTCGGCTGGCGTCTGCCGACATGGCGCGGCCACCCAAGGCCCCCTCGCCGCCGCCCGACGTTGCACTGAGCGCGATGGATGGGCTGAAATAATCGGCCAGGCCCCTGCGCTGCTTGTCCGTTGTCGCGTTCAGCAGCCACATCAGCATGAAAAACGCCATCATCGCAGTTACGAAGTCAGCGTAGGCGACCTTCCAAGTTCCGCCATGATCCGCCGTCCGAACGAAGACCTTCTTCCGCTTGATGATGACCCGTTTTGTATTGTCGTCCTTGCCTGTCATGTGCGGCCCTCCGGCCTTCCAGCCTAGGTCGAAAACATGAAGAAGCCGTTAGTGTCAGGGCGCGACCCATTCCCCGCGCGAACCTTTAAAGATGGCCCGCCGATGGGGATCATGCGACAGCGACACGACATCCATGCGACGCACCTCGCCAGACAACGCAACGAAGCGCGCCTGCTCCGGCGTGCGGGTGACCACCTCGGGGGCTTCGATCGGCGTGCCCGGCGCGGGGTTCGTGCCGTAATTGAGTCGGGCAATCTGCGGTATGCCCGCCCATCGGCAGCCCTCGGCGCGGAGGAGAGTCATCGTCACTGCCAACCGGACCTGAATTTGAGAAGCGGCATCCCACAAGAGTACCTCGGCCCGCGGCTCTGCCCCGAGCGCGCGCACCTTGTCGGTTCGCAGGTCGGAATGGACCTCAATCGTGCCAGCCGTTCGATCGGCCCCGCGCAGGCCAACCGTCCGCGCTTGCGGCCCCCCCTCGCCCATGGTGGCCAACGTGACGAAGCGGAATGGGTCACTCGACTCCGCGACACCGCGATCCAACCTATCCCAGACGTGGGTCAACAGCGTTTCTAGCGAGAGAAAGGGGTCACTCATAGCCAGTCATCTCCAGATATCCCGTTGCACCGTGACTGCCCGTCGCGGTCACCGGGCCTTCCCAATAGGGAAACAGGGTCGCCTGCCAGCTGTCATCGTTCACGGCTTGAACTGTCAGATCGATCTGCTGCGCGGGCAGGGCCAGATGCCAGTCGACAGGGACCTGACGACCGGCGACCTGCGCGGTGCGCAGCGGCTCCAGTCTAAGCGCATCGCCGGAGTAGGGCGTGAGCGTCCCATCGGGCGCAATGTAGGACGCATAGTGGAAGCCAACCCCACCGCGCAGATTGAAAGCCATAAGGCGGGCACCGTCCTCCAGATGGAGCGAGAACCAATCCCAACCCTGCTGATCGTCCTCAAGGGGCTGTGAAGACCATTCCCGGTCAAGCCACCCCTTCCCCGTCACCGCGACCGGCCCCGACGGCAAGTCCAGCGTACCGGCCACGCTGTAGAACGGTTGCGAATAATAGTAACTTGCCTGCCCTGAGGCCGACTTGGTGGAAAACCCGTTGCGGCCATGAAAGACCAAAGGGCCTTCTGCGGACAGTTCCAGGTCGTACCCGGCTTCAACCGTCGCGGCCTTTAGGGTCAGCGTGTCCAGCGTTGGACCCCGCAATGACCAGTCGTCGATCCATGCCTCAAACGGGTCCGCCCTCACGCCCGCCTGCCCGACGCCCCCGCGCGCGAACCGTTCCCCCCCGTAGTGATCTTCGGGAGAAGTCACACCGAAATGCCCCATCCACACCTGCGGCCCTGTGGGCGTGAGGGCGGATCGGAAAAGTGTGTATTGCACGCCATAGTCGTTGCCATCCGCATCCTGCAACACAGCCGTCAGATACCACCATTCGATGCGGAAATCTGGGTGCGCTCCATGATCGGCGGGAAAATCAAACACGGGGTCCGGCGCAGGAAGGGCAAACCCTTCGGCCCCCTCCCCCAACCCGGCAAAGCCCTGGGCATGGACCGGCAATGCCAGGATCGCGGCAAGCAGGATCAATTTAACGTTCATGGGCAAACACCTTCACCAGGTCGGCAGGGGCCATTCGCCAGAGCCGCCATGCCGGCAGCAGCGCCGCCAGGCAGGCCGCCGCCATCGCCGCAAAGGCGAGAATAATCCAACCGGCGGGGTCGGCGAGCAGCGGCAGCCGCCATCCGAAGGCCTGCACGTTCACCACCGCCAGAAGAACCCAGGCCAGCGCCACGCCCGTCGGGACCGCCAGCAACGCCGTCAACGCCGCCAGCAGTAGCGCGCGCACCACGTCAGCCTGCGCCAGCCGCGCCCGCGTAATGCCAAGCGCCCAGACCGGTGCCACCTGCGGCATGCGCATCGCACCCAGCGTCGTAAGCGAGGCCCAAAACGCGAAAGCGGCCACACCCAGTGTCAGAACGTTCAGCGCAGCTGTCACGGCAAAGGTCTGCTCAAAGATGGCGATCGCCGCAGCTTTCACCGCCGCCTGCTGCTCGATCCGGTCGGGCGGCAGGTCGAACCGCTCCGCCAACTCGGCGGCCAGTGGGGCAGCCTTTTCCGGGTCCAGCCGCAATCCGAAGGTTCGGAATGCGGCATCCGGGAAGACGGACAAGAAGGTCCCTTCATTCAGGATCGCCTGCCCCTTGGGATTTCCGTAATCCGAATAGACTCCAAGGATCTGCCGTGCGCCACCCTGTCCCAGATCAACCTCATCCCCGGCCCATAAGCCTTCGCGCCGGGCCAGTTGTTCGTTCACCAGTGTCCCTTCGCCCGCCGCAAGCCTGTCCCAGACCTGTGGCATGCCATCAAGCAACGGCCAGTTATCGCGGAATGTCGGGTGGTCGATCTGGGCGAAGATTTCACCCGGCGCACCCTCCAGCAATGCGGGAACGACCGCGACCGGCAGAACGGCGTCGACGCGCCCTTCAAGGAAGGCGCGTATCTCGGTCGCCTGCTCGACGTCGACCGCACGAACATAGAGTTCCGCGGCCAGCCGTTGATCCAGCCAGCCGGTGAACGTCGCGCGAAAGCTGCCGACCATGGTGCCGACACCGACGTTTGCCGCCAACGCGAGAAGGAGAGCCATCAATGCCAGGCTCAACCCGGGCACCTGTTGACGCGCATCGGCCCAGAGCCATTGGGTCAGCGCACCCTTGGCAGTCCGGGCCCCAGCGTCCAGCACCATCGTCAGGATCGGCGGCAACAGAAGCGCCGCCCCCAGCAAAAGCGCCCCGAGACAAGTGAAGCCGATCATCAAACCCTTGCCAAACAGGGCCAAAATACCGGCAATCACCAGCAAGCCCACCCCGCCGAGTCCCTGTCGCTTCAAGGTTGCCGCGCGCGCGCGCGCCCAGGCCCGCGGCATGGCCGGGGCCAGAACCGGAAGGTGCGCCAATTGCCAGAGGCTTTGTCCGCCCGCGACCGCCAGGCCGATGCCCGCCATCGCAAAGCTTGACAGCCACCACACCGGGGACAGGCTCAACTCCCCGGCGACGCTCGCACCATAAAGTCCCGACAGCGTGGCCGCGACTCCGGGCAAAAGCAGTGCCGCCACGACATATCCCAGCAAGATGCCCACCGTCCCGGCCACCAACGTGAACACGACCAGTTCCGCCGCCAGTAGCATCGTCAGACGCCCGGCGGGCAGGCCCAACGCCCGCAGAGTTCGGAACAGAGGGCGGCGCTGTTCGAACGCCAGGCCAATCGCGGCATGTACGATGAACAGCCCGACCGCAAAGGCCAGCAGCCCGAAGGCCGTCAGGTTAAGGTGAAAACTGTCGGTCAGCCGCGCGATGTCAGACCCGGCCTGCGGCTGCACAACACGGGAACCGGGGAACAGGTCGGGTAGGGGTGTCAGGCCATCGCGCGAGCCGGACAGGATCAGCAAGCGCGTGATACGGTCAGTTTGCAGGATAGCCTGAGCTGCGGCGATGTCCGCGAGAACGGTGCCCGGCACCAGGTCGGGTGCCGCCTGCGCGGACGGCAGCCCCTCGGGCAGGTCGATGCCCGGCGCGGTGAAGACAACCTCTCCTGTCAAGAACCCAGCCAGACCGTTTTCCGCGGTTAGATCCGGCGTCGCGGGGGATGGCGGGGCCGTGAACGGGTCGATGCCAAGCAGCCGCAGGGATGTGCCCGGCACTCGTCCCTCCAGAACCGGCGTCACGATCCATCCCGCGCGCCGTGCCTTCGCGAAGTCGTCCAGCGTCAGCCCCCCTTCCAGCCTTGGAAGGCTATCTTGCGCAAGCGTGGCGGCGGCGCGGTCGTACGACAGCCGCGCCTGGGCATTGATGGCCTGCACACCGACCCAAAGCCCCGTGGCCAGCGCCAGCCCGATCACCAGCGTCAGCAGTTGCAAAGGGTGTCGTCGCCAATGCGCCAGCAAGGCCCCTAGCGCAGCGCGGTTCATGCCACACGTCCGGCGCGTAAATGCAGCCGCTCGTCCAGCATGTCCGCCAGCCGGATCGAATGCGTCACCATAAGAAGGCCCGCGCCGGTCTCGGTCACCATATCGCGCATCAAGGCCATCATCGCGTCGCCTGTCGACTCGTCCAGATTGCCCGTCGGCTCGTCTGCCAGAACGAGGCGCGGCTTCGCGATCAATGTCCGTCCGATTGCGACGCGCTGCTGCTGTCCGCCGGAAAGTTGCTCGGGGAAGCGGTCGAGGTGCCCCAACAGGCCCAGACGCTCGGCCAGCTCTGCGATATTCCCCGGTTCCCGTCCGGCAAGACGCGCGTGGAATGTCAGGTTGTCGCGCACGCTGAGCGATGGGATCAGGTTGAACTGCTGAAAGATCAGCCCGACCGCGTCCCGCCGCAACGCCGCGCGCGCTCCATCTGACATCTTGGCGATGTCGTGGCCCTCAACCTCGATCGCGCCGGTATCCGGTATATCGAGGCCCGCGACGAGGTGCAGCAGTGTAGATTTGCCCGACCCGCTTTCACCAGTCAGCGCAAGCGTCTGTCCCCTGTTCAATTCAAATGACACGCCACGCAGAACTGGCTGCGGGCCATCGGTTGTCTCAAAAGATTTTTCGACGGCGCGAACAGACAGGAGCATGGGTGGACGGTAGCGGTCGGCCGGGCGACTTCAACAGACAAAACGCCCCGACCCCGACGGGGTCAAACCCGTATCGGCTTCCGCGGCAAGATCAGTTGTCGAGCGTGACGTCCGGCAAGCTGTCGAAGGCGTTGCGCAATGCATCCGACCAGCCATCGGAAACGGCCCGCCAGTCTGCGTCGGTATCCTCGATCCGGCGTGTAAGTCCGAGTTTAAGGCTGTCCGACTCGTAGATCTGAAGATCCAGCGGCGTGCTGACCGACAGGTTGGCCCGAATGGTGGAGTCGAAGCTGACCATCAGCAGCTTCACCGCCTTGGCGAACTCCATGTCCTGATCATAGGCCCGCACAAGGATCGGACGACCGTACTTGGTTTCTCCAATCTGGAAGAACGGCGTATCGGCCTGCGCCTCGACGAAATTGCCTTCAGGATAGATCATGTAAAGCCGGGACGGCCCGCCCTTGATCTGCCCACCGAAGATCATCGTGGCATTGAAGGTCGAGCCGGCGTTCGGCCCACCGTCACGCTGCTCAGCGATGACGTCCTTGAGGGTCTTGCCGATCAGTCGGGCGGCCTGGAACATCGTTGGCGAACTCAGGATCGTGGGGTCGCGATCCGAGTGGTGCAGGTTGCGCTCATCCAGCAGGCTGACGACGGCCTGTGTCGTCGCAAGGTTGCCTGCGGTCATCAGCATCATCGTGCGTTCGCCGGGGACTTCCCAAGTGTGCATTTTTCGATAGGTCGAAATGTTGTCGACACCCGCATTCGTGCGCGTGTCGGACAGGAAGACGAGGCCGCGGTCAAGTTGCAGGCCAACGCAGTAGGTCATGGGAAAAGTCCGATATCAGGTTGGATCACGCAGGGGAGCTGGCAACTTACAAACATAAACCTGTAGTACATTACCAATTGGTCGATTTGCGCCAACGTGCACCCCATCGCGGGGAAGATTGTATATATGGTGGCCCTTGGGTGACACATATACAAGCACCCGATCCCCGAAATACCGCGCCGCCACCACGAGAGAATGCTCATGATTCCATTGCGCACCGATCAACTGGCAACGATGGTTGTTGTCGCCTCGGGCGGTCTGTGGGGCTTTTACTGGATTCCCGTGCGTGCGCTCACGGATCTGGGTCTGGCCGGGGCTTGGGGGACACTGGCGATCACCGGCGGCGCGGTTCTGGTGCTATTGCTCCTGTTGGCACGGCATCGGGCGGCCCTTTGCAACGCGGATCGTGTGGCACTCGGCTATATCGCGCTCGGCGGGGCGGCCTTTGCGCTGTATTCGATCAGCTTCGTCTACGGGCGCGTTGCAATCGTCATCCTGCTCTATTTCCTGACGCCGGTCTGGAGCGTGCTGATCGGTCGATATGTGATGGGCTGGCGGACGACACGTCTACGGCTGCTTGCCATCGCTGTCGGGCTGACTGGCCTCGCGGTCATGCTGGGAGCAGACGGCCAGGCCCCGATTCCACGCGGCTTCGGGGAATGGATTGCCCTCGCCGCCGGGGTACTGTGGTCGGTCGCGACGACGGGCATGCGGGTCAGGTCCGACCTGCCACCCCTGCCTTCGGCTTTCGTCTTTGCATTGGGGGCTACGGTCGTTGCCGCAATCATGGCCCCGATCCTGGACCCGGTTCCGGTTGATGCGCTGACCGCCGGGGCCTCGTCGTTGGCGATGGTGGCGTTACCGACGGGCGCGCTATGGTGGGGCCTGTCGACGATCGGCCTGATGTGGGCGGCGGTACGGTTGGACCCAGCACGCGTTGGCATGTTGCTGATGAGCGAGGTGCTGGTCGGGGCCGCCTCCGCCGCCCTGTTGGCGGGTGAGCATATGGCCCGGCTTGAAATCATCGGCGGAGCGCTGGTTCTTTTTGCGGGCGTGCTGGAAGTCTGGCCCGATGCCCGAGGCGGCGAAGCTACTGCTGCGCCTGCGCCACCGAAACGCTGACATCCATTGCTTCAAGCCCGGCACCGCTGCGCACGCCGGAAATCGGTGCCGCGTCGGAATAGTCCAGACCTGTCGCAACACGCACGTACCGTTCATCGGGCGAGATTCCGTTCGACACGTCGAACCCGACCCAGCCCAACCCTTCGATATGGGCTTCGGCCCAGGCGTGGGTGGCATCCTGATCGTCCTGCTCGTTCACCCGCAGATAGCCCGATACGTAGCGCGCCGGCACGTCCAGAAGGCGGGCGCAGGTGACGAAGATGTGGGCGTGATCCTGGCAGACACCGATACCCGCCGCGACGGCTTCCTCGGCGGTCTGGGTGACGTCCATTTCGCCCGTGTCATATCGCACGGTCTCGCGAATTGCGGTAGCCAGTGCGTGCAGCTGATCCAAAGGCGACTCAATATCCCGTAGGTCGCGTACGAGGCCCAGCGTGCCGCTGCCCCGCCGGGTCAGGTCAGTCGCGCGCAAGAACATCCAGAGCGGCATATACCCCTGCTGCTGACCGATGACGCCCAACTGATCCGTAACCCTGACGGTGCCCTGCGCGGTGATCGTGATCTCCTGCTGGCCCGCGTTCGCGGAAACGAGTTGGGTCCGATTGTGGTGGCAGTCGTCAAATTCCAGCTCAACCTGGCCACCGTCGATCTTGGTGGTCCAGTCCAGCACCTGTTGGCCAGATCGGCTCTTGGGCGTCAGACGCAACTGTTGCAGCGCATAGCTGATCGGCGCAGTCCACCGATAGGTCGTGGAATGGCTGATCTTGAGCGTCGTCGTCTTCGGTGCATCGGTCATTGGCTGAACCTGTAATCTCGTTCGATCTGTGCGGCGAGTTGCGAGTTGCGGCGCAGGAAATCCCGCAAGAACTGGTGAAGACCCGTCTCGAATACGCTTTCTATGGTCGCATGATGAAGGTCGTTGCAGATCTCGTCAGACAAATCGTGACTGGGCATGCGGATACCGTAGTCCTTCTCCAGGTAGCCCAGATTGTCACCGATCTTGGCGTAGCAGAACGCAAGGCTCCGCGGCAGCCGACTGTCGAGCATGAGGAACCGCGCAATGTCGGTGGGCCTGCGCGTGCGCCCATGAAGCGTGCGGAAGGCACCTTCGGCAGCGACCGAGCGCAGGATCATTTCCCATTGGGCGTTATCCAGCGGTGAGCCGACGCCCGCAGCAGACGGCAGCAGCACGTAGTATTTAACATCCAACAGGCGCGCTGTGGCGTCCGCCCGTTCGATGAATGTGCCAAGGCGGGCAAAGTCATAGACATCGCGGCGAAGCATGGTCCCGTGAAGCGCCCCACGCACGAAAGCGGAGCGTTGCTTCACGATCCCAAGAACGCGCGGCAGATCCCGCGAGGCCACCTTGCGGCCAAGCTCTTCCTTCAGCGTCATCCAGCATTCGTTCACGGCTTCCCAGACCTCGCGGGTCAGGCCGGTGCGAACCAGGCGCGCATTTGTCCGGGCGTTTTCGATGCAATTGAGCACGCAGGACGGATTGTCCTTGTCGCGCAGGACCCAATTCACCACCTGATCGCCCGTGATATCATCATGGACGGCCATGTAGGCGTCGTAGGCTGATGCAGTCTTGAGCACGCTCGCCCATTCGCCTTCGGCCCGGTCCGGACGAGTCAACGCGATACGCTGCCCCGTCTCGATCAGCCGCGCAAGGTTTTCGGAACGCTCCAGATAGCGGAACATCCACATCAGGCCACCTGCGGTCTTGCCGAGCATCAGGAATATCCTCCGGTCAGGGGAATGTGGCCGAGTGCGCCGGGTTCGGCGCGCGAAACAGGCGGAACTGGTGCCATATCCGCGCGCGCAATCTGCCCGCATGAACAAACTCGGCAAGTCACGTGACGCAAAGCGAATGAATGCTCCCTTTCGGAGCCGATCGATCTCGGCATCAGTCTTCCTCCAGTACCCAAGTGTCCTTGGTACCTCCGCCCTGTGACGAGTTCACCACAAGGGATCCCTTCTTAAGTGCTACGCGCGTCAGTCCACCGGGTGTAATCTCGATGCCGTCAGGTGAAACCAGCACAAAGGGGCGCAGGTCCACGTGCCGCGGCGTCAGGCCCGCCTTCGCGAAGATCGGACAGGTCGACAACGACAACGTGGGCTGCGCGATGTAGTTGCCAGGCCGGGCTTTCAGTTTCTTGCGAAACTCGGCGATGTCCTTCTTGGAGGCCGTCGGACCGATCAGCATCCCATAGCCGCCCGATCCGTGCACTTCTTTGACGACGACATCTTCCAGGTTGTCGAGCACATAGCCCAGGCTGTCCGGATCGGAACACCGCCATGTCGGCACGTTCTCCAGCAAGGCCTTCTCGCCCGTGTAGAACTCCACGATTTCCGGCATGTAGCTATAAATCGCCTTGTCATCGCTGACCCCTGTTCCGGGCGCATTGGCGATGGTAATTCCACCGGCCCGGAAGACATCAAAGATACCGGGCACGCCCAGTTGGCTGTCGGACCGGAAGTTCAGCGGATCGAGGTAGTCATCGTCCACCCGGCGATACAACACGTCGATCGTCTTGTAGCCTTGGGTGGTGCGCATCGCGATGCGACCGTCCACGACCCGAAGATCGTGCCCCTCGACAAGTTCGACGCCCATCTGGTCGGCGAGAAAGCTGTGCTCGTAATATGCGGAGTTGTGGATACCCGGCGTAAGAACCGCGACAACCGGGTCCTGCTCGCACTTGCGCGGCGCGCATGCGGCGAGGGAGGCGTGGAGGTTCTGCGGATAGCTGCTGACGCGGCGAACCTTGTTTTGCGCGAACAACTCCGGGAACATGTGTAGCATCGTCTCGCGATTTTCGAGCATGTAGCTCACGCCCGACGGTGTGCGCGCGTTGTCTTCGAGAACGTAGAACTGATCCGGTCCGGTGCGTACAAGATCGACACCGACGATGTGGGTATAAATGCCTCCGGGCGGCTCCACCCCGATCATCTGCTGCAGAAAGGCGTCGTTGCGGGCGATCATCTCGACCGGAAGAACACCGGCGCGGACGATCTCCTGCCGATGATAGATGTCATGCAGAAAGGCGTTGAGCGCGCGCACGCGCTGCTCGATGCCCTTGGTGACCTTGGCCCATTCGCGGGCTGCGATGATACGCGGCACGATGTCGAACGGGATCAATCGCTCCGCCGCTTCGGACTGGCCGTAAACATTGAAGGTGATCCCGGTGAGGCGGAACACGGCCTCGGCTTCGCGGGCCTTGGCGCGCAGGTGGGCCGGGTCCTCTGAGGAAAACCAGGTCTCGAATGCCTGGTAGGCGTCGCGCACAGACGTATCGGGGCGCAGCATTTCGTCGAACGGAGTATCGTTTTTCATCCGCCGATCCTGCGGCCTGCTTCAGCAGAACGCAACCAACCAAGCGGGCCGCCCCGTTCAACCAGCCGGCAGCGCGCAAATTTAGGGCACTTTATAAAATGACGGGCCCCAAACCGGTACACATTGTGAGAGGACGAACCAGCGCATCAACCCGAAGCGAAACGGTGAACGTCAGGCTTCGGCATGGGCCTGCGGTATCGAGACGGCAGGTCGTCATTCGGCATCCAGGCGTCGTCGCCAGCCCCATTCGCTTTGCCATCGGGACAACGGATGCTAGCTAAACCTTAACGCAATGGGGACAGCCCTTCGATCGGCCCCGCCGGGCCAGCCTGCCATCGAATTGGACGTAAACGTGAGAATGATTACCGCCGCAGGGCTTGCCCTGTCCATTCTAGTCGGCCCGGTCTGGGCCGCCGAACTGAACATGATCCTGCCGCGCGATGATGGCTTGCGCGACAACCTGCGTGCAGCATCCCTGACCAAAACCGCCGTCGACGAAGGCGAAACCGAGCGCAGGAACCTCGTGGCCGCGACACAGGCCGATTACCAACGATTGTTGGCCGTACTTTTCGAGGCGGGCTATTTCAGCCCCGTCATCACCATCCAAGTCGACGGGGTGGAAGCGGCCTCACTGCCCGCCGTCAGCGCCGCAGCGCCAGTCAACCAGATCGTCATCACGGTCGAATCCGGACCGCAATTCCTTTTCCGCCGGGCCGAGATCTCACCCGTGGCCCCCGGAACCGAAATACCCGAGGCATTTCGCAGCGGGGCCATCGCAGGCACAGCGCCGATCAGGCAGGCGGCAACCGCCGGTGTCGAGGGCTGGCGCGCGGTGGGCCACGCCAAGGCCGATATCGCAAGCCAGCAAATCACGGCAGATCATCCCGCGCAGCGGCTCGACGCACGCCTAACCGTCGAACCGGGCCCACGCCTTCAGTATGGTCCGACTTTCGTGGACGGCTCCGAGGACGTCCGCGCCAATCACATCCAGCGCATCGCCAACCTGCGCCAAGGGGAGGTTTTTGACCCCGAAGAGGTCCGCGCCTCTGCCCGCAGGCTGCAACGTACCGGGGCATTCAGCAGCGTCTCCATCACCGAAAGCGAGCAGATCGGCCCGGCGAACACGTTGCCGATGACGGTCCAGGTGGTCGAACGATTGCCACGCCGGATCGGCTTCGGGGCCGAAGTTTCGACCGACGATGGCCTCTCCACCAGTGCGTTCTGGTTGCACCGAAACTTGACCGGTTATGCCGACAGCCTTCGGATCGAGGGAGAAGTCAGCGGCGTCGGCGGCAGCTCGGGCGGGGCGGATTACGGCATCAGCTTTGCCTACAACCGGCCCTCCACGTTCAACCCGGAGACCGACCTTTTCGTGAACGGCGGCATCGAAAGTCTGGATGAGCCGAATTTTAAGACTGACCGCGTGTATGTAGAGGGCGGCGCGCGTCGCATCGTCTCCGAACGGTTTCAGTACTCTTACGGCGTAGGCTACGAGTATTCGAAGGACACCGACGCTTTCGGCGAGCGTACCTTTTCGACCCTCTCGGTTCCGTTGAAGGCGACGTACGACCGACGCAACGATGCGCTTAACCCATCGGACGGGTACTATATCGAAGCTGGCATGCGCCCCTTCGTCGGCTTTCAGGATGCTGGCTCCGGCGTGGCCTTCGACGCCGACCTGCGCGGCTATCGGGCTTTCGGAAACGATGATCGCACGGTGCTCGCCGCGCGCCTGCAACTCGGCAGCATCGTCGGCCCCGACATCGACGAAGTGCCCTCTCATACCCTGTTCTTTTCCGGCGGCGGCGGCAGCGTCAGGGGTCAGGAGTTCCAATCCCTCGGCGTGGCCCTGCCTTCGGGCGAACTGGTGGGCGGGCGTTCCTTCGTGGGCCTATCGACGGAAATCCGGCAGCAGATCACCCAGAGCATAGGAGTCGTCGGCTTCGTCGATTTTGGTCTGGTCAGCCCGGACAGCACCTTTTCGGGCGGAGATACCCATTCCGGCGCAGGCCTCGGCGTTCGGTACAATACCGGCATCGGCCCCATCCGCTTCGACATCGGCGTGCCGCTATCGGGTCCGGGCGACCCGTCTGGCGTGGAAATCTACATCGGCATCGGGCAGGCATTCTGATGAATCACACCGTTATTCCCCTCGCCTTTTCGGTCGCCGTTGCCACGCTTGCCGCGCCGGTCTTCGCGCAGGACGAAGAGGACCGGGACCGCGGCTTCATCGTCGGCCTGATCGAAGACAACCTGGCGGCACCCGGCCTCTCGGTCCGTCTTGAAGGTTTCGAGGGCGCGCTGTCCTCCACCGCCTCCATCGAGAGCCTGACCGTGGCCGATGACCAGGGCGTCTGGCTGAGGCTGGAAGACGTCGTTCTCGACTGGAACCGCTCTGCTTTGCTGCGCGGGCGGTTGGAAGTTCAGGAACTCTCGGCCGCGCTGATCGCCGTGGAGCGCGCGCCTCTGCCACCGGAAGGCGTCGCGGCCCTGCCGGACGCCGGGGCTTCAGGCGGTTTCTCCCTTCCGACCCTGCCCGTCGACGTAAACATAGAATCCCTTCGTGCGGAACGGATCGAACTGGGCGCGCCCCTTCTGGGTCAACAGATCGCGCTCAGCCTCGAAGCATCCGCGCAATTGGCCGACGGATCCGGCCAGGCCGTGATCGAAGCGCAGCGCATTGACGATACGACCGGAACCTTCTCCATCGCCGCATCCTACACGGCGGAGGGACAAGTCCTCTCCGTGGATGTGGACGTGAATGAAGCGGAAGGCGGGCTTGCCGCAACACTGATGCAGCTGCCCGGCGCACCCGCGATCCAGCTGGCGGTCAAGGGCGATGGGCCGCTTGATGCCTTTGCCGCGAACATCGCGCTCGCGTCCGACGGAGCGGAGCGTCTTGCAGGACAGGTCGCACTGACCGGCGTGGAGGGCGGACGCCAATTCGCCGTCGAGCTGGGCGGCGACATGACCTCCCTGTTCGCGCCGCGCTACCAAGAGTTCTTCGGCGACGGTGTCGCGCTGATTGCGCGCGGCACGCAAAGCGTCGAAGGCACGCTGGAGCTGGATACGCTGGACCTGCGCACCCGGGCGTTGACGCTGAGCGGGGCTGCGCGTCTGGGACCGAACGGTTGGCCCGAGTATCTCGACATCCAAGGTCAGGTCGCTGCCACCGATGGCTCGACCGTCCTGCTGCCCACGGCCGACAACAGCCAATTGCGGCGCGCGGAACTTACTTTGCGCCACGATGCGAGCGTTTCCGACACTTGGGCGCTGGACCTGTCACTGCTGGATTATCGCGCGCAGACACTCACCCTCGGGGACGCCACGGTGCGGGCGAGCGGCTTGCTGAGCCGGAACGGTGACGGCGTGGTAGAAACGGCCACCGCCGCGATAACCGCCGCACTGAACGAACTGGATTTCGTCGATCCTGCCCTAGCGCAGGCCGTCGGGCCACGCGTGTCACTCGAAACGGATATCGCCTGGACTTCGGGCCAGCCCGTACGCCTGTCCGACCTTGTTCTGCGCGGTCCCGGCTATGCGCTGACCGGGAACGTGGACATCGATGGCACCGACCCTGAAGCCCCGCTTGCCCTGCGGATGGATCTGGCCGCCGCCTTCGAGGACCTGGCCCGGCTGGCCGCGATTTCCGGGCAGAACCTGTCGGGCGCAGCGAATGCGGGCCTGACCGGCACGATTGCCCCAATTGCGGGGACGTTCGATCTGGACCTTGAAACGGTGACGCAGGATCTGGGCCTTGGAATCGCACAGGCCGACGCAGTGCTCAACGGCGAGACGATCCTGTCCCTCGCCGCCCGCCGCACGGTCGACGGCACCTTTGTCGACGCGCTGCGCCTGTTCAACGACCACCTGACGCTTGCCGGATCCGTCCGGCTTCTGGCGGAAGACTCCGCGCCCTATTTGCAGGGAGAACGCTCCAACGCCGATCTGACAGCCAAGTTGAACGATGGCACCTTGATCGACCCTCGGCTGGACGGTGCAATCGATCTGGCCGTCAATGCGCTGCAAGACGAAACCGGCATGTGGCAAGGTGCGATAGACGCAATCGCACCCGAGGGCGTGACTCTGTCGGCCAGCGGGACCCTGACGGGCGAGATGCCCGACGTCCAATTCGCCGCGACCGTACCGCGCATCGAACCCTTCGCTCCCGGCATCCCCGGTGGCGCGGCGGTCACCGGACGGGCCTCAGCGCGTAACGGCATCTGGTCCGTCGACGTCGATGCCAGCGGTCCTTATGATTTGACCTCGACTGTATCGGGCCCGGTCACCGGCGCAGCCCCCCGGATCGAATTCACGGCTAACTTGCCCGACTTGACAGCCCCCGTGCCCGCCTTGGCGGCGACCGAGGCCTTGAACGGTCCGCTGTCCCTGTCGGGCACGCTGGAGCGGATCGGCGATCAGTGGGAGATAGACGCCGCCGTTGACGCCCCGGCAGACATCACGCTGCGCACGCGAGGCCCAGTTACCGGTGAGAACGCACGCGTGGAGTTCGCCGGCACCGTGCCATCGGTCGCGGATCTGGTTCCTGGTATCGAGGGTCGTCTGGACCTTGATGGCGCGGTCGCCAAACAGGGTGACGACTGGGCCGCCAGCGTATCACTACGCGGCCCTTACGATGCGCGGGTGACTGCGCAGACCGTCTTGACGCAAGCCCCGCTGGCCGTGGCGTTCACCGCGGACATCGAAGACCTCAGCCCGCTGGCACCGTTGCCGGGCGGTGTATCCGTGACGGGTCGTGCGGTTCAAACGGACAGGGGTTTCACCATCGACATCGATGGGATCGGTCCCTACGCGGCGACCGTGGGCGCGACGATCGACCTGGTGGATGGGGCTCCGAACGTGGTGGCCCGCGGCCAGATCCCCGACAGCAGACAGTTGGCCCCGCAATTGCGCGGGCCGGTCAACTACGACGTGACCGCCCGGCAAGTGGACGGCCAGTTTCAGGTGACGGCCGACGTTGAGGGCGCGCAGGCCATCTCGGCCAGCGTGTCCGGACTTGCCACCGGACCGGAGGCCGATCTCGATTTCCAGGTGAACGTCGGCAACGTCGCCCCCTTCGCCCCCGGAATTTCGGGAGCTTTGCGCGCGACGGGGCGCATCTTTCAGCAGGGTGGCAACTGGGCCGTCGATGTCGATGCAGGTGGTCCGCTGGGGGCCACCTTGGTTGCCAACGGTGTCGTGACCGGGCCCGCTCCACAAGCCCGCTTCACCCTTGCGGTACCGGATATCGGGCCCCTTGTGCCGGACATCTCGGGCCCGCTGCGCGTCGAGGGCACGGCGGAGCAGCGCGGAGACGCATGGGGTATTGATATCGACGTGGACGGCCCGTCAGGGACCGCCGCGGCTGTCGTGGGCGACGTTGGAACCGACGGAACTCTGAACATTTCCGTCGACGGCTCCGCGCCGCTCGGGCTCGCAAACGGGGCGCTTGCGCCACAACGCCTGGCCGGTGTCGCGCAGTTTGACCTGGCCGTGAACGGCGCGTCCGGCCTCGACGCGGTTTCGGGTACAATCACCACAAGCGGGGCCGCGCTCACCATCCCTTCGATCCAGAACGGGCTGAAGGAGATCGACGCCACGATCCAGCTACGCGGCGGTGCCGCCCAAATCGCGCTGACGGCCACGCCCGAATCTGGTGGTCGCATATCGGTGGACGGGCCGGTCACGCTTTCGGGGGCCTTGGACGCGAACCTTGGCATCGACTTCGACATACGCCTGGAAGACCCGAAGCTTTACACTGCGGACCTCGACGGCGCGCTTCGGATCAGCGGACCGCTGACCGGGGGGGCGAACATCGGCGGCACGATCAACATCGACGGGGCAGAAATTGCCGTTCCGTCTTCGGGCCTTACGGCAATCGGGGACCTGCCCCCGATCGAGCACATCCGCAGCCCACGCCCCGTGCAGCGCACTTTGGAGCGTGCGGGCCAGACGCTGGACGGTCGCGACCCGGCGGCCAACGGAGGCGGTGGTGGGCCGGCTTACGGTCTGGACCTGACGATCAACGCGCCGGGCCGCGTTTTCGTGCGGGGGCGCGGCCTTGACGCGGAATTGGGCGGAACACTGCGGCTTACAGGTACTACGGCCAATCCAATCACCGCTGGCGGCTTTGAGCTGATCCGGGGACGTCTCGACATTCTGGAACAGCGTTTTGACCTCGACGAGGGGCTGATCAGTTTTCAGGGCGGCCTTATCCCCTTCATCCGGCTGGTGGCCGTGACCCAGACCGACACGATTGAGGCAGCCATAGTGGTCGAGGGGCCGGCAGATGCCATTGAGGTCACGTTTGAGTCCACGCCGGAAGTCCCACAGGAGGAAATCGTCGCCCAGATCTTCTTTGGGCGCGGGCTGGATCAACTCTCACCACTTCAGGCCCTGCAACTCGCCAATTCGGTTGCGGTGCTGGCGGGACGCAGCAGCGGGGGCCTGCTGGCGTCATTGCGCGGCAGTGCGGGACTGGACGATCTGGACGTCACCACCGACGCGGACGGGAACGTCGGCGTACGGGCGGGGAAATACATTTCCGACAACGTTTATACCGACGTCGAGGTAAATCAAGCCGGCGAGGCGACCATCAGCCTGAACCTGGACGTGACACCAAGCCTGACAGTACGCGGATCCACCGGGGCCACCGGCGGCTCCTCGGTGGGTCTGTTCTTTGAGAAGGACTACTGAGTTGGAAGCCTCCGAAGATCTGGTCTGCTGCCCAGTTTGTGACGCACTGCACGAGGTCGGCGAGGTGGAGGAGCACACCCGCCTGCGCTGCGTTCGCTGCCATACCGTGATCGCGGTGGGCCGGCCGGAGGCGATCCTGCGGATCGTGGTGCTCGCCTCCACGGCGATGGTGCTGATGACGATCGTCGTATTCTATCCGTTCCTGCAACTTCGAAACGGCGTCTTCACCAGCCGGGCTTCTGTCTTCGAGACGGTGATGAGCTTTTCCGAGGGGGTCATGGCCCCCCTTTCCGTCGCAGTCGCTCTCTTCGTGATCGTCTTGCCAATCACCCGGCTGGGGGCGATCATCTGGGCGCTTGGTCCGCTTTCCGTCAATAGGAGCCCGCTTCCGGGTGCCGCGTTTGCGTTGAGATGGGCGGAGATCCTGAAACCTTGGGCAATGGCCGAAATCTTCATGGTCGGCGTCGCCGTCGCCCTGATCAAACTTGCCGATCTGGCCACCCTGTCGATGGGGCCCGCGTTCTGGTCCTTTGCCTCCATCGTCTTCATAACCGCGCTTCAGGACACGCAGATGAGCAAACATTCGATATGGTCGGCACTGGACACCGCGAAAACCTGAACGCGCTTACGGCGCGGGAGGCGGGGCTTGTCGGCTGCCGCCACTGCACCCGCGTCTGGCCCGCGGATACCGAAGTCTGCGCGCGCTGTGGGGGGCGCCTAGAAAGCCGTGATAGGACATCGCTTCAACGGGTTTGGGCCTGGGGCCTCGTGGGATTGCTGTTCTACATTCCGGCAAATCTCTATCCGATGCTGCTGACAAGTACGGTCGGACGCGCCTCGGAAAGTACGATCGTCGGCGGCTCGATCGAGCTTGCACAACACGGGGCCTACGGCGTGGCGTTTATCGTTTTCTTTGCCTCCGTGATGATTCCGGTCGGGAAATTTGTCGCTATCGGATATCTCGCCATCGCGGTACGAAAGCCCCATGGGATCAAACCCAAGCGCCTGCTTCACCTTTTCGAAGTCGTCGAATGGATCGGTCGCTGGTCCATGATCGACGTATTCGTCGTTGCCATCCTAGTTGCCCTGGTTCAGTTCAATCTGCTGGCGACGATCAATCCCGGCATTGCTGCCGTCTGTTTCGCCCTTTCGGTCGTGTTCACGATGCTATCCGCGCTGAGCTTCGACAGCCGCCGTATATGGGACGAGATCGAAACACTCGCCGACGAAGGTATACATGACCGATAATTCCGATCCGACCGTCCCTGCCAAACCACTGTCAGAGCCCACCAAGGGCAAGAACCGCCGCGGCGTCATAAGCGCGGTATGGCTGGTGCCGATCCTGGCCGTCGTGATCGCGCTGGCGATTGGATATCAATCGTGGTCGCAACGCGGCGTTCTGATCTCGGTGGCCTTCCCCGACGCGTCGGGTGTTACCGCCGGACAGACGACCCTTCGCTACCGCGAGGTGACGGTCGGGGTCGTGGAGGACGTCGGTTTCACCGCCGACCTGACGCAGGTCAACGTCTACATCCGCGTCAACAAGGAGATCGCCCCCTATCTGGACGGCGATGCCAGCTTCTGGGTCGTGCAGCCCGAAGTAAGCGCACGTGGCGTGCAAGGACTGAACACGATCCTGTCGGGCACCTACATTCAGGGAACCTGGGACAACGAACTTGGTCCCGCGCAACTCAGCTTCGTGGGCGATGAGCGTGCGCCGATCGTACCGCCAGGGGTCGAGGGCACGGCAATCGTATTACGCGCCAAAGACAGCAGCCGATTGGGTCCGGGCGCGCCGATCCTTTATCGCGGAATCGAGGTCGGCGAAGTCGCAGCGCCGCGCCTCTCGCCGGATGGAACCGAAGTGCGTGTGGATGCCTTCATCCTTTCCCCGTACGACCGGCAGCTGTCGACGGCCACGCGGTTCTGGGACGCGTCCGGCATCTCGGCGACGC
The DNA here is from genome assembly GCF_900107415.1 of Jannaschia faecimaris. Classification (GTDB taxonomy): domain Bacteria; phylum Pseudomonadota; class Alphaproteobacteria; order Rhodobacterales; family Rhodobacteraceae; genus Jannaschia; species Jannaschia faecimaris. Next base: position 76,270 of record NZ_FNPX01000005.1, read on the forward strand.
TGGGAGCGGGCGGCGTGGACCTGCGCATCGGCTCAATAGCGTCGATCTTGGAAGGCGGCGTGCATTTCGATACGTTGATTTCCGGCGGGAGGGCCATCAGCACGGGCCATCTCTATGACATTTTCGACGATGAGGATTCGGCGCGCGTCTCTACATTCGAGGTGGCCTCCGACCGCACGGTCCGTTTGTCAGCTCTCTTCCCGACAGCCGCCGCTGGCCTGAGCCAAGGCGCAAATGTGCGGTACCGGGGCATTACCGTCGGGACGGTAGCCGAAATCACCGGTTTCATTCGCCCTGACAGCCCCGAGCAAGGTGTCGAACTTCTGGCCGTCATGGCATTGCGTCCAAGCAAGATGGGACTTGAGGGGATCGACGACGATCTTGCGGCGATCGATTTCATTGATGACCTTGTTGCATCGGGGATGCGCGCCAAGTTGGTCTCGAACTCGCTGTTCGGCAGCGACCTGTCCATCGAACTGGTGAACGACCCGGAAGCGGGCAACACCGGGCGGCTGGAAATCGGCATAGCGGCAAACCCGCTCATCCCGACCATTCCGGCCGATATTCAGGGCCTGACGGCGAGTGCGGAATCCGTGCTGACCCGGATCAATGACTTGCCGATCGAAGAGCTTCTGGCCGCAGCTACCGACCTGTTGAACAACGTCAACCTGATCGCCGGCGACGAGGACACGCGCGCAATCCCGAGCGAGCTCCTCGCCCTTCTGGAGGATGGGCGCGGTCTTGTTCGCGACGGGCGTAACATCATCGCGTCCCCGCAGGTGGCCTCGGTGCTGCTGGATGTCGAAACGATCACGGGCGACCTGCGCGGCATCACCCAGAGCATCGCCGAACGCGAGATGGTCGCCACGCTGGATGCGGCGTTGGCGTCCGCGACCGCCGCCGCGAACAATATCGCAACCGGCACCGAGAACCTGGGCGAACTGACGGCTGCAGCGCAAACGACGTTGGAAGGCGTCGGAGCCTTGGTCAACGACCCCGCCACGACAGAAATTCCGGCCTTGGCCCGCGACACGCTGTCGGGCGCGTCGGAGTTGGTCAACGCGCCGGAACTGGACGCGATCCTGACAGATCTGGCGGCTGTGGCCGAAGATGTGCGGGCGCTTGTCGCCCCCTTCGAAGGGACGGCCATCGCTGACACGGTGGCAAGGGCGCTGACCTCGATTGAGGCGACGGCGGAAAACGTCGCCGCCGGCACCGCCGACCTCGACACCCTGCGGCGTCAGATCGACGGGGTCGTCGGTGCCGCCGAAGCCCTGCTGGCCTCTGCGGATACGCAGGCCTTGCCGGGGGCGGCGCGCGGGCTGTTGGAAGACGGTCGCGAACTGATCACGTCGCCCGAGGTGGAAGCAATCCTGTCGAACCTCAACGAGGTGACCAGCCAGGTCCGCACCATCACGGCCGAAATCACCCGTCAAGGAGCCGTCGCCAGTCTGACGCAGGCACTGGATGCGGCGGCCGACGCCGCCACCAGCATTGCCGAGGGGACCGAAAACCTGCCCGAGATCTCGGCCTCGACCGAGCGCGTTCTGGCGCAGGCCGAAACGCTGGGTGCGAACCTGAACGTGCTGTCCGCCAAGGCGAACGAGCTGGCGCTGGAGGAGTTGGTCAACGCCACGACCGACCTGATGACCACGGCGGATGCCTTCCTGTCCTCCGACGAGGCCGACGACGTGCCAGTCGTTCTGGCCGAAACTCTGGAAGAGTTGCGCCTGACGATAGAGACGGTGCGTACGGGCGGCACGTTGGACAACCTGAACGCAACGCTCCGCTCGGCATCAGGCGCGGCCGACAGTATTCGCGCCGCGGCGCAAGACCTGCCGGCGCTAGTGAACCGCCTTGAGACGCTGACCCGCGATGCAAGTGGCCTGCTCAGCACCTATGGCGAGGGCAGCCGCGTCAATACTGAACTCTATCAGGCGCTTCGCGCTGCCACGCGGGCCGCCGAAGACGTATCTTCGCTGTCGCGGACAATTGAACGCAATCCGAATTCCTTGCTGCTAGGACGCTGATCATGCTCTCGTTTTGTACTCGCCTCACACCTCTTGTCCTGATTCTGGGTGCCTGTTCCCAGACGGAGTATTTCTCACCTGTTCCGATGGAATCGGATCTTCGGGTGAACGTGCGCGCCCAGACCGTGCAGGTGAACGAGATTTCGATCCCAGAGTACGCAATCAATCAGGAAATTCCTGTGCAGCAGTTGGACGGAAGCCTGACGACGGACACCGATAAGCTCTGGGCTGACCTGCCGGACCGCTCGATGCAGGGGGCCCTCACCCGGCACCTGAACACGATCACCGACGCACGGGTCGCCGCCGAGCCTTGGCCTCTGTCCGGGTTTCCCGAAGTGGAATTGTCGATCTTTGTGGATGACATGATCGTGCAGGCCAACAGCTCGCTTCGTCTGACGGGAACCTATGCGATGAGATCCGAACAGGGCCGCGACCGCGTCGGAAGTTTCGCGATCATCGCGCCGGTCACTGACCTTGATAGCTATTCCTCCATCATTGCTGCCCACGAGATCGCCTGGCAGCAACTAGCCGAGGAACTGGCCCGCAGTCTCTAGATAAGGATCCGGCCCGCCGCCCGATAACACAATGCCGGAAGTGTGAAGGTGACTTTTCCAGTCCGGTTCCTATTTGCTCGTAGACTGAGTACGGAATGGTCATGCTGAAATTCGTTATCTTTTGCGCGACGGCTATCGCGTCGCCGCTCTGGGCCCAAGTGACCAGCGAGGATTTCGTCCGCGATGTTTACGGCCAGATTACCCGAGCGCTGGACCTCTCCGGCGAAATGACAGCCACGATGCCGGCAGACACCTCGGACGAACCTATTGCCGAGATCCTGCGCTTCGAGCCATGGCAGATGCTTGACGACCTGTTTCGCGATGACATCGTCCTGCTGATGCGTCACGGCCCGACCGACTGGTCCAAGCGTGACGCGACCGACGTGGCCCCGACCGATTGCGGCAACCAGCGTGTGATGACAGCCCTCGGACAGCGTCAGATGCAAGAATTGGGCACACTTTTGGTCGCAAACGACATGACGCCGGGACGGATCGTCGCGAGCGAATGGTGCCGCAACCAACAGACCCTTGCCGCCATGCTTACAGGGATGGACAGGGTCGACCCCTTCATGATGCGCGGCGTCCCTGTGGAGACATTCTCGGAGGCTAACTTGCTGTTGTCGTTGCAGGGCGCGCCAAATGTTACCGCACTGCGAGAGCTGATTTCAAGTTGGGATGGCGGCGACGGAATGGGTCCGATGCTGGTCATCACACATTACACCAACATCGAGGAATTGACGGAGTTCAGTGTTTACGAAGGTGAGATCCTGGTGATCGACCCGAGGCGCGACAATCGTGTTCTGGGCTATCTTCGCCTGAAGTCATCGGGCCCCGACGTAGGCCATTTCGACCCGGAAGTCGTGAAAGCCGATTGACGGAGCGTTGATCCACTAGGGCAGGATCGCTGGCCAGAGCGCTGTCGGACAGGGGGGAGCACCTGGCCCAAAGCCCGAAGCACACTTTCCCCGGTACCCAAGGGTTTCCCCGGTGCCCAACGGATAGGCATGTTTCAACGGATGAGTGCATCTGCCATGAGGCGGTTTGCCGAACCATGTCCCGATAACCTCAACACAATTTTGCGGACATCGGGATGGAAATCAAACCATCACTGCCACCAGCGCGGCACGATCCCCTACTTTGATCAGGCCCGGACTGTGCCGGGCATCCAGAACACCGTCGCAAAGAGCCCTACAAACATTGGGTTTCTGGCCAGTTCGGTCGCCGGTCCAAATGTAGGCGATTCGTTGGTCCGTCTTCACATCGTCGCCAAGATCAACAACATATTCGACCAGCTAGCAGTTTCGGCGAAAACGGAACAGCGGTCGTCTGGCATGTCCAGTTCAATACCGCCATCCAAGGTTCTCCGGTGTGATCATTCAAGCTGGTTGTTGTCAAAGCGCCTGACACCTGATTAGCCTCGACATGTCACTGAGGAGTGTTCGAGAAACAATGAACGATTTCGGATCAGAGACCTTCTTGCGTTTCGACAACGTCAAGAAAAGCTACGACCAGACGAACCTGGTCGTCAAAGGCTTCGACATGGACGTACGCAAGGGGGAGTTTATCACTCTGCTCGGGCCGTCCGGTTCGGGCAAAACCACGGTATTGATGATGCTTGCCGGATTCGAGAGCGTCACTTCAGGCGACATTGCCATCGCGGGAAAGTCTATCAATAGGACCGCCCCGAATAAGCGCAATATCGGCATGGTCTTTCAGAACTACGCTCTGTTTCCGCATATGACAGTCGCAGAAAACTTGGCTTATCCGCTAACGGTGCGGAAGATGCCCAAGGCACAAATCAAGGAGCGGGTCGCCGAGTACCTCGAACTGGTTGAACTGTCGGACTTTGGCAACCGCCGGCCGGGTCAGTTGTCAGGTGGACAGCGCCAGCGTGTGGCCCTCGCGCGCGCCATGATTTTCCAGCCAACGTTGATCCTGATGGACGAGCCCCTTGGTGCGCTGGACAAGAACTTGCGTGAACAGATGCAGTTCGAAATCACACGCTTGCATAAGCAGTTCGGGTTTACGGTCATCTACGTCACCCACGACCAGACCGAAGCCCTATCGATGTCAGACCGGATCGCCGTGTTCAACGATGGTGTGGTGCAGCAGTGCGCACCGCCCGCAGAACTCTATGAGCGGCCGGTGAATTCTTTCGTCGCGGATTTTATCGGCGAGAACAATTTCATCCCCGGCACGGTCACGTCGCTGGAAGGGTCCGCTGCAAAAGTGCAGACCGACGGCGGCACCATCGTCGCGCAAGTGGCGGATGGGTTGATGGAAGGACAAGCCTGTCGCGTTGCGATCCGGCCGGAAAAGCTCTTCATTCCGCCAACGACACATGCCTATGACAACGCCCTTACGGTACGGTTCACCACGCGAATCTACGTGGGCGATTTCATTCGCTACTATTTCGACCTCGCCGACGGGACGACCGTTGTTGTCAAGGTTCTGAACGACTTGTCTGCACCCGACTTTGAAGACGGCGCGGAGGCACAGCTGCTTTGGCTGGCATCCGATTGTGTCGCCTTCCCGGCCGGTTAGGCGAAAAGGGCAAACCGGGGTCCTGCAAAAACCCGGCCTGACAAGGAGAGACCGATGAAAAAGCATTTGACGTTAATTGCCACTCTGGCGCTGACTGCCAGTCCCCTTGCGGCACAAGATCTGACTGTAACATCGTTTGGCGGCGCTTACGGTGCCGCGCAAAAAGAGCACATGATCGACCCCTTCGTGGCCGCGTCCGGCACGAATATCCTGTTCGAAGACTACGGCGGCGGCATCGCCGAGATGAAGGCCCAAGTGGAGGCCGGCAACATCCAGTGGGACGTGGTCGACATCGAGGTCATCGACCTTGAGCGCGCCTGTGCCGAAGGATATCTGGAAGTCATCGACCAAAGCACATTGCCCGACGGCGACGATGGCACGCCCGCGGCGGAAGACTTCATTCCCGCCGCGCTGGCTAATGAATGCGGCGTCGGCAACATCGTCTGGTCCGTTGTATTTGCGACCAACAACGAAAACGGGCCTGGTCCGCAGACCATTGCCGAGTTCTTCGACACCGAAGCCTTCCCCGGCAAGCGTGGCCTGCGCAAGCGGCCACAGGTCAATATGGAATGGGCGTTGATCGCCGATGGTGTGGCACCCGAGGACGTCTATGAGACGCTGTCGACCGAAGAAGGTCAGGCGCAGGCCTTTGCCAAGCTGGCGACCATCAAAGACGACATCGTCTGGTTCGACAGCTGGTCGCAGGCCCCCGTCCTGCTGAACGACGGCGGCGCACAAATGGTGCAATCCGCCAACGGTCGCATCTTTTCTGCCATCCAGGACGAAGGCGCACCGTTCAGCATTATCTGGGACAGCCACGTCTATGACCTGGACGTCTGGGCGATCATGAAGGGGTCGCCGAACAAGGAAAAGGCGATGGAATTCATCCAGTTCTCGACGCAGACGGTTCCGCTTTCGGGGATGCAGGACGTAGCCTACGGCCCGACCCGCATTTCGGCTCAGGCGCTTCTGCCCGAAGCCGTGAAGCAGGACTTGCCAACGGCCCACCTCGACGTCGGCCTGAAAGCTGACGGCATCTTCTGGGCAGACTACGGTGAGACCCTTGGCGAGAAGTTCAACGAGTGGCTCCTTCAGTAAGGCATATTTCCCCGCGCCGTTTCCCGGCGCGGGGGTTTTTTGAAAGCACGCGATGACCGACGTCACAACAGGCCTGAACACCAACGATGCACGCAACGCGGCGCGCGACGTCCGTATGCGCAAACTGCAGGCCTTCCTGTTCGTGGTGCCCTTGTTGGTGTTTATCGTTTTCGCCTTCGTGGCACCCATAGCGACGATGCTATTTCGCAGCGTCCACAACCCGACCGTCGCGAATTTGGTGCCGGAGACATTGGCGGCCTTGGAGGACTGGTCCGGCGACGGTCGGCCCGAAGACGCAATCCTGATCCAGTTTGCCAAAGATATGAAACGGACGGCGAACGACCGCACCTCCGGCCAAATTGCGGACGAAATCAACAGAACCCTTCCCGGTATGTCCAGTGTAGTGAAATCCACCGCGCGGGCACTGCGCCGAGTTGACGACGCCGAACTTGCCGCGGACGGCGCTGCTCTTCTGCTGGCGACAAACGACCGTTGGGGGGAACCGGCAACATGGAACGCGCTTAAAGCGGCCGGGCAGGTTTATTCGTCCAGCTACTATCTCACCGCTGTCGATCTTGAACGGGCTGAGGATGGCAGCATTGTCCAACGGGACACGCAAATCTACGTCCAGCTTTACACAAAGACCCTGCGCATGGCCCTGATCATCACGGTGCTGACGATCCTTCTGGGCTATCCGCTGGCGTTCTTCATGGCGCATTCGTCAGACGCGGTGGGCAACTTCCTGATGGTCTTCGTTCTGCTTCCATTCTGGACATCCCTGCTGGTGCGGACAACCGCTTGGATCGCGTTGTTGCAAACGAACGGTGTTGTGAATTCGACTCTCATGGGCGTGGGTATCACCGATGAGCCGCTTGAGTTGCTCTACACTGAATTCTCGACGATCCTTGCCATGACCCATATCCTGCTGCCGTTTATGGTCCTGCCGCTCTATGCTGTCATGCGCGGCATCGATAGCAGCTTCATGCGGGCCGCGATTTCCATGGGCAGTCAGCCGCTTGGTGCCTGGTACAAGATCTATCTTCCGATGAGCTTACCGGGCTTGTCCGCCGGGGCGCTGCTCGTGTTCATCATCTCGGTCGGCTACTACATCACACCGGCTCTGGTCGGCGGTGTGGAAGGGCAGATGATTTCAAACATCATCGCGTTCCACATGCAGCAGTCCAACAATTGGGAGCTGGCTGCCGCCCTCGGATCGCTTTTGCTGGTGCTCATCCTCTTACTTTACTGGCTGTTCGACCGCTTTGTCGGCACCGACAACCTCAAGTTGGGATAGACGATGAAACGCTTGCCCGAATATTACGCGATCTGGCACATCTCTGGCCACTATGGCCTAAGGGTCTTCGCGCTTCTGGTATTGATCTTCCTGATGTTGCCGATCTTGGTGATCATGCCCTTGTCGTTCAACGTGGAGCCCTTCTTCACCTTCACCAAAGGCATGTTGTCGCTGGACCCCGACGCCTATTCTCTGCGGTGGTATCAGGAGTTTATGGATGACCCAAATTGGCGCCTGGCAATCCGTAACAGCTTTATTGTCGGTATACTCGCCGCCCTCATTGCCACGCTTCTGGGCACGCTGGCCGCCGTCGGGCTGTCGTCTCCGTGGATGCCCTACAAACGGCTGATCACCGCATTGCTGCTGTCGCCGATGATTGTGCCGCTAATCATTATCGCCGCGGGCATGTTCTTCTTCTACACCAGGTTCAATCTGGTCGGCACGTTTCCGGGTCTGATCATCGCCCACGCGGCCCTCGGCGTACCGTTTGTGATCATCACGGTTACCGCCACGCTGAGCGGATTTGATCGCTCCCTATTCGTCGCAGGCCTCAGTCTGGGAGCCAGCCCGATCAAAGTCTTCTGGGACGTCGTAATTCCGTTAATCCGGCCCGGCGTTATTTCGGGCGGGCTTTTCGCCTTCGTGACATCGTTCGACGAAGTGGTGTTGGTCTTGTTCCTGGCCGGGCCAGAACAACGAACAATTCCAAGACAGATGTTCTCGGGGCTGCGCGAACAGATCAATCCCACGATCCTTGCTGTGGCGACCTTGCTGGTCGTCCTGTCGGCGGCCCTACTGTTCACTCTTGAAGCCTTGCGCAGAAGATCTGTGCGGCTGAGCGGCTCCGGTTAAGACGCTCATCTCGCACATGCCTAAGGCAGTCCGATAAAGCGAACCCGAAGCAGGCTCAGACCGTTACCAATCACTGGCTCAGTCAATACAATAACAAGCCAGCAGAGGTTCGCATCCATTCATGCATCCGTCAGCAACCACATCAGCCGGGACGGCCGCTCATCGGGTCAGGACAACTTCAACCTCAGCCGCGCCCTCGCTCTGCCTGCGAGCAGCGGACTTTACGTGGCATATCAGACAGCAGGCCTGTCATGGCTGAGACAGATCTTATTTGTCTGACAGTACATCGAACCGGTTTCATCTGAAAAAAACTGCCAAATGATTCCGAAAAAGCCGCAGGAGCATTGATGTGAAGATCGTGTACAAGCCGCTACAGCGCCACAAACTGTCCACACTTTTGAAACTCTAATCGGGTCTTCGCGATCTAATCAATGAGCCGGAAGATTGATACTGCGGCACTTTTACAACGGCCAGGCTTGCGGCGATGGCACGCGAGAATGGAACACCGCAGTGGTGGTATTCGGACAAGGAACGTGAGGCTATGCAGGCCAAAGCCCTCGCAGAACATAGCATTGGCGACCTCTGGGCCTTCGCCTAAGTATCGCTGATGTGGAATCCGCGCCTCTATTTTGAGGAGGTTCGCCGCGCATGGCTGCCGGACCACGCCCAACGGTTCATCGTAATGAATATCTACAGGGCTCGCGGCACTGCCGAAGCGCCGGGCCCAATGGCCGCGATCGATCGGGGCGGAACCGGATACCGCAGTCTGGCCTTCCGGATTGCAGACGCGAAGATCGAGACGGGAACCGACGTGCTCTGGCAGCGCGAGGGAATCGGACCGGGCTACTGGCACGTCATCGTCGACGCCCGGATCGGTGACGAGCAGATCACAGCGCTCACTTTCATCGCGAACCATAATGCGGACCTGATCGACAGCGAGATGAGCCGCGACGGGCAGATCGGTTACTTGGTCGCCGGCACCAGCATCGACTATCTGCGCAACCTAGTTTGCCGTCTCTGTGCTGTCGGTATCCGGGACGCCGATGTCGAGGACCTGCTGCACGATGGCGAGGCTTCTTTCAGTGAGACAGCATGGGCGTAACCCTGCGCGGATCGGACAAAAAAACGGTTGGCCGTGAGGGGTCGTGCAGCACGCCTTGCCGCACTTCGGCTATGTTAACCGCTTATTGCATAGTGCGCTGGCTGCACCAAACTCGGCAAACCCGGGCATACCCCACCCCAAGCACGGGTGCTTGAGCTACTGGCTTGCAGCGTCCTCCCGGTCCACCTTCTCTTTGCGAGCGACATTTGTCCCCCACTAGTGCGGCGCATGGGCGGGGCGTATCTCCACTCCTTGCGGTGTTCAGGTTGCAGCCCACCCCTCCAATCCTGAGCTGTGTCTACTGACAGATCAGTTACACGGACGTCGACTCCAGCAACATTCAGCAAAAAAGCCGGCTTAAAAGACCCCAAGGCTCAGCCCGGCACCCATGCCTGTACCGAGGTCGCGACACTTAGTGAGATCGTCTTCTGAAATAGTCTTCGCCGCCAAAATCTCCTCGGGCGTCTGCGCGTGGGTGCAAATGATGAGCGGGGGCTGGACCTCACGAAGCCGCCAACCTTGGGCAATTCGAGCTGTTTGGCGTGCTGCGTTTTCGCCGTCAGACCCCGCACAAACCATCTGCGCATAGGGACGGCCTTCAATGTGTCCTAGGGCCGGATAATAACAGCGGTCGAAGAAGTCCTTCATGATCCCCGCGATCGCCGCCAGGTTTTCCGGACCGCAGAAGATATAGCCATCAGCCTGGAGCAGATGTTCGGGCTCAGCCTCGTGGGCAGGCTTTAGGATAGTCTCAACTTCGTCACGTGCCGCCGTCGCCGCCGCCTCGGCCATTTGCCGACTGCCGCCAGTCTTTGAGTGATATACCATGAGAAGCTGTGCCATTCCGAAACAAGTATACTGTGTGGGGGGTGTGTCCAGAAGGCATGGTGCACCCCACCGCATCGACGGGACTGGGCCGCAGGACCAGACAAGCTCCCTCGGTCCAGGCCCGATTGGGAGCCATTTTGACCCCGACAAGAGCGCCGGTAAAAAATCCGAAGAGCGATCAGCGACAGTTATTGCTTTGTCTACTGATGCCGCTGAACTTGCCTACGCACGGGAGCAAAGGACAGATCTGGATAACGCTGTTCCATTGCCGGGGCTGTGGCCTGCCCGTGCGACGAAATGCGCGTTCTGGATAATCTAAGAGGCTCGACGGGCGGTCTCAGCCTCCGGGCACTAAGGGGCCCGGTGCCAGCGTCAGGTCGACCAAGTATAGAATTTCTTGGACGTGCCGATACGAATGGCCTATTCGACTTTGTTGCGAAACACCAAGCGAACTATCGGGACGTAAAACGCGAACATCAATTTTCGCAGAAATGGCACACAGAGTTAGTCACAGGTCGTCGGCACAACGGTCACTGGTGATCATCGCCGCGAAGGGCAACTTGGAGCCGATTCTGTGGAAAGGGGACCTTTGCAAGCGCAGCAAAGTTGGTCTGATTGAGGCCGAGCGGCCTTCTCCATCAGGGTGTTGCGGCTTTCGGCGGTGCCGGGAAGATATTAGCTGGTTTCCGGAGGTTCTGGGCGGTTGCTGCGAGGAGGAATTCATCGTTTGCGCCGTTCGGTTCGCGTAACCGGAGCCGTCCCAGGCCGAGGATACGTTTGAGGTGTGCGAAGAGCATCTCGACCTTCTTCCGCAGCCGCATCGAGATCACGTAAGCGTCCGTTTTTGCGATGTCGCGGGCGACCTGGCGGGCGTCCTCATGTTCCTCGCGGGTGATCTTTCGGGTGTCGGCGTTCGGGCAGCATTTGGGCTTCCACGGGCAGGCCTGGCAGACCCCCTTGAGGGCCCGGTAGCGGGCGGTGCCCTTATCACTCGGGCCGCGGTTCGGGTCGGAGTAGTTGCGGCGGAACTGCTTGAGGTCCTGGCCCTCGGGGCAGACGTAGCGGTCGTTCTCCGGGTCCCACTCGAAGTCAGCACGTGACCAGGTGCCGTCGGTCCGACCCGACTTATCGACGACCGGGATATGCGGCGCAATCTTGCGATCCACTAGCCATCCGAGCATCGGACCGGTGCCGTAGGCGGTGTCCACTGCCCGGCAGTGCATCGCGTAGCGATGTCACGAGAGGGGGCGATCGCGCGCCCTGGGTGGAGATCGAAGCGCGCCTTCACCCGCTCGAGCATGGTTTTTGTGGACCCGACCTCCGCCTGGCGGATCGACCTCGTCGTCTCGACGTCGAGGATCACGCCGTGGTCGGTGTCGACGAGATAGTTGTCGGAATAGCTGAAGAACGCCGGACCCTTGCGCGCCGCAGTCTATTACCGCAGGGCACTGCGCAGCAGTGTCCCGAGAGGCACTGGCTAGCCGGATCGGAGAAGGAGGTGAACTTTCGCTCCACCTCCGAGGCCGCGCCGAAGGCCGCCTCGTCGAGAACCTCCAGATACTCACGCACGGCACGCGGCGCGGTCTCCGCGTCGATCCGCGCCGGATCCCAGTCTTCCGTCGCCGCAGAGTACTGCATGTTGGCGTCCGCCTCCCCTCTCGGAACATTGCTGTGCAATGCCCTGCCGGGCAGTGGATGAGGCGCGCGTCGATGGCCATCCGTTGCCCGCTGACCAATCCTTCGGCGATGCAGCGCGCGACGACCGTCTCGAACAGATGCCGCAGCAGTTCGCTGTCGCGGAAGCGCCCATAACGGTTCTTGGAGAAGGTCGAGTGGTCTGGCACCCGGTCGGTCAGGTCGAGCCGACAGAACCAGCGATATGCGAGGTTCAGATGCACCTCCTTGCAGAGCCGTCGCTCGGACCGGATGCCAAGGCAATAGCCGACCAGCAGCATCCGGATCAGCAGCTCCGGGTTGATCGAGGGGCGGCCGGTATTGCTGTAGAACGGTGCCAGATGCTGACGGATGCTGGACAGCTCGACGAAGCGATCGATGGATCGCAGCAGGTGATCCTGAGGGACGTGATCCTCTATCGAGAACTCGTAAAACAGAGCGCCCTGCGCCTCCTGCCTCGACCCCAACATCGCAGATCCCCCCTCATCACTACGAAAAGTGAACCAGCGACCAGGCCCCAAATCAACAAGAGTCCTTCAACGGAATAAGCCCAAACTCGCCGATGCTTCAGGATGGACAAATGGCTGCTTTCGATGGCCCGCTCATCACGGCAACATGAAACGTTTTCGAGCTGTGCTTTGCACGAAAGTCCAATCTCGCGACTTGGGTCAAATAATAGGCAGACTCGCATAATGTGTTACGCTGGCTCAATATCGCAGCGAAAAGGGAGGACTGAAATGCTCGACACCACCGTTTCTGATCAAACTCAGGCGTTCTTGGACGAATTTGGCGGGGCGCTATCAAGAGGGGATATTGCCGTCGCAAGTGACATGTTCGAAGACGATTGTTATTGGCGTGATCTTGTCAGTTTTACTTGGAACATCAAGACTGTCGAAGGAAAAGAACAGGTTGCAGATATGCTGTCCCATCAGCTTGCTACAACGCAGCCCAGCGGATGGAAAATTGCCGAGGGCGAAGTTCCAACAGAAGAAGGTGGCGTAACGACAGCTTGGATTGAATTCGAAACAGAGGTCGCGCGGGGTTACGGTCTAATGCGCCTAAAGGGCGACAAGATCTGGACCCTTCTTACGACTATGACGGAGCTGAAGGGTCATGAGGAGCCAGCCGGCGATAATCGGTCGATGGGTGCCAAGCACGGGGCGGGAAAAAACAAGGCGACTTGGGCCGAAGAACGCGCCCGCGAAGCGGCCGAGCTTGGCTACGAAGTGCAGCCCTATTGTGTCATCATCGGCGGTGGGCAGGGTGGCATTGCGATGGGCGCGCGGTTACGCCAGCTTGGCGTACCGACGATTATTGTCGAACGTAACGAGCGGCCCGGCGACAGCTGGCGTAACCGCTACAAGTCGCTCTGCTTGCATGACCCGGTCTGGTACGACCACCTCCCCTACTTGAAATTTCCCGAGAATTGGCCGGTGTTTTCGCCCAAGGACAAGCTTGGCGATTGGCTGGAGATGTACACCAATGTGATGGAGCTGAATTATTGGACACGCACCACAGCCAAATCTGCCAAGTTTGACGAGGCATCCGGCGAATGGACCATTGTGGTGGACCGCGACGGTGAAGAGGTTGTTCTAAAGCCCAAGCAGCTTGTTATGGCAACCGGCATGTCGGGCAAAAAGCGGATGCCAGACTTTCCCGGGATGGAGGCGTTCCAAGGCGTTCAACAGCATTCGTCGGAACATGATGGGCCTGATGCTTGGTCCGGCAAGAAGGTTGTTGTTGTGGGGTCAAACAACTCAGCACATGATATCTGCGCCGCGCTTTGGGAACATGACGCCGACGTCACGATGGTACAAAGGTCTTCAACTCATATAGTGCGTTCAGACACCTTGATGGAGGTGGGGCTTGGCGATCTGTACTCCGAACGAGCGGTTGCGGCGGGTGTGACGACGGAAAAGGCGGACCTGATCTTCGCGTCGTTGCCGTATCGCATCTTACACGAGTTCCAGATCCCGGCTTATGCGGCCATGAAAGAGCAAGACAAAGAGTTCTACGACGGGCTGGAAAAGGCCGGCTTCTGGCTGGATTGGGGCGACGACGAAAGTGGGCTGTTCATGAAATATCTGCGGCGTGGGTCGGGGTATTACATTGATGTTGGTGCAAGCCAGTTGATTATCGACGGAGAGGTCAAGCTGAAGCGCGGTCAGGTCACAGCCTTGGATGAGACCGGTGTGATCCTGGATGACGGAACACATCTGGATGCGGATCTGGTGGTTTACGCAACTGGCTACAACTCAATGAATGGTTGGGTCGCTGATCTGATGGGTCAGGAGAAGGCTGACCAGCTTGGCAAGTGTTGGGGACTTGGGTCTGATACAACCAAGGACCCCGGACCATGGGAAGGTGAGCAGCGGAACATGTGGAAACCGACACAGGTTCCAAACCTTTGGATGCATGGCGGCAACCTGCACCAGTCGCGGCACTACTCTCAGTTTCTGTCGTTGCAGATCAAGGCGCGGATGGAGAGCATTTCAACACCCGTCTATGGGTTACAGGAGGTTCATCACCTCTCCTAGGGACCGTCGCTGAAATTCAAAGCGGGCCTTCGCGTTTGATCACCGATGGCCCGTTTTGTCCGCATAGCAGACCTTGATAGCAAGCACAGCGAAGATCCACTGTCTGCCCTTCCTGCACGATACCGCGACCGATGCACTTACAGAACGAATGTCGAGTTTGAACCTTCTCCGGACCTCACCCGCGCTTGGCGAGAGGCTCCGGTAAGAGCCGTGACCGCGAAAGACGGCTGTCTGGCCAGATCCAGCGACGGAAATTCAATAACCGTTTGATATTCAGAGAAGAATGGTGCCGCTGATAGGACTCGAACCTACGACCCCATCATTACGAATGACGTGCTCTACCAGCTGAGCTACAGCGGCACTCTTCTCTTCCTAGGCCCTACAAGTTCATCTCGTTTGCCGCGAAGCTTTTGGTTTTGCAAGCCATTCTGGCGGGGACCCGCTAATTACGAATGACGTACTCCACCAGCTGAGCTACAGCGGCGACCGTGGCGGCGTCCTAGCAGGGGTCCGAGGCCGTTTCCAGCCCCGAAATGCAATCATTTCTTCGCCTGGCCCGAGGTCCCGTCCATGTCACGGGTTGTCCCTACGATCGTCGGATCCATCGCTTCTGGGGCACCTGCATTGTCGACTACTTCCGCTTCCGGGTCGGGGTCAGACGGCGAGTCGGATGACGTCTCGGCGTCCTCCACTGTGGCGACATCTTCGGCCAGAACAGCAGGCACCACGGCCTCCGGCGCGGCGGCGGCTGTCGAGGGCCCCATAAGCAACGGCAGCATCTCCGACGGCAGGGTCGTAGATGCGGAACCGACCGGAGCCGATTTCCACGATAGGCTGTCGAAGGCCTCGCAACTTGTACAGACAGGCAACCAATCGGCATGCACAGTCCCGCACGTATCACATATCCATTGTGGGCCGCGCGGCGCACTGATGGCCTTTGCCAGCCAGCCGCGCACCACGGCTTCGGAGCCGCCTTCACCGCGTTCGATCGCCGCCATCAACGTCAGAGACCGTGTCGTCGGCTCGGTCTCATAGAGCTTGCCCAGCGCGCGCCGCGCACCCGGAAAGTCTTCGGCAGCCAGGTAAAGCTCCGTCTCCAGCAGCTTCGATTCGTGGGCCTGCGGTGCGACCTTCAGGAACGGCTGGAACCGCTTGATACGGGCCTCGGGCGTCTCTTCTGGCTCGATTTCCGCAAAGATCGCCGCCAGATCCGGGTGGGGCGTCTTCAGGCGGGCGGCCTTCAGAACTTTCGCTGCCCTTCGCTTCTCACCGTTCTTGATATGCAGGCGGGCCGCCATGACCGCGGCGGGAACCAGTTCGGGCGAAAGTCGGTTGGCCTCGAGGATTTCGGCGCGCGCCTTTTCCTCATTGCCGTCGGCCAGTTGATTGCGCGCATCGGCCAGCGACAGCACCGCTTCCCGGCGCTTGTAGACATCTTTCGGGAGCGCGCCGGACTTCAGTTTGGCCGACAGGACCTTGCGGGCCCCGTCCCAGTTCTCATCCCGCGCTTGAAGGCGCAGCAGGGTGTCTTGGGTTTCGACGTGGCGAGGTTTGAGCGCAAAGGCCTTCTCGGCCAGCTTCATTGCCATCGCGGTATCGCCCTGCTCCAGCTTTTGGCGCATCAGGCCGCGAATGCCGACAAATCGGGTCTTGTCGTGGGTGACCAGCGTCTTCCATGCCTCCTTGGCGCGCTCCGTCTCTCCGGCGGCCTCGGAGGCCTGCGCGACAATCAGGGTCGTAACTTCAGGTTTTTGGAGATATTTCTCTGCCTTCTGGGCCTTTGCAGCCGCGTCACGTGCCTCCCCGGAGGCAAGCGCAATCAGACTGTCGGACAGCGCGGCGTAGCCTTTGCGTTCACGGTTGCGGTCAAAATATGCGCCCAGTGCGGTATCGTCGCCGTTGATGAACTTCAGCGTCGCGATCAGCAGACCGGTCAATTTGAACACCACCCAAAGCAAAAGCATCAGTACCAGGGCACCGAGGACCACGACCAGCGGCGGGAGCACGTACTCGGCACCATTGAAGGTAACAAGCACTTGGCCCGATACGTCCATCAACCACTGAACGCCGAAGGCGAGTGCCGCGACAAGCGCGACGAAAAGGAGGATCTTGAAAAGCGACCAGAGCATTTAAATCCTCACCCGTCCTGAAGGTAGTTATCGGCGGCCAACAAAGCCGCGGCGCGGGCGTTTGCCCGCGCGATCCAAGGGTCGAGAACCACCTTCGCCTCGTCCGGCAGGCCGTCGATCTCGGTCAGTGCCATCGCCAGATCCCCTTCGCGCACGGCGGCTTCCGCCCGGCTGAGCACGGCGTCCGGGTCATCACCCTCGCGCGGCTCAAGACTTCTGGGGTTGAAAGCGTTCGTGAACAGCGAACCGACACCCGCCGCCGGAGCCGCGGCACGCGCTGCGCGGAGAGCCTCGCGCGACAGGTCTGGGAACGCCGAAATCAGGCTTGCCTGCGGGGCCACGCCCGTCTGTGCATGGGACGCAAGCGCCTCGGGCGCATCATCGCCCAGAACTGACAGGGCTTCGGCATAGGGAGCGCCAGATTGAAGCGCCATGCGAACCTGATTGCGCGCCGCCTCCAGGGCACGCGCCTCGGCTTCCGACTCGACGGATGCGGCCAAGGTGTTGGCCTGCGCCAGGTCAGTCTCCAACGCGGACACCCGTGGGGTCAGATCGTCGCGCAGGGTTCCGATATCATCGCTCAAAGTTTGAATATCGGCGCGCAGCGCATCTGTCGCCCCTGCTGTGGGCGTTTCTGCGACTGCGGCTGTGCCACCGCCTTGCCCAGTTTCAAGCGCATCGACGCGAGTCGTCAAAGCGTCGATCCGCATGGCCAAGTCAGCCTGAACCGCTTCAACGCCCGAAAAATCGACGACGGGCGCATCCGACGCCTTCAACGCATCCAATTCAGCGGCCAGCGCATCCACCCGCGACATATCCATGGTCGGTGTTTCCGGTGTGGACGCGCCGAAAAAGGCGATCGCAAACCCGATCCCACCGGCAGCGACACCTCCCAGCAGTAAAGGAAGGAACGCCGGCCCCTTGCCGCTCCCCTCTTCAACCCGCGACTGAGCCGCGGAAGACAGCGCGCCGTCCATAGCTGCCGAAGACGTGGGCGCGGCTCTCTTTATTGCAGGCGCTTCGGACGCAGGGGCGGCTTTTGGTGCCGACGCGTCCTTGGCGGCAGGCGCAGTCGGGCGCGGCGCGCCGGGCGTGACGATGCTGGCCCCGGTCGGATCGGCCGGTCGTGCGTCTTTGGGCGCGACAGCCTTCGCAGCCTTCGGCGCGGGCGTCTTCGCACCGCTCGGTGACCTGGAAGCCTTCGTGTTGGTCTTAGTTGTGCGCGCCAAGGCGTGCCCTCCCAGCAGATTCTGATTACACCTAGACCGTAGACCCGTCTCCCTCAACCGCCGATCGCGGGCAGGCTGTCCCGGATCAGGGCCAACATCCCTTCACCGTCAGGTGTTTCACTGATTGCAAGCGGGCAAACGGGGCAAGCTTTGGCGACCGCGGGGCTGAGTGCGAGGAGGCGCAGATGATCAAGCGCCTCGGTGGGGCAGGCATCCGCAAAAAGGCTTGCGCTGCGCGGGGAGTAAAGCGGAACGAGGACGGGACCGCGCCGCAGCAGCGAAATCGCCGCGGGCGTCAGGGGTTGCGGCGCTTGGCGATACGTCACCGCTTCCGTCACCCGCAAACCACGCGCTGACAGGCGCGCCGCCAGATCGCCCCGCGTTACGACCCCACGCAGATGGACCAGCGCAGGCGCATCTTCCGGCACCATATCCACGAGCGCTTCGACGTTCGGCGCAACGGCTCGCACATGAAACCCGGCTTTGACCGCCTCTGCGGCGGTGCCGGGCCCAACCACCCAAGCGGGCAGGCCCGGTGCCCCCTGCCCGGCAACAAAGGCCGCGACTGCATTTCGTGAGGTCAGCAATACGCCACCGGCTATCGGCGGCAGTGCAGCGTCCACCTCCAGGCGCATCAAGGGGGCGATGACCACCTCCTGCGCCCCAAACCGGCGAAGTTGTGTCGCCAGCCGGAGCGAATCCTCGGCGGGGCGGGTCAAGAGGACGGGCAGCGCGTGCATTGTTCCCCCGGGTTGCAGTGCGTAGATGTGAGTCAAGGATTGGACCGGCGGACACCATGGCACAAGAGCTGACGATACTGGGGCTGGAAAGCTCCTGCGATGACACAGCTGCTGCCGTGGTCCGCCGATCGGGTGACAGGGGTACAATCCTGTCGAACGTGGTCATCGGTCAGGACGAGTTGCACTCGGCCTTTGGCGGTGTGGTCCCCGAAATCGCCGCCCGCGCCCACGCCGAGAAGATTGACCTGGCGGTGGAGGCCGCCCTGGACCAGGCGGATGTCGCATTGACCGATGTCGATGCCATAGCAGTGACTGCCGGCCCCGGCCTGATCGGAGGAGTCCTGGCTGGGGTGATGTGCGCCAAGGGGCTTGCGGCGGCGACAGGAAAACCCTTGGTCGGCGTGAACCATCTGGCAGGTCACGCCCTGACCCCGCGCCTTACCCATGGACTACGCTTTCCTTATCTGATGCTGCTGGTGTCAGGTGGCCATTGCCTCTTCCTGCGGGTTGAGGGTGCGGAGGACTTCACCCGGCTCGGAGGCACCATCGACGACGCCCCCGGAGAGGCCTTCGACAAGGTCGCGCGGCTTCTGGGCCTGCCGCAACCGGGCGGTCCGGCGGTGGAAGCCTGCGCCAACAGGGTGGTCGGGACCATCAGCCTGCCCCGCCCGCTTCTGGACCGGCCGGGCTTCGATATGTCATTTTCTGGCCTGAAGACCGCGGTTCTGCGGGCACGCGATGCCATTGTCGCCGAACATGGCGGCCTGCCTGTCGCGCTGCGCGCTGACCTTTGCGCCAGCTTCCAGGCGGCGACCCGCGATGTTCTTGCTGAAAAGTCGCGCCGCGCGCTGGCGGCAGCACCCGTGACCGCCTTTGCCGTCGCCGGGGGCGTCGCCGCCAACCGCACGCTGCGAACCGCCCTGGAAGCCGTGGCAACGGAGGCCGGGATGCCCTTCGTCGCCCCGCCGCTGGCACTTTGCACGGACAACGCGGCAATGATCGCCTGGGCCGGGGGGGAGCGGTTGGCCACCGGTCAGGCAGACGATCTGACTCTGGCCGCGCGCCCCCGCTGGCCGCTGGACGCGCGTGCGGTGCCGATGCTCGGGTCGGGTAAGCGCGGGGCCAAGGCATGATCGGCGTCCTTGGGGCCGGGGCATTCGGCACTGCTTTGGCCGTTTGCTTCGCAAAGGCCGGGCACTCGGTTGTTCTCTGGGGGCGCGATGTAGCAACAATGGCGCGGGCACACGATATCCGACGGCTACCACGTCTTCCCGATGTCATGCTGCCCGCGTCGATCATGCCAACGGCCGATGTCGGGGATCTGACGCGGTGCGACGTCCTTATCCTCGCCGTTCCGATGCAACAGCTGAACACCCTGCTCTCTAGCCTGCCGCTCCACCCGCGCTGCGCGGTTGCAGCCTGCAAGGGGGTCGATCTGAGCACATTGCGCGGCCCGACCGAGGTGGTCGCCGGTGCCCTGCCTGACAGTATCCCTGCCATAATCTCCGGTCCCAGTTTCGCCGCCGACATCGCGCGGGGTCTGCCGACGGCGCTGTCGCTCGGTTGTGCTGATGATGCGGCGGGTCAGCACTTACAGTCTGCCTTGTCGACGCCGACGCTGCGGCTTTATCGGACGACCGACGTGGTCGGTGTGGAATTGGGCGGCGCATTGAAGAACGTGATTGCCATAGCCTGTGGGGCAGCCATCGGAGCGGGTTTGGGCGAGTCGGCCCGCGCGGCGTTGATGACACGGGGCATGGCCGAGATGTTGCGTTTGGCCCCCGCTTTGGGCGCGCGTCCTGAAACGCTGATGGGGCTGTCGGGGCTGGGCGATCTGGCGCTGACCTGTGCATCGACGCAGTCGCGCAATTTCGCGCTCGGGCTCGCCATCGGCGGGAACACCCCCCGCCCCACCGCCACCACCGAAGGGGCGGCAACCGCCGAAGCGGCGCTCCGTCTGGCGGCACGCCACGGGGTCGAAATGCCCATCACCGAGGTCGTTGCCGCCCTTGTCGGCGGTCAAGCAAGCGTCGAAGATGCGGTGAGACACCTGCTGGATCGCGACCTGACTGAAGAATGACAAACCAAACGCACAAGGAATTCCAATGCTTCATGCCCTGATTTGCACCGACAAGCCCGGCCACCTTGAGGTGCGCAAATCCAACCGCGATGCCCACCTGGCTCACCTGAAGGCCGATCCGCATGTCATACAGGCAGGACCGTTCGTGAACGCCGCGGGCGAAATGTCAGGATCGCTCATCATTTTTGGCACCGATGACCGCGCCCACGTCGAGGCATTTGCCGTCGCCGACCCCTATGCAGTTGCCGGCCTGTTCGAGAATGTACGGATCGAAACCTGGAACCGGGTGATCGGCGGGTGAAATACTGGCTGTTCAAATCCGAACCCTCCACCTGGTCGTGGGACGATCAGGTCGCAAAGGGCAACGCGGGCGAGGAATGGGACGGTGTGCGAAACTACCAAGCGCGGAACTTCATGCGCGAAATGGCCTTGGGCGACCGGGGCTTCTTCTACCACTCGCAATCCGAAAAGGCGGTCGTCGGCATTGTGGAGGTCTGCGCAAAGGCTCACCCCGACTCCACCACCGACGACGACCGCTGGGAGTGCGTCGACATCCGGGCCGTCGAGCCACTGGCCTCACCGGTCACGCTGGCCACGATCAAGGCACGACCGGAACTTGCGGACATGCCACTCGTGCGTAGCCCCCGACTGTCCGTCCAACCGGTCAGCGCGTCGGAGTGGCAGGTGATCTGCCAGCTGGGCGGGGTCGAAGTTTAAAAAAGTTTGGAACCGAAAGCCCCCCGTTGACGTAAGGTCTAAAGGGGTTTGCGATGTCCAACTTGAGAGTCCTTCGAATTGAGAACGTCAGGTTCGATTATCTTCAATCCTTCGTCGAGGGCATCGCAGTGTGCTGCGGAGCCGACGGCAAGGTAGACCGCCGACGACTTTCCATTCAAGCCGACCCCTACTGGTGCCATGAGACGGCGTCGTCCGCGTTGCGACAGGTTGCCAGCAATATTTTCCTGACGAACCGCCCGCGCTGACAGCCCGGGCACGAACACACTTCCAGAAACCGATGTCCAACTGGCTGGACAAAACAGGCACCGGCGGCATAGGCGACGCCACCGTCAGTTCCCAGGAGACCGCCATGTCAGCCCCCGCAGATGACCGCCTGATCGTCGCACTTGACGTGCCGAATGCACTTGAAGGGCTGCAAATGGCCGAGCGGCTGGGCGACGCCGTATCGTTCTACAAGATCGGACTGGGTATGCTTACGGGTGGCGGCCTTGCTCTTGCCAACGAATTGAAGAGCGACCACGGCAAGCGTATCTTTCTCGACATGAAACTGTTCGACATCGGCGCGACCATTGAGGCAGCGGTCGGCGGCCTTTCGCAATTTGATCTGGATTTCCTGACAGTGCACGGCGACCCTCATGTGGTCCGCGCCGCCGCGCAGGCAAAGCGTGACATGAAGATCCTGGCCGTGACGATCCTGACGTCCTTGGACAGGGCAGATCTGGATGCCGGGCTTATGGTTCCGGGCGATATCAAGGACCTGGTGCAGACACGGGCCGCCCGGGCGCTGGAAGCGGGAGCTGATGGCGTCATCGCATCCCCCCAAGAAGCCGCCTTGATACGTGCTCTGCCCGAGGCGGCGGGCAAGCTGATCGTTACGCCGGGCGTGCGCCCTGCCGGGGCCGCCCTCGGAGATCAGAAGCGCGTCATGACACCGCGCGAAGCCGTGGCAGCTGGCGCGGATCACATTGTTGTTGGCCGTCCGATCCATGCCGCCGCCGACCCGCGTGCGGCGGCCCAGGCGATATTGTCCGAGTTGATCTAGCACAGTCGGGAGACATCTGCTGATAGCCCATCAGCACCCGAGCCTTGGTGGTGGAGGTCTCCGGCGCGCGATCGTACGACTGAAACCACGCGGGAATGGTCTGACATCATTCGACGGGGGCGCGATCCGCCCCGGCCCGAATTCAGTACTGCGACAGCAGTGCCTGCGTCGATACCCGTCCGGCGAGAAGCCGTCAGTCGTTAACATCTTTGTCGAAAGTCGTGACGCCACCGCCCTGTTTGCCGAACAAGGCGCGCAGGGCCAGCCACGCCACGAGCGACAGAAGCGCGAAGATGATCCCCAGCCACGCGATCCCGTAGGTCGTCGCGACCAAACCATCCAGAAGGCCGACAATCAGGCCTAGAGAGACAAGCCCGGCCCCGATGGCAAAGCCAAGCAGGATGTACGTTGGCGCGACGACCTCCAGAATTCCGAGAACCACTGCTGCCAGCGCCCAGACCCACCAAGTCGCAAACATCAGCCACGCCCTTTCAGCATCTTGAACGCCTCGCCAAAGGCATCCATCGCGGACGCCGGAACGACGATCGTCTGCGAACCACCCTTACCGCCCAATGCGACCAACGCCTCAACTTGCTTGAGGGCGACTTGGTACTGCGCCGCCTCAAGGCCATTATCGGCGATCGCCTGCGCCACCACGCCGGTGGCATATGCTTCTGCGTCGGCGGCGATACGGCGCGCCTTGGCGGTCTGTTCAGCCGCGTACAGCTCTGCATCCGCAGCCAGCTCAACGGCACGGCGGCTTCCTTCGGCCTCGGTGACCTGCGCACGGCGGGCCCGTTCTGCGTTGAGTTGCTGCATCATCGCTTCGCGCGTCTGCGCATCCAGATCGACGTCCAGGATTTCGGCGCGCGTCACTTCGATCCCCCAGTCATCGACGGCGTCGGCCACCTGCGACTTGATCTTGGCAATCACCTCGGACCGATTGGACTGCACCTCGTCCAACTCCATCATGCCGATCTCGGCCCGTACGATACCCGCGACAGTGGTCGAAATGGCGGCATCCACATCCCGAATGCGGTAGACCGTCTTCTCGGGGTGCAGAATGCGATAGAAAACGCTGGTCTCGATCTGCACCAGCACGTTGTCGCGCGTGATTGCATCCTGGTTCGCGTTGGGCAACTGACGCTCCAGAATGGAGATTTTGTGCGCCACCTTGTCCAAGAATGGGACGATCAGGTTGATGCCCGGCCCCAGAACGCTGCGCAGTCGCCCAAAGCGTTCGACTACGAATTTTTCGGACTGTGGCACGATGCGGACGCCCAGCAGGATGCAGACGATGACGAAAACCGAAATGCCGATCAGCACCGCGTTCTCGCCAGCGAAATTCAGCAGGTCTTGTTCCAGGTTCATCATTGTCGCTCCAGCCGTGTGATTACAGACCGTTATAGGATCTGGACGGCCCTTACGGCATGGTCTGTCGTACCAAAGACCACGACCTGTGTCCGCCGGGTCGCAGAGTGGGGCATTTCCACGGCGGGCCGGGCGGCTTACACCAAAGCATGCCCGCCATGTGCCGCCACTGTCTTACAACCTTCGAGAAAGGCACGCGGTGCCCGTCGTGCCGCAGTCCGCGCGTGACCGCGCATCCCGAGCTGTTTGACCTGTCGATCGCACACATGGACTGCGATGCCTTCTATGCCAGCGTCGAAAAGCGCGACCGACCGGAGCTGGCCGACAAACCGGTCATCATCGGCGGCGGCCGAAGGGGCGTCGTCTCGACCTGCTGCTACGTGGCACGCATACGGGGCGTGCGGTCGGCCATGCCGATGTTCAAGGCTCTGGAACTTTGCCCCGATGCGGTCGTGCTCAAGGGCCGTATGGATCTCTACGTCGAGGTATCGAAGCAGGTCCGCGCCCTGATGGAGGAGCTGACCCCCGCGATCGAGCCGCTCTCGCTGGACGAAGCGTTTCTCGACCTGACCGGCACGGCCCGACTGCACGGTGCGCCACCGGCGGTCATGTTGGCGCGGCTGACAAAACGGATGCGCGAAGAAATCGGTATCACCGGTTCCATCGGTCTGAGCCATAACAAGTTCCTCGCCAAGATCGCCTCCGACCTGGACAAACCGCGCGGGTTCGCCGTTATCGGAAGGGCCGAGACCGAAGCCTTCCTCACCCCACAACCGGTGAGCATCATCTGGGGCGTTGGCGTTGTGGGACAAGAATCGCTCAAGAAGGCAGGCATCAACACCATTGGCGACCTCAAGCGATGGGACCGGGCCGACCTGTCCCGGCGCTTCGGGTCGATGGGGGATCGGCTCTGGCATCTTGCGCGGGGCGAAGATCGGCGCGCGGTCAACGCCCGCCGCCCGGTCAAATCCATCTCCAAGGAAACGACGTTCCACGAAAACACCGCCGACGCCGATGCGTTGGACGGGCATTTGTGGCGGCTGTCGGAACAGGTCTCGGCGCGGGCCAAGGCCAAGGACGTCGCTGGGCGCGTTGTCACGCTGAAGTTCAAGCGCGCCGATTTCTCGACCATCACGCGGCGACACGCGCTGTCCGACCCAACGCAACTGGCCGACCGCATCTATCGGGAGGCGCGCGCCTTGCTTGATGCAACGGGCGAACGCGGACCGGCGCGGCTGATCGGGGTCGGCATCGCCGACCTTGTGCGCGCCGAGGAGGCGGACAGGGGAAATGACCTGCTTGATCCCAATGCCGAAAAGCGACGCGAGGCAGAGCGCGCTACCGATGCAATCCGCGCCAGGTTCGGTGTTGATGCGATTCGAAAGGGCCGCGCCTTGCGGTAACGCCTATTCGGCTGCCAGACTACGCGGCTGGCCAATATGCAGACAGAACTGCGCCACGGCCTCGGTCATCAGATCGCGGATCGCGTCGAAGTTCGTCGTCCGCTCGATCAGGTCTTCGTTGAGGTATAGCGCGCGGTCGATCTCGATCTGGATCGCATGACGCCCGCGATCCGGCTGACCATAGGCCTGAGTGACATAGGCTCCTGCGAAGGGAGCATTGCGTGCCACGCGCAAGCCGAGCCCCTCGAATACCGCTTCTAGCGTGTCGACGAGATCTGTCGCCGCCGAAGACCCGAATCGGTCCCCGAGCACGACCTCGGCGTGACGCCCCTTCCCGCCAGTCGTGGCAATCGCCTCGTGCGGCATGGAATGGCAATCCAGCAGGATCGCCTGCCCGAATTGCTGATGGGCCGACGACAGAAGCGCGTGCAATTGGTCGTGATAGGGCCGCCAGTATGTTTCGATCCGGTGTTGTGCCTCTTCTTGCGTGATCTTGCCACGGTAGATCGCGCGGCCTTGCGCGACGACACGGGGAATCACGCCAAGGCCGGAACTGATCCGCGGATTCATCGCGCCGCGCGGTACGTCCTGAACAACGGCGGGGTCCAGCTCTTCGGCGGCTCGGTTGAGGTCAAGAAACGCCCTTGGCATCCCCGCCGTCAGGAGCGGCACCCCCAGTTGCGGCACGCGCTCGATCAGAAGATCAACATAGGCATCCTCCGACGACCGGATACGCTCCTCGTCCAGCACGGTCGTATCCAGGAACGCCGCGTCGTAACCGCGGCCCGAGTGCGGTGACGCCACCACGACGGGCGTGGTGACGTGCTTGGGCATCGTCAACTGGAATGGCTGCCTGGACATGGGCGACAAGTGCTCCTCCAAGAACACGATAGTGCTTTGCGGAAACTGCCGAAAGCCCCCTTGCGCGCCATTGTGAAAGACACTATCCACCGCGCACCAATCGGCGGGTCGGACTTGTTCAGGCTTGTTGTGACGGGTGATTAGCTCAGCGGTAGAGCACTTCGTTGACATCGAAGGGGTCACTGGTTCGATCCCAGTATCGCCCACCATTCACCGCCCCCGTCGGGGGCATACACCAACCCGGGGCGTCACCCCCGCAGGCATCAGGAGCGCTTACCATGAAGGTTCGCAATTCCCTCCGGTCGCTGAAGAACCGCCATCGCGACTGCCGCGTCGTGCGCCGCAAGGGCCGGGTCTACGTGATCAACAAGACGCAGCGCCGCTTCAAGGCCCGTCAGGGCTGAGGCACCGGACCCTCTTCGGGGGCCGACACCGCGTCAAGCATAGAAAGGCCGCTCCTCCGGGGGCGGCTTTTTTCATGTCGGGGTCCCTGCTTATCACGCCAGAAAGCCGCGTTCGACTTTCATGGAGGAGATCAAGGACTGTCTAGGACACCTCATTTCCAGTTCTTCGCACTCGTCATTGAAAGAAAAGCAATACAGGATCCTGACAAGCATTCAGCCGCAGGAGGCACCAATGGCGGACGTCGAGGCATTGATCGGGTCGTGGCGGATGAAGGCGTGGACCCGCACATCGGTGGCGACGGGCGAGACCACCGACGCCTTGGGCCCCTCTCCGATTGGCTTTATCGCCTACCATCGATGCGGTCGGATGATGGCATCGGTCTTCCGCCGCGATCGTTTCCCGCCCAAGGACCAGGCTTGGACGATGGAGGAGAAAGCCAGGCTGTTCGATGACATGCTCGCGTATGTCGCCTCCTACCGTATCGAGGGGAATCGGGTCATCCACGAGGTCGACGGATCCTGGAACCCGAGTTGGCAGGGCGCGCTGCAGCGCCCGTTCACCCTCGAAGGTGATCGATTGGTCATCAGTGGCGCTCCGGGCGTCGATCCCGCCACAGGAGAGAATGTCATATACCGAATGGAGTTCACCAAGGACTGACCTTTCAAACGCGCCGGAGTGGTTGACGCGGACGGAACGGATGCAAGCCGAAACGGTCAGCGCACACCATTGTTCATTTCCCTGCGCGACCGGTTCTCAATCACTTGACGTCTCGTCGCCGCAGCTTCAGCCTGCGGTCATGGCAAAACCCTCTTCGCCCAAGGCGCTGGCTGATCTTATCGACCGTCTTGCGCCCGCCCTGCGCCGCACCCAAGGCAGCGGTGCGGATCGGGGCCCCCGCGTGGCGCTCATGGCCGAATTATCCGACAACGGCCCCGCGACGATGCGCGATCTGGCGTCACATCTTCACGTCTCGCCACAGGCCGTCACCGGCCTCGTCGACCAGTTGGAGGCCGAGGGACTTCTGGCGCGCGAGAGACACCCGACCGACCGGCGCAAGACGGTGATCCGTCTGAACGATCACGCACGCGAAAACGTTAAGGCCGCCCGCGCTGCGCGCACGGACGGTCTCTCCAGTTTGTTTGCAGACATTCCCAAGGAAGATAGGGCCGCGTTTGCCCGCGTCGCCCGAACCCTCCTTGATCGCCTCTCCTGAAATCAGGCCGAGGACGGGTCCTTCGTGGTGCGCAGATAGGGGAAATGGGTCGTGAACTCCCCGAACTTGGCCTTGGCATCCTCGTTCGACACGGTCGCCGGTATGACCACATCGCGGCCCTTTTCCCAATTGGCGGGCATCGCTATGCCGTGCTTGGCGGCGGCCTGCAACGCGTCCGTCGCGCGCAGAATCTCGGCGAAGTTGCGACCGACATTCATCGGGTAAGTCATCGACAGCTTCAGCTGCTTGTCCGGCCCGATAATGTAGACCGAACGTACGGTCGCCGTATCGTTCGGCGTGCGCCCGTCGGGCAGGTAGGCATCGGCGGGCAGCATGTCATAGGCCTTGGAAATCTCCAGGCTTTCGTCCGCGATGATCGGAAAGGTCGCCTCGGCCCCGGCGAATTTGCCGATATCACCTTTCCACTTGCGATGATCCTCGACGCCGTCGACCGAGATGCCGATGACCTTCACGCCACGCTTGGCCCATTCGTCGGCCAGCTGCGCGACGGCACCGAACTCGGTGGTGCAAACTGGGGTGAAATCCTTGGGGTGGCTGAACAGGATCGTCCAGCTGTCGCCGATCCAGTCATGGAAGCTGATCGGTCCCTCGCTCGTCTCCGCCTTGAAATCGGGAACGACCTGGTTGATGCGCAGGCTCATGTCGGGTCTCCTTGCTTTTGCTTGACGTAACCTAATGTCGCGGAGGGCGCGGTACCAGACGGGATGGGCGAAGACGTGAACAAATCGCTGACGGGCCAATGGATCGGCCGCTTTGATTACGATGACGGCGAGGCCTCCGTCCCGTTCGAGGCCGATATGATCCAGAGCGGCATGACTCTGCGGGCGCAGACGGTCGAGCCCAATACGTTCCATCCCGGTGCCATGAAGGAATTGCGCGGATTTCTAACCGGCTGGATCGTGGGTTCGGAAGTGCGTCTGACAAAGACCTATACCTTTGATCAGGTCGCCGATCCCGAATACGTCGGGCGGGTCGACGCCGATGCGCGGCGCATCACCGGATGCTGGAGCTTCGAGGACATGCCCGCGAACACGGGTCGTTTCACCATGACGCGCCGCCCCGCCGCCAAGGCGCTTGCCGAGCGACGGATTGCGGCGGAAACGGAGGTCTGACCGTCAGAACCGCCCAATCTTCAGAACGGACAGGGTGCCTCCAGACGCATGACCTGGCCGGTGATCGGGTGTTCGAACTTCAGCCCCTCGGCGTGCAACATCATGCGTGGAAAATCCTGTGCGGCTCCATCGGCGTAAAACGGGTCGCCCAAGATTGGATGCCCTAGTTGTTGCATGTGCACGCGCAACTGGTGGCTGCGCCCCGTGCGCGGCATCAGCTTCATGCGAGTCGTCCCGTCCTCGCGCGCCATCCGCTGCCAATCGGTGACGGCGGGCTTTCCCGTCTCATGGTTCACATGCTGCAAGGGCCGGTTCGGCCAATCCACAATCAGGGGCAGGTCGATGGTACCCTTCTCTTCGACCACCTCGCCCCAAACACGTGCGATATAGCGCTTCTTGATGCGCTTCACCTCGAACATGCGCCCGATCTTGCGCTGCCCCTCCTTGGTCAATGCAAAGATCATGATACCCGACGTATCGCGGTCCAGCCGGTGACACAGCAGCACCTCCGGGTATTTCACAGCCAGCCGCGACAAGACGCAATCGGCCAGATGATCCCCGCGTCCGGGCACCGACAGCAATCCCTCCGGCTTGTCCACCACCAGCAGGTGATCGTCGCGATAAATAACGGGGATCGGCCGGGTCGGCGGGTTATAAGGAGTGGACGGTCCGGTCATGGCACGCGCCCTAGCGCGCTGCGCGCTCCAACGCCAGTGTCACAGCCGGGTGAAGACAATGCCTGAGATGGCGGCGCAGATCAGCAGGGCCGGTGTCAGGCCAAGCCAGACCCGCCGCCGGAACTGGTTAACAGGGTCAGACAGGTAATTTCGGACTGCACCCGCCTGCGCATCTACCTCCTGCAGATCCGGATCGCTGGACACAGCACGTCCGAATATCCCCAGCAGGATACTGAGTGATACAATCGCCCAAGCCGCAAAGATCAGCGCCTGCACGGCAAGAAATACGACCAACATCATGGGGAGCAAGTCAGCATGGACCCGCTCCCGGATCAAGGCGCAGGTTCGAATTATGCAAGATAGACGCGGAACCAGCCGATTGTCTTCTCCCAAGCGGCTTCCGCCGTCTCGGCATCGTACCGTGGGGTCGTGTCGTTGTGAAAGCCGTGGTTCACGTCTGGCCAGATCAATGCCTCATAGATCTTGTCGTTCGCCTCCAGTGCCTTCTGCATATCAGCCCAGCCCGCGTTGATACGGGTGTCGAGCGCGGCATACTGGAACAGCAAGGGGGCCTCGATCTTCAGGACATCCGCCGCGGCGGCCTGCCGGCCGTAGAACGGGACTCCGGCCGAAAGTTCCGGATAGGCCACGGCCAGCGCGTTCACCACGCCCCCGCCATAGCAAAACCCGGTCGCGCCGACCTTGCCGTTCGTGCCCTCAAGTGCGGCAAGATACTCATAGCCGGCGAAAAAATCGTTCATCAGCTTTTCGCCATCGACGCTGCGCTGCAATTCGCGCCCCTCGTCGTCGTTCCCGGGATATCCGCCAACGGAAGTGAGCCCGTCCGGGGCCAGGGCGATGAACCCGGCCTTGGCCACACGACGCGCCACGTCGCGGATATAGGGGTTCAGGCCGCGGTTTTCATGCACGACCAAGACAGCGGCAGGCGGATTTTCACTCGCAGCGGGACGCACAAGATATCCGTTGACCGACCCGTGGCCGTTCGGGCTGTCGTAGGCGATATCCTCGCCCACGATGTCGGCATCGTCCTCGGCCACCTGCTGCGCCAGCGCATAGTTCGGCGACATCGACGACAGGATCGCGGCAGCGGTCAACCCGCCGACGGCCCATTTGCCCGCGCGGTCCAGGAACTCCCGCTTTGTGATCTTCCCGTGGGCGTAGTAGTCGTAAAGATCCAGAAGTTCCTGATCGAAGTCCTTGGCAGTCATGCGTGTCATGTCATTCATCCCTGTTGTAACATGGAAGAATAATAGACCGATTGCGACCGACGTCAGGTAACTTCGCAATCAAAGATCGCGTTTGGAAACATGAAACACATCGCACTTCTCGCCTTCCTGCTGACCGCACCTTTTTCCATCGCCGCCGAACAAGTCGGCGAAGTGGGTGTGGACTGGGTCGGCAACGACATCGTCATCGACGCCATCTCCGACCCGAAGGTCGAGGGCGTGACCTGCCATATCGCGTATTTCGACCGATCGCTGATCGACCGGCTGTCGCAGGGCAACTGGTTCGAAGATCCGTCGAACGCGTCCATCGCCTGTCGCCAGACCGGGCCGATCAAGGTGGGCGATATCGATAGGTCACAGGACGGGGAGCAGGTGTTCCGCGAAAGCCGGTCGATCATCCTGAAAAGCCTTCGGATCAAGCGCATCTTCGACGAGGCGAACCAGACCCTGATTTATCTGGCCCACGCGCAGGAACTGACTGAAGGATCGGCCAAGATGTCGATATCGACCGTACCGCTCTATGGCGCAACCATGGCCGACTAAAGCATCAGAAGCGCCACCCCGTAAATCACGAAACACCCCGCCAGCACGCGTCGCAAAGCCGTGCTGGCGACCACGCCCAATGCGCGACCGCCCAGCCACGCGCCCAGCGCACACCAACCGGAATAGCTGAGGGTAGTGAGCGTCAGCGCCGTCGGTACGATGATCCACATCTGCGTCGAGATGGGCACATCGGTGGCAACGAACTGCGTAAATGCTGCGAGGTATCCCGCCACGGACTTGGCGTTCAGGGTGGCGATGGCAAAGGCCCGCAGGAATATCCCCGAGGCGGGCGGGGCCGTGGTCTTGACCGGTTTACCCGCAGTCAGCCAAGCCCGCGCGCCCAGCGCAATCAGCACAAGGGCACCCGCAACCCTGAGCGCGCCAAAAGCACCGGGTGCCGAGACCAGCAACGCCGTGACGCCAGATGCAGCCAAACCCAAGAATAGCATCGCCTGACACAGGATCGCCGCAACGCACCACAGAGCCCGAAAATACCCCGCGCTCCACGCCGTCAGGATGCAATTCACAGCGTTCGGTCCCGGCGAGGTGACGAACACCGTCCAAAACCCCGCAAAAACCAGCCATTCGAAAAAGGTCACGTCAGATTTTCAGGAACCGTTGTGCGATCCGTGGCAGCAGGCCCGAGAATTTCAGCGGCGCATCGGTGACGACCAGACAGATGCAATCCTCACCGTCATCCGCGATGGGCTGATGCTCGGTCGAAGCATCGGCGACTTCCAGGTCGCCGCGCGCGAACCGCTGCCCCCCGTCGACGAAGGCCCCCTTCAGGACCAGCGTGAACTCCGCACCATGATGCCCGTGGTCCGGCATCGTCTGCCCCGCCGGGATCGACAACAGGCGTACCGTGCCGCCTTCATCGCTGCCCAGGATGGCCTGCTTCACGCCCATTCCAGCCGATTTCCAGCGCACCGCGTTCAGATCGCCGCCGACCGCATCGCGCAGTGGGGCCGGAAATGTCGCCGTCGTTCCGACGGGTGCGTCCACCGCGACGGGCTTGGCCCCACGAATCCGCGCCATGACCGCGTCGAGCGACCCATCCGAGACCGTCGTTTCATCGCCCTTGTCCAAAAGAGCACCACCCAGAGCTTCGAATCCGGCGAGTCGCGCGCGCGCGTCGTCGTCCAACGACACCGTCGTCGCCACCATCAAGTCGTGCGTCGGTGGAAGATGGCCCGCCGCGTACCCCATCAAGAGGTCGTCGGGTATCGGATGTCGGATCGTCATATCAGTCCCTTCCCATTTTCTTGTTCCGACCGTCGGCAAAGCCCGATGCCCCGGAGACATCTGCTTGAAGGCTGTGGCGTAGCCGATCTATCGCCAGCCGGATCCGGGATTTAATCGTGCCGAGCGGCAAACCAGTGGCGGCCGCGATTTCAGAATGTGTCGCGTCACCGAAATAGGCCCTCTCCACCAAGTCCCGCTGCTTGGGTGGCAATTCGGCGACGGCCATCGCCAAGCGATCCGACTCCTGAAGCATACCAAGCGCGTCTGCCTGATCCGGCTCTGGTTCGGGGCCCCAAGGCAGGTCTTCGGGTTCGGACCGTTGGGCGCGGCGGATCAGGTCGATCTTCCGGTTGCGCGCGATCGTGAAAAGCCATGTCGACACCGCCGCGCGCGTCGGATCGTAGAGGTGAGCCTTGCGCCAAAGGGTGACCATGACGTCCTGCATGCAATCTTCGGCCATCGCCGCCGTGAGCCCCGTGCGCATCAAGTAGGCCTTCACGCGCGGCGCATAATAGCGAAACAGCGCTTCGAAAGCGTCGGTGTCGCGCTCGGCACCGACCGCGACCAGCAATCTGGCCCAGTGATGGCCGTCATCGGACGCCGTGATCGCCACGGGAATCTCCGGTTTGGGGGCGATATGATAACCGAGCTGGTTCATATGAGCCTTTCGCAGTGGTCCCGTTATCGGGATCTGGTCCCGTGCATGCAAGTTCTGTCCTGTCTACGATCATCGTATTTGCCCGGATCACATTTCATGCCATGTCACCCATAATGTTTGGATGCGCGACTGATCCCAAAACCCTTGGGGTGCGTAAACGACCTAACGACAAGAAACGAACAGGATACAGGTTGCTTCATTCGATACCTTCGACCCCGCCCCGCCGTATTGCAGTCATCGGTGGAGGGATCAGCGGCATGGCCGCCGCTCAGGCGCTGGCCACCGACAACCAGGTCACTCTGATCGAGGCCGAGCCCCGCTTGGGCGGCCACGCACGCACCGTGCTTGCGGGCAAACGGGGAGATCAGCCGGTCGATACCGGGTTCATCGTCTTCAACAAGGTGAACTATCCCAATCTGTTGCAGATGTTCACCGATCTGGACGTTCCGATCGCCGACAGCGACATGTCCTTCGCCGCATCGCTGGACGGGGGGCGCGTGGAATACTCGCTGCAAACCGCCGACACGATGTTCGCGCAGCGTCGCAATCTTGTCTCCCCGCGGTTCCTGCGGATGGTGCGCGACATATTCCGCTTTAACGCCCGCGCCGCCGATGCCGCCCACGACCCGGATCTGCCCCTGCGTGATTTCCTTTCACAGATGGGCTTGGGTCAGGCCTTCTGTGACTGGTACCTTGGGCCCATCTCGGGCGCGATCTGGTCCACGCCCAGCCAAAACGTGATGGATTTCCCGGCGCAGGCGATGGTGCGGTTCTTCGAGAACCACGCGCTGCTCGGCCATACTGGCCAACACGATTGGTTCACCGTGCAGGGTGGATCGGTCGAATACGTTCGCCGCCTTCAGGGACACATGACGAGGCTGGGCGTCGATCTGCGCCTTGGCGCGCCCGTGCAAGGTGTGCGCCGCACCGAATTCGGAGCCGATATCCGCATCAACGGCGACGAATGGGAGGCCTTCGACGATGTGGTGCTGGCCACCCATTCCGACGTTTCCCTGCGGCTTCTGTCCGACGCGACCGAGGCGGAGACCGCGCTTTTGTCCAACGTCCGCTATCAGGATAATGATGCGGTTCTCCATGCGGATGCCTCGGTCATGCCCAAGCTGAAGAAGGTCTGGGCGTCGTGGAACTATGCGGAACAGGCGGCCCGCCCCGACCGTATCGGCCTGACCTACTGGATGAACCGCCTGCAGCCGATTCCGCAGGACGACCCCCTGTTCTCGACCCTCAACGCCCAGCAGCCCATTCGTGAAGAACTGATCTACGATCAAAAGACCTTCCGCCATCCGGTCTATGATCTGGCGATGATGGCTGCGGTCAACGGGATCAAGGAACGCAATGGCACGGACAATACTTGGTTCTGCGGGGCCTGGATGAAGAACGGCTTCCACGAAGACGGCTTTGCCAGCGCACTTGACGTGGTGGACGGCATGGCTCGACGACAAGCCTTGGCCGTCGCTGCGGAGTGAGCCGGGTTCTGGATCATATCCCGGGGACGACGTTCCACGGGCGAACAGCCGAAGGCGTATCGAACCGGTTCAGCTATGGCGTGGATTACGTTCTTCTGGATCCAGCGGACGATGGCCCCCTTCCCGCCCTGTTCGCGCGCAATCGGCGTGGGTTTGCGCAAGTCCGGGATCGCGACCACGGCGGCCCGGCTGATCAGGGACGGGGCGTCGCTTGGGTTCACGACGTTCTGGCCGAAGCACTGCCGTCTTTTACGCCTGGTCGCATCCTGTTGCTGGCCCAACCCCGCGTGTTGGGCCACGTGTTCAATCCGGTCAGTTTCTGGCTGATCCATGATGACATGGATGACCTCGTCGCCGTCATCGCCGAGGTGACGAATACCTACGGTGATCGCCACTCCTACCTGTGCCATGGCGACGATCTGTCCCCTATCACCGCAAGAACTGAGCTTGCCGCACGCAAATTGATGCATGTTTCCCCCTTCCAGCCGGTCGAAGGCGGCTACCGGTTTCACTTCGACATCCGCCCTGACCGCATCTCGATCCGCATCGACTACAGGCAGGGCAACGGCACTCTGGTTGCCACGCTGACCGGACACCGCGTGCCGTTGACCAATACCGCGCTGCTTCGCGCGGCGCTGCGGCGGCCCTTCGGAACCCGGAGGGTTCTGACGCTGATTCACTGGCAGGCCCTGAAGCTATGGTGGAAGGGCGCGCGTTTCCGCAGTCGCCCGACACCCCCCGCAACCGAGATATCCGGCCCGGACAATCCGGCATGACCACCGTCACGGGCTTGCCGCGCTACGCCACGTTTGCGGCCGTGCTGGCGGCGGCAGGCCTGCCAATCTATATTCATGCGCCCAAGTTCTATGTGGACAGCTACGGCGTGACGCTGGCGCAGTTGTCGGTCGCGCTGTTTCTGCTGCGACTGATCGATCTCGTGCAGGATCCGCTGCTGGGTCGACTCGCGGAAATCACGCGTCAGCAACGCGGCCCGATGGTTCTGGGCGCGGGGGTCATCATGGCCGGTGCGATGCTGATGCTTTTTGCCGTGCCCCCGATGCTGCCGCCGGTCTGGTGGTTTGCGCTGTCCCTGGCCGCGCTCTTCTCCGCGTTTTCCTTCCTGACGATCTGTTTCTACGCCCAGGGCGTCGCCAAGGCCGGTGCGGCTCCAAACGGGCATGTCCGGCTGGCCAGTTGGCGCGAGACCGGCTCGCTCATCGGCGTCTGCATCGCCGCCGCCCTGCCCAGCATTCTGGCCAATACCGGCGCACCATTCCTGTGGTATGCTATTTTGTTCGCTGCCGCGGCCGCGGTGGCCCTGCTGTCGATGGAGCCTGAGTGGTCGCCTCGCGGCGCAGCCCCCACGTCGAACGGGTTGCGTGTAGTTCTGTCCGATGCAACGGCGCGACGGCTCCTGCTGATTGCACTGGTCAATGCCACACCCGTGGCCGTCACCTCGACCCTGTTTCTGTTTTTCGTGGCCGACCGGCTGGGCGCGCCGGGACAGGAAGGCCCTTTGCTTTTGCTGTTCTTTTTATCAGCGGCGGTCGCAGTCCCCGTTTGGGGCCGACTTGCAACTCGATTAGGTGCGCGGCGCACGCTGATGGTTGCAATGGTTCTGGCGATCGTGACCTTTGCATTCGCGCTGCCGCTGGGCACGGGGGATGTCTGGCTTTTCGCTGGGATCTGCATCGGCTCGGGGGCCGCCGTCGGCGCGGATCTGTCGCTGCTGCCCGCGCTCTTCGCCCGCCGGATGCAGATGATCGCCCCAACCGCCGCCGACGGATTCGGCCTGTGGTCCTTTGTGAACAAGGCAACATTGGCTGTCGCTGCGATCGCACTATTTCCCATCCTTGATATCGCAGGCTTCCGACCGGGGGAACAAAATGCTCCCGCCGCGCTTTGGTCTATTACGATCCTCTACGCCGGGGTGCCGCTCGCTTTGAAAGCCTTGGCCCTGATCCTGATTGCCCGCACCGGACCGGAAATGGACACATGACAAACGTTTTACTTTTTCTCGCCAGCACGGGCCTCGCCCTCGCGATTTTTGCTGCGATCCGCCATTTCACGGGCTTCGTGTCACAGAAGGCGTCAGAATATGCCGACAACGTACCCTCCCTGGTCCTGCCGCAGCACCTGCGCGGGGACATGAGCTGCGAAGGAATGATCTTCGGGCCGACCGGGCGGGTGACGTCGCGGTTCCAGGCCGACATTGTGGTCACATGGGATGGGCCGGAGGGGGTGATGAAAGAACATTTTCTCTACGACGATGGCACAACGCAAGACCGCGCATGGCACCTGCACGTCGCAACTGACGGCAGCGTTCGGGCCGAGGCGAGCGACGTCGTCGGGGCCGGGACAGGCCGGGTCGAGGGCAATGCCGTCAATCTGCGCTATAAAATTCGCCTGCCGGTCGAGAACGGAGGTCATGTTCTGGATGCTGTCGACTGGATGTACCTGCAACAGGACGGCGTGATCCTCAATCGCAGCCAGTTTCGCAAGTTCGGCATCAAGGTAGCAGAGCTTTTCTGTATCATCCGACCCAAGGAGAGACCCGATGCGTAACTGGACCCGTAAACGCTACTGGCTGATCGGAGCCTCCGAAGGACTGGGAGCAGCGCTGGCGCGAAAACTGTCGAAGGCGGGGGCCGAGGTCATCCTGTCAGCCCGCTCCAAAGATAAGCTGGAGGCCCTTTCGGCGGACTTGCCGGGCAAAAGCTCAGTGGTCACGTGCGACGCCGCAGACCGCGCATCGGTCGAAGCCGCCGCAGCCGAGATCGGTGAGATCGACGGGATGGTCTATCTCGCCGGCGTATACTGGCCGCAGAAAGCGCAGCAGTGGAACGCCGAAGAGGTCGAGGCCATGTGCGACGTCAATTTCACCGGGGCCGCCCGCGCGGTCGGTGCGGTGATCGGCGGGATGGTGGAGCGCGATGCGGGCCACATCGTCCTGACCGGCTCTCTCTCGGGGTTTCGTGGTTTGCCGGGCGCGACCGGCTACGGCGCATCCAAGGCCGGTGTCATGTGGCTAGCCGAAGGGATGTACGCCGACCTGCGCCACACTGGCGTGAAGGTGCAGATCGCCAATCCCGGCTTCATCAAGACGCGGCTGACCGACAAGAACGATTTCGACATGCCGTTCCTGATGACACCGGAAGATGCCGCTTCACACATGTTCGACCTGATGAACGGCGACGGGTTCAAGAGCAGCTTCCCGACGGTTTTTTCCTGGCTCTTCCGGGGCGGTCAATTCCTGCCCGATTGGCTCTGGTACGGGCTGTTTGCGCGCAAGGGCTGACACGGCCGAAACCAGAGCCGGCCCTTGGCCATTCCGACGCGAGAAAGCCCCAAAGGCCATCATCGGAAACCTTGGCGGTCGTTTCAGGAAGGTGTCTTGTCGGGCATGGGCTTTCAGACAGCTGCCGGCCCACCTAGCATCGCGTCAAAGGGAAGGCACGGTCATGTCCGAAACCATCATCTTCACGCTCGACGGCAAACAGGTCACGGCGCAGCCCGGCGAAACCATCTGGGAGGTGGCGAACGGCCGTGGCCTGGTAATTCCGCACCTGTGCCACAAGCCCGCCCCCGGATACCGCCCCGACGGCAACTGTCGCGCCTGCATGGTCGAGATCAAGGGCGAGCGTACCCTTGCCGCATCCTGCATTCGCGAACCCGAGGACGGCATGGTCGTGACCACCGACAGCGCGCGGGCCAAGGGTGCCCGCAAAATGGTGATCGAAATGCTGGTCGCCGACCAGCCCGAGCGTGACGCGGCCCACGACAAATCGTCGCACCTGTGGGATATGGCCGAGGCGATCGGCGTATCGGAGAGCCGCCTGCCCACGCTGGAGGCGGAACGGATTCCCCTGCTCGACGACAGCCACGTAGCCATGCAGGTCAATCTGGATGCCTGCATCCAGTGCGGGCTGTGCGTTCGGGCCTGCCGCGAAGTGCAGGTCAACGACGTGATCGGCATGGCCGGGCGCGGGCAAGACGCCTACCCGGTGTTCGACTTTGACGACCCGATGGGCGCATCCTCCTGCGTGGCCTGCGGCGAATGCGTGCAGGCCTGCCCGACCGGCGCGCTGATGCCCGCCACGATGGTCGGCGCGGACCAGATCGGCGACAGTAAGGATTTCGACCGCGAGGTGAAGTCCATCTGCCCGTTCTGCGGCGTCGGATGCCAGGTTTCACTGAAGGTGAAGGACAACAAGATCGTCAAGGTAGACGGCATCAACGGGCCAGCCAACGAAGGGCGGCTGTGCGTCAAGGGACGTTTTGGCTTCGACTACATCAACCATCCGCACCGCATCACCAAGCCGATGATCCGGCGCAACGACGCACCGGAAAAAGGCCTCAACGTCGACCCTGCAAATCCGTGGACCCACTTCCGCGAGGCGACCTGGGACGAGGCATTGGATTTGGCGTCGAACGGGCTTGTCGATCTGCGCTCGCTTTACGGGGGCAAGGCCGTCGCAGGCTTCGGCAGCGCGAAATGCACGAACGAGGAAGCCTACCTGTTTCAGAAATTGATCCGGCAGGGCTTCGGGCACAACAATGTCGATCACTGCACCCGCCTGTGCCATGCCTCCTCGGTCGCCGCCCTGATGGAGAACGTGGGTTCAGGCGCAGTCACCGCCAGCTTCAACGAGATCGAGGCCGCCGATCTGGCCATCGTTATCGGGGCCAACCCGACCGAGAACCACCCCGTCGCGGCCACGTTTCTCAAGCAATTCGCCAAGCGCGGGGGCGAGCTGATCATCATGGACCCGCGCGGCACCGCGATGAAGCGGCACGCCAAGCATATGCTGCAATTCCGGCCCGGCACGGACGTGGCGCTTCTGAACGCGATTATGAACGTGATTGTCGAAGAGAAACTCTACGACCGGCAGTACATCGAGGGTTTCACGGAGGGCTTCTTCGAGTTCCGCGACCATATCCGCGCGTTCACGCCCGATCGCATGGCTGAACTTTGCGGTATCGATGCAGAAACGATCCGGGCGGTCGCGCGCGATTTCGCGGGGGCGCAGAAGGCGATGATCTTCTGGGGCATGGGCGTGAGCCAGCACATCCACGGCACCGACAACGCGCGCTGCCTGATCAGCCTTGCCCTGCTTTGCGGTCAGATCGGGCGGCCCGGCACCGGCCTGCATCCACTGCGCGGACAGAACAACGTCCAGGGTGCGTCCGACGCGGGGCTGATCCCGCATGTCATGCCCAACTACCAGTCAGTCACCGATGAAGCGGTGCGCGAACTGTTCCGCCACATCTGGGACGGCACCGAGATCGATCCGACTCCGGGGCTGACGGTCGTAGAGATCATGGACCGGGTCTATCGGGGCGAGATCAAGGGGATGTATATCCTGGGCGAAAATCCCGCCATGTCAGACCCGGACGTGGACCATGCGCGCAAGGCCCTGGCCCATCTGGATCATCTGGTGGTGCAGGACATCTTCGTGACCGAAACCGCGAATTTCGCCGACGTCATCCTGCCCGCCGGGGCCTTCCCCGAGAAATCCGGCACAGTGACCAATACCAACCGCCAGGTGCAGATGGCCCGTCAAGCCGTACCGACGCCCGGTGAGGCGCGCGAGGATTGGCGCATACTTATCGAACTGGCGAACCGGATCGGGCTGGACTGGGATTACGACCACCCGCGTGAGGTTTTCAACGAAATGAAGATGTCGATGCGCAGCCTGCATCACATCACGTGGAACCGGCTGGAGACGGAATCCGCCGTCACTTATCCCAGTCTGTCCAACGAAGATCCGGGTCAGTCCGTGGTTTTCGGCGACGGCTTCCCGCGCCGCGCCGGCCGTGCCAAGTTCACGCCGGCCCGCTTTACGCCGCCCGCCGAAATGCCGGATGACCGCTTCCCCATGATCCTGATTACCGGGCGGCAGTTAGAGCATTGGCACACCGGGTCGATGACGCGGCGGTCCAAGGTTCTGGATGCGGTTGAGCCCGAGGCGAATTGCTCACTCCACCCCGCCACCCTTCGCAAGCTGGGCGTGCCCCCCGGCGGATGGGTTCGTCTTTCCACTCGACGTGGAAGCGTAACCCTGATGGCGCGTGCCGACCGGTCCGTTGCGACAGACATGGTGTTCCTGCCGTTCGCCTTTGTCGAAGCCGCAGCGAACCTGCTGACCAATCCGGCGCTGGACCCGGTGGGTAAGATACCCGAATTCAAGTTCAGCGCGGTAAAGGTGGAATCCGCCGAGGCGGTTGCGGCAGAATAGCCGCTGAGTCGAACCACCAAAACGAAAGGAGGGGACGCATTGCATCCCCTCCGCCCGTAAAAATCTGCCTGCCGTCAATGCTTGGGTTGATGCCTCGTCACCCTATGACTAGAAGCTTTATATTGTGGCTGCCCGAAAATCCATAACTAAATTTCGTGGCAAAGCACATATTTACTCCGCAGTCAGACGCGTGATCAGCACGGTCACTTCGGGACGTTTCCCGATCTCGTCCTGCGCAACCTTTCGGATGCCTTTTACAATAAGGGCTTCCAGCTTTTCATCATCGTTTGCGGTACGCGTATCGACACGGGCCAGTTGACCGGCCAGATGCTCTTCCATGATTTCCGACAGGGAGGCCGAACCGCGAACGACTTCGGGCAGACCCCGAATGTCGACCCAGGTATCTTCCAGAACCTCGTTGTCGTCGTCCACCATCACGGCAACCACGACATGACCGTTCAACGCCATGCGGATCCGATCGCGCACTACGCCGTCGAATTGCCCGACAAGAGCCGAGCCATCAAGGTACGTGCGCCCCGTCTCGATATGATCGACGACCTTGGGCTGATTGCCCGTAAGCTCGATCATCGTGCCATTGGGGGCCACGACACCAACTCGACCCGCCGCATCCGCGACCTTGGCGTGCTCGCGCAGGTGCCGGTGTTCGCCGTGCATCGGGATGACTATCTGCGGATTGGTAATTTTGTGCACCGCTTCCAGATCGGGCCGATTCGCATGGCCCGACACGTGGTAGAGACCGTCATCGTCCGTGACGACATCCACGCCCTGTTCGGACAGGTTGTTCATGATGCGCGCGACGTCTTTCTCGTTGCCCGGGATCGTCTTGGAGGAGAACAGGAATGTGTCGCCATTCTTCAGTTCCATGCCGAAGTACTTGCCCCGCGACAGTTGCGCCGAGGCGGCGCGGCGCTCCCCTTGGCTGCCGGTGACGATCAGCATCAGGTTCTCGCGCGGGATGTCGGCGGCTTCCTCCGGGGAAATCGTCTTCGGGAAATCCGTCAGGATCCCCTCTTCGCGCGCGGCTTCGGTCATGCGGCGCATCGCGCGGCCCATCAGGCAGATTGATCGTCCGGCTGCTTCGCCCGCGATGGCCAGCGATTGCAGACGCGCGACGTTCGACGCGAATGTCGTAGCC
Source organism: Jannaschia faecimaris (assembly GCF_900107415.1). Lineage (GTDB taxonomy): Bacteria > Pseudomonadota > Alphaproteobacteria > Rhodobacterales > Rhodobacteraceae > Jannaschia > Jannaschia faecimaris. The sequence goes on from NZ_FNPX01000005.1 coordinate 118,379, forward strand.
ACGAACATACCCTTGGCCGCCTTCACCAGCGGCTTCAGGTTGGGCGCGACTTCGGATTCCGAACGACCCTCGTGCTTGGAAAAGACGTTGGTCGAATCGCAAACAAGCGCCCGCACACCGGGTTTGGAGGCTTCGGCCCAGAGGGCATCGTCGAACGGTTCACCCACGACAGGACTGCGGTCGATCTTGAAGTCACCCGTGTGGATGATCCGACCTGCAGGTGAGTCGATGACAAGCGCGTTGGATTCCGGAATTGAATGCGACACCGGCAGGAATCCCACCGTGAAAGGACCCGCGTTGATCATGGCCGGGAAGGGTGCGGCGGTCGTCACGACCTTGGGGTCCAGCCCCTTCTCCTGCAACTTGCGCCGCGCCAGGTTCGCGGTAAAGCCCCGCGCGTGGATCGGCTTCTTGATCTGCGGGTACAGATGGCCGACGCCGCCGACGTGGTCTTCGTGACCATGGGTGATGAACACCGCTTCCAGCCGATCAATATTTTCGGTCAGCCAGGTAATGTCGGGTACGATGATGTCGACGCCGGGTGTCGTGTCCATATCCGGGAAAGCAATGCCCAGATCCACAAGGATCAGGCGCTCCTTGCCGGGTTTTCCGTAGCCGTAAACGTAGGCATTCATGCCAATTTCACCTGCCCCGCCAAGGGGAAGGTAGATAAGGCGGTCTTGTCCGCTCATGGATTATCCTTGTTGTACTGATGGATGACGGTCAGACCGTGCATCGTCAAATCGTCCTCGAAGGCGTCGAAAAGCTCTTCGGCTTGCTGAAACAAGGGCGCAAGCCCCCCGGTCGCGATGACTTTCATCGGGCGATCGCGCTCAGCCCGTATTCTTGCAGTGATTTCCTTGATGAGGCCGACATAGCCCCAGAAGATGCCCGATTGCATGCAAGCAACGGTGTTGGTGCCCACTACCTTCTGCGGCTGGGTAATGTCCACATGCGGAAGTGCCGCAGCGGCCATGTGCAGCGCCTCAAGCGAAAGGTTCACGCCCGGTGCGATCACTCCACCGATATAGGCACCATCCGTGTCGGCCACATCAAAGGTTGTTGCTGTGCCGAAGTCGACCACGATGATATCGCCGCCATGCCGGTCAAACCCGGCGACGGTGTTGACCAGCCGGTCCGGCCCAACGGCCGTACCCGCATCGACACGCACACCGACCGGCAGCTTGGTCTCGGGCTTGCCCACGACCAAGGGGCGGGTATCGAAGTACCGATCGCACAGAACACGCAGGTTGAACACGACCCGCGGAACCGTGGAGGAGATGATGCAATCCGTGATTGCCACGTCGATGTTCTGCAAGTTCATCGATGTGCGCAGCCAAGTGTAGTATTCATCCGCCGTGCTCTGAGGGTTTGTCGCACGCCGCCAGGAATTCACGAGTTCTGTCCCGTCCCAAATCGCGAAAACGGTGTTGGTATTGCCGCAGTCGATCGTCAAGAGCATGTCAGCCCCTCCCGAAGAAAACGTCGCCCGCCGTTATTCGGCGCACGCCCTGCTCAGTTTCCAATACAAGACGACCGTCGTCGTCCACGTCGACAAAGAGGCCCTCCACGACCTCGTTTACCAGACGGGCCGTGATTGGTTGGCCCACGCGGGCAGCATGCTTCATCCATTCAGTGCGGATAGGGGCAAAGCCCCATGTCGTCAGCTGCGCCTCCCGTTCGGCAAAGGCCGGGGCAAGCACATCCAACAAGGCGGTCGCCTCAACCCGCAGCCCGCTTGCGGACAGCAGGGATATGGGAGCGACCGCGCCCGGCTCCAACTGGGCGACGTCAGGGGCCGCAATTAGGTTGAGCCCGATGCCAAGCACCAAGAGGCCCGGCACGGGGGCTTCAAGCAGAATGCCAGCCAGCTTCCGGTCGTCGAGCAGCACATCGTTCGGCCATTTCAGCGACAGCCCCTCTACGCCGAGCGCCCGTAGGGCGTCGTACAGGGCAAGCGAGGCGGTGAAGCTCCGCAAAGGCAGGCTCGCGGGGTCGCCCGCCGGTCGCCAGACGAGGGATGCGGCGAAATTCCCCTCGGGCATCGACCACGCGCGCCCGCGTCGCCCCTTGGCCGCACTTTGACGGCGAGCGAGGATCCACGTCGGCGTGGTGGGTGCCCGGCGCGCCGCCTCGAGAGAGGTGCTGTCTACCTCTTCCAGGATCACTCGGTCGACACCCGCCGGCCAATTGGACGGCGGGGCGGTTTGCCCCATCAGTTCACCAGGGAGTCGGCGGCCAGTGCGGCCAGAGGCTCAAGCCCCAGAAGTTCGGGCAGAAGCGCCAGCATCAGAATGGCGGAACCCGCCAGCGCGACCATCTGGATCAACGGTATCTCCGGGGCGAAAGGTTCATCCGACTCACCGAAGTACATGTAGAAGACGATGCGAAGGTAGTAGAATGCCCCGATGACCGAAGCGACGACCCCCAGTACCGCAAGCCAGATCAGATCGGCATCAACCGCCGCCTGCAGCACACCGTACTTGGCGAAGAACCCCAAGGTCGGCGGGATGCCAGCCAGACTGAACATCAGCACTAGCAGGGCAAGGGCCGCACCGGGGCGCGTCTTGGAAAGTAGCTTGAGCGAGGCGATATCCGTGACATCGCGTCCGTCCCGGCTCATCGACAGGATGAACGCGAAAGTACCGATGTTCATCACAACATAGATCGCCATGTAGAGCAGCATGGCCTGAACCCCGCCCGCCGTGCCCGCGGCAAGTCCCATCAGGGCGTAGCCCATGTGTGCGATCGACGAATACGCCATCAGACGCTTGATGTCCTTCTGGCCGATAGCGGCAAAGGCCCCTAGGAACATCGACAGCACCGACAGCAGTGCAACGATCTGTTGCCAATCGCTGACGATTCCACCGAACGCATCGTGCACGACGCGCGCGAACATCGCCATCGCCGCCATCTTGGGTGCCGTGGCGAAGAAAGATGTTACCGGCGTGGGGGACCCTTCGTATACGTCGGGCGTCCACATGTGAAACGGCGCGGCGGATACCTTGAAGGCCAGTCCCGATATCATGAAGACCAGACCGAACAGCAGACCCAGCGGGGCCTCCCCGGACGCCACCTGGATCACCCCCGAGAAAGACAGCGTACCAGCATAACCATAGGTCAGCGATATGCCGTAAAGCAGCAGGCCCGAAGACAAGGCACCCAAAACAAAATACTTCAGGCCCGCTTCGGTCGACTTGGTGTTATCTCGGCGCATCGAGGCGACCACGTAAAGCGCCAGCGACTGCAACTCCAATCCCATGTAGATCGTCAAAAGATTGCCCGACGCCACCATGACCATCATACCGATCACCGACAGGGTGATCAGAAGCGGATACTCGAACTTCAGCATGTCACTGCGGGACATGTAGTCCTGACCGATGACCAGAACCGCGGCAGCCGACAGCAGGATCGTGACCTGCGCGAAGCGGGCAAAGCTGTCCTTAACGATCATCCCGTCGAAGGCCGTGCCCGATCCGGCGGAGAGCGCGACCCAGAGCCCCACCAGCGTCAGAACACCGGCAGTCAGCCAGATCAGCGGCCGCGCCAGCGCGTCCTTGCCTGTGTAGACCGCCGCCAGCAGCGCGACCATGGCGAAGACCGCCAAGACGATTTCGGGCAGGATGAGGGTCAGATCGGCACTCATGGCGGGAACCTCAGTGATCGGCCGCGGCGACATCGTGCGTCAGCACGATCTCGGCGGTGGCAACGTCATAATTCTCGACAAGATCGGCCACGGAGGGGCTGATGATGTCGGTGATCAGGCTGGGATAGACGCCCAGCAGGATGGTGAAGAAGATTAACGGGGCAAAGATCGCCCGCTCCCGACCGGACATGTCTGTGATCGAGCGCAGGCTTTCCTTGATCAGATCGCCGAAAACAACCCGGCGATAAAGCCAGAGCGCATAGCAGGCCGACAGAATGACGCCCGACGTGGCGACCAGCGCAACCCAGGTATTGACCTGGAACACGCCCATGAGCGTCAGGAATTCCCCAACGAAACCGGACGTCCCCGGCAGGCCGACATTGGCCATCGTGAACAGCATGAACACCAGCGCATAGGCGGGCATCCGGTTCACAAGACCGCCGTAGGCGTCGATGTCGCGGGTGTGCATCCGGTCGTAGACAACGCCCACACACAGGAACAGCGCCCCCGAGATGAAGCCGTGGCTGATCATCTGGAAGATTGCGCCGTCAACACCCTGCTGATTGGCCGCGAAGATGCCCATCGTCACGAAGCCCATGTGCGCAACCGAGGAATACGCGATGAGCTTCTTCATGTCGTCCTGCATCATCGCCACGAGCGAGGCGTAGACGATGGCGATCGCCGAGAGCCAGAGCACCATTGGCCCGAGAACTTCGGAGCCTACCGGGAACATCGGCAGGGAGAAGCGTAGGAAACCATAGCCCCCCATCTTCAATAGGATCGCCGCCAGTACCACGGACCCTGCAGTCGGGGCCTGCACGTGCGCATCGGGAAGCCAGGTGTGCACCGGCCACATCGGCATCTTGACGGCGAAGCTGGCAAAGAAGGCCAGCCACATCAGGGTCTGCATCCCACCCACGACGTTGATACCCAGCACGTTCAGCGGTGCGTAGCTGAACTGATGCGTGAGCAGCGTCGGGATATCGGTCGTGCCCGCGTCCACATACATCGCGATCATCGCAACCAGCATCAGGACCGAGCCCAGAAGCGTGTAGAGGAAGAACTTGAACGACGCATAGATGCGGTTCGCCCCGCCCCAGATGCCGATGATCAGGAACATCGGGATCAGGCCGGCCTCGAAGAAGAGATAGAACAGGATCAGGTCGAGCGCGCAGAACACACCGATCATCAGCGCCTCAAGCGCGAGCAGCGCGACCATGTAATCCTTCACCCGGTGTGTGACATCCCAGCACGACGCGATGACCAACGGCATAAGGAAAGTCGTCAGCATCACGAACAGAACCGAAATCCCGTCAACGCCCATCTTGTACTGCAATCCGAAGACCCAGGACCGCTCTTCCACGAACTGGAAGCCCGTGTTGGATGGGTCAAACCCAGTCAGTATGAAGATCGAGACCAGAAACGTGAACGTCGTCGCGCCAAGCGCCAGCCACTTGGCATTGCGCTGCGCGGCCGCGTCATCGCCCCGCAGGAATACCGCCAGGATTGCTGCGGCCACCAGTGGCGTGAAGGTGACGATGGAAAGAAGGTTATCCATGGTCTCAGTTCCCCGATCCGATCGTCGTCCACGAGATCAGGACAACGATCCCGATCACCATCGCGAAGGCGTAGGTAAAGATGTAGCCGGACTGCGCCTTGTTCAGCCATTTCGTGGCGAAAGGAACGATCCCCATGGCAAGTCCATTGATCGACCCGTCGATAACGGTCCCGTCGCCCTTCTTCCACAGGAATGTTCCAAGCCGCTTGGCCGGGCGGACGAACAGGAAGTCGTAGATCTCGTCGAAGTACCACTTGTTGAGCAGGAAGCGGTACAACGGCGCGACAGTCTCCGCCCATTGGCGTGGCAGGGATGGCTGGCGAATATAGAATAGCCAGGCCGTCCCAAGACCCAGCAGCATCGCTATGAAGGGCGAAACCTTGACCCATTTAGGCACGAGGTGCGCTTCGTGGATCACGTCATTGTTCGCACCTACGTAGATCGCCCCCTCGCCCGGCGTCTGGGGCGCGCGCTCGTGCGCCTCCTCGCCCTCAGTGGCGGCGTTGGCCGCACCGATCAGGCCGCCCTCGACCGAGGCATGTGCCTCGACATCGGAAATGCCGAAGAACCGATCAACCTGTTCCTGGCTGCCGAAAAACGGGCCATAGAAGACCATCCCGGCCAGAACCGACCCGACGGCCAGAACACCCAAGGGGGCCGTCATAGTCAGCGGGCTTTCGTGGGCATGGTCGTGCGTGTGCTTGTCACCACGCGGCTTGCCGTAGAACGTCAGAAACATCAGGCGCCAGCTGTAGAAGCTGGTGAAGGCTGCGGCGACCACCAGGAGCCAGAACGCGCCCGTGCTCCCGACGAAGGCCACCTCGATCACGGCGTCCTTGGACAAGAAGCCCGCGAACCCGATATGCGTCAGCGGAATCCCGACACCCGTAATGGCCAGCGTGCCGATCATCATTGCCCAGAACGTCAGCGGGATCTTTTTGCGCAGTCCGCCGTAGTTCCGCATATCCTGTTCGTGGTGCATCGCATGAATGACCGAACCGGCCCCGAGGAACAGCATCGCCTTGAAGAAAGCATGTGTCAGCAGGTGGAACATGGCAACCGAATAGGCCCCAAGACCAGCCGCCACGAACATGTAGCCCAACTGCGACATCGTTGAATACGCGATGACACGCTTGATGTCGTTCTGAACCAGTCCGACCGTCGCGGCCATGAAGGCAGTTGCCGCGCCCACGGCGACGACGATGACCATCGCCCCGTCGGCATATTCCATCAGCGGTGACATGCGGCAGACCAGAAAGACACCCGCCGTGACCATCGTCGCCGCGTGGATCAGGGCGGACACCGGGGTCGGGCCTTCCATCGCGTCCGGCAGCCAGGTGTGCAGACCCAGCTGTGCCGATTTACCCATCGCGCCGATGAACAAGAGGAAAGCCAGCAGGTTCGCCGCATTCCAGTCGGTCCACAGGAAGTGGATCGTGGTTTCAGCCAACTGCGGCGTTGCCGCGAAGACGTCGTCCAGATTGATCGAGTCGGTCATGTAGAACAGACCGAAGATGCCGAGCGCGAAGCCGAAATCGCCAACGCGGTTGACGATGAACGCCTTCATCGCCGCGGCCGATGCCGAAGGTTTGCGCCAGTAGAACCCGATCAGGAGATACGACGCAACGCCCACGCCTTCCCATCCGAAGAACATCTGCAGCAGGTTGTCGGAAGTCACCAACGCCAGCATGGAGAAGGTGAAGAACGACAGGTACGCGAAGAAACGCGGCTTGTAGACCTCCCCCTCCTGCCACTGCGGATCGTGATCCATGTAGCCAAAGGAATAGAGGTGGACGAGCGACGAAACCGTCGTCACCACGATCAGCATGATCGCCGTCAGACGATCCAGCCGGATACCCCAGTCGGTAGCGAGCGTGCCCGATTCCACCCAAGTCATCAGCGGGATCTGCTGCGTCGTGCCGTCGTGACCCAAAAAGACAATCCACGACAGGATCGCGGCCAGGAACAGCAAGCCGGTCGCGACGACCATGGCTGCCTTCTGGCCGATGAATTTCCAGCCGAAGCCGCAGATCAGCGCACCGACCAGCGGGGCGAGGAGGATGATCGTTGTCATGTCTCTCAGCCCTTCATCACGTTGACGTCTTCGACATCGATGGTGCCCCGGTTACGGAAGAAGCAGACCAGGATCGCGAGGCCGATCGCGGCCTCGGCAGCGGCGACCGTCAAGACGAAGAGCGTGAACACCTGCCCCGATAGATCGCCCAGGAAGCCCGAGAAGGCGACGAAGTTGATGTTCACGGCCAGCAGCATCAGTTCTATCGACATCAGAATGACGATCACGTTCTTTCGATTCAGGAAGATCCCGAAAATCCCGATGACGAACAGCGCCGCAGCCACCGTCAGATAATGTTCAAGTCCGATCATATCGTCCCTCCGGAGCGCTTTGGCCCCTTGTCGTCTTGATCGCGCCGAAGCGCGGGATTGTCAGAGCCCCTGCCCCGGCTTCACGTCCGTCACACTCATCGCCTGTTCGGGATCGCGCCACATCTGATGGAGTACGTTCTGTCGCTTGACGTCCTTGCGGTGACGGAGTGTCAGGGCGATGGCCCCGATCATCGCAACCAACAGGATCAGGCCCGAAAGCTGAAACATGACGAAGTATTCGTCATAGAGTACCAGCCCCAACGCCGAGGTATTCAGCGTGACTGGCTCCGGTATATTGGCCAGCCCATCGGCCATCACCACACCCTCGGCCGTCTCCCAGACGCCGTAGGCAATGGCCAGCTGCATCAGCAGGACCACCCCGATCAGGCCCGCGAGCGGCACGTACTTCGCCATCTCGGCTTTCAATTCGGCGAAGTCGATATCCAGCATCATGACCACGAAGAGGAACAGCACCGCCACCGCGCCGACGTAGACGATGATCAGAAGCATCGCGACGAATTCAGCCCCCAGCAGAACGAACAGACCCGCCGTCGACAGAAAGCACAGGATCAGCCAGAGCACCGAATGCACCGGGTTGCGCGCCACGACGACGAACAGTCCGGCCGTCACCGTGATGATCGCAAACAGGTAGAAGGCGAAGTCGAGCACCGTCATTTATCATCCTCCAGAACATCTGTCGCGAGTTCCATCGCCTTGTTCATGGCTGGCAGCCCACCAAAAAGGCCCATCATGCCGATCGTCTCGGCGATCTCCTGCTTGGTGGCCCCCTGCTCGGCGGCCTGACGCACCGTCATGCGAATCTGCGCCTCGGCCTGGGCCCCCAGTACGGTCAGTCCGGCCAGCGTCAACAGCATCTTGGTCTTCGCGTCCAGCCCCTCAGGGTTCAAGCCCTTGCCCATGAACTGCTCAACCAGTTCGGCGGGCATGGTCGGCCAAAGTTTCTCAAACCCCGAAGGCGTGAAATGCTCAAGCGCGGGATTCATGGTCTTGGCCATGTCCTGCATCTGGCCCATCCAGGCCGCGAAGGGATTATTCGGATCAGTCATCGGTACGGCGCATCCATTTCGAGGTTGCGGGCGATCACGGCTTCCCACCGCTCGCCATTATCGAGAAGCTTCTCCTTATCGTAAAACAGCTCCTCGCGCGTCTCGGTCGCATATTCGAAGTTCGGGCCTTCCACGATCGCATCGACCGGACATGCCTCTTGGCAGAACCCGCAATAGATGCATTTCGTCATGTCGATATCGTAGCGCGTGGTCCGGCGCGACCCGTCCTCGCGCGGCTCCGCGTCGATGGTGATTGCCTGCGCCGGGCAAACGGCTTCACACAATTTACAGGCGATGCAGCGTTCTTCGCCGTTGGGATAGCGGCGCAGAGCGTGTTCCCCGCGGAAACGCGGACTCTGCGGCCCCTTTTCATGCGGGTAATTCAGCGTAGCCTTGGGCGCGAAGAAATACTTCAGGCCGAGCCGCATCCCGGTCCACATATCCGCCAACAGGAAGTATTTTACGGAACGGTTCCAGTCGATCTGCTGTGTCATGTCAGATATTCTCCACACACTGGCAAAAGGCGGTTTTCGAAATAGCGCTCGCGTTTGATGAAGACACATCCGAGCCATCGGACGCAATCTCACCCTGAGAGGTGATCCGCCATTCAGCGGGGGCGAGCATGGCAGACGCGGTTGACGCAAAAGTAACAGAGACCATACGCATCACGCCCCCGTCACCCAACGCGCCCAGAACCCGCCGAGCACTTCATAGCGCGCCAGGAAGGCCACGATTACCACCCAGGCGAGCGAGAACGGCAGGAACACCTTCCAGCCCAGGCGCATCAACTGGTCGTAACGGTACCGAGGTACAATCGCCTTCACCATCGCGAACAGGAAGAAGAAGAACGCCATCTTGGCGACCATCCACGGCGGACCATCGGGCAGGAACGGGATCGGCGACAGCCAGCCGCCGAAGAACAGCAGCGTGATCAGCGCGCACATCAGGAAGATCGCGATGTACTCGCCTGCCATGAACAGCAGGAACGGCGTGGAGGAATATTCGACCTGGTATCCCGCGACGAGCTCCGACTCCGCCTCGGGCAAGTCAAAGGGAGGGCGGTTCGTCTCGGCCAGGGCCGAGATGAAGAACAGGAACACCATCGGGAAATGGGGCAGCCAGTACCAGCCGAAGAAGCCCCAGCCCGTGTCCTGCGCCGCAACAATATCGCCGAAGTTCAAGGATCCGGTCGACAGGATCACGCCGATGATGATCAGGCCGATGGAGACCTCGTAGGAAATCATCTGCGCCGCGGACCGCAGAGAGCCCAGGAACGGATACTTGGAATTCGATGCCCAGCCGCCCATGATCACGCCGTAAACCTCAAGCGACGAAATCGCGAAGACGTACAGAATGGCCACGTTGATGTCGGCCAGTACCCAGGTGTCGTTGAACGGGATAACCGCCCAGGCGATCATCGCCAGCACGAAAGAGATCAGCGGGGCCAGCATGAAGACGGTGCGGTCTGCCCCTGCGGGAATCACGATCTCCTTAACGATGTATTTGAGCGCGTCGGCCACCGTCTGAAGCGCGCCCCAAGGGCCCACCACGTTTGGCCCGCGACGCATCTGAACAGCGGCCCAGATTTTCCGGTCGCCATAAACAAGGAACAGAAGCGAGATCATCACGAAGGCCACAACCGCAAGGGTCTGCGCTAGAATGATCAGGGCAATCCCCGGCCCGGATGCAAAGAAATCTGCCATGTCACGTCCTTATACGGTCGGGATGCCTTTCTCGAAGCAGTTTTGCACGACCACTTCGGCATCAATCGTTCTCAGCCCCCTGGGGAGCGCTGGCGACACGGTGTAAACCGCATCTCCGCGCCAAAGGCCACCCTCTTCCACAACGTTTGTCCGCACTTGCCGGGCAAATCCGAACCCTCGGATCAACGCGTATTGTGCCGCAGCACACTCCGCGTAGTCGATAACGTCCTGCCGATCGCGCGCTCGCTGCATGGTGACCAGAAAATTTACCAGGTCCCCTTCCAGCAGGCGCGTCTGCACACCTTGGTACTCCGGTCGGAACACCTCAACCACGGGCTGCTCGGCGCTTTGGCAGGCAGCCAACGCGCACATAAAGCCAAGCCCGAAGGCGCGCATGATCTACTCCGCCGCGATTGGCTGGTCGTCTCGCGCCTTGGCCAATTGCGAGAGTTCCGCCATCAGTTGGCTGGCCCGCGCGACCGGATTCGTCAGGTAGAAGTCGTCGAAGGCCGTACCAAAATCGCCCTCGCCCAGCTTGGGCAATTTGCCCATTGGGGAGAAATCATTGACAGCCACCTCGTCTATCTCTGCCAGCTGGGGCGCGATCTCGATCAGAGCGCGGCGCAGTTGTACAAGACTATCATAAGGCAGTTGGAACCCGACTTCGGCTGAAAGCGCCCGCAGGATGGCCCAGTTTTCCTTCGCCTCACCCGGCGCGAACCCGGCGCGCAGCGCAAGCTGGGGTCGGCCTTCGGTGTTGACGAAAAGGCCCTGTTCCTCGGTCCAGGCAGCACCGGGTAGAATGACATCAGCGCGATGCGCACCACGATCACCATGGCTGCCCTGATAGATGACGAAGGGGCCACCATCGGCAGACGCGGGCACGTCGATCTCATCAGCCCCGAGGTTGTAGATCACCTCGGCGTCAAGTGCGGCGGCGATCCCGCCTTCGCCATGACATCCGGCGTCCATCGCACCGACCCGCGCCGCAGCCGTGTGCAGAATCAGCAGGCCGGAGTCCGAATTCTCGGCGATCTTGCGAGCGTGGGCGAAGACCTCCGCGCCATCATCGCCGGTCAGGGCAGCCATCCCGACGATCACGATCGACGGGGCCTCCCTCGTCTCATCGCTGACCGCCTGCCCGGAAACCTTCGCCAGCGAAGTCCGTCCAGTGCCTACGTGCTTGTAATCGAAGGTCAGGTCGACTTTTTCGCCCACCAGACCGACATTCGCGCCGCGCAGCCACGCTTTGCGCAGACGCGCGTTCAGAACCGGTGATTCGCGCGCCGGGTCGGTACCGATCAACATGATGTTCTGGGCCGCGTCGATATCCTCAATCGCCGCCGTCCCCGCGTATTCGGCCCGCTCGCTGCCCAGCTTTGCCCCATCGGTGCGGCATTCAGTGACGCCGCCCATCTTCTCCATGAGCTGACGGAGCGCGAAAGCGGCTTCCGTCGACACCAGATCACCGACAATGCCGGCTACCTTCTTGCCTTTCAGGCCATTGGCTGCGGCTGCAAGCGCCTCGGGCCACGTCGCGGGCTTAAGCTTGCCGTCAACACGAACATAGGGCATGTCCAGGCGCTGTCGGCGCAGCCCGTCCCAGACAAAGCGCGTCTTGTCGCTGATCCATTCCTCGTTGGTGCCGTCGTGGTTGCGCGGCAGGATGCGCATCACGTCGCGGCCCTTGGTATCGACCCGGATCGACGCGCCGAGCGCGTCCATGACGTCGACGGTTTCGGTCTTGGTCAGTTCCCACGGACGCGCGGTGAAAGCATACGGCTTGGAGACCAGCGCGCCCACCGGGCACAGGTCGATGATGTTGCCCTGCATGTTCGATTTCAACGTTTCGCCCAGATAGGACGTGATCTCCGAATCCTCGCCCCGGCCAGTCTGACCCATCTGGGTGATACCCGCCACTTCGGTCGTGAAGCGTACGCACCGCGTGCAGGAGATGCAGCGCGTCATGTGTGTCTCGACCAGCGGGCCGAGGTCCAGATCGACTGCGGCGCGCTTCGGTTCGCGGAATCGCGAAAAATCGACACCATAGGCCATCGCCTGATCTTGCAGATCGCACTCGCCACCCTGATCGCAGATCGGGCAGTCCAGCGGGTGGTTGATCAGCAGGAACTCCATCACGCCCTCGCGGGCTTTTTTCACCATGGGCGAATTGGTCTTCACGACCGGCGGTTCACCGTCTTTTCCGGGGCGCAGGTCCTTGACCTGCATCGCGCAGGAGGCGGCTGGCTTGGGCGGGCCGCCAACGACCTCGACCAAGCACATGCGACAGTTGCCGGCGATCGACAGACGCTCGTGATAGCAAAAGCGCGGGATTTCGACGCCAGCCTGCTCACAGGCCTGGATCAATGTCATTTCACCGGGGACTTCGACTTCGGTCCCGTCGATCATGATTTTCTTAAGGTCGGACATCACGGTCGCTCCGGTCTGCTTCAACACGTTCAAAGCGGTACCTAGCCCGGTCAGGCGGCGGAAGCCAGTGGGGGAACGGCCCCTTGAAAGGGTTTGTCGCACCCCGATCCAAGATCGATCACTTCTCGTACATCAACCGCCCGATGGTCGTGCCGTCTGCGATTTCTTTGCGCGCAACGCGACAAATGCTGCCGCGATCGGCCGCGGACGCCCCGTTCGCGGACATCCACTGGCGGGCCTGGCCCTTCACGCGGTCCTTTTCGGTGTCGTCATCGACATAAGCGCGGATTTCCCCGACCGAATAGCCCAAGGCTCGCGCGCGACCCACCAGCGCATTGAGCATCAGAAGCGAGCGGGTCCGACGCTCGCCGATGTCAGGACAATTGTCGGCAATCATGTCGCCGATGGCAGCGACCAAAACGCCGCTGGCGATCTCGGGGTCAGCCCGCAAGGCGTCATAGCGATCAGCCGTCGCAGGCGTTGCCAGCGACAGTACCAGAAGGAGAATGGATCGGATCAGCATGGACGAACCTCGGGTGTTTGCATTCACGCCAGATGTGCGCCCGACCGTCGGCTATTCAATATCAGAGGGCGGTGATGGGCGGCGACGCGCCGTTGCACCGCCCCCCTCAGCGCGTTACGCAGGCTCCCGCCAGCACCAGCGCCCCTGATGTATCGAGCGGCATCTGCTCGGGCTCCCGATCGGGGCCGGCTGTCCAAATGATTTCAGAACCACCGAATCGACGGATACAATATTCGACGGCCTCGACCCGGCCGGCCTCTGCGGCGGCCGTCAGATTGCGCGCCGCACCGCGCGTCATGGTCGTGAAGCCGCGCTTGTCCTCGCTCACTGCCGATACGCGGGTGCGGAAGCGAATTCCTTCGATCTCGCTCTGAGATCCGCGCATGCCGCCCATTCCGCTGAACGGCGACGATGCACCGGACGACAGGCTGCCAAAGGCCCCGCACCCGGACAGGGACAGCGCCGCCCCGACAACCAGAACCGTGACCTTCATTCCTCGACCTCCAACAACAGGGCACCGATGTCGGACCCCTCAGAAATTTCGCGAAGGCCCGCGGCACAAACCGTGTCCGTCGTTGCCCCCTCCAGCAGATCATGCTTCGTCAGGAAGGCCGTCTGCAAGACCTCGATCCGGTCGGCGGGATCTTCGATCCGGTCGACCAGGTTTTCCGGCGTGAAGCCCAACGCGCCCAGTTCGTCCAAAACGCGGGCTGTTTCGCGTGTCATAGCACCTGGATTGATCGACAGGCGCGGACAATTGACCGCGAGTATCTGTGCCGTCGACGTCGCCATCGCCGAGACGACAAAGACCTCCGGGGCCGGGACTTTCTCCTGCGCGTGCGCTGGCGTCGCTGCCAACATCAGGGCGAGCACGCGGATCACAGCGCGAAAGCCCCAGCGATGGCCAATCCCGAAAGGGCAAGGCAGCAGATCAAGCCGATCACCCAGAAGATGGAGCGAAGCGGCTGATTCTCGGTTGCGATATGTGCCGTGGCCGTCGCCACGCGCGAAATTACAAATACTGAAGCGAACAAGTTCACCAAGAACGGGGCTGCCCCAACCAGAACGGCCGCCACCGAAGCGGCGACGAACGGACCGGTGATCTCGATTGCATTCAGGAACGCCCGGCTTCGGCGGTAGTATGGATCGGAATAGTCGCGAACCGGATGACCGCTCTCGGTTCGACGGCGGGGTTTGCCCTTGGCCGACAGAAAGAGCAGGACCAGCATCAGGATCGCCCAACCGCCAAGCGATGCCAGCGTGTGCGCGTAGGGGGCGAAAAACGCGTCCATCAGGATGCCAGCAACCGGCCGACAGCCGTGCCCTGCGCTATCTCTTCGCGAGCAGACCTGCACAGCCTGTCCGCACCCGAGCCGGGCTCCAGCCCACGCCCTTCCAGATATTCGATTGCCGCCTGTCCGGCAGAAGCCGGATCGACCAGCGCCGTTGCAGACTCGATCTGAGCGCGCGTATATCCAGCCGCAATCATTCGATCAAAAAACGCTTCGGACGCGGCGTTGGTGCTGCCCCCGGCAAGCGCGATCCCCTTGGCCCGGCAACGCTGCTCATAGAATGCGGCTATCGCCGTGTTCAGCGCGAACGCCCCGGTGTTGGCTTGCAGTGCCGCAACGTCGGTGTTCGCCTCGGGCGCAGGCGTGGTCTGGCAGGCGGCCAAGCTCAGCAGCAGGGCAAACTGAACCACGATCGCCTTGCGCGTCATAGTTGCGATTCCGATCACTCTGCCGGAACCGCCGCGGCGGGACTCACGCGCTTATGCTTGATCCGGTCCTCGATCTCGTCGCGGAAATGCCGGATCAGACCTTGGATCGGCCAAGCCGCCGCGTCGCCGAGCGCGCAGATGGTATGGCCTTCGACCTGCTTGGTAACGTCGAGCAGCATATCGATCTCCTCGACCTCGGCCTCGCCCTTCACCAGTCGGTCCATCACGCGCATCATCCAGCCGGTGCCTTCGCGGCAGGGCGTGCACTGACCACAGCTCTCGTGCTTGTAGAACTTGGACAGACGCCAAATCGCCTTGATGACGTCGGTGGAGTTGTCCATCACGATCACCGCCGCCGTGCCAAGGCCCGATTTCTGCTCCCGCAGGTAATCGAAATCCATGATCGCCCCGCGCATTTCCTTGCCCGGGATCATCGGCACCGACGACCCGCCGGGGATCACGGCCTTCAAATTGTCCCAGCCGCCGCGAATGCCGCCGCAATGCGTCTCAATCAATTCCTCGAAGCTGATCGACATGGCCTCTTCGACCACGCAGGGACGGTTTACGTGACCCGAGATCGCAAACAACTTGGTCCCCGCGTTGTTCGCCCGTCCGAAGCCCGCAAACCATTCGGCCCCGCGCCGCAGGATGGTCGGCACGACCGCGATGCTTTCGACGTTGTTCACGGTCGTGGGGCAGCCGTAGAGGCCAGCACCCGCGGGGAAAGGCGGCTTCATGCGCGGCATGCCCTTCTTGCCTTCCAGCGACTCGATCAGGGCCGTTTCTTCGCCGCAGATATAGGCACCGGCCCCGTGGTGCAGATAGAGATCGAAGTCCCAGCCAGACCCGCAGGCGTTCTTGCCGATCAGGCCCGCATCATAAGCCTCGTCCATGGCGTTTTGCAGGGCTTCCTTCTCGCGGATGTATTCGCCGCGAATGTAGATGTAGCAGGCATGTGCACCCATCGCGAAAGAGGCGATCAATGCACCTTCGATCAACGTGTGGGGATCGTGGCGCATGATCTCCCGGTCCTTGCAGGTCCCCGGCTCGGATTCGTCGGCGTTGATCACAAGGTAGGCCGGGCGACCGTCACTTTCCTTGGGCATGAACGACCACTTGAGACCCGTCGGGAAGCCTGCCCCCCCACGACCACGCAGGCCGGATGCCTTCATGATCTCCACGATCTTGTCACGACCGAGACCGATCAGGTCCTTGGTCCCATCCCACTGACCGCGCGACTGCGCCCCCCTAAGGGAACGATCGGCCATCCCGTAGATGTTCGTGAAAATCCGGTCCTGGTCTTGCAGCATATCGTCACTCCTTCTCGCGGCGCAGCCGCCAGATCATCACGGTCTCATATATCGCCCAGCCCATCGCCACCAATGCGACGGAATCCCCCAAGCCCATAATCCGGCGGGAAAGATCGTATTCCGCCCCCAAGGCCTGCAGGATGCCCCAACAAACAAAGATACCGATGATCACCAGTGCAACGCGGGCGGAGCGTTTGGCGATCGCCACGTCATGGTCAGAGGGGCCAGTCATTTCGGCCCCTCTTCAATAGGTCCGGGGGGGTGCCGTCAAGCGGTCCGAACGTCGCGCATCAGTATACGCCGCCCTTGTCGACTTTCTTGGAAAACTCCGTCTCTTCGCCAGCGGCCAGCGCCTTGGCCTGCGCAACCCAATCGTCACGGGTTACCCGGCCCCTGAATCCTTCAATGTTGTCATCCATCCAGGCGACCTCCCCGGCGGACCAGCCGGCGATCTGCTCGAAGTGATAGACGCCCATGCTGTTGCACAACTTTTCCAGCTTGGGGCCGATACCCTTGATCCGCTTAAGGTCATCCGCTGCCCCCCCCCGTGGGCTGTCCAGCATTTCCGGCTTCCCGCCAGACGCCGATGTAGCCCCGGCAGGGGTGGCTGCCGCCTCTGCCAATGAGGCCTCGGAGCGTTCGGACGGTTTGGCGGCCCCCTGACCGCTGGGTGTGCCAGTCGCCGCCGGGGACGTCGCGGCGGCACCACCGCCCCCTGCGCTCGCGCTTCCAGCAGCGACGGCTGCCGATGCGGCCTGGGACGGAGCGGAAGATGTGCCCGCGGTTGGGGAAGACGTCGGCACCGCACTTCCGCTCTTGACGGTCGGGGCCGTCACCGTGCCCAGCGGCGGCAGGTCGCGGCCGAAAATGACCGTGAATACGATGATGAGGACGAGAGCGATCGCTCCGCCCCCGAAGCCTGCCGCAGACAGGCTCCAGTCTCCCATGATCCGCAGCAGCAGAAATGCGATCAGGCCTGCAAGCCCGGCAATGCCCCAGCTGATCAGGGTATTTCCGAATGTCATGTTCGAATTGCGGTTGTCCATCAATCAACTCCCTGTCTGGGGGTCGATCTCAGTAGACATCCCCCTTTTTCACGCGAGACGAAAACTCGGTTTCGCCCCCATCAGCCAATAGTTTAGCCTGTTTGACCCATTCGTCACGTGTCACGCGACCTTTGAAGCCTTCCAGGTTCTGATCGACCCAGGAAATTTCATCGGCAGACCAGTTCGCAATCTGGTCAAAGTGCCAGAACCCCATGGAGTTACAGAGCTTTTCCAACTTCGGGCCTACACCCTTGATGCGCTTCAGATCATCGGCCGAACCACCCCTCGGTGCGTCCAGACCGGCGGGTTTTGCGTCGTCCGATGGGCCCAGGGCCGATTCGGTCGCGGGCTTGGGCTTGGATTTCGGCGCGATTGTCCCTTCTTCGGGCGTAGCGACAGCCACCGCATCAGAGCCGCGCACATTTGCCTTGCCATCGCTCGCGTCGCCGCGTGTGCGGTTCGCGGGGGCCTGCCCGGCCACCTTGCCGCCCTGTTTACCATCCGGGCCTTCGGGCGGCATCAGCGGGTCGCGCCCAGCTACCTCCGGGTCTTCGTCCGACTGATTGGCCTTGCCCCAAGGAGCGACAAGCGGAACCTCGGTTCCATCGATCCGCTTGATCGTATCGCCGATATCAGTGGCGAGCGTCACGGATGCGTTCTGCTTGTGGTTCTTGTTCGCCGCAGCGTCGGTCAGCGCAGTTGCGCCGCCCAGCGGCTCGGACGTGAAGCGACCATTCTGCGGCCCTGGCGTCGGCACCTTGCCCGCGCGGAATTCGTCCAGCATTTCGCTGAACCGCTCAACCGTCAGGTCTTCGTAATAATCCTTGCCAATCTGCGCCATCGGTGCGTTGGAGCAGGCCCCCAGACACTCGACTTCTTCCCAGGATAGCTGGCCGTCCTCGGAAATCTCATGCGGACGCTTGGCGATCTTGTCGCGGCAGACGGCAACCAGATCCTCGGCCCCGCAGATCATGCAGGACGTGGTGCCGCAGATCTGGATATGCGCGGTCTTGCCCACGGGCTGCAGCTGGAACATGAAGTAGAACGTCGCCACCTCCAGCGCGCGGATGTAGGCGAGGCCCAGCATTTCCGCGACATGCTCGATGGCGGGGCGGGTCAGCCACCCCTCCTGCTCCTGCGCGCGCCACAGCAGCGGAATGATCGCGCTGGCCTGACGCCCTTCGGGATACTTCGTGATCTGCGCTTCGGCCCAGGCCTGATTGGCCTCGGTGAACGCGAAAGTCTCAGGTTGGTCTTTGTGCAGTCGGCGGAGCATATCGTCTCGTCCTTCGGTCGGTGACCGGCTCCCGAAGGACCCGGACCGTTGCGTCTGTCTTTCTTGCGGCCTTAGCGGTCGATCTCACCGAACACCACGTCCAGCGTTCCAATGATCGCGGCAACGTCAGCCAGCTGGTGCCCGCGCGCGATGTGGTCCATCGCCTGCAAGTGCAGGAAGCCCGGTGCCCGCAATTTCGCGCGGTACGGTTTGTTTGACCCATCCGACACCATGTAGACGCCGAATTCACCCTTGGGGGCTTCGACGGCGGCATAGACCTCGCCGGCGGGAACGTGGAACCCTTCGGTATAGAGCTTGAAGTGGTGGATCAGCGCTTCCATCGAGGTCTTCATGTCCGACCGCTTGGGCGGCGTGACCTTGCCGCGGGCCAGGATATCGCCCTGTCCTTCGGGTTCGCGCAGCTTGGCAATGGCCTGCTTCATGATGCGCAGGCTCTGACGCATCTCTTCCATGCGGCACAGGTAACGGTCGTAGCAATCACCGTTGTTGCCTGTCGGAATCAGGAAGTCGAACTCGTCATAGCACTCATAGGGCTGCGCCCGGCGCAGGTCCCACGCGAGGCCCGACCCGCGTGCCATCACGCCCGAGAAGCCCCAGTCCATGACCTCCTGCTCCGACACCACCGCAATATCGACGTTGCGCTGTTTGAAGATGCGGTTCTCGGTCAGCAGCCCGTCGATGTCGGCCAGCACACTCGGGAATTCGTCGCACCATGTATCGATGTCGTCGATCAGGTCCGGCGTCAGATCCTGATGCACACCGCCGGGGCGGAAGTACGCAGCGTGCAGGCGCGCGCCGCAGGCCCGCTCGTAGAAGACCATCAACTTCTCACGTTCCTCGAAACCCCAGAGCGGCGGTGTCAGCGCGCCAACGTCCATGGCCTGCGTCGTGACGTTGAGGATGTGCGACAGAATGCGCCCGATCTCGCAAAAGAGCACCCGGATAAGCGAGGCACGGCGCGGCACTTCGATGTCGCACAGACGCTCGATCGCAAGGCACCAGGCGTGCTCCTGGTTCATCGGGGCCACGTAATCCAGACGGTCCAGATAGGGCAGGTTCTGGAGGTAGGTCCGGCTCTCCATCAGTTTTTCGGTGCCCCGGTGTAGCAGGCCGATATGTGGATCGCAGCGGTCAACAATCTCGCCATCCAACTCCAGCACAAGGCGCAGCACCCCGTGCGCCGCCGGGTGCTGCGGGCCGAAGTTGATGTTGAAATTGCGGATCTTCTGCTCGCCGGTCAGGGCGTCTTCGTATCCACGCGGGTTCAGGTCACCATCCATCGAATTGCCTTTCAAACAGGGTCATTCGGCCAGCGCTTGAAAGCGATAACCCAGAAAAGGATGGCTGCAAACAACGGGAAGATCGTCGTAATCGCCCAGTAAGAACTCATCCCTGCACGCGGGAGCAACTTCCAGAACGCAACGACGTTCACGACCCAGACGATGATCAGGAGGAGACCAGGCAGGCCAACATTATTCATCATCCCGTCGCTCCCTCAACCTGTCAGCGCCGAAGGGCCCATCGTGCGGAACACCTTGGTCAGCAGTTTCCATTCGCCGCCTACCCGGACAAAGCCCAGGTGGTCCTCGTAGCGTCGGGGCGGTACATCGACCCAAAGGTGCACGCGCGCCATCTCGTCGCCTGCCACGTCGACGCTCAGTATCTCGCGGGATACGTCGCCGGGAAATGCGCTGCGGCCATGGACCCGTTCAAGATAAGATGCCTTGCTCCAATGGTTCGCGCCACCATCTTCCGTAATTTCGGTCATGAAGAACCGATCATGGCAAATGGTTTCGAACACTTCGGGACGGGCGAAGTACACGCCTTCGCAATAGGCTTCGGCCAGCGCGCGGATCGCGTCTTCGGAGGATACGGCAGCATCCATCATTTCGCCTCCCCCTTCTCGTCACCGGGCAGGACATATTCAGCCCCTTCCCAAGGCGACATGAAGTCAAACTGGCGATACTCTTGCGTCAGTGACACGGGCTCATAGACAACGCGCTTCTGCACTTCATCATAACGAACTTCGGTATAGCCCGTCGTCGGGAAGTCCTTGCGCAGCGGGTAGCCGCGAAAGCCGTAGTCCGTCAGGATCCGGCGCAGGTCCGGGTGACCGGAGAAGAGGATACCAAACATGTCGAAGACTTCCCGCTCGAACCAGTTGGCCGATGGGTGAATCTCGACGATCGAGGGAACAATATCATCCTCGCGCACATGAGCTTTCACGCGAATGCGCTGATTCCGATACATCGACAGGAAGTGGTAGACGACGCAGAAGCGCCGGTCGTCGCCCGGATAGTCGATGGCCGTGATGTCGACCAGCGATGCAAAGCGGCACTGCTCGTCTTGCTTAAGAAATTCCACCAGCGCGGTGATATCGGACGACGTGGCCTCCAGCGTCAATTCGTCCCGCACGATCGTGTGAGAGGAGACCAACTCGCCGTTGCGCATCTCGATATGGGCGGCCAATTCCTGAAGTTGTTCGGTCATACCCATCCCCTCAGCGCACCAATGTTCCGGTCCGGCGAATCTTCCGCTGGAGCTGCAGCAGGCCGTAGAGCAGCGCTTCGGCCGTGGGCGGACATCCGGGCACATACAGGTCCACCGGCACAATCCGGTCGCAGCCGCGCACGACGCTATAGCTGTAATGGTAATATCCGCCGCCGTTGGCGCAACTGCCCATCGACAGAACGTAGCGCGGCTCGGGCATCTGGTCGTAAACCTTGCGCAGCGCGGGGGCCATCTTGTTAGTCAGCGTGCCCGCCACGATCATCAGGTCCGACTGGCGCGGCGACGCGCGGGGCGCGGTGCCGAAGCGTTCCATGTCATAACGCGGCATGGCGGTGTGCATCATCTCGACCGCGCAGCAGGCAAGGCCGAATGTCATCCAGTGGAGCGAGCCGGTGCGTGCCCAGTTTATAATATCCTCGGTCGAAGTCAGCAGGAAACCCTTGTCCTGAAGCTCGCGATTGAGAAGCTGGGTGGCGTGTTCCTTGTCGCCGCCCGCGGTGTTCAGTCCGGTCTGCACGCCCATATCAGCTGCTCCTTCGGGAATCCTGTCGGGGGCAATGCCCACGATTGACCTGCGGTGTAGCCCGCGACCCCAAAAGGGTCAACGCGACCTGCACGATAATTAGGGTCCTTGCGGACCGGATGACAGGTCCCGCCCCGCGACGGAATGTAGCCGCGAGGGCATTTACTACACTCTGAACTTTTTATTTACAAAACTAGTTTTATAGTTATAACTGTGGCATGATCGAGATTTCTCATGCTGCCCGCGCCCTTTCTGCCCTCGGACACGAGGCGCGGTTGGATATCTTTCGCTTTCTCGTCCGGGCGGGCGAAGCCGGGGCAACGGTCGGGCAGATCGCTGCAGAGACAAACCTGGCAGCGTCGACCCTGGCGCATCACCTGCGCAGCCTGGTGTCCGCCGGTCTGGTGACGCAGGAACGGCAGGGACGCGAGATTATCAGCCGCGTGGCGTTCGCACAGATGAACGCCCTTCTGAGCTATCTGACCGAAGAATGCTGCACGGGGATCGGCACAACACAAGATGTTGCCTGACATTTTCGGGCCCAATATAACTATAAACCTAAGGATATAATTATGACAGATCTGAACCTGCCGCGGCCCCCTTCCGCGATCGTCATGATCCGAGGTCAGAAGGTGTGGGCTGCTGTCGTTGTCCTGCTGCTATTGATTGCGGCGATTGACCCCGGTCAGGCGCGCGTGTCGGCCGTTTTCACGCTGACGGCGCTGGCCGGAACAGCCCCGTTCCTGGCCCTGTCGATCCTGATCGCAGCCTGGGCCAAGGCGACCGGGGCCGATGGACAGATCGCGCGGGCATTCTACGGGGCCCCGGTGCTGGCCATTGCCTTGGCGGCACTGGCAGGGGCCTTGTCACCGTTCTGCTCCTGTGGGGTGATCCCGCTGATTGCAGCCCTTTTGACGATGGGCGTCCCGTTATCAGCGGTGATGGCGTTCTGGCTGGCTTCGCCCATCATGGACCCGTCGATGTTTGTCCTGACCGTCGGCGTCCTGGGCCTGCCATTCGCGCTGGCCAAGACGGCGACGGCGATCGGGCTGGGCCTTGCCGGCGGTTATCTGACCCATGCGTTGCGGGCGGCGGGCGCATTCGAAAACCCGTTGCGCCCCGAAGTCGGCAACGGCGGATGCGGCGGGTCTGCGGCGCGAACGATCAAACCGATCGTCTGGCGGTTTTGGTCCGATCCTATCCGCAAAGGCAACTTCGCGGCTGAGGCGCGCAAGACGACGCTGTTCCTGTTGCAATGGCTGACCCTCGCCTTCCTGCTGGAAAGCCTGATGCTGGCCTTTGTCCCGGCGGAAACCATCACCACCCTGCTGGGCGGGACCGGAGCAGGCCCCATCGCACTTGCGACAGTCGTCGGGGTCCCCGCCTATCTGAACGGCTATGCGGCGCTCCCGCTCGTGGGCGGTTTGATCGAACAGGGCATGCAACCAGGTGCAGGTCTTGCCTTCCTGATCGCGGGCGGCGTCACGTCCCTGCCTGCGGCCATCGCCGTCTGGGCACTCGTCCGGCCGCGCGTCTTCGCACTTTATATTTTGCTGTCTCTGGCAGGCGCATTCACGGCTGGCATGATCTGGCAAGCTATTGCCTGAGGAAACGTGATGCGGTGGAGGCCCTTCGATGGGCCCGCACATCACTCCCAGTCGAGCGCGCCCTTCTTCCATTCGTAAGCAAACCCGACAGTCAGCACGGTCAGGAAGACCATCATGGACCAGAACGCCGCCTCTGACAGGCCTGCGAAGCTCACGGCCCAGGGGAACAGGAAGGCGATTTCCAAGTCGAAGATGATGAACAGGATCGCCACGAGGTAGAATCGAACGTCGAACTTCATTCGCGCGTCGTCGAACGCGTTGAAGCCGCACTCGTAGGCCGAGACCTTCTCGGGGTCAGGTGCGCGCACGGCGATCACGGCGGCAGCAAGGATCAGCACCAGTCCAAGTCCCACGGCCACGCCGAGAAAGATCAGGATGGGCAGGTATTCGCGCAGCATGTCGTCCATGGAGGCCTCCGACTGAAGAACATCTCCGCTTTAGGCCGCAGTCGGGCCGAGGTCAACGCGCGGCCGTGTCGTCGGGGGCCAAGGGTGGCACTTCTATCCGCCTCAGGCCCATGAACGTCATCTTGACCCAGGCGACCGGACCGCCGTCGACCGTCATGCGGCACCAGCTTTGGGCAGCGTCACAAATGTCGATCGTACCACCTTGCCAAGGACGTAGCTCACCCACGATGTCCGTGTCCGTGCCCGGCCCCGCCCGCAGGTTCACCACGCCTTCGGCCACGTTATAGAAAGGTGCGTCGGTGGCGAAGATCACGGGCACCCGTGCGCCCGGCGGAGCCGTGGCGACAAGCGGATCATCCCGGCGCGTCTCTGCGGAGTCGCTGGCGCTGTTCACGGCTTCCCGAATGGAGTCGGGCAGGGGACGCACGCCATCATCGTCCAACCGGGAGCTTTCGATCGGAGCGGTCCGCAACGGGGCAATCGGGTCCGAGTTGGCCAGGCCTGATCGCGGCGGCACCAAACCCCTGGTGTCGACCCAGCCCACCTTGCCGCCTGCCGTTAACAGGCACCAGACGCCACCAAGATCGCACCGCCCCCGGTCGGCGACCTCACCCGGATCAAGCACATGGATCATTGGAAACTGAAGTCCCGGACCAGCTCGCATATCAACACCGAAACGGCTCGTGTTGCGCAACGGATCGGCCTGCGCGCCACCGGCCACGGCGGCGCACAGTAGAAAGAGAAGGAAGGTCATCCGTTTCATCGCGATCCTCAGGGTGCGGCAGGTTACGCCGGGATCAACCGCCCTGCGCGTAGCTCTTTCCGTGACATCTTCCGCAGCGATAGGCGATAGCGCGGCTGACGCGTCGCAAGGTGCCGGTCCCCTCAAATTAAGTCGGCAGGTCCCGAAAACAGCACTGCATCTTCTTCGGAAAGCCCTGCCGCAGCCGCGAAACGTCAAAGCATGTTCAAAAGCGATACGGATGGGTCGCCCGTCGCAGGCAGACCGCGTGACCGCTGAAACGCAGAAATCGCCGCGCGGCTGTTGGGGCCGATCACGCCGTCGTCCCCCTGCGTGTCGAAACCAGCGGCGGTCAGGCGGCGTTGCAATTCTTGCCGCTGGTCTATGGTTAGGCCGAAGCGATCAGGCCCGAAAGGCTGTCGCAGGGGACCGCCTCCGGCGATCCGGTCGGCCAGGTGCCCCACGCCGAGCGCATAGGAGTCCGAGTTGTTGTACCGCTTGATCACGCGGAAGTTCGGACCGGTCCGGAACGATGGGCCGCCCGCATCGGGAGTCAGGTCACCGTTTGCATTCTCCACCGCCCAGTTCTGCCCGGAGGTCCAGCCCGCGCCGCGCAGGTAGGACGCCGCCGAGGCCAAGGCATCAGAAGGGTCCTCGCTCCAGATATCGCGGCGCCCGTCACCGGTGAAGTCTACAGCGGATTGCAGGTAGGACGTGGGGATGAACTGCGTGTGCCCCATTGCACCCGCCCAGCTTCCGAGCATGTTCCGCGTAGAAACGTCGCCCGCCTGAAGGATCTGCAATGCCGCGACCAGCTGCTTTTCAAAGAAAGCGCCACGCCGCCCGTCATAGGCCAGCGTCGACACCGCGCTGATCGTGGGAATGTCGCCGCGCCGTTGGCCGAAATTGCTCTCCACGCCCCAGATCGCGCAGACGATTTCGGCGGGGACGCCGTACCGGCCCTCGATCGACTGTAAGGTGTTACGGTGCCGGGCAAAGGCGGCACGGCCCTCCTGCACTTTCGACTCGGGGGCGACAATTGCGATGTAATCCTCAAAGCTGCGTTTGAACTCTGTCTGGTTGCGGTCGCGCGCGACGACGCCCGGCACAAATCCTTGCCCCCGAAACGCGGCCTCTATTACATTTGCCGAAAGCCCCTGCGCCCGCGCGCGTCCCTTGAACCCATCGACCCAGGCCGACCAGCCCGCAGTCGCGCGCGGCACAAGATCTGGGTCGGCTGCGCGAAGGCTGGGCCGCGATGAGGTTGGGGGCGCATCCGCGCAGGCCGACAGGGGCGCGGCGGCCAGCATCAGGGTGAACGTACGACGGGTGAACATGCCTGCATATCCTTCTAACGAGGGTTTGCCGCATCCTACCCGACAGCGAGTCGCTGGCAAAGAGTCAGATCACCACCGGCACAGGTCCGCGCATCACGCGGACCAGCGCGGCTTTCGCTTGTCGAAGAACGCTCCCACGCCCTCCGACGCCTCATCCCCGTCCCATCGGGCGGCCAGCGCATCGACGGTCGCGGCAATCGCGTCCTCGTCGATCACAGGCCCCAAAGATCGCGCCAACCGCTTGGCATCCGCCACCGCACCCGGGGCGCAGGACAGGTACGGGGTGACCTCCGCCTCGACCGCCGCATCCAGGTCTTCAGCCGCGACAACCTTCGACAGGACGCCCAACTCCACCGCCTCGGCTGCGTCGAACCGGCGGGAGTTCATAAAGACCCGCCGCGCGGGCCCCTCGCCCATCCGCGCGACCACGTAAGGCCCGATGGTCGCAGGAATCAGCCCCAGCCGTGTCTCGGTCAGGCCGAACAGGGCTCCTTCGGCCCCGATTGCCACGTCCGAGACGCAGCAAAGGCCCACGCCCCCGCCGAAGGCCGCCCCCTGAACCCGCGCGATCAGCGGTTTTGGCATCGTGTTCAGCGCCTGCAACATCCCGGCCAGCCGCTTGCCCTCGACCGCCCGTGCCGCAGGCTCCGCATCGAATTGCGCCCGCATCCAGCGCAGATCGCCGCCCGCGCAGAACGACCGCCCCGTCCCCGTCAGCACCATGACCCGGCTGTCATCCGCGCCCAGCGTCCGCGCCAGCTCGGTCAGCTCGTCCATCATCGCCGCCGAGAGCGCGTTGTGCGTGTCCGGCAGGTTCAGCCGCACCGTCACCACGCCGCGATCGTCGCGCGTCACATCAAGTGTTTGATAGGTCATCCACGCATCTCCCGCGCCATTTGTGCCGCCTTGGCAATCACCGCCGCATCCAGTCCAGTGACGAACCCCGCAGCCTCCAGATGGCCCATGACGGCCTCCGTTGCCACGTTGCCCGCAGCACCCGGCGCATAGGGGCAACCGCCCAGCCCACCCACGGCCGCGTCGAATACCCGCAGGCCCCGTCCAAGCGCCACATCCACATTGTCGAGCGCGCGCCCCGCAGTATCGTGGAAATGACCAGCCAGTTTGGCAGCCTCCATCTCCTCCAGCACGGTCGCGAGCATCGCGTCCACCCCCTCGGGCGTTCCCCGCCCGATGGTGTCGCCCAAGCTGACCTCATAACAGCCGAGCGCCTGCATCGCGGCCACCACGGTCGCCACACTTCCGGGGGCAACGGGGCCGTCAAATGGGCAATCCGTTACGCAGGAGACATAGCCCCGCACAGGCATCCCGTCCCGCCGCGCGGCTTCGACCACCGGAGTGAACCGCTCCAGACTTTCGGCGATCGTGGCGTTCAGATTTGCCTTGGAGAACCCTTCCGATGCGCTGGCGAAGATTGCAACTTCGTCCACCCGCGCCGCTCGCGCGCCCTCGTAGCCCCGCAGGTTCGGCGTCAGCGCCGCATAGGACACGCCCTCGGCCCGGTCGATACCCGCCAGAACCTGCGCCCCGTCAGCCATCTGCGGCACCCATTTCGGGCTGACGAAGCTCGCCACCTCGATCCTCCGGAACCCACCTTTCGAGAGACAATCGATCAGCGCGATCTTCTCGGCCACCGGAATCATCCGCTTTTCGTTCTGCAATCCGTCGCGCGGGCCGACTTCGAAGATTTCAACGAAGTCAGACATCGGGCACCTCGTAAAACTCCTGCGAATAGAGGCCGGTTTCATCGTTGGCCCTTTGCCATGCATCGCGCGCCTCGATCCGCGCGAACCAAGCCGCCATCCGGGGCCGGTCACCGATCCGGTGGAACCGTCGCGCCATCATCACCGCCTGCCCGACGGCCACATCCGCCGCAGAAAATTCTGACAATAGCCAGTCACCCGTCAACCGCGCGTCGATCGCGTCAAAGCATTTGCCGACTCGCGCCGCCTCCAGTTTCATCACCACGGGGGAACGCATCGACGGGTCGCGCAGCATGATGTGGCTCTGGGTCAAGGCGGCGGAGTGTTGGGAAATCGTTTCGGCAAAATGGAGCCAGATCAGCCAATCCGCCCGCTCCGCGTCGCCCGGCGTGCGGCCCAGCCGCCCAAACCGCTCGCACAGGATTTCGATGATGGCCCCCGCTTCCCAATACGACCGGCCGTCCATCTCAAGCGCCGGCACACGGCCAGCGGGGTTCAGCGCAAGAAAGTCGTCCGAACGAAGCGTCTTGTCGAAGGGCCAGACCCGCACGTCAAAGTCGATACCCAACTCGTACAGCAGCCACAGCACCCGCTGCGACCGGCTTTGCGGCACGTGGTGCAGGACGATACGGCTCATGTCTCTTCCATCCGCACCAGCGCGGAGCCCGCTTCTACCTGATCTCCGGCGGCAACCAGCAACTCGCCCACGACCCCGTCATGCGGGGCCACCAGCGTGTGTTCCATCTTCATCGCCTCCAGAATGGCCAGCCGCGCGCCCGCCGCGACCTCGGCCCCAGCCTTCACGAAAACGGCCTTCACCAGTCCGGGCATCGGTGCCTCCACCACGCCCGAAGCCGCGCCGCCCGCCGCGGCCACGTCCAGCGGATCGGGCACGGAGAAGGAATAGACGTTGCCCCAGAACACGTGGACCAGGCCGGGTGCATGCCCGATCTCGGCGGATACCGGGGTGCCGTCCACACGCCAGCCGCCGTCGCGGGTCACCTCGTGTGCGGCCTCCCCGACCGTGACGCGATAACGGTCCCCGCCCAGCCCCTCGACGCGCGCACTGATCTCCTCGTTCTGCCAAAGCATATTGGCCGTCCAGGCCATCGGCACCCAGAGGTGCAGGCCCTCGGCCCCCTGCCCCCGGTCCAGGCCTAGCGCCGCCAGCGCCGCGATCGACCGCGCGCGGCTGCACGGCACGGGCCGCGCCGACAGGGCTTCGACATCCCGGTCGATCAACCCGGTATCGACCTGCCCTGCGCGAAAGCCTTCGTGTTGTGCCAGCCTGCGCAGGAACGACAGGTTCGTCACGGTCCCCGCAACCTGCGTTGTCGCCAGTGCGCGCTCCAATGAAAGCAACGCCGTCGCCCGCGTTGGCCCCGACACAACCACCTTGGCGATCATCGGATCGTACCACGGCGAGATCACGTCCCCCGGGCGCACCCCCGTTTCCGCCCGGGTGCCCTCAGGGAACCGCAGATGCGTCAGCGTGCCGGTCTGCGGCAGGAACCCGTTGCTGGCGTCCTCTGCATAAAGCCGCGCCTCGAAGGAGTGGCCCGTGATCGACAAATCTTCCTGCCGGGCGGGCAGGCCTTCGCCCGCCGCAACCCTCAGTTGCCATTCCACCAGGTCGACGCCGGTGATCGCCTCCGTCACCGGATGCTCCACTTGCAGGCGCGTGTTCATCTCCATGAAATAGAACCGGTCTGCGCGAAGCCCCTCACTCGCATCCACGATGAACTCCACCGTCCCCGCACCGGCATAGCCGATGGCCTCGGCGGCGCGGACGGCGGCCTGCCCCATGGCGTCGCGCATCTCGGCGGTCATGCCTGGGGCGGGGGCTTCCTCGATCACCTTCTGGTGGCGGCGCTGCAGCGAGCAATCCCGCTCGAACAGGTGCACGGCGTCCTTGCCGTCGCCGAACACCTGCACCTCGATGTGGCGCGGCGTGGTCACCCATTTCTCGATCAGCACATGGGCGTTGCCGAAGGCCTTCTTGGCCTCCGACTGCGCGGCCTCCAGCGCATCGGTGAACCCATCGGGTGCCTCGACCTTCCGCATCCCCTTGCCGCCACCGCCCGCGACCGCCTTGATCAGCACCGGATAGCCGATCTTCTCAGCCTCGCGGGCAAGGTCACCCGGATCCTGTCCCGCACCCTGATATCCCGGCACGACGGGTACGCCCGCCTCCTCCATAAGCACTTTGGCCGCGTCCTTCAGCCCCATCGCCCGGATCGCCTTGGCCGACGGCCCGATGAAGACAAGCCCCGCCGCCTCCACCGCCTCCACGAACTCGGGGTTTTCCGACAGAAAGCCGTACCCCGGATGGATCGCCTGCGCGCCCGTCGCCCGCGCCGCCTCGATGATCGCATCGCCCCGCAGATAGCTGTCCGCCGGGGCCGCCCCGCCCAGTGACACCGCCGCATCCGCCATCTCGACGTGCCTTGCGCGGGCGTCCACGTCGGAGTGCACGGCCACCGTCTGCACGCCCAGGCGACGGCAGGTGTCTATGACCCGACAGGCGATCTCACCCCGGTTCGCAATCAGGATTTTCGTGAACATCACGTCTCCTCCAATTCGTTACGCGCGCCGTGATCGTCTGCGGCAAGGACGGCACCTCGGACATCGGGCTGCGGGAATCGACCGCAGGTGCGACGGTCGGCACGCACCGGGGGCGGACCGGTCACTCTCCGCCCCCTGCAAAATCCTCGACGATCCGAAACCGCTCGCACATGATCTTCATGTCCGCCGACCAGCCGCCCGTCCGCTCAAAATACGCCCGGTAGGCTTCCCGCCAGTGCGCAAGGTCCCGGAACTCGCCCTGCGCCGCGACGAAATCCTCGTCCATCTCCGACCAGCGCCGTGTCTCGACCTCAACCGTCTCGACCATGACAGCGGGCCGGCCGTCCCACTCGAGCGCCACATCACGCCGCCCCACTTCGGGCCAGGCGTCGCCCTTGTCGCCGTAGTGGTGCGCCGCTTCGCAGGTCGCGGTCTTCCGGCCTGCGCGCACCAGCGCAAGAATCTCGGCGGATAACGCTTCCGAGTCCCCGAAACGGAACGTCTCCGCCTCGGGGTTCGCGTCGATGATCTGTTGCAGACTTCTGGTCATTCTTCGCTTTCCAAATACTCCCGCCGGAGGCGGTCACCGCCGCCAATCACATGCGGAACACGCCGAAACGGGTTTCCTGAAGGGGGGCATTCAACGCCGCCCGCAGGGACAGCGCCAACACCTTCCGCGACTGGCGCGGGTCGATGATCCCGTCGTCCCAGAGCCGCGCGGAGGCATAGAGCGGGTGCGACTGGCGTGCGAACATCTCCTCGGTCGGGCGTTTGAATGCGGCCTCATCCTCGGCTGACCACTCCTGCCCGGCCCGCTCCATGGCATCGCGCTTGACCGTGGCCAGCACCCCCGCGGCCTGCGGCCCGCCCATGACGGAGATTCGCGAATTGGGCCAGGTCCACAGGAACCGCGGCTGATAGGCCCGCCCGCTCATGCCATAGTTCCCGGCCCCGAAGGACCCGCCCACCAGCATGGTGATCTTGGGCACATTCGTCGTGGCCACGGCGGTGACCATCTTGGCACCATGGCGCGCGATGCCCTCGTTTTCGTACTTCTTGCCAACCATGAAACCGGTGATGTTTTGCAAGAAAACCAGCGGGATATTCCGCTGCGAACACAGTTCAACGAAATGCGCACCCTTCGCGGCGGCCTCGGAAAACAGCACGCCATTGTTGGCAACCAGGCCGACTGGCATCCCCTCGACATGGGCGAACCCGGTCACCAGGGTCTCGCCGAACCGTGCCTTGAACTCATCAAAGCGCGACCCATCGACGAGGCGCATGATGACCTCGCGGATGTCGTAGGGCGTGCGCAGATCGCCGGGCACCACGTCCAGCAATTCCTCCGGATCGTACGCCGGATCGTCGAAGGTGACCTCGGCTACGTTGCTCAGCGGGTCGCGGTTCAGGTTCCCGACGGCCTGCCGCGCAAGGGCCAGCGCATGGGCGTCGTTCTCGGCCAGGTAATCGGCCACGCCGGACAGGCGCGTGTGCACGTCGCCACCGCCCAGTTCCTCGACCGTGACGACCTCCCCGGTCGCGGCCTTCACCAGCGGGGGACCCGCAAGAAAGATCGTTCCCTGTTCGCGCACGATGATGCTGACGTCCGACATTGCGGGCACATAGGCACCGCCCGCCGTGCACGACCCCATGACGACGGCGATCTGTGCGATGCCCTTCGCGCTCATCCGCGCCTGATTGTAGAAGATGCGCCCGAAGTGATCGCGGTCGGGGAAAACTTCGTCCTGATTGGGCAGGTTCGCCCCGCCGCTGTCCACCAGATAGACACAGGGAAGGCGGCATTCCTCGGCGATCTCCTGCGCGCGCAGGTGCTTTTTGACGGTGATCGGGTAATAGGTGCCGCCTTTTACCGTGGCGTCGTTGCACACCACCATGACATCGCGGCCGTGCACCCGGCCGATCCCCGCGATCGCCCCGCCGCCCGGCGCGACGTTATCGTACATGTCGTACCCGGCGAAAGCACCGACTTCGAGGAAGGGTGATCCGGGGTCGAGCAGGCCCGCAACCCGGTCGCGCGGCAGCATCTTGCCGCGCGACAGGTGCCGGTCGCGGGATTTTTGCCCTCCGCCCGCCGCCGCAGCCTCTGCGGCGGTGCGGACCTCGGCCAGCGCATCGAGGTGGGCGGCCCGGTTCGTCTTCGCTTGATCGGAACTGGCGATGAGCGATGAAGTGAGTTTCATGGGGTCATCCCTTCAAGATGGGAAAGCTTTCGCAGGCGACCTGCGATGTCTGTAATTTGGAACCCGCGGTGGATCATCGCGGCCTGGCGCGCAAACGCTGTGCCCGTCAGCAGGGTTAGAACCATCATCAGGCGCATCAAAACTGCTCCCAGCGGCTGCGCAGGTCCAGTACCCGCGTCGCGGTGTGGTCCAGCATGCAGGACGCGTATTCGATATGGCGCATGGACCCGGAGCCCCAGCTTGCCGCCGCGGCGGTGCAGTCGGCGTCGCGGAAAGCAACCCAAGCGCGCTGCGCCGCCACGAGTGTCTCGTCAGCGTGGCTGAACACCCCGTCGAAATACGGGCGCTCGGCCTCGTCCAGTGCCTTGGCCGCCGCACGGTGGCGGGGCCAGTCAGAGTTCAGCACCTCGTCCCAAAGGCCGTTTTCCATCATCGTGCAGCCCGACATTCCGAGGGTTGTCTGCCCTCCCTCGTCGGCCTTCATGCAGGCCGTCGCGATCTTGCCGATGCAGTCACGCAATTCCCCCGGTTCCGCGTCGGGGCGGCCGAGGCAGGCGTCGAACGCCATCCGATAGGGTTCCGGATCGGCAGACTGCGCCCAGCCAGGCGTCGCCAGCAGCAGCAAGGTCGCAGCGCGGATCATCTGCCCTGCCCCGCCAGTTCGGCATCCAGACGCAGCGCCTGCTCCGCCGTCAGGCGCATCAGGCAATCGGTTGCCGCAGGGTTGCCGCCTGTACCGCCACCGAAGGTCGTGCGGATGAAGTCGCACTGTGCATCGCGCCATGCAATCCAGGCCCGCTGCGCCGCGCGGAGCGCGGGCGTCATGGCCGGTGCGGCGGACCCATAGCTCTTCAGTTCCGCGTCTTGCGCTTCAGTCAGATCAATCAGCACGCCATACACACGGTTCAACTCGGCGTCCCAGAACGTCAGTTCAGCGCGCAGACAAAACCCGTATCCAACGTTGCTCCCGGTCTGAGCGGAGCAGGCCGCCGCTTCATCACCAACGCAGGTGGAGGGGGACGCACTGTCAAGGCAGGCCTGCACCTGCGTCTGATCGAAGGGCACATCCTGCGCAGCAGCGGGTACGGCGACAAGGAGGGCGAGAACAAGCCAACGGGTCATGTCGACCTCTGAGCCACGTCGCCACAGGGTTTGAGGTTGACGCCTTCGCGCCGAACATCGCAACGGACGGTCCCCAGCCTGTTCACAGCGCCACCTGCGCAGCGTCACCCAAACGGAAATCGGCGAACTGGAACATCGCGGGATGCCCAAGGCAAGTCAGGGCAGAAACAATGTGGAAAGATCCATTCACCCCATTGCTCCCATCAGTTCCCGACCCACCAGCATCCGGCGGATCTCGGATGTGCCCGCCCCGATTTCCATCAACTTGGCATCGCGGAACAGGCGCGCAACGGGGCTGTCGGCCATGAAGCCCGCTCCGCCCATGGCCTGCACGGCCTGATGCGCCTGCTTCATCGCCTCTTCGGAGGCGTAGAGCACGCAGGCCGCCGCATCCTGCCGCGTCACCTGCCCCCGGTCGCAGGCCTTGGCCACTTCGTAGACATAGGCGCGGGCCGAGTTCATTGCGGTGTACATGTCCGCGATCTTGCCCTGCATCAGCTGAAAGCTTCCAATCGGTTTTCCAAACTGCTTGCGCTCGACCATGTAGGGCATGATCGCGTCCAGACAGGCGGCCATGATGCCGGTGCCGATGCCCGCCAGCACGACACGCTCGTAATCCAGACCTGACATCAGTACGTTCACGCCGCGCCCCTCCTCGCCAAGAATGTTGTCGAAGGGGACTTCGACGTCCTCGAACACCAGCTCGGCCGTATTCGAGCCGCGCATCCCCATCTTGTCGAAATGCTTGGAGGTGCTGAACCCCGTCATCGACTTTTCGATCAGAAAGGCGGTGATGCCCTTGGACCCGGCTTCCGGGTCGGTCTTGGCATAGACCACCAGCGTGGAGGCGTCGGGGCCGTTCGTGATCCAGTACTTCGTACCGTTGAGAATGAAGCGGTCGTTGCGCTTCTCGGCCCGCAGTTTCATGGACACCACGTCCGACCCGCTGCCCGCCTCGGACATGGCAAGCGCGCCGACATGTTCGCCGGAAATCAGTCCCGGCAGATATTTTGCCTTCTGCTCCGCCGTACCGTTCAGCGCGATCTGATTCACGCAAAGATTTGAATGCGCGCCATAGGACAGGCTGACCGAGGCGGAGGCACGCGCGATTTCCTCGACCGCGATGACATGGGCAAGGTAGCCCATACCGGCCCCGCCATCGGCCTCGGGCACGGTGATGCCCAACAGCCCCAACTCCCCCATTTCGGTCCAGAGGTTGGCCGGGAATTCATTGGAGGCGTCGATTTCGCCAGCAAGCGGCGCAACACGGTCCTGCGCCCAACGGTGGACCATCTCGCGGAGGGCGTTGACGTCTTCGCCCAGATCGAACTGCATGGTGGCGTTGAACATCGAGTCCTCCCAAGGAATTGAACGCTTGTTCAGTTAATAGCGCGGGTCCCGCCCCCTGTCTACCAGACTCGACACGCACCGATGCAAAAAGGACGCGATCCGCCCGCATTTAAACGGCGAGGAGTTCAGCGGGGCGGCACTTCAAACGTCACTGCATCGGGTCGGCGGGCCATCCCTGAGCCGTCGGGAATGTCGTTCATCCGTCTGCGGCTGGTAAACTCAGCGGCACAATTCTTGTCAAAGGTGCTTCTTCGCCTCGTCCGCAACGATGCCGGTGATCGTCGCACAATCGTCCAAATCGAAGGTCAGCGGTACGCGCATGTCCAGCAACCGGGCCAGGATCGCGTCGGTCTGTGGCAGGGACTGTGCCTCGACATAGGCCCAGTGGTGGTGGGCCGAGGTGAAGCCCTGCGCCGTCGCATGACCAAACCACTTCCACTCTACGCCCCGCGCAACGCAACCGGCGATGAAGTCGGGGACGCGCGCCGGATCGTCCGCCAGAACCTGGATGGAGGAACCGACGTAGCTTTCATCCTTTGCCCGCTCGATCACGCGCAGGCCCGGCAAGTTGCGCAGCCCCGACTCCAGCGCGTCGTACCGCGCGTTCCAGCGGCGTGCCTGTTCGGGAAGGTCCGCCACCTGCGGACGGAGGATCGCGGCGCGCAAT
This sequence comes from Jannaschia faecimaris, assembly GCF_900107415.1. Lineage (GTDB taxonomy): Bacteria > Pseudomonadota > Alphaproteobacteria > Rhodobacterales > Rhodobacteraceae > Jannaschia > Jannaschia faecimaris. The sequence goes on from NZ_FNPX01000005.1 coordinate 153,817, forward strand.
TCGTCCATCCGGCCCGAGACATTCGGCATCTCGCCCTTGTGGCGGGCAAACACCTCTTCATCTGGGGCGGTGCCATTACGGGCGTAAAGCATGTAGCTGCCCGACAGCAGGATCATCTTCGCGGCAAGGTCCGGATCATCCGTCACGATCAACCCGCCCTCGCCCGAATTGACGTGCTTGTATGTCTGGCAGGAATAGCACCCGACCGCGCCCCAGCGCCCCGACGGCACCCCGTCCCACGCCGCCCCCATGGTATGCGCGCAATCCTCGATCACGGCGACACCGGCGGCATCGCAGATCGCCATCAGCCGGCGCATATCCGCGATATGGCCGCGCATGTGACTCAGCATCAGAACGCGCGCCTGACCGGCCTTGGCCTCCAGGTCGTCAAGGTCGATGCATAGGTCTTCACCGACTTCGACCAGCACGGGCTTTGCCCCCACGGCGGCAATGGCACCCGGTACCGGGGCCAGTGTCCAACCGTTGGTCAGCACCGGATCGCCCGGCCCCACACCCAAAGCCCGCATCGCACACCCCATGGCATAGCCGCCCGAAGCCACGGCCAGCGCATGTTTCGCGCCAGTCTGCGCGGCAAATTCGTTTTCCAGCGCCGCGACTTCCGACGGGTCGGCCCCGTAGCGATGCAGCGCGCCCGAGCGCATGACGCGGACGGCGGCTTCGATCGCGGGTTCGGGGATCGGCTCCTGCCGCGTAAACGGTTTGGTGAAATTTTCCGTCATGGGATCAGGGCCTCCAGTACGCTTTCGAGATCGGCATAGTCGTGCAACAAGGCCTCGGGGGAAAGATCGGCGACCGACGCACCAGCAGGCGCGAAAGTTACCAAAACACAAGGAATGCCCGCCGCCGCCGCCGTCTTGCGGTCGGTCACGGTGTCCCCGATCAGCACGGTCCGGTCGCGGTGCCCGTCGCAGCGGCGCAGGGTTTCCCAGAAGTGCTCCGGGTCGGGCTTGCGTACCGGCAATGTGTCCGCGCCGACCAGCGCATCGAACAGGTCCGTCGCACCCAAGGCTGACAGAAGCTGTGCCGCCAACCCCTCGGGCTTGTTGGTGCAAATGCCAACTGCGTCGCCACGGGCGCGCAACCGGCGCACGGCATCCAAAGCGCCCGGATAGAAGGTGGTGTGCCGCGCGATGTTCCGGCCATAGGCCGTCAGCAACGGCTGATAACCCGCATCCACAACATCCTCGTCGACCGGGCCAAGCCGCGACAGGCCCAGCCGCAGCATCGCGCGCCCCCCCTTCAGCGCCGTCGCCTGATCGTGGGGAACTGAAGGATCGAGCCGGGCCGCCACACCCAGATCGACAAAAGCCGCATTGGCCGCCGCCAAAAGGTCGCCGGACGTGTCCGCAAGCGTGCCGTCCAGGTCGAAGATCACGCAACGTTTCATCCAAGGCACCTTTCCGCCGTCGTTTCCTGCGCCCGGGTTGCGGCGCGCTCCCCCTGCGGTAGAACGGCGAACAACCAAGGGAAAGACATTTGATGCCGACCGCGTTGATCATTCTGGCCGCCGGACAGGGTAGCCGCATGCAGTCCGGCTTGCCGAAAGTCCTTCATCAAGTGGCTCATGCGCCGCTGCTCGTGCACGCGTGGAAGTCGGGGGACAGCGTCGATCCTGAACGCACCGTGATCGTCGCGGGCCATGGTGGCGAGGCGGTCGCGGCGGCGGCGCGGGATCACGATTCGGACGTCGCCGTGGTTCGCCAGACCGAACAGTTGGGCACGGCCCATGCCGTGGCGCAGGCACGCGAAGCGCTGGCCGGGTTCAAGGGTGACGCAATCGTGCTTTATGGCGACACGCCCTTCATTCAGCCCGATACACTGGCCGCGATGCAGACCGCCCGTCGTGACGGTGCCGACGTCGTCGTCCTGGGGTTCGAGGCCGCCGATCCGGGCCGCTACGGTCGGCTTGTCGCCGATGGCGACCGGTTGGAGCGGATCGTGGAAGCCAAGGACGCCTCGGCCGATGAGCTCTCCATCACGCTATGCAATTCAGGCGTCGTGGCCGCTGACGTGCAAACCCTGTTCGGGTTAATCGACCAAGTGGGCAACGACAATGCCTCGGGCGAATACTACCTGACCGACATTGTTGGATTGGCCCGCGCGGCCCGCATGTCGGCGCGCGTCGTCGTCTGCGACGAAGCCGAAACCATGGGAGTGAACACCCGTATGGACCTCGCCGCCGCCGAGGCCGCCTTCCAGACGCGCAAGCGGTTGGAGGCGATGGAGAACGGCGCGACATTGACGGCACCGGAAACCGTGTACTTCGCGCACGACACTCATATCGGGCGCGATGTTGTCATCGAACCGCACGTGATCTTCGGCCCCGGCGTCACCGTCGAAAGCGGGGCCACCCTGCGCGCGTTCAGCCATCTGGAGGGGTGCCACGTTTCCGACGGTTGCATCATCGGGCCTTATGCACGCCTGCGACCCGGGGCCGAATTGGACCGCAACGTGCGCGTGGGGAACTTCGTCGAGGTGAAGGCCGCGACGATCCATGAAGGTGCCAAGCTCAACCACCTCAGCTATGTCGGCGACGCGGAGGTCGGCGCGCGAGCCAACGTCGGCGCGGGCACCATCACCTGCAATTACGACGGCGTATTCAAACACCAGACCATCATCGGCGAAGAGGCCTTCATCGGGTCGAACACCGCATTGGTGGCCCCGGTCACCGTGGGCAACGGCGCGATGACTGGCTCGGGCAGCGTTATCACCCAGGACGTGCCCGACGGCGCACTGGCGCTCGGGCGGTCGAAACAGGTCAACAAGGATGGGTTCGCGCACCGGCTGATGGCCAAGTTGCGCGCGACCAAGGCAAGGAAAACAAACTGATGTGTGGAATTATCGGCATTCTCGGCGATCACCAGGCCGCACCCATCATGGTCGATGCGCTCAAACGTCTCGAATACCGCGGCTATGACAGCGCGGGCATCGCCACCGTCGCGGACGGCGTGTTGGACCGGCGGCGCGCGATGGGCAAACTTGTGAACCTGGCCGACCTTCTGGTCACCGACCCGCTGGCCGGCTTTGCGGGCATCGGGCACACGCGATGGGCGACGCATGGCGTGCCCTCGATCGCCAACGCGCACCCACACCGCGCCGGCCGCGTCGCCGTCGTACACAACGGCATCATCGAGAATTTTCGCGAGTTGCGTGCCGAACTGACCGGTACGGGCGAGAGCGAAACCGACAGCGAAGCCATTGCGCGCACATGCGAGGGTTTCATGACCCGCGGGATGTCCCCCCGCGAGGCCGCCTTCGCCACCATCGACAAACTGAAGGGGGCCTATGCCCTGTGCTTCCTGTTCGAAGGCGAGCCGGACCTGTTGATCGCCGCCCGCGCCGGACCGCCGCTGGCCATCGGGCACGGGGACGGTGAGATGTTCGTCGGTTCCGACGCGATCGCACTTGGGCCGCTGACCGACAGGCTGACGTACCTCGAGGAGGGCGACCGCGCCGTCGTGACACGGGCAGGCGTTCAGATCTTCGATGCCAAGGTGCATCAGACCCACCGTGAGATGCGCCGGGTCCGTATGGAAGCCACCCGGATCGAGAAAGCCGGGCACCGGCACTTCATGGCCAAGGAAATCCACGAGCAGCCGCAGACGCTTTCGGACGTACTGAACACGTACATCGACGGCGCGCGGGTTAAGCTGCCGACCGACTACGACTTCGCGGCGACAGACCGTATCCAGATGGTTGCCTGCGGCACCGCGCATATCGCCTGCACGGTCGCGAAATACTGGTTCGAGGCGCTGGCCCGATTGCCCGTGGACGTCGATATCGCGTCCGAATACCGCTACCGCGAAGGCCCGGTGGGGCCCGACACGACCGCGCTGTTCGTCAGCCAGTCAGGCGAAACCGCCGATACGCTGGCCGCGCTGCGCTATGCCAAGGGGCAGGCGCGGGCGATCCTGTCGGTCGTCAACGTGCCCGAAAGCAGCATCGCGCGGGAGTCGGACATCGCGTTCCCAATCCACGCCGGCGTGGAAGTGGGTGTCGCCTCGACCAAGGCTTTCGTGAACCAGCTTGCGATGCTGTTGGCTCTGGCCGTGGCGGCGGGCGTGCAGCGCGGCAAGATCGACGCCGCGCGCGAAGCGGAACTGGTTGCGGGCCTGAAACTGCTGCCCGGCATCATGGCTCAGGCCCTGACCATCGAGGACCGCTGCGAAGCCTTGGCCTCCAAGCTGGCCGAGGCGACGGACATCCTGTTCCTGGGCCGTGGCCCGATGTACCCGATGGCCCACGAAGGCGCGCTGAAGCTCAAGGAGATCAGTTATATCCATGCCGAAGCCTACGCCTCCGGCGAGCTGAAGCACGGCCCCATCGCCCTGGTAGACCGTACCTTGCCGGTCGTGGTCTTCGCGCCGATGGACCCACTCTTCAACAAGACCGTCAGCAACATGCAGGAAGTCATGGCCCGCGAAGGCCGGGTCCTGCTGGTGACCGACAGCGACGGGGCCGCGCAAGCCTCTGATGGCGTGTGGGAGGTTCTGGTGATGCCGACGGTCGATCCGGTCTTCGCACCGCTCGTCTATGCCGTACCCGCGCAGCTTCTAGCGTATCATACAGCGGTGCACAAAGGGACCGACGTGGACCAGCCACGCAATCTGGCCAAGTCGGTAACCGTCGAATGAGCGGCGAGGACGCCGTCGAAGGTCCGGCCGCCCGGCATGCCTTGCAAGCGAAAAAGGCCGAAATCGTCGAGGCACTGCGCAATCTCGGAGAGACCGACCGCGCCGCGAAGGACCGCGCCGCGAACCGGACAGACAGGGAAACCTGGGGCGTTCCGGGGGAGGCGCTGAACGAACTGGCCAAGGACCTGCGCGGAGCATTGTCGGTGGATCAGCGTGTGCTGATCGCCGATGCGATCTGGCGGGACGGCGTATTTGACGGGCGGCTGCTGGCTTGCAAACTGCTGACGCAGGCGCGCATCCGCCCGGACGGCGGGGCCTGGACGCTATTGTCGGCGTGGGTGTTCCATTTCGACTGCCGCGCGATCGCCGATGCCGGGGCTGGCGCGCTGCAACGCCGTTTGATGGCCGATCCGGAGCGGAGCGAAGTTCTGGACGAATGGGCCGGGGCCTCCAACGTCTGGACAAGGCGCAGCGTCTTCGCCGCGACGGCGGGGTTCGCAAAGCTGGTTCACCCCTCGGACGCCCAGATGGCCGTGCGGGAGCGTGTGCTGGGCTGGGCCGAAACCATGCGGGACGACAAGCGCCCGGTGATCCGTCAGGCGATCGACGCATGGCTGCGCGACCTGTCCAAGCACGACCCCGACCGCGTCGCGGCCTTCCGCGCGGGCTGACCCGTCAGGCCACGGCCCGCGCATAAAGATGCCAACTGGCGTGGCCCAGCACCGGCAGCACCACGAACAGGCCAAGGAACCAAGGCACCATCGCCATCAGGGTCAGGACCGCGATCAGGGCCGCCCACACCACCATGACCGGCAAATTGGCCAGCGTCGTCGACAGGCTGAACCGCATCGCGGTGACGAAATCCACTTCCCGCTCCAGCAGCATCGGCAGGCTGAGCGCCGTCAGCGCGAAAAGCAGGAACGCACAGGCCGCCCCGAACACCACTTCAATCACGACCAGGGCCACGCCCGGCCCATTCAAATAACTGGCCAGCGTCTCGGGTGGGCCAAGCAGGGCCTGCGGCCCCATGATCAGCGCAAAAAGCATGTGGGCGACGAAGCTCCAGAACAGGAAATAGATCAGCATGACCGCACCCGCCCAGGGGATCTGTCGCGTGCGTTCATGCCAAACCACACCCAGCACCGCGCCAAAGTCGAGCGGCGTGCCTGCCTGCAACCGTCGGCTCACTTCATAAAGCCCGACCGCCAGGAACGGAGCCAGCAGCGGAAAGCCCAACGACAGCGTCAGTGTCCAGGTGAACAGACCCGCGCCGAGCTGGATCAGCGCCATGCCCGCGGCCACATAGACAGCCGCAAAGAACAACCCAAAGAGCGGGGCCGCGCGAAAGTCGTTCCACCCGGCGGCAAGTGCCGCGCGCAAGTCGGAAAGGGCCAGCCGTCGCGGAGCGGGCAGGTCGGTTGCGGCGATCGTAGGGGGCATCGGAGGTTCTCTTGCTTTGCTGGCACCGCGCAACCCTGCGCGGGACGGGCACCGCCGTCCTTGACCTGCATCATGGTGTGGCAGTCGGATGACCCGACCTTGCCCCCGGCTGCCCCCTGCCCTAACAGGCGCGGACCCCGAGCGGAGGGACTGGCGCATGGCCCCGGCGAACAAAAGACTGGTGATGAAATTCGGCGGCACCTCCGTCGCAAACCTCGACCGCATCCGTCGTGTCGCCAAACGCGTGGGCGTCGAGGTGGCCAAGGGGTACGACGTGATCGTCGTTGTGTCGGCCATGTCGGGCAAGACGAATGAATTGGTGGGCTGGGTCGGCGAAGCGGGCGGCGCACTGCACGATGCGCGCGAATACGACGCCGTCGTATCCTCCGGCGAGAACGTGACGGCCGGGCTTCTTTCGCTCGTGCTTCAATCCAATGGAATCGATGCGCGCAGCTGGCAGGGGTGGCAGGTGCCCGTGATGACGACCTCTGCCCATTCCAGCGCCCGTATCGAAGATATCCCGACCGCCAACTTCGACACCAAGTTCGCGGGCGGCATGAAGGTGGCCGTCGTCGCGGGCTTCCAGGGCATCTCGCCCGAGGGGCGGATCACCACGCTGGGGCGCGGCGGGTCCGATACGACGGCCGTGGCCTTTGCCGCCGCCTTCGAGGCCGAGCGTTGCGACATCTATACGGACGTCGACGGGGTCTATACGACCGACCCGCGCGTGAGCTCCAAGGCACGCAAGCTGGACCGCATCGCCTTCGAGGAGATGCTGGAACTGGCATCGCTGGGCGCGAAGGTGCTGCAAACGCGCTCGGTCGAGCTGGCGATGCGCTACAAGGTGAAGCTGAGAGTGCTCAGCAGTTTCGAGGAACAGTCGGACAATGCGGGCACGCTGGTCTGCGACGAGGAGGACATCATGGAAAGCAATGTGGTCGCAGGTGTCGCCTTCGTGCGCGACGAGGCGAAGATGACGCTGATCTCAGTCGCGGACCGACCCGGCGTGTCCGCCGCCATCTTCGGACCGCTGGCGGAAGCGGGCGTGAACGTCGACATGATCGTGCAGAACATCGCGGAAGATGGGCGCACGGACATGACTTTTTCCCTCCCGGTCGATCAGGTGGAGCGCGCCGAGAGCGCCGTTCGCGACGCCATGGCCCGCGAGGAAATCAACTTTCACGACCTGATTGCCGACCGGGATGTCTCCAAGGTGTCGGTCGTCGGCATCGGAATGCGGTCCCATGCTGGCGTCGCCGCCAGGATGTTCGCCGCGCTTTCGGCGGAGGGCATCAACATCAAGGTCATCACCACCTCCGAGATCAAGATCTCCGTCCTGATCGACCGCAAGTACATGGAGCTCGCCGTTCAGGCCCTGCACGACGTGTTCGAGCTGGAAAAAGCCTGATCCGACATCTGCGCCCCCGTCCGATCCGGGGCCGTATTCGATAACATTTGTCCGTTATGGCCTTGTTTACCCGGTGTCCGGCAGGATGCGGGCCATGACATATTTCATCCGCTCCCCCGCCTTCTGGATACTGGCCTTCGCCGGTATCGCCCTGCTTCTGCCTGCCCTTGGCACCGATCCGACGCCCATGATCGCGCACAACTAAGGCAGCACTGCCGCCAGACCGGGCATCGTGCCGTCTGCGAGTCGGAAAGGTACGAACTGGCGAGCCCGGTCGTACAGACACCCCTCCACTTCCCCGATCTGCTCCGATAAGGTCCTACCGATTAGGGAGCCGGGGCACGATATGTCAGCGCCAAAAGACAGCGACAGTCGCAAGCTCTTGCGGCGACTTCAGGCCGTTATGGCGGAGGCCGCGGCAGGGCAGGAGCGGCTTGATCGAATCGTGGAACTGGTTGCCACTTCGATGGAAACCGAAGTCTGCTCGATCTACCTGCACCGCGATGAGCAGACGCTGGAGCTTTGCGCGACGCGCGGCCTGAAGGCCGCTTCCGTCCACGTCACCCGGATGCGCGTGGGCGAAGGCCTGGTGGGGCGCGTTGCCCGCAATCGCGCGCCGATCAACACCGCGGATGCGCCCAGCACCAAGGGATTCCGCTACATGCCCGAGACCGGGGAGGAAGTCTTTTCCAGCTTCCTCGGCGTACCGGTACAGCGTCTGGGGGAGCGCCTGGGCGTGCTGGTGGTGCAGTCCAAGGCCGCTCGGGAGTTCAGCGAAGACGAAGTCTACGCGCTGGAAGTTGTGGCCATGGTCTTGGCGGAAATGACCGAACTGGGGGCCTTTACTGGCGAAGGCGAGGCCCTCAAGCCGCGCCACGCGCAACAGGTTCTGTTCAAGGGCGTGATGGGTCAGGAAGGCGCGGCCGAGGGCGTAGTCTACCTTCACGATCCGCGCGTGGTCATCACGAACCCGGTCAGCGACGATCCTGAAAAGGAGTGCGCACGCCTGATGGAGGCCGTCGACAAAATGCGCCTGTCGGTTGACAAGATGCTGTCGCAAGCCTCCGGCGACCGCGAGCAGAAAGAGGTGATCGAAGCCTTCCGCATGTTCGCCTATTCCCGTAGCTGGGTGCGGCGGATGGAGGAAGACATCAACGCTGGCCTGACCGCCGAGGCCGCTGTAGAGAAGGAACAGACCGCCGCCCGCGCCCGGATGCGTGATGCCGATCCGTACCTGCGCGAACGCCTGGCCGACCTCGACGATCTGTCGAACCGGCTGCTTCGGATGCTGACCGGTCAGGGCAACGACCGGGGCACGCTACCCGAGAATGCCGTGCTGGTCGCGCGCAACATCGGGCCGGGCGAGCTTCTGGAATACGGGCGCACGCTGAAGGCGGTCGTTCTGGAGGAGGGATCGGTCGGCAGCCACGCCGCCATCGTCGCGCGGGCCTGGGCCATGCCACTCGTCCTGCAGGCCACCGGCATCACGACCGAGGCCTTGTCCGGCGACACGATCCTGGTCGACGGCGATCAGGGGATTGCCCACCTGCGCCCCGACGACATCGTGCGCAGCGCCTTCGGCGAGAAGCTGGCAATGGCCGAGCAGGCGCAGCAGCGCTACGCCTCCATCCGCGACACGAAATGTGTGACCGAAGACGGCCAGCGGATTGAGCTGATGATGAACGCGGGGCTGATGGCCGACCTGCCATCCCTGCCCACCTCGGGCGCGGAGGGCGTAGGCCTGTTCCGCACCGAGCTTCAGTTCCTGACCCGCAACAGCGTGCCCCGTCGGGGTGAGTTGGCGGGGCTCTACGCCCGCGTGCTGGACGCGGCGCAGGGCCTGCCGGTCACATTCCGCACACTGGATATCGGGTCCGACAAGGTCCTGCCATACATGAAGGCCCAGGACGAGCCGAACCCGGCGCTTGGGTGGCGGGCAATCCGTGTGGGTCTCGACAAGCCGGGCGTGATGCGGATGCAGTTGCAGGCCCTCCTGCGCGCGGCGAACGGGCGCTCGATGAACCTGATGTTCCCGTTCATCGCCCAGATGGAGGAGTTCCTCGAGGCCCGCGCCCATCTTACGCGGGAACTTCACCGCGAAACGTCGCTGGGCCATGCCCTGCCCGAGACGCTGAAAGTCGGTGCGATGCTGGAGACACCGTCACTGGCCTTCGCGCCCCGCCGTTTCTTTCAGGAGGCGGATTTCATCTCGATCGGGGGCAACGACCTCAAGCAGTTCTTCTTCGCAGCCGACCGCGAGAACGAACGCGTCCGCCGGCGCTATGACACACTCAACGTCAGCTTTCTGTCCCTGATCGAGAAGATCGTGGCCCGATGCACCGAAACGGATACGCCCGTCAGCTTCTGCGGCGAGGACGCAGGCCGTCCGGTCGAGGCGCTGTGTTTTGCCGCGATGGGCCTGCGCAGCCTTTCGATGCGCCCGGCGTCAATCGGGCCGGTGAAGAACATCCTGCTGAAAGCCGATCTGGGCCAGGTCCGTAGCGTCATCGACGAAGCCCGTGACGCCGGAGAGCAATCGGTCCGACCCGCGGTCATGGAGTATCTGAGGCGGCGATAGGTGGAGGCCGCGATTGCCGAACGCCTCCGGAACGGGCAGGGTGCAGGGACGGGAGGACCGCCGATGCCAGCCTTCGTTATTTTCGACGTCGATATCCGCGACAAGGACCGCTACCAAATCTTCATGGATGCGGTGAAACCAGAATTGGAAGCGGCAGGCGCGCGCTACCTCGTGCGGGGCGGGGCGCATACGGTCCACGAAGGGGCATGGATGCCGCGCCGGATCGTCTTGCTCGAGTTTCCGACGATGGACGCCTGGAACGAATTTTACAACGGGGACACCTATCGCAACCTCCGGGAGGTGCGCGATGGATGCAGCAGCGCGCGGCTGGTCAGCGTCGAGGGGCTCTGACCGTCACCTGCCGACTTCCTGCTGCAAACGAAGGCGGGCGACATCCTCGTGCCGATCCGCCTCTCTCTGGTCGCTCAGGCAGCCGCGAACGTAGTTCAGATGCGCCTCAACCGCCGCCTTTGCCGCCTCCGGATCACGCGCCTGCAGACCGTCGTTGATCGCCCGGTGCTGGTCCAGCAGAACGTCGCGCGTCGTGCGCTGCTTGAACATCATGGAGCGGTTGTAGAACACACCTTCACGCAACAGATCCATCATCGAACGCATCATGTGCAGCATGATGACGTTATGCGAGGCTTCGACGATCGCCATGTGGAAATCCGCATCCAGCTCCGCTTCCTCCGAGGGGTCGCGCTTGGAATGGGAGGTTTCCATCTTGCGAAAGATCGTGTCGACCAACGCAAGATCGGTGTCCGACCCATGGGTCGCGGCGCGGGCGGCGGCCAGCCCCTCCATGTCACGGCGAAAGGCGATGTAATCGAACAGCGCGTCCTCGTGACTGGCGAACAACCGGGTCAAGGCAGGCGAAAACGCGTTCCCAAGAACGTCGGCGACATAGACCCCGGCCCCGGCCTTGGTCGTCAGCAACCCCCGGTCCTGCAATGCACCCACCGCCTCGCGTAGTGACGGGCGCGACACGCCCAGACGCTCCGACAGTTCACGCTCGGCCGGAAGCCGGTCACCGGGACGCAAGATGCCCCGCAGGATAAGATGCTCGATCTGACGCGTGACCGCCGTCGCCAACTTTTCGGACGTGATTTTCTGGAACGGCATGGGCTCCCCCTCGGATTGGTCAGAAGATATGACCACCGGGGTGGGATGCAACAAAAAAGGCCCCCGATCACAAAACCGGGGGCCAATCTTCGGACGGACGTCGATCAGTTGATCGGCGTTATGATGATTTCCACGCGGCGGTTCTGACGACGCCCTTCGGCCGAGTTGTTCGACGCGATCGGCTGTGCCTCGCCCCGACCGATCGGCACGATGCGGCTGCCCGAGACGCCCTGTTCCAGCAGAACACCGGCGACCGAGCGGGCCCGGCGCTCCGACAGATCCTGGTTGTACGCAGCGGAGCCTTCGCTGTCCGTGTGGCCGATGACCTGAACGGTCGTGTTCGGATACTGCTGCAGGTTGCGTCCCAACGCCCGGATGTCCGATTGCAGATCGGCGCGCAGCGAGGCGCTGTCGGTGTCGAACAGGATATCCTGCGGCAGTGTCACGATCAGCTGCTCGCCCGTGTTACGGATCAGGATACGGTCGTCGCCCAGTTGCGCCCGCAGATCCGCAGCCTGGCGATCAAGCCGGGAACCGATGGCCCCGCCGATCAGACCGCCGACGACGGCACCGGCAGCGATTTCGTCGGCGCGGCTTCCGTCACCCGCGATCGCGCCGGCGGCGGCACCGATACCAGCCCCGATCAGGGCACCATTGCGGGTCCGGTTCGGCTCCCCGGTGGTGGCGTCGACGCAGCCGGCCACGATCATCGTGCCGCCAAGGGCCAGAGCAAGGGGAGCTTTGAAGAAGGTCATGTGTTCATTCCGTTCGTTTTCAGTCGTATCAGTTCACAACGCATGGGTGCGACGCCCGTTCCACCGAATCGCGTAGCACACGGCGAGATGGGCGGGGCTTCGCCGGTGCAAATGCTCCGACGCCGCCCGATAGGCAATAACATGCGTCAATCAGGCGTCTTCAGGCCGACGCGCATCGGCCCGCGCGCCTTCCCATGCCAGCATCGCGCGCTTGACCGGCAGACCCCAGTGATAGCCGCCCAAGCCCCCGGACTTGCGCAACGCCCGGTGACACGGGATCAACCAGCTGACGGGGTTTCGACCGACCGCAGTGCCCACCGCACGCACGGCCTTGGGATTGCCGATGGCCCCCGCGATCTCGCCATAGGTGGTCACATGGCCCGACGGGATGCGCATCAACGCCTCCCAGACCTTGATCTGGAAGGGTGCCCCGATCAGGTGTAGCCGCGCTTCACCCTTGAGCGCCCCCAACGCCGCTGCATGGGGGGCCACCGCCGCCGCGTCTTCGACGAACGTCGCCCTGGGCCAGCGCGCGACCATGTCCGCCAGCGCCGCGTCGCGCCCCGTCTCGGAGACGAAAGCCAATCCGCAGATTCCCCGATCGGTCACCATCACCAGCATCTCGCCGAACGGCCCATCAAGCCAGCCGTGCCGAATCGTCAGCCCCGCCCCGCCGCGCGCATAGTCGCCAGGCGACATCGCCTCCCATCGCAGGAACAGGTCGTGCAGCCGTCCGGTGCCTGACAGGCCCGCCTCGTGGGCCGTATCGAGAAGGGTGAACCGTTCCGACAAAAGCACCTTGGCATGGCCCAGCGTCAGGTATTGCTGGAACCGCTTGGGACTGACCCCGGCCCAGGCGCTGAATACACGTTGGAAATGCGCAGGGCTCATGCGCATCTCCCCGGCCAGCTCCTCAAGCGACGGGGGCGCGTCGGCGCGCGCATCGATCAGGTCGATGGCGCGCCGCATCAGGGCGTAGTGATAGGTCTGGTCTGCCCCGTCGTTCGCGGGATGGAGGTCGGTTGCGGGCATCATATCACCTTGTCTGTCGTCCCGATCCTAGACCTCGGGTCTGCCCCCGGCGACCCGCTTCTTGCGGGAAACACCCGACCCGGAGCCAAAAGACAGAGCAGCCCGCCCGGGGCCGCACTCGCGAAGATCAGGTATCCGAGGCCGATGATTTACCCCGCCGTTATTGAAACCCGTCGCCTGCCGTGGAACGCGGGCTGGACTGCGCGGCGCGTCCCGTCCAAAACGCCCCCATGGCCAAGCAACTCCCCTTTCCCGTCATGCGCGAGATCTTCACCCGATTTCAGCAGGCCGAGCCCGAGCCCAAGGGCGAACTGGAGCATGTGAACGCTTTCACGCTCGTGGTGGCCGTGGCCCTATCTGCGCAGGCGACCGACGCGGGCGTCAACAAGGCCACGCGCGGTCTCTTCGCGGTGGCCGACACGCCGCAAAAGATGCTCGACCTCGGGCTTGAGGGCGTGACCGAACACATAAAGACGATCGGCCTGTTCCGGCAGAAGGCCAAGAACGTCATCAAGCTGAGCCAGATGATCGTCGACGATTATGGCGGCGAAGTGCCCAGCAGCCGCGCCGCGCTAATGCGTCTGCCCGGCGTCGGGCGCAAGACGGCCAATGTCGTCCTCAACATGTGGTTCCACTACCCCGCACAGGCCGTCGACACCCATATCTTCCGCATCGGCAACCGCGCCGGCATAGCGCCGGGCAAGGACGTCGATGCCGTGGAGCGCGCCATCGAAGACAACGTCCCCGTCGAATTTCAGCAACACGCCCACCACTGGCTGATCCTGCACGGCCGCTACATCTGCGTGGCCCGCAAGCCCAAGTGCGGGGCTTGCCTGATCCGCGATCTCTGCCAGTTCGAGGACAAGACCGAACCGGCCTGACACGGCCACCCGCATCCGCTTCCCCTTTCCATAAATATCCCGGGGGTCCGGGGGCAGCGCCCCCGGTCCTGTCGCAAGCCCAAGGACAACCAAATGACCCAGACCTACGACGTGATCGGCATCGGCAACGCCATCGTCGACGTCATCACGCCCTCCACCGACACCTTTCTCGACCAGATGGGCATCGAGAAGGGCATCATGCAACTGATCGAGCGGGACCGCGCCGAACTGCTTTATGCGTCGATGTCCGAACGGGTCGAAGCTCCGGGCGGCTCGGTCGCGAACACACTAGCGGGCATCGGCGCGCTCGGCCTCTCCACGGCCTTTATCGGCAAGGTAAAGAACGATGCCCTCGGCCGCTTCTACGCCCAAACGATGGAGGCGTCGGGCACCGCCTTCCCGAATCCGCCCAAGGCGGTCGATCTTCCGACCTCGCGCTCCATGATATTCGTGTCGCCCGACGGGGAGCGGTCGATGAACACCTACCTGGGCGCGGGGGCCGACATCGCGTCCGTTGACGTACCGGACGTCTTCGCGGGCGGCGGGATGCTGTTCCTTGAAGGCTATCTGTTCGACAAAGACGAGGGGAAGACCGCTTTTGGCGAAGCTGCGGCCAAGATGAAGGCCGCGGGCGGCAAGTCCTGCATCACCATTTCGGACCCGTTCTGCGCCGACCGGCACCGCGCCGACTTCCAGCGCCTGATCGCCAAGGACATGGATATCGCCATCGGCAACGCCGCCGAATGGACGACGCTCTATCAGACTGATGACCTGGAGCGCGCGGTCGGGATGGCGTCGGAGGTCTGCGAAATCGTCGTCTGCACCCGGTCGGGTCAGGATGTCTGGGTCCGCTCCGGCGGGCAGAGCGTCACGTCGCCTGTCACCCCGATGCCAGTGGTCGATGCGACCGGGGCGGGCGACCAATTCGCCGCCGGGTTTCTCTATGGCCTTTCCTCCGGACGCGATCTGGAAACGGCGGCCCGCATGGGCGTCATCTGCGCGCGCGAAGTCATCGGCCACATGGGCCCCCGCCCGACCCGGAATATCGCCGCCTTGTTCGAGGATGACGGCCTGATTTGACCCGCACCCTCTTGCCCTTCGCGCCCGACGCGGCCACCCTCGGGCGCAAAGGGAGAGACGCCATGCACATCCTCATCACCGGCGCTGCCGGCATGATCGGTCGCAAGCTGACTGACGCGCTTGTGGCGCGTGGCACGTTGCAGGGTCAGCCGATCACCGGCTTGACGCTGGTGGACATCGTGGCACCCGTCCTTCCGGACGGCGTGCCCGGTGCCGCCATCGCCGCCGACCTCTCGGACCCCGCCGCCGCCAACGCCCTGATCGAGGCGCGCCCGGATGTCATCTTCCACTTGGCCGCCATCGTCTCGGGCGAGGCGGAGGCCGACCTGCACAAGGGCTATGCCGTCAATCTGCACGGCACGATTTCCCTGTGCGATGCCATCACGCGGGAAGAAGACTACTGTCCCCGCTTGGTCTTCACCTCCTCGATCGCGGTCTTCGGCGCGCCCCTCCCCGAGGTCATCCCAGACGATCAGCCGACTCTGCCCCTCACCAGCTATGGCACGCAGAAGGCCATGGGGGAGCTGATGATCTCCGACCTGTCGCGCCGGGGTTTCATGGACGGCATCTCCCTGCGGCTGCCGACGATCTGCATTCGACCGGGCAAGCCCAACGCAGCCGCATCCGGTTTCTATTCGTCGATCCTGCGTGAGCCGCTGGCGGGGCAGGAGGCCGTGCTTCCCGTCCCCGACACGACCCGCCACTGGTTCGCCTCCCCGCGCGCCGCCGTCGGTTTCCTGCTGCATGCTGCCGAACTCGACCTTGCACAGCTGGGCCAGGACCGCGCGCTGTCCCTGCCCGGCGTGAACGCGACAGTCGCCGACGAGATCGCCGCGTTGGAACGGATAGCCGGGCCGGCGGCCACCGCCCTGATCCGCCGTGAACCAGACGAGACCATCGCCGGAATCGTCGCAGGCTGGCCCGAGGCCTTCGACCCGGCGCGCGCCCGCGCCTTGGGGTTCAAGGCCGAACCGGACATGGATACGATCATCCGCGCGCACATCGAGGACGAGCTGGGCGGGCATATAACGATCAAGGAACGCGGCGCGGACTGACCGGCCGGATTGCATGATCACGCCAGCGCGGCATCCAATCGCTCGAACCCCCGGAACCGCACGCGATTGCCCCGCCGCCATCCGGTGACGCGGTAGTCCGGAAAGCGCCGCAGCACCCCCTCCAGCGCGATATGCCCCTCCATTCGCGCCAACGTCAGACCAATGCAGACATGAGCCCCCGCAGCAAAGGCCAGGTGGCGCGACGCGCCGCGATCCAGCCGCATCGTGTCGGGCGAATCAAACACCGCGGGGTCGCGGTTGGCCGCGCCGATGCACAGATGCAGATCGGTGCCCGCCGGAATATCCAACCCGTGCAGGGTGACGGGCCGCGTCGTCTGCCGATTGCCGAACTGGTTGGGCGACTCCAGCCGCAGCGTTTCCTCCACGATCTGCGCGACGTTCCCGGCCCGACACGCCCGCTGACGGTCCAGCAGCCACAGCGCATTGCCGATCAGGTTGGTCGTCGTTTCGTGTCCGGCGTTCAGGATGAAGATACAATTGTGCAAGAGTTCCGCCTCGGACAGATCGCCGCCTTCGACCAGACGCGTCAGAACATCCGTCTCCGGATCGCCCGGCCGGGCCCGCCGCCGGGCCACCAGGTCGCGCAGGTAGGCAAGGAAATCGGTCACGGCCGCGTTGCCGTGGTCCATCTGCGCCGCTGTCAGCGCGGGCTCCAACGCCCCCAGAATGGCCAGCGACCAATCGCGCAGCGGGCCGCGTTCGGACACCGGCACGGCCAGCAGGTTGCCGATCACCTCCACCGGGATGGTCGCCGCGAACCCTTCGATCAGGTCCGGCGCATCCCCCAACTCCTCCATCAGCCGATCCACCAGCGCCACCAACTCGGGCTGCAACCGCTCCAGCGCCCGAGGCGTCAACGCTCCCGTCAACACACGTCTTACCCGAGTGTGCAAAGGCGGATCGTTGAACACGAGCGACGTCGTATGGTGATCATAGAGCGGGCTTTCCCCGAACTTGGGGCCAAACACCTTGGTCTTGTCACTGCGGAAGGTCACCGCATCCTTGTAGATTGCCGTCAGATCACTGTGCCGCCCCAGCACCACCGACCCGTCCGGCTGCCACACGGCCCCCGCATCGCGCAGGGCCGCGTAATGCGGAAACGGATCATCGTGGAAACCCGCGGGCAGGTCGGTCAGGATCATGCCCCGACGATGGGGTCCGCCCCGGCCCCGGTCAACAGCGCCGGGTCAGCCTACCAATGGGGCGGTCGCTGATCCGCCAGCGGGACGGTGTTGCCGCCTTGGCTCTCCTGCTCGGCGGCGCGTTCCATCAGGCGCAGAACACGGCGTTCCAGCACCGCAATCTGCCCATCCTGCCGCGCGACCACGTCCGACAGGTCTTCGACCGCGCGGGTCAGGTGGGCGATGCGTTCTTCAAGGTCCTGCATGGGGCGCTCCTTCGGTTGCGCGCGGGCGGCGCGGGACGTAATGACACCGGCGACAAAGCCGTTTCAGATCGGGGGCCGACATGGCCAAGAAAGACAAGATACGCCGCCCCAAGGCCGAGACGCCCAAGGGCTTCCGCGACTATTTCGGCGCTGAGGTCACGCAGCGCAAGGCCATGCTGGATGCCATCGCCGAAGTCTACCACCTCTATGGCTTCGAGGCGCTGGAATCCTCGGCTGTGGAAACGGTGGAATCGCTGGGCAAATTCCTCCCCGACGTGGACCGCCCGAACGAGGGCGTCTTTGCCTGGCAGGAGGACGAGGACGCAGACTGGCTGGCGCTGCGCTACGACCTGACCGCGCCGCTCGCCCGCGTCTACGCCCAGCACCGCAACGAATTGCCCACGCCCTACCGCCGCTACGCGATGGGCCCCGTCTGGCGCAACGAGAAACCGGGCCCGGGCCGCTTCCGCCAGTTCTACCAATGCGATGCGGATACCGTGGGCACGGCGAGCGTCGCGGCGGACGCGGAGATCTGCGCGATGCTAGCGGATACGCTGGAAGCTGTCGGCATTGAGCGCGGCGACTACATCATCCGGGTGAACAACCGGAAGGTGCTGAACGGGGTGCTGGAAGTTGCAGGGCTGGCTGGCGACGATAAAGCGCGTGAGCGCGGGATCGTGCTGCGCGCGATCGACAAGTTGGACCGGTTGGGCATTGGGGGCGTGCGGGCGCTGTTGGGAGAAGGGCGTGAGGATAAGAGCGGCGATGTCACCGAGGGTGCGGGACTGAACGACGCAGAAATTTCTATTATCATGTCGTTTGTCCAAGCGTTCGACAAAGCACAACAACGGTTGGCGCTCGAAGCGACCGCAGCATTTGATGAAGGCAACGAAGACCGCGGCAAACAACTTGATCGTGCACGAAACTGCGTCATGGATGAGACTCGCGACCTGTACCTTGGTGATATCGAAGCACATTCGATCTGGACGGATCGCGTATTGAATGTCCTGCAGGAGATCACTGGGCACTCCGCCGTCGGTCTGGAGGGCGTTAATGAACTACGCTCAATTGCAGCGTTGAACAAAAGTTCTGGATACGCTGACGGTCGCATCGTCATCGACCCGTCGGTCGTGCGTGGCCTCGGCTACTACACCGGCCCGGTCTACGAGGCCGAACTCACCTTCGATGTTCAGAACGAAAAAGGTCAGACCGTTCAGTTCGGCTCCGTCGCGGGTGGTGGACGCTATGACGATCTGGTGACGCGCTTCACGGGTCAGCCCGTACCCGCGACCGGCGTTTCCATAGGCGTCGACCGCCTGCTGGCCGCGCTAATCGCCAAAGGCCGCATCGACAAGACGCCGGCAGGCCCCGTCGTCGTCACCGTCATGGACCGCGACCGGATGGCCGATTACCAGACCATCTGCGCGACTTTGCGACAGGCGGGCATCCGGGCCGAAGTCTATCTCGGCAACCCCAAGAACTTCGGCAACCAGTTGAAATATGCCGACAAGCGCGGCTCTCCGGCGGCGATCATTCAGGGCACCGACGAAGCCGCGCGCGGTGTCGTGCAGGTCAAGGACCTGATCCTGGGGGCCAAGCTGGCGCAGGAGGCGAGCCTTGAGGAATGGAAGGAAAACCCTTCCCAGACCGAAGTGCCGCTGGCCGATCTCGTCCCCTTCCTGCAAAAGCTGCTGGCATGATCTCCGCCGACGACCGCACCCGCGCCGCCGCCCTGCTGCAAGGCTTCACCGACGCCGGGGCCATCCCGGTCGAGACGGAGATCCTGCAGCCGGCCGGCACCCTGCTGGACCTGTACGGCGAGGACATCCGGGGCCGCGCCTTCACCACCTACGACCCCCTGACTGGTGAGACGATGCTGCGCCCGGACTTCACCGTGCCCGTGGTGCAGGCGCATATGGCGAACGGCGCGGACCCGGCGCGCTATGCCTACGCGGGCGAAGTCTTCCGCCGTCAGGAAGTCGACGAAGGCCGCCCCCGCGAATACCTGCAAGTCGGGTACGAGGTGTTCGACGGCACCGACCCGGCAGGTGCCGATGCGGAAGTGTTCGACCTGATCGCGCGCGCCCTCGCCCCGTGGAATGCCCTGCCCGCGACGGGCGACCTGGGGCTTCTGATCGCGGCAATCGAAAGCCTGACCACGTCCGACCGGCGCCGCGCGGCCCTGCGCCGCCATCTTTGGCGGCCGGTACGTTTTCGCCGCCTGATGGAACGCTTCACCGGCACCGTCTCACCGACGCAGGCGCGCAGCGCGTTACTCTCGCAACTGAAGACGACCGCGCCCGAAGTTCTGATCGACGCGGCGGGCACCGCCGTGGGTCTGCGCGGCGCGGACGAGATCGCGGAGCGCGCCCGCGCCTTGGTCGAAGACGCCGCCACACCGCCCATCGCCCCGAGCGAGGCGGAAGTCATCTCCATGCTATTGGAAATGGACAGGCCGATGGCCGCAGCCCTTTCGCCTTTGCGCGACATGGCGGCGGATCTGCCCGGTCTGTCGGATGCCGTCGATCGCCTCGAAGCCCGGGCCGAAGCACTGGCCAAGCGCGGACACGATCCCGCGCATCTGTCCTTCGCGCCCGCGCGGGGGCGCTCCGCGATGGAATACTACGACGGCTTCACCTTCACCTTCAGCGCGCCGGCCCATCCCGACCTGCCCCCGCTGGCGACCGGCGGGCGCTATGACGCGCTGACGGCCGTGCTGGGCCAGGGGCGCTCCATTCCGGCTGTCGGTGGCGTGATCCGGCCCGGCCTGCTGGGAGATCTGACATGATCCGCCTCGGGGTGCCGTCCAAGGGGCGGCTTATGGAAAAGACGTTCCAATGGTTCGGCGAACGCGGCCTGACCCTTTCGCGCACCGGCAACGACCGAGAATACGCTGGCAAGGTCGACGGCGCGGACATCGCATTGGTCCTGCTGTCGGCAGGGGAGGTCCCGCGCGAACTGGCCACCGGGCGCATTCACCTCGGCGTCACCGGCAGCGATCTGGTGCGTGAAAAGCTGACGCGTTGGGCCGACAGGGTCGAAGTGATATCCCGGATGGGCTTCGGTCACGCGGACCTGATCCTGGCGGTTCCGAAAGTGTGGATTGACGTCGATACGCTGGATGACCTGGACGCCGCCGCCGCCCAGTTCCGCGCCCACCACGGGCACCGCCTGCGCATCGCGACGAAATATCACCGGCTGGTGCGCGAGTTCCTGCAGGCCAATGGCGTCGCTGACTATCAACTGGTTGATAGTCAGGGTGCCACCGAAGGCACCGTCCTGAACCACACCGCCGAGATGATCGCCGACATCACCTCCACCGGTGAGACACTGCGCGCCAATCACCTCAAGGTACTGTCGGACGGGATGATCCACGACAGTCAGGCCACGCTCTTCAGGTCCCGCAACGCTGCCATGAACGACGCGCAGCAGGCGACGCTGAACAATCTGCGCGCCCGTCTGGAGCAGGCCGCCTAAAGACCCGCCTGCGGCTTGAGGCGCGCCAGCACCATTAGATTGTTGGCGGGCATCTCGACGACCTCGACTGACAGGTCGAGCACGCCCAGAACCTGGCGCAAAACCGCGATATCCTTGTATCCGATGGCCGGATCCTGCGCCCGCAGCGATGTGTCGAAGGCGCGGTCCCCCTCGCTCGTCGCTCGATCGTCACGCAGGAACGGACCATAGATCGCCAGCAGGCCACCGGGGGCCAGCGCCTTCGCTGCCTCGTCCAGAAAGACTGCCATCTCCGCGTCTGAAATGAGGTGCAACAGGTTCACCACCAGCACCATGTCGGCTGCGTCCTGAATGGCCCAACCGGGCTGACCCGCATGGATGTCACCCGCCTCGGCCACGTTCGGCAGGCCCCTGCAGTGCGCGTCGATCGAGGCGCGGCGCTCCGGGTCCGGATCGCTGGGATGGAACACCAGGTCGGGGCGATGCGCAGCCAGCGCCGCGATATGCTGCCCGGTACCCGATGCGACCTCCAGAACGCCACCGACCCGCGGCAGCTTGGGCAACAACACCTTCAGGATCGCGTCGCGGTTCCGCTCGGCCGCGGGGGCGGTCATCCGCCCGTCCACATCCGCGACGGGGGCAACGCTCGACGTCTGAACACGCCGGATCATCGGAATCGACCGGGGTCGAGCGCGGCGACCGTCTGCGCGTCCAACTCGGGCGCACGCCCCGCAATAAGGTCGGCCAGCATCCGCGATGCCGCCGGGGCCGTCTGGACACCATAGCCGCCCTGCCCCGCGCACCACCAAAAACCGGAAACCTCGGACGCGCCCAGCGCCAGACATCGGTCGGGAGTGAACGTCCGCAGCCCCGCCCAGGTCGACAGCGGTCGCGTGACGGTCTCGGTCACCGCGTCCTGATAGCGGGCCAGCCCCTCGGCCAGCGTCATATCATCTGCATAGGCGTCCATCGGGTCACAAGGGGCCTCCTCTGCCGGCGACACGATCAAGGCACCTGCATCCGGCTTGGCATACCAGCTTTCGCCCACCCCCAGCATCATAGGCCATGCCTTCACATCCCGGCCGCCCGGCGCGCGCAGCCGTGCCATCGACCGACGCAGCGGCATCAGGCCCAGCGGCATCACCCCCGCAAGAACGGCCACCTGATCCGCCCAAGGCCCCGCTGCGTTCACGATCTGTCGGGCCGTGATCTCCGCGTCGCTCGCCCTTACCTGCCATCCACCCGGAATGGGCATGACCGACGTGACCCGCTGCCCCGTCTGCGCCGCCGCAATGGCACGCAGACCGTGCTGTAACATCGCATCGGTATCCAGGTCGAACGCCTCTGAATCATAGGCGGTGCGCGTCACTGCCGACGACAGGATCGGTACACGCTCGCGCGCCTCGCGCACCGGGATCACGTCTATCGCCATATGGCTGAGATCAGCGTCGAAGCCCGCCTCTTCGCCCTCCAGTCCAACCACCATAAGGCCCCGCGGGCTGACCCATCCCTGCGCGGCATGGGCTGCTTTCGATGCCTTGTTGAGCGCGATCACCGGGGCCAGGCCATAGCTCTCCTCGAACAGGGCTGCGGACCGGCCCGACGCGTGGTAGCCGAAGGCGTCCTCCGCTTCCCACAAAACGACGCGACCTTCAGGTGCCAGCGCCGCGCCCGCCGAAGCCCCGGCGATACCGCCCCCGATAATCAGAAAATCGCAATCCAAGACCTTACCTCTTCACACTCTTCCTCGCCTGGGCACGCGAACTGGGATACCCGTGCAACACTCTCATGTCAGACCTCCTCAAGGCGATCCGTGGCGGGCGCGGGGCTTTGCGACAGCGCGGTCAGCCGTGCCATCAGGTCCGCGTCCAGCGTCAGGTCAGCCGCCGCCAGCGACGGCTTCAGTTGCGCGACGCTGCGGGCGCTGATGATCGGGGCGGTCACCGCAGGGTTCGCCATGGTCCAGGCCACGGCCAGCGTCGCCGGATGATGCCCGACCTCGGCGGCCAGTCTGGACAACTCCCGCGCCGTTACATGCATCCACTCTTGCCCATAGCGCGCGGCATAGCGGTCATCTTCGGTCAGGCGCCCCGATTCCCCGGCGGCGTATTTCCCCGACAAAAGCCCCCCACCCAGTGGTGAATAGGGCACCACCGCGATGTCCTGATCGATGGCCATCGGCAGGATTTCCACCTCTACCTGTCGCTTGACCAACGAATACATGGGCTGGACCATGTCGATGCGAATGCCGAATGTCGCGGCGACCGCCTGTGCCTTCATCACCTGCCAGGCAGCGAAGTTGCTGACTGCGACGTGCCGGATCGTCCCGGCCTCTTTCAATTCGGCCAGCGTCTGGAAGCTTTCCTCAAGTGGCGTATCCCCGTCCCAGCGATGCAGGTAGAGGATGTCGATCACGTCCATCTGCAACCGCTTGCGGCTGACCTCAAGGCTGTCGAGGATGTTCTTGCGCCCAGCCCCACCGCCATAGGCGGCCTTGGTCGCAATGATCAGGTCCTCGCGCTCGGCGGCGGCGAACTCCCCCAGCAGGGTCTCGGATGCCCCGTCCGTATAGACGTAGGCCGTGTCGAAAAAGGTGACGCCCCGTGCGCGGCAGGCGTCGAACATCGCGCGGCTTTCGGCTGCGTCAGCGCGCCCACCGAATTGCATGGTGCCAAAGCACAGGGATGAAAGGGCGGTGCCGTTCAGGCTGGTGATATGAGTCATGCCCAAAGCCTAGACCGAAGGTAGCCACGGGGGGAAGCCGTCACGCAAGGGGCGGTGCCAGCAGATGAAGTGCCGCCCCGGCCAGCGGTGGCAGCGGGCGTTTTTCCATCACCGCGACAAACAACTGACAGGCCGCACGCAGATCCGCGCGAAAGTCGTGATAGATCAGCAAATCGATCCGCCCCTCCGCCGTCAGTGCGTGGTTCTCGGGGTCCAGGTCGTGCGCGATCAGCAGGGGCCGCGCCTGCCGCGCCTCCACTTGGGCCAGCAGCCGCCGATTGCCACCCCCGATGGAGTACAGCGCGTCGATGGGCCGCGCGGCTGCTCGGGCGACGGCCGCGTCGAAGGCGGGCCCGTCGCCATCCTCGCGCAGGACGTCCACGGTGGCTCTAGGCAGGTATGCGGGCAAAGCGGCGCGGAAGGCCTCCAAACGCTCCCCCTCGCCGCGGAACCGTGGGTTGCGCAGGGTCACGAGGACGCGCGCCGCCCCCCCACGCAGCCATCGCCCCATGAACCATGCCGCCGTTCGGCCCGCGCGCGCGTTGTCCAGCCCGACGTAGGCGATGCGCCCGCTGTCCGGCATATCCGATGCCAGCGTTACCACCGGGATGCCCCGCCCCGTCAGCCGCGCCACCGCCGCCGCGACCGGCTCCGCATCGGGGGCCATCAGGATGACCCCGTGACTGCCCCGCCGCCCGATACGGTCCAGCTGCGCCGCGATCCCCTCCACATTAAACCGCGCGCGCAGGTCGGCGCGCGCGCGCACAACCGGCGGCCCCAACAGGGGCAACTCCAATGCAAGCGCCCCGTCCAGCGCATCCAGAAAACTCTGCGGGGCCTCCACCACCAAATCGATCATCATCTTGCGGCCCGAAAGGGCCAGTTGCGCCGCCTGTGCCTCCAGCTCGGCAATGGCCCGGCGCACGCGGTCTGCCGTCTGCCGGCGCACGCCGCCCCGTCCGTTCAACACGCGATCCACCGTCGCAGGTCCAAGCCCCGCCTGAAGTGCGATGTCCTTGATCAGAAAACGATGCGGCATTCTTGATGTCTTTTTGATGGTTTCTCGCGGGACGACGACCCCACCCTAGCGGCAGAATTGCCCCGGAGGAGCATTTTCGCGGAGGAAGCACGATGCTGAACAAAACATCCCCGGGCGCGCCCGTCTGGCTGGGCGATACAGATTGCGATCTGGCGGCGTTTCGCACGCATGTCGAACGAACGACCGACCCCGCATTCTATCCTCACGCCGCCGAGATCGTGTCGAACGTGCCGATCTACGACGGGGCCACGCTGCCGGTCGGGTCGGCCCCCCGCGCCGTGATGGCCGAATGGAACCACGCCTTTTCCGACGGGCCGGGAATTATCGCGATCCGGGGGGGCTATGCCGAGCTCGACCTGATCGACGCCGTGACGGAAGCCCTTTCCACCATCATCATGACCGAGGAGGCGTCGGGGGCCGGTGCCGGCGACCACTTCGCCGCCGCAGGTGCCAACAGCCGCGTCTGGAACGCACACGAGAAACTGGGCGTTGCAAACCCGGCCCTGTTCGCGCGCTACAACGCCAACCCGTTGATCCGCTGGGCCGCCGAAAGCTGGCTTGGCCCCGCGTACCAGATCACCACGCAGGTCAATGTCGTCCGCCCCGGCGGGCCGGCGCAAACGGCGCACCGCGATTACCACATGGGCTTCCAGACCGCCGAGGATCTGCGCCGCTACCCCGCCTCGCAGCACGCGCTTTCGGCCCGGCTTACGCTTCAGGGGGCCGTTGCGCACAGCGACATGCCGCTGGCCTCGGGCCCGACGAAACTGCTGCCCTATTCCCAAAGCTGGCTGCCCGGATACCTGGCGGTTCTGCGACCGGAGTTTCGCGCTTATTTCGAAGAAACCTGCATCCAGATCCCGTTGGAAAAGGGCGACCTTTTGTTCTTCAACCCCGCGACCTTCCACGCGGCGGGCCAGAACGACACGCGCGATGTTCAACGCTTCGCCAACCTGATGCAGATCGGCTCCGCCTATGGCCGCTCAATCGAGATCGTGGACCGCGCCCGCCTGTCCCGCGCCGTCTATCCGGTGCTGGCCGATCTGGACCTGACGCCGACCCAGGTAGAAACCGTCGTCGCCGCCACCGCCGAGGGCTATCCCTTCCCAGCCAACCTCGACATCGACAGCCCCCTTTCGGGCATGGCCCCGCCAAGTCAGCAGGACCTGATGCGGCAGGCCCTTGCCGAAGGATGGGATGCCGCCCGCTTCGACACGGAACTGTTAGCGATGGAGGGGCGGAAACGCTCGCATTGATCCAGGGGCCACACGCAGCGACCCGCCCCTTGCAATGGCCTTCTGTCAGCACAAAAAAGCGCCCGGTGGATCACTCCGCCGGGCGCAAATTCGTCAGTGTTCGGACCTCAGTTCGGAATATCGCCCGAAATGCCTTCGACGTAGAAGTTCATACCGGCCAGCGTACCGTCGTCGGCGACTTCGCCATCAGCCAACCACACCGAACCGTCCTGCTTGTTGATCGGGCCGGTGAACGGGTGGTACTCGCCCGCGGTGATCGCGGCGATCATCTCTTCCGCGGCGGCTTTGGCCTCGGCGGGAACGGCGTCGGTGATCTCGCCGATTACGACTTCACCTTCGGGCATGCCGGCCCAGGATGCCTGCTGCTCCCAGGTGCCGTCGATCACGGCCCCCACGCGCTCGATATAGTAGGGCGACCACTCGTCGATGATCGACGCGATGCGTGGGTTCGGCTTGAACTGCGCCATGTCGGAGGCCTGACCGAAGGTAAACACACGGCCACCGTTCTCGTTGGCCTCCTGGGCGGCGGCCTGCGGGGCGGTCGAGTCGGTATGTTGCAGGATCACGTCGACGCCCTGGTCGATCATGGCCCGCGCGGCGTCAGCCTCTTTCGCTGGGTCGAACCACGTATAGGCCCAGGTCACGACCATCTCCACGTCCGGGTTCACCTTCTTGGCGTGCAGGAAGCTGGCGTTGATGCCCTGAATCACCTCGGGGATGGGGAAAGACCCAATATAGCCGATCTTGTTGGTCTCGGTCATGTAGCCCGCGATGGTGCCCGTCACCGCACGCCCCTCGTAGAAGCGCGCATCATACGTGGACACGTTCGGATGCTCGCGCTTGAAGCCGGTCGCATGCTCGAACTTCACGTCCGGGAACTTGGCGGCAACCGCGTTCGTGGCATCCATGTAGCCGAAGGACGTGGTGAAGATGATGTCCGCCCCGCCCAGCGCCATCTGCGTGATCGCACGCTCGGCATCGGCCCCCTCGGGCACGGTTTCCTGGTAGACCGTCTCGACCTTGTCGCCGAAATGCTCCTCGACGGCCAGGCGGCCCTGGTCATGCTGATAGGTCCATCCGCCGTCGCCGATCGGACCGACATAGATGAAACCGGCCTTTACCGGCTCGTGCCCGTCGGCCAGCGCCGGTACGGCAAGGCCAAACGCCATCGCGCCGGCCAGAAGTGTCTTGAGTGTCATTACAGTCTCCCGTTGGAACCCGCCCCGCGTTCAGGTCGAGGCGTGGAATGGTCTGCCGAGGTCGGCCGGGGCAGTCCCCGCCCGTCCGGCGCGAAGCGAAATAAGCACAAGAACGAGTATGGTTACAAGGTAGGGGGCCGCCGACAGCAACTCCACCGGCACCTTTGCCCCCGCCGTTTGCAAGTTAAGCTGCAACACGGTGATCCCGCCAAAAAGATAGGCACCCGCCAGAACGCGCCCGGCCCGCCAGGATGCAAAGACCACGATGGCCAGCGCGATCCACCCGGCCCCCGCCGTCATGCCCTCGGTCCACTGCGGGACACGCACAAGGCTCAGGTACGCGCCGCCCAGACCCGCACAGGCCCCTCCGAACGCAATCGCCATCAAACGCACCCGCCGTACGCCGTACCCCAGCGCGTGGGCCGCGTCATGGCTCTCGCCCACTGCGCGCAGGATCAGGCCCGCCCGCGTAAACTTCAGAAAGGCCCAGACCGCGATGACCAATACCAAAGACAGATACACGATTGGATCGTGCCCGAAGAACACCCGGCCAAAGAATGGCAGGTCCGACAGCGGTCCAAGGTCGATCCGACCCAACGAATTGGCCTTAATCCCCACGTACCCCTGCCCCAGCAAACTGCTCAGGCCCAACCCGAACAACGTCAAGGCCAACCCCGTCGCCACCTGGTTGGACAGCAAGACCTGCGTTAGAAACCCGAACAGAAGCGCCATCACCGCGCCACCGGCAGCGGCCATAAGGAACCCCAGCCACGGCGACCCCGTCTCGACCGATGCAATGAACCCGCAAACGGCCCCCATTATCATCATTCCCTCAACGCCGAGGTTCAGGACGCCCGATTTCTCAACCACCATCTCGCCCAAGGCGGCCAGCAGGATGGGAGTCGCGGCAACCATCAAGGACGCGATCAGAAGGGTGGGGGAGATTGCGCTCAGGTCCATGGTGCCAACATCCTGATCATATCCAACCCAATCCATCTCCGAAGATCGCCCGCCGGATACGACCTGCCGACGGATACCGCGCTGCAACTACGGCGGATTGCCAGAAAAAAGCGCGACGTCCACCACGATCTTGCGATTTTTCTTCGGTCGGCCTTCCGCAGTTGCAACCACGCAAGAACCAACGCAGGCACAGAAATGTCGCAGGCAATCCGCACAGAAAGATGCTGCCATTGATCAGCATCCAGGAACGAAGCAACCGCGCCTCCGAAAGGTCAGACGCAGGCATGAATGCAGCGACCACGGGTATCGACGCGGCGACGAAACCTGCGACAGCCCCACCTGCAATTATCGGGTATGACCGCCTCTCAGACACCGCCGCCCCCTCCCGCAAGAAGCACTACGATCCACGCCCCGCAGGTCATCCCCGCCAGCACCGTCAGCATCCACATCCGAACCGTGTGCACCCCTCGCCAGCGGACGATCCCGGCGATCAATAAGGCGACCGTCAGCAGTCCGGCGATCACGGGTGCCCCGCCTCCCGGCTGGCCCGCCCCGACCGCCATGGCCAGCAAGGCCGATTTCCCGGCGATCGCCACGACCGTTACCACCACGAACAGCAGCGCCAGCCCCGCCCCCGCCGCGATCCAAAGCAGGCCCAGCCCGTCCGGTCGGTCCATCTTGGTCATACCGCCACCCCGCGCCCAAACCGCATGCGGAAATTCGTCAACACATCCACGGCCAGCAGAAAGAACAGCAACATCCCCTGAAACGCCGAGATCGCCGCCGAAGGCAGGCCAAGGTTGGCCGAGGCCGATTCTCCGCCCACATACGTCAGCGCCATCAACAGCCCCGCGGCTACGATGCCCAGTGGGTTCAACCGGCCGAGGAACGCCACGATGATCGCCGTGAAGCCATAGCCGGATGCGAAGTCGATGCTGATCTGTCCCGCCGGACCCGTCACCTCGAATAGGCCCGCAAGCCCGGCCAGCATCCCCGACAACCCGAGGCAAAACACGACCAGCCGCGCCGTGTTCACGCCCCCGAACCGCGCGGCCCGTGGCGCAGCCCCCGCCAGCCGGATCTGGAACCCCATCAGGTGCCGCGCCAGCATGACATAGGCGAAGATCACCGCGATCAGCGCGGCAACTACGCCCCAGTGCATTCCCGTGCCCGTGATAAGTTCCGGGTTGGCCGACGCCTCCCACCGCGAAAGGTTGCGCGAGCCGGGAAACCCGACGGCATCCGGGTTGCGCAGCCAATTGACGGCGGCCGACGCCAGCAGGTTCTCGGCCACGTAGACCAGCATCAGCGACACCAGGATCTCGTTAGTTCCAAACTTCACCTTGAGCAGTGCGGGGATCATGGCCCAGGCGATCCCGCCCAGTGCCCCGCAGATCACCATGAACGGAAAGATGAGCCAGCTTTCGGACGGATAGAACGCCAGTCCCGCCGCCGCCCCGCAGATTGCGCCGACGATGTACTGCCCCTCGGCCCCGATATTCCAGACGCCCGCGCGAAATCCCATCGACAGACCCACCGCGATCAGGATTAGCGGACCCGCCTTCACCAGAAGTTGCCCGCGGAAGTACCACGCGAACTCCCCGAAAACCGGATCCCAGAAGATCGTCCGCAGCGCCTCTGCCGGGTTCTTGCCCAACGCGGAGAACATCAGCGCGCCGGCCACCATCGTCAGCGCGACCGCCAGCACCGGCGAGGCGGCACCCCAGCCCCGTGACGGCGTCGGTCTGCGTTCCAGCCGGATCATTCCCGAACCGCCGAACGTCCGACGCGGATCACCCGTCCGTCACCCGCTTGGAATACGTGATTTTCCCGGCTCTCAGACATGCGCCACCTCCATGTCATGCGCCCCGCCCAGCATCAGGCCGATTTTCTCCATCGTCAGGGTGTTGGTGGGCACGATTTCCCCCAGACGACCGCCGTTCAGGGCCGCGAACCGGTCGGATATCTCCAGCAGTTCATCAAGGTCCTGGCTGATCACCACGATCGCCGCACCTTGCCCCGCCAGGTCCAGAAGGGCCTGTCGAATGGCCGACGCGGCCAACGCATCCACGCCCCAGGTCGGCTGATTGACGACAAGAACACGCGGGTCCTGCAACACCTCGCGCCCGATGACGAACTTCTGCAAGTTGCCCCCGGAAAGCGACCGCGCCGCGACCTGCGCGGATGGAGTACGGACGTCGAATTTCTCAATTATTTCATCGGCAAATATCCGCGCCTTGCTCCAGTTCAGGAACCCGTTCGACAGCATCCCCTTGCGCGCGGCCCCGGTCAGCGCAGCGTTCTCGATCAGCGTCATGTCGGGCACGGCGGCATGGCCCAGACGCTCCTCCGGCCCGGTCAGCAACCCCGCCGCCCGCCGCGCGGTCGGGGCCAGTCGCGACATGTCCGCCCCATTCAGCGTGACCGCACCCCTAGCCGTCAGCCGCTCGCCCGAGAGCGCGGCCAGAAGCTCGTCCTGACCATTGCCCGCGACCCCACCGATGCCCAGAACTTCGCCCGCGCGAACCGTTAGGTTGACGTCCCGCAAGGGCGTGCCGAACTGGGACGCGGGTGGCATGGACAAGGCGTTGACTTGCAGCACGGTTTCCCCCGCCTTCCCACCCGCCGCCTTGGGCGCGGTCAGCTTGGTTCCGACCATCTGCTCGGCCAGTTCAGCAGCCGTCGCCTGACGTGGGTCAGTCTCTCCGACGACCTTGCCGCCGCGCAGGATCGTGGCCGCATCGCACAGGGCGCGGATCTCCTCCAGCTTGTGCGAAATATAAAGGATTGATGTCCCCTCGCTCGAAAGCTTACGCAATGTCGCGAACAGGATTTCAACCTCCTGCGGGGTCAGAACGGAGGTCGGTTCGTCCATGATCAGAAGGCTGGGATCCTGCAACAAGCAGCGAATGATCTCAACGCGTTGACGCTCCCCGGCGGACAGGTCGCCGACACGGCGATCCGGATCCAGCGGAAGACCGTATTCTTCTGACACATCGCGAATACGGGCCGCCAGATCGCGCAATTTCGGTGGGTTCTCCATGCCGAGAGCCACGTTTTCGGCCACGGAAAGCGCTTCAAAAAGGCTGAAATGCTGGAACACCATCGCCACGCCCGACGCCCGCGCCGCGCGCGGCTCGACCGGGGCATAGCGCGCGCCCTTCAGGGTCATCGTACCGCGGTCGGGCTTGACCAGGCCGTAGATCGTCTTGACGAGCGTCGACTTGCCCGCACCGTTCTCGCCCAACAGGGCATGCACACCGCCCGCGCGGATCTTGAAGGATACATCGGAGTTGGCGACCACGCCGGGGTAGGCCTTGGTCAGGCCGTCAAGCTCCAGAAGAATGGTCACGCGGTCGTCTCCCCTGTCGTCTCGGCGGACAACTGCCGAGAGAGTAAACTGGCCGCGACGCCGACGGCAATGGCTTGCGGATGTTTCCCCAGCGCAAGGTCACCGATCGGGCAGGTGATGCGCGCGATTGCCTCTTCGCTGTGCCCCAATGCGACGAGCCTGCTTCTGAACCTTGCCCATTTCGTCGCCGACCCGATCAGCCCGCAGAACGCGAACCCTCGCAAAAGTGCCGCATGGCAAAGTGCCAGGTCGATATCGTGGCTGTAACTCAGGATGATATGTTCGGCATCCTTCGGCGCGTGGGCCATCGCACGGGGCATGTCTGCCGCCACCAGCCTGCTGACACCCTCCGGTACAGCGGGAAAGCGGCCGGGCGTGTCATCCACCCAGCGGACCGCGAAATCCGGCAAGGGTGCCAGAATGTTGACCAAGGCCGCACCCACGTGCCCCGCGCCCCAGACCCAGACCACGCGCGCCGGGACAAAGGTCTCCTCGCGCAGCCAGCCGTCCCGAAACGTGAAACCGGTCATATCCGGGCAGGCCAACGCACCTTCGACCCGGCGAATCCAGGGATCGGGTGGCGTGTCGTCCAGACGCTCGATGACCAGCGTGACCGCACCCCCACAGCATTGGCCGAGCGCAGGGCCGAGTGGAAGGCGCATCACCCTGCTCCTCCCGTCGCGCAAAACGTCCAGCGCGGCGCGCATGGCCTGCCATTCAAGTGCCCCGCCACCAATGGTGCCATCGTTGCCATCGGCCCAAACCACCATCGACGTTCCCCGCCCGCGCGGCACGGATCCACGGACCCCTACCACAAGCACGCGGGCAACCGGCCCATGAACCGCAATCAAGGTGCCCAGACGCGCGGCGTCCAACGTCACGAAACTGCCCGTACCGCGCCCAGCACCCGCTCCGCCGTGGCGGGCGCGTCCAAGTCCGGATAGGCAGGGCCACAGGCCGCGATCGCATTCGAAAGGGCCATCAGAACGCTTATCCCATGCATGAACGGTGGCTCGCCCACCGCTTTGGAGCGATAGATCGTCTCCTCCCGGTTGGCGGCCTGCCAAAGATCCACGTTGAACACGGGCGGCAGATCCGACGCACAGGGGATCTTGTAGGTCGATGGCGCGTGCGTGCGCAGGCGGCCCTTGTCATCCCAAACCAGTTCTTCTGTCGTAAGCCAGCCCGCCCCCTGCACGAAGCCGCCCTCGATCTGACCCAAGTCCAGCGCCGGGTTCAGCGAAGCCCCGGCGTCGTGCAGGATATCCGTCCGCAGGATGCGGTTTTCCCCGGTCAGTGTGTCAATCACTACCTCGGAACAGGCCGCGCCGTAAGCGAAGTAGTAAAACGGCCGACCCCAACCCGCTTCCCGATCCCAGCTAATCTCGGGCGTGGCGTAGAAGCCGGTGGACGATAGCGAGACGCGCCCTGCATAGGCCATCGCGGCTGCTTTCTCGAAAGGGTAGACCTCACCGCCGACCGTCACGCAATCATCGGCGAAGACCACCTTTGCCGCGTCCGCTTGATGCGCCTGGGCCAGGAAGTCGGCGATCCGGTCCCGGATGGTGTCGCAGGCGGCCTTGACCGCCATCCCGTTCAGATCCGCCCCCGATGACGCCGCCGTGGCCGAGGTATTGGGCACCTTGGACGTGTCCGTCGCCGCCACTTTTACGCGCGCGACATCACACCCGAACCGGTCGGCGGCCACTTGTACGACCTTGGAATGCAGGCCCTGCCCCATCTCGGTGCCACCGTGGTTCAGGTGGATCGACCCGTCCGCATACACGTGCACCAGCGCGCCCGCCTGGTTCAAATGCGTGAGCGTGAAGGAAATCCCGAACTTCACCGGGGTCAGTGCAATGCCCCGTTTCAGCACCGCATTGGCAGCGTTCCAGTCAGCCACGCGCGCCTTGCGTTCGGCATAATTGCACGTCTCGGCCAATCGCGACGTCAACGCACCCAGACAGAAGTCGGTGACCTGCTGACCGTAATGGGTGCGACCCGTCTTCTTCGTTTCAGAAATATCCCCGCCGGAGGCTCCGATCTCACCGATCGTATCGGCGTAGAAATTCCGCAACCTCACCTGCAACGGGTCCAGACCCGTCACATGCGCCACGTGGTCCATCACCCGCTCGATCCCCAGCATCCCCTGCGGCCCACCGAATCCCCGAAAGGCAGTGGCCGATTGCGTGTTCGTGCGCAGCCGCCAGCTCTCGATGGACATCGCGGGGATGTCGTACGCGTTGTCGGCGTGCAGCATGGCGCGGTCGGCCACCGGCAACGACAGATCCTGCGCCCAGCCGCAGCGCGTCCAATGTTTGAATTTCACCGCCAGCACACGGCCCCGGTCGTCGTGACCGACTTCGTAGGCGATGCGGAAATCGTGCCGCTTTCCGGTCACGATGAAATCGTCATCGCGGTCATAACGCATTCGACAGGCACGCCCCGTCAGCCGCGCGGCCAGTGCAGAGG
This sequence comes from Jannaschia faecimaris, assembly GCF_900107415.1. Taxonomy (GTDB): domain Bacteria; phylum Pseudomonadota; class Alphaproteobacteria; order Rhodobacterales; family Rhodobacteraceae; genus Jannaschia; species Jannaschia faecimaris. Next base: position 187,689 of record NZ_FNPX01000005.1, read on the forward strand.
CGATGGCCAGCGCGTTACCCTGGCTTTCCTTGCCGCCGAACCCGCCGCCCATGCGCCGCACCTCCGAGCGCACGGCATGCATCGGCACGCCCAACGCATCGGCGACCTTGTGCTGAATCTCGGTCGGATGCTGGGTGGAGGTGAAGACATGCATCTCCCCGGCCTCTGACGGCACGGCAAGCGCGGCCTGCCCTTCAAGGTAGAAATGCTCCTGCCCGCCCATCTCGATCTGGCTGGTCAGGACGTGGGGTGCCGCGGCCAGCGCCGCCTCCACATCGCCATCGGTCCAGACGCGGGGACCGCCGTCGAACCAGGATTCAGCGTCCAATGCGTCCTCCACGGTCAGGATCGCGTCACCTTCGGTCACCGTTGCCTTGTGCAACCGCGCCGCGCGGCGGGCGTGCAGGTGACTGTCGGCGACGACAACGTAGAGCGGTTGCCCCGCGTAGTGAATTTCCCCGGTGCAAAGCAACGGCTCGTCATGCAGGGAGGGCGAGCAATCCGGCATCGGATCAAGATCGGCGGCGCTCAGCACAGCGACGACGCCGGGGGCCGCGCGGACCGCATCCAAGTCAAGCGCTTCAAGCGTACCGCGCGCGATGTCCGACACCCCAAACGCAAGGTGCAGGCATCCGGCGGGCGCGGGGACATCGTCGGTGTAGCGTGCGGCCCCCGTCACGTGCAGGCGCGCGCTTTCATGCGGCAGGGGTTTGGCGACGCTCATGCCCTTACCTTCAGGATCGACGGGGCCGGGTCGGCCAGACGGCGCAGCATTCCTTCGGCCGCGTGCAGGCGATAGTTGGCAGAGGCACGCATATCGCTGAGCGGCGAAAAATCACGGGCCAAGGATTTTGCCGCCTCGGCCAGCGTCGCCGCACCGAACGGCTTTCCAGTCAGCGCGGCCTCGGTCGCGGCGGCGCGTTTGGGCGTGCCCGCCATGCCACCAAAGGCCACGCGGGCGGCGGTGATTGTGCCATCCTCCACCGTCAGGTTGAACGCGCCGCAGACGGCGGAGATGTCCTGATCGAAACGCTTGGACAGTTTGTGGCAGACGAGGGTGTCGGCCTGACGCGGGATCGTCACGCGCTCCACGAATTCGCCGGGCTGACGGTCCTGTTTTCCGTACTCCAGAAAGTAGGCCTCCAACGGCATCGACCGGCGCGTTTCCCCGCGCCGCAGGTGCAACGTCGCGCCAAGGGCAATCAGCGCGGGCGGGCTGTCGCCGATGGGGGAGCCGTTGGCGATGTTGCCACCAAGGGTCGCCGCGTTGCGGACCTGCACGCTGCCGTACCGGCGCAGCAGTTCGGAGAAGCTGGCGAAATGAGGGGCCATGGCGTGGCGCAGGGTTTCCATATCGCACATTGCGCCGAGGGAAATCTCGTCCTCGGTGATCTTGACGCCTTTCAGATCGTCACAGCCCGCAAGGAAGGCCAGTTTGCCAAGCGGACGGAATTGCTTCGTCACCCAAAGCCCCACATCGGTGGCCCCGGCAACAAGCGTGGCGTCCGGGTTTTCCAGGTACCAGGCCGCCAGTTCATCTGCACCGCGCGGGTGGTGATGTTCGGATTCGAGTATTTGGGAAGCGGAGACCGGGAGTTCCGCCATATGAGCAGGGACGGGTGCCTGTTGCGCGGTCTTTGCCGCCCTCAGGATGGGCGCGTAGCCGGTGCAGCGGCAAAGGTTGCCAGCGATCTGGTCCTCGTGATCGGTCGCGCCGTTCGCATGGGCCGCGGCCATCGTGGTGACGAAACCCGGCGTGCAAAAGCCACATTGGGAGCCGTGGTGGTCGATCATTGCCTGCTGAACAGGGTGCAGGGTGCCGTCGGGGGCGACGACCCCCTCGACCGTGCGCACGGACTTGCCCGCCAGCTGCGGCAGGAACAGGATACAGGCGTTGAGCGCCTTCGCCTGCCCGTCGGCCCCGGTCACGATCACCGAACAGGCCCCGCAGTCCCCTTCGTTGCAGCCCTCCTTGGTGCCCATCAGACCGCGACTTTCGCGCAGCCAGTCCAAAAGGGTCATCGTCGGGTCGGAGCACGTGACTGTCGTGTCCTCACCGTTCAGGCGGAAGGGAATGTCCATGTCGTCTTTCGCCGCGATACCAGATGCCAGGACCCGTCCCTTCGATGCGGCGTAGAAGGAACGTACCGATGAAACCCGCCAAATGGATGATTTGCAAGTCCGCCCGGCAACGCCAGCAGCAGATCGGGCTTTCGGTGGGCCGCGTCGCATGGCTAGATGCACCCATGCCTGATCCCCGATTCATCCACCTGCGCGTGCACACCGAATACTCTCTGCTCGAAGGGGCGGTGCGGCTGAAAAAGCTGCCTGACCTGGTGGTGAAGAACCAGATGCCGGCCGTCGCGGTGACCGACACGAACAATATGTTTGCCGCGCTGGAGGCGGCGACCGGTCTTTCGGCGCGCGGCATCCAGCCGATCATGGGCTGCCAGATCGATATCATGCACGACCCGGCCGCGCCGGGGGAAAAACCACGCAAACCGGCACCGGTTGTCCTGCTGGCGCAGACGGAGGCGGGATACGAGAACCTGATGCGGATCAATTCCTGCCTGTACCTGGAGCGGCCCGACATGCTGCCGCAGGTCACGGTGGAGGAGCTGGCCGAGTTCTCCGACGGATTGATCTGCCTGACTGGCGGACCCAACGGCACCGTCGGGCGGCTGGTGGCCGACGGGCAGGAGGCCAAGGCCGAAGCCCTGCTGGAGCGGCTTCACGGCATCTTTGACGACCGGCTCTATATCGAGTTGCAACGCCAGCGCGCACCAGAACCGACCGAGCGGTTCCATGTCGAGCAGGCCTATGCGCGCGGTATCCCGCTGGTGGCGACAAACGACGTCTATTTCCCCGATCCACAGATGCACGAGGCGCATGACGCGTTCCTGTGCATTGGCGAAGGTTCCTATGTTGATCAGCAGGCACCGCGCCGGCAGGTCACGCCGCGCCACCACTTCGCCTCGCAGTCCGAGATGGCCGCTCTGTTCGCCGACCTGCCCGAGGCGCTGGAAAACACGATCGAGATCGCGCGCCGCTGCGCCTTTAAAACCTATGGGCGCGATCCGATCCTGCCGAAATTCGCCGACGACGAGGTGCAGGAATTGCGCCGCCAGTCCGAGGAGGGATTGCGCGCGCGCCTGGCCGTCATCCCCCATGCCGCCCCGGTGGAGGAATACGAAAAACGCCTCGAGTACGAGTTGGGCATTATCGAGGGGATGGGCTTTCCGGGCTATTTCCTGATCGTGGCCGACTTTATTAAATGGGCCAAGGATCACGACATCCCAGTGGGTCCCGGTCGCGGGTCTGGCGCGGGATCGCTGGTGGCCTATGCGCTGACGATCACCGACCTTGATCCGCTGCGCTATGCGCTCCTGTTCGAGCGGTTCCTGAACCCCGAACGTGTATCGATGCCGGACTTCGACATCGACTTCTGCATGGATCGCCGGGAAGAGGTGATCCACTACGTTCAGGACAAGTACGGTCGAGACAAGGTGGGGCAGATCATCACCTTCGGCGCGCTGCTGTCCAAGGCCGCCGTGCGGGACGTGGGGCGCGTGCTGGGCATGTCGTATTTCCAGTGCGACCAGCTTTCGAAGATGATCCCCGTGGAAGGCGTCAAACCCGTCTCGATCACCAAGGCCCTGGCGGACGAGCCGCGCCTGCGCGAAGCCGCCCGAGAGAGCGAACAGGATCGGCGGGAGGGGCGATCGAACCCGGTCAAACGCCTGCTGGACTATGCCGAGAAGCTGGAGGGCTTGCTGCGCAACGCCTCGACCCACGCCGCCGGCGTCGTGATCGGGGATCGGCCGCTGGACCGGCTTGTGCCGCTCTACAAGGACCCCCGGTCGGACATGCCGGCGACGCAGTTCAACATGAAATGGGTTGAGAAGGCCGGCTTGGTCAAATTCGACTTCCTTGGCCTCAAGACGCTGACGCAGGTGCAGAACGCGGTCGAATTGATCCGGGCGCAGGGACGCGACATCCATATGGCCGCCGATGGGCGGCAACTCTACGCGCCGGCACCGGGCACCGAGAACGACATCAACGCCATCCCGCTGGACGACACGGCCAGTTACGAGCTTTACTCCGCCGCGCGCACAGTCGCCGTGTTCCAGGTTGAATCCACGGGTATGATGGATGCGTTGCGGCGCATGAAGCCGACCTGCATTGAGGACATCGTGGCCCTGGTCGCGCTGTACCGTCCCGGACCGATGGAGAACATTCCGAAGTATTGCGAGGTGAAGAACGGGCTGAGCACGCGCGACACCCTGCACCCCTCCATCGACCATATCCTGGACGAGACGCAGGGCATCATCGTCTACCAGGAACAGGTGATGCAGATCGCGCAGGAAATGGCCGGGTATTCGCTGGGCGGGGCCGACCTGCTGCGCCGCGCGATGGGCAAGAAGATCCAGGCGGAGATGGACGCGCAGAAACCGATCTTCCTGGAAGGCTCCGCCAAGAACGGTGTCGATGCCAAGAAGGCAGACGAGGTCTGGGCGCTCCTCGACAAGTTCGCCAACTACGGTTTCAACAAATCCCACGCAGCCGCCTATGCCGTCGTCAGCTACCAGACGGCCTGGCTCAAGGCGAACCACCCGGTCGAGTTCATGGCCGGAATCATGAATTCCGACATTCACCTGACCGACAAGCTGTCGGTCTATGCCGAGGAGGTCCGCAAGGCGACGGATCGCGGTGGCCTCGGGCTGGAAATCGTACCACCCTGCGTCAACCGCTCCGCCGCGCGGTTTACCGTGGCAGACGGCAAGCTGGTGTATGGGCTGGGCGCGCTCAAGAACGTGGGTGTGGAGGCCATGGGGCTGGTGGTCGACGGCCGCGGCGAGAAGCCCTTCTCGACGCTCTACGATTTCGCCCGCCGGGTGGACCTCAAGCGCGTGGGCAAGCGCCCGCTGGAGATGCTGGCCCGCGCCGGGGCGTTCGATCAGATCGACGACAATCGCGCCCGCTTGCTGGAGGCGTTGGACGGGCTGGTCGGCTATTCCGCCGCCATCCATGAACAACGCGCCTCCAACCAGGTCAGCCTGTTCGGCGAAGCGGGCGACGATCTGCCGGAGCCGCGCCTGCCCTTCCGCGATGACTGGCTTCCGGCCGAACGCCTGGGTGAGGAGTTCAAGGCCATCGGCTTCTATCTGTCCGGCCATCCGCTCGATGACTACATGATCGCGCTTAAACGACAGAAGGTTCTAACGCTGGCCGACGTGCAGGCGCAGACCCGTAATGGGCCGATGGTGGCCAAGATCGCCGGTATCGTCTCCTCCCGGCAGGAACGCAAGTCCGCGCGCGGCAACCGCTTCGCGTTCCTTCAGGCCAGTGATCCGACCGGGGCCTACGAGGCGATGGTCTTCTCCGACACGCTGGATGCCAGCCGGGAACATCTGGAAGCCGGGTGTCGCGTAATCCTGCAAGTCGAAGCGACGCAGGAGTCGGACCAGCTCAAGTTGCTGGCCCGCGCCGTCACCCCGATGGATGATGCAGTGGACCAGGCCCCGCAGGTCGGCCTGCGCGTCTTCCTGGATGAACCGGACGCCATCGGACCATTGCAAGGACTACTTGCCCGCCTGTCGGGTGAGTCGGGGGCGCGCGGGCGCGGCCCGCTGCACCTGTGCCTGCTGGGCGATGATCTGCCCGGCGAGGTTGAGCTGCGCCTGCCCGATCTCTACCCGGTGAACCCGAAGGTGAAAGGGGCCCTGCGCTCCCTGCCCGGCGTCGCGATGGTGGAAGACGTCTGATCGAGTATTTGGAAAGCAGAGACGCCTTGCCTGCGTAAACCGGGGTGAGCCGGTCGCGGGATTGCAGTTCCTATGTTCGGCACCCGCATTCGCCGCCTGAACGTAGGCCGACCGGAACCCCTTCGAAACCGGCGGCGCGTCAAAACATTCAGATGGGCAGTGCGGTCGTGTCCTTGATGTTTTCCATGACGAAGCTGGCCGAGATGTCAGCCATCTGCACCCGTGCGATCAGGGCCTTGTAGAACCGGTCATAGTCGGCCACGTCAGCCACCCGAACCCGCAGCACATAGTCGAGGTCACCCGTCATCCGGTGCGCGCCCTGGATTTCCGGCATCGAGGCGACGGCGGCCTGAAACTTGTTCAACCAGGTCTGATCGTGCGTGCCGACGCGGATCATCACCAGGACAGACAGCCCGAGGCCCAGCAGTGCGGCATCCAAGTGGGCAACGCGTTCACGGATCACGCCCGCCTCCTCCAGCCGCTTGATCCGCCGCCAACAGGCGTTGCGCGAAAGACTGACACGCTCGGCCAATGTGTCGAGACTGGCTGTTGTGTCGATTTGCAGCTGCCGTAGGATTCGGCGGTCAGTTTCGTCTATAATAGTCGTCATGATCAGGAAGATATCCCACAAATTGAAAGCCATCCAGCGTCTTTGGGATATTTTGACTCCATATACCTGACAAACTGGCCACAGTTCAGAAACCGGAGGCTACCATGACCCAAATCGCTCAGTTCATTCGCGGATTTCAGGACCATCCCGCTTCGGTGGACGAAAGCTATTTTGGGCACATGCGCTTTGCTCTCGGCTTTGCCGGTGCGCTCTTCGCCGCCGGAGGTGCAGCCCTGATCCATGCGCTGATCCCGCCGCTGTTCGAGACGACAGCCAGCGAAAAGATTAAGGCGCTGCACACCAAGATCATCAACCGCCACTGAACCGACTCGCCCCGTCAGGTTGCGCGGCCAGGGCGGAACTGCCCGCCAGCGGTTTCGGCGAACCCTATGACCAGGCGACTTCGCCCAGAAAGATATATCCTGCGCCATAGATCGTCTTGATCAGCGCGGGGTTTTTCGGATCTTCCCCCATTTTCGCGCGCAGACGCGAAACCCGCACATCGATGGCGCGGTCGAAACTTTCACTGGCGCTGCCGCCCAAGGCCTCCTGCATCTCGGCACGCGACAATAGGCGGCGGGGGCGGCCAAGGAACAGGCGCAGGATTTCGGCCTCGGCCTGGCTGAAGCCGACTTCGCCGTCCTTTACCTGACCCGGCGGCCCCGTGAGAGTGAAGCGGTCGAAATCTGCCGTGAACGGCCCGAACCGCGCGATAGTGCGCGCGGGGGCCGTGGGGGTCTTGCGCAGGCGCGCACGCACACGGGCCACGATCTCGGCGGGTTCGAAGGGTTTGACCACGTAGTCGTCCGCGCCCAGCTCAAGTCCGGTGATCCGGTCCTGCACCTGCCCGCGCCCGGAGATGATGATGATCGCCGCGCCGCCCTCCAGCGCCAGTTGCGACACGACGGCCAGACCATCCCGGTCCGGAAGGCCCAGATCAACCAGGCAAACGTCGGGGGTGGATTGGCGCAGGGCAGACTCGAACGCGGCAGCACGGGCGTAGGTGCTGACCTGCATCCCAGAGGCCAGCAACGCGTCGGCCAGCAAGTCGCGGATCTGAGGATCATCGTCCAGAATGGCAACGCGGGGCATCATGCCAGGGCCGCCGCAAGTTTCTCGAGCGTGAACGGCTTGCGGATAACCGGCCATTCCGCCACCGCCTCGCGGTAGAGCGGTGCGTCATGCGGCAGCGAGGTCATCAGCGCGACGCGCAGGTTTCGGGCAGCGGCCGTCCGCACCAGGTCGAGGCCAGTTTCACAAGATTTCAGCATGATGTCCGACAGGACCATGGCAATGCCCTCAATGTCCATGAGGTCCCGCGCTTCCGTGACGGAGGAAGCTTCCAGAACCGAATGCCCCGCCGTCACCAGGCGGTCGCGCACGGCCTCGCGGATATGGGGCGCATCCTCGACCAGCAGGATCAGCATTGGCGGCGGACCCGGCGGCGGCGTGCGCAGCGGCAGACGCAAGGTAACCTGTGCACCACCGCCAGGCGCATTCTCCAGCCTAGTGCGCCCGCCGGCCAGTTTCACCACGTCATAGACCATCGACAGGCCCAAGCCCGTACCATCCTCGCCCTTTTCGGTGAAGAACGGCTCCACCCCCTTTTGCAGCGCTTGGGTGCTGAATCCCGGCCCGCTGTCGGCCACGATAAGGTCGACCCAAGTGTCGCGTACGTTTCGGGCCGCCACGGTGATCGCGCCTTTATCCTCTCCGATGGCGTCGCGGGCATTCAGGATCAAGTTCAGCGCGGCATCGCGCAGCGCCTCGGGGTCGAGCAATACCGGCTCATTCAGCCCGTCGACTAACCAGTTCAGGGTGATCCCGCCTGGAAGCGACGCTTCTGCCAGCAGGACGACTTCGGCCAGGAACGCCGCCAGGTTGGTCGCACGGGGCGACAGGTCGCGTGGGCCCGACAGCCCGGCGATCCGGTCGATCAACGCACCGCCCCGCGTCGCCGCCAAACCTATCGCCTCGATCGCCTTGGCCGCCCCGGGCGGTAGGTCGAGGCCGGTCAGGCGGTCCTTTTGCCCGAGGATGATCGTGAGAAGATTGGCGAAGTCATGCGCCATCCCGCTCGTGAGCTGGGCCGCAACCTGACGGCCTGCGGATTGCGCCAGCGCGGCACGGGCCTGCGCCTCCTCGGTGATATCGACCGACAGGGCATAGACGCCGGTCACGCCGTCCTCGTCCCGGTCGGGGGTGAAGCTCACACGGATACGGCGGGCCGAGGCGTCATGGGTGATCTCGAAAACCGAGGGGGTGCCCTCCAGCGCCGCCGTCAGGCGCGGTTTGATATCGGCATAAGTCCGCGTGCCCAGCGCCTCTGCCATGGTCATGCCGAGGATGTCAGACTTGGCACCCGGCATGACCGCGCCCAGACGACGGTTCGAAAATGTATAGCGCCGGTCCCGGTCCAGTCGCGCGATGTGAGCGGGCAGCATCTCGGTCGTCATCTGGATCCGCGCCGCCATCTCGGTCGCTTCGCTCTGCGCCTGCCGCAGGGCGGCGTTGGTGGCGGCCAACTGGCGGTTGGCCAGCTCCAGTGCCTCGTGGCGTTCCAGCAGTTGCTCGGACAACACCTCAGAGCGGGCCCGCAGCAGACGCTCCTGCGCACGCGCCACGGTGATGTCGGTATAGACGGTCACCCACCCCCCTTGCGGCAGCGGCGAGCCTTCGACCGAGATGATCTGCCCGGACGGCCGCGTACGTTCAAGGTAATGCGGCTCGAACGCGCGGGCCTGCGCCACGCGTTCGGTCAGCATCGCATCGATATCGTCTACCGCCCCGTATTCGCCCCGCTCAAGCAGAAATCGAATCGTGTCGGCGAAAGACGCGCCGGGGCGCGACAAGGCGTCCGGCAGGTCGAACATCGTGGCAAATCGCCGGTTGCTGACCGTAAGTCGCAGGTCCGCATCATAGATCGACAGGGCCTGTCCGATCAGGTTCAGCCCAGCCTGCGTCAGGCTGGCGGGGGTGCCGCGCGTGCTTGTCATAGCCCGACGGTATCATGAGGTGGGCGCGCAGCAAGCTGTTACAATTCGTTAGAATTGGGAAACACGGGTGAAGGAATCGTAACGCTATGATCACCAAGGGCCGCATTCTGGGAGGGATGCGGGGGAGAACTTACGCATGACCGATCTATCCACGATTCCGGCTTTCCTGAACCGTAACGCCACCGAATTCGGAGACGCCGCAGCCTATCGCGAAAAGGAATTCGGGATATGGCAGCAATGGACTTGGGCCGAGGCCCGGACCGAGGTTGAGGAGATGGCCCGCGGCCTGATCGCCCTCGGGCTGGAGATCGGGGAGCATGTCGCCGTTATCGGGCGCAACCGCCCGCAACTTTACATGTCCATGGTCGCGGTGCAATGCGCGGGCGGCATTCCGGTGCCGCTTTACCAGGATGCGGTGGGCGAGGAGATCGCCTATGTGCTGGGAAATTGCTCGGCCAAGTTCGTTATCGCGGGCGACCAGGAACAGGTCGACAAGGTCGTGGAAGTGAAAGACCGGATCGAGGGTCTGCGCCACATCGTCTACCTTGATGGTGGGGGGCTGCGGAAATACGACCACAGCGTCATGTCCTCGATGGAGACTCTGCGCGAGACGGGCCGCAACACCGACCGCGCCGAGATGGACCGCCGTCGTGCGCAGCAGACGGGCGCGACCACCTGCGTGATGCTCTACACCTCTGGCACGACCGGAAAACCCAAGGGCGTTGTACTCAGCCACGACAACATCGTCTCGACCTCCAAGGCCTCCAGCGGGTTCGATCATCTGCGCCAGACCGACGAGGTGCTGGCCTATTTGCCCATGGCCTGGGTCGGGGATTTCATCTTCTCCATCGGGCAGGCGATGGTCACGGGCTTCACCGTCAACTGCCCCGAAAGCGCGGACACAATCATGTCCGACCTGCGGGAAATCGGGCCGACCTATTACTTCGCCCCGCCCCGCGTCTTCGAGACACAGCTGACCAACGTGATGATCCGAATGGAGGATGCGAGCCGCCTGAAGAAGGCGATGTTCGATTACTTCATGGCACATGCGAAAACCGTCGGCCCGCGCCTGCTAGACGGCGAAGAGGTCGGGCTGTTCGACCGGTTAAAGTACAAGCTTGGCGAATTGCTGGTATTCGGCCCGCTCAAGAATACCCTGGGGCTGAGCCGTGTGCGCGTCGGCTACACCGCCGGAGAGGCGATCGGGCCGGAATTGTTCGATTTCTATCGCTCCATCGGGATCAACCTCAAACAACTGTACGGGCAGACCGAGGCTTCGGTCTTCATCACCCAGCAGAAGGACCACGAGGTCCGCTCCGACACCGTCGGAACGCCAACGCCGGGCGTGGAGTTGCGCATCGCTGAAAACGGAGAGGTCTTCTACCGCTCCCCCGGCAGCTTCGTGGAATATTACAACAACCCGGAATCCACCGCCTCCACCAAAGACGCGGAGGGCTGGGTCGCCACCGGCGACGCGGGCTTCATCGAGGAGGGGACCGGGCATCTGCGGATCATCGACCGGGCCAAGGACGTGGGCAAGATGGCCTCCGGCGCGCTGTTCGCGCCCAAGTTCGTCGAAAACAAGCTCAAGTTTTTCCCTGACATCTACGAGGCCGTGGTCTTCGGCAACGGGCGCGACCGCTGCGTGGCCTTCATCAACATAGACCTGACCGCTGTCGGCAACTGGGCCGAACGCAACAACATTGCCTACGCATCGTATCAGGAGCTGGCGCAGCACCCGCGCGTGATCGCCACGATCACCGATCACGTGAACAAGGTGAACAAGCTGGTTGCCGAGGATGACATGCTCGCCGGGTGCCAGATCCACCGCTTCCTCGTCCTCCACAAGCAGCTGGACGCCGACGACGAAGAGATGACGCGCACCCAAAAGGTGAAACGCCGCCTGATCGAGGAGAAATACGCCGACCTGATCGAGGGCCTCTATGGCGAGGTGGACACCGTCTATACCGAGACCGACGTGACCTATGAAGACGGCCGCAAGGGCAAGATCAAAGCCACAGTGAAGATGTGCGACGCCGAGGTCGTGCCGGTGAAGGTCAAGACGCTGGAGGCGGCGGAGTGATTGGGGCCCTAATGCAAATGCCTTTGCAGACGTGCCTGCCGGATTGCCTCACTGAGATCCGGCGCAGCCGGGTTTTCCATCGCTATGCGAAACGCGTTGTTAATATTTTCGCCTTCGCGAAGAAGGGCCACGAACATACCCTCGATAAAGAGGTCAGTTTGATAGGCAGTCGGCATAGTTGGAACACTCCATTAAACATGAAGCTTCCCATTGATACCGCAAACGCCGCTCAAGCCATGCACGAGAGTTCAAGCGAACATGTCGCGTGGTTCACACCGTTGAATGAAATAGGCGGGATCAGCCCCGCTCTACGGGTAATCTCATGCTAGACACCGACACCTTCACCACCCCCGACGGGCGCACCATCGGCAGCACCGTCATGGACCTGCGCAACATCACGCTGCGCTTCGGCGGGGTGGAGGCGATCAAGGACATCTCCTTCGACATCCGCGAGGGTGAGATCCGTGCGATAATCGGACCGAACGGCGCGGGCAAGTCGTCGATGCTGAACGTCATCTCCGGCTTCTATGTCCCGCAGGAGGGGGAGGTCTGGTTCCGCGGCAAACCGCGCCCGCCGATGAAACCCTACGAGGTCGCCCAGCAAGGCATCGCCCGCACGTTCCAGAACATCGCCCTGTTCGAAGGCATGTCAGTTCTGGACAACGTCATGTGCGGTCGGCTGGGGCATATGAATACCAACCTCCTTTCCCAGGCCCTTTGGTGGGGCAAGGCCGCCCGCGAAGAGACCGAGAACCGCGCCGCCGTCGAACGCGTCATCGACTTTCTTGAGATCCAGGCCATCCGCAAGACGCCCGTGGGCCGCCTGCCCTACGGCCTGAAGAAACGCGTCGAGCTGGCCCGCGCATTGGCCGCACAACCCTCGCTCCTGCTGCTTGACGAGCCGATGGCCGGCATGAACGTCGAGGAGAAGGAGGACATGTCCCGCTTCATCCTCGACGTGAACGACGAATTCGGCACCACCATCGCCCTGATCGAGCATGACATGGGCGTCGTGATGGACCTGTCGGACCGCGTGGTCGTCATGGACTACGGTCGCAAGATCGGCGACGGCTCACCGGACGAGGTGCGCAACAACCAGGACGTAATCGACGCCTACCTCGGGGTCGCGCATGACTGAGTGGTTGGGCAGCCGGGGCCCAGCCCCCATCGGCCTTCGGCCTCCCCGCCGGGATACTTGGGGCAAGAGGAAGACGGCATTGGCAGCGGTGTTTCTGCTCATGCCAATCTCGGCGTTGGCGGATGCGTGGTCGGTGTTCGAAGCCCGATGCCTCGACCGGATGGCCGAAGTGGCCCCGCCAGATCTGAACGGGATGACCCTGCTGGGATCCGTCCCGGGATTGGATATCTGGACCGCTCCCTCCGGCATGACCGTCACCACGACGGCACCTGGGGAAGACGCGGCTTTATCCTGTGCCGTCTCGTGGGATAGAATCATACCGGACCGACAGACGTCAGGCGACAAGGCGAAAGCCTGGACATCCGAGGCGTTGCGGTCCGACAGTTGGGAAGACGTCACCGGAACTGTTTCCCATTCCCCGATCACCCTGCGATCAACCCTCTGGCGCGAACCTCGCATGGAGGTGGCCGTCTCCGTTCTGGAGGTCGAAGGCCACCCCCGCTTCGTCGCCCGCGAAACCGATTTGGAGTCCTGAGACCATGCCCGATCAAGTCCTCTTCGGAATGGAAGTCGCCCTGAACGGCCTGATGGCCGGCGTGATGTATTCGCTGGTGGCCCTCGGCTTCGTGCTGATCTTCAAGGCTTCCGGCATCTTCAATTATGCCCAAGGGGTCATGGCGCTGTTTGCGGCGATGACCTTGGTGGGCATCCAGAACGGGCAGGTGCCCTTCAGCCATCTGATCAACGCGACCTTCGGCACCGACATTCACAACTTCGGGTGGACCGTGCCGGCGCTGGCGGCGATCCTGCTGACGGTGGTCGTGATGGCGGTGTTTGCCTGGCTGGTAAACAAGTTCGTCTTCAGCCACTTGGTCAATCAGGAGCCGATCATCCTGTTCATGGCGACCATCGGGCTGGCATATTTCCTTGAGGGTGTGGCCGACCTGATGTGGGGGTCCGAGATCAAGACCCTGGACGTGGGTCTGCCGCAGGGCATCAACGACTGGATCGATCAGACCACGTTCAACGCGCTGGGCTACGGGTTCTTCATCGACAATCTGGACATCGTGGCGACGATCATTGCGGCGCTTCTGGTGATCGGGCTGATCCTGTTTTCGCAGTACACCAAGCAGGGTCGTGCCCTGCGCGCCGTGGCCGACGACCATCAGGCCGCCCTGTCGGTGGGCATTTCGCTCAACTTCATCTGGGTGCTGGTGTGGTCCATCGCAGGTTTCGTGGCGCTGGTCGCGGGCATCATGTGGGGGGCCAAGTCCGGCGTGCAGTTCTCGCTGTCGCTGATTGCGCTCAAGGCGCTGCCGGTCCTGATGCTGGGCGGCTTCACGTCGATCCCCGGTGCAATCGTGGGTGGCCTTATCATCGGCGTTGGCGAGAAGCTGTTTGAGTTCGCCATCGGTGCCCCGTTCCTGGGCGGTGCGACGGAGAACTGGTTCGCCTATGTGCTGGCGCTGATCTTCCTGGTGTTCCGCCCGCAGGGATTGTTTGGGGAGAAGATCATTGAACGGGTTTGAAGCGCACCGCGGGCCCTATAGGTCGTTCAGCGCGTACACCACGATGAGGGCAAGTCCAACAACGATGATCGCGCCCAGCGCCAAGGTGCCGACCTCGGTCATCGCCAGAAGCGCGGTGCCCCCGATCAACGCGCCGGTTGCTACGATCCAGTTTGGTACGCCGGGCACAAGGCTGCCCCGTCTTTCACGCGTCACGTTCAGGACCGCTTGGCGCTCGGGCGACAGGATGCGCTCACGCATCTTGGCGAACTCCGCATCGTTGACCTCGCCCGCATCGCGCAGTTCGAGCAGTTTTTTCAGTTCAGTCGCCTGTGTGGACATGGATCGGCCTTTCGCTGGTTCGCGCGCCAAGGTCGATGACAAAAATGCCAGCCGCATGGCGAAATCGCGGCGGGGGACACGTGGATGCGATGCCTTGGCGGCGCACGCGTTCGACGCGTTCCGGTCGCATGCCCCGCGTCTTGGGGCGAATACCAAAATCTCGATGGAGGCCATCTGATGCTCTACCGTGAAGCCGGAGACTTCAAAACCTCCTACACCGCCGACAACCAGACTTTCCCCATCAAGTTCGACCGTTGGGGGTACTGGGTCGTGCTGGCCGTGGCCTTTCTGATCGTGCCGTTCGCGGTGAACGACTACTGGGCTTCGTCGCTTCTGGTGCCGTTCCTGATCTACGCCATCGCGGCCCTGGGCCTGAACATCCTCGTGGGCTACTGCGGACAGGTGTCGCTGGGAACCGGCGGGTTCATGGCGGTGGGGGCCTATGCCTCCTACAAGCTGATGACATCGTTTCCATGGATGGACATGTTCACCGTGACCATCCTGTCCGGTTTCATCACCGCGGCCGTGGGCGCGGCCTTTGGCCTGCCATCGCTTCGGATCAAGGGG
Source organism: Jannaschia faecimaris (assembly GCF_900107415.1). GTDB lineage: Bacteria > Pseudomonadota > Alphaproteobacteria > Rhodobacterales > Rhodobacteraceae > Jannaschia > Jannaschia faecimaris. The sequence continues at coordinate 202,698 of NZ_FNPX01000005.1, forward strand.
TTCTACCTGGCCGTGGCGACGCTGGCGGCGCAGTTCTTCCTCGTCTGGATGTTCAACAAGGTGTCGTGGTTCTACAACTACTCCGCCTCCGGCCAGATCAGCGCGCCGGAGCGGTCGATCTTCGGCATCATCGTCACCGGCCCCAACACGCAGGCCTGGGCGCAGTACCTATTCTGCCTGATCTTCGTCGTCGCGCTGGCATGGGTGGCACGAAACCTGACGCGGGGCACGGTGGGGCGCAAGTGGATGGCCATCCGCGACATGGACATCGCCGCCGAGATCATCGGCGTGAACCCCCTGCGGGCCAAGCTGTCGGCCTTCGCCATCTCCAGCTTCTTCATCGGAATTTCGGGCGGGCTGTTTTTTACGGTCTACCTGGGCGCGGTCGAAGTGGGCGAGGCATTTGGCATCCAGAAATCGTTCCTTGTCCTTTTCATGGTCATCATCGGGGGCTTGGGATCGATCTTCGGCAGCTTTGCAGGGGCTGCGTTCCTTGTCTTGTTGCCGGTGGTCCTGAAACTCGTCGGCGTGGATCTGCTGGGCTGGCCCACGGATATCGTGGCGCACCTGAACCTGGTGATCGTCGGCGGCCTGATTGTTTTCTTCCTCATCGTGGAGCCGCACGGCCTGGCGCAGCTTTGGCGCCTGACGAAGGAGAAATTGCGACTTTGGCCTTTCCCCCACTAGGGTCAGGCCTGCGGAGGGCAGCGTAATGCCCTCCCTACGAAACGCACCCGCCGGAGGAGGCAGGCGCGACGACAACAGCCGGACAACCGGCACAACGTATCAAGGGAGGATACACGCATGAAGAAACTAGGAACCCTCACGGTTGCCGCCGTCATGGCTGCCGCCCCCGCGATGGCCGAACTGGTCATTCCGGACCTCAGCTATCGCACCGGCCCCTATGCCGCCGGCGGCATCCCCTTTTCGGACGGGTATCAGGACTATTTCACACTCCTGAACGAACGGGACGGCGGCATCGGCGGTGAACCGATCCGCCTGATCGAATGCGAGACGGGTTACAACACCGAAAAAGGCGTCGAATGCTACGAGTCGACCAAGGGCGAAGGCGCGCTGGTCTATCAGCCCCTGTCGACTGGCATCACCTATCAGCTGATCCCCAAGACGGCCGCCGATGGCATTCCGTTGCACACGATGGGCTACGGCCGGACGTCTGCAGTGAACGGCGAAGTCTTCAACAACGTCTTCAACTACCCGGCCAACTACTGGGACGCGGCCTCGGTCGCGGTGAACTACCTGCTGGATCAGAACGGCGGCTCGCTCGATGGCAAGACCATCGCGCTGATCTATCACAACTCCGCCTACGGCAAGGAGCCGATCCGCACGCTTCAGGCGCTTGGTGAAAAGCACGGCTTTTCCCTGACCGAGATCGCCGTCGATCACCCCGGTCAGGAGCAGAAGTCCCAGTGGCTTCAAATCCGGCGCGAGCGTCCGGACTATGTGGTGATGTGGGGCTGGGGCGTGATGAACCAGGTAGCCGTTCAGGAGGCCGCCAACGTCCGCTACCCGATGGATCAGTTCATCGGCAACTGGTGGGCCGGTGCCGAGCATGACGTGACTCCCGCCGGCGACGCAGCCGACGGCTACCTGTCGCTGAACATGAACACCATCAACCCGGACGCGCCTGTCTTTACCGAGATCCAGTCGGCCGTGATCGATGCGGGCATGGGCGCGGGTGACGGGTCGAACGTCGGCAAAGTGCTCTACACCCGTGGCATGTATGCCGCGATGCTGGCCGCCGAGGCGATCGCCAAGGCGCAGGAAATCCACGGTGTCACCGCCATCACCCCCGCGATGATGCGCGACGGGATGGAAGCCCTGGAGATGACCGAAGCCCGCATGGAAGAGCTGGGTTACCCGAACATCGGGCCAGTCTTCTCGGTGTCGTGTCAGAACCACGGTGGCTCGGGCGAAGGCCTGGTTCAGCGCTGGAACGCATCCGCCGGCGTGTTCGAGCCGCTGACCGGCTTCATTGCACCTGACGCGTCGATCATCGAGCCACTGGTCCAGGAAGACAGCCTGGCCTACGCCGCCGAAAACAACATCACCCCGGCCTGCGCCGAGTGATCCAACCTTTCCCGGTCCGCGCACCGCGCGGGCCGGGATACCATCGCCTTTGCCCTGCGGCCCGATCGGACCGCAATGCCAACGCGAGGGAGACGTGCCATGCTGGACGCCAAACCGGATAACACGAGCGAGGCCAACACGCAGGAAAACCTGCTGGTGGTCAACAACATCGAGGTGATCTACAATCACGTGATCCTCGTCCTGAAAGGCGTCAGCCTGTCCGTGCCCAAGGGCGGCATCACCGCCCTTCTAGGGGGCAACGGCGCGGGCAAGACGACGACGCTCAAGGCCATTTCCAACCTGCTGCGTTCCGAACGCGGCGACGTGACCAAGGGCTCCATCATATATCGTGGCGACCGCATCCAGGATCTGTCGCCCGCCGACCTGGTCGGGCGCGGCGTCATCCAGGTGATGGAAGGCCGCCACTGCTTCGAGCACCTCACGATCGAGGAAAACCTGCTGACCGGTGCCTATACCCGCCGGGATGGTGCCAAGGCCACCGCTGACGACCTGGAAATGGTATACGAGTATTTCCCCCGCCTGCGCGAACGGCGCAAATCGCAAGCCGGTTACACTTCGGGCGGTGAGCAGCAGATGTGCGCAATCGGTCGCGCCATGATGGCCCGCCCCGAGATGATCCTGCTGGATGAACCTTCGATGGGCCTGGCCCCGCAACTGGTCGAACAGATCTTCGGTATCGTCAAACGCCTGAACGAAGAACAGGGCGTGACGTTCCTTTTGGCCGAACAGAACACCAATGTCGCGCTGCGCTTTGCACACTACGGATATATCCTGGAGTCGGGCCGCATCGTGATGGACGGCCCGGCCAAGGAACTGCGCGAAAATCCGGACGTGAAGGAATTCTACCTCGGCATGTCCGACGAAGGCCGCAAATCCTTCCGCGATGTGCGGTCCTATCGCCGCCGGAAACGCTGGCTGTCATGAGGGCATTTGTCGGCCTTCCCTGCCCCGAGGGCTGGATCGGGCCGCTGGTGCGCGCGCAGGGCCGCTTGCCCGCAGGGCGGCGCGTGGAGGCCGATGATCTACATCTGACGTTGGCGTTTCTGGACGACCAACCCGAAGATCGACTGGCGACCTTGGACGAAACGCTCGACGCGCGACCGCTGCCTGCCGCAACCCTCCGGGCGGTATCCTACGAGGCGCTCGGGGCAGGGCAGCCGCGTGCCGTGGTGCTGGACGTGGCTGCTGACGACGGGCTGACATCCCTGCGCGACCGGGTACGGTCGGCGGCGCGGACGGCGGGCATCACCTTGGCCCGCGACCGGTTCCGCCCGCATATGACCCTCACCCGCTATTCGCGCAGCGCGCCCTGCGATACTGACCGGCTGCCGGGTCTTCTGGCCCGTTTGGGCCGCCCCGACCTGCCCCCGGTGCAGGCGACGGGGGCCACGCTCTGGTCATCTGTCCTGACACCAGACGGCCCGCTGTATGAACCGCTGTCCACCTATCCCCTGCGCGCCGCCTGACGCCGACAAGGAACCCCGTGATGAGCCACTACGATGCCCTTGAAACCCGGTCCGCCGACGAACGCGCCAGCGCCCAATTGACGACCCTGCGCGCGCAATTGGCCCGCGTCGCGGCGACCGATGGAGACTGCCTGCCCGCCACGGACCTTTCCGATCTGGCCGACCTCGCGACCCTGCCGATCCTGCGCAAATCGCAGTTGTCGGAATGGCAGGCGAAAACGCCACCTTTCGGCGGCATGCACGTCGCCAACGTGGCGCATGTGTTCCAGTCGCCCGGACCAATCTATGAACCCGGTGGCGTCACCCACGATTGGTGGCGCATGGGGCGATTCCTGCATGCCTGCGGCATCGGCGCGGACGACACGGTGCAGAACTGCTTCGGCTATCACCTCACCCCCGCCGGCATGATCTTCGAGAGTGGGGCCCGCGCCGTCGGGGCCCGCGTCCTGCCCGCAGGCACCGGCCAGACCGACCTTCAGGTGCGCGCCGCCAAGGACATAGGCTGCACTGCCTATGCGGGCACGCCCGATTACCTCAAGGTGATCCTGGACCGCGCCGAGCAGATGGGCGAACAGCTCGCCTTCACCCGCGCGGCCGTGGGGGGCGGTGCGCTTTTCCCCAGCCTGCGCCAGGAATACGCCGATCGCGGCATCGCCTGCCTGCAATGCTACGCCACCGCCGACCTGGGCAACATCGCCTACGAAAGCGCGGCGATGGAGGGCATGATCGTTGACGAGGGCGTAATCCTGGAAATCGTTCGCCCCGGCACGGGTGACCCGGTTCCCCCCGGCGAGGTCGGAGAGGTCGTGGTCACCACGCTCAACCCCGACTATCCGCTGATCCGCTTCGCCACGGGCGACCTGTCGGCGATGATGCAGGGCACATCGCCCTGCGGGCGGACCAACATGCGCATCAAGGGCTGGATGGGCCGCGCTGACCAGACCGCCAAGATCAAGGGCATGTTCGTGCGCCCCGAACAGGTGGCCGACCTTGTCGCCCGCCACCCCGAAATCCGCGCCGCCCGCGTGACCGTGACGCGGCAGGGTGAGATGGATGCCATGGCGGTGCAGATCGAGGCTGACGGCGGGAACGAAGCCGAATGGGCCGCATCGGTCGCGCAAGTACTCAAGCTCAAGGGCGCGGTCGAACGCGTCGATGCGCTGCCCAACGATGGCAAGGTGATCGACGACCAGCGTGTCTACGACTGAGCGGGCAACCCGGCATCTTCGGATCTGACCCCGGGTGACCAAGGGCGCGGACGCACTTCCGGGCCGTGATGATCCTTGGCAGGCTCGCGGATGGTCAAGAACGGTCCAGTCAGCATGTAATCCGGCACCCGCACGCCGGTTTTCCGCGGCATCGGCAGGCGCGGGCCAACCTGGGGGAGCGGAAGCACGAAATTCTGCCACCGCTCGCCCGGCTTGGACGCCCAGTCAGCCGCGCAATTCGCCACCCGTCGCCTTGGTCACTTTTTCGACGATCTTGGCCGACACGGCTTCGATATCCTTGTCAGTCAGGGTCTTGTCCGTCGGTTGCATCCGCACGGTCAGGGCCAGTGATTTACGCCCCTCGCCCAGGCTGCCCCCGATGAATTCGTCAAAGACGCGCACCTCGGTGATCAGGGCCTTGTCCGCCCCCTGCGCCGCGTTAACCAGATTCTGCACCTCCGTATCAGCATCGACCACGAAGGCGAAGTCCCGCTCCACCGCTTGAAGGTCCGCCAGGATCAGCGCGCCGCGCGACGTCCCCTGCGCCTTGGGCACCGGAATTTCAGCAGGCCAAATCGTGAAGCCGACCGCAGGCCCCTTCACGTCCATCGCCTTGAGAACCTTGGGATGGATTTCCCCGAAGACGGCCAGCACCTTTTTCGGTCCGAGGCACATTTTCCCCGACCGGCCCGGATGCCACCAATCGGCAACCCCGCGCAGGATCTGCGCCTTGGCGGGGGCCCCCAGGGCGGCCAGCACGGCCTCCGCATCGGCCTTGGCGTCGAACACATCGACCGCGCGCCGATCGCCGTGCACACCTTTGGGGCCGGTGTACCCGATCAGCAGTCCCGATATCTGCTGGTGCTGCTCACCCGGCTCTCCGCCTTGGAACGCAGCGCCCAGTTCGAACAGGGCCATGTCGGCCTGTCCCCGGGCCTGATTGCGCGCCGCCGCCTGCAACAGGCCAGGCAGCAACGCCGGGCGCATGTGGCTCATGTCGGTGCTGATCGGGTTTTCCAAACGGGTGGCATCGGTGCCGCCCCCGAACAGCGCCGCCGAGGTCTGATCGATGAAGGTATAGGTGACGCATTCGTTGTACCCGAGGGATGCCGCCGTTCGCCGGGCCATCCGTTCGCGCTGCTGCGCTCGCGTCAGAACGGGGCGCAGGATGCCGGGTGCACGCACCATCGGCCGGCCTTCCAGCTTGGTCAGCGATGCGATCCGCGCCACCTCCTCCACCAGGTCCGCTTCGCCCTGAACGTCGGGCCGCCACGACGGGACATGCGCCATCTCGCCTTCCAGCGTGAAGCCCAACGCCGTCAGCGTCGCCCGCTGCACCTCCGCCGGGATCGACATGCCGACCAGGCTCTCGACCCGCGCCGTGTCCAACTTGTAGGCACGGGACACATCTGGCACGGCCCCCGCGATCACCATATTCGACACTTCCCCGCCTGCGTGATCCAAGATCATCCGGCAGGCATAATCCGGCCCATGGGGCGTGAACGCCGGGTCCGCGCCCCGCTCGAAACGGTACCGCGCGTCGGAGTTGATCTTCATCGCCCGACCGGCCAGCGCGATCTGCACATGATCCCAGAACGCGCTCTCGATCAGCACATTGACGGTGTCTTCCGTCACACCGGTCTGCACGCCGCCCATGATGCCGCCAATGCTCTCGACGCCCGTGTCATCCGAAACCACCATCGCGCCCTCGGGCAAGACATAGGTCTTGTCGTTCAGCGCCGCGATCTCCTCGCCGCCCTTGGCGCGGTGAATCCGCAGGTCGCCCTTCACCAGATCGGCGTCGAACACATGCAGCGGACGGTTCAGGTCGTAGGTGAACCAGTTGGTCACATCCACAAGGAAACTGATGGGTCGCAAGCCGATCGCGCGCAGCTGATCCTGCAACCACGCGGGCGACGGTCCGTTCTTCACGCCCCGGATCATCCGCATCGCGAAGACGGGGCAGCCATCCAGAGTGTCGGCGTCGATGGTCACGGAAACGGGGCTGTCGAATGCCCCCTCGACCTTCGGGTCCGGCAGGTCCTTCAGAAAACCCAGCCCCCGCGCCGCCAGATCGCGCGCGATCCCCCGAACGCCAAGAGCATCGGGACGGTTCGGCGTGATGGCGATCTCGATCACCGGATCGACCTTAGCCGGGTCATGCTCGGCCAGCCAATCGGTGAATCGCTGACCCACCTCGCCCGAGGGCAGTTCGATGATCCCGTCATGCTCCTCGCTGAGTTCCAGTTCCCGCTCCGAGGCCATCATCCCAAAACTCTCGATCCCGCGGATCTTGCCCACGCCGATTGTCGTGTCGATGCCGGGGACATAAACGCCCGGCTTGGCCACGACGACGGTGATGCCCGCGCGCGCGTTCGGCGCGCCGCAGATGATCTGCTGCAAACCTTCGTCCGTCTCAACCTGACAGACGCGCAGACGGTCGGCGTCGGGGTGCTTCTCGGCCGATTTCACGAAGCCCAGCGTGAACTCGTGCAACCGCGCCGCGCGGTCTTCGATACCTTCGACTTCCAGACCCAGGTCGGTCAGCGTCTCGGCGATTTCAGCCACGGTGGCCGAGGTATCCAGGTGGCGTTTCAGCCAGGAGAGGGTGAATTTCATGGTCAGGGCCTATCGGTGTTTGCGCCCGACTATCCCATCCCGGCGCGGGTTTGAAGATCGAAGCCGATCCGACGTGCTTTCACCGGTTGATCCACCAGGAAATCGTCCACCGTCCCCTCGTCCCGTCCGCCCCGCGCCAAGTAGAACGCCAGCGCGCGCGAGTTCGACTCCAGCACGGTCAAATAGGCATGATCAAAGCCGTCCGCCGCCAAGGCATCCTTCACCGCGGACATGAGAGCGCCCCCCGTCCCCTGCCCCCGCTGATCCGGTCGAACGTGCAGGTTGTCGATCAGCGGGGGGTCACGGTCTGTCAATGCGCAGACGAAGCCGACAAGGCGGCCCTCTTCCTCCGCGACGAAGGTCATTTCGGGTGCGGCAAAGCTCCGCGTCGCCCATTTCTTCGCCATAGCATCGGGCAACACGTCGCGCAGGTACGCCGGGGGCAATTCGCCTCCATAACTGTCCTGCCAAGACGCAAGATGCAGCGCGCAGATGGCCTCGCGGTCGGCGGCGGTCGCGAGGCGAATCATGCCGCGCCGCCGGTCAAAGTCACGGTATCCCCCAAGGCGATCTCTCCTTCGCTCAATACGCTGGCGCACCAACCGCCATGGTGGCGCACGGCGGAATACCCGCCTCGACCCAAAGTCTCCTCCATACGGCTGCACGGGGCACAGGGCCCGGTGATCCGAAGCGTCGCAGTACCGACCGCCACGTCCTGCCCACGCAGCGCGGCCAGGTTGATACCCGAGACGTGGATGTTTCGGCGCAGCGCCCCCGCCGTCACCTCCCCCTCACACAGCGCGGCAATTACCGGCAGATGCTCCGCTTGGATCAGCGTGACAGCGCGCTTGCCGGGGGGCGCATGGTCGCCCGCCAGACCGGCCTCTGATACGCCGACACGCTCCAGTGGCTGCATCTGCGCCCGCCGCACGCCCCGTACCCCGATCCAGCCCACGCGGCCGGGTCGGGCATGCGTCGCTATCAACTCCCGCAGATAGCTCAATGCGAGAATACGGAGGTGAGCATCGCCGAAAGCTCCTCCGCGTCCTCTGACGTGAAAGCACCGGGTTGATTGCTGTCGATATCGAAGACGGCGATCAGCGCGCCGTCCCGACCGAAGACCGGCAGCACCAATTCCGAACGTGTCGACGACGCGCAGGCGATATGCCCCGGAAAGGCATCGACGTCCGGCACCAACTGCACCTCACCGGTCGTGGCACAAGCCCCGCAGACACCTCGCGGGAAGGGGATCACCAGGCACCCGTGCCCACCCTGATAGGGCCCGATCTTAAGCATCTCGGGTCCAGTCACGCGATAGAACCCGGTCCAGTCAAAGCGGTCGTCGGCGTGATGCACCTCGCAGGTGACCGTAGCCATAAGGGCGATCACGTCGTCCTCGCCCTCGGTCAGGCTGGCGATTGTCTTGTGCAGGCCGGGATAGTCGATCATCCTGTTTTCCTCGCCGATTTCGCGTCCGATCCATATCCGACGTGGATCACCCGTTCATCACCCATCATTCACACGCCCTCGGTCACGCTCGATCGCGATGGCCGTGCCCTCGCCCCCACCAATGCAGATGGCGGCGATCCCGCGCTTCACGTCGCGCGCTTCCATCGCGTGCAGCAATGTCACCATGATCCGCGCGCCCGACGCCCCGATGGGATGCCCCAGCGCGCAGGCACCGCCGTTTACATTAACAATATCAGGGCTTAAGCCCATCTCGTGCATGAAGGCCATGGGCACGACAGCGAAGGCTTCGTTCACCTCCCAAAGGTCCACGTCCGCGATGGACCAGCCCAGTCGTTCCAACAGTTTGCGCGCCGCCGGTACGGGAGCGGTCGTGAACAGGCCCGGCTCCTGCGCGTGGGACGCATGACCCGCGATGCGCGCGCGGACCGGCATCCCCTCGGCGTCGGCAACCGCCTGCGACGCCAGCACAAGTGCAGCCGCCCCATCCGATATCGACGAGGAATTGGCCGCTGTCACCGTACCATCCTTGCGGAAGGCAGGCCTAAGCGTCGGGATCTTGTCAGGCCGCGCCGTGCCCGGCTGTTCGTCGTGGGCGACGGTTGACTCCCCCTTGCGCGTAACGACCTGATAGGCAGCTACCTCTCGGTCAAACCCGCCCGACGAAATTGCCTCCTGCGCGCGGCTCAGCGACCGCAGCGCGTATTCATCCTGAGCCTCTCGGGTAAACTGGTAGGCTTCGGCACAATCCTCGGCGAAGGTGCCCATCAGACGCCCCTTGTCATAGGCATCCTCCAGACCATCGAGGAACATATGATCCAAGGCCTGACTGTGCCCCAGACGCGCTCCGCCGCGCATCGCGGGCATCAGGTAGGGCGCGTTCGTCATCGACTCCATGCCCCCCGCAACCATTACGCCGGTCTGACCCAGCACGATCTGGTCATGCGCCATCATCGCCGCTTTCATTCCCGAGCCGCACATCTTGTTAAGCGTCGTGGCTGGCACCTCCTTCGGCAGGCCGGCTGCGAACCCCGCCTGACGCGCAGGGGCCTGTCCCTGTCCTGCCGGCAAGACGCAGCCCATCAGTACTTCCTCGACCCGCTCCGGTGCAATCCCGGCCTCCAAGAGCGCCGCCGCAATGGCCGCCCCGCCAAGCTCCGACGCGGTGGCCGACGACAAAGCGCCCTGGAACCCTCCCATCGGTGTCCGCTTCGCCCCGGCGATGACTACGTTTTGCATGTTCCCACTCCCGCTTGGACAGATTCACGTTTTGGTAAGGTGTCGGAAGGTAACCTGCCAGCCAAGGACGCGGGACACCAGCCGCACCATGCAACACGACAGGCGCACGATACGGACAATCACATCCCTCGTATTCTTCGGCCCGGAGGCTTCATGTTAACCACCCATCGCCCGAACGGCAGCATTGTCGTTCTCAACGTTCAGGTTCCGCGCATCGACGCCGCGATCTCGATGGCGTTCAAGGAACAGGCTCGCCAGGTTATCCAAAACGAGACTGGCCGGGTCGTTCTGGACCTGCGAAAAGTCGAGTTTCTGGATAGCAGCGGTCTCGGAACGCTCGTCGCGATCATGAAAATGCTCGATGGCGGTCGTCGCCTTGAACTCGCCAGTTGCGGCGATGCCGTTCGCAAGGTCCTGACACTCACACGCATGGACAGCGTTTTCGTCCTGCATGCGTCATTGAACGATCTGCAGACCGACAACGCCGATTTTTCCATCGCTCACGCTGATGGGCAGGACGCGGCATGATGGCCCCTACCGCAATTGAAGCCCAGACAAGCGGCATCGTCCGAACGTCCTTCCCGGCCAAGCCTGCCGAAATCAGCAAGCAATTGACTGCCCTTCGTGGGACATTTGGAGAGCGGGGGCTCAACGACACGCTCGGCGACAGGGTCACGCTGGTTCTAGGAGAAGTACTCAACAATATCGTAGAACATGCGCTTTCCAATCACGACAGCCCGATCCTGCTGGAAGTGACGCAGGTCGCCGGACGGGTGCACGTTCAGACCGAAGATGCCGGTCTGGCCTTGCCGTCCAAGCTACTCGGCGCGGTCAGCCTTCCGGACATGGGCAGCACGGTTGAAGACCTGCCGGAAAGTGGATTCGGATGGTTCATCATCCACGCGCTGGTCGACGATATGGTCTACGAGCGTCACGATGGCAGGAACCGTCTGAGCTTCTCCTTCGTGGCGGCCTGAAGTCAGGTTGAAGCGGCGCTTCGGCGCAAGGACGGAAACCAATGGCCGATCCCACTAGAGGCGGGCCAATGGCATAAGTCCGTCACGAAGCGGCATTGTACACCAGGGCTGTCATCGCGGTCGCAAGATATTGCACTGCCTCCGCCGCGTGTCTTCACGACCCGGTACGGGAAAGAGCCAATTTCCTAACCTTGCGATGCCCGGTCGTCCTCGGGGCCGATCGACAGCCACCAAGCCTTTACGCTCCGACCCTTGAGTTTCCTGCAAGCAACCTCTTTCGCGTCGATCGCCGTTGGCACCGCGCAAACAGCACATTACGGTCCGCGCGAGAAACTGCCGAGGTATCCGAATGCGCGATTTTCAACTTCCCGGACGGTCACCGGTTCTGGCCACCGAGGGCATGTGCGCCACATCACATCCCTTGGGCGTGAAAGTCGCGCTCGACACTCTGGCACGCGGCGGAAACGCGGTGGATGCCGCGATCGCCGGGGCGGTCTTGCTCGGCCTGTGCGAACCACAGATGACCGGCCTGGGTGGCGATGCCTTCGTCCTTATGAAGCCCGCCGGCTCGGATGACATACTCGCACTAAACGGTTCCGGTCGGGCTCCGGCGGCGGCATCTGCGCAGAAACTGAGGGCGCAGGGTCTGAAGGCAGTTCCACCTACGTCGCCGCATTCGGTTACCGTGCCGGGTGCGGTCGATGCATTCTGCGCCCTTTCGGACACCCACGGGAAGTTGGGACTGGCCGACACGCTCGGGCCCGTAATTCGTTATTTCGAGACCGGCGTTCCCGTTGCCCCTCGCGTGGCTTTCGACTGGTCCGAATCAACCGACATGCTCCAGGGCTCCGCGCGCGATACCTACTTGGTCGGCGGGAATCCCCCCGGCATAGGGCACCAATTCGCGCTACCCGGACAGGCGGAGGTGCTGCGCCGTATCGCCGACAAAGGACGCGCTGGATTTTACGAAGGCGAGGTGGCGGCGGACATGGTCGCCACGTTGCAAGCTGCGGGCGGCGTCCACACCGAGGCGGATTTCGCCGCGACCGCCTGCGATTGGACCGACCCGATCAGCGGGACCTACAAAGGGACCGAACTGGTCGAGCATCCGCCCAACGGTCAGGGCGCGACTGCGATCCTGATGACAAATATCCTGTCGCATTTCGACATCGCCGCGTTGGATCCCTTCGGTGCGAAACGCGCGCATATCGAGGCCGAGGCCGCGAAGCTTGCCTATGACGCCCGGAATCGTCTGCTGGCCGACCCGGACCATACGGCGCGACTGGCCCATATGCTCGACATGGGCACCGCCGAGAAACTGGCGGCCCTGATCAACCCGAAACGCGCGATGGGTGCCGCCGCGTCGCTCACCGAATCGGTCCACAAGGATACGATCTATATCACCGTCGTCGACCGTGACCGGATGGCCGTATCGCTCATCTATTCGATCTTCAATAATTTCGGCTCGGGCATCGCGTCGGACAAGTTCGGCATTTTGATGCAGAACCGCGGCGCGGGCTTCACACTTGATCGCTGGCACCCGAACGAGATGGGGCCGGGTAAGCGTCCTATGCACACGATCATCCCCGGCATGCTGCGCGAAAACGGCCGGGTCACGATGCCTTTCGGCGTGATGGGCGGTGCCTACCAGCCCAACGGCCACGCGCGTTTCCTGTCGAACATGGTCGATTTCGGGATGGACGCGCAGACATCCATCGACGCGCCCCGCGCGTTCTCCGACAACGGCGTGATGAAAGTGGAACGCGGATATTCCGACACCGTGCGGGCCGAACTTTACGCGATGGGGCACGCGGTCGTGGTGCCCGACGGCCCCATCGGCGGGGCGCAAGCGATACGGATCGACGAGAGCGGATACCTGGAAGGTGCGTCTGACGCGCGGAAGGACGGTTGCGCCCTGGGGTATTGAGCGTCGGGCGGGGTCGCCCCTGCCCTAAAGCCGCTCAATCGCCAAGGCGATGCCCTGTCCGCCGCCGATGCACATCGTGATCAGCGCGCGCATGCCGCCGGTCCGTTCTAGTTCGTGCAAGGCTTTCACGGTGATGATCGCGCCCGTCGCCCCGACCGGGTGACCCAGCGCGATGGCCCCGCCGTTCGGGTTTACGCGGGCTGGGTCGAGGCCCAGCTCCTGCGTGACGGCAAGCGCTTGAGACGCAAAGGCCTCGTTTGACTCGACAACGTCGAAGTCGGCAACGGTCAGACCCGTCCTTGCCAACAGGGTGCGCACGGCCGGAACCGGCCCGATGCCCATCACCTCGGGACGCACGCCTGCATGGGCATATCCGATGATGCGTGCGCGGGGTCTCAGCCCCGCCGCGTCGGCCGCATCGGCGCGCGCCAGGACGAGTGCCGCCGCCCCGTCATTGATGCCCGACGCGTTTCCGGCGGTCACGGTCCCGTCTTTCTGGAAGACCGTGCGCAGCCCGGACAACGCCTCGGAGGTGGTGACCTTGGGGTGCTCGTCGACTTCGAAAACAACCATCTCGCGCTTTTGCTTGACCATGACGGGGGTGATCTCATTCGCGAAATGCCCGGCCTTAATGGCGGCGGCGGCCCGTTCCTGCGAGGTCAGGGCGAAAGCGTCCTGATCCGCGCGGCTGATCCCATGTTCGGCGGCGACATTCTCGGCGGTGACGCCCATATGGCCGGTCCCGAAAGGGCAGTTGAGCGCGCCCAGCATCATATCTAGACCCCGCACGTCGCCCATCTTCGCGCCCCAGCGCGCGTCCGGCAGAATATAGGGCGCGCGGGACATGTTCTCAGCCCCACCGACCAGTGCGAAATCCGCGTCACCCAGCATCAGGGCCTGCGCACCCGACACGATGGCCTGCACGCCGGAACCGCAGAGCCGGTTTACGTTCATGGCCGGCGTCGTTTCCGAGACTCCCGCCTGCATCGCAGCGACGCGCGACAGGTACATGTCGCGCGGCTCGGTGTTGATCACATGCCCAAAGACCGTGTGACCAATCTGCGCTGAGTCAACGCCAGCGCGTTCGAGCGCCGCCGTTACCACGGTCGCGGCAAGATCGATCGGCGAGGTTGCCGCCAAGCTGCCACCGAAGGTACCGATGGCGGTGCGTGTGCCGGAAAGAATGACGATGTCGGACATAAGTGCCCCCCATTTGCGAGGGCTGGATAGGACCGGGGGTCAGCCCCCGGCCCCCTCCGGCACTAATACGAGATGTAGACGGAAAGGGGGAAGCCCGACGTTGCGGCGCGCATCCCCACGATATCAGACGTTGAACTGCAACGGCGAGACGTTCTGGAACTTGCCCGTCGCCTTCAGCTTGTCGAGAACCGACTGCGGCGGCTGATCGTCAAGATAGAGCAACGCGATGGCGTCATGTCCGCGATCAGACCGGCCCAAGGTGAAATTGGCGATGTTCACGCCGTTCTCTCCCATCGTCTGACCCAAGGTGCCGATGATGCCCGGCACGTCCTTGTTCGTGGTATACAGCATGTGTGCGCCAACCTCCGCGTCGATGTTCACGCCCTTGATCTGGATGAAACGCGGCTTGCCATCGGAGAAGGCCGTGCCCGCGATGGAGCGTTCGCGCCGCTCAGTCTTGACGACCAGCTTGATGTAGCCGTCGAAAGCCCCCGTCTTGTCCTGGCGCGTGGTGGAGATTTCCACGCCGCGTTCACGTGCGACCACGGGGGCCGAGACCATGTTGACGTCGGGGTTCGTGGCCTTCATCACGCCCGCAATCGCCGAACAGTTGAGCGCGTCGAGATTCATCGCGGCAACGGAGCCGTTGTAGATGATCTCGATCGCCTTGATCGGCTCGTCCGTCATCTGGCCGACAAAAGCTCCCAGATGCTCAGCAACCTTGACCCAGGGCCCCATCACCTTGGCCTCCTCGGCGGTCACCGACGGCATGTTAAGCGCATTGGTGACGGCACCCGTCAGCAGGTAATCCGACATCTGTTCGGCAATCTGAAGGGCGACATTCTCCTGAGCCTCGGTCGTGGCAGCACCCAAGTGCGGCGTCACGACGACGTTGGGTAGGTTGAACAGGGGGCTATCGGTCGCGGGCTCCACCGCGAACACGTCGAAGGCGGCACCGGCGACATGGCCGGATTTGAGCGCTTCGGCCAAGGCCGCTTCATCCACCAAACCGCCGCGGGCGCAATTGACGATACGCACCCCCGACTTGAGCTTGGTAATGTTTTCCGCAGACAGGATGTTGCGCGTCTGGTCCGTCAACGGGACGTGCAGCGTGATGAAATCGGCGCGGGCGAGCAGTTCGTCCAGCTCGACTTTTTCGATACCCATCTTGGTCGCCCGCTCCTCCGACAGGAAAGGGTCATAGGCGACGACTTTCATCTTCAAGCCGCGCGCACGGTCGCAAACGATTCCGCCGATATTGCCCGCGCCGATGACGCCAAGGGTCTTGCCCGAAAGCTCCACGCCCATGAAACGGGATTTTTCCCATTTTCCCGAGTGGGTCGAAGCATTCGCCTCGGGGATCTGGCGTGCGACGGCGAACATCATCGCGATTGCGTGTTCAGCCGTCGTGATCATGTTGCCGTAGGGCGTGTTCATTACGATCACACCCTTCTTGGATGCCGCATCCTTGTCGACATTGTCCGTGCCGATACCGGCGCGCCCCACGACCTTTAGATTTGTTGCGCCTTCAAGCAGCTTTTCGGTGACCTTGGTGGCCGAGCGGATCGCCAAACCGTCGAATTCGCCGATGCGGGCCAGCAGGGCATCCTTGTCCTTGCCCAGCGTGGGTTCGAAAGTGACGTCGATGCCGCGGTCACGGAAGATCTGGACGGCGGCGTCAGACAGGCTGTCGGAGATGAGAACTTTGGGAGCCATTGAAATGGTCCTTTCACGTGGGGCGGAGGATATCCGCTGAATTGTCAGGGTCGGGTGCCCGGTCTCAGGCATCAGGAAGGGAAAAGGTCAGGCGGATTTCTCGGCCTCATAAGCCCATTCGATCCAGGGCATCAGGGCAGCCACGTCCGAAGGCTCGACGGTGGAGCCGCACCAGATGCGCAGACCCGCGGGCGCGTCACGATAGCTGGCGATGTCGAACGCCACGCCCTCGGCATCCAGCCGCTTGGCGACCCGCTTGGCGAAATCGTCCGGCAACCCCGCTTCGGTGAACTTCAGGCAGACCGAGGTGGTCGAACGCGTCGGCTCCTCCTCGGCCAGGTTCGCGATCCAATCGCGGGTGGCGCAGAAATCCCAGACATGCCGCGCGCTTGCATCGGCACGGGCGACCAAGCCGGCAAGGCCCAGACCCTCTGCCCAGTCGAGCGCGACGAGGTAGTCCTCCACCGCCATCATCGACGGGGTGTTGATCGTCTCGCCCTTGAAGATGCCTTCAATCAGCTTGCCGCCCTTGGTCAGCCGGAAGATCTTGGGCAGGGGCCATGCCGGGGTATAGGTTTCCAGCCGCTCTACCGCGCGGGGCGAGAGGATGATAACGCCATGCGCACCCTCGCCACCAAGGACTTTCTGCCACGAGAACGTCGTCACATCGAGCTTGTCCCAAGGCAGGTCCATCGCGAAGGCGGCGCTGGTCGCGTCGCACAGCGTCAGGCCGGTACGCTCATCGAAAATCCAATCGGCATTCGGAACACGCACGCCCGAGGTCGTCCCGTTCCAAGTGAAGCAAATGTCGCGATCGGATGCGATGGTCAGGTCGGGCAGCGTGCCATATTCGGCGGTGCGCACATCGGCATCGAGCTTCAGCTGCTTGACCACATCGGTGACCCAACCCGCGCCAAAACTCTCCCAGGCGAGCATGGTCACCGGGCGGGCCCCCAGCATCGTCCACATCGCCAATTCATAGGCACCGGTGTCGGAGGCGGGCACGATACCGATACGGTAATCGTCGGGCACGCCTAGAACGGCGCGCGTGCGATCGATTGCCGCTTTCAGCTTGGCCTTGCCCGGTGCCGCGCGATGCGAGCGACCCAGCGGCGCGTCGGCCAGTTTGTCGAGGGAGAAGCCCGGATGCTTGGCGCAGGGGCCGGACGAAAAACGCGGATTTTCCGGCCGCGCGGCCGGTGTAGTCGAGTCAGTCATGACTATCCTTGCAGATAAATGCCCTTCGTTGGGGAAGGGTGTCCCGCCGTCGCAGCTATTCCTCTCGCGGGGGTCGCGCAAGACGGATTATCGGGCTAATGCGCGGGAAAAGGCTGCGCACCGTCAGCCCAAGTTCACGATCGGAAACGCAATGTTCACAGTCGTCCTGTCCAGCGCCGCCGCGACACCTCTGGTTGATCTACCGCTGGTCGAGGCCTTGCGCAACGGTTGGGGCGGCGGCGAAGCGCGCTGGCTGCACCGCAACGTCGCCGCCGAGTTCGACATGGATCGCCTGCCGGACACGTTGGACCGGACCCGCGCGGAAATGGATGCGATGGGCGTGGACCTGAATGTTGTGCCGCAGTCGGGTCGGCGCAAGCGCCTGCTGCTGGCCGACATGGACAGCACCATGATCCAGCAGGAATGCATTGACGAATTGGCCGCCGAAGCGGGCGTCGGTGAACGGGTCGCGGACATTACGGCGCGCGCGATGAACGGGGAAATCGACTTCGAGGGGGCGCTACGCGAGCGGGTCGGATTGCTGGCCGGTCTGGATGCCGATGTGATCGAGCAGGTCCTGGCCGAGCGGATAACCTTGATGCCCGGCGGGCCGGTCCTGCTTACGACGATGAAGCGTCACGGAGCCAAGGCCGCGCTGGTGTCGGGCGGTTTCACGGCCTTCACCGCCGCCATCGCCGGGCGGTTGGGCTTCCACTGGAACCGGGCGAACACCCTGCTGGTGGCGGATGGCAAGCTGACGGGCGAGCCGGGAATTCCGATCCTGGGCAAGCAGGCAAAGGTCGACGCGCTGGTGGATTTCGCCGCCGTGATGGGCATTTCCGACTCCGACGTGATCGCGGTGGGCGACGGGGCCAATGACTTGGGCATGTTGACGCGTGCGGGCATGGGCGTGGCCCTGCACGCGAAGCCTGCCGTACAGGCCGAGGCGGGGCTGCGAGTGAACCACGGGGATCTGACCGCGCTGCTCTACCTGCAAGGGTATCATCGCGACGACTTCGCCAATGCCTGAAATCGCAGGGGACCTGTTCGCCTTGCTGATGATCGCGGCGCTGCTCGCCGGGTTCATCGACAGCATCGCGGGCGGCGGCGGATTGATCACCGTGCCATCGCTCGTCCTGGCTGGGGCGGACCCGGTTACCGCTCTGGCCACCAACAAGGTTCAGGGCATCTTTGCCCCCATCTCCGCCGCGGCGGCCTACGCACGGCAAGGCCTTGTGGATCTGCGGACGCAGTGGCCCATGGCGATGGCGTCGTTCTTGGCGTCGATCGGCGGGGCGCTCTGCGTCACGCTTCTGCCGGTGGATACGCTGCGGCTGGGCCTTCCTGTCTTGCTAATCGGGATCGCGCTGTTCTTCGCATTCAAGCCGGGGCTGGACGACCTCGACCGGGCGCGGCGGATGGCTCCGTTGCTTTTCGGGGCGACGCTGGTGCCCTTCGTAGGCTTCTACGATGGCTTGCTGGGACCGGGCGCGGGCAGCTTCTATATGCTGGGCTTCATACTGCTGGCCGGTCAGGGTGTGCTCAAGGCGACAGCGCATTCAAAATTGTTAAACGCGGCATCCAACCTGGGTGGGCTGCTGACCTTCGCAGTCATCGCCGAGCCATGGTGGATCGTGGGGCTGGCGATGGGTGCGTCGCAGGTTGTCGGTGCGCAACTGGGCGCGCGGCTGGCGGTGGGCCGGGGCGCGCGACTGATCAAGCCGTTTCTGGTGGTCGTATCAACCGGGATGGCCTTGCGGTTGATCTGGGACTTGATCTGAACGTCACGGCGCGGTGATCCGGCGCAATCATGGGACGCGCTTGTCATGTCGCGCAGGCAAACCGCTAAAGGCCTGCCTCGGCGGCGATCTGCGCACGCGATTTGCGGGACCGCTCCGTCGCGGACTTGAGCTGACCGCAGGCGGCCATGATATCCTCTCCGCGTGGCGTACGGATCGGTGAGGCATATCCTGCCTCCATCAGGATCGTTGCGAAGGCCCGAATACGATTGTTCGACGAGCGCGTATACGGCGCGCCGGGCCATTCGTTGAACGGGATCAGGTTCACCTTGGCCGGGACACCCTGCAACAGGGCCACAAGACGGTGCGCATCTTCGTCGCTGTCGTTTACGCCGTGCAGCATCACGTATTCGAACGTGATCCGTTCAGAGTTCGAGACCTTAGGGTACTCGCGCAGCGCGTCCATCAGGGTCGCTATATTCCAGCGCTTGTTGATCGGGACCAGAACGTCGCGCACGGCGTCGGTGGTCGCATGGAACGACACGGCAAGCAGGCAGCCGATCTCTTGCGCGGTGCGCGCGATTTCGGGAACGACACCCGAGGTGGAAAGAGTGATCCGGCGGCGACCAAGGGCAATCCCCTCGCCGTCCATGGCGATCTTCATCGCATCCCGGACGTTCTCGAAATTGTAGAGCGGCTCACCCATGCCCATCAGCACGATGTTCGACAGAAGGCGCCCCGTCGGGTCGTTGGCCGCCCCTTTTTCGGGCCACTCGCCCAGATCGTCGCGGGCCAGCATGACCTGACCGATTATTTCTCCGGCGGTCAGGTTGCGGACCAGTTTCTGCGTACCGGTGTGACAGAAAGAACAGGTCAACGTGCAGCCGACCTGGCTGGATACACACAGCGTGCCGCGGCCGTCTTCGGGGATATAGACGACCTCGACCTCATGACCGCCAGCGATGCGGACGAGATATTTGCGGGTCCCATCTTCGGAAACCTGTCGTGTCACCACCTCCGGCAGTTCGATCACGAAGTGCTCCGCCAGGGTCACGCGGAAGTCCTTGGCCAGGTTGGTCATCAACGCAAAGTCGCGAACGCCCCAGTGATACAGCCATTGCCACAGCTGATTGGTCCGCATCTTGGCCTGTTTCTCGGGCGTGCCGATAGCGATCAGGGCCTCGCGCAGCGCATCTCGGGTCAACCCGATCAGGTTGATTTTCCCGCCTTCAGGCAGCTTGCGCGGGATCGTATGAACGTCCTGCGTAACGGGCGCTTTCATGGCAGCTCTCCTGAGCGGGGAAACGGGCGAGGCCGATGTCCAAAAGGTTCGGGCGTCCCCATATAGGGACGCCCGAACAAAATCACAAACGGGGGCAGATGCCCCGCCGGGTCAACCGCCACAGCGGCTTTCGGCATCGGTCACGGCCGCAGTAAAGCCAAGAAGGCTGAACGTATCCTCGGTGCGAGTGCCGCGAGAGGAGCGACCGGTAACCAACGCCTGCGCGCCACGCTTCATCGACGCGATGATCCGGGCGTCATCAGTGGGCGACGCGGCCCAAGCAAGTTCGCCGCCGGTGAACATCTCGAAGGTGTCGGACCCGATCTGAATCGTAACGGTGGAACCGTCGGCGTAGGGATAGCCGCCGGTCGCCGACACCTCCCCCTTCTTGTCGTCGCCGGGCCAGTAGCTGACGAACAGGCGGATATCACCTCGCACCGCTTCGACTTCGGTGCCGCCGCGGATGTTGCGAATGGATTTGGGTGCGCTGACGATCCAGCACTGGGTCGGATTGTCCTCGACGAAGACGGACCAATCCGTCTCGGTATTAACCCGGTTGGAGCTGTCCTGCGCGCTGGCCGGAAGAGCCAACAGTCCGATCACGAAGACCGACGTCAGAACGGACGCAATCGTCTTGAATTTCATCAATGTCTCTGCCTCTTGTCGACGGCCCGGCTGCACGGTTTAACCCGAACTATAGATCCCCGGACGCGCGGTTCCAAATACTGCTTACCGATGATAGCGCAGCGATGGCCCGCTGGAAAACCCCGGGCGGCAATTTTTCGCGCATGGCAAGAACAGGAGGCCCCGCATGACGCAGGTGAACGAAGGCGCAGTCGACCTGGTTCAGGTGATCCGAGGCGATATGGTGGAATCTGTACACCGGGGCCATGCCGTCATTTGCGACGAATCCGGCGAAGTGATCGAGGCATGGGGAAACCCGTCGGCGATGATCTACCCCCGATCCTCGTGCAAGATGGTGCAGGCCCTGCCGCTGCTGGAATCGGGCGCGGGGGCGCATTTGACGACCGCGCAACTCGCGCTCTGCTGTGCGTCGCACGAAGGCCAAACGGAGCATACGTCCGCTGTCGACGCCTGGCTGCGCGACATCGAAATGTCGGACGCGGACCTGCGCTGCGGATCGCACATGCCTTATTCCGAAGACGCCAAGGCCGACTTGATCCGGGCCGGCAAGAAACCCTGTCAGTTGCACAACAACTGCTCGGGCAAGCACGCGGGTTTCCTGACCTTGTCGAAACATCTGGGAGCGGGGCCGGAATACGTCGAGCCGGACCACCCGGTCCAACTGGCCGTACGTCGCGCCTTCGAGGAAGTGACCGGCATGGAAAGTCCCAGATACGGCATCGACGGCTGTTCCGCGCCGAACTTCGCGACGCGTCTGGACGGGCTGGGCCACGCGATGGGCCTGTTCGCCGCTGCGCGGGAAGGTCAGGGCGCGCGGCAGGATGCGATGGTCAAGCTGACGCGCGCGATGGGCGAGGAGTCGTTCTTCGTCGCGGGTGACGGGCGGGCCTGCACCGACCTGATGCGCGCGATGGGCGGAAAGGTCGCAGTCAAGACTGGGGCCGAAGGGGTGTTCGTCGCCATCCTGCCAGAACTGAACCGCGGCATTGCCCTGAAGATCGTCGATGGCGGAACCCGCGCGGCTGAGGCGACGATCGCAGCATTGCTGGTCCACCTGGGCGCACTGGACGCTGCCGCACCCGTGGCGCAACGGTTGACGTACGGACCGATCAGCAATTGTCGAAAGAAGGTGACAGGCCACTACCGGGTAACGCTGGCCTAGGCGCGAGCCAGGGCCTTGGTCAGAGCCTGGGTCAACACCTCCATACGCAGAGGCTTGGTCAGGACGGCAGCGAAGCCCGCCGCCTCAAGCCGGCTGGCCATGTCTTCGCCGACATGCGCAGTCAACGCCAGCTTTGGCGCGCGCGTAAGGCCCTGCTCGGCCTCGATGCCCCGGATCTGTCGCGCGGCCTCAAAACCATCGACGTACGGCATCGAAATGTCGAGAATCACCGCGTCGTGGGGATGGTCGGCAAAGGCCGCCACCGCCTCGGCACCGTCGGATACGAGAGTGACCTGGTAAGGCTGATCCCGCAGCATGCGACCTAGCAGAAGGCGGTTTGTCGCATTGTCGTCGGCCACAAGAAGGCGGGGGATGGAGGTCAATGCTATCGCGGCAGGTTCTTTGAGTTGCAGCGCCGTGACAAGGTCGACCCCCGCCACCGAAACCGGCAGAATGACGGCTGCACGGGCGCGCAAATCGGGATTTGCCTGCTCCCGACGGCCCAGAAGGACGACATGCGCTGCCGGACCGATCCGGCTGAGCAAGGGCACTTGATCCTCGGGGGATAACGTCAGCGGAATCAGGATAATGGGGCTGTCCGGTGTCACGTTCCGACTCACTGCGCACCCCCGCCTTGGGTCAGCCGATCGGCAACGATATTGCCCTGCGGGCCCGGAGCATCCGCAACGGCAACGTTCGCAGGCAGCGGGGGCAAGGCGGCAGGCGCGCCGTCGGCCCGCGATGGTAACCTCAGAGCGAAGCTTGAACCGTCAGAGTCGCTTTTCTCCAGCTTCAGACTGCCGCCCATCCGTTCCGCCAGGCCACGGGAAATGGTTAGGCCAAGTCCCGTACCCTCTTGTGCCGGACTGTCGGGGGCCCCCACTTGGCCGAAGGCTTGGAATATCTGCTCGGCCTTGTCCAAGGGAACGCCACGGCCCGTGTCTTCAATTGTCAGATGCAGGCAGGTGCCCTTCGCACCACCCACGGTGATTGCCGCATGGGCGATGACATGACCCTCCTCAGTGAATTTCAGGGCATTTCCCAAAAGATTCGTCACGATCTGCCGGATACGCCCTTCATCCGACGTGAACCTGGTCTGCGCGCCCAACGGATAGCAAAGCCCTACCTGAAAATTTGAATGCCCCGCCGCCGCAGCCAGCCGGATACAGTCGATCAGCAACCCTTCCAGATCCAGCGGGGCCAAGCGCAAATCGACCTAGTTGGCCTCAAGCTTGGACACGTCGAGCGTGTCGTTCACGATCAGCAGCAGCGCCTCGGCCGAGTCGCGGATCGTGCGGGCGTAGAGAGTCATCTCATCGTCCTCGGCCTGCTGGGTCAGAATTTGCGAGATGCCGATGATGCCGTTCATCAGCGTCTGGATTTCGTGGCTCATCCGCGCAAGGAATTCGGTTTTGGCGCGGGCCATCTGCTCGGCCTCGTCCCGCGCTGTGGTCAGCGCCTCTTCCTTATCGCGCTGTTCAGTTATGTCGAGTACCAGCGAAACAATATCGCCATCGGGCACCCGGCGATCCTGAAAGCGCAGAACGCGGCCATCGTAATGTTTCAAGTTGAAGGAGGGGACAGTCTCCTCGTCCCAGCGGGCGACCTGTTGCCTGGCCCATTCCTCAGGGCTGAGATCACCGATGTTGAAGGCCCCCTCCTCGGCGGCCAGACCAAATATCTCGGTCGCATGACATCCGGGAGCCAGCTCTGACGCCGCATCGAAGAGATCCAGATAAACCTTGTTCGCCGCGATCAGACGCCCCAGCCCATCGAAGAGCGCAAAGCCATCGCGCATCGCCTCCAACGCATGCCAAAGCCTCCGTCGCGCGCGATCCGCCAGATCGGCGGCGTCCTTACGTTGCTGCAGCACGGACTGCTGCCGCTCCGTCAGCTTGAGGTTGTACTCCCGCTGCGAAAGGTAGCGCCGACTAAGCCGGTCGGCATTGGCGACGAGTGCGGCATGCGCTTGCGCAAGTTCTCGCCGAGTGTGCTCTAGTGTGCGTTCCGCAGCCAGCCTGCGACGCCTTTCATTCAGATAGAGTGTGTCGGAGATTGATCCATCCATACTCACCAACGCTCCGCCACATGCCCAAGCGGGCAGTGGCGGCAGTCTGTAGGGAACGAGTGAAGATCGCGTTAAAATACGCGCGCTCGCGCGATCAGTTCAGATCGAAATGCAGCGGATACTGGCGGCCATCGAAGGCCCCGAACAGGTCGCCAATATCCGGATGGCTCACAGGCTCCCCGGACCGATCAAGAACAAGGTTTTGCTCCGAAACGTAAGCCACGTAATAGCTTTCATCATTCTCGGCGAGCAAATGGTAGAAGGGCTGGTCGCGATTTGGTCGACTGTCTTTCGGAATGGCATCATACCACTCCTCCGAGTTCGAGAAGACCGCATCAACATCAAAAATAACACCTCGGAACGGGTGCTTCTTGTGGCGAACCACTTCGCCCAATGCGTATTTGCTCTGAGTCTTCAGCATAAATTGCCTTTCCTGCACCTCATTTCTAACGCCTTGGCGCCCAACTTGTAAATCAGGCCAATCGCGAATCGGTGGAAACAGAGTGTGACTCTAAGCACGACAGTCCTTCGCGTCGGACCATGATTATTTGGCCGCTGCCGGTCTCAATGGGTCAGGTTGGGGTCCAAAAACAACTCGGCTTGCGCGGCACGATTGACCGTGACGCTGGCGGACTTCGGCTAATCTGCTCGATTCTCGGATGCAGGGCATGGATGCAGGCGGGCCGAGCATCGTGGCGGAGTACGCACACCGCTGACCTGCATCGCGATCCACGGGCGAAAGAAACCCCGCTGCCCACCTCAGACCTGACGTTCTTCGTCTGATGTTATTGGCAGGATGGGGTCAACTCTGCTATGGGTCAAAAAAATCGGTAAAAACAAACCGGGCAGTGAAAATGAAAAAACTCTTGCAGATTGGCTGTCTGCTACTTCTGGCCGCGTGCGGCGGGGGGAGCGGCGGTGGGTCGGGCCGTGCGCCCAGTGATCTCGATAATGCGTGCTCGATCCTGTCCCAGCGACCGGGCTACCTGCGTGCGTTCCGTACGGCGGAACGCAAATGGGGCGTTCCCGTTCATGTCCAGATGGCGACGATCTATCAGGAATCGAAGTTCATCTCGGATGCCCGAACGCCTTTGCGGTACTCGCTGGGTGTAATCCCCACGGGTCGTCAAAGCAGCGCCTTCGGCTACTCCCAAGCTCTCGACGCGACCTGGAAGGAATATCAGCAGCGGGAAGGCGGTCGCCGCACCCGGCGCGACAATATCCGCGACGCCACCGATTTCATGGGGTGGTACATGGCCGAGACGAACCGTTCCCTGGGCATTTCCTTGTCAGACGCGCGCAACCAGTACTTGGCCTATCACGACGGGCGGACAGGGTTCCGGCGCGGGACTTATCGCTCCAAGCCATGGCTCGTGAGGATTTCTGGCGAGATCGAAACGCGTGCCGAGATGTATCGCCAACAATTGTTCAGCTGCCGCTGAACCCGGCACGCGACAACATCGAGCGGTAAATTGCTTCGGCCAGACCCGTCTGGCCGCTTGCAGCCACACTGTCGGCTTGGGCCTGTCGCAGAAAACTGTCGAACTGTGATTCGGTACCGCCCGTCGGGGACGGTGCCCCGGTGCCGGATACGCGCAACATTTCCGCAAACAAGAATGCCTCCAGCGCCTGAGCCTGAGTGCGAAGCGTATCGGTCGGATCACCCTTCAAAGGCGGCGGTGTGCGGCCAAGAGTTGACGTGATGGCTTCCATGAGACCTCCGGATGATCGCAAGTTGATGCCGCACTTCAACCACAGGCTGGTAAAGGATTTCGTAAGACTGGCGCGATAGATGATCGGACAACAGACGATTCCCGTCTCCGGAGTTGCAATGCCGACGCCTCTCATGCCCGCCATCGGCCCCTCGGTCGGATCGTCAGCGCCCGAAAGATCGCCCTTCGGTCTGGGTGGGCTTGCAACAGACGTCGGGGACGCCCGGTCTCGGCAGGTCGCGCCCGCTCGCCTGCCGGACGACGAGGTCCTTACCGGCGAAAACCCTTCGGTCGATCCGGAGCTCCTGCAGGCGTGGCTTGCCGAGATGCTGGATAGAGGGTCGGAGTCGGTCACAAGGCCAACCTTCGCCGGCGACTTCCATTTGGAGTCGCGTTCTACCCGACACGGGCAGACGGCCACGGAAAGGGCCATGACCGAGACGATTCAGCCGGGCGAAACCGTCGAACGCACGGAAACCGCGTTGCCGCGTTGGCTGCTTCACGCATTGCAGAAGGCAGATATAACCAGTGGTTCCGACCGCGCCATCGCGCAGATGGTGCCTCAGGGCCAAACGACCGCACCCAGCAATAGCGCCGTGATGCGCAAGGTGAACGCGGCAGACATCGAGATCCGCGAAGGCGTTGATCAGCATTCTCCAAGGTCGCAGACGGGTGCACGCGCGACCGACGGGTTCGAAGCATTGACGCGTACTGCGAGCGGACCCACGCTTGCGGGGCCAACGCCGGGGCTCACCGATATGCAACAGGGCGCAGGCGCGGATCGTCCGACATCAGTGTCAGGCGACGACAGGGGCGATGAAATCCGGGCAGAGGTTGCGGTCCGAAAATTGATCGAAGGGCAATCTGCTGCCGCGACACCTATTGGATCTGCCAAACCCGGTGCTGGACAAGTTGGTGAAGAGCATCCCGCTCACCACGCGTCCAGTTCCGCCGACCGATCGATGACCGTGCCAATTGCCGCACTGGCAACCGCCGGGTTCACATCATCAGGCCGCGCTGACCCTGCCACGCGGACACTCTCGAGCGCTTTCCCCCCGAGCCTCGGAGCCGCATCGACCCTCCGCAATGGGACAGGCCCCATAGCCCAAGGTCTGGATGACGGGGGGCAGGCAGAAGGAGTCTCGAACCGCCGAGTGAGTTCCGCCCGAACGAAGAGCACGGAAATGCCCGCGGGATCGGCACGCGCGCCTGACGCATCTTCGCAAGTCACCTTGCGGTCATTGCCGGAGCCGCCGCAGGCACCCGGCGTATCGGAAGCCGGCACGATCAACTTGGCCCGCGGTCCCTCGGACCGTCTCGCCGGACTGGCCCAATCGGGGTCGATCCTGCCGCAGGAACTCGTGGACAGACCGGTCCCACTTTCCCGCCTGCAGGTTTCCCTGACAGAACGGATCGCGACGATGAGTGGGGCACCAGACGACACATCTCCGGTGCGCATGAACAGTCCGTCTGGATCACGCACTGCCGAGGTCGAGCTCGCCCCCGCGGAATTAGGCAAACTACGGCTTGTTCTTCAGACCAGCGAGCGTGGGCTGCATCTTGTCGTGACGGTCGAACGGCCGGAAATGATCGACACGGTGCGCCGCCAGCTTGACGGCCTGCACCGGGCGCTCATGTCCGAGGGCATAACCCTCGACAGCGTCGATATCGGTCCGGGTGATCGACGGCAGGCCGGTTCAGGCTGGACCGAGCGTACGGAAAACGAGCACCCGATGGCGCAGGAACGGGCCGACAACACGCCGGAGCAACCGCAAAAGCAGACAACCAATCAAACCCGCATGCCTGATGGCCGGCTGGACCTGAGCCTTTAGGAGTATTCGATGGATTTAGCCGCCACGCACCGCACTGCCGCACCAGCAACTACAACAAATGCAGATACCGCAAACGACGCATCGGCTTCGCCGACGTCGGACTTCGAAACCTTTCTGCGCCTTCTAACCGCGCAGATCCGGAATCAAGACCCTTTGGAACCGACGGATTCAACGGCATACACCGCTCAACTCGCGACGTTCTCCAACGTGGAGCAGGCAGTAAAGACGAACGATTTGTTGACCTCAATGATTGCGCGGCTGGACACACAACAGATCAGCGGTGCGTCGAACTGGATCGGCATGGAGGTGCGTCATTCGGGAGTCGTCGCCCATGATGGCGGATCGACCGAATTTCATACCCTCATCCACCCCACAGCGGATCGCGCGGAGCTGGTTGTCTACGACCTGACCGGCGCGGAAGTGGCACGCCATCCCATCAATCCCGACGCGGAAACCATTCGATGGCCCGCAGCCGGCCAGGGCGATACGGTCGCAAACGGCGGATACCTGCTGGAAGTCGAGAGTTGGTCCGGAACGCAGTCACTTACACCGACCACCGTCGACCATTACGCAAGTGTCACGGAGGTCGTCCTTGGCGCAGGCGGCGCGGAACTGATCCTCGACGGGTTGGTCCGGCTGCCTGCCGACGCGCTTCAGTCGGTCCGGCGGCCCATCGCCTAGAGCAGCGAAATCGCAGCCCAGACAGCGCCCACGATGGCCCCGCCGCCCACCATCCACAGAACGGGTTGGAGCGCTGGCCCTCGCGGCGTTTCGTGCCGCGACCGATCGACACCTCGCAATGCGTCTTCAACCGCTTGCGGAAGTTGAGGTCCAAACCGCGCCATAACACGGGCCGTCTTGGCAAGATCGCGAGCAAGGGCGCGGGGACCAAGGTTTTCACGGATATAGCGTTCGACCTCGGGGCCGGCTGCCTGCCAGATGTTCATGTGCGGATTGAGCGTTCGCGCGACCCCTTCGACAACGACCATTGTGCGCTGCAACAGGATCAGCTCTGTCCGGGTCTCCATGCCAAACCGCTCCGTCACCTCGAACAGATAAGCCAGCAACCTCCCCATCGAGATGCGCGACGCGTCCATGCCGAAAATCGGCTCCCCCACGGCGCGCAGTGCTTGCGCGAACTGATCGATATCCCGGTCGGCAGGGACATAGCCGGCCTCAAAATGCACCTCCGCCACGCGGCGGTAGTCCTTGCGGATGAAACCCATCAGTATCTCGGCATAGACGCGCCGGGTATATTCATCGAGCCGTCCCATGATCCCGAAATCCAGGGCCACGATATCACCTGACGGCGCGACCTTCAGGTTTCCCTGGTGCATGTCGGCGTGAAAATAGCCGTCACGCAAGGCATGACGCAGGAACATCTGCATGACTCGGTTGGCCAATTCGGTCCGGTCGTGCCCGGCCGCGTCGATGCCATCAATGTCGGCCATCTGGATTCCCTCGGCCCATTCCAACGTCATGACGTTCCGTGCCGACAACGCCCAATCGATTTGTGGAACCGAAAAACCGTCGTCGCGAGTCGTATTGGCACGAAATTCACCGGCGGCTGCGGCCTCGGTGCGCAGGTCCAGCTCCTGCTGAACGGTGGCGTCGAAATGAGCGATAACATCCATCGGGCGCAATCGACGGGCGGAAGGCGAGAGGAGCTCGATCAGGCGTGCAGCAAGATAGAAGGCATCAATGTCGCGAGCGAAAGCGCGCGCGATGCCTGGGCGCAAAACCTTAACCGCGACCTTGCGCGCGTCGCCGACGAGGCGCGCCTGATGCACTTGAGCGATCGAAGCGGCGGCAACAGGCTCCGAAAACTCGGAGAAGAGCTGATCAATCGGCATTTCCAGGTCTCGCTCGACCATTTTGCGCGCCTCGGCCGTCGGAAATGGCGGCAGCTTGTCCTGCAGGATACGCAACTGCAGCGCGAGATCAGAGCCAACGAAATCGGGGCGCGTCGACAGAATCTGACCCAGCTTGATGTAGCTCGGCCCCAGTGCCGTAAGTGCGCGCGTGACGGGCGGCAACTTCGGGTCGCCGGAATAGCCAAGCCATTTGAACGGCCATCCCAACACCCGAGCAGCCACGCGCAGGGAGGCCGGGGCATCCACCTGTTCCAGGACGACGGCCATTGCCCCGGTCTTTTCGAACGTGGCACCGGTACGGATCAATCGCCAGATGTTGTGGGGGCCTCGCACCTTAGATCTTCCAACCCGAATGAAGGGCCGCAATGCCGAAAGAGAGATTTCGATACTTCACGTTGTCGAAGCCTGCGTCGGCGATCATGCTGGCGAAGCGGTCCTGGTCGGGGAACTGCCGGATCGATTCGACGAGGTACTGGTAGGAGTCCCGGTCGCCTGCGATGGCCTGCCCCAAGGGCGGGATCACGTTGAAGGAATACAGGTCGTAGGCCTTCTGCATCATCGGATTGGGCAACTGGCTGAACTCCAGCACCATCAGCCGCCCACCAGGGCGAAGGACGCGATACGCCTCGCGCAGGGCATCGGGGATGCGGGTGACATTCCGGATGCCAAAACTGATGGTATAGGTATCGAAGGTGCCGCTCTCGAACGGCAAGGCCATCGCGTCGCCCACCACCCAGTCGAGGCGATCAGCCATGTTCTCGGCCTCGGCGCGCTGGCGCCCGGCGATCAGCATTCCTTCGGTCATGTCGCAGACGACGGCGGACGCACCTGGCGCACGGTTAAGAAAGCGGAAGGCGATATCGCCGGTGCCGCCCGCCACGTCCAGCAGGCGCTGACCGGGGCGCGGTGCCAGCCAGTCCAGCATCGCATCCTTCCAGACGCGATGGATGCCCAGCGACATCGCGTCGTTCATGACATCGTACTTGGACGCCACATTGGTGAAGACGCCGTGCACGCGGCCGGCCTTTTCCTCCTCGGGGACGGTCTCAAAGCCGAAATGTGTGGTGCGTCCGGTCTCTTGCGTCATGATCAACAGATCCTCATGTGTCGGACCTGATGTATAGGGCAGACGCCCCTGCCTGCAATGAAGGTCGCCCATGCCCGAACTTCCCGAAGTCGAAACGGTCCGTCGCGGCCTGACGCCCGCATTGGAAGGCGCGCGCCTTGTCCGTGTTGATGTGCGGCGTCCCGACCTGCGCTGGCCCTTCCCTGAGGGCATGGCCGAGCGGCTGACGGGTGCGACGATCCGCGCATTGGGGCGGCGGTCGAAATACTTGCTGCTGCACCTCGACACGGGCGAGACGCTGATCATGCATCTGGGCATGTCGGGGCGCATGGTGGTCGATGATCTGCAATTGGGCAGCTTTCATCGCGACGCGGGCTGGCTGCCGCAACATGATCATGTGATCTTCGAGACCGACAGGCACCGTGTGACCTTCAACGACGCGCGCCGTTTCGGTGCGATGGACTTGGCGCGGAGCGATGCCCTTGAAGACCATTGGCTGATCGCCAAGCTGGGACCGGAGCCGATGGGCAATGCCTTCAACGAAGATCACCTGATCACCGCCTTCCGGGGCAAGAACACGCCGGTGAAAACGGCCCTGCTGGATCAACGGATCATCGCGGGGCTGGGTAACATCTACGTTAATGAGGCCCTGCACCGGGCCGGTATCGCGCCCACGCGCAAGGCCGGGCGAATCGCCGCCCCACGGGTGGCGAAGCTGGTTCCGATCATTCGCGATGTCCTTTCGGAAGCCATTGATGCAGGCGGCTCAAGCTTGCAGGACCATCGGCAGACAGACGGAAATCTGGGTTATTTTCAACACAGGTTTCGCGTCTACGACCGGGAGGGGTACCCTTGCCCGACACCCGGCTGCGCAGGGGAAATAAGGCGTATCGTCCAATCGGGGCGATCGACCTTTCATTGCCCGACTTGCCAGAGATGACTTGAAACGCATCTCATGACGGGGCAGGCCTGATGGCCGACAAACCTTCGGAGCGACTTTATGGGTTACGAGACACTGAACGTTGACGTCAGCAATCATGTGGCCTTGATCAAGCTTGATCGACCAGATGCTTTGAACGCGCTGAACTCCGCCCTGCTGGGGGAGCTGGCTAAGGCGCTGCGCGCTGCGCAGCACAATGAGAAAGTGCGCTGCATCGTCATCACCGGGTCGGAAAAGGCCTTTGCCGCTGGGGCCGACATCTCGGAGATGGCCGAGAAGAGCTTTATCGACGTTTTCATGGGTGACCTGTTCGGCCCCGAGGTCGACGCCATTCTGAAGGTGCGCAAACCGATTATCGCAGCCGTGGCAGGCTATGCCCTGGGAGGGGGATGCGAATTGGCAATGATGTGCGATTTCATCATCGCCGCCGACACTGCCAAGTTCGGCCAGCCCGAGATAAACTTGGGCGTGGTCGCCGGCATCGGCGGCACACAGCGTCTGACGCGTGCAGTCGGCAAGGCCAAGTCCATGGACATGCACCTGACGGGTCGATTCATGGATGCCGCCGAGGCGGAGCGTTCGGGCCTTGTCTCCCGCGTGGTACCGGCGAAGAAGCTGATGGATGAAGCGCTTTCTGCTGCTGGCAAGATCGCCGAGAAGTCGATGGTCACTGCCGTAGCGGTCAAGGAAGCGGTAAATCGCAGTCAGGAAGTCGGTCTGACCGAGGGCTTGCTCTTCGAGCGGCGGATGTTCAACGCGCTATTCGCGACGGAAGACCAGACCGAAGGCATGAAGGCCTTCGTGGAAAAGCGCGAACCCCAGTTTCGAGACAAGTAGAGGGCTGGTCCCGTGCTTGACCTTGATCACGCCGCCCTCTAGAGCGGCGACATCATGCGTGTGAGGCCCGCTCTGGCCGGAATTGTGCCGCGACGGGATTCCCGTCGTTCTGGTTCTTGGACGCAGTCGAAATACGAACTGAACCGATAGGACCCCAAATGGCCAATTCGCCCCAAGCCAAGAAACGCGCCCGTCAGAACGAGCGCCGATTCGCCGTCAACAAGGCGCGTCGCTCGCGCATCCGTACTTTCCTGCGCAAAGTCGAGGAAGCCATTGCTTCCGGTGATCAGGCGGCCGCTGCGGCTGCCGTTACGGAAGCCCAACCCGAACTGATGCGCGGCGTGACCAAAGGTGTTTTCCACAAGAATACCGCCGCCCGCAAAATGTCGCGCTTCGCGGCCCGTGTGAAGGCAATGGGCAGCTAAGATGCCTCCACATCGCGATTCTCGCGATGGCCGTTCGATGCGCTGCAAAATTTAACGGCCACACGTCAAGAGATTCGAGAGCCCGCCATTCGGCGGGCTTTTTTTTGTTTAAATTCATATTCTTAGGAATCTCACTATGGCATTTTTACACCCTTCGATTGAGTCAAGAACGAAGAGTCGTTGAGGCGCGCCAACCCGACGGGTATCCCTCTTTGTGCAGCGAGTCAGATCGCTCAAGGGGTATATCAATGACGACGGATCGATATCCGCTCATTCCTGAGGTTGGGCCTCGGGAAGCGTGGAATATATTGTCAGAAGACAAAAGATCCGTCCTCGTGGATGTCAGGACTAGGCCCGAATGGACATTCGTGGGGTGGTCCGACTTGTCGGCCATAGGAAAGGAGACCATTCACGTTGAATGGAAATCCTGGCCCGACTTGACCCCGAACCCGGCGTTTGTCGGGGCGCTTTTGGAGGAAGTCGGGGAATTGCCATCCCGCTTCCTTTTCATCTGCCGCTCCGGTGCACGGTCGATGCAAGCGGCGCAAGCCGTAGCCGAAGCCCTCACTGCCAGAGGGGAATCGGTTCCGTGCATCAACGTGGCCGAAGGGTTCGAGGGCGATCTGAACAACCTCGCGCATCGGGGGGGCCTGAACGGATGGAAGGCCCATGGACTGGCTTGGTGCCAGTCCTGAACGCAACATAAGAAGGGCGATTGGGGCCAGTAAATGACGAATGATGCATGGGCTTGCGCGAAAAGTGGAATCCGCAAAGACATCGGGGCGCATAACTACCAGACATGGATCGAGCCACTCTCGTTCCGGTCCTTGGATGAAGGCACGCTCAGCCTGGCTTCGCCGACAGATTTCATCGGCAAGTGGGTCATGCAAAACTTTCAGGACGTGATTCTGCGCCATGTCACCGAGACCGGCGGCGAAGTTGTCCGCCTTGTGTGCGGTGCCGGAGTGGCGAATGCCAGCAACGCGCCCCGTTCCGAAATCCTCCAGACGCCCGACGAATCGACCCCCCGGTCGCGGGCCCGGCAGGAAAACACGCTGGACAAACGCTTCACCTTCGACGGCTTCATAGTGGGCAAGTCGAACGAACTGGCCCATGCAGCCGCGCGCCGCGTCGCCGCCAACGGCCCGGTCAGTTTCAATCCTCTGTTCCTGCACGGTCGCGTGGGGCTGGGAAAGACGCACCTGATGCAGGCAATCGCCTGGGAAATGCAGGAGGCCCATCCCGAAAAGCGCGTGATGTACCTCTCGGCAGAACAGTTCATGTATCGCTTCGTGCAGGCTTTGCGCGAAAAGAATACGATGGACTTCAAACAGTTGTTCCGCACTGTCGATGTTCTTCTCGTGGATGATGTCCAGTTCATTGCGGGAAAGGAGAGTACGCAGGAAGAGTTTTTCCACACGTTCAACGCGCTGGTCGATCAGGGCAAGCAGGTGGTCATTTCCGCCGATCGTAGTCCGGCAGAAATTTCTGACCTGGAGGAACGCATCACCTCGCGTCTGCAATCTGGCCTCGTCGTCGATCTGCATCCTGCCGACTACGAATTGCGCCTGGGTGTCCTGCAGCACCGCGTCGACACCTTCGCTGCGCAGCATCCCAGCTTTCAACTCGAAGACGGCGTGCTCGAATTCCTGGCCAGCCGCATCACGGCATCGATCCGGGTGCTGGAGGGGGCCGTCATGAGGCTGTTCGCCTATGCTGACCTGGTAAAGCAGAACGTGACCATGGCGCAGGCGCAGGACGTATTGGGCGACCTGCTGCGGGCGTCGGATCGCAAACTGACCATCGACGAAATCATGAAGGTCACCTGCGAGCATTATTCGCTTCGCATGTCCGACATGACGTCGGCCCGCCGGTCGCGCACCGTGGCCCGGCCCCGGCAGATGGCGATGTATCTGGCCAAAAAGCTGACCCCCCGCTCCTACCCCGAGATCGGGCGCAAGTTCGGCGGGCGCGATCACACGACCGTTCTGTACGCCGTGCGCAAGATCGAGGAATTGATGGCCGCCGACACCCAAATCGCCGAAGATGCCCAGCTTTTGCAGCGCAAGCTGGAAGGCTGAGGCGCCACACCTGACATCCGAGGGTAATGCCCCGTTGCACTGGCGTCGGGCGGCGCTATTCTGCCGCTCCGAGCAGCCGAGGTTTGACCTATGAAATTCTCCATCGAGCGCGCCGCGCTTCTTGATGCCGTCAGCCAGGCCCAGGCCGTGGTCGAGCGCAGAAACACGATCCCGATTCTGGCCAACGTCCTGATGGAAGCAGACGCCGACGGCGTGAGCTTTAAGGCCACCGACCTTGATATCGAAGTCATCGACAAGGCGACTGCCCAGGTCGAACGCCCAGGCGGGACCACGGTTTCGGCCGTTCTGTTCCACGAGATCGTTCGCAAGCTGCCCGACGGTGCCCTGGTGCAGATCAGCGAAGATCAGGCGCAGGGTCGGCTGGATATCACCGCAGGGCGGGCGCATTTCTCTCTGGCGACGCTGGCGCGCGAGGATTTCCCCGTCATGGCGTCGTCCGACTACGATGCCAACTTTAGTTGCAAGGCCGGCGTATTGCGCCGACTGTTCGACAAGACGCGCTTCGCCATCTCGACTGAAGAGACACGCTATTATCTCAACGGCGTCTACATGCACGTCGCTGAAGGTGAGGGTGGGCGGAAATTCCGTGCCGTGGCGACCGACGGTCACCGCCTGGCGCGCGTCGATGCGGAACTGCCCTCGGGGGCAGAGGAGATGCCGGGCGTGATCGTTCCGCGCAAGACGGTGGATCAGGTGCGCAAACTGCTGTCGGACGATGACGCGGAGATTGCCGTGTCGGTGTCTGAGACCAAGATCCGTTTTGCCACACCCCAGATCACACTGACCTCCAAGGTCATCGACGGCACCTTCCCGGACTATGCGCGCGTCATCCCAACCGGCAACACGCGCGAGTTGAAGGTCGACGCCAAAGACTTCGCCAAGGCGGTGGATCGCGTCGCGACGGTTTCCTCCGAACGCTCCCGCGCGGTGAAGCTGACGCTGGACGAGGATAGGCTGACGCTTTCCGTGAATGCGCCGGATTCCGGCAACGCCGAGGAAGAGCTGGCCGTGGCCTATGGCGACGAGAAACTGGAAATCGGCTTCAACGCCAAATACCTGCAGGAAATCGCGGCCCAGGTCGACGTGGAGATGGCGACCTTCCTGTTCAACAACTCGGGTGACCCGGCACTGATGCGCGAAGGTGATGACCTGTCCGCGATCTACGTCGTCATGCCGATGCGCGTTTGATAGGGCGTGTCTGACATGGTCAGGGTCGGCGTTTCGGCGCTGGCCCTGTCGCACTTCAGGTCGCATCGGCGCACCCGGCTGACCTTCGACAGCCGCCTTGTCGCGATTCATGGCCCAAACGGTGCCGGAAAGACCAACCTGTTGGAGGCCGTTTCTCTGCTGTCACCCGGTCGGGGAATGCGCCGTGCGCAAGCCGAGGAGATCATCCGTAAGCCGGAAGCGATCGGCTGGCGCATCGCGGCGGACCTGTCCGGGCACGAGGTGGAGTTGCGCGCCGAGCCGGGGCAGCCCCGAACCACTCTGATCGACGGCAAATCCTCGCCCCAGATCGCGCTGGCGAAATTGGCGCGCGTGCTGTGGCTGGTGCCGTCGATGGACCGGCTCTGGCTTGAGGCGGCGGAGGGGCGGCGCCGGTTTCTTGACCGCATGACGCTCAGTTTTCTGCCCGAACACGGCGAAGGCGTGCTGGCCTATGAAAAGGCAATGCGCGATCGCAATCGTCTTCTCAAGGACGGCGTGCGGGATGACCATTGGTATGACGCACTTGAACTGCAAATGGCGCGGCATGGCGCGGCCATTCACGCCCGTCGGCTGGATGCGCTGGCCCGGTTGGCGGCTGCGCAAACCGACGACGGACCCTTTCCCGCCGCCGATCTTGCCCTGATACACCCGGATGGGGCGGCCCCGGCGACCGAGCATGACCTGCGAATAGCCTTCGCGCGCTCCCGCCCACGCGATATGGCCGCCGGGCGCACGCTGGTGGGACCGCACCGCGCCGATCTGGTCGGGCACTACGCGGCCAAGAACATGGAAGCGCGGCTCTGCTCCACGGGCGAACAGAAGGCGCTGCTGATCTCGCTTATCCTGGCGAACGCGCGCGCGCTCAAGGCCGAGACGGGCAATGCGCCGATCCTCCTGCTGGATGAAGTCGCAGCGCATCTGGACGCGGTTCGCCGCGCCGCGCTCTATTCCGAGCTGTCCGACCTTGAAGGGCAAGCCTTCCTGACGGGCACCGGAGCGGAGTTGTTCGCCGAGCTTGGCGACACCGCCCGGCACCTGCGCGTCACCGATGCGGACGGCACAAGCCAAGCCGAGGACTACACCCCCTGAAACCCCTGGGGACAGGGCCGATCGGCGCGCTTGCCGAACTTTGCCGACACCCACAAAATATGGTGCACTTCCCGTGACACTGGCCCCGGAAATGCGTATATGTTGGGCAACAGAACGGGAAGAAAAATTCATGTCCGACCAACAACCCGCGCCGCAGGAATACGGTGCCGATTCGATCAAGGTTCTCAAGGGGTTGGAGGCGGTACGCAAACGCCCTGGCATGTACATCGGCGACACCGATGACGGATCGGGCCTGCACCACATGGTCTACGAAGTCGTCGATAACGGCATCGACGAGGCGCTGGCCGGTCATGCCACGCATGTGACCGTAAGAATCCACCCGGATTCGTCCGTATCCGTCAAGGATAACGGCCGCGGTATTCCGGTCGGCATCCACGAAGGAGAAGGCGTCTCGGCAGCCGAGGTCATCATGACCCAGCTGCACGCAGGCGGGAAATTCGACCAGAACAGCTACAAGGTGTCGGGCGGCCTGCACGGCGTGGGCGTCTCGGTTGTGAATGCACTATCCGATTGGCTGGAGTTGCGCATCTGGCGCGACGGCAAGGAGCATATCGCCCGCTTCGAACGGGGCGACACGGTCAAGCACCTCGAAATCGTCGGCGACACGACCGAGACGGGCACCGAAGTGCGCTTCATGGCCTCTCTCACGACGTTCTCGAACCTGAACTACGTCTTCAAGACGCTAGAGACGCGCCTGCGCGAACTGGCGTTCCTGAACTCCGGCGTACGGATCGTGCTGGAAGACCTGCGGCCGGCGGAACCGCTCCGGACAGAGTTGTTCTACGAGGGCGGCGTCCGGGAATTCGTGAAGTATCTTGACCGCTCCAAGACCGCTGTCATGCCCGAGCCGATCTACATGGAAGGCGAGCGGGACGGCATCGGCGTGGAAGTCGCGATGTGGTGGAACGACAGCTACAACGAGATGGTCCTTCCCTTCACCAACAACATCCCGCAGCGGGACGGCGGCACGCATATGGCGGGGCTGCGCGGCGCGCTGACACGAACGATCAACCTCTACGCCCAATCCAGCGGGATCGCCCGCAAGGAAAAGGTCCAGTTTACCGGCGACGATGCGCGCGAAGGCCTGACCTGCGTGTTGTCGGTCAAGGTGCCGGACCCCAAATTCTCCTCCCAGACGAAGGACAAGCTGGTGTCCTCCGAGGTGCGCCCGGCGGTCGAGAACCTGGTGAACGAAAAGCTGGCCGAGTGGTTCGAGGAAAACCCCCAGGTCGCCAAGCAAGTCGTCGGCAAGATCATCGAGGCTGCCTTCGCACGCGAAGCAGCCCGCAAGGCGCGCGAATTGACCCGGCGCAAGACGGCGATGGATGTCGCCTCCCTTCCCGGCAAACTGGCCGATTGTCAGGAAAAGGATCCTTCCAAAGCGGAATTGTTCCTGGTCGAGGGCGACTCGGCCGGTGGATCGGCAAAACAGGGTCGCGCCCGTCAGAACCAGGCCGTGTTGCCGTTGCGCGGCAAAATTCTGAACGTGGAGCGGGCGCGCTTTGACCGGATGCTGGGCAGCCAGGAAATCGGCACGCTGATCACTGCGATGGGCACCGGGATCGGGCGCGACGAGTTCAACATCAACAAGCTGCGCTATCACAAGATCATCATCATGACCGACGCCGACGTCGACGGTGCGCACATCCGCACGCTGCTGCTTACGTTCTTCTATCGGCAGATGCCCGAGATCATCGAGGACGGGCACCTCTACATCGCGCAGCCGCCGCTGTTCAAAGTCGGGCGCGGGCGGTCGGAGGTCTACCTCAAAGACCAGATCGCGCTGGAGGATTACCTGGTGCAACAGGGCACCGACGGTGCAACCCTGCTGCTGCCCTCGGGTGAGGAGATCGCGGGCAATGACCTTGATCGCGTGATTCAGGGCGCGCGGAACTTCAAGCGCATTCTGGATGCCTTCCCAACGCATTACCCGCGTCACATCCTCGAACAAGCGGCACTGGCCGGGGCCTTTGAAGCGGGGCAAGCGGACAGCGACCTGCAAGGTGTCGCCGATACCGTTGCCAAACGCCTGGACCAGGTGGCCGAGGAATACGAGCGCGGCTGGCAAGGGCGCATCACTCAGGATCATGGAATCAAGCTGGCCCGCGTTCTGCGTGGTGTGGAAGAGGTGCGTACATTGGATGGTGCCGTTTTACGCTCGGGCGAGGCACGCAAACTGGCGCAGGTGTCCGGAGAAAACCGCGACGTCTATCGCGACCCAGCCAAGCTGATGCGCAAGGATCGCGAGAATATCGTCCACGGGCCAACCGACCTTCTGAACGCGGTGCTGGCCGAGGGCGAGAAGGGCCTGACCCTGCAACGCTACAAGGGACTGGGCGAGATGAACCCAAGTCAGCTT
The DNA here is from genome assembly GCF_900107415.1 of Jannaschia faecimaris. Lineage (GTDB taxonomy): Bacteria > Pseudomonadota > Alphaproteobacteria > Rhodobacterales > Rhodobacteraceae > Jannaschia > Jannaschia faecimaris. The sequence goes on from NZ_FNPX01000005.1 coordinate 242,206, forward strand.
TGGGAAACGACGCTGGATCCCGAGGCCCGAACCCTGTTGCAGGTGAAGGTCGAAGACATTGCCGAAGCCGATGATGTCTTCACCAAGCTGATGGGCGACGTGGTGGAACCGCGGCGCGAATTTATTCAGGAGAATGCGCTGAGCGTGGAAAATCTGGATTTCTGATACCGCGTAGGCGGCCGTTTTCAAACTTTCGCTGCGCTTGCAAGCCGACCGTCCCGTGATGGTGAGGCCGGTATTCTGGTGACGTCGAAGCCGGATAGTGCTCAGTCACCGCAAGTCGTCTTAGACGCAGATCGCCGATTGATTCGGTTGGAGACACGACGCGGTTTCCAATACCCTTCGTGGGGTCGGAGCGGACCCGGGTTGTTCAGACGTCTGCAACGCGCATCGACGGTGAAGCAGCCCGAGCCATATCTCAATCCGTCTGACTTGATCCAGATCATCGACTGACCTTCGTGGTCATGTGGAAAAGCACCGTCATGTCAGTGTGGGATCGGATCCAGTGAACCTTGCCATCGGGCTTTCGATAGCGGTCATCCTCGGGCTGTCGGCGCTTGCCGTTCGCTTACTTCTGGATCGCCGGGCAGAATGCGCTGAATGGGACAGGCTGGCGGCGCTGCAGCCGGACGATCCCGACCGTTTTGCGCCCGAGATGGTCGCGGACCTGCCAGAGCCAGCGCGGAGGTATTTCACCTATACAATCCGGTCGGGAACGCCGCTTCTGCCTGTGGCCATAATTGAAATGACGGGTGAGTTCGGTCTCGGCACCAAGGAGGCACCGCGCTATCAACCGATGGAAGCGAACCAGATACTTGCCGCACCCGAAGGCTTTGTCTGGGCGATGCGCACACTCCGGGGACTGCCCGTTTCGGGATCGGATGCGGCCAACTGGACGCGGTTCCGACTATTTGGCCTGATCCCGGTCGCACGGCTTGGCGGCGATGTTGATCACAGCCGTTCGGCTTTCGGTCGCTATGTCGCCGAAGCCGCGTTCTGGACTCCCGCAGCGCTTCTGCCCGGTCCCAACGTGACTTGGGTGCCGGTGGACGAGGACACTGCGCGGGTCACGGTACGGCACGGATCGCTTGAGCAAGCGGTTGACGTGACCATCGACGGCGAGGGACGACCGGTGGAAGTGTCATTCCAACGATGGAGCGATGCCAACCCGGACAAAATTCATCGCCTGCAGCCCTTCGGAGGGTATCTCTCGGAATTTCGAGACGTGGGCGGATATCGGCTGCCCTTCCGGGTCGAGGCGGGAAACATGTTCGGGACCGGAGCATATTTTCCGTTCTTTCGCGCCGATGTCTCCAATATCCGGTTCCCCGGAGCATCTCCATCACTGTGATGATCCTCGCCGTTCAGGTTGCGCTGCCTGTGATACTGCTGGCTTGGCTCGCCCTGATGCCTGCGCGCAGCGTTGCGGGCCGCGCGCTTCAGGCCAGTGGGACGGGTGCTCTCCTGTTTGCACTGGCCCGGGTGGCGCTGTGGGCGCTTCCGGTCTGGTGGCTGCCTTGGGTCTATGGTGCACTCTGGCTGACCGCTGCGCTTTCTGGAGGCTACGGAAGTCGCCTGTCGGCTTGAGTCTTCTGCCGTCTGGTTTTTGGGCATGGGCGGGATTTACCCTATCGCTTGTCCTACTCGCAGTTGGCGGGTGGTTTGGCGCGCGCGCCCTGGCTGGGCGCGGCCTGCCGCCGGTCGCGGTCGTCGATATCGCCAACCCCTTTACCGGGCCACTATCTCGTGGGCCATGGCGGTTCGAACACGCTCGTCAACGGACATATGCGCACCCTTGATCCCGGAGTGGAGCGGATCCGGGCATGGCGTGGGCAATCCTACGCGGTCGATTTCTTTGGACTTGGTCCTTGGGGGCTGCGCGTCAACGGTTGGCAACCGGTGGACCCGGCAGCCTACTCGATATTCGAGGCGGCTCTCTACGCGCCCTGCGATGGAATCGTTATCGCGGCCGAGGGCGCAATGCCAGATAACGAGGTGCCGGACGAAGACACCGCGAAACGTCTTGGAAACCATGTGATTTTGCGCTGAGGCGAAGCCGACATCGTATTGGCTCATATGATGAAAGGCAGCCCGGCGGTGGCACCCGGCGACCGTATAATCACCGGCGATGAACTCGGCGCGGTCGGCAATTCAGGCGCGAGCACCGAGCCGCACCTGCACATCCATGCCCAGCGACCGGCGCTGGACGGAGCGGTGCCGATCTCGGGCGAGCCGCTGGCGCTCAGGATCGACGGTCGTTTCCTGGTACGCGGCGACCGCGTTCCGGGCCGCGCCCGGTAAGAGAGGTTGTGTCCTGCGTTCTCCGGGCTGAAACTGTCAAATGCCCTGTCGAACCCGCACCGGAGTCAAGGCGAGCGCACCCAGACCAAGGCCAGCCAATCCAGAAGAAGCGGCAAGCCACGGCCAAAGTGCAGGCAAGATCGAAAACAGGAAAAGATATTCGGCTGTTGCGGCCCGAAGCGGCCAAAGCAGAAGTGGCACGGCCATGATGCCAAGACCTATTCGGACCGCTGACCCAAGTGGCCGACCACCGAGCGCAGCCCAGAGAATAAGCGCCGTCACTGCGGCGAGGATGCCGATTGCGACGCGCGCCGCCGTCCCCGCCCAAAGCACGCGCGCCATGCCAACCGGCGCGACACCGAGGCTTTCCGACCAGTCGCGCAGGATCGCGGCAAAGAGTGGCCAAGCCCGCTGGCTATTTGCCAAGATCACGATGCCATCGCCGGTCTCCGGCACCATGTGCAGATGGCTCATCCAGCCATACCCCTGCCCGCCGTGCCAGACCGCCGCACGACCATCCGACAGCATCTCGGTGAAATGCCCCAGCCCATAGCCATCGGCGGCCAACCCAAAGAGCCCGCCCACCTCGATCAATGAATGGTGCATCTCAGCGACAGCGTGGGGGGGAAGAACCGTTTGCTTGGCACCCCCCATCCCGGCGGCGGCGAAGCGTGCAATGTCGGCCGCGGTAGCATGCAGCCCCCCCGAGGCGCGACCAGGATAGACGTAAGGCGGGACCGGCTGGCCGCGCAGGTCATGCCCCACCGGCATCTGTAACCCGGTCCAGGCATAGCTGGCCCCGTCCATGCCCAGCGGCAGCAAAACCTCTTTCCGCATCAGGTCGGCAAAGTCTGATGCCGTGCAGACCTCAATCTCCAGTTCGACCAGATTGAAACCCGTGTCGGAGTAGGCGAAGCGCGTGCCCGGCCTCCCGATCATTAAGAAATCCTCGGTAAGGTAAGCAGCAAGATCCGGTCGCACCTCGTTCGGCGCATAGCGCGCGCCGTAGTCGCCGAGACCAACACCCGCTGTGTTGGAAAGCAGCTGACGCGTGGTGATCGCCGGCAGGCCCATGGGAGGATGCCAATCGGTCAGGCAGTCACTGATCGGCGCGTCCAGATCGAGCCGCCCTGTCGTGGCAAGCCGCATGGCACCCCAGGCCGTGACCGGCTTGGAAATGGACTCGACCCGGAACAATGCGTCGGGCGGCATCGCGCGGCCCGTCTCGAGGTCAGCGAAGCCAAAGGCCCGGGTCCAGACCGGAACACCGTCAGCAAGCAAAACCACAACCATACCGGGCACGCCCGTCGCGATCATCTTGTCCGGAATCACCTTGGACAGGCGGTCGGTGAGCGCCGGAACACCCCCCTGCGCGGTTGCATGGTTCAATGACAGGAGGAACCCGAGTGCAACCGCGATCCCCGCAAGGCAGCGACGCGCGGGATTGTTGCAGTGCGCCCGATTTTTCACGCGGTACCGACCCTCAGCACAATCTTGCCCTGCGCTTTACCCGCCTCAACCATTTCATGGGCGCGGCTTACTTCGTCCAAGGACAGAACCTCCGCGACAACCGGGTCGATCCGCCCCTCGACCAGCATGTTGAAGAGTTCCGCCAGATCCCGACCGAACCAATTGGGGTGCGCCCGACGCATCGCCCCGATGGAATATAAGGCAGTGGCGTGACCGTTGGGCAACCAGTCCCAGAGCTTGAGCTTCACGAAATCCATCGGAATCGAACCGCCGCGTCCCAGCACCTCGTTCTGAAAACCGAACGCGACCAGCATGCCGCCCGGCCTGAGCGCATGGAGGGAGCGTGACAGGCTTGCGCCACCAAGCGGGTCGAAGACGGCATCGACGCCTGCGCCGACCGCCTCTCGCAATACCTCATCGGAGGCGTCTGCTTTGATGGGCGTGGCACCAAGGCCGCGGATCAGTGCATGCTTTCCAACAATGTCTGTTCCGAAGGCCGCAATCCCGGCATCTTTGGCCAGCTGAAGCATTGCCGTACCGACCGCGCCGCCTGCACCATGGATCAACAGGCTCTGCCCCGCCTTCGCCTTCGCGACACGGTGGAGCATCTGATAGGGTGCGACAGCCGATAGGATCATACCAAGCGCGTCGACCTCCGATACGCCATCTGGCACGGGCGTCAAGCTGCCCTCTGGCCGGCAAATGTATTCGGCATATGCGCCAATGGTGGTCAGGTCCGCCACCCTGTCTCCGGGGCGGAAGCGGGTTGCGCCGGGGCCGGTCGCGTCCACGACACCAACAAGATCATAGCCGGGGGTGAAGGGCGGCCTTTCCTTCACATCAGGGTACAGGCCCTTGCGGATCATTACGTCGGTAAAGGCCGCGCTTGTTACCAAAATACGGATCCGCACCTCAGCCCCTTGCGGTTCAGGAAGATTCTCAATCGTTTGCAGCTCCAGGCAATCCGCGGTGCCGAACTCAGTCAGAACAACTTTTCTCCACGTCATCCCGATGGCTCCTATCAGGTCAGCGATTGCGGCACCCGGGTCAAACTCCGGGCGCGACAAACATGGCGATCTCGCGGGCGACATCCGCGTCATGGCCAAGCCAGATATGGCCGCCGGCACGAGAAGCACGAGAAGCACGAGATGTGAGCAACGCCCGGGATGGCGAAGTGCAACCTCCGCCGCGGTCAGCGCCCCTGCCGAGCAGCCCACGACGGGAAGTCGCGCGATCCCGAGGTGGTTGAGCAACTCCACAACTACGTCAGCTTGGTGAGCGGGCGAGGCGTCGTCGGGAAAGCTGCTCCGCAGATACCCAAAACGCGAAGGCGCGACGATCCGGAAGCCGCTCTGGCGTAGTCTGTTGGCAAAGAGCAGCCCTTGGTCGAAGCCGCCCCCGGTGCCATGGAGTATCAGGACCGGGGGGCCGTTTCCGACCACGCCATATTCGAGCCGACCGGCTGCAGTTTCAACTACGCTGCTGCTTAGGGCGCGGCCCACTTCGCCCGCGTTCACAGCGCTCCGGTAGGCATCCGCCGCATAGCAGCCGCCCGCCACCCCAAGGCCAGCGAGACCCGCGAGAAAGGCACGACGAGCGATCATTGGCTTGCCTCGATCGCAAGCCTCGCCAACATTGCCTCCAACTCTGCCACATGGTCAGAGCTGTCATCGACCACGCCCACGTCACTATTGATCTGGAAGGCGACCGTCACGCCGTGATCCGCGTAATGGCGCAGGCTTGAGACATAGCCCGGTATCCACCCGCCATGACCGTAGACCGGACCATCCGGTGTATCGGTATAGATTGCGACACCCGTCCCATAGAGGATTCCCGCGGTGTCGGGCGCGATCGGAACACCGTCGAGCAGTCGGTCAAGATAGGGGGCTTCCATTGCCTCACCCCCGAAGAAGGCGTGCCCCCAGCGCGCAAGATCTGACGCACTAGAGGCGAGGCCGCCACCGGTCCACTCCATTGCCGGATCCCAGAGAAGGCGTCCCGCGCGGTCGGCCGTTCGCTGGGGCAGTCCGAACGGGTTGTCCGCGACGGTGTAGCCCACCGCAAGATCGGGAATGTCGGGCGTATCGGAGGGAACGGTATCGCCAAGGCCGAGCGGGTCGAGGAAGCGTTCGGTCAACATCTCGTAATAGGATCGACCGCTTGCCGCCTCGACCACCAGTCCCAGCAAAATATAGCCAGTGTCGGTATAGGCCCAGCCCTTACCACTCGCGAAGAGCGGTGCCTTTCCAACGACAAAGCCGATCAGTTCTTCCGGAGTAAAACGGCCACCGTCCCGGGCGATGCGCGCACGCGCGGCGGCGTGAAACTCCGGCAGGTGCGGATGATCTGGCAGGCCGGAACTGTGGCGGAGCAGATGGCCAAGGGTGATCGCCTCTGCGTTCGGCAAACCGCTGAACCAGGGCCGGTCACCCAAATACTTGGACAGCAGGTCCGACTGCGACACCTGCCCTTTGCTTTCGAGCGCAAGCACCATCGCGCCCACGAAGGTCTTGCCGATGCTCGCGGCCAGCAGACGGGTATCCGGCGTCATGGGCCGCTTCAACTCGACATCGGCCAAGCCAGCCGCGGATCCGAAGACGGTCCCGTCGGGAACCACGATAGCGGCCGTCGCGCCGGGTAAATCGTAGCGGTCGAGTATCTGTTCCAGCGTGGCTTGAAGCCGATTGGTCAGATCGCCAGCCACCTCAGCCTGCGCAAATCCTGCCCAAGTCACGGAAAGAAACACGGCCAATATGACGCCACTGGCCCGCCCTGACCTCATTGCACCGCTCTCACGGACACCTTGCCACAGGTCGGTATGACCTTCGTTACGGCACCTTCCCGGGTGAACATGCTGTCCCTGTTCCACCAGACGATGACCAGCGCGACAGCGGCCAAAATCCAAGTGTCCCAAGGCTGCGCGTCCGGCCAGAACGGATTGATGAGCTGCCAGTGAAACAGCATCGGCCAGAGAATGCTGCCCCCCGTCCGATTGAACATCGGGGTCACCGACACCGCGATCACCACGTTGCCGACGAGGAAGGGCAGGAAATCCCAACTCGCGAAGACCGTACCGGAAAGGAAAAAGGCCGGAAGATGCCAAAACCCCCAGATGGTGCCGATCAACACGCCAGCCCAGACCGGTGCCATGTGACGCTGGAGCAGCGGCTGCAGAACGCCGCGCCATCCAAACTCCTCAACCGGGCCAAGGAACAGCATCATTACCAGCACCGTCAGGACGGGCCCCGCACCCTCGGGCGGGAGTGGCACCAGAACAGGGCCGCCCTTGATAAGCGATCCCGCAACAAAGACGAGTGGCAAACCGAGCAGGATAAATGCCACCCACCCCACCGGGCACCGCCAGAGCAGCAGCCGGGATAGAAAATTCCGCAGCCCCGGCAAGCCACCATGGGTTATCACGAGGAGAAAGGCCGAAATGGCTGGTGCCCATGTCGCGAGAAAGAAAAGCGGGTGCGACCCGCTGATTTCCCCGAACAAGGCGGCGGCGCGCTCCGGTGCCACAATGTATGTCCCGACCACCCCCCAAGTGATCAGGAAGGTAACCGCGAGGAACACAAGGATGGCTCGGGACGGAAGTTGCATATGGCTGGCGGTCGGCTGAAAGGCACCCATCTGAACTTCCTGAATTTTACCGGCACAGCGGCTTGAAGCGCGGTTATTCTCTAGGCCGCACGCAAGTCTTGAACGTTGATTTTGATCAATTGCTTTCACCTGGCGCTTTCGGTGAACAGATCACGCGATGGGCTTATCCTCTCGGTCGGAAACACAGATCCAAAACCGCGCACGCAGCCCCCTCCTTTCCAACACTTGAATTCATGGATTCAAGCCCCCGCATCCCGGTTGGGCCTGGAGGCAGAGGTAATGTGTTCAGGGACGGAATATCGGTCAGGCACGGGAGGAAGGCAGTGGCATGCACCCTAATCTGGGCACGCTTTGGCCCGGCTGCCAACCAGACCAGAACAGCGGCACCCTTTTACAATCAAAGCACCGAACGACTTCGATGCATGGGGTAAATGGTGTCGGTGCAGGGACTTGAACTCCGGACACGCGCATTATGGTTACTCCCACAATTATTCTTAAATGCATTAAAATAAAGGCTCTGTTCGGCACCCCGTTGGGATATTTCCGAAGTTATGGAGGTTATCCTGACTTAACTAACGTGAAAGAGCTTGGTTCGCGGCAGCATGAAGGGGGCGAAGGGGGAAACCGGCAGCTGGAACGACTGCTCGCGTTCGGGCAATGCCACGCACTGCACAGCCATTTTTTCGCTCAGAATTTACGAAATCCTTGGTGTTGCCTTGCGTTTATCCGATCGAATGTCAGCTGGAGCCTCCGCGCGTCAGTCCGAGGTTTGTGACCCGGCTGCGTCGGTGACAGGCCGTTCTTGTCTCCATCTTGAGTGTGGTCGTGTCGCTTCAGGCACGGTGTATTGATCATAAAAGATTTATTTTTGTTTCGGGGCGTCTGTGCTTTGCCCCTTACATATCCAGCAGGGCGTGCCTCCACTGAGTGGTCCGATCTGAATGATCGGACATGGTCGGCCTCCGGTCCATTGGCATGAAGGCTTCCAGCCGCACGGATAAGCCTTGCTTGAGCTCCGCATTCGCCATCGCGCCGAAAGCTCCAACAATAATGGCACCGAACCTCGTCACTAGGCAGGCTCGAACAGGGGACTACTCAGTCATCTAGATCTGCTAGAGGCGCGCGATTTCGCCTCAATCCAAGTTGCTCCGACAAATCCAAGAGAAGACAAAGAGCAGGGAAATCAAGGTGCGGTGCTCGTGGCCTGCCAAACCTGTTGTTTCGGCGAGGCCGGATGGGAAATGACACCTCAAGGTGAACCTGCCGCCTGTCTCAAGCCATCTGGTGACGAACAACAAGAGGCAATTGACGGTTATCAATTCCGCAAGTCTGCGGAGGGGGTACTTTCCGCGTCATGGAACACTTGGCATTCACATTCGAAGATCGCGCCGACGCGGGTCGGCAACTAGGCGAAATCCTAGCCAAGATGGAATTGGATCGGCCGCTGATCTACGCCCTGCCGCGCGGCGGCGTGCCCGTTGCCGTAGAGATCGCGAAGCGGATCGGGGCACCGCTCGATTTGCTTATGGTGCGCAAGATCGGAGCGCCAAGAAATCCGGAAGTGGCGCTTGGTGCCATCGTCGAGGGGGCGACGCACGAATTCGTCGTCAACGAGGATGTGCGGCGAATGTCCGGTGCAGATGAAACCTATGTCTCGAAAGCCGTGGCCGACCAGCGGGCCGAGTTGGAACGGCGCAGGAAAAGATACCTTGGCGACCGCGCCAGACTTGATCCCGAAGGTCGCTGTGTAATCGTTGTCGATGACGGGCTGGCAACGGGTGCCACGATGAAGGCAGCGCTGATCGGGCTCAAGCGGGGCAAGCCCGCGCGGATTGTAGTTGCGTTGCCCGTAGCGCCCAAACCGGCGCTCGACGAGATCTCGGGTCAGTCAGACGACGTCGTCTGCCTCAAACCTGTGACGGCGTTTCGGGGGGTCGGCGGATTCTACCGCGATTTCCGCCAGTTGTCAGACGAAGAGACGGTGGCCCTTCTGTGTCAGGTCCCCTCGGATTCCATACGCACCGCAAAGGCCCGCGCGACGGGCACGCACAAGCGGAACGTCGAGATCCCGCCGCTGGGACTGCCCGGAGACCTGACCGTGCCACCCGACCCGCGAGGCATCGTCATCTTCGCCCATGGCAGCGGCTCCAGCAGGCGCAGCCCGCGCAACGTCTACGTCGCCGACAAACTGAACGCCAACGGGTTCGCCACCCTTCTGTTCGACCTGCTGTCTCCCGAGGAAGGAAAGAACCGCCGCAATGTCTTCGACATTCCGCTGCTGGCGGATCGTGTCGTCGAAGCGTCCATGTGGGTCACCTCGGAGCCCGATCTCGAAGATCTGCCGACAGGCCTCTTCGGGGCCAGCACGGGTGCAGGTGCCGCGCTTGTGGCGGCTGCCGAACTCAAGGGGAGGGTGGCAGCAGTGGTCTCGCGGGGGGGGCGACCAGACCTCGCCAAGGATTTCCTGTCACGGGTGCGCAGTCCCACATTGCTGATCGTGGGCAGTCTGGACCGCGACGTGATCCCGCTGAACGAGAAGGCTCTCGCTGCGCTGCGCTGTCCAAAGGAGTTGGAGATCGTGCCGGGGGCAAGCCATCTATTCGAGGAACGGGGCACACTCGATGACGCCGTCGATCTTGCGGCAACGTGGTTCAGGACGCATCTGCGGGCCCAGGTGCCGGCTCAGCTCGGACCCGTCCCGCCAACCGGCGTCCGCTCGCCGCGATCCATCCTGCGGGCCGCTGCCGTCCCGCTTTCCACGATTGACGATCCCACCTTTGCCGATGCCTTCGACAGGTTCGGGTCGAAACGCGTCGTGTTGCTTGGCGAAGCCTCTCATGGGACGACTGAATTCTATCGAGCGCGCGCCGCAATCACCCGCCGCCTGATCGAAGACCACGGCTTCTCGATCGTCGCGGTCGAGGCGGACTGGCCTGACGCAGCAGCGGTCGACCGGCACATCCGCCACAAGCCGCATTCGGCGATGAAGACGCCCCCGTTCGCACGATTTCCGACCTGGATGTGGCGGAACGTGGAATTCGATGCCTTCACCCGTAACCTGCGGCAATACAACGGCGCGCGTGCAATGGAGGAGCGTGTCGCGTTCTACGGCCTCGACCTGTATAACATGAACGCGTCGATCGCCGCGGTCCTGTCCTATCTCGATCGGGTCGACGAAGGGGCCGCAACGGTGGCCAGATCGCGCTATGGCTGCCTATCGGAATGGGTGCATGACCCGGCCGCATATGGCCGCGCGGCGCTGACGCAAGGGTTTTCGCTGTGCGAGGAGCCGGTCACGCGGATCCTGATGGACCTGCTCAAGAAACAGCTCGACTATGCGGCACGCGACGGCGACCTGTTCTTCGATGCAACACAGAACGCCCGCCTTGTTGCCAATGCGGAGCGCTACTACCGAATGATGTACTATGGGTCGCAGGTGTCGTGGAACCTGCGCGACAAGCACATGTTCCATACCCTGCGCCAGATCCTCAACCATGCTGGACCTAGCGGCAAGGCAGTCGTCTGGGCGCATAATTCCCACATCGGAGACGCCCGCCACACGGATATGGGGCGCGTGCGGGGCGAACTGAACATCGGGCAACTCTGCCGCGAGGAATATGGTGATGAGACAGCGCTGATTGGCTTCGGAACCGCGTCGGGGACGGTCGCGGCCGCGTCGGAATGGGACGCGCCGATGCAGATAAAGACCGTTCGCCCCCCGCGTCCCGACAGTTACGAAAGCTTGTGCCAAGACGTCGACCTAGAACGGTTCGTGTGGGACTTCGGACGAAGTGGCGTGACGGACCTGCGCCGTGTTCTGAGCAAGCCTAGGTTGCAGCGCTACATCGGCGTGATCTACCGGCCCGAGACCGAACGGGCGAGCCACTACAGCTATGCGACTCTGCCCGAACAATACGATGCCTTCGTCTGGTTCAACCGGACACACGCGGTGACGCCGCTGCCTACGCTGACGAATACGATCGAGGACGAGACCTATCCCTTCGGTCTGTGACGGGATCCGGCGGATCCCCTCTTGCAGTCCGGCCACCGCGACGCCCGAAGTCCGGCGCGCGGGTCCACGGGGACGCAACATCAATCGGGAGGAAGACAAGATGATAATCCGCAGCCTGTTGATCTGCCCGGCTTCAAATTTTGGCGAGCGGTCCTTGATGGCCTGCGAGCGCCTTCCGCAGACGCCAGTCGGGGACGCCGGGACCGGCTCTCCGGATCTTGGACGGGCGGATATATCGCGTGATGCAGCCATCCCCCCGAGCCGCGTCAGGGACGCCGCGGCGTGCCTGCGCAGCCGCCCAGAACGATCGCTCGGCGGGTCCGCACCCGGATGTCTTCCCGTCGCACCTTGCCCAGATCGCGCGCCTGCCCGACGCGTCCGCTCCATCCGGTCCGACACGGTCCAAGATCGGTCGGGCATCATATCCACCTTGCAGTAAAAAGGAGAATTGCAATGCTGCAGACACTTTCCTCACCATTGAGCACCGACGATCCGTTCGCGGACATGCGCCGGATGCAAATCGCGATGAACCGGCTTTTCGACGGCGTTCGGACACCGGGCACTACGGCGAATTATCCACCCATCAATTTCTGGGCGGGTCCGGACAGCGTCGTGATGACGGCTGAATTGCCTGGCGTGACCGAGCAGGACATCGAACTGACCGTCAAGGATACGATGCTGTCGATGCGCGTCACCTGCCCCGAGGCGGCGACCGGCGACGACATTGTCTGGCATCGCCGCGAGCGCGTGGACGGATCTTTCCTGCGCTCGCTGGAACTGCCGTTCCGGGTCAATCCCGACCACATCGACGCCCGCTTCGCAGACGGCATCCTGACCGTCGAGATGCAGCGGCCCGAGGACGACAAACCCAAGCATATCCAGATCAAGGCATCCTGATAGCCACAAACGAAAGGAGGACAAAATGGCACGAGAAATCACCCCGCAGCAGAACCGAAGCGTCGCATCGACGAACGGGGACGCGAACCGTACGGCAATGGCCTTCACGCCAGCAGTCGACATCTTCGAACGCGACGATACCACCGTCATCGTGGCAGACATGCCCGGAGTGGCACCCGACGACGTCGATGTCGCGCTGGAGCGCCAGATCCTGACCCTTCGCGGCAAGGTAAAACCCTATGCGCCCGAAGGTTATCGTCGCTTGTCGTCCGAGTATCGTGAAGGCGATTACATCCGCGTCTTCACGCTCTCCGACGATATCGACCAGTCAAAGATCAACGCCGAGTTCAAGAACGGCGTTCTGCGGCTGGAACTGCCGCGCTCCGCACAAACCAAGCCCAGAAAGATCTCGGTCAAGGCTGCGTGATCCGCCGTTTCGACGCACCAAATCAAATGAAGGAGATTTGAAATGCAGATCAGCGATCTGATCCCATGGGGCCGCGACAAGGACCAGGCCCCGACAACTGAAAGCGGCCGGGCGGCCAACCCGTTGGTGGCCCTGCAGCGCGACATCAACCACGTGTTCGAGGATTTCTGGGGCAGGGTTGAAAATGGCCTGGGCGGCCGTAACGCCGTTGTGGGCATGTTCGGTCCCAGCACCGACGTCACCGAGACTGACAAGAGCATCGAGGTCTCGATGGAATTGCCCGGCATGACCGAAGAGGACATCGACATTTCCCTGTCGAGCGATGCGATGACCATCCGAGGCGAAAAGAAGGTTGAACACGAGGAAACGCGCAAGGGAGTCTATATGTCAGAACGCTCCTATGGGTCGTTCTATCGCACTGTGCCCTTGCCCGCGGGCGTCGATCCCGAAAAGGCCGACGCGAAGTTCAAGAACGGTGTTCTCACCGTCAGCCTTCCCAAGACCGAGGAGGCGCAGGCCAAGGTCAAACGCATTCCGGTGAAGGCTGCCTGACATGTGGGGCCGGGCGAATCCGGCCCCTTTTCCCATGGCTCGTGAGGAGTAAGACAATGATTTCGGTTGTTTCTCGGCTTGGCCAAACGCTTGTGACGCTTATCATCTTCACGCTGGCTTTCGCGTTACCCGGCGCGGCGCAAACCGCCGACCGTCCGCTGTATCTCGCCGACGACGGCCTTCCGACCCTGGCTCCGCTACTGGCAGAAGTGACCCCCGCCGTCGTCAACATCTCGGTCGAAGGCCGACAGATGGCCGAAGTGAATCCGCTCTTCAACGATCCCTTCTTTCGACGCTTCTTCGACATGCAGCCGTTTCCCGAACAGCCAATGCCCCGCAGGCAGATGAGCGCGGGCTCCGGCGTGATCATCGATGCGGCGGAAGGCTACGTTCTGAGCAACCACCACGTTATCGAGGACGGCGAGCGGATCGTCGTGACACTCAAGGACCGCCGGCAATTCGATGCCGAACTGATCGGCAGCGATCCCGGCACAGATATCGCACTCCTCAGGATCGAGCCGGACAATCTCACCGCTCTCGATCTGGGCGACAGCGACCAGTTGCAGGTGGGCGACTACGTCCTGGCGATCGGAAACCCCTTTGGTCTTGGGCAGACCGTGACCTCCGGCATCGTCAGCGCGCTTGGACGCAGCGGCCTGAACATCGAAGGCTACGAAGATTTCATCCAAACCGACGCTTCAATCAATCCCGGCAATTCCGGGGGCGCGCTGGTAAAGCTCGACGGCCAACTCGTGGGCATCAATACCGCGATCATCGCGCCGTCCGGCGGCAACGTCGGAATCGGATTTGCCGTGCCCGTGAACATGGCCGAGGCGGTCGTCGAACAGCTTCTCGAATTCGGGGAAGTTCAGCGGGGCCGTCTCGGGGTGATGATCCAGGATTTTACTCCCGACCTCGCGGACGCCATGGGGTTAGAGCCCGTTGAGGGTGCCGTTGTAACCCAGGTCGACCCTGGCAGCGCGGCTGAAGCGGCCGGCTTCCTGCCGGGCGACGTGATCATATCCGTCGACGGCCGCGCCATTGCAGGCTCCGCGGACCTTCGCAGCCAGATCGGGTTGAAACGCCTTGGCCGCGACCTGGAGATCGAGATCGTCCGGGACGGGAAGGCGATGACCCTCGTAGCAACGCTGCGCCAGGAGTCACAGATCGCCAACCGCAGCGAGGCAGAGCGTGGACTTGACCGCCTGTCCGGCGCGGATCTTCGGGACATGGAACCGGATGATCCGCTGTATGGCGAAGTCGCGGGTGTCGTGGTGGCCCGGGTGGACATCAACAGCCGCGCAGCACGGTCCGGGCTGGAAGCGGGCGACATCATCGTCGAGGTGAACCGCGTGCCCGTGGCATCGGTGGCCGAGTTGCGAACACAGCTTTCGGACGTCCAGCGCGGTCTTGCCCTTACGGTCCAGCGCGGATCGGCCCGTCTTTTTCTGGTTATGCGCTGAGCGCGCGAAAACATGGAAGGAACGCCTCATGGAAGGGGCTGAAGACAAATCCGCCGAAGACACCGCCTCGGCCGAGCCTGATTCCAGCACATCCACGCCCGACCTGGATGTGCTGATCGACAAATGGAAGCGTGCGCTTGCCGAAGCCGAGAACGCCAGGAAGCGTGCCGAAGCGTCCCATCTCGAAGGCCGGCACCATGGCATCGCTACTGCGGTCGAGGCCCTCGCGCCCGCATATGACGCGATCTGTGGTGCGGTCGAGGCCGCGCAGTCCGGCCCCGATGCCAATAATCCTCGGATCACCGCGCATCTGGACGGGCTAGGTAGCATCAAGGCCGCATTCGAGACCGGATTGAAGGCTCTCGGCGTGCGGACGATCGCCCCAAAGGACACACCGTTCGATCCGGTCCTGCACGAAGCAATGCAGATCCATGAGACGGATGAGCAAGAACCCGGAGAGGTTCTGGTGCTCCACAGACCAGGCTTCGCGATCGGCTCGCGGTTGATCCGGCCAGCTCACGTGACCGTCAGCGCCACGCCCATAAGACCTGCCGATACGTGAGCCCAAGGGACACATGCAACGGAGAGACCTCTGGCGGGAAACTTGGATTGAGCCGAAGTCCTAAGCCTCTAGGCTGCAATCGCCACACTGCGCTGCACGCCCATGAGGAACGAGGAGAAAGGGGCCAATTCTTCTTGGCATTTGACTGGCCGTTTCACCCTTCGTCCCTGGCCACGAGGATATCCGGAAGTTGATGTAGAGAGCTGTCTTAGCCGGAGTCGTCAAATTGAAGGCCCTGATGATCCTGATCCAACCCGAGACAAGGAAGTCATTCTGAACAACGAAAATGCCGGAGCAGACAGTATCTGCCCCGGCTTCTTTTTGGCCTGGACTCCGCCTAAACTTGGGAACTCAAATCAAAGACTGCCGGGATCGACTGCCAACACCAAGGTAATCCAAAGTGTTGCCGCCAGATACCCGACAGCCCCCGATCGCTAGGTCTCGATGCTTTCCCGGTCCATCATTTCGCGGTCCGCGTCTTGCGACGTTTTTCCAGGATATTTCTCCGGTTCCGCTCCTCCTATCGATAGCAATAGTCTTGCTCGATTCGAAGCAGCTTGCCATTGACGGCTGTCAATGCGTCAGGGTTTCACGTCTCGACCTCGCAAGAATCGATCCCGAGTCGGTTCAGCCAAGGCAGCAATCAGTCGGAAATGTGCGCCCCTCCTAGCAGAAATCCCGTCCTGTACGAGGAGTCTCGGTGAAGCGGGGGGTGCGGTCTCGTTGCCTGCTTGGAGCGCACCGCTCTCTCCATTTCGTCTCTTGATCCGGAAATACGCGACTGAGAAGATGAACTCGAGCCTTTGCAAGACCCTGCTCCACGTCCGGAATTGTCAGACCGACTGGATGAGGGGGCCGGGGAACGGCTCTGTCGCAAAAGACTCGTGATATCCGAGGTTTCCCTTTCCCCGGACGGATTCATCCCACGGCTTCTGTGACAGGGATGCCAAGGGCGGTGTAGCCGTTCATGACGGCGATGCGGACCTGGACTTCCGCGACCTGTCGGTCGAAGTCCCGCGCCATGAGGCGCTGCCCCAGCAGTTTCATACAGTGCATCTTGGTCTCGACGCGGCTTCGGCGGTGGTATGCGCTCCAGTTTCGCCAGATCGCGCGACCGAGGTATTTCGATGCGCGCAGGGCCCCGTTTCTGGCCACGGCACCCGCAGTGACGGTCTTCCACGGCTTGGCGTTTTTGCGGGGTGGGATGACGGCAGTCGCACTGCGGTCGGCGATCGCGTCGTGGCACTTGCGGGTGTCATAGACACCGTCTGCGGTGACGCTGGCGATCTTGTCTTCGGCTGGGATCTGGCTGAGCAGGTCAGGCAGGATAGGTGCCCCGCCGATATGGTTCCCGGTGACTCCTACGGCCCGGACCTCCAGTGTTTTCTCGTCAATCCCAAGATGGATCTTGCACCAAACCCGCCGCTTGGGACCACCATGCTTGCGTGCGTTCCACTCGCCTTCACCCTCGACCTTGAGGCCCGTGCTATCCGCTGCCCGGCAGGGCA
>NZ_FNPX01000001.1 GCF_900107415.1 Jannaschia faecimaris
GATACCTCAATATTCATCCCCGTAAACCGTCCAGACCGTCTCCAGTCCGTCAGACCCGCGGGCCACCGTAGCGCATCAGCGCCGCCGGTGAGAGGGGATTTACGTATCCACTCCGAGGTCCGCAAGCGCTTTTTGGAGAAAAATTGGATGTTTCCGATATTACTGAAGAAAAACACTTATTATCAATTATTTGAACCATTCATCCATAACCCGTTCCTCAAGTCGCATACGCCAACTTGCCGCCACGGCGGGCGGTTCGGCTTGATGATATTGCTTGCCGGGGGCGCTTCCCGAGTCGGATGTTACCCTCACGTCGAAATCGCTAGGACACAAAAGCTACCAATGGCGAATCCATGTGAATCGTAGTCCGACAAGACCGACCGCAATCGCGAGGTAGATCAACGATTCCGTCGTCCATACCTTTTCCTGCATCACGAAATGCACGGCACCAAGAATAACAGCGACATAAACGAGCCGGTGCAATCGCGCCCAAGCCTGGGCACCCATCTTTCGGAAGGCCGCCTGCCAAGAGGTGGCCGCAAGCGGGACCAGCAGGATAAAGGCGATAAAGCCGATGGCAAGATAGGGTCGCTTGACGATCTCTGCACCGACAAGCCCCCAGCGCATGCCAAGGTCCAAGAATATCCACACTAGAAAGTGGAAGGTCAGAAAACCGAAAGCCAGAAGACCAAGCGCCTTGCGAAATCTCACGAGGTTGATCCTGGCAAATCGCAGCAGCGGCGTGATGCACAGCGACGCCAGAAGAAAACGAAGGGCCAGCATCCCGAAATTGTGGCTCAGGACCTCCACCGGATCAATCGCAGTCAACCCGTCCCAGATTGCAAAAGCGCCGAGAAAGATCCCGAACAGATAGACCGGCCAAGTCGGCACCTTGCGCGCCGCGCCAGATATCTGGAGCCCAATGGCAGCCACAGCGCTCATCGGATCAAAAGTTCTCCCGCAGATCCATGCCGTCGTAGAGGGATGCGACCTGATCGGCGTACCCGTTGAAGGGCAGCGTATCAATCCGATCGGCAAACAGGCCGGTCCCGATCACGCGCTCGCTGGCCTGACTCCATCGGGGGTGATCAACTTCAGGGTTCACGTTGGAATAGAACCCGTATTCGCGCGGGAGCATGTTGTTCCACGTCGCATGCGGCTGTTCTTCTACCAACGAGATGCGAACAATCGACTTGATTGACTTGAAACCGTATTTCCACGGCACGACCAAACGCATCGGGGCACCGTTCTGGTTCGGGATCGGCTTGTCATAAAGCCCTGTCGCCATGATCGTCAGCGGATGCATAGCCTCATCCAGACGGAGGCCTTCGCGGTAGGGCCAGTCCAGAATCGGAGAGCGAACGCCGGGCATGACGTCGGGCAGAACGGCCGTCTCGAACGCCACGAATTTCGCTTCGGGTTTCACGCCGACCTTGGCGAGCAGCTTGTTGAGTTCGAACCCGTTCCACGGAATGACCATTGACCACGCCTCGACGCAGCGAAAGCGATAGATACGCTCCTCCGTCGGAATGTCACCGACCAAATCCAAAAGGCTGAACTCGCCGGGGTTCTCGACAAGGCCGTCGATCTTGACCGTCCATGGCGTTGTTTCCATCGCTCCCGCGTTTTCGGCCGGGTCGCTCTTGCCTGTGCCAAACTCATAGAAGTTGTTGTAGCCCGTGATCTGCTCCCAAGTATGTGGCTCAAGCTCACCATCGGCCGCTGCTGTGGCGGGCAAGCCCAATGCCCCCACGACCGAGCCGGCCCCCATTGCAGCGATCAGCTTGCGGCGATTCAGCCAGACGCCTTCGGGCGTCACGTCGGCGCGAGTCAGGTCGGGCTTGAACATTTAGGGCCTCACTTGGTCAGTCGAAATTGATCGTATTGCACCGGACACTACTCGAAATATCCTGCGCTCGGCACTCAAGAAGCGCCAAATCACGTGATTGTAAGCAATCCGGAGGTCCGCTGGTTCCCTACTCTGCGGCAGTACGCCGCGCATATTCCGGTCGTGGATGGACCAGATGCATCGAAATTGAGCGTCCGTCGGCCTGTACAAGCCGCACGTGACGGCGGCGCATCTGGCGCGGTTCCGTTACGCCGACCGAATGGGCAATGATCTCCACCTCGTTCACGATCCCCTCGGCATAGCGAGCGACTTTGCGCCACTTGTCCTCGACAACCAGACCCTTCTGGAAGCGCTTATCGTGCGTCGTGATCCCCGTGGGGCAGGTGTTCTTGTTGCACTTGAGCGCCTGGATACAGCCCAGACTGAACATGAAGCCGCGCGCCGATGTCACGAAGTCCGCCCCCGCGGCGAGCGCCCAGGCCACATCGCCCGGATTCACCAGCTTGCCCGAAGCGATCAGCCGGATCCGCCCCTTCAGGCCCGCGGCATCGCGCAACCCCGAGATCATGGGCAGAGACTCGCGGATGGACATTCCCACAAGGTCGATCAACGGCATCGGTGCCGCCCCGGTGCCGCCCTCACCGCCATCGATCGTGATGAAGTCGGGGGCGCTGTCCACGCCGCGCCGAGCGATGGCTTCGAACAGATCCAGAAATGGCTCCTCGGCACCACCGACTGTCTTGATCCCGACCGGCTTCCCCGTCACGTCGCGAATGCGGCCGATCAGGTCCAACAACTCATCGACGTTCGACGCATCGGCATGACGGTTGGGCGAAATGCCCGCCTGACCGACATTCAGGCCCCGGATCTCCGCGATCTCCTTGTTCACCTTCGCGGCGGGCAGGATGCCGCCTTTGCCTGGCTTTGCCCCCTGTGCGAGCTTTAGCTCAAACATCTTGACCTCGGGATGCGCGGCCACCTCCTTCAACTTTGCGTCCGACAGGTTTCCTGCCTCGTCGCGCACACCGAACTTGGCCGTGCCGATCTGGAACACCACGTCGCATCCCCCCTCCAGATGATAGGGACTTAGCCCACCTTCCCCGGTGTTCATCCAGACACCCGCCTCCTTGCAGCCCCTGCTGAGGGCCTGCACCGCCGGTTTGGAAATCGCGCCATACGACATGCCCGACAGGTTGAAGATTGACGGCGCAACATAGGGCTCGCGCGTTCCGGGCCCGATGATCAGTGGCTCGGTCTTGGCGGCCTGCTGATCAAGCGGCGGAAAGGCTGCATTTACGAAGAGCGGCGTTCCGGGGACACCGATGTTGCGCGTCGACCCAAATGCAACGGTGTTGCCCTTGCCGTCAGATGCCCGCTTCACCCAATCCCGCTGCGCGCGATTGAAAGGCAATTCTTCCCGATCCATCGCAAAGAAATACTGCCGGAAGAACTCGCCCAGTTCGGTGAATATGTGACGGAACCTGCCGATGACGGGATAATTTCGTCTGATCGCGTCCTCGGTCTGGATCCGGTCGATCACGAAAAGCACCAGGGCCACTGCCATCGCGATGCCGATCAGGAATACGAACCCGAGGGCCAGGGCCTCAATCACCCAAGCCGTCCATTCCACCATTTCCATACCACGCTCCCCAAGTGTCAGCGCAAAGCTTGGGCAACGAACAGAGGGGAAGCAAGGGCTGGCCCAAAGTTGACGATGGCTGCGCGAGACCTTTCCTGTCCTGTCGCGTGTCTTCCCCCAGGGAACTTCGATAAAGCGGCGATGTTACCGGCTCGCCATCCTGTGCCTAGGTCATGAAGAAGGCCCCCGAACTTTGGGGGCCTTTACTGTTTCACCGTCGATCAGTGTACGACGGCATCCTGTGGCGGCTGCCGCTCCGATGTTGCGATACGACTACCGATGATCAGGCCATCCGGCCCGACGCTGACCGGGATAACACTGTCGTCCCCGACGTCCCCCGCAAGCAGCATTTCCGCCAGCGGGTTCTGCAGCGCACGCTGGATCACCCGCTTCAGGGGGCGTGCGCCGAACACCGGGTCGTAGCCCTCGTTGGCCAGCCACGCCCGTGCCTCATCGTCCAGCTCCAACTGGATCTTGCGACCTGCCAACCGCTCGGCCAGCAGCGCGATCTGAATGTCCACGATGGCGGCCATGTCCTCCCGCGCAAGACGGTCAAAAATGATCGTCTCGTCCAAACGGTTGAGGAACTCGGGTCGGAAATGGGCGCGGACCGCCTCCATCACGTCCCGCTTGGCCTGCGTGGCATCGGCCCCGTCCGGCAACTGGCTCAGCGCCTGCGCGCCAAGGTTCGACGTCAGGATGATCAGTGTCTGCTTGAAGTCGACTCGGTGCCCCTGACCGTCCGTCAGGATACCGTCGTCCAGAACCTGAAGCAGGACATTGAACACATCCGGGTGCGCCTTTTCGACTTCGTCGAACAGCACGACCTGATAGGGGCGACGGCGCACCGCCTCGGTCAGAACACCGCCCTCCTCATAGCCGACGTAGCCCGGAGGCGCGCCGATCAGGCGGCTGACCGAGTGCTTTTCCATAAACTCGGACATATCGATGCGCACCATCGCACCATCGTCGTCGAACAGGAACTCGGCCAACGCCTTCGTCAACTCCGTCTTGCCCACACCAGTAGGTCCAAGCATAAGGAATGACCCCAGCGGACGCGCTTCGTCGCTCAGACCGGCCCTCGAGCGGCGAACGGCGTTGGCGACGGCGGTGACCGCCTGTTTCTGGCCAATGACGCGGTGCCCCAGTTCCTCCTCCATGCGAAGCAGCTTCTCACGCTCACCTTCCAGCATCTTGGACATCGGCACGCCTGTCCAGCGCTCGACAACGCTGGCGATCTGTTCGGGGCGCACGGCCTCTTCGACCATCATGTCGCCTTCGCGGCTTTCGGCTTCGACAAGGGCTTTCTCCAACTCGGGAATGCGACCGTACTGCAACTCCCCGGCGCGGGCGAAATTGCCCTCGCGCTTGGCCCCGTCCAGTTCCGCACGGGCGTGGTCCAATTGTTCCTTGATATCGCGGGCAGCGTTCAGCTTATCCCGCTCGGCCTGCCATTCCGCGGTCGTCTCGGCGGACTGCTGTTGCAGGTCGGCCAGCTCACGCTCTAACGTCTCAAGACGATCCTTGGACGCCTGGTCGTCCTCAAGGCGCAGCGCCTCAACCTCGATCTGCTTTTGCAGGATATCACGGTCCAGCGCGTCCAACTCCTCGGGCTTGCTGTCCACTTCCATCCGCAGACGGCTGGCTGCCTCGTCCATCAAGTCGATCGCCTTGTCGGGCAGGAACCGGTCGGTGATGTAGCGGTTCGAAAGCGTCGCCGCCGCCACCAGCGCGGAATCCGAGATCCGCACGCCGTGGTGCAACTCGTACTTCTCCTTGATACCGCGCAGGATGCTGATCGTGTCCGGCACCGTAGGCTCGTCGATTATCAGCGTCTGGAAACGCCGGGCCAAGGCCGCGTCCTTCTCGACATACTTGCGGTATTCATCCAGCGTTGTCGCCCCGATGCAGTGCAACTCGCCCCGCGCCAGCGCCGGCTTGATCAGATTGGCCGCATCCATCGCGCCATCAGATTTGCCCGCGCCAACAAGCGTGTGCATCTCATCAATGAACAGGATGACTTCGCCGGCGGCCGCCGTCACCTCGGAGAGCACGGCCTTCAACCGCTCCTCGAACTCACCGCGATATTTCGCGCCCGCAATCAGCGCGCCCATGTCGAGCGCCATCAAACGCTTGTCACGCAAACTTTCGGGCACGTCGCCGTTGACGATGCGCAGGGCCAGACCCTCGGCGATGGCCGTTTTTCCGACGCCCGGATCACCGATCAGCACAGGGTTGTTCTTGGTCCGACGGCTCAGAATCTGCATCGCGCGGCGGATCTCCTCGTCGCGACCGATGATCGGGTCGATCTTGCCGTCGCGTACCTGCTGCGTGAGGTCGAGGGCATATTTTCCCAGCGCCTCGTACGTGTCCTCGGCCGAGGCAGAATCCGCCTTCCGGCCCTTGCGCACGTCGTTGATGGCGGCGTTCAGCGCCTGCGCATTCACCGCGCCCGCGTCCAGCGCGTCCTTCGCGCGCGATTTCACCATCGCCAGCGCCATCAGCATCCGCTCGACCGGAACAAAACTGTCACCAGCCTTCTTGGCGACTGTCTCCGCCTCATCCAGAACGCGCGTGACATCCCGGCTCAGGAAGACCTGACCCGCATCGCCAGTGATCTTGGGCAGTTTGGAAACGGAAATGTCGACGGCCTGCCTTACCCGGTCCGGCGCACCACCGGCCGCCGAGATCAGGTTGGCGGCCATGCCCTGTTCGTCATCCATGATCGCCTTGAGCAGATGCTCCGGCATCAGCTGCTGATGCCCTTCGCGCGTTGCGATCGTCTGGGCGGCCTGCAAAAAGCCGCGTGCGCGTTCTGTGAACTTTTCAACGTTCATGTCATTTCTCCTTGAAAGCATCCGCTGGAAACGCCGCCCTAAACAGGCACGGCAAGGTCGCGGACCTCACTAAGGAAATGGGGAGCAATCGGGCCTGCTGCAAGTCTGCCCTTGCGTGAAACATGAAAAGGGTGTCGCCCCGTCAGAGCGACACCTTTTGTGTCCGTCAGTCCGGTCTCAGCCGTAGACGCTTTGCTTTCCGAAATGAACGGTCAGCATGTAATAGATGCAGGCGCGGTACTTGTTGCGCTCCGACTTGCCGTATTTCTCGATCACGGCATCAATGGCCTCGTCCAGCTTGGGACCATCCGAAAGGCCCAGTTTCTTGATAAGAAAGTTGTTCTTGACCGTCTCCAATTCATTAGGCTGACTGGCCGCCACAGTTTCACTGTCAGCGTTGTAGATCGACGGCCCGCAGCCGATTGTGACTTTGGTCAGAAGGTCGATGTCGGGTGTCATGCCCGCCTTGGATTTGAGTGCTTCGGCATATTTCGCGATCAGTTCGTCACGCTTGCTCATCAGATGTCCCCCTTGGTCGTGAAGCCGGGCACCGTGCTGCGCCCCTGGGCAAGATGATTGCCTTGCAGGCTGCGAAAATAAAGGAAAAGTTGCGCGACTCTGACCACAAGGGGGACCAGCCGGGCAAAAGCTGATGGAAATGGTCCACTCCACGCGCGCAACGTTCCTATGCCGGAGCCCTCAAGCCCCTCCACAGCAATATAGCAGCCGCACCCCGTAATTTCGCGCCATCCGCCCACACCCCGCATCGGAACATCAAGCCAAGCGGGGTCAGGCAAATGGCATCAAGGCTCTGAATGCGCAATCGCTCGGGGTGGACGCCGTTTGCCAGACTCAGTTGCTATCGGTCCCCGTCCCGCTTGCGATCGGAGTGGTCGCGTCCGGCGTGACTGCGATCTCTCCCATCTCGGTTGGGTTTGGCATCTACTCTTCCTCAATGGGATCGCCTGAAACCGTAACGTTCAGCGGCAACGACTCGGCCGCACCGTCAAAGGCGATCATGGCTTTCATTTCCTCCTCGGTCATCTCCGGCAGCATAAGGCCACGCTCGGTATTGACGAAATCGGTCAAAGGGATCGCAACGTCATGTTCGCCCAGCCCCAGTAAACCGCCAACGCCAACAATGACCTGAACGCCCCGCCCTTTCGGATCAGGATCTCGATTTCACCGACGTCCTCACCAGTGCTGTCCAGAACGTTTTTCCCCACAAGGTCGCGCACCGCAGTATCGGCGAAGAGGCCGTACATTGACCTGTTCCCAGAATCGGTATGCATTGTATCCGCATTTTGCGCGGCGACATCGGGACCGGGAACGTCAGTGCCCGCCGCCGGTGCCTCCAATGTTGCACTGGGCGCGGTAGACGTCGCATCCTGCGCAAGTCCGGCATTGGCCACCAAGGCCAAAACGGCAGTCGTCAGAAACAAGTTTTTCATTGGTTCATCCTCCTGACTGAAGACACCGGAAAACCGATTTAAAATCCTTTCCGGTCCTCAACAAAATTCCTTTCCGGCACCTTTTGGCTGAGCGGAAATTCCCGCGGTCTAGGCCGCCATAAAGTTCCAAAACGAACAAGCAGACCGGTCCGGGGATATGCTCGAAGCTTCATGGAACTCCTTTGCGTGCGGAAGATTCCGGTACGATCAGGATTCGCCTTGTTGTCCGCTGATCAATCGAAGACTGGTCTCAACGGGGGACCGACATCCCGCTCAGGCGAAGCAGAGAAGGGAGTCTCGCCGCCAAGACTGCGCTATTATTGATCAATCAGTGCAGACAGGTTGGGACCATATGGAAGGCGCACTCAACGAAGGATGCCTTTCGCCGCATCCCACCGGCTTATGGCGTGCAGATGCCACTGCTGCGAGGTGCCACTTCTACCAGTCTGGTAATGCCGGTGCGGCCAATCTGGCAGCCGCTGGCCAGACGATCTTAATGTCAATTTAGCCTCCAAAAACGGCCCGACCGAGCACTGGAGATACGCTCAAGCACAAACCACGTCAGTAGCGCTTTTCCGAGTATCCACCATGGAAAAGTGGCCGAAACGATAACCCAACTGCCAAGTCGGTTTTGCGGTAGCGTTCATCGGGATAATATCGGCATCGGGCATCGAGTGGCTGGGGCCTTCGGCCGACCGACCGAGCAGCGCCCGAAAGCGCCGCTTGATCACCCAGCCACCGAATTCCCGCCATCGCCCGCAAAGCGTGGGATTCACTCGTATCTTCAGAGAATTTCCGCGTCAGTAGCGATAATGTTCAGGCTTGAACGGGCCTTCTACCGTCACGCCGATGTAGTCCGCCTGCTCCTTTTTCAGCTCGGTCAACTTCACGCCGATCCGTCCCAAGTGAAGGCGCGCAACCTTCTCGTCCAGATGCTTGGGCAGAATGTAGACGCCGGGCTTGTACTCCTCGCCCTTAGTCCACAACTCCATCTGCGCGAGCACCTGGTTGGTGAAGGACGCGGACATCACGAACGACGGATGGCCAGTCGCGTTGCCCAAGTTCAGCAGACGCCCCTCGGAAAGCAGGATGATGCGGTTGCCCGAGGGCATCTCGATCATGTCCACTTGTTCCTTGATGTTGGTCCACTTGTGATTCTTCAGGTTGGCGACCTGGATCTCATTGTCGAAGTGACCGATGTTTCCAACGATCGCCATGTCCTTCATCTCGCGCATGTGCTCGACGCGGATAACGTCCTTGTTGCCGGTGGTGGTAATGAAAATGTCAGCCGTGTCGATCACATCTTCCAGAATCACAACCTCGAACCCGTCCATCGCCGCCTGAAGCGCGCAGATCGGGTCCACTTCGGTCACCTTCACCCGCGCACCCGCCCCGGCCAGCGATGCAGCGGAGCCCTTGCCAACGTCGCCATAGCCACACACGACGGCAACCTTGCCGGCCATCATGACGTCGGTGGCGCGGCGGATGCCATCAACCAGAGACTCCTTGCAGCCGTACTTGTTGTCAAACTTTGACTTGGTGACGGAGTCATTCACGTTGATTGCCGGGAAGGGCAACTGGTCTTTCTTGTAGAGGTCGTACAGGCGGTGCACGCCGGTGGTCGTCTCCTCCGATACGCCCTTGATCGCGTCGCGCGTTTTGGTGAACCAACCGGGTGTCTCGGCCATCCGCTTTTTGATCTGCGCGAAGATGGCCTCTTCTTCCTCGGACGTCGGCACTTCGATCAGGTCGGTCTCTCCGGCCTCGACACGTGCGCCCAGCAAGACGTAAAGCGTCGCATCGCCACCATCATCGAGGATCATATTCGCGCCTTTGGCGAACTGAAACGACTTGTCGAGGTAGTCCCAATGCTCGGTCAGCGACTGCCCCTTGATTGCAAAGACCGGCACTCCGGCTTCGGCGATGACGGCCGCCGCATGGTCCTGCGTCGAGAAGATGTTGCACGAGGCCCAGCGAACATCGGCACCCAGTGCCGTCAGTGTTTCAATAAGGACGGCCGTCTGGATTGTCATATGGAGCGACCCGACAATCCGCGCACCGCTCAGCGGCTTTGCCTCGCCGAACTCCTCGCGAAGCGCCATCAGACCAGGCATTTCGGTCTCGGCAATGTCCAGTTCCTTGCGGCCGTAGGCGGCCAGGCTGATGTCTTTCACGGCGTAGTCGGTCATCTCTCGCTCTCCTGCGAAATTCGGTTGGGGCGGACCTAGCAGGCAGGTGCAAAACGCACAACAACGAGACAGGGCATGATGCCGCGACATATCATGCGACATGTACATGCTCATTTAAGGGCATGTTTCACCTCACCTGTGCGGTCCGTTTGCGCCTGTATTCAGGATGATAGGGACATCCGATTTTGCCTGCCTCTTCCCGTCTTTGCACCCGCAACAACGGCCCCGTTCTCGGTTCAACCCGAGTGTCGGATCTACCGGGCAGCCATGGCCCACGCGCCGCCAACGCGGCGCGCGAGTCACCGAGTCAGAGCGTCCAGTCGACTGTCATATCCACATCAACAAGCAAGAATGTGGCATCGTCGCTCGCAGCGTATCTGTCATACGTCACACCGTCGCGAACATCCTGACCGACATAGTCAAGATCAAGGTCACTCCTGACGATATCACCCACATCGCCCCTGATTATGAGCTCGTCAGTATCCGATTGCCGGAGGTTCGAAATCGAGCCCACCTCCACCGTGTTCTGTAGTGCATTCGTGAAGTCCAGTTCTTCGACGCCCACGACCATTTTGTCAGCAAACTGGAACGAACCTTGCGCGGCGAAAAACAGCGCGATATCGGTCCCTGCGCCACCATTAATGGTCAGGTCGTCCATATCGGCGACCAAGACGTCGTTGCCGTTGCCACCTTTCATTACGTCAGCGCCACTCCCACCGATCAAAACATCGTCGGCTTCCCCCGCTTGGATAAAGTCATTGCCATCGCCGCCGACGAGATAGTCACTACTGCTACCCCCGCGCAGGTTGTCATTTCCGGCCTCCCCATACGCGATGTTGGCATAGATCAAATCGTCTCCAGAGCCACCATAGGCGGTGTCCGTGCCGGCAAACCCTTGAAGGATATCGTTGCCATCACCGCCATACATTAGGTCATCGCCAGCACCGGCATTCACCAGGTCATCGCCGGCCCCCATTCGGAAGACGTCATCTCCATCAAGGCCCTTCACGACATCGTCACCCACGGTGCCGATCATCAGGTCGCTCAGCTCGGTCCCACCTTGAACGTAGCCGCCCTCTTGAACGTAGGTTTGATTTTCAATGGTCGGGTCTACGGTTGGATTCGGCACCTCCGGAAGCGGTGTAACCTCGACCGTCTCCCCAATAGAAACGTTGGAAAGACTCACGTTCCGGATCAATCCTTCAAAGTTGTCCTTAAAGGTGTATCCAAGTTGCATACCCCAGCTTTCCTGTACGTCTGTGAAGCCCTCAAAATGTCCGCTGCCAAAGGCCTCCCCATCCAGATAAAGGACCGCCTCTTGTTCGTGCGAATTGTAGCTGATGGCCAGATTGTGCCACTCGGTATCCTGGATCGCCCCCTGTGACACGAGCTCGAAATGCTCCTCATCGGCGTTCCAGAAGTCAAAGGTTACGAATCCCTCGTCATCCATACGCAGTCGCATCGAGCTAATCCACATCATCACATAGCCGCCGCCATCGGTGGCCATATCGCGCTTAAGATCCAGACTGAACGTAAACTGGTCATGACTGTAGAGCTGGCTGGCACTACGTTCCAAAGTCAAAGTTGAATCATTCGTGAGGTGATAGGCCAGACTGCCATCCTCGAGAGTAACGATAGCGTCAGATACACCTTCGCCCGTGATTGCCGTCTCATACGATGATGCATCTGAAACACCGCTCTCAGACAGCCCAAGCGTGAACAATGTTGGATTATCAATTTCAACCATCGTCTGGTTTACCGATGTGACGCCATCGACGCTCGTGACAGTCAGCGTCACGACGTATTCACCGGGTGCCTCATAACGATGCCCGGCGTTCAACCCGCTGGCTTCAGTGCCATCGCCGAAGTCCCAGTGATAGGATACGCGATCATCGGTAAACCCCTGCGCATCTGCCGTAAGGCCTGCATCGAAGGTGAATTGAAAATCATCACCAGAAAATGCGCCTGACGTCGTGAGCGCGATAGCTGTCAGAGCTTCGGGTGTCTCGTTGAATTGCGACATTTCCGCCCCAATACCTAATCCCACCGCGGGATTTCCCGGAAGCAGCTGCAAGTCAACCACGGAAGAATACCGGCCGGAAAGCGCGTCAATGAACAAGTTACCAACATAGTTTTCACCGTTGGGGTCAGTATTCTGCGTGACAAGATTGTTCCGGATCAAGAATCCGAGCCCCTCCATCGCCTCTTGGTTGGCGATCCGAGGCACGATGTTGTTCTCAATGATCACATTCTGGGAATCCAGCGCAACCCTGATTGCGGGTGTGTTGACCGAACTCCCCGAGTGATCCGTGTTGTGAATGTATGTATTGTTTCGGATCGTTATATCTATACCCTCACCAACCCGAGTCGCATTGGCCTGAGAATTGTATATCAGATTATCTTCGATCAAAATATTTCGATAAAACATTTCCAGGCCTGCACCCCCGGAATCGACCATCTCGTTTCGCATGAAAATTGACTGAGAGGCGTCGCCTTCCGATACATGAAGAAGGTTGTTACGGATCACGATATTTTCGGAAGGCGTCGTCGTGCCAGCTGTCCAGAACTGAATAAGGTCAGCATGATCACCCTTGCCGATCGCATCTTCGTGGCGCCAGGGGGTCATGTCGCGAATTTCGTTCCCCTCGATGAGAACATTCGTGACAGCGGCGAAATTCGCTCCGTCCGAGCGCAAGTCATGGATGTAATTTTCAGTGAAAACAACGTTGTCAGATTCACTGAAGACTACACCACGGAAAAACCCGGTGACCTCATTACCCGTGAACGTGACATCCTGAACCCCCCTCGCAGAAAAAGCGACGCCCGTGCTAAGACCCGCGACATTACCATCATGTGCGTAAACGTCTTCCGGATTACTTGGATCGCCCCCATTCTCCTCCGAAACAGGCAGGCCGGTGAAGAGGGAGTTTTCAACTGAAATGTTCTCCGCATCGCGGTCGGCCGGAGACCAGTTTCGAACATTGAACATGATCGTCCGCGTCCCGTCGCCCTCCTGCGGGGCGAACTCGAACTTCAAGTCTGCAAAGTGAATGTTCTGGCCGCCAGATATATTCACACCCGACAGCTCGGCCGGATCATCGGGATCAACGGAACGGATCGTGACCTTGCTGTCATAGACACCTTGGGAGTTCGTCAGATGCTTAGGTGAAATGCCCAAATCCCCATAGTGGCCACTTGCCAACCAGATCGTTTCGCCGCCGGTCGCCGCATCCAATGCCGCAGTTAGTTCGGCCGCCGACGACACAAATACATCATTCGCAATATTCATAAATATTTCGTCCTTTTCAAATTCGCCGAAATGTGGCGATAGTGTGGCAATCGCCGAACCGGATCAGCTCAAGATAAGCTTACTAAATGAAGCCACCAAATCGGACGCAATCGAATTCGCGCCTGCCATGGTCACATGTTTGAGATAAGTCTTAATAAACCGTTAACAGCGACAGCACTCCAGGATCGCTTACTCACCGCCTGCGCACCCGATCTTGAGCATTGACAGAGATACCCCTTTATTAAGCCCTATATTGCTGACCAGAGCTTTCCCGGAAGTAATTTTGATAAAATACTTCATAAATCCCCAGGATTCACCAAGTATGGAACAATTAAATGGCATAATCTTTTTTCCGCTTCCGCGACTTGAACGGGCGGCACACTACTGCTTTATTTTTCGGCGCACAGCTGAAGAATACCGTCAGGTCTTTATTCCGCGCCCTTAGGGAAGCGCTGCAACAATTCCGCGGCGAACCACCAACCAGGGGTGTAGATGACGCCGTGCTCTCTTTCAGCGCCGCACGGCGATTCAGCGATGGCAAGGCGGTCAGGTTGGCAGCAGCGTTGGCGTTGAGCCAATCAGCC
The DNA here is from genome assembly GCF_900107415.1 of Jannaschia faecimaris. Lineage (GTDB taxonomy): Bacteria > Pseudomonadota > Alphaproteobacteria > Rhodobacterales > Rhodobacteraceae > Jannaschia > Jannaschia faecimaris. The sequence goes on from NZ_FNPX01000001.1 coordinate 13,839, forward strand.
TTGTCGCGCAGGGGCCCTCGACCAGATGCGCTCGAACTGACCGATCGGCGTGACCTCGCACGCCACGATGTGGTTGCATTGGTCCGCTGTCCGGCTAGGACAAGCGGCATGGTACGCAACCCGCTCCCCCCCCGCGCCTGGCAGAGGATGCTCTCGGGCCGCCGTCTCGACCTTTTGGACCCAACCCCTGTCGATATCGAAATCGAGGACATCGCCCATGGGTTGGCCTTCGTCGCGCGTTGGAATGGTCAGACACGGGGTGACTGGCCTTATTCCGTCGCCGAACATTCTCTCCTTGTGGTCGATATCTTCGCCCGGCTCGATCCGTCGGCGGGTCCGCACGACCTTCTTACCGCGCTGCTTCACGATGCACCCGAATACGTGATCGGCGACATGATCTCCCCCGTGAAGGCCGCCGTGGGCCCCAGCTACGGCTCGCTCGACGATAAATTGCAGGCCGCGATCAATCTGCGTTTCGGCCTTACCGCGCAGACCCCGACCGGCCTCAAGAAACGGATCAAGCGGGCGGACAAGCTGTCCGCATGGCTGGAGGCCACCCAGATCGCGGGGTTCTCCTTCCCCGAGGCTGATCGCTTTTTCGGCAAACCGTCCGCAGGTGTCCTTGACGGGTTGACGATCACCCTGCGCCCCCCGGCAAAGGTTCGGACCGAGTTTCTCATCCGCCACGCCACGCTCCTGGCGGCCTGTGACGAATGCTAGGGCCGCAAACATCGAAAAGCTTGCGTGCCGCCCGGTCTGGGCGCTAGCCCCGTGGTATGATGTCTGTCCACATCCGTCCCGCGCGCGCCTTCGACTCAGGTCCGATGGCGCGCCTGATCAACGCGATCGTCGCGCGGGGCGGCCCAACGGCCACGCATCCCCCGATGATGGCCGACGAACTTCTGGATTGGATGGCCCTCAGCACCGTCTGGCATCTGGCCGAACGGGCCGGAGACGTTCTGGGCTTTCAATGGGTGGAACCGCATCCTGACCTTCCAGCCACCACCTGCGAAATCGCGACATTCGTTGCCCCCGAGACGCAAGGCATCGGCATCGGTGCCAGTCTGTTCGACTTTACGCGGAAGGCGGCCAAGACGGCCGGCTTTACACATATCCATGCGCGCGTCCGCGCATCGAACGCGGGCGGCCTGATCTACTATCAGTCCCGCGGGTTCGAACGCCTCAGCCCGCGCGGCGACCCGGCATCCGGCCGCCCCCCTGTGCAAAGCATCGCGATGACCTATCGTCTTTGAAACCACAGAACAAAGGACGCAGGCCGATGCAGATCGTCATTCTTTACGCCGCAACACTGATCGTGTTTGCCGTGCTTGATGCAGTTATGCTGTCGAATATCATGAAGCCACTGTTCGAGAAGTACTTGGGCGACCTGATCCGAAGCCCGATCAACTTCGGTCCGGCGGCGGTGTTCTACCTCTTCTACATCGCCGGAATTCTTTTCCTCGTGTCGCTCCCGGCTTTGCGCGACGGAAATGTCTTGTCGGCGGTAATCGGTGGCGCGGTCCTGGGCGCGGTGGCCTATGGCACCTATGAGTTCACAAGCATGTCTATCATGCGCGATTGGAGTTGGCAGATGGTCGCGGTAGATACCACATGGGGTGCCGTTCTGACCGCCACATCGGCCGGCGCAGGTGTCTGGGCCGTCAAGGCCTTCTCCTAGGCGCACCTCCGGCCAGCACGACCGGGCGCGCCTTCCCATCCAACGAAGCGACCATCTTCGAATACCAGCCGCAAGCCGCTTTTCGTGAGGAAACCGTCCCGTCCATTCCCGCAGACGGTTGGCTGCGGAGCGGCTTCTTCCACGCGTGCCACGCTTTCCAGAGCACCTTTCTGGTCACGGCCAAATCCGATTTCACGCCCGCCGGACCCGACCACGATCAAACCGCCCGGTGCAGGCGCAAGGCTCAGCCCCGGTTGTCCCACAAGCGTGGCAGTCCGGGCCGTCGCGCCGGGCTGACATGCCGTCAGGACCGCCACGCCAAGCACCGCGACCGACCGGATCACCGGGGTGACCGTTTCGCCAAGATGCGCTGCAAGGTCCGTCGATGCATGTTCAATCGCCGCGCCGTCTCCGACACGTTGCGGTCGCACAACTCGTAAACGCGCTGGATATGCTCCCAACGCACCCGGTCGGCAGACATCGGGTTCTCGGGCGGCGGAGGCAAATCGTCGCCCTTGGCCAAAAGGGCCTGCGTGATATCGTTCGCGTCTGCCGGTTTCGACAGGTAGTCCGTCGCCCCGATTTTGACGGCCGCGACAGCGGTGGCAATGGCACCATAACCGGTCAGCACGACGATACGTGCGTCCGGTCGTTTCTCGCGCAATCGCTCGACGACGTCCAAACCGTTTCCGTCCTCCAGCCGCAGGTCGATCACGGCATAGGCCGAGGGCCGCAGCGTGGCCTTGGCCATACCTTCGGCTACGGTTGCGGCGGCTTGCACTTCAAAGCCGCGCTTTTCCATCGCCCGTTCAAGCCGGCGCAGGAAAGGTTCGTCGTCGTCGACCAGCAACAGTGTCTTGTCAGGTCCAATATCGAGGGTGGTGTCGCTCACAGCGTTTCTCCCGGTGCCCTTGTCTCAAAGGAGATATGGTTCATTCTCACACCGGTCAAATCAGAACGGACCATCAGGCCCATGCCGATCACGCGCACAAACACTCTTTTGCCCCCGGAAGCAGAGGCCCCGCAGGTCCGTCTGGGCACGCTGGTCAACCTGCGTTGGCTGGCCATTCTGGGACAATCGGTCACAGTTCTGATTTCCAGCGTGCTGCTCGACCTGGAGTTCGAGCTCGGTCTCTGCGCGCTCGTCATCGGTACCGGTGCCGTCGCCAACCTCGCGATCGAGGCGTTCCGTCCCGGCAACGCACGGCTGTCGGTACGCTCGGCCATGATGTTCCTGCTGTTCGATCTGGTTCAACTGTCTGCGATGCTTTTTCTGACCGGCGGGTTGAACAATCCTTTCGCCTTGCTGTTCCTGGCCCCCGTGACAATCTCTGCGACGGCCCTCTCGCTCAGGGCGACGATGACGCTGGGGGCCGTGGGAATTGCCCTGATTACGTTGCTGGCCGGGTACCACCTGCCACTTCGCCTGTCCGATGGTCAGATCCTTGAACTGCCGCAGCTGCAATTGGTCGGGTTCTGGCTTGCCATCGTGATCGGGATGGTCTTCCTCGCCGGCTTTGCCTACCGCCTGACGCTTGAGACGGAACGGATGTCCAACGCCCTTCTGGCAACACAGACAGCGCTGGCGCGGGAACAGAAACTCCATGACCTTGGCGGGGTTGTCGCCGCCGCCGCGCACGAACTGGGAACCCCGCTGGCGACGATCAAGCTGGTATCGGCTGAATTGGCCGACGAGTTGGCCGACCATCCCGACCTCAGGGCCGACGCAGATCTCATCCGTTCGCAGGCCGATCGATGTCGCGATATTCTCCGCTCAATGGGCCGCGCCGGGAAATCAGACCACCAGATGCGTTCCGCCCCGCTTGAGGAGTTGATCCGCGAGGCCGCCGATCCGCATTCCAACCGAGGTATAATCATCCATAGCACCTGGAACGCGCTTGAGGGGGCCGACCCCCGGATGCCCACGCTCAACCGCCTGCCTGAAGTGATTCACGGTCTGCGAAACCTGATCCAGAACGCCGTCGACTTCGCCAAGACGGAGGTCTGGATCGACGGGCGCTGGTCGGACGACACTCTGATCATTCGCGTCATCGACGACGGTCCCGGTTATCCGCCCGAGGTGCTGCACCGGCTGGGCGATCCATTCCTGCGCAGCCGGCGCCGCAAGGGCTACGTCGGCATGGGCCTGGGGCTATTCATCGCGAAGACCCTGCTGGAACGGACGGGCGCGACGCTGTCCTTCGCAAACGGATCAAGTGTCGGCAGGCAACCTCCGGCAACCCGTGGCGGGGCAATCGCGGAGACCGTCTGGGCCCGCGCGTCGCTGGAAGTGACCGATCGGGCAGTCCTGGGCGAAAACACTCCGATCACCGACTGATCCGCAGAGTGGCGGCACAGTTAACTTCCTTTTAACCAAAATCACCGATGCTTTGAGTTCAAGAGCGGAGAGTGGTGAATGAGCAGCGCAGGCGTTATCCTGATCCCCGTTCTGGGTGGTTTCTTTGCCGGCGTCTCCGCGTTGCTCCTTGTTCTCTGGCTGGCAGCGCGACAGTCCGACAGACCCGCCGCACTGGCCCGGTTGGACCCCTTGGGAGAGCCGCGAACTCTCCGGTTCCGTAACGGCTATCTTGTTGAGCATTCTGAAAACGTCGGCTTCCTACTTGCATTGCCGGTCGACCGGATGCGCGCGTGGCACGACCTTTGCGCCTGCCTGAACGAAATCGTGCCCGGAGCAGCGGCGGCGCTCCGCGCGCTCGAAGTCGATGGCCTTGCCTTTCGACTGGACGGGACGCTGGCCAGCGACAGCATCGTGGTCATCGGCCACCGCGCTGGCCCGGATCTGTGCGTCACGGTCTCGGCCGCGGATTTGAAGCAGACCGCAGTGCATATCGACCTTGCCAGCTTCAATGCGATTACGACGGAACGCGATGCGGCGATCCGGGCCAATGAAACCTCGCCAACGCTCAGCTGGGCCGTTGATTGCGACGGTCAGGTAACGTGGTCCAACGCGGTCTATCGTGACCTGATCGCAAGCTGTCACGGGCTCGATGCGGCCCGGGGCTGGCCCCTTCACGCGATGTTTTCGGGCGGCGATGCCGCGCAGGCCGGACGCTCCCGGCGTAAATGCCGCGATTCCGACGGGGCGGAACATTGGTTCGATGTCACGCTCTCTGCCCCGGATGTGGACGGCGTCCGCCACGGGCATGCCATCCCGCTCGATGCCGTCATCGAAGCGGAGGGCGCTTTGCGCAAGTTCATCCAGACCCTGAGCAAGAGTTTTGCCGACCTTCCAACGGGTCTTGCCATTTTTGACCAGACTGGAAATCTCGCTCTATTCAACCCGGTTTTCATGGACATGACCGGACTGGAGACGACTTGGCTATCGCGGCGGCCACATATTACCGACGTACTGGACACGCTGCGCGACCGGCAAATGCTCTCGGGATCGCGCGACCACCTGGCCCGGCGTAGGCGGCTTGCCGACCTAGCCTCCGGCACGCACACCGAAACGCATATCGAGAACTGGGCACATTCAGATGGGACAAGTTTTCGCATGAGCGTGCGCCCGCAGGGCGACGGAGCGATAACCCTGCTGCTGGAAGACATATCGACCGAGACAATGGCCAATCTGCGCCATCGTCAGGATCGCGACCTGTTTACCGACCTTCTCGACAGTGCCGACACGGGCATCGTGACCTTCGACCCAAAGGGCAAACGCGTCGCCACCAACGATGTCGCCCAATCGATCTGGTTTGGCGGCGGCAACACTATTGCGCTACCCAAAACGCTGGCCAGTTGCCTGACGCTCTGGTCTTCGGTTTGCCGCCCGACCCCGCTCTGGGGCGAAATCCGCGACCTCCTTCACGGACCGCTTGAGGAGCGCAGTTCCTGGGATCAGCGGCTTGCGACGGATGACGGCACAGTGATCTTCGTGCGCGTGTTGCCGCAACCTGATGGTGGGCTGGCCCTCGCGCTCCGTTCCGATCGCGAACTGGCCACACTGCCTCCCGCGATGCCCGATCAACCAGCCCTCACGGCCTGACGGCATTGCCCCTTGCCGCCGTCCGCCGGGGCCGTCTAACTGGTCGGGAATGACCGGCTCTACTTTCATCTGCATCCTGCCAGATTCCGCGGCGACCGAGGCGATGGCACAGGCACTCGCCGAACGCGTCGCGCCGGGCGACGTGTTTTTGCTGCATGGGCCGGTTGGCGCGGGCAAGACTGCCCTGTCGCGTGCCATGATCACCGCTTTGCGCGCCCGAGCCGGCCTGCCGCGCGAGGATGTACCCTCGCCGACTTTCACCCTGGTGCAGACCTATGACGTCGGCGCGTTCGACGTCTGGCATGCCGATCTATACCGCCTGAGCGGCCCCGATGCCGTGACCGAGCTTGGCCTGGACGAAGCTTTCGAGACCGCGCTCTGCCTCATCGAATGGCCCGACCGCCTGGGCCTTGACCGGCCCCAGGCGGCGATCGACATCATGCTGGACGCCACCCCGGACGACCGGCGCCGACTGACCATCACCGGGCCGCGCGCGACAATGGACCGCCTTCGCCCGGCCTTTGCAAGAGGCATGAAATGAGTGACCGAGACGCCCTCATCGACACCTTCCTCGCCGATGCCGGTTGGGGCGCAGCCATGCGTCATCCATTGGCGGGGGACGCATCCTTACGCCGATACCAACGACTACACCTGAATGCAGCGTGCGCGATACTGATGGATGCGCCGCCGCAGACCGGTGAAGACACGCGCCCCTTCATCGCCATCGCGGACTGGCTTTCAGCGCGGGGCTTCTCCGCGCCTGGCATAATTGCCCGCGACCCGGAGAATGGCCTTCTCCTGCTGGAGGATCTGGGCGACGATCTGCTGGCGGTCCGCGCAAGGACATACCCGCAAGAAGAGGCCGTACTCTATTCCGAGGCGAGCCGGGTCCTTGCCGAACTTCATCAGCACACACCCCCGCCACTACCGTCCTATCCCGATCAGATGGCTGCGCTGACAACGACAGTGTTCGACTGGTACGCGCCGGCACACCGCGATCGCAAACCGGCGTTGCAAGCCGCGATGCAGCGCGCCATCGATACGACGCTGACAGGACCGCAGGTGCTGATGCATCGCGATTATCATGCTGAAAACCTGCTGTGGCTGCCTGCGCGCGAGGGCATCGCCCGCATCGGCCTTCTCGACTTCCAAGATGCAATGCTGGGACCGGCAGAATATGATCTGGCGTCCTTGATCCACGATCCGCGCCGCGCGGTCACGCCCGAGGCGGCAGAGGCGGCAACGCAGACTTATCTGACGGCGACCGGAGTCAACGCCGAAGATGCGCGCGCACGCATCGCCGTCTGCTCGGTTCAGCGCAGCCTGCGCATCATCGGTCGGGTCTTCACCCGTTTGTGCCTGCATTCCGGACGCACGTCCTATCTGCGGTTCATCCCGCCGACCTGGATTGCACTGCAACGCGAATTGCGGCATCCCGCCCTCAATGAAGTACGCGCGCTGCTCGACGGCCTTCTACCCACACCTGACGCCGGCTGGCTGGCTGCGACAGAAGCCCAAGCGGGTCAGTTTCGAGGCCTATACCACGCGGCGACACCGTGATCGCGTGCATGGTTTTCGCCGCGGGCCTTGGGACACGCATGCGCCCTCTGACGAATGACCGCCCCAAGGCGATGGTCTCGGTCGCAGGCCGGCCACTGATCGACCACGCACTGGAGCAAATCGCGGGCCCGGGCCCGACCGTCATCAACACGCATCATTTCGCCGACAGGCTGCACGATCACCTGCACAGCAGTGATATCACCCTGATCCATGAAGCGCCGACACTGCTTGAAACCGGCGGGGGCCTGCGCAATGCCCTCCCACTTCTGGGCGACGGTCCGGTCCTGACGATGAACGCCGATGCCTGCTGGAGCGGACCACGGGCTCGCGACACGCTGATGGGGGCATGGGATGGTGCCACGATGGACGGCCTGCTGCTTCTTGTGCCCCGGGAACGGGCCACCGGACAGGCAGGCGGCAGTTTCGCGATCGACCTCAACGGCCGACTCACGCGCGACAACGCGGGCCTTGTCTATACCGGCGCGGGCATCGTGAAACCGGACGGGCTGCGAGACGATCCGCGCGATGTCTTTTCCCTGCGCGACCTGTGGTTCGAGATGATGGAGCGCGGCCGGCTGTTCGGCGTGGTGCATCAGGGGCACTGGGCCGACGTGGGCACGCCGGACGGCATCGCCATCGCGGAAACGATGTTGAGGAACGCCACATGATCCGAGGTCTCTACCGCGAACCAGTCGGCATCGACTTCTCGGCCAGCTTTGCGTCCGGCTTGCGCCGCGCCCTGCGCGATCAGCCGCCCGAGGCGATGGCCCGCGTCACGCTTCTGGTGAACACGACGCGCATGGCCCGCCGGATTGAGGCAGCGCTGGCCGCTGAGGGGGCAACGCTGCTGCCTCGAATCCGCCTTGTGACCGATCTGACCCCCCTGTTGCCACCGGGCGAGGCCGCAACGACCGGGATCGAACCGCTGGCCCTGCGCCTGAAGTTGACCCAGCTCGTGGCGCACTTGCTGTCAGCCTCTCCCGACCTTGCCCCGGCCTCCGCCGCCTTCGACCTCGCCAGCAGCCTGGCAACCCTGCTGGCCGAGATGCAGGAAGAAAGAATGGATCCCGCCGTCCTGACCGAGATCGAGACGGGCGACCTCTCCGAACAGTGGCAGCGGACGCTGACATTCCTGACGGTCGCGACCGGATGGATGGACGCGGATGGCACGCTGACCCCGGCGGGGGCGCAGGCGTTGACGCTGGACCGTCTGTTGACCCATTGGCAAACGACACCACCGCAGGACCCCATGATTATTGCCGGCTCCACCGCGTCGCGCGCACCGACACGGACGTTGATCCGCGCGACGCTGAACTTGCCGATGGGTGCGGTCGTCCTGCCCGGCGTCGACGAAGACATGCCCGACGATGCTTGGGCGGGTCTGACCGATGCCGACGGGCCGGGGCAGCAGGATCACCCGCAGTATCGCCACGCAGCACTCCTGCGCGATCTGGGCCTGACGCGCGACGACGTTCCCCGTTGGGGCGATGCCACACCAGCCGCGCCCGGACGCAACGCGCTCATCTCCCTGGCCCTGCGCCCCGCGCCCGTGACCGATGCCTGGCGCGAGGAGGGGCCGGGCCTGACCGACATCAACGCCGCCACCGACGGCATCACCCTGCTCGCCGCGCCGTCACCGGGGGCCGAGGCGATGGCGATCGCCACCGGTCTGCGCGCCGCCCTCAATGCCGGCAAGACCGCCGCGCTCATCACGCCTGACCGAACCCTGTCCCGGCAGGTCGCGGCGCATCTGGACCGCTGGGGAATCGTCCCCGACGATTCCGCCGGCAAGCCGCTCAATCAGAGTGCGCCGGGCCGCCTGTTGCTCCACACCGCCGAGATGCGCGGCCAGCAGGTCGAGGCGGAGCCGCTGGCGATCCTTCTCAAGCATCCCCTGACCCAAATCGGCGGCGAACGCGCCGCGCACTTGAAGCGCGCGCGTGAGCTGGAGATCGACCTGTTGCGCAATAAGCCCTGCCCATTCCCAACCCGCACCACGGTGAACGCGTGGCTGGCCGACCCTGCGCGTCCCCGGGCGGCAGACGATTGGACCGACTGGCTCTGCGATCTGCTCGACACTTTGCCCACGCAGCCGGCAATGGCACCGCTTGTCGCCCATGTGCAAAGCCACCTGGCTTTGGTCGAAACCCTGGCCCAGGGCACGGGCAATGACACGGGGCCGCTCTGGTCCGACACTGCGGGCCGCGCGGCGAAACGCGTACTGGACCAACTGGCACAGGCCGCACCCGAGCGTGGCGACGCCGATGTCAGCGCGGCGGAATATGCGCGCATCCTGTCGGCGCTGTTGCAAGCCGAGGAGGTCCGCGACCCTTATTCCCCGCATCCGGGCGTGATGATCTGGGGGGCGTTGGAAGCCCGCGTTCGCACGGCCGATATCGTTATCCTCGGCGGGTTGAACGACGACGTCTGGCCCGGACAGCCGACGCCCGATCCCTGGCTGAATCGCGCGATGCGGGCCGAAGCGGGGCTGCGCCTGCCCGACCGCTCGATTGGTCTTTCCGCGCATGACTTCCAACAGGCCGCCGCCGGGCCCGAGGTCTGGCTGTCGCGCGCGATCCGCACCGCCGAGGCCGAGACCGTTCCTTCGCGCTGGCTGAACCGGCTGATGAACCTGCTGGGCGGGATCGGCGACGGCGGAAAGGCCGCGTTGGACGCGATGAAAGGGCGGGGCGCGCTCTGGCTGGATCTCGCCGCGCAGCTTGACTCGCCGACCACCCGCACTCCGCCCGCGCCGCGACCCGCCCCCATGCTACCAGCAAGGGTCAAGCTCGATCGTCTGTCGGTCACCGGGGTCGAGACGCTGATCCGGGATCCCTATGCGATCTACGCCCGCCAGATCCTGCGTTTGCAGCCCCTGTCGCCCTTGCGTCAGGGGCCGGACGCCCGCGTTCGCGGTTCGGCGATCCACGACGCCATGGAGCGGTTTTCCCATGAGATTCCGGGTGCCCTGCCCGACGATGCCGCGATTGCTTTGCGCCGCGCGCTCGAATTCGCGCTGGAGGTAAATGCGCCTTGGCCGGGGGCACGACGCCTGTGGCTGGGCAAATTCGACCGGGTGACGGCGGCTTTCCTGGAGGGCGAAAACGCACGGCGCAAAAAGGGCAACCCGCATCTGGTCGAGACCACGGCCGAATTGCGTTTTGACACCCCCCCCTTCACCCTTACCGCTCGTCCCGACCGGATCGATGCGCGGGGCGATGCCGTGGCAATCTATGACTACAAGACCGGCCCACCGCCCACGGAAAAGGCGCAACTCTATTTCGCCAAGCAGCTTCTGCTTCAGGCCGTGATGATCGAGGCGGGGGCCTTTCCGAAAGTATCCCAGCGCCGGGTCGAGGAAGTCGCCTATATCCAGGTCGGATCACAGACGAAGGAGGTCGGACCCAAGGATTTCGGGCCCGACCTTGTCGCACAGACCCGCAACGAGTTTCTGAAACTGATCGAAGCGTACCAGACCGGCACGCCGTTCATCGCCCGCTTGGCCCCCGATTTTCTGACTTTTGCCAGCGACTACGACCAGCTGTCCCGGTTCGGCGAATGGGACGATACGACACCCGCGACCCCGATCCCGGTGGACAAGCCATGACCGACTTCACCCCTGACGCCGCGACCCGCGCCCAGATCGGTGCCGCCGATCCTGAAGGCTCGGTCTGGCTTGCCGCCAACGCCGGGTCGGGCAAGACGCGGGTGCTGACTGACCGGGTGGCCTGGTTGCTGCTGGACGGAACCGCGCCCGAGAAAATCCTGTGTCTGACCTACACCAAGGCCGCCGCAGGCGAGATGCAGAACCGGCTGTTCAAGCGGCTGGGCGAATGGGCGATGCTGTCGGACGACGAATTGCGCGACCAGATCACGCGCCTGGGGGCCGGGCGCGGCACGATCCCGACGGAGCAACTCAAACGCGCGCGCACCCTGTTTGCCCGCGCAATCGAAACTCCGGGCGGGCTGAAGATCCAGACGATCCACGCCTTCTGCGCCTCGCTTCTGCGGCGGTTTCCTCTGGAAGCGGGCGTGTCGCCCAACTTCTCCGAGATGGACGAAACGGCGACGGCCCGACTTCATGCGGACGTGCTGGACGACATGGCCGCCGATCCCGCGATGCAACCGATGGTCGACGGAATCGCGCGCCGCCTGACCGACGGAGAGCCGTCCGACTTCCTGCGCGCCGTCGCCGCCAACCGCGACGGCTTCGTGGAAAGGCTGACTCGGGATGATCTGCGGGCCAAACTCGGTATCGTGGACGAAAGCCCCGACGCGGTCCGAAATGCAACACTGGGATCAGAGACCCTCGACCTGCTCGAAAACTTCATCGACCATGCCGAAAACGCGCCCGGTGCGAGTGTTCTCAAGGTTGCCGACGCCTTCAAGCAGGCACGTCTCACTGCAATCGAAGACCGGCTCGACCTGTTGGTACCGATTTGCCTGACCGGCGAAGGCGCGAAGCGAAAGACGACGCGCTGGCCCGCTGCCGTCAAAGACGGAATACATGGCCCTCTCGTTGAATTGTACGGTGAGATTGGCGACATCGTCATTGAAGCCCGCACCCGGATCGCCGCCTTCGAGGCGCTGGCACAGACAGAAGCGCTCCACGCCTTCGGTCCGGCATTCGCCGCCGAGGTACAGGCACGAAAACAGGCGCGGGGCTGGCTGGATTTCGACGATCAGATCAACCGCGCGAAACGGCTGCTGTCCGAGTCGTCCATGGCGCAATGGGTGCTGTTCAAACTGGATGGCGGGCTGGATCATATCTTGGTGGACGAAGCGCAGGACACCTCCCCCGCGCAGTGGGACGTGATCCAGCGTCTTACGGACGAGTTCAACGCGGGGGCCAGCGCCCGGTCCGATGTCCGGCGCACGGTCTTCATCGTGGGAGACCGCAAGCAGTCGATCTACGCCTTCCAGGGGGCCGATCTGGCCGCATTCGATCAGAAGCGGAACGTCTTTGCCGACAAGCTGCGCGGTCACAGCGCGCCGATGCAGGATCACGCGCTGCTGCATTCATTCCGCTCCTCGCCCGTAATTCTTGACCTCGTGGACGAGGTTTTCCGCGACGGGGGCGGCGTCGGTGATGCGCCGGAGCACATCGCCTTCAAGTCCGACATGCCGGGTCGCGTCGATCTCTGGCCCGCAGTTGTGCAGGAAAAGCCGGACACCTCTGACCGCGAATGGTTCGACCCCGTTGATCGGCCCGCCGCGAACGAAGCCGATGTCATCCTGGCCAAGCATGTCGCCAATGAAATTCAGCGGATGATCAAGGCGGGAACGCCAATTGGCGAAGGCGACAAGCGCCGTCCCGTTCAGGCAGGCGATATCCTGATCCTGTTGCAGCGCCGCAAGAAGCTGTTCCACCACATCGTGCGTGAATGCAAAGCACTGGGCCTCGACCTCGCGGGGGCCGACCGACTGAAACTGTCAGACGACATGGCGGTAAAAGACCTGATCGCCGCCCTTACCTGGGCCGCGACGCCTGACGACGACCTGTCGTTGGCGACGGTCCTGCGGTCACCGCTCGGCTCGGTGGACGAACCGGGCCTTTTCGCGTTGGCCTACGGACGCGGTAAGCGCCGCCTGTGGGACGTGCTGCGCGACGCGGGCAGCGATTCACAAACGACCGAGATGCTGGCCGACCTGCTGCGCATCGCCGATATCCTGCGCCCCTACGAGGTGCTGCAACGCATCCTGATCCGCCACAACGGTCGCCGCCGACTTCAAGCGCGACTGGGCGACGAAGCCGGGGAGGCGATAGACGCGCTGCTCGCGCAGGCCCTCTCCTACGAACAACTTGAAACCCCCAGCCTGACCGGCTTCCTCGGTTGGGTCGCCTCGGCGGATGTCGACGTCAAGCGGCAGGCTGGCGCGGGGTCGATCCGGGTGATGTCGGTGCATGGCTCCAAGGGGCTGGAGGCCCCGGTCGTCATCCTGCCAGAGACGATGAAGCGCGCCCCGAAGGTTCCGCAGGGCGTGCAACGGCTGGACGATGAGACCGTCGTCTGGATGCCCAGCAAGGCCTACCATGCGCCGAAGATGGCCCAGCAAGTGGAACAGGCGCAGGCTGCCGTTGCCGCCGAACGCGACCGCCTGCTTTACGTTGCGATGACACGGGCCGAAAGCTGGCTCATCGTCGGGGCTGCGGGTGATGTCGGTGTCGACGAGAACGACAGTTGGTACAAAAAAATTCAGGCCGCGATGGTGGCGCGTGGCGCAGGGCCTGTCACCTTTGAGGGCGGCCAGGGCCTGCGCCTCGAGACGGGCGACTGGACGCCGCTGGACAAGGGTGCGCCCCCCCGCAAAACCGGCACAACAGAAGCACCCGATTGGCTTGGCAAACGGGTTCCTCCCCCCGCCAAGGTGGCAACACGCATCGCGCCATCCGGCCTTGCCGGAGCCAAGGCGCTGCCGGGGGAAACCGGGCTCGATACGGAGGCGGCGCTGCGCCGCGGCACGGCGATCCACGTCCTTTTGGAGCATTTGCCCCGCCTGCCCCGCGCCGACTGGACCGCGCGCGCGGATGCGATCCTGGCCGCCAATGCCGACCTCGCAGGGGACGATCCGGCCCCGCTTTTGGCCGAAGCACTGACCGTATTGGACGCGCCCGACCTTGCTCATATCTTCGCACCTGGCACCCTGGCCGAGGTGCCTTTCGCGTTGCCCGCGACCGACCGGCACCCGGCGATCTTCGGCACGATCGACCGCGTGATCGTCGAAGACACGCGTATCACCTTGGTTGACTTCAAAACCAACGCGATTCTGCCATCGACCCCTGCCGACACGCCGCAAGGCATCTTGCGGCAAATTGCGGCCTATCGCATCGCCGCACAGGCAATCTGGCCCGGACGCGCCGTCAGCGTTCAGATCCTGTGGACAAAAGGGCCCAGCCTGATGGAATTGCCGCACGATCTCGTGACGGACCTTGGCCCGGCCATTGACCCTGTGGGGTTGCCTGCATAGCTTCCCACGACCGCGCCCAAGCGCTTTAAAAATTCAGGAGAGCCCCATGGCCACCGTTTCCGCCACCGACGCCACCTTCGACGAAATCGTCAAGCAGTCCGATGTCCCTGTCGTCGTCGACTTCTGGGCAGAATGGTGCGGCCCCTGCAAGCAGATCGGCCCCGCGCTGGAAGAGCTTTCGGCAGAATACGAGGGCCGCGTGAAGATCGTTAAGGTCAACGTGGACGAAAACCCCGGCAGCCCCGCTGCGATGGGTGTACGCGGCATCCCCGCCCTATTCATGTTCAAAGGCGGCGAAGCCGTCGACCAGAAGATCGGTGCCGCGCCCAAGGCCGCGCTGAAGGACTGGATTGAAAGCGCCGTCTGACCGACGAAAAACCTTTTGAAGATTTGCCCCCGGATGCGAAGGCCTCCGGGGGTTTTTCGTGTCCGCTAAGGGGTCACCTTCTTCACGAACTGTGATTTCAGGCCCATCTGGCCGACCCCCGGCACCTTGCAGTCGATGTCGTGATCACCATCGACCAAGCGGATGCCCCGAACCTTGGTGCCCACCTTCACGACCGAAGAGGTGCCCTTTATCTTTAGGTCCTTGATCACTGTCACCGTATCCCCGTCGGCAAGGACGTTGCCCACACTGTCGCGCACCTGTGCGGCTTCTTCGGCTTGCGCCGACCACTCATGCCCGCACTCGGGACAGGTCAGAAGGGCATCCATCTCATAAGTGTGGACGCCAGCGCATTCGGGGCAAACAGGCAGGGTATCAGACATGTAAGGCGTCTAGACCGCCCGAAACACCCGGGCCAGCCTTCATTGACGTCACCGGGTGCAAATCCAGCGTCCCGCGCCGCTGTCAGGCCGCGTCAAGCCAAGCCTCGGCTTCTTTCCCCTCGTCGAGCTTGAAGCTCTTGATCTCGAGACCCGGAATGAACGCACCCTCGATTTCGGCAGCTTTGCGAAGCCAATCGGCATCGCTGAGAACTGCGCAGCGGTCGAACTTTGAAAGCAATCCGAACAGTTTGGGCAGACGGCCCATCTCAACTCCAAGCGCCCCGACGGACGGAAAGGCGAAATCGGTGATGGTGTAACACATCTTTCCGTGCCGGACATCCTCCGACGCGGCGATCAGGTCATCAAGGCCCGTGCGCATCATGTCCGCGTCAAGCGCACCTGCGAGGTCAATGTCCACCCGGTCATCGGATCGCTTGGTTATCTTGAGCATTCAACCGTCCTCCATCTGGAAGCCACACCTTCGCGGGCCGCAAGGCGCGCGTCGTTGACTTGGGTCAACCGCACCGCAAAACGAAAACCCCGGGCGATTGCGCGCCCGGGGTTGATTTGTCTTGAATGGCAAGAAGGTCAGCCCTTGGAGAACTCAGGGTAGGCTTCCATGCCAAGCTCGGACATATCGAGGCCTGTCATCTCGGCTTCCTCGGACACCCGGATACCGCCCAGGGCCTTCAGGATGAACCAGACGACCAGCGACACCACGAAGGTGAAAGCACCGATGGCGACGAAGCCCAGAAGCTGCGTTCCGAAGCTGGTGTCGGGCGCATAGACCGGAACAACGATCGTACCCCAGAAACCGGCCAGCAGGTGAACCGGGATTGCACCGACCACGTCATCGATCTTCATGCGATCCAGAGCCGGTACGGCGAAGACCACGATGATACCACCGACGGCACCGATCCACAGCGCACCGAAGAGCGTGGGCTCAAGCGGGGAAGCCGTGATGGACACGAGACCGGCCAGCGCCCCGTTCAGCACCATGGTCAGGTCAACCTTCTTGTACAGAACCTGCGTCAGGATCAGTGCGGCAACCGCACCAGCAGACGCTGCCATGTTGGTGTTGGCGAAGATGCGACCGACATCGGTGATGTCACCCACGGTGCCCGCAGCCAGCTGCGAGCCGCCATTGAAGCCGAACCAACCCAGCCAAAGGATGAACGTACCCAGAGTTGCGAGTGCCAGGTTCGAGCCGGGCATTGGGATAACCTTGCCGTCCTTGGCATATTTGCCAATACGGGGGCCCAGGACGATTGCACCGGCCAGGGCGGCGAAACCACCTGCGGCGTGGACCAGAGTCGAGCCTGCGAAGTCGTAGAAGCCAGCTTCCGACAACCAGCCGCCGCCCCACTGCCAGGATGCTTCGATCGGGTAGATGAAGCCGGTCAGCACGACGACGAAGATCAGGAACGGCCAGAGCTTGATG
Organism: Jannaschia faecimaris; assembly: GCF_900107415.1. Taxonomy (GTDB): domain Bacteria; phylum Pseudomonadota; class Alphaproteobacteria; order Rhodobacterales; family Rhodobacteraceae; genus Jannaschia; species Jannaschia faecimaris. The sequence goes on from NZ_FNPX01000001.1 coordinate 30,258, forward strand.
CGCTCGGCCAAGGTGCCCGAGACGATCGACGCGGTCGTGGCGCAGAACATCAACTGGAAGAAGAAGTCGGATGCAACCGATGCATAATCAAGCGAGGCATCGGCGGCGGCAAGGCCGACAGGCTCAAGCGAGGTGATGGAGAAGAACGGGCCCATGTAGCCTTCCATCAGCCATTCAGCCGGGTACATCAGGTTGAAGCCGACCAGCCAGTACATGATGCCGGCGATCGAGAAGAGCGCGATGTTCTTGGTCAGCTGCGTGGTGACGTTCTTGGACCGGACGAGCCCGGCCTCCAGCATGGCAAAGCCTGCCGCCATCCAGAAGACAAGGAAGCCGCCCACAAGGAACAGCAGCGTGGTCATAAGGTACGGGCCGATTTCGTCAAACGTCGGCGCAGCGGCCTCGGCGTCCTGCGCAAAGCCAGCATGGGGCAAGACAACGGCAAGAGCCGTCATCGCGCCCGTCATGGCGAGAGAGGTGCGGAGTTTCATTTGGTGGTTTCCCCTAAATTCGTTCAAATCGCGTCGTCGTTCAGCTCACCCGTGCGAACACGCACGGCTTGCTGCACGTCGAGGACGAAGATCTTGCCGTCACCGATCTTGTCGGTCTTGGCGGTGCTTGCGATTGTTTCGACGACCTGATCAGCCATGGCGTCGGCCACCACGATCTCCAATTTGACCTTCGGCACGAAGTTCACGGCGTATTCCGCGCCACGATAGATTTCCGTGTGCCCGGACTGGGAGCCGAAGCCCTTGATCTCGGTCACCATCATGCCGCGTACGCCGAGTGTGGTCAGCGCCTCGCGGACCTCCTCGAGCTTGAACGGCTTGATTGCTGCAATGATGAGTTTCACGTATTTCCCCTTCCGAAGCGGCCCCATGGGACCGGACAGGGGCAGATCAGGCTTGGGTGGCAGGGTGTGCAACGAATTGGCGAGTAACGAGGCGGCGCATCCACATCGCCTGCACAAAAAATTGACTAATTTACAGGCAATGCATAATAATCGGGCACATACAGAATGCTGCAAATGCAAAGCAATGTGCGGTTCGGGGTGCACAACCGACTCGCCAGTTCATATATTGAACCTAAACCCACAACGGGATGAGCAGATATGGCCAGGCCTCCAAGAAAGCCCCTGACCGCCGACAAGCGGCGGGCGGCTAAACCAGCCGTGAAGCCTGCGGCCCGCAAGCGGCGGGCCAAGCCGGCGGTGCGCAAGAAGCGCGGTCTGCTCGGCTGGGTTCTCTGGCCGTTCAAGCTGCTTTTGCGGGTAGTCTGGGCGCTCAGCTGGCGAGGGGCGGCGATCGTCGCGATTCTTCTGGGGGCGGCGACTGCGTATAATTATGCCGGATTGCCCGACATGGCGACGCTGGCGGACGGGCGCGCGCGCGGGTCTGTCACCCTGCAGGACCGCGACGGTCAGACCTTCGCGTGGCGGGGCGACAATTTCGGCGGGCTGATCACGCTGGACGGGGTATCACCTCACCTGGCGAACGCTGTCGTCGCATCCGAAGACAAGCGCTATTACCGCCATTTTGGAGTTAGCCCGCGTGGCATCGTGGGCGCAATGCGTACGAACATCCAGGCGGGGCGCGGGCCGTTTTCCGGCGGCGGCGGTTCCACGATCACGCAACAGGTGGCAAAGCTTCTGTGTCTTGGTCAGGACTGGGATCCAACCCTCGGCATGACCGAAACGGAGTTTGAAAACGACTGCCGCGCCGGATCGGTCTGGCGCAAGATCAAGGAAATCCCCTATGCGATGGCGCTGGAAGCCAAGTTCACCAAGGATGAAATCCTCGCGATCTATCTCAACCGTGCTTACCTGGGTGCCGGCGCGCGGGGTTTTGCCGCCGCAAGTCAGCGTTATTTCGGCAAGTCGGTCGCGCGCCTGAACGCGCAGGAGGGCGCGATGCTGTCCGGCCTTCTTCCGGCCCCAAGCTACTACGCCCCGACCAACAACCTTGAACGCGCGCAGGACCGTGCCGCCACCGTTCTGCGCCTGATGCGGGATCAGGGTTACCTGAGCACCGCCGAGTTCACGCAGGCCATAGAAAACCCCGCAACCCTGTCCCCCGCCGCGCGGCAGGACACCGGCGGGTACTTTGCCGATTGGGTCATGTCGGATGGCCCCGCCTTCCTGACCGGGGACACGACCGAGGACGTATTGGTGCGCACAACGCTGGACCAGCGCATCCAGAAAGCGGCCGAGGAGGCCTTGGCCGAAGTTTTTGAAACCAAGGTGAAGGAAGGCTCAGAAGCGCAGGCAGCTATCGTCGTGATGAGTGCGGACGGCGCAGTGCGCGCTATGGTCGGCGGTCGAGACACGCGCGGCGGTGGGCAATTCAACCGCGCCGTGCAGGCCGAGCGTCAGACCGGGTCCAGCTTCAAACCATTCGTCTATGCCGCCGCGCTCGACCTTGGGAGGCGATTCGACGACACCATTCTGGACGCACCGCTGACGATCAACATTCCCGGCTCCGGCCCTTGGTCGCCCGAAAACTATTCGCGCGACTATTCGGGCGACGTGACGCTGACGCAGTCGCTGGCTCGTTCGCTCAATACCTCGACCGTGCGGTTGTCGGAACAGGTGGGCCGCGACATCGTGCGCAAGGTGGCTACCGAGTTCGGCATAGACAGCGACCTTGCCGACGGACCCGCGCTCGCCCTTGGGGTGAGCGAATCCACTCTTCTGGAAATGACCGGGGCCTATGCGGGCATCTTGAACGGTGGAACGTCGGTCACGGCCTATGGGCTGAACTCCCTGTCGTTGCGCGGCGATCAGGCTCCGCTTCTGGACCACGAAAGCGGGCTGGGCGAACGCGTGATCCAGACCGAGGCCGCACGGCAACTGGTCTACATGATGTACCGCGGGGTCGAGGCCGGAACCGGTCAGCGCGCCAAGCTGCCGGACGGGCGGCCCGCCGCAGGCAAGACCGGCACGACGCAGGGCGCGCGCGACGCCTGGTTCATCGGCTTTACAGGCGATTATGTGGCGGGCGTCTGGATGGGCAACGACGACAACTCCCCGTTGACGGGGGTGACCGGCGGTGGCCTTCCGGCCGAAATCTGGCGCGAGACGATGGTGCGCGTGCACGATGGCCTGCCGATCAAGCCCTTGCCGATGATCGATGCGGGTCGCGAGGCCCGCCCCGCGCCGCAACCCCTGCCCCCGGCGAACGCCCCGCAGCGCCAACAACGGCAACCGGACCTGGCCGAGCGTATCCTTCTGGACGTCCTTGGTGGGATTTTTGGCCGAAATTAGCGCACCCAGCCAAGGTCTCTCGACTATCCCGCCAGATTGTCGTGTTACCCAACCCGTGCACCCCCGGAGCGCCCTTGTCTTGAACCTATCGGAATTCTGAAATGAGACCTTCTCGACATACAATGCGTCCCCGCGGTGCGGATGAAGTCAGCGCCGTCAGGGCCAAGTCGAACAACCTTATTGTCATGGCCTTCGTGTTCTCGATGGTCGTGAACGCCCTGATGCTGACTGGTCCGATCTACATGCTGCAGGTGTATGACCGGGTGCTTGGCTCGCGATCGGAGGAGACACTGATCGCGCTCTCCGTTCTACTGGTATTTCTGTTCCTTATGATGGGCATCCTCGACTACGTCCGTGGTCGGGTCATGGCCCGCGTCGGCGCGCGATTCCAGTCGGCGCTGGACGGTCGAGTGTTCACAGCCCACCTACGTCGGGCGGCCACGACGCCCGGCGGTGCGGGTGCCCGTACGCCCTTGCGCGACCTGGAAGCGGTGCAGCGGCTGCTATCCTCGCCGGTCTTCCTTGCCCTGCTCGACGTTCCCTGGACGCCCCTTTTCATTGCCGCCATTTTCATCCTGCATCCCTATCTGGGGTATCTTGCCGTGGGCGGCGGTCTGGTCCTGATCGGACTGGCGACGATCAACCAGATTGCCACCCGTGGTCCCATGGCAGCAGCTAATCAGGCCACAGGCCGGTCCGAGCTTACGGCCCAACAGCTAGTCTCCGAGGCGGAACTGGTGCAGGCGCTGGGCATGCGCGGTGCGGCGTTTGCCCGCTGGATGCAGGCGCGCAGCATCTCTCTGGCGCAAGCTGTCTCGTTCTCGGACAAATCGGGGTTATTCACCGTCACGACCAAGACCCTCCGCCTGTTTCTGCAATCGGCAATGCTGGGCCTGGGCGCGTACCTCGTTCTTCAGAACGAGATGACGGCCGGCGCAATGATCGCCGGGTCTATCCTGATGGGCCGGGCCTTGGCCCCGATGGAGCTGATGATCGGTCAATGGCAGATGGTCGATGCCGCTCGGAAGGGTCGCGCTTCGGTAATCGACCTGTTGGACCGGGTGCCACCCGATGTGCCGCACACACCCCTGCCGCGCCCGCGTGCAATGCTGGTCGCCGAGAACGTGACGATCGTCCCGCCGGGCGCGACGCAGGCCTCCCTGCGGGCCGTGTCGTTCACGCTCAAGCCAGGACAGGCGATGGGCGTGATCGGCCCGTCGGGGGCGGGCAAGACCTCGCTCGCCAAGGCAGTGACCGGGGCATGGACCCCCGCAGGCGGCAAGATGCGCCTCGATAGCGCGACACTGGACCAATACGATCCGGACGTTCTGGGTGGGTATATCGGCTACCTGCCGCAGACGGTCTCCCTGTTCGACGGGACGATCGCCGACAATATCGCCCGGCTTCAGATCGACCCGGATCCCGCCAAGATCGTCGAGGCGGCCAAAAAGGCGGCAGCACACGAAATGATCCTGCAACAACCCGACGGCTACGACACTGTGGTCTCGGCGGTCGGGGGGCGCCTTTCGGGCGGCCAGATTCAGCGGATCGGCCTGGCGCGCGCCATGTTCGGCGACCCGACCATCCTGATCCTGGACGAGCCCAACTCGAACCTCGACAACGAGGGTACGATGGCGCTGAACCGAGCGATCAGGGGCATGAAGGGCTCGGGCCGCGCGGTGATCATCATCGCCCACCGCCCCGCCGCGATCCAGGAATGCGACGTGCTCCTGATGCTCCGCGACGGGATGCGCTCGGCCTTCGGCCCGCGCGAGGAGGTCCTGCAGAAGATGGTCAAGAACTACGCGGATCTGTCAGGCACAGCCTCCGATCAGCCCGGAGGTGTCCTATGACAAAACTTCCAAAGAGCCCCGAACCAACGACCCTCGAAATGGGGCCGCCACCACCCAAAATGCCGGAGGTTCCCAAATGGTCGGCGTTCCGCCCCCTCCTGATCGGCGTTCTGAGCCTTCTCCTGCTGTTCGGGGGCTTTGGCACATGGGCGGTGATGGCCAACATCTCCGGCGCGATTATCTCGTCGGGCCGTGTGGCCGTCGATAGAAACCGTCAGGTCGTTCAGCACCCGGACGGCGGTGTCGTCGCCGAGATCCTCGTGCGCGAAGGCGACCGGGTCAAAGCGGGCGATACATTGATTCGGCTGGATCCGGTGGAATTGCGCTCCAACGTCGATATCCTGCGCGACCAGCTGCTGGAAATCGCCGCCCGTAGCGTTCGCTTGACGGCCGAACGCGACGAGAAAGATGCGCTCGAGTTCCCTGCCGAACTGCTGACCGAAGCAGAGCGTCTGCCCACGGTGGCCGAAATGGTCCAGGGCCAGGTCAACCTCTTTGATGCGCGGGTTGAAACCCGTGAACGAGAGGCCGAGCAACTCGCCCGCAGGAAGGACCAGATCTCCTCGCAAGTCGACGGCATCGAGGCACAGTCCGAGGCACTGAACCTTCAATTGGGGTTCATCCGCGAAGAACTCGACGCCCAGAGGAGCCTGCTGGCGCGCGGCCTTGCGCAGGCTCCGCGCGTCCTTGCGCTGCAACGGGAAGAAGCGGCGCTTTTGGGCCAGGTCGGTGAATTCACCGCCTCGGTCGCCGAACTGGAAGGCCGCGCGACCGAGATCGACCTGGAAATCCTCAAGCTCGGGGCCGATGCCCGGGAAAGCGCCATTACCGAACTGCGCGACCTGTCCTACAGACAAATTGAACTGGCGGAACAATATCGCGCGCTGAACGGTCGCATGGAGCGGCTTGATATCACCGCGCCCGTGGCGGGCGTGGTGTACGACCTTCAGGTCTTCGCCGAACGCAGCGTGATCCGTCCGGCCGACCCGGTGCTGTATATCGTGCCTCAGGATCGTCCGCTGGTGATCCAGACGCAGGTCGATCCGATCCACATCGATCAGGTCTATCCCGGCCAGCCGGTGACCCTGCGCATGTCGGCCTTCGACGCGCGCAACACGCCCGAGCTGTTCGGTCAGATCGTCCGCGTCTCGCCGGATGCTTTCACCGATCAGGCCACCGGACTGACGTACTACCAGGCCGAGATTCTGCCGAACGAGGGCGAGGTGGAGCGCCTGGAAGGTCAGCCGCTCCTGCCGGGAATGCCAGTGGAAGCCTTTCTGCGGACCGACGACCGTTCACCGTTGTCCTATCTGCTGAGACCGATGGCCGACTACTTCAACCGCGCCTTCCGCGACGGCTGACCCGAGGTGCGCACCAGTGCGGGTCGGAGTAGTCGTCTGGAACACCGAGCAGGCAACGCCACCGGTTCCCATCCCGCGCATCGCATGTCAGATATCATAGGATTAAAACTCCGGAGAACTGCTACCATGTCCATCACCGCTCGCCTTGCCGACCTCGGCGTCACCTTGCCTGACGCGCCCGCGCCGGCTGCGAACTATGTGCCCGCCGTCCGGTCTGGTGACTTGCTGTTCGTCTCCGGCCAGATTTCGAGCGGTCCGGACGGCATGATCATCGGGCGCTTGGGCGATGGCATGTCGATCAAGGACGGAGCCGCCGCTGCCCGCGCCTGCGCGATCAGTCTGCTGGCCCAGGTCAAGGCAGCGACCGGAGACATCGAGAGCCTGGACCAGGTCGTCAAGCTGACCGGGTTCGTGAACTGTACCCCCGACTTCACAGATCAGCCCAAAGTGATCAACGGGGCATCCGATTTCCTGGTCGAGGCATTGGGCGACAAGGGCAAACATTCGCGGTCCGCCGTCGGGGCGGCCCTGCCATTCGGCGTGGCCGTCGAAATCGAAGGGATCTTCCGCGTTAAATGACCGGTCCAGCTTTGCCCGCCGCCTTCCTGAAAGGCCACATCGCACACCGCGGCTTGCATTCCGAAGGCGTACCCGAAAACTCCATGGCGGCCTATCGTGCCGCCGTGGAGCTCGGCGTCGCCATCGAGCTGGATATCCAGCCCTCGTCCGACGGCGTCGCGATGGCGTTCCACGACTATGATCTCCACCGGCTGACAGCTGCCGCCGGTCCCGTGGATGCGCAGAAGGCCGAAGCTCTGGCGAACATCCCGCTTGCGGGCAGCGACGAAGGCATACCGCGCTTCGCGGACGTACTGGCCATGGTTGCCGGACGCGTCCCCCTCCTGATCGAGATCAAGGATCGCGATGGCGATATGGGTCCCGATGTGGGCCCGCTGGAAGACGCTGTGATCGCAGACCTGGCCGGATATGAAGGCGATGCAGCCGTGATGTCGTTCAACCCCTATTCCGTCGCCTGCTTCCGGGACCGCGCGCCGCACCTGCCGCGAGGTCTGGTCACATCCGCCTTCGACGCGCGGAATTGGCCCGAACTCTCCCATGCGACACGCGATCGCCTGCGCGACATCCCGGACTACGAACCACTTGGGTGCAGCTTCATCAGCCACCAGGCCAATGCGCTCCAGATGCCGCGCGTGGCCGATCTGAAGTCAGAGGGCGCGCGCATCCTTTGCTGGACCATCCGCAGCAAGGCTGAGGAAGGACAGGCCCGCAAAATCGCCGACGCAGTGACCTTCGAAGGCTACTTGCCCTGACGATCCAACACCCCACTTGTCACGCATGAGCGAAACCGAAATCGAACTTCACGTCCTGTCCAGCCTGTTGGACATCGACGCCGAGGCTTGGGATGCCTGCGCCTGCCCGGAGGCATCCGACGGCGGCCCGCCGAACGATCCGTTCACCACGCATCGCTTCCTTCTGGCGCTGGAACGCTCGGGCAGCGTCGGGGCCGGGTCGGGGTGGCATCCGCAATACCTGACCGCGCGCAAGAACGGCGAGGTGATCGCCTGCGCCCCCCTCTACGCCAAGGGTCACAGTCAGGGCGAATATATCTTCGACCACAACTGGGCCCATGCCTATGAGCGGGCGGGCGGCGATTATTACCCCAAGCTGCAGCTTGCGGTCCCGTTTACGCCGGCGACAGGACGCCGTTTCCTGCTGCGACCGGGGTTCGAGGAATTGGGGGCCCAGGCGCTCGTACAGGGGGCGGTGCAACTGACCGAACAGAACGACCTTTCGTCGATGCACATCACATTCTGCACCGAGGACGAGCGTGCCGCGGGTGCGGCGCTTGGACTGATGGAACGCTCCAGCCAACAATACCATTGGTTCAACCGCGGCTACGCCACTTTTCACGATTTCCTCGGGGATCTCAGCTCGCGCAAGCGCAAGACCATACGTAAGGAACGGAAGATCGCCCAAGGCTTCGGCGGCACGATCAACGCCTACAGCGGCGATGACCTTCGGTCCGAGCACTGGGATGCGTTCTGGCGCTTCTACCAGGATACCGGCGCGCGCAAATGGGGAACCCCATACCTGACACGCGGCTTCTTCGACCAGGTGCAGGAGACGATGCGCGACGACGTTCTTCTGGTCTTGGCCGAGCGGGATGGCGTGCCGGTGGCGGGTGCCCTGAACTTCATCGGTCGCGATGTGCTCTATGGTCGATACTGGGGCTCCAGCGAACATCACCCGATGCTTCACTTCGAGCTGTGCTATTATCAGGCAATTGATCATGCCATCGCACGTGGCCAGAGTCGCGTCGAGGCGGGCGCGCAGGGCGATCACAAGCTGGCACGCGGCTACCTGCCCGTGACCTGCCACAGTTTGCACTATATCCCCAACGAAGGCTTCCGACGCGCGGTCGACCAATTTCTTCAGGCCGAAGCGCGCGCGGTCGAGGAAGACATTGAAGTCTTGACGGCCTATGGGCCGTTCAAGCGCTCTGAAGTGGAGGAACAGGAATGACCGATCTCACCCCGCCCGACGGATGGACACCTGATGACGGTAGCATAAACCGCAGCTTCAAGTTCAAGAACTTTTCCGAAGCTTGGGGCTTCATGTCCCGCGTGGCGCTTGCCGCCGAGACGGCCGGCCATCACCCGGAATGGAGTAATGTCTGGAACCGGGTGGATATCCGGCTCACGACACACGATGCGGACGGCCTGACGGACAAGGACATCGACCTTGCCCGAAAGATCAACGACCTGATCTGAAGGACGACGCGCGATGAACGAACTCCTCTCGACCGAAATCTACGCCGGACGGACTTTGGGCGATTTCATATCGCTCGAATTCCTGGTGTCGATCTTCGGCAACATCCTGTCGGCCATCGTCGTCCTTGTGGTGGGCTTCATCATCGCGGGCTGGGTCGCGCGGCGCATCCGGGGGCTGGCGGACAAGCACAAGCGTCTGGACGACACGCTGTTCGATTTCCTGTCGAACATCGTTCGCTATGTGATCATCGGCCTGTCGTTCCTGATCGTGCTGAACACCTTCGGCATCCAGACGACATCCCTGGTCGCCGTGATCGGTGCCGCTGGTCTGGCCGTGGGCCTGGCGCTCCAGGGCACGTTGTCGAACGTGGCCGCGGGCGTGATGTTGATCTTCTTTCGCCCGATCAAAATCGGCGATTTCGTTCAAATCAACGCCGAAATGGGCACCGTGAAGGCGATCAACCTGAACTTTACCGAACTCGCCAGCGTCGGAAACGTGCAGATCATCATCCCCAACTCCGAAGTCTGGGGCAACACGATCACCAATTACTCCGCCTATGACACGCGTCAGGCCGAATGGACCTTCGGCGTGGGATATTCCGCCGATCTGGACCTGACGGAGCAGGTCATCCGCGAGACGATAACTTCTGATCCGCGGTTCCTGGCCGAGCCTGGACCGACCATCAAGGTCACCGCGTTGGGTGCCAGCAGCGTCGATTTCCTGGTGCGCGCCTGGGTGCCGCGGACCGAATTCTTCGGCTATTGGAAAGACATGAACCGGGAGGTGAAACTGGCGCTGGACCGCGCCGGAATCGATATCCCATTCCCCAACCGTACGGTGCATATCGTTAAGGACGACTGACCGGGCGTTCGCCTGCGGACGCTTGGCCACCCGCTCCGCTGGCGTCATGTGTCCGCGCGCGCAACCATCCCGAACAGATCGCGCGGATCATCTGGATCGGCCAGCATGTCCAGGTCCAGATAAAACCCCGTCCGCAACGCCGCCTCGTGCACGTGGCACAGTGCGCTGAAATCCTCGGTCGCAAAGCCGACGCTGTCGAACAGCGTGATCTGGCTGGTCGACGTGCGCCCCTCGGCCTTGCCCGCGATCACGCGCCACAGCTCGGTGACGGGATGGTCGGCGTCCAGTTGCTGAATCTCGCCCTCCACACGGGTCTGCGGCGGGAATTCCACGAAGATGTCCGACCGCAACAGGATGTCACGGTGCAACTCCGTCTTGCCCGGACAGTCCCCGCCGATGGCGTTCAGGTGCACCCCGGTACCAACCATATTGTCAGTCAATATGGTCGCCTGCTTCTTGTCCGCCGTGCACGTGGTGATGATCTGCGCGCCGGTGATGGCGTCTTCGGCCGTCTTGCAGGACACAACCCTCAGATCCGTCTCGGCCAGATTGCGGGCGGCCTTGGACGTCGCCGCCGGGTCGATGTCATAAAGCCGCACTTCCTCGATCCCAAGCACGTGGTGAAACGCCAGCGCCTGGAACTCGCATTGCGCGCCGTTGCCGATCATCGCCATGACCTTCGCATCCTTCGGGGCCAGATGCCGCGCGGCCACGACCGACGCCGCTGCCGTCCGCAGCGCCGTCAGGACCGTCATTTCAGACAGAAGGATAGGATAGCCGTTGTCGACCCGCGCCAGCACACCAAAGGCCGTAACGGTCTGAAACCCACGCCCCATGTTGGCCGGATGCCCATTCACGTATTTGAATCCGTAGCGTTCGCCGTCCGAGGTCGGCATCAACTCGATCACGCCCTCTTCGGAATGGGCGGCAACACGCGGCGTCTTGTCAAACTGCTCCCAGCGCAGAAAGTCCGCTTCGATCCGGTCGGCGATGGCGGCAATCGTCTCGGCCACGCCGTCGCCGTTCACGATGCGCATCATGTCGTGCACCGAAACGAAGGGCACCATCGCCATGCGGGAAGGGTTCAGGTCGGTCATGTCCAGCGGCTCCGTGTCGGGCGATCCAGCACGGCCTTGCCGAACAGCGAGGCGACGAAATCCACCATCAGGCGGGCCGTCTTGCCGCGATCGTCCATGAATGGGTTGAGTTCGGCGATATCAAGCGATGTCACGAGGTCCGAGTCGTGCAGGTATTCCATAACCAGATGCGCCTCGCGAAAGGTCGCGCCACCGGGCACCGTGGTGCCCACGGCGGGCGCGATGTCCGGCTCCAGGAAGTCTACGTCGAAACTCACATGCAGGTGCCCGTTCGCCGCCTCCACCTTCTGCAGAAACGCCCGGAGGGGGGCGGCGATACCGTGTTCATCAATTGCACGCATATCGGCCACCTGGATATCGGTGCGGGCAAGCGCGGCCTTCTCGGCCGGATCGACCGAACGAAGGCCGATCATGCAGATGTTCGCGGTGTCGACCTTAACGGACAGGTCCGGAAACTGCGGTGTGAAATCGGACAGGCCCGTGAAATATGCGACCGGCGTACCATGCAGGTTGCCACTGTCGGTCGTGCTGAAATCGTGGATGTCGGAATGCGCATCCAGCCACAGAACGAACAGCGGGCGGCCATCGGCCTCGGCCCGCTTCGCCATCGCGGGTACGGTGCCCGCCGCCATCAGGTGATCGCCCCCCATGAATATCGGCGTGGTCGTCTGTGCGACGTCCCCCGCCGCCTGTAATGCCCGCACCCAACCCGCACAAAGATCGAGATCCCGTATCCGGGCGTTGGCGGTGGCTGGCACAGTCACGGCATCGGGCGCGACATCACCCGCGTCAACGACCTCGTTACCAAGCTCCGCCAAGGCCGCTTCCAGCCCCGCCGTGCGCAACGCATCGGGGCCCATAAGGCAGCCGCGCCTCCAAGCACCGGTCTGCACCGGGGCTCCGATAAGGGTGATATGCTTGGTCATGAAATTCTCCGAACTTTCGTGTCCCTAAAAGACCATTTCGGCCCAACGACAAAAAGTGCAATAAGTGATCAAATCGGTCACTCAATGAAACAATTTGATCAAGGGATTTGTGCATTTTGGACGATACCGACCGTCGCCTTCTTGCCCTGCTCGCCAGGGACGGGCGTGCCAGCGTCTCCGCGATGGCGGCCACGCTCGGCGTGACGCGGGCCACCGTGCGTGCGCGGATAGACCGTCTGACCGAAGCGGGCGAGATCCTGGGCTATCGCGCCGTGCTCAAGGGCGATCTTGCTGACCGCCCCGTCCGCGGCATCATCGCAATCGAGATCGAGGGGACCGGCACCGCCCGTGTATCCCGCACTTTGGTCGCCATGCCGGAGGTGGAAGCCGTGCATTCCACCCATGGCCGATGGGACCTGATCGCCGAGCTGGGCGCGGACACACTTGAAACGCTCGACGTCACACTCAACCGCATCCGCTTGATCGACGGCGTGTCCCGGTCAGAGACGAACCTCTACCTGTCGACCCGACGGGGCTAGGGCGGCGCGTTCCTCTTGCCGGAAATATCCCGCAGGGGGTCTGGGGGACGCGACGCCCCCCAGCCTGTGCAGCCTTACAATTCGGCCAGCAACGACTCACCGGCCGAAGTTTCACAAACGCCCGGACTCTCCTCGACGTGGAGCGCCGTGACCGTCCCGTTCTCTACCAGCATGGCATAGCGCTTGGAGCGTCCGATCAGGCCAGCCGGCGGCGCGTTGAAATCCATACCGATGGCCTTGGTGAACGACCCATCCGCATCGGCCAGCATGTGCAGGCCCGCCTCGGTGGCCCCCGTCGCCTCGCCCCAGGCCTTCATCACGAAGGGGTCGTTGACCGAAACACAGACGATGGTCTCAACGCCCTTGGCGGCAAAGCCGTCCTTGGTGCGGATGAAGCTGGGCACGTGAGCCGAGGAACAGGTAGGCGTGTACGCCCCCGGTACCGCGAAGATGGCAATCGTCTTGCCTGCCCCGATCTCCGAGAGGGAGACCGCCTCAGGCCCCTCGGCCCCCAGACGGATCAGCTGCGCATCGGGAAGGGTGTCACCGGTCGAAATTGCCATGTCGCGGTCCTCGCATTTGAAGTTGTACACGTGGGGATATAGCTGTCCGGCACAGGTGCGACCAGTGAGGACCGAAATGAAACATATCGCCGTCATCGGTGCGGGGCAGGCCGGGGCCACTTTGGTAGAAACGCTGCGAAAAAGCGGCTTTGCCGGGCGGCTGACCCTTTGGGGCGCGGAAGACGCCCTGCCCTATCAGCGCCCGCCTCTGTCCAAGGCCTATCTTCTGGGCGAGATGACGCGGGACCGTCTACATCTGCGCCCACAGAGCTTCTACGACGACCATGATGTGGAGTTGCACCTCGGCACCCGCATCGCGGAACTCGATACGGAAGCCAAAACCCTCAACCATGCAGGCGGCACCGAGACTTTCGACGCCGCGATCCTCGCCACGGGGTCGACACCGCACACCCTTCCAGACCGCTGCACCGGCGGCCTGCCCGGCACCCACGTGATCCGAACACTGGCCGATATCGACCGACTGCGACCCCAGATGATTCCGGGCAAACGGATGCTGGTCGTCGGCGGTGGCTACATCGGGTTGGAGGCGGCTGCGGTCGCGCGCAAGATCGGGTTGGACGTGACGCTGGTCGAGTTGAACACCCGCATTCTGGGCCGCGTCGCCTGCGCCCCCACGGCGGACTGGTTTCGACACCTGCACCGCGAACACGGCGTCGATATCCGCGAAGGTGTGGGCCTCGACACGCTGCTGGGCGAGGACCGGATCGAGGTCGCACGCCTGACCGACGGCACCGAAATTCCGGCCGATATCGTCATTGCGGGGATCGGGGCCTATCCCGAAACCTCGCTGGCCAATGCCGCTGGTCTGACCCTCGACAACGGCATTGCCGTAGATGCCCAAGGCCGCACCTCGGCCCCCTGCATATGGGCGGCAGGCGACTGCTGTTCTTTCCCCGTCGGTGATCTTCGTATCCGGCTGGAATCCGTGCCCAACGCCATCGACATGGCCGAGGTCGTGGCGCGAAATCTGTTGGGGGCCGGGGAAGACTACCACCCCAAGCCCTGGTTCTGGTCCGACCAATACGACGTGAAGCTTCAGATCGCGGGCCTGAACACGGGCTTCGACAACATCGTGGTGCGCGACGGCGACGGGCGCTCGCACTGGTATTTTCAGGGCGACACCCTGCTGGCGGTGGATGCGATGAACGCCCCCCGCGACTACATGGTGGGCAAACGACTGATCGAGGCGGGCCGTTCCCCCGACAGGACCGCCGTTGCCGACCCGGATGTTCCGATCAAGAGCCTGATGTGAGGATCGTCGGCGGCGCGTGGCGCGGGCGAAGGCTTGCATCGGTGGGCAAGGGCGACACCGCCGCCCACCTGCGACCCACGACCGACCGCGTACGCGAAAGCATCTTCAACCTGCTGGTCAATGGCGGCCATGCCGATGCCCTCGACGGCACGCGCGTGCTTGATGTCTTTGCAGGGACCGGTGCGCTCGGGCTGGAGGCGCTCAGCCGGGGCGCAGCCACGGCCACCTTCATCGAACAGGGCCGTAAGTCGCTTTCCATCCTGCGCGAAAACATCGACCTGCTGGGGGCCGACGCCCGTGTCCATGCCCGCGATGCCCGCCGCCCAGGCCCCGGCACGCCGCACGATCTCATCTTCTTGGATCCGCCCTATGGCCAAAGTCTGGGTGAAAAGGCCATAGCTGCCCTGCGTGATCAAGGCTGGATCGCCCCCGAGGCCCTTATCGTCTGGGAGGAGGCCGCGCCGCCAATCCTCACCGGGTTGCGCCACATCGACCAACGCAAATACGGTGACACCACCGTCACCTTGGCGAAAATGGAATAGGAGCGGCAGGTCAAAACTCGCCGCCCCCTTCTCGGCTTTTAAAATATTCCGGGGAGCGCGGGGGGCTGGCCCCTCGCCCGAGGATCACTCGCTCGCCATCGCCGCCCGCGCATCCGCGACCAACCCGGCCCCATCCAGCCCCTTGGCCGTCATCTCGACGATCCACTCGGCGGTCACCTCGGCCCCCAATGCCTCGATCTCGGCGGTCACTTCGGGCGACAGCGTGGTGATGGCGTTGTCGGTCGTCTCCGCGATCAGGATCTCTGCCTCCCGGTCACCGGTGTCATGTGCGCGCCCCGCCCACTCCGACGCCATCATCCCGGAGTTCGCGTCGATCACGGCCCTCAGGTCCTCCGGCAGTCCTGCGTAGACATCCCTGTTCATCGCCCAGAGGAAATAGAGGTTATAGAGCGACTGCTCCCCGGCGACGTCGGTGTGACTGTCGGTCAGTTCCTCCAGCTTGAGCGGCGGAGCCTGCTCCCACGGGATCACACCGCCCTGGATCACACCCTTGGACAGGGCCTCGGGGAAGGCCGGCACGGGCATGCCGACCGGGTTCGCACCCAGCTTGTCCAGCAGAAGGGTCGCTGGCCGCGACGGGCCGCGCAGTGTCAGGCCTTCAAAATCGGCGAGCGTCTCGATCGGCGCACCCTTCTTGTGGATAATGCCCCGCCCGTGCAGGTGCGCGGCAATAACGTGGACGGCCTCGAAATCGTCCAGCAGATGCTCTTCGGTATAGATCCACGCCCCGTGCGACGACGCTTCGGCCGATTTCGGCGTCATGAAAGGCAACTCCAGCGCCTCGATCTTGGGGAAGCGACCGGGCTGGTAACCGGGGATGACCCAACCGCCGTCGATCGCACCATCGGCAATCAAGTCGTATTGGTTCACCGGGGAGCCACCGAGCTGCATGAAGGGATACAGCTCCACCTTGATGCGACCGCCGGACTGCTCCTCGATGGCGTCGGCCCAGGGCTGCATGAAATACTTCGGATTGGCGGAGTTCGGGTTCACGAAGTGCTGAAAGCGCAACGTGACTTCCTGCGCCCAAGCAGGCGCGACAGCCGCGCCGGACAGCGCCAGGGCAAAGGTAAGAGTACGAAGGATGGACATGCTGAGTCCCCCAAATGTTGCGTCAGGAACCGCTGCTTACCACCACCCAATCCCTCTGCCAAGCAAGCAATTGCGAATCGTTCTCAAAAATGACATCGCATCTTCGGGCGCTCGCCCCCTTGTTTCCCAAGCGACGCTATGGGAGTCGATACGCGACCCAACCAGCCGAGCCGCCCATGCCAGACGCGCAGGACCTGCTGTCCTCGATCTTCGGATTCGACGCCTTCCGCCCCGGCCAGGCCGAGATCGTGGATGCTGTCGTGTCCGGTCGGGATGTCCTGGCCATCATGCCGACGGGCGGCGGCAAGTCGCTGTGCTTCCAGTTGCCCGCGCTGGTGCGCGATGGGCTGACGGTCGTCATCTCCCCGCTGATCGCGCTGATGCGCGACCAGGTGCGCGCGCTTCAGGAGGCAGGGGTTTGCGCCGGGGCCCTGACCTCCGGCAACACCGAGGAGGAGACCGAGGCCGTCTGGCAGGCAATCGAGGACGACCGCCTCAAACTGCTCTACATCGCGCCCGAACGGCTGGCCTCGGGCGGCACGGAACGGATGCTGCGGCAGGCCAACTGCACCATGATCGCCGTGGACGAAGCCCATTGCGTGAGCCAGTGGGGCCACGACTTCCGCCCCGACTACCTGCGCATCGGCGAGTTGAGGCGCACGCTGGACGTGCCGCTCGCCGCGTTCACCGCCACCGCCGACGCGGAAACCCGCGCCGAGATCGCCACCCGCCTGTTCGCCGGCCAACCGGAGGTCTTCCTCCACGGGTTCGACCGGCCCAACATCACACTGTCGTTTCAGACCAAGGATGGCCCCCGCCGCCAGGTTCTTTCGTTCGCCGCCGCGCGCAAGGGACAGTCGGGCATCGTCTACTGCGGCACGCGGGCCAAGACCGAGAGCCTGTCGCGCGCCCTGTCCGAAGATGGGCACAGCGCATGCTTCTATCATGGCGGTATGGACCCGGACGAACGCCGCCACGTCGAGCGCCGCTTTCAGCAGGAAGACGGGCTGATCGTCGTGGCCACCGTCGCGTTCGGCATGGGCATCGACAAGCCCGACATCCGCTGGGTCGCCCACGCCGACCTGCCCAAGTCCATCGAGGCCTACTACCAGGAGATCGGCCGTGCGGGCCGCGACGGGGCCGCCGCCGACACGCTCACGCTGTTCGGGGCCGACGATATTCGATACCGCCGTCAGCAGATAGATGAGGGCCTGGCCCCGCCCGAAATGCGCATCGCCGATCACGGGCGCCTTAACGCGCTTCTGGGCCTGGCCGAGGCGCAGATCTGCCGCCGCGTGACGCTGCTCGGCTACTTCGGCGAAAGCCCGCAGCCCTGCGGCAATTGCGACCTCTGCGAAAAGCCACCCGAACTGTTCGACGCGACCACCGAAGTACGCAAGGCGCTGTCGGCCATGCTGCGGACCGAGGAACGCTTCGGCATCGGTCATCTGATCGACGTGCTGACCGGGACCGAGACGGAAAAGACCCGCCGCTTCGGCCATGAAACGCTGCCCACGTGGGGCGTCGGATCGGATACGGCCAAACCCCAGTGGCAGGCGATTTTCCGGCAGATGATGGGCCTCGATCTCGTGCGGCCAGACGCCGAACGCCATGGCGCGCTGCGCATGACGGATCCGGCGCGCCCGATCCTGCGCGGCGAGGAGTCGGTGACGCTCCGCCGCGACACGATCCGGCGCGCCGAACGCCGCCCCGCTATCAAGCAATTGGTCGGAGAGGAAGACGCCCCCATGCTCTCGGCGCTCAAGGCCAAGCGGCGCGCGTTGGCCGAAGCGCAGGGCGTGCCTGCCTACGTCGTGTTCAACGACCGCACCCTGATCGAGATGGCCGAACAGCGACCTGGAACGCTGGACGCGATGGCCGGCATCACCGGCGTCGGGGCCAAGAAGCTGGAGCGCTACGGCGCGACATTCCTGTCCGTACTCACCGGGGATATGCCCGACGACGTTCACCCCGCCCGCCGCAAGCTGGCGGGGCGCAGCGAGGGCGCGATCTACGACCGCCTGCTTTCGGTTCAGAACGATCTGGCGCGCGGCGAGACGGGCACCGACAAGCAGATGACCTGTTCCTCGGCGCAACTGGCCAAAGTGGCCCGCGCCCGTCCCGACGCCGGCGACATCACCCGCATACTAGGCGACCGCCACGCCGAACGGTTCGGCGACGCTTTCCTCGAAATCCTGCGCGAGGGTTGAGGGCTCGCGCCCGCCCCCTATCTTGCGACCAAAGGAGCCGCCAATGCTGACCGTCATCTCGCCCGCTAAGAAGCTTGACTTTGACGCCGTGGACCACGCCACGACGCCGCCGCGCTTCCCCGACGATGTATCCGAACTGCTGAACGTCGTGCGTGCACTGTCGGTCGATGATCTGATGAAACTGATGTCGATCTCGGAGAACCTCGCAGTGCTGAACCGGGACCGGTTCCGCGATTGGGACGACGCCCCCGAGAAAGCGGCCGTCTTCGCCTTCGCGGGCGACACTTACACCGGGTTGGACGCCGCGACCCTGTCGGACGATGCCTTGCGTCAAGCTAAGGGCAACCTGCGGATCCTGTCGGGAATGTACGGCCTGCTGCGTCCGCTGGACGCGCTAAAACCCTACCGCCTCGAAATGGGCAGCCGCCTCGCCAATCCGCGCGGTAAGAACCTCTACGACTTCTGGGGCGACCGGATTGCGCGGGCGCTTAACGACGATGGCAAGGCGAGCGGTGCGACGCATCTCCTCAACTGCGCCAGTCAGGAATACTTCGGGGCCGTCGATCGCGACGCCTTGACCCTGCGCGTCATCACGCCCCGGTTCCTTGAGGACAAGGCGGGCGGCCCCAAGGTCGTGGGCTTCTACGCCAAGCAGGCCCGTGGCGCGATGGCACGTTACGTGATGGAAAACCGCATCACCGATCCCGCCGACCTGCGCGGGTTCACGACGGGCGGCTACGAATACCAGGCATCGCAATCCGAAGACGGCGCGCCTGTCTTCCTGCGCCCCGACCAGGCACAGAAAGCGGCGTAGAAACGGGGCCGAACACCTGACACGGGCCGCGCCATGCCTATCGCTCAGCCGAAGTAATCCGCCAAAATCCGCCCGTAAATCGCCTTCAATTGGTCGATCTGCTCCACTCGGACCCGCTCGTCCACGGCATGCATCCGGTGGCCGACCAATCCGAATTCCACCACCGGACAGTGGTTCTTGACGAAGCGCGCATCCGACGTCCCCCCCGTGGTCGACATCTCGGGCACCCGGTTCGTCTCACGCTGAACGGCACGGGCCACCATCTCCGACAGCGGTCCGGGCGGCGTCACGAAACTCTCTCCCGAAATCTTCACCTGCATCTCGACCGCGATGCCCGACTCCTCGGCCACGCGGTCGGCCTCGGCCCGCAGCCAATCGCTTAGCCCGGCACCCGAATGGGAATCGTTAAAACGGATGTTGACCGTCGCGCGTCCTTCGGCCGGGATTACATTCGTCGTGGGGTTGCCTACGTCCATCGTCACCACGGCAAGGGAGGAGGCATCGAAATGCTCCGTCCCCCTGTCCAACTCGTGCGCAGATAGATCGGCCATCAACCGCGCCATCGCCGGAAGGGGATTGCGCGCAAGATGCGGATAGGCGGCGTGCCCCTGCTGCCCCTTGAAGGTGAACCAGGCGTTCAACGAGCCGCGTCGTCCGATCTTCATCATCTGGCCCATGTAATCCGGGTTCGTCGGCTCACCCACCAAACACACGTCCAACCGCTCACCCTGCGCGGTCATCCAGTCGAGCAGGGCAATGGTCCCGTCGGTCGCATCCCCCTCCTCGTCCCCGGTGATCGCCAGAACGATGGCCCCGTCGGGTGGTGTATCGGTCACGAAATCCACGGCGGCGGCGGCAAAGGCGGCCACGCCCGATTTCATGTCCGTCGCTCCGCGCCCGTAAAGCCAACCATCCTCGATCTCGGCCCCGAACGGGTCCTTGGTCCAGGCGTCCAGATCACCTACCGGCACCACGTCGGTATGCCCGTTGAATCCGAAGGTCCGGGCGTGCCCCTTCTTGCCCCAGCGCGCGTAAAGGTTCGAGGTGCCATTCCGGTCCACCCGCGTGCAGGTGAACCCGGCCCCGGCCAGCAGCTCCTCCAGCAGGACCAGCGCCCCGCCTTCCTGCGGCGTGACCGTCGGGCAGCGGACAAGGTCCTGCGTCAGCGCGACCGGATTAATCATCGCCGTCCCCGTCGTCATCCGCGGGCATCCCCTCATCCCCTTCGCGGAACACGGTCGTCTGCGCGACAACCACGGAATTCTCGCGAAGGGCACGTGCCATCATCTTGCGTTCGTCCACCTCGATGTCGTGACCCTCGTCCTCGCGTTCCTCCAACGACCCGTACCCGGTCACTTCCAGCACGTTCAGATCGGCGGTCTTCAGAACGGCCACGGTTTCGCGCACGGCCTCGTCCTCATCCACGCCGCTGGCGTAGCACATCAGGGCAGCACCGGTTGCCTCCTCGGGCAGGCCATCGCCGGTCTTGCGACCGACCTCCACCAGCAGGGTGTAAACGAAATGCGGACGTTTGGGTTTTTTCTCGGACATGGGCACGGGTGTCCGCCGCAGCTTGGCCCATGTCAACCGGAGCGAAGGCAAAACGCCGCCCCTGAAAGGAACGGCGCATGCCACGTCGAATGGAAATCAGGTCAGTTTCGTACGGCGCGGACCCCGAAGATCAGCAGGCAGGCCCCGGCGATGCCCACGAACAACTGCGGAATCCAGCTGTTGGCGGCATAAATGCCGATAAGCGACAGGATCGTATTCAGAACCACGGCCCCGACGATCCCCAGGACGATGTTCAGCAAAAGACCGGTATCGGCCTTCATGATCATGCTGGCGATCCAGCCGGCAAGGCCGCCGACGATGATTGAAGCGAAAATTCCAAGACCCATGATCCGGTCCCCCATGTGGTGTGCATCCTTGACAGAACGTCGCAGGGGCTGGTCCGGTTCCCTGATTTGACAGGTTGCGCAGACACACCCATTTAACACCCATGCCCCGAAACGCGCCCCTGATCGAAGCCCGCGACCGCAAACGCACGATGGCGGACTATGACGCCCTGCCGCCTGCGCTGCGCGATTGGCTGGCCGGCGCGCGGATGCAGTGGGAACCGCGCTCGGCCCACCGCGCTTGGCGCAAGGCGCTGTGGAAGGGCTTGGGCCGAACCCACGTCGCCCGCGCCCACATGGACGCGCTGGAAGAGGCCGCTCTGCGAAAACAGGCCCCGCCAGACTAGGCACCGTCACCGCTTTCAAAACACTCGGGGGGAGGCGATGCCCCCACCCGCGCCCCTCAGTCGCGCAGCAATTCGTTGATGCCCGTCTTCGACCGCGTCTGCGCATCCACGCGCTTGACGATCACGGCGCAATACAGGTTCACCCCGTTCTTCGACGGCATCGACCCCGAGACGACCACAGAATAAGGCGGCACTTCACCATAGGTGAACTCGCCCGTCTCGCGATCCACGATCTTGGTCGATTTGCCGATATACACACCCATTCCGAGAACAGACCCCTCGCGGACAATGCAGCCTTCGACCACTTCCGAACGCGCTCCGATGAAGCAGTTATCCTCGATGATCGTCGGCCCGGCCTGCATCGGCTCCAGAACACCACCGATGCCCACGCCGCCCGAGAGGTGCACGTTCTTGCCGATCTGCGCGCACGACCCGACCGTGGCCCAGGTATCAACCATCGTGCCGCTATCGACATAGGCCCCGAGGTTCACGAACGACGGCATCAGCACCACGCCCGGCGCGATGTACGCCGAGCGGCGCACAATGCAGTTGGGAACCGCGCGAAATCCGGCACTTTCCCATTTCGCTGCGTTCCAGCCTTGGAATTTGCTGTCGACCTTGTCCCACCAGCTGCTGCCCTGCGGGCCACCCGACTGCAATTCCATATCTTTCAAACGGAACCCCAGCAGAACCGCCTTCTTGGCCCATTGGTTGACGTGCCAGTCACCGGTGGCCTGCTTCTCGGCCACCCGCAGCGCGCCAGTATCCAAAGCATCCAGCGTCGCTTCGATGGCGTTGCGTGTCTCGCCAGTGGTCTGCGACGTTATCTGGTCGCGTGCCTCCCAAGCGGCTTCGATGGCGGTCTCAAGCTGTTGGTTCGACATGTACGGCCTCGTCTGACGGATATGCGGGTCTGAATTGACTGAACCGCTCTTATCCGCCCACCCCGCACGGGGCAATCCCGACCGGCCGAGCTTCCATTGATGGGGCACCATGTCCTGAGGCCATCCATAGCGCCTCGGCTTTGCCTGATTGCCCTGCTAGGCTTGCTGAAATCCAACTCGAGGACATCATGACCGACGCCCCCCGCCACCCGCTGCGCCACTCCGGCGAAGACCGCACCACTGCCCGCGATGTCCCCGACACGCCACAATCCCGCAACCCCGCCTATCGCCTGGCCTTCGCGGACGAGGATTTCCTCTGCCGCGACGATCTGCGGCCCGTCCGGCTGCAACTGGAGCTGATGAAGCCCGAGCTTCTGATGGACGAGGCCGAAATCGTCTCGACCGTTGTGCTGTTTGGCGGCGCGCGCATTCCGCGGCCCGAAAACAAGGGCAACGCCCGGACCGAAACCCTGCGCGACCTGACCGTCCAGTACGACGAAGCGCGGCGCTTCGCCAAACTGGTCACCGAGCATTCCATCGCCACCACCGGCGGGCGAGAGAACGTGATCGTCACCGGCGGCGGACCCGGCGTAATGGAGGCCGGCAACCGCGGGGCCGCCGACGCAGGCGGCCGCAGCATCGGCCTCAACATCGTCCTGCCCCATGAACAGGCCCCGAACGAATTCGTGACACCCGACCTGTCGTTCAACTTCCACTATTTCGCTATCCGCAAAATGCACTTCCTGATGCGCGCCTCGGCGGTCTGCGTCTTCCCCGGCGGTTTCGGCACGCTGGACGAACTATTCGAGTCGCTGACCCTGATTCAAACCGGTCGCATGGCCCGCGTGCCATTCCTTCTGTTCGGAGAGGCGTTCTGGCGCTCGATCATAAACTGGGATGCCTTGGAACAGGCGGGGACCATCGGGGCCGAAGACCTGAAACTATTTAATTTCGTCGAGACGGCCGAGGATGCACTGGCGTTGATGGAGGACTGGCCCCACCCGCGCACCCGGCGCGAATTCGAGCGCTGAAGGGGGCCAACCCCCTCGCCGCAAGCGGCTCACGCCCGGGATACTTCGGGCAAGAGGAAGAAGGAATCATGGCCGCATCTGACGTCGGCCTGACGGGGCGGGCGGCGGGCACCTACCCCTTTCGCGGTTATGAGCATCCCCATGAGCCTCGCGCCGACGCCTTGTAACCTAGGCGTAGTCCAACCGGTTGTGCCTTCCTCTTGCGCCAAGTGTCCCGGGGGTTCGGGGGCAGAGCCCCCGTCTACTCGACCACGTAGTCCACGAACTCCGTGCGTTGGATAAACGGGTGCAGATTATCGTCGGAAATCATTGTGATGCGGATGCGACCCGACACGTCCTCCCAGACTTCGAGTCCTTCGAGGTTGTCATGTACGCCGATCCCAGATTCCAGGACCAGCCGTTCATCGCCGCCCGTCAGGTCAAAGCTGCGCACACGCGTTCGGAAGCCAAGAAGCGCGAAGTCCCGCTCCAAAACGTAAAGCCGCCCGTCCGGCCCCACGTCTGCTCCCGATACAAGGTATCGACCATCTCGCCGCAGGCTGAAGGGTTGCGTCCAGGATGCCCCGTCATAGCGTGACACCGGGAAGGGCACATCAAGCCCGCCCGACCGTTCTGGAATTGCGTAGAGCCGGCCACCTGCATCCGCGGCCAGCGCCTCCAGCCCCGAATTGTGCTGCAATGCCTCGAATCCGTCGTCCTGCGTGAACCGCTCCGGCGGGGCGGCAATATCGATGTGCCGCATCACGCGGTGCGTGCCCTCATAGGCGACATAGAAGATGCCGCCCACCTCGGCGATGGCTTCCGCGTCCCGCTCGCCCCGCTTCAAATCGTCCCCGGTCGACCGCAGGAGCGGGCCGCGCGCCAACATCTCGAAGCCAGTGACCTTGCCCGCCGTGTCCCGCGCCAGAACCCCGCGCACCCAATTGCCCCGGTCCGACAGCAGCAACGTCTCGGCCCCGTCGGGGCCAAGCCAGATCGCCGAATACCCGCCCCCGCCATCGAACCCCGGTGCCCAGACGTAGGACCCCAGGAATTCGGCGGCAGGCGCGGCGGATCCGGCGCTCAGGCCTAGCGCGAGGAGAGGACCGAGGCGCATTGCTGAGGCAGATCAGCCAGCGTGTATTCGCGGCGTGGACGCGGTGGGGGCGCATTCGGGTCGGGCGGCGGCGGGTTGAGGATGTTGTTGACCCACTCCTGCGCTTCGGCGCAGCCGTCGCCCGGCGGCGGGGCCGCCTGGTTCTCGCAGCCCCGCGCACCGGCCGGGCAGGAAATCCGTACAT
Organism: Jannaschia faecimaris; assembly: GCF_900107415.1. Lineage (GTDB taxonomy): Bacteria > Pseudomonadota > Alphaproteobacteria > Rhodobacterales > Rhodobacteraceae > Jannaschia > Jannaschia faecimaris. The sequence continues at coordinate 54,902 of NZ_FNPX01000001.1, forward strand.
GCATGTGGTAGTGGTGGCCGTACCAGGGCCGGACCTTGCGAAGCCAGGACCGGTCGCCCGTCTCGGTACGGCACATCTCCACCTTGGCACCGGGAAAAATGAAGATGCGGGCCGTCCGCGGATCCTGTGCGGCGCGCTTGACCAGCTCGTGCTGGCCTCGCGTCCAGCGGTCGTTGACGAAGGCCCCGTTGGCGCGCCGCATGGAAATGGCCGAGATATTCTCCCGCTCACGCGACGACAGGTTCATCCGCGACGTGGGGTAAAGCCATACATCCGCGTCCAACCCGATCTGGTGGCTGCGGTGCCCGCTGGTCATCGGCCCGCCGCGCGGCTGGCTCATGTCACCGACATAGACGCCGGCCCAGCCGATCCGGTTCATGTGCCGGCCAAGGTCCTGCACCAGATCGACCAGGTCAGGGTGCCCCCAGTTGCGATTGCGCGACAGGCGCATCGCCTGCCAGCTGTCACCTGTTTCAGGCAACTGCACCAGGCCAGCCGCGCACCCGCGGGCATAGCTTCCGAAGGGCTCGGACGGTTGTGCCGATCCGGCGCGAGCCGCCCCGAACTGCGTCTTGGCCAGTTGTGCCTGTGCCGGCAGGGCCATCATCAGGACAAGGCAGGCGGCGATGGTGCGGATCATGGAATACGTTCCCCCTCGGGCTTAACCCAGACTAGCAGGATCAGGCCTAATATGAACAGACCGACCACGGGTAAAACCCCGATCTGCTGGCTCCCCGAAATCAGCGTCACGACGCCGATCAAGGTGGGGGCAAGGAAGGCCGTCGCCTTGCCCGCCAGCGCGTACAATCCGAACCCCTCGGTCACGTGATCGATGTGGACAAGACGTACCAGCATTGTCCGGCTGGACGCCTGGAGCGCGCCGCCCGCCGCCCCGATGATCGCGCCCAGCACATAGAACACGATATCCGGCAGGACCGACCCATCGGCCACCGGCAGCAGGAACACGGACGTCGGCGTCACCGAAACGATGGCCAGTGACACGACGATCAGCGTGACGACGCAGAGCACAATCACCGGCTTCGGCCCGCGCGCCCGATCCATGCGCCCGCCGGCCCAAGCAAAAACGGCACCGGTTACGGCCGCCAGGATGCCGAAAACGCCGATAGCCGTAGTCGACCAGCCCAGCACCCCCGCCGTGTAGATCCCGCCGAAGGTGTAAAGACCCGCGAGTGCATCACGGTACAGCATCGACCCGCCCAGATACGCCGTGAACGACGGCCGCGCAGGAAGTGACCGAACCGTCTCCCGTAGGCGGCGCAGGCTGACCGACACCGGCGTGATCGTCTCGGACACGCGGCGCACGGGCTTCACCCACAAGAAGAACGGGACCATGAATACGATGTACCAGACCGCGGTGAATGGGCCGACCAGGCGCGTGCCCTCCCGCATATCCGGATCCAGCCCGAACAGGGGCGGGATGCCGATCAACGTCACACCCGAGGCATTCTCGGCGAAAAGCGTCAGCATCACGATCAGCGACAGCACGCCGCCCACGTACCCCAACGCCCACCCCGAGCCGGAAATCCGCCCGATCTCTGACAGCGGGCCCAGCGTCGGGAGCATCGCATTCGTGAAGATCGTGGCGAACTCCATTCCGATCAGGCCGATGCAGAACACCAGCAGGACTGGCCATACCGTTTCCGCCCCCGGCACAGCGAACCATAGTGCCGCAGCGCCGATGACATACAGGACCGAAAACGTCTTGATCCAAGCCAGGTGCCGCCCAGAGGCATCGGCCATCGCGCCGAGGATCGGGGCACAGACAGCCATCACAAGGCCAGCCAGGCCGACCGCGAACCCGAAGACCGACTGTGCCTGAACCGGGTCGTCCATGACCGCGCTGGCGAAATAGGGGCCAAAAATGAAAGTTAGCAGCAACGTGTTATAGGGCTGCGACGCGAAGTCGAACATCATCCAGCCACGGACGCGACGCTTCAGCGCGATATCAATCATTCTTGAAATTCCCCAGGTGCTGTGACGACCTTGGGGGGGATTACGGACCCGTGCAACACGGGCGTGACGGCGGCGGGCTAGATTACCGGGGGAACGTGACCTTCCGGCACGTCCACAGCATCCTGCGGCGGCCAGGGCCGCGTGCCCTCCGTCGCGATCCAGCCCGCGACCCAATCGGGCAGCGCGGGCGACGGCCCATCATATCCGATCTCGCGCGCCACCTCGACCGGCTCGACCGTGCCGGCGCGCGACGTGACCGCGGTGCGCAACAGGGCCTGCGAGGTGCAGGTGCCCTTCACCCACATCGACTGCACGATATAGACGAACTTGTGATCCCAGCCGACGCAGCGCGTGCGCATCTCGATCTTCTGGAACGCGGTGACGCGCCGGCGATAGCGCACGCTGGCCCCCGCCACCGCGAGACCCCAGCGCCTGCGCCGGAGCGCACCCGACAGGCCCATCCGCTGCCCGGCCGTAAAGCGACCAATGTCATAGAATGTCAGGGTCCGCCCGTTGTTCAGCTCCAGAAACCCGTCCAGATCCCAAGGCAGGCAATGGTGATGCGAGACATGAAGGTCGGTCAGGCCCATGGGCGGGGCGACGCGGGTGCGCCAGAGTTGCCAGGCGAGGCGGATGAAAGGATACATCCTTCGCGTGTTGACCTTGTCGCGACTTGCGTCAACCACGACCACGCGTAAGCTTGTGCAGCGCGGTCCTTGCCCCTAGATCAGGGGCACAACAGACAAGGACGTCCCATGATCACGCTTATCAACATCGCATTGCTGCTCCTCAACGTGGCGTGGTGGTTCGCCGTGGCGCATATCGTGATGTCCTGGCTGATCAATTTCGGCGTCCTCAATCTGAACCAGCCGATCGTGGCGCAACTCTGGGATGGTCTGAACCGCATTCTGGAGCCTGCGTATTCGCGCATTCGCAGCATCCTGCCCAGCATGGGTGCATTGGACCTGGCCCCGCTGGTGTTCATTCTCGCGATTATCATCGCGCAGATGGTGTTGGGCGACCTGCGGTTGAACCTGCTGACCTAAAGGACAGCCGCCGTCGGGCACATCATGCAATCGGCTACCTGCGTGCGCTCCACGTTCTGAACAGCAAACCCGGTCAGGATTGCCGCCGCCAGCAAGATGATGCGAATTTCGTGTTTGCAAATCATGGCACACCTCCACCAAGGTCTTAGGATCACCGACCCGCGTGGGCACTTGCAAATCACATCGTGGTGACGGCATCTTCCCGCGCATGAACGATCACATCAGCACACACGAGGCCGAGGAGGACGCCCGCAACGCGGACATCCTGATCTGGGTCGACGGCACACTGAAGCACCGGAACGAAGCCGTCGTCTCGGTCTATGATTCCGGCTTCATGCTGGGCGATGGCGTCTGGGAGGGCCTGCGCCTCTACAATGGCCGGTGGACCTTTCAGGACGAACATATCGCCCGCCTGTTTGAGGCTGCGAAAGCCATTGATCTGGACATCGCGATGACCCCGGATCAGGTCATCGCCGCCATCGAGGAAACCCGCGCCGCCAACGGCTTCACCACGGATGCCCACGCCCGCCTGATGGTCACGCGCGGGGTCAAGCGCCTGCCGTTCCAGCACCCGCGCCTGTCCACACGCGGTCCGACCATGGTCATCATCATGGAGCACTCGAAGCCAAAGATCCCACGTCCCGTGAATCTGGCCACCGTTCCGCATCTGCGCGGTCTGCCGATGACGCAGGACCCGAAGCTCAATTCCCATTCCAAGCTGAACTGCATTCTGGCCTGCATCGCCGCCGAAAAGGCCGGCGCGGACGAAGCCCTGATGCTCGACGTGCATGGGTTCGTGAACACCACCAACGCCTGCAATTTCTTCATCGTGCGAAAGGGCACGGTTTGGACCTCCACCGGCGACTACTGCATGAACGGCATTACCCGTCAGAAGGTGATCGACCTGTGCCATGCCAACGACATTCCCTGCCTGGAGTGTAACTTCTCCCTCGTCGACACATATGGCGCGGACGAAGCGTTTCTGACCGGCACTTTCGGCGCACAGACGCCAGTCGGCATGGTCGACGGGCGCGTGATCGGCACGGGTCAGCTTGGCCCGGTGACCGAGCGTCTTCGCGCGCTCTACAAGGATCTGGTCGGCGCGTGACCCAGCCCAAGCCCTGCTGCCCCGCGCGCACACAACACCCGAAAACCCGAGTTGACCGTGCGCCCAGTGACGTCAGACGCAGATCGCCCGCTGGTCACCCGTGGATCACCGACCCCTCAAAACGGGTTTTGATATGAAGATCGTCGCATGGTCCGGCCCAAGAAACCTGTCCACCGCCATGATGTATTCCTTCGGCAACCGCCCCGATTTCGAAGTCATGGACGAGCCGTTCTACGCTGCCTACCTGGCGCAAACCGGCATCGACCATCCCATGCGCGGCGAAATCCTCAGCAATCAGTCGTTCGATCCTTCGGCGGTCGCCGCGCTCTGCGCCGCGACGCCGAAAATCCATTCCTATCAGAAGCATATGGCCCACCACATGGTGCCAGGTATCCCGCTCGATTGGGCCAGGGATGCCGTGCACCTGCACCTCATCCGCCACCCGGCCCGCGTCATCGCCAGCTATGGTGCCAAGCGTGATCAGATCACCGAAGCCGACATCGCCTTCGCCGCGCAAGCCACGCTTTACGATCGTATCGGCGGACTGATCCTCGACACCGCCGACCTGAGGGACAATCCGCGGGGGATGCTGGCAAAACTCTGCGCTGAACTCGGAATCTCCTTCGACGAATCCATGCTGGAGTGGCCAGCAGGCGGGCACAGGGCCGACGGGATCTGGGCTGCGCATTGGTACAACGCCGTCCACAAATCGACTGGCTTCGCAGGCCCCGAAGGCCCTCTGCCCCGGGTCAAGCGTGACGACCTTCTGGCCGCCGCCATGCCGTTCTACGCCGCGATGAAGGCCCGCGCGATTCAGCCCTGATCGGCCCCGAACTGCATTCTGTGCAACTGCGTGTACAGCCCGCCGCGGTCCAGCAACTCGTCGTGCGTGCCCCGTTCCACGACCCGCCCCTTGTCCAGCACAAGGATCTGGTCCGCCTCGCGTATCGTGGAGAGCCGGTGCGCAATCACCAGCGTCGTGCGGCGTTGCGACAGACGGCTGAGCGCCTCCTGCACCAATCGTTCCGACTTGGTGTCGAGCGCACTCGTCGCCTCGTCCAGCAGCAGGATCGGCGTATCTCTCAGCAAGGCCCGCGCAATCGCTACCCGTTGCCGCTGACCGCCTGACAGGTTCGACCCGCGCGGCCCGGCCTGCGTCTCCAACCCAAGGGGCAGGTCGGCCACGAACTCCGACACATGCGCCGCATCGAGCGCGTCCTTCAACGCCGCTTCGCTCAAGTCCAAGCGCCCTAGCAAAAGGTTCTCGCGCAGCGTTTCATCGAACAGAAGCGTATCCTGTGACACGACCGAAAACAGGCCCCGCAGATCGCCAAGCCGATACGCCTGCACATCGCGCCCCCCGATCGTCACCTGCCCTGTCTCGGGGTCGACCATCCGGGTCAGAACGTTGAACACGGTCGACTTGCCCGCACCCGACAGACCGACCAACGCCGTCGTCGTACCTGCTGGCACGGTAAAATCCACCCCGCGAAGCACCGGGTTGTCACCATAGGCCAGATGCACGTCACGAAACACCACGTCGGTCGATGCGGGCCGCGCTTCGGCCGGGGTGACCGGATCCACGATGGTCGGCACCGTATCCCGCAAGGCGTAGATCCGCTCCAGTGAAGCGTTCATCGTTTGCCAGGCACCCGACATGTTCGCCAAGCGGCGCAGCGGTTGGAACGCCAGGGACATGGCCGTGAAGAACGCCATGAACTCGCCCACTGTTTTCTCGCCCGCGATGATCTGCGGCCCCCCAGACAGCAACACCGCGAAGAACCCGAAACCGATCGCGAAATCCACCAACGCGGGCACGGTCGCCTGGCCCGCCTGTGTGCGGATCGTCGCGCGCACCATATCGTCGGTTGCGACGCGGAACCGGTCCTGCTGATAAGCTTCCATCGCATTGAGCTTGATCGGCGTGATACCATGGAAAATCTCGTCTAATCGAGTCGTGCGCCGCCCGGCAATGTCGCGCAGCCTGAAGGCCTTCTTGCGGATATAGCGCTGCACGATCAGGCTGGGCGCGACCAGCAGCGGGGCACCGATCACCGCGACGGCGGTCCAGACCGGATCAACCGAGAGCGCCACAACCATCAGAGAAATCAGCCCCACCGCGTCACGCCCCACGCCGGTGATCAGCTGTACCCACATCGTCTGGATAGCCTGCACGTCGCCCTGAACCCGCTCGATCAATTGACCCGGGGAATTCGCGCTGAAATACGCCGCATCCAGCCGCAGCACGTGGGACAGCAGATCCTGTTGAAGGCTGGAAGAGGCGGTGAAAGCGACGCGCGCCATCACGATCCGTTGCGCCACACCGGCGACGCCGCGCACCACGAAGAGCGACAGGATCGCGATGCCGACCCAAGTGACGGCATCGGCGCGGCCTTCGACAAAGACCAGGTCGAACATTGGCTCCAGCATCCAGGCCAGCACCCCGACCGTGCCGCCCTCGACGCTCATCAGCAGGGCACCCAGAACGATCCACCAGAGGTGACGCCGCAGATAGCCGCGCCAGAGGCGCGCAAAGGGATGGGCCGGGGTTTGCAGGAAATGCCTCGTTCGGTTTTGCGGGACTTACCGCAGGCAGGGGCTAGGCGGCAAGCGCGGGGAATGGCATGGGGTGCCTGCGGCCCCGGAACCGGGGCGGGGGGATCTATGGAATACAAAGCCAATCAAGGGTTCCAAACGCCGGCCCGAACCGATCGGGCCGGCCCCATGTCGCCCCATATGGAATGGGCCAGCGCATGAACGCGGGTATCGCGATCCTGACGTTGGCCTATGTTCTAAGCCAATTCTACCGCGCATTTCTGGCCGTTCTGGCCCCCGAGTTGACGGCCGATCTGGGCATCGACGCAGCCACGCTGAGCCGGGCGTCGGGCATCTGGTTTCTGGTTTTCGCGGCGATGCAGCTGCCGGTCGGCTGGGCGCTTGATCGGCTCGGGCCGCGCCGTACCGCCGCGGTTCTGCTGGGCGTCTGCGGAGGCGGAGGTGCCATGGTGTTCGCGGCCGCGACGCAAGGGTGGCATATCGACTTGGCGATGGGGCTGATTGGTGCCGGCTGCGCACCCGTGCTGATGGCCAGCTACTTCATCTTCGCGCGCGTCTTCTCGGCCCGCGTCTTCGCCACGCTTGCGGGCGTGCTGGTCGGCGTCGGCAGCCTTGGCAATATCGCCGCAAGCGTTCCGATGGGCTGGGCGGCGGAGATCCTAGGCTGGCGCGGTGCGATGCAGGCACTGGCTGCATTGACGGTGGCGACGGCGGTCGGGTGCTGGCTGATGGTGCGCGACCCCGATGGGATCACTGGCGGCAAGCGCGGATCGCTTCTGGATGTGCTGCGGATCCGGGCGCTTTGGCTGATCCTGCCGATCCTGCTGGTGAACTATGCGCCTGCCGCCGGGCTGCGTGGACTTTGGGTCGGGCCTTACGTCGCGGATGTATATGGCGCGGCCCATGTGGGTACGGTCACGCTGGTGATGGCGGCAGCGATGATCGTGGGCAACTTCGCCTATGCGCCGGCCGACCGCATCTTCGGCACGCGCAAGTGGATCGTGCTGACCGGCAATCTGTTGGGCGCGGCAATGCTGGGTATTCTATGGTGGGTGCCGGTGCCCGGATTGGTCGCCAGCACGCTGCTGCTGGCCGCGATCGGGGCTCTGGGAGCAAGCTATGCGCTATGTATTGCGCACGGGCGCGCGTTCTTCCCGCCGCATCTGACCGGGCGTGGCGTGACGCTTCTGAACCTGTTCTCGATCGGGGGCGTCGGCATCGCGCAGTTCGCCACCGGTCCGATTTTCCGCGCGGCGGGCGGCGGGCTGGCCGGATACCAAACCTTGTTCGGCGTGTTCGCACTGGTCCTGCTGGCCGGTTGCGCGATCTATGCGTTCTCGCCGGATTCGCGGGACTGAATATCTCGAAGATCAATGCCTGACGGCGACGGCCCGACCTCTGTCGGCCATGACGCTTGCCCCTGCACCCCAACAGGTATAACCCCCGGCGCGCTCCCAAACCCTTCGGAGGATATGATGGGCTACAAGGTCGTCGTCTGCGGCGCCACGGGCAACGTGGGTCGTGAAATGCTGAACATTCTGGCCGAGCGCCAGTTCCCCGTCGATGAAATCACGGCGCTCGCGTCGCGTCGGTCGCTGGGAACGGACGTCAGCTTCGGCGACAAGACCTTGAAAACAAAAGACCTGGAGACATTCGATTTCACCGGCTGGGACATCGCATTCTTCGCCATCGGGTCAGATGCCACCAAGAAATATGCGCCCATCGCCGCCAAGGCGGGTTGCATCGTGATCGATAACTCCTCGCTCTATCGCTACGACGCGGATGTGCCGCTGGTCGTGCCGGAGGTGAACCCCGAAGCCGTGGACGGCTACGCCAAAAAGAACATCATCGCGAATCCCAACTGCTCCACCGCGCAGATGGTTGTGGCGCTTAAGCCTCTGCATGACCGCGCGCGCATCAAGCGGGTCGTGGTCAGCACATACCAATCCGTGTCGGGCACCGGCAAGGAGGCCATCGACGAGCTCTGGGATCAGACCAAGGGCATGTACGTCCCCGGTCAGGAGCGGGAGCCGAAGGTCTACACCAAGCAGATCGCATTCAACGTGATCCCGCACATCGATGTCTTCATGGACTCGGGTGAGACCAAGGAAGAATGGAAGATGGTCGCCGAGACCAAGAAGATCGTGGATCCCATGATCAAGGTCACCGCGACCTGCGTGCGCGTTCCGGTGTTCGTCGGCCATTCGGAAGCGATCAACATCGAGTTCGAGGATTTCCTGGACGAGGACGAGGCGCGCGATATCCTGCGCCAGGCCCCCGGCGTTCTGGTCGTCGACAAGCGCGAGGACGGCGGCTACGTCACGCCGGTCGAATGCGTTGGCGACTTCGCCACCTTCGTCAGCCGTATCCGGCAGGACAGCACGATCGACAACGGCCTGAACATCTGGGTTGTCAGCGACAACCTGCGCAAGGGGGCCGCCCTGAACGCCGTGCAGATCGCCGAAACGCTGGTCGAACGGGTGCTTAAGAAGCGCTGACCTCATTACAAGGGCTGACACGGTCGCCCCGCCGCGCGAAACTGGCCCCCGGTATCAAAATCGGGGGCCTTTTCATGCGCTGCAGTCTTCTTACAACGTTTCTCACGCTGCCGGGTCTGGCTTGGGCCGCTGATGTCCCGCTTCCGGCACCTGTCACCGAAGCGGAGATCTACCTGCAGGGGGCGACGTTGCACCGCTCTGGCTCGGTGGAGCTTCCGGCGGGCAGCCATCGCTTGCTTGTGCCCTATTCGGATGGCAGCGGCCTGCCTGATATCGAATTGGCCGGCGCGACGCTCGGGGCGGTCGAGGTCCTGCCAAACGCCGTGGCCGACGGTCGCATCTACCTGACGGAGACGCAGCAAGCAGCTTATGACGCGTTGCTGGCCGCGCGCGAAGCGGGGTCCATCGCCCAAGACGCCCGCCAGCGCGCCGACGCCGCAGTAACCGCGGCGGAAGATCAACTGGCCTTCCTGCGATCGGTCGGTGGCGATTCCCTGACTTCGTTGGACACCGAGGCGATGCTGAACACTTTCGAACTTCTGGGCACGCGCGTGCAAATGGCCGAAATCGCCCGCACAGATGCCAGTGTCGCCCTGCGCGAAGCGACTCGCGCGGTGGAGGAAGCGGGCCGCCGGACCGCGCAAGCGCAACTGGACCTAGAGGCAACCGGCGCACAATTGGGCAGCCTGTCGCTGATGGCGGTGGGCCTGACCATGGCCGAAGCTGGAACCGTCGACCTGAACATGGAATATTTCACGCCGGGGGCGGGCTGGGGCACGCGATATGACCTGAAGCTGGGCGCGGACGACATGGTGACGCTGGACCGCAAGGTGGAGGTCTGGCAGCGCGCGGGCCTGCCCCTGATCAACGTGGCCATTACCCTCTCGACGGCTGATCCCTTCGCTCAAACGGCACCGCAGGAGGTCTATCCCAACCAGGCGCGGTTGCAGCAGGACGAAGAGATCATGCAAAGCGGGGCGCTAAGGCGCATCGCGCCGGGCACCATGGCCGAGGCCGATTTCGCGGCGGCACCCGAACCGGTGGTTGTCGCACAGGCCAACTTCGACGGTCCCGTCGTCACATATGATTATCCCACGCCAGTGACTCTGCCAGTGGGCGGGCGCGTGACGCTCGCCTTGGATTCGCACAGGCTCGACGCGCGGGTGTTCAACCGCGCCAACCCCCGATTGGACGACACCGCCTTCCTGATGGCGGAAGTCACCAACTCCACCGGAGAGCCGCTGCTGCCCGGCCCCGCAGTCATCTACCGCGAGAACAGCCGCATCGGCGAGACCAACCTGCCCCTGATGCCCGCGGGCGATGAGGTGGAGCTGGCCTTTGGTCCACAGCAGCACCTTCGGCTTGAGTTCGTGCGACTGGAGAATGCGACGGGCGACAGGGGTCTTTTCTTCACCTCCGGTACGCGGCGGCAGGACATGGTGTTCCGCGTCCGCAACCTGTCGGACACGACCGAGGCCGTGGAGGCGCGTTTCGCATTGCCCTATTCGGAGGAGGAGGATCTGGAGGTCTCCGTCACCCCGCGCCCCGCCCCCGACGCGCGCGACGTGGAGGACCAACGCAGCGTCGCGCAGTGGAACCTGGAGGTTGCAGGCGGTGCCGATGTTTCCGTCGAGATCGGCGTGACGCTGGAATGGCCCGAAGGTAAGACGCTGATCTGGCAGCCGTGAAAATCGGCGGATGGGTCAGGAACGCTCCGCCCGCAGGACTTCGCAGTCGGTCACCGTGACGACACCACAATGCGGCTCAACCACGGCAAAGGCAGCGTCGAGCAAGGTGTCCAGACGCTCGGCCCGCACGATGCAGACAACCGAGACCATGCCCCCCGCGACCGAAAGATAGATCGCCAGCCCAAGGGTCAGGTTGAAGGGGAAAGTCACGCCCTGAAACGGCGACGCGATGAAGCTGGCGATCCAGGTCAGGCCCTCGGTCCCGGTGATCCAGTCGATTGCAAAGCTACCGATCAACAGGACGATGGAGCCATTGAGCAGGATTTCCCGCCACAGATCGCCGTCAACCGGGCGACCCGCCCCCGACCGCGCAACCAGCCAGAGCGCCGAGAGGATGACCGGGGCCTCCATAACGGCGGCAACCGCGACCACCCTGCCATCATAGACCAACCCCGCGCCGTCCAGCCCGGACGTGCCCGCGACGAAGGTCACGATTAAAATGACCCGTAGTGCGGGGCGACTGCAGCCGCATCCAGCGCCGACAACCGCGTCATCACCTGCAACAGGGCATAGGCCCCGAGCGGCAACGCGAACGACATGATCGCCCCTGCCGCTATGGCTCCGATCAACGTGATCTAAAGCCCGGCCTCGTTGACAGCAACGCCACCGTTGAATCCGATCGCGAACAGCAGGTAGATCGACATGCCCTTCGCAACCGTTTCGGGAATGGAAAGGTCGGATCGGGCAAATGCCGCAAACAGCCCCAGCGCAAACGACAGAATGATGGGGAACTTCAGGTTCCCCACGGCAAGATCTACCAGATCCATCGTCTCATCCTCTCACGCAGATCGCACTAACGGTCGCTTGTGGGAGTGATGACACTCGGACAGCAAGCCCTAGATCTGCGAAAACCTGTCGGTGGCGGCATCATACCCCTCCAGCGTACCTTCGACGATGTCGTTCCACAGACCGTGCAGCGCCAGGTTGCCCGCCTGAACCGCGTCGACAACAAAGGGGAACGTCATCAGATTGTCGATCGAGGTCAGGACAGCTTCCTTTTCCAACGCTTCGCGTCGTTCGGCGTCGTCGGGGATGGCCTGCACCTTTTCCCATCCGGGACGAAGCAGGTCCATCCAGCGACCGACGAAGCTGTCCTTGGCCTCCAGCGCCGGGGCATTGCCCGAACACATCTCGTCGCAACCTTTCACACCGCCGCATTGCGAGTGCCCCAGTACCATGATCTGCGACACCTTGAGCGATGTTACGGCGTATTCGATCGCCGCCGACGTCCCGTGTCGCAACCCATCAGGCTCGTAGGGCGGAACCAGGTTGGCGATGTTTCGGTGAATGAAGAACTCACCCTGTTCGGCCCCGAAGATCGAGGTGACATGCACCCGGCTGTCACAGCAGCTGATGACCATCACGCGCGGCCGTTGGCCTTCGGTCGCCAACCGGCGATACCAGGCGGCGTTGTCGGCAAAGGTCGTCGCCTTCCAGCCATGGTAGCGTTGAACCAGCGATCCGGGCAGGGGTCGGGTCGGGCGCATGAGTCGTCTCCTTCAGGCTGGCCGCTTCTAACCGCTTACTTGAATGGAATTCGAGCGATTTCTAAGCTTGATCGCCGAAAGGTCGCCGCGGTTTCGCCCCGTTCCGACAGCACCTTGTGCCCAGAGGCCGTGGGGGCATCTGATCTGGGACTGAAAAGACATGACAAATAACATCGTTAGGCTGCGCCCGACCGAGACCGTGAAATTTGATCACGACACGCTCGCCGCTCTGTGCGCGTCCGAAGGACAGCATGCCGAAACCACTATCACCAACGCCTTGGAGGAGGTAGGGACCCTGATCTCCGTAATCGGCACGCAAGGTGGCTATTACGAAGGGTTGCACCGCAGTTGCACTCAATTGCGCCGGGTCGCCGACCGGGTCGGCATGACGACCATCCACGACGGGGCCGAGGCTGTCCTGAACTGCATCGCGCAGGGGAACCGGGTCGCCTTGGCCGCTTGCACCGCACGTCTGGTACGCCTCGGGGAACCAAAGCAGGTCGGGGATTGGACGATGCAACAGACGCCGGATACCGTTGCCTGACAGCGACGCCCGAGAAAGACGCCGCTGTCGCGCCGCAGACCTTGCGGCGCAGGGTCCCTGCGTTATCCTGTCCTCCGCCGCCGCTCCGCGCTGCCGAGGATTGTATGACACCCAAGTTCGCCCCCCCCGACACGCGCGCCATCCCGGTCCGGATCGTGACCTCCGCCGGCTTCGACACCTGGCTTGGCACCCAGGACGAGGTTGTCCGCGACTGGATTCAGGCCAATGGCTTTGACGGCGGCGCAGGCCAGATCCTGCGCCTGCCGGCACCCGATATGTCAGTGGCCCGCGTCCTGGTGGGATGGGGCGCTGCAAAGGATCGCGCGCGAACGCGGTTCCTCATTGCCAAGGCGGCAGAACAGCTGAAGTCGGGCACCTACACGTTGGACGGCGACCTGACCGCGAACGAGTTGGAGGAGGCCGCACTTGGCTGGCTTTTGTCGGCCTACAGCTTCACACGCTACAAGGGCGAGGCTGTTGATGGTGCGCAGCTGAAGGCACCAAAGGGCATTGATGCCTCTCGGCTGGAGGCAATTGCGGCGGGTGAGTGCCTGACGCGCGACCTGATCAACACCCCGGCCAGCGACATGGGCCCCGCCGAATTGGAGACCGCCGCACGCAATCTGGCACAGGCCCACGGCGCGGCTATCCACGTGACCGAGGGCGACGACCTGCTGGACGCGAATTTCCCGATGATCCACGCAGTCGGCCGCGCCTCCAACCGTGCGCCACGCCTGATCGACATGAACTGGGGTACCGAAGGCCCGCATGTCACGCTGGTCGGCAAGGGCGTCTGCTTTGATACGGGCGGCCTGAACCTGAAGCCCGGCGCGTCGATGGGCCTTATGAAGAAGGACATGGGCGGGGCGGCTACCGTTCTGGGCTTGGCCTCGATGATCATGACAACAGGCACCAGACTGCGCCTGCGCGTCCTGATCCCCGCCGTGGAAAACGCGGTGTCCGGCAACGCATTTCGTCCAGGCGATATCCTGACCGCACGCAACGGCCTGACGGTGGAGATCAACAACACCGATGCCGAAGGACGCCTGGTGCTGGCGGATGCGCTGGCGCTGGCCGATGAGGCCCCGGCCGATCTGATGATCTGCATGGCGACGCTGACCGGGGCGGCCCGCGTGGCGGTCGGCCCGGACCTTGCGCCGTTCTACACAGACGACGACGCGCTCGCCATGGCGCTGGCGCAGGCGGGCAAGCGCGTGCGTGATCCCTTGTGGCGGATGCCTCTCCATCGTCCGTACGAAACCATGATCGAGCCGGGGATCGCCGACCTGGACAATGCGCCCAGCGGCGGGTTCGCGGGCAGCATAACCGCCGCGCTGTTCCTTGACCGGTTCGTCAAGGACACACCGCGGTTCGCGCATTTCGACATCTTCGGCTGGAACCCCACTGCCGCGCCCGCGCGGCCCAAGGGCGGCGTCGGTATGGCGGCGCGCGCCATCTTCGACGCGCTTCCCAAGGTCTTGGACACATGAACGCACACGATCCAAGGATGACGCCGGCCAACGGCCACGCCGCCGCGCACGAGCTGCGTGGCGTGGTCGAGGCGACACGCTACGTAAAAGGCACGGTCCGCACTGTGCAGCAGCCGCTAGTCAATCTTTCAGAGAGTCCACGCGGCGAGCGGTCCAGCCAGCTTCTGTTCGGAGAGGCCTTCCGGGTCATCGACGAACGTGACGGATTCGCCTTTGGCCAGAGCCTGCGGGACGGATACTGCGGCTATGTCATCTCGGGTGCCCTGACACGGCAAGATGCCGCGACACATTGGGTCGCGGCCCCAGCGACTCATCTTTATCCCAAGGCCAGGCTCAAGGCCCCGCCCGAGGTTGCGATTTTCTTCGGCAGCCACGTACGGGTCACCTCGGACCTCGGCGATTTCAAGAAAATCTCGACCGGGCACTTCATCCCGACCGGCCACCTGCAAAATCTGCGCGCCCGGTTCTCGGACCCGGTGGGCGTCGCCGATATGTTCCTGGGGACGCCGTACCTTTGGGGGGGATCATCGCGCTGGGGCATTGATTGCTCGGGGCTGGTTCAGACGGCGCTGATCGCCTGCGGACTCGACTGCCCGCGCGATAGCGATCAGCAACGCGGCGTCGGGCGTGAATTGCACCGGGAGGAGCCGTTGCAGCGGGGTGACCTGATCTTCTGGCAGGGGCACGTGGGCATGATGTCGGACGCAACGACGTTGCTGCATGCCAACGCCCACCATATGGCCGTCGCCTATGAGCCGCTGAGCCAGGCCGCCGCCCGGATTTCCGCAGGGGCGAGTGGAACCGGATCTGGCGAGATCGCCATGCGCCGGCGACCCGAGCTCGGCCGTTGACATTGTAAGGGGGCAGAACGCCTCTCTTGACTCGCGCCGGCTGGGGGCCGTGGGTCATCGTTTTGTCACGCAATCACTCGACAGACCGGATCAGTTTGCGCTCCAGAACACGCAGAACTGTCTTAAGGTCCTGCCCCCGACGCAGGATGCGACCGTCCATGCCGACAACGCAATACAGGCCGTGCTTTGCGGTCATCTTCGGGCGCTTCTCGATTCGGTACATGGGTTGTTCCGCCGTGCGCCGGAAGACCGAGAAAATCGCGACCTCCTTAAGCGAGGATATCCCGTAGTCCCGCCATTCGCCTGCGGCCACGAACCGCCCATAAAGCGAGAGGATGATCGACAGTTCCGACCGTTGGAAATGGACATTGTCCTGGGCGTGGGGAATCGGGATGGGCGCGTTCATTCCCTGAACGTGGCCCTGCAATTCTGCCATGACAAGGTACGGGGCAGCCCAAGTCGCAACAAATCGGCCAATTCGGCCACGATCATGTGGAAATCGGCAGTTCACCGTGCCTTGATCAGGCCATAAAAACACCCAGCGAAGACCATGGTCGTTCCCCGAATGCGCCGCGCAGCATCTGCATTCTGAACAGCGTAGGAGCGACTAGCTCACCCCCGAGGTGGCGATTCATAGCCCCCACCCGATCGTCGCTTCGGGGGGTCTACAAACCGGTCGAACCCCAGTTCCATCCGGTTCGAATAGAGAGGCCCCGTCCACCGGACGGGGCCGATCTGTTTTCCAAGGTCGGTGATCAGCTGCGGACAAGTTTCTCGTAGTCTTCGGAGATCGAACGAGTAAGCGATCCCACCTCGAAATTATAGTCGCCGATCTGACCAACTGGTGTCACCTCGGCGGCGGTCCCGGTCAGCCAGCACTGCTCGAAGCTTTCCAGCTCCTCCGGCATGATGTGGCGCTGGTGCACCTTGATCTGACGCTCCGCCAGCATTCCCAAGACAGTCTGCCGCGTGATCCCGTTGAGGAAGCAGTCGGGATCGGGCGTATGCACCTCCCCATCCTTGACGAAGAAGATGTTGGCCCCCGTCGCCTCGGCCACGTAGCCGCGATAGTCGAACATCATCGCATCCGAGCAGCCCTTTGCCTCGGCGGCGTGCTTGGACATGGTGCAGATCATGTAAAGGCCGGCGGCCTTGGCGGTATACGGCGCGGTTTCGGGGCTGGGCCGCTTCCACTTGGCGATATCGAGCATGGCCCCCTTCATCTTGGCGTCACCGTAGTAATTGCCCCAAGCCCAGACCGCGACGGCCATGCGCACCGGATTGCGCGAAGAGCTGACACCCATATCCTCGCCCGCACCGCGCCAGGCCAGAACGCGGATGTAGGCATCCTCCAGCCCGTTCGCCTTCATGGTCTCGTATTTTGCGGCCTCGATCTCGTCGACCGTCCATGGGATCTCCATGTCGAGCGCGCGCCCCGAAGCGATCAAACGTTCCGAATGCTTGCGGCTCTCGAAAATCTTACCGGAATAGGCGCGTTCGCCCTCGAAGACAGCACTCGCATAGTGCATCGCATGGGTCAGCAGGTGGACATTCGCGTCCTTCCAGTCGACCAGCTTACCGTCCATCCAGATTTTGCCGTCAAGTTCGGCGTAGGACCCAGCCATTGTGTTCTCCATCCCATTTATTTCACCAATATGCCCGATACGGACATAATATTGCGCAAAAACTAGCCGTGGCTAACAATCCGGCCTTGGAATGTCAACAAGGCTGACGTAATTTGATCCCAAGGGGGTGCCAATGGCCCAGGGACATAGCGACAACCTGCTGTTTCTCACGGATGAACAGCTGCGCCGCGCGATCGAGGCGATGTTCTTTGCCTATCGTGGGTTCACCGCCGACCCCGACCGCATCCTTGCAGACCTGAACTACGGGCGCGCGCATCATCGGGCGATCCACTTCATCCATCGCACGCCGGGAACCACGGTCAACAATCTGTTGGCGATTCTGGGCGTGACCAAGCAATCCCTGAACCGCGTGCTGCGCACCTTGGTCGAGGACGGGCTGGTCGACAGCCGCATCGGCGTACGCGACCGGCGCGAACGGCATCTTCACCTGACTGAAGCCGGCGAGGCATTGGAACGGTCGCTCTCGGATGCGCAGCGGGCGCGAATGCGCGCCGCGTTTCGCGAAGCCGGGCCTGCAGCCGTCGCTGGCTTCCGCGAGGTCCTTGAGCATATGATGGACCCTGAACTGCGCCGCTATTTCGCGGTCGTGAAGGAAGGCGACAAATGATCGACGAGGAGCCGAACGGCCATCAAGCCCATGTCTTGCTGGTTGACGATGATGAACGGATCCGCGGGCTTCTTCAGAAATTCCTGATGCGGAACGGCTATCTTATCACCGCCGCCCGCGACGCGGACCATGCCCGCCGCCTGCTGGCCGGATTAGACTTCGATATGGCAATCCTTGACGTCATGATGCCGGGCGACAACGGGTATATCCTGTGTGCCGAAATCCGCGAAGCCCGTGACATGCCGATCCTGATGCTTACCGCCAAAGGGGAAACCTCGGACCGGATCACCGGCCTCGAAGCGGGAGCGGATGATTACCTGTCCAAGCCGTTCGAGCCGAAAGAACTGCTTCTGCGGCTGAAAGCGATCCTTCGCCGCGCGCCTGCGGGCAGCGGCGGCGCAGTGCCCAAGACCCTGCACCTGGGAACGGCACGCTATGACCTTGACCGGGGCGAACTCCACCGCGGGCAGCACCCGGTCCGCCTGACGGCGACCGAAACAACACTGATGAGCGTGCTGGCGGCGACACCGCATGAGCCGGTAAGCCGCGCGGACCTTGTGGAAAAGCTTGGCCGCGACGGCGACATCTCGGGCGAGCGCGCGGTTGACGTGCAAATCACCCGATTGCGTCGAAAGCTCGAACACGACCCGAAACAGCCCCGCTATCTTCAGACGGTGCGCGGGGCCGGGTACATGCTTGTCCCCGATTGACGGCTCCTGCCGGACGCCGCCCCCGCCCCACGTATATTTCCTGAAACAGGGAGAGCCGCGATGACGCTTTTGTTGACACATCCCGACGCCGACTTGCATGAAAACCCACCGGGCCATGCCGAACAGGTGGCGCGGTTGGCATCGATCCGCCGAGCGCTGGCCGACATGGACCTCGCGCGGGAGGAGCCGGTGGAGGCGACCGACGTCGACCTGACCCGCTGTCACCCGCAGGACTATATCGACAGGCTGACGGCGGCCTCTCCGTCGGATGGCTGGGCGCAGCTTGATCCTGATACCTACCTTTGCCCGGGCACGGTGCGCGCTGCGCGTCTGGGTGCCGGGGCCGCGATCGGTGCCGTGGATTCGGTTCTGGGCGGTGCGCACAAGACCGCCTTCACAGCCATGCGCCCGCCCGGACATCATGCGGAAACGGCGAAGCCCATGGGCTTTTGCCTATTCGGCAACGTCGCCATCGCCGCGAAGCACGCACTGGATGTGCACGGGCTGGATCGGGTCGCTGTCGTCGATTTCGATGTGCACCACGGCAACGGAACCCAGGACCTGCTCTGGGACGAGCCCCGTACCCTGTTCGTGACCTCGCATCAGTCGCCCCTGTGGCCCGGCACAGGTGAGGTCGGCGACACCGGAGCCCACGACAACGTGATCAACGTGCCCCTACCGCCAGGATCGGACGGCAGTGTCTTTCGCGCCCGCATTCAACCCGCGCTGGACCGCCTCGATGCTTTCGCGCCGCAGTTTGTCATCATCTCCGCTGGATTCGACGCCCACCGCGAGGACCCGTTGGCCCAACTCAACTGGGACGAGGATGACTTCATCTGGATCACCGAGCGCCTCTACGATCTGGCCGATGCCCATGCCGGGGGCCGGGTGGTGTCCTGCCTGGAAGGCGGCTATGACCTCACCGCGCTTGCATCTTCGGTCGCAGCGCATGTGGATGTTCTGCGGAGGCGGGAAAATGGCGAATGACATCAACAACCTGAGCTTCGAGGAAGCCTTGGCCCAATTGGAGCAGGTCGTAACCCAGCTGGATTCGGGCGACGTCCCGCTTGAAAAATCGATCGAACTCTACGAACGCGGTGCCAAGCTGAAGGATCATTGCGACGCCAAGCTCAAAGCAGCCGAGGAGAAAGTCGCGCAGATCACGCTGGACGCAAAAGGCCAGCCGACCGGGGCCAAACCCGTCGAGGACATGTGAGCTTCGAGACCGCGCTCAAGACTGCGCAAGACGATATTCAGGCGACCCTGACCGACCTCCTGGTCGCGTTCGACGGTCCGGTAGGCGACGCAATGCGCTATGCCACCGGCGGCGGCAAGCGGCTGCGCGGGTTCCTTGTGCTTGAAACCTCGGCCCTGCTCGATGTCCCACGTGAACGTGCATTGCGCGCGGCGGCGGCGATTGAGGCCGTCCACGCCTATTCTCTGATTCACGATGACCTGCCGTGCATGGACGACGATAATCTGCGCAGGGGCCAACCGACCGTGCACCGCAAATGGAACGAAGCGACCGCCGTTCTGGCCGGTGACGCGCTTCAATCCGCTGCATTCGAATGGCTGGCCGCCCCCCTGACCCATCCCGACGCGAGTGTTCGCGCGGAACTCGTGCTGACACTGGCGCGCGATGCGGGGGCGACGGGTATGGTGTGGGGACAGGCCTTGGACATGGCCGCCGAAAGCGCCGAAGACCCCCTGACGCTGGAACAGATCACCGAGTTGCAGCGTCTGAAGACCGGTCGCTTGCTGGAATGGCCCTGCCGCGCCGGTGCCATTCTGGGTCAGGCCGACCCGGTCCACCTGCTGCGCTATGCCGCCGACATCGGCTTGGCGTTCCAGATTGCGGACGACCTGCTGGACGTGGAGGGCGAGGCGGCCACCGTGGGCAAGGCCGTGGGCAAGGATGCCGATGCCGGCAAGGCCACTTTCGTGTCGCTCATGGGGGCTGACGCCGCCCGCGACCGCGCCCATGCACTTGTGAAATCCGCACAAGACGTCCTTTTGCCCTTCGGGACCCGCGCTGCTACCCTTGCCGCCGTTGCCCGCTATGTGGTGACCCGCGATAAGTAGAGGCCCCGAAATGTCCGACGCCCCAAAGACACCGCTGCTGGACCGGATCGCTGGTCCCGCCGATCTGCGCCACCTGTCCGACCGCGATCTGCGGCAGGTCGCGGATGAACTGCGTTCGGAAACCATCCACGCGGTATCGCGCACCGGTGGGCACCTTGGGGCCGGACTGGGCGTGGTAGAGTTAACGGTCGCCCTGCACGCCGTGTTCGACACCCCGCGCGACAAGCTGATCTGGGACGTGTCGCACCAGTGCTATCCACACAAGATCCTGACTGGACGGCGCGCCCGGATGGACAGCCTTCGCCAGAAAGACGGGCTGTCGGGCTTCACCAAGCGGACCGAGAGCGATTACGACCCCTTCGGTGCGGCCCATGCATCTACGTCGATCTCCGCCGCCCTGGGTTTTGCCATAGGGCGAGAACTGGGCGCGCCGGGCAATGGGGATGCCATCGCCGTGATTGGGGATGGTGCCTTGACCGGGGGCATGGCGTTCGAGGCGCTGAACCACGCGGGCCACCTGAAAAAACGCTTGATCGTCATCCTGAACGACAATGAGATGTCCATCGCCCCGCCCGTCGGCGCGCTCTCCGGCTACCTGTCACGGCTTTACGCGGGCAAACCGTTTCACGAGTTGAAGGCCGCCGCCAAGGGGGCCATCGGCTTCCTTCCCCCGCCGTTTCAGGAAGGGGCTCGGCGCGCCAAGGAGATGCTCAAGGGCATGACCGTCGGCGGAACCCTGTTCGAGGAGTTGGGCTTCAGCTACGTCGGCCCAATCGACGGGCACGACATGGAGACACTTCTGGGCGTGCTGCGCGCGGTCAAATCGCGGGCTGACGGCCCAATTCTGATCCACGCGATAACCAAGAAGGGCAAAGGCTTCCGCCCCGCCGAAAGCGCCCGCGACGGCGGTCATGCGACAGCCCGGTTCGACGTGGCAACCGGCGCACAATCCAAGACCCTGTCGAACGCGCCAAGCTATACCAAGGTCTTCGCCGAAAGCCTGCTGCAGGAAGCGGCGGCAGATGACCGTATCTGTGCCGTGACGGCGGCGATGCCCGACGGAACCGGCCTGAACCTGTTTGCCGAACGCTTTCCGGCACGGTGCTTCGACGTGGGCATCGCCGAGCAGCACGGCGTGACCTTCTGCGCGGGCCTTGCCGCGTCGGGGATGAAGCCATTCTGCACCATCTATTCGACCTTTCTGCAACGCGGCTATGACCAGATCGTCCACGACGTCGCCTTGCAAAAGCTCCCTGTGCGCTTCGCGATCGACCGCGCAGGGCTGGTGGGGGCCGATGGCCCGACACATGCAGGATCTTTCGACATCGCGTTTCTGTCCAACCTGCCCGGCATGGTGGTCATGGCCGCCGCCGACGAGGCGGAGTTACGGCACATGGTGGCGACGGCCGCTGCCCATGACGACGGCCCCATCGCGTTCCGCTTTCCCCGCGGCGAAGGTGTGGGCGTGGAGATGCCGGAGCGTGGTAAGCCACTGGAGATCGGTAAGGGGCGCATGATCCACGAGGGCAAAGGCGTCGCGCTTTTGTCATTCGGCGCGCGCCTCGCCGAAGTGGAGGCCGCGCGTGAAAGGCTGATGGCGCGGGGCATTACGCCGACCGTCGCCGATGCCCGTTTCTCCAAGCCGCTGGACCGCGACCTCATACTGGGCCTTGCCCTTAGGCACGACGCACTGATCACCATCGAGGAGGGTGCGGTCGGCGGTTTCGGCAGCCAGGTCGCGCAATTGTTGTCGGACGAGGGCGCATTCGACACCGGGCTCAAATTTCGGTCGATGACCCTGCCGGACGCATTCATCGATCAAGCCGGACCTGCCCAAATGTACGCGGATGCCAAGCTCAACGCAGGAGACATCGAGGCGAAGGTGCTCGACGTTCTGGGAATCGACGTCCTCGAAAAGCGCGCCTGACCGGCCCCGACGTCCCAAGAAACCGATCCGCCCGTCCGGCTACGAAGACCGTCGTGCATTGAAGGTGTTGCACTGAGGACTGTGCGCCAACGACAAAGGGCAGACCGAGGCCTGCCCTTTGAATTGGGAGGTCGTACCGTTTAGCCCGGAACGCGGACCAGCGTCGTCGAGGACGACGAGGAGTCAGAGACAACCGCGAAGAGAACGCCGCCGATCAAGACAGTCATGCCGACGGTCAGGGGCGTTGCACCGGCGAGAATGGCCTGCGTCGACTTTTCGGTCTCCAGGCGAACGGCCTGATCGGCGGTGGCAGCCAGCGGCACGGCGACCATGACGGCGGCGGCGGACAGCGCGAAAATTTTGCTCATGAGAAACTCCTTTGGTGCAATATAACTTCGCTATTCCACCTGATCTCCCCGATCAAGCAATTGATGCGATATTGATATATTAGAGCGGCTTATGAGCAACGCAAACTCACATCTGTCTCAACCATGAGCGATCAGAAAACGGAAATTACAATCCCGCATCGCAACCTGTTTGTCATTCCGTCAGGCGTGTAATTTCGAACGTGCCGATTTCAGGGCTGATGCGCTCATTGCTTTTGCGAACCCTACCATCACGCTCCACCCAGTACCGGTTGACGAAATCGCCGCCGCCGTCACGGCAATCCTCTTCGAAAACGCGGGTCTGCTTGATCTTGCCATAGATATTCAGGGGCTCCTGCCCGACAAGGCGGACCGTGCAGATCATCTCGCGCACTTCGATGATACCCTCGGCCGTGAGATAACGGTTTACCCGAAGCGCATCAGTCGCGCCATTCGACTCGAATGCTGCATCGAGCGCATCGACGTCGGCCGTGTAAAGATCGTGGCCAAACCCGCGCGTGCCGACGACAATGCCGTCCCGCCGCAGAATGCCGCGATAATCCCCCGCCCGCCATTGCACAGTGCCGCGGTTTGCCGTCTGCGGGATCACGGTGAACCCCTGATCCTGATCAAGGGACACCACCAGAAGCGCGGAGGTGTCGGACCGTTCAATCAGCGCCGGAGTCAGGATGTCACGGGCATCGGACGGCTCCGCCCGTGCGCCGGGCTTGAAGGTCTGGACGGCGGCCTTGGAGACCAGCAACAGCGGGTTCTTGTCAGCCTGATTTCCGCAGGCCGCGAGGGCCAGAAGGAGTGTAAACGCCCCCGCGATGCGTCCGAATTTCATGGTCATCTCCAGAATCGCCCCCAGTTTTCGGTCAGCTTGGGCGAGGACTGATCGCGCACCATCGGATAAAGCCGGTTGCCGAGGTTCAACCGTGCCCCGCCATCCCGCAGAATCGGCTGGATCAGCAGCTTTGAAGAGGCCTGTGTCTGGGTGCCCAATATCCAGCTGAAAGGGACCCCGATCCGGATACCGCGGTCGAAGCTGCCTTCGCCGAACTGCTCGGAAGTGATGTTCGTCTTGGTTGCGTAGGCGCTGACGGACCAGCCGTTGGAAAACTCGCGCGTCAGTTCATACGTGGCCCCCTTGTCGCCCGCCAGGTACTGGCCGACATCAAGCTTGCTGTGAAAACCGTTGCCGTGGTTCAAATAGCCGGTCACGAAGGCCGTCGTCGCGTCCAGATCCTGAAATCCGAACCGCATGTCGAAGTCGCGCTGGCGCACGCGGTTGACCTCAAGGCCGATGGCCAACGGTGCGCGCTCCCGCTTCCAGAGCAATTCTCCCGAAACGCCGCCGTATTGCTGCTCCAACAGGCCGCCAGACACGCGCGCGTAAAGGTTGCGACCGGGACGCCAGAGATAGTTCGCGGTGGCATGGGAAATGAAGGGGCCGTCGGTCTTGGCGAAAAGGTTTGAATCCGTCCGAACGCGTGCCAGTTGCGAAATGGAAGTCCGGGTGGATTCGTCACGGTTGCCGACAAGGCGTCGTCGGACGGCCCCTTCAAAGAGCAGGCCTTGAACCGGTTCGTACGCTGCATACGCCTGCGCGCCGAGATCGAACCGGGCCGGATTGTCGGGGTCGAAAGCGCTCAGCGAGACATAGGGCCCCAGGCTCCAACGGAATCGCGGGAACGCGTCTGGTTCGGTGAACAGGCCGGTCCGGTCCAGCGTTGCCGCATCGATCATGCCGGCCACGGCCAGAACTTCATCGGTGCCGTCAGGCGCATTTTCCAGCGCCTCAAGGTCGCTGCGCCGCAGAACGACGGCGGTGCCGGCAATCCCCAGGTCGTTAAGCGGGACCAGGACGATCGTCTCGACCGACGCGGGCAGGGCTGCGGTCGCATGCCGGGCGGCCCGCCCGATCGCCTGCGCACTGGTGGTGAAGCGACCATTGCGGAAATGGATTTCGGCGCGGTCGCCCTCGATCTTGGTGGCGACGACTTCCAGATCCTCACCGCCCAGATCGGCAACCAAATTGGCACGCGCCACAGGCGCGGTGATCCCATCCTGCGTCCATGCCGTGTCCCAGACCCGCGGGTTCAGGTCGCGGGCGGGGCGCAGGGTCACGGGGCGGGCCTGCGGATCGATACCCGAGCCAAAGGCTCCTTTCTTGAGGTTTAGCGCGAATTGCAGCGTCAGCCCGACCTCGCTGCCGTGCAGCAGATGGCCGCCGACCCGCAAGCCTGGGCGCAGCGCGTAGTCCAGACCGAAGTTCAAGGGCGTCTTGATGTCGATGACGCCCTTCTGGACCTCCTCGACATAGGCGTCAGAGGAATATTCCGCCTTGAGGGTCAGGCGGTCAGACCATTCGTACTGCACCCCGCCGAATAGCGCGGCATCGCCCCGGAACAGCTGGCTGGACTGCAATGTCCCCCCCGTGCCGATCACAAGGTTCGGTCGGGAATCGAACCGATCGCTGATAGCACTCAGCGGATTGCTGAACCCGCCGCGCGTGCCCAACCGGCCCCAGCCGATGCCGCCAGTGACGGTGAAATCCCCGAAGCTCTTGGTGGCCACGATGTATTCCGCGGCGTAGATGCTTGTGCCGCCGAGGTCCTGAAGGCCGAGAACAACCGACGGCAGGTTGTGCCTTTCCTTCAGGAGCTGGAGCCGCAAGTCGAAGCTTCGATCATAGGTTCGGGAAAGCTGCGGACTGCCGTCAGGCAAAAAATTTGGAAGCGTCGCATAGCGGAACACGGCCTGAACCCGCGGCAACAGCTGAAACGCGATCTGTCCCCGGCCCGACCGGTTCGACAAGATTGTCACCGATGTCGTCAATTCGGCATCGGGCTGCATCTGCGCGCTTGGCAGATCGATAAGACCAGAAACTCCGTAAGAGTTTATCGACCTGACTTGCTGAGCCGATACGCCGGTGGCAACCAGCACGGCGGAGACGAATGCGGCTGCTGCGATCCGGAACGTCATCTTGTCTCCTCGCGTGGATCTACGGAGCGGTACATGCCCTCAAAGCCGTTATTCAAGAAAGGGATGCATCAAATTTTACCCGTTCCCGGATCAACCGTCTTGGAGTTGCAACTTCGGCGGGCTACCTCGCTCGGACGGGACGCCCGGACCGGACTTCCTGAATGAATACCGCCGCCACCCTACCCTCGGGTCTTGCCGTGACCGGATCGACCGGGCGGATCGGGCGGATGCTCGGGCGGGTCTGGCAGGGAAGTGATACGGCTTGGCTGAAACGCTCAGATCGGATCGCCGACCGTTTAGACGATCGGCGCTGTCTTGTCGCGCTGGCCGGGGTGACGCGCGGGGACGACACGGCTTTGGCAGGAAATTCGGACAGCGCACTTCGGGCACTGTCCGCTGCCGAACAAGCGGGCGTGGCGCGCGTGCTCATCTTCTCCTCGGCTGCCATTTACGGACGCGCCGACGGCCCGCTGACCGAGGCGCAGGCCCCGACGCCCATCTCTGCGTATGGTATGGCAAAGGCACGAATGGAAGATACCGTTCGGGCCTGGGCCGACGCCCGCCCAGCGGGACCGGAGGTGGTGATTCTGCGCCTTGGAAATGTGGCCGGGGCCGACGCCCTATTGTCCAGGACGGACGCGACGGCACCCGCTCTGGACATCTTCGCCGACGGGCGCAGTTGCCGGCGTAGCTATATGGGTCCGGCCACGTTGGCCCAGACGTTGGCGGCCCTCGGGCGGCACCCGGACCGCCTGCCCCCAATCCTGAACATCTCCACGCCACGGACCGTGGAGATGGCTGCGCTCCTCAATACCGAAGGTCGCGCGTGGGTTGCAAGGCGACCGCGTCCCGATGCGATCCCCGAAGTCCGGCTGAACACATCGCTTTTGCAGGATATCATCCCCTTGGACCAAGGATCAGCAGACCCGGCCCGGATCGTCCGCGAATGGCGGGAGGTTTGCGGATGACGCGCGGAAAGCGTCTGTTCGATATTCTCTTCTCGATCTACCTGATGATCTTCCTCACCCCGGTCATCCTGGTCATCACGTGGAAGATCTGGCGACAGGGCGACGGGCCGATCTTCTATGGGTCCGAACGGATGAAGACGCCGACCAAGGCGTTCACCCTGTGGAAGTTCCGCACGATGGCCAGCGACCCTGACGACACAGGCGTAACCGGCGGCGACAAGGCGAACCGCATCACGCCACTGGGACATGCCCTGCGCCGCCGCCGGCTGGACGAGTTGCCTCAGCTTTGGAACATCCTGAGGGGCGACGTCAGCTTCGTCGGCCCACGCCCACCCCTGCGGCGCTATGTCGAGATGTTTCCCGACCTTTACGCCGACATTCTGAAATCGCGGCCAGGTGTCACCGGTTTGGCCAGCCTGATCTACGCCCCGCATGAAGGCCGCATTCTGGCCAAAGCACGCACCCCCAAGAAAACGGAGGAGGTCTACGCCGGTGTCTGCATTCCGCGCAAAGCCACGCTGGATCTGCTCTATCAGCGGCATCGCACCTTCTGGATGGACGTGAAGCTGATCAGCTGGACAACGGCCAAGTTCTTCCCGAAACGCATCCGCCCAAGGCGTAAGGGCCGTTGGGTCTGATTGGTGATTGGCAAGTCCCGGCACCCGCCGGACACTGCATGCAGTTCATTACTTGATGTCTTCCAGTCGCTTCTCGATCGCAGCCAGCTTGGCCAGAACGTCATCCCGATAGGCGTCGGTCGCGGCATTGGTTTCCTCGGCATGGGCATCCTGCATTGAGTTCACGACCAAGCCCACCAACAGGTTCACCACCGCGAAGGTCGTCACCAGGATGAACGGCAGGAAGAACGCCCAAGCGTAGGGGTAAACCTCCATCACCGGGCGGACGATGCCCATGGACCAGGATTCCAGAGTCATGATCTGAAACAGCGTGTAACCTGAATTGGGCAGCGTGCCGAACCATTCCGGGAAAGCATGGCCGAACAACGTCGTCGCCATGACCGCCCCGATGTAGAAGATGATACCCATCAAAACGAACACGCTCGCCATTCCGGGCAACGCGGTGATCAGCCCCTCGACCACGCGGCGCAGGCGCGGAAACACCGACACGATCCGCAGAACACGCAGAATCCGCAGCGCGCGAAGCACGCTGAAGCTGCCGGAACCCGGGATGAGCGCGACACCGACGATCACCGTGTCAAAAAGGTTCCAGCCATCGCGCCAGAACCGCCGGCCCTTTGCGACCATCTTGGCCAGCAACTCGGCCACGAAAACCATGAGGCAGGCCGCATCGAGTATCAGGATCAGCGGACCGGCGGCCTCCATCGCGGCGGGCACTGTCTCCAGCCCCAGAAGGACCGCGTTGAACAGGATCACAGCGGTGATCGCCTGCATTACGATGGGGCGTTCGAGAAACGCCCCGAGGCGGGCACGGAATGTGGTCATGGTTCAGGTCCGATGAAAAGCTGCGACAAGTTCCACATGGGGGGACCAGCGGAACTGATCAACGATTGTCACCGGCCCCATTTTCCACCCTGCCTGCCTGAGCGTCGCGGCATCGCGGGCAAAGGTACCCGGGTTGCAGCTGACGAAGGCGATGGTGCGCAGGCTCGGGGCATTGACCAACTGCTCCACCTGCGCCTGCGCTCCGGCACGGGGCGGGTCGATCACGACGGCGTCGAATTTGGTCAGATCCTCGGGCAGTATCGGGTTGCGGAACAGGTCGCGCACCTCGGTCGTGATCGCCTTGAGTCCGGTGGCGTATCGGATGCCCTGATCCAGCGCCTCAATCAGCGGACGGTCGCCTTCCACCGCGTGTACGGGCGCAAATTCCGCCACCGGAAAGGTAAAGGTGCCGCAGCCCGCGAACAGGTCGACCACCCTGGTTGCCCCTTTCAGGATGTCGGTGACGCGCGCGGTTAGCGCAGCCTGCCCAGCCTCGGTCGCTTGCAGGAAGGCACCCGGCGGGGGGGTGACGCGGGCTGCTCCCATGGCGATATGCGGCGGCGTCTGTTGCAGCGCCGCCTCTCCATTCCAGGTGATGCGCGCGAAATGTTGCCCCAGCGAGGCCAGACCCAGCATCGCCTGTCGATCGAAAGGTTTGGCCCCCTCGATCGACAGGTCGATACCGGTCAGGGTGTTCGTGACATGCAGCGTCACCTCGGCCCCACGGGTCGCGGCCAAACGCGTGATCTGCTCCAGCACCGGAATCGCGGCGATCAGCGCCGGGTTCAGCAGTTTGCAGTCGGGAATCTCCACCACATCAGAGCCATGCGCGACGTGAAACCCGACCTGCGCCCCCTTCTTTGTCTTCAGCCCGGCCAATGCGGCGCGACGGCGGGAATTCGGAGGGGAGGTTTCGACCCCGGTGATTTCCGGCTCAATCCCGGCACGGCCCAGCGTGTCGCGAACAATCCCCGCTTTCCAGTCGGCCACAAACGCGTCTGATGCATGTTGCAGATTGCATCCACCGCAACGCTTGTAATGGCGACAGGGAGCCGCGACCCGGTCAGTAGAAGGCGTAACGATCCGCGGCGACAGGATACGGTCGCCCGAGACGTCGCCCGACACCTCCTCCCCTGGCAAGGTCCGCGCCGCGAAGAGCGGGCCATTCGGCCCCTGGGCCATGCCGTCGCCGTGGTGGCCGAGGCGAGTGATCTGGTGTGTTTCGGTCATATTGGGGCCTTATCACTGCCCTTCGATCTCGAACAGACAGCGTGGCCCTGTCATTCGTCAATTTGTCCCGGGGCAGCGAAGCAGGATGCTACGGCCTTTGATCGCCTACGGATTCACCCTTGCCGCATGGATGCTTATCGGTCCCGCTGCCCGGACCCCGGCCAGTCCGCGGGCGTGGTACATAGCCTTTCGCTGCTCCGGATCTGACCGCGCCGGTGCAGGTGCCCGAAATTTCTGGGCTGCGTTATCTCTTTTTGCGTTGAACATGATGCTGGTGGCGCTCGTCCCTCACGTCGAGGAGAGCCCTCGCCTGATCGTTTCGCTGCGGATCTATACGCCGGGGGACGTTGCGTCCTTCGCGATGGGGGGCGCTACCCTGACACGGGGGTGCCGCGCAGTGTTTCCCAGGACTCATTCCAGACGCTTCGGTCGTTTTAATAAACGCGTAGCCGAAGGGATGGAGGCGATTTGCGCGAGACATCGTCACTGGCCCGATCTCGGCCGGGAAATCGATGACTGCCATGGCGTAGGCCCCCGGCGGACGTCTTTGTCCCGTTCGGGCCGCTGTTTACGATCGACGGGGCCCACCTGATCTCCGGGATCTCCACCCATGCGCCGACCTACTCGGCCGCCACATCCTCGACCCCGATGAACCCGCCCGACTGACGGTCCCAGTATCGGGCGTAGGTGCCTTTGCCGGCCAGCAGCTCCGCGTGTGTCCCCTGCTCCACGATGCGACCGTCCTCCAGCACGATGATCCGGTCCATGCGCGCGATGGTGGACAGACGGTGCGCGATGGCGATGACGGTCTTGTTCTCCATCACGCGGTCGAGGGCGGCCTGAATCGCAGCCTCCACTTCCGAATCCAGCGCCGACGTCGCCTCGTCTAGTACCAGCACCGGCGCGTCCTTGAGGATGGCGCGGGCCAGCGCGATGCGTTGCCTTTGTCCGCCCGACAGTTTCACGCCGCGCTCGCCCAAGTAGGCATCGTAGCCCGTATTGCCACGATGGTCGCGCAGCCCCAGGATGAAGTCATGCGCCTCCGCCCGGCGGGCGGCGTCCTCCACCTCGGCCTGCGTGGCGTCGGGGCGACCATACAGGATGTTGTCCCGTGCGGTGCGGTTGAACATTGCCGTTTCCTGCGTGACCATGCCGATCTGCTTGCGCAGACTGTCTTGCGTGATGTCACGGATGTCGCGTCCGTCCAGCAGCACGCGCCCCGTGTCCGCATCGTAGAGCCTTAGGATCAGGGCAACCAGTGTCGACTTGCCAGCACCCGAAGCGCCGACGACGCCCAACTTCTCACCCGGATTCAGCGTTAGCGTCAGGTCCCGGATTCCGCCCTCTTCCCGCCCATAGGCGAAGGTCACATCCTCCACCGACAGCGCCCCTTCGGCGCGCCCGACATCCACGGCACCCGGCCTATCAGTCAGGGTCCAACGCGGGGTCAACGTATTCATGCCGTCTTCGACCTCGCCCACGTTGGCGTACATCCCCATAAGGGTGAAACTGACCCAGCCCGACATCTGCGACAGCCGGATGGCGATTGCCCCGGCCGTGGCAATCTCGCCCGGCGTGGCCTGTCCGCTGCGCCACAGCAGGATCGCCCCACCGATCAGCAAGACCGGCAGCAAACCGGCCAGCGCCATAAGCGTGAAGCGGAAGCCGGTGGACATGCGCCCGAAACCGATGGCCTTGCCGCGCAGGTTGCCCATCGCGTCCAGCGCCGCGCGATCCTCGTGATCGCCATGACCGAAGAGCTTGACCGTCTTGATATTGGTGATCGTATCCACAACTTGACCGGTGACCATGGCACGGGCGGCGGCGCGCTCCTTGGATCGTGCGCGGATGCGCGGCATGAACCAGCGGAACATGAACGCATAGCCGACGATCCATAGCGTCAGCGCAAGCGCGATGCGCCAGTCGATCGCGATCAGCAGGACGGCCGAGCCGATGACCGACGACAAGGTGAAGGCTACGACGTTGATCGTCTCGGACGTCACTTCGGTGACGGCCCGTGCGGTCTGCATCTGCTTGGTGGCGATGCGGCCCGCGAAATCGTTGTCGAAGAAAGTGACCGCCTGTCCCATGGTCCAGCGGTGTAGGCGTGACTGTACAAGCGGGTAGACCGAGGGCGTGACCGTCAGCCCGTTCATCGCCGCCGAAGCCCCGAAGATCACGGGTCGCAGGACAAGGTAGAACCCGACGAACAGCACCAGCAGGACAGCGTTGCGTGTGAAATATTCATCCGTCCCCGCGACCGCGCTGTCGATGACCGCCCCCAGCAGGAACGCCGTGATGATCTCGGTCACTCCGGCCAGGGCCGATATGGCGAAAGCCAACCCAATCACTGGCCAGGCCCCCGCAAGGCACCAACGAAAGAACGGCCAAAGGTCGGTCGGCGGAGGGCCGTCGGCATGGGCAAAGGGTTCGATCCGGTCGCCGAACCATGTCAGAATACGATTGATCATTCCGCCGCCGCCCCATCGGCAACATCCGTGTTGATGAAGCCGCCGGATTGCCGCGCCCAAAACTGGGCGTAAAGCCCCCCTTGGGCAAGCAATTCGTCGTGCGTCGCCTCCTCGATGATCGTCCCCTCGTCGATGACGAGGATACGATCCATCGCCGCGATGGTGGACAGGCGATGCGCGATGGCAATGACGGTCTTGCCCTCCATCATGCCATACAAGGTGTCCTGTATTGCCGCCTCCACCTCCGAGTCGAGGGCCGAGGTCGCCTCGTCCAGCACCAGGACAGGTGCGTCCTTGAGGATGACGCGGGCCAGCGCGATACGCTGTCTTTGTCCGCCGGACAGCTTCACGCCCCGTTCGCCCACATGCGCGTCATAGCCGGCGCGTCCCTCGGGGTCGGCAAGATCCAGGATGAAATCATGCGCCTGCGCCTTCTCGGCCGCCGCGCGCACCTGACTATCCGTGGCATCGGCGCGCCCATACCGGATATTGTCAGCAACCGAGCGATGCAGCAGCGAACTGTCCTGCTGCACCATTCCGATGGCATGGCGAAGCGAATCCTGCGTGATGCCGGTGATATCCTGCCCGTCGATGGCGATGTGTCCCTGCTCCGGGTCGTAGAACCGCAAAAGCAGTTTGACCAAGGTCGACTTGCCCGCGCCGGAACGCCCGATCAGACCGACCTTTTCGCCCGGTTTGATATGCACGGTCAGGTCGGTCACGCCCCCCTTGCCCCCGCCGTAGTGATGCGTGACGTGATCGAAGGAAATCGCGCCGTCCTTCAGGGAAAGCGCCCGCGCGTCCGGCGCGTCGGTCAGGTGGATGGGCTGGGCGATCGTCTCCATCCCCTCCTCCACCACGCCCAGATTGCGGAAGAACGACGTCAGCGCCCACATGATCCAGCCGGTCATCCCGTTCAATCGCAGGACCAGCGCCGTTGCCGCAGCGACCACGCCCACGGTCGAAACGCCCGACACCCAAAGCCAGATACCCCAGCCGACCACGCCGACGATGAGCAGCCCGTTCAACGTGACCAGCGCGATGTCCATGATCGAGAAGATCCGCATCTCCCGCTGGAAGGTGGTGCGGGTCTGTTCGATGGCATCGCGGGCATAGTCCAACTCCTTGCCCTCATGGGCGAAGAGCTTGACCGAATGAATGTTGGAATAGGCATCGACCACGCGCCCCGTCGTCATGGAACGCGCGTCGCTGCTTGCCTTGGACGCGGGACCGACGCGCTGGACCGTCCAGCGTACAAGGAAGCCGTAAAGCACGAACCACCCAAGAAGTGGCAGGACCAGCCGCGGATCAGCACCCCAGAGGAGGACAGCCGCACCGATCAGATATGCCAGTGCGAACGCGATGGCATCGAAGACCTGGAACACGGCTTCGCCTGCGGCGGGCGGGGCCTGCATAATTCGATTGGCGATGCGGCCCGCGAAATCGTTTTCGAACCAGCCGACGGATTGGCGCAGCACATGGTTGTGCGCCCGCCACCGCATCAACGTGCCGTAGTTCGGCAAGATCGCCTGATTGAGAAGAAGGGTGTTGATGGCCTGCAACGCGGGACGAAGGAACAGGATGAACACCGCAACAAAGGTCAGTTCCAGCCCATGTTCGGCCAGGAACGTCGCGGGCGTGCTGTCCGACAGAATGTCGACCAGGCGGCCCATATAATAGATCAGCCATACCTCCACGATCGCCACGACCACGGCCACGACGCCGGTCACGCCGAAAACCCGCGCGAAAGGGCGGGAATAGTCCTTGAGGAACGGCCAGAGCCGGGAGGGGGGCGTGTCGGCCCCCGCGTGCGGCACGTAGGGGTCGACCAGGTTTTCGAAGAAGCGAAACATGTCAGGGGCTTTCGTCTATCCCCCCAACATAGTCCCCTAGGCGGCGAAAACCATAAGGCCGGAGCCTGCAAGCGCAATTGCCATCACGGTGGTAAAGATCCGCCACGCCAGCGGAGTCTTCAAAAGATAGGCCAAAAGCGTGCCCGCGAAGGTCCAGAACAGGCAGACGAACAAGTTGATGCCGCTGAAGGCCGACCCGATCCGCAGTGCCTCGAAATGCGCGGGCAGCGCGCTGGCGTAGCCCGAGGAGGCGGCAAGCGCTATGATCCATATCTTGGGGTTCACCCACTGGAACAGCACGGCCTCGATCAAGGTGAACGGCCGGTCCCGCCCCTGCGCTTGCGGACCGCTGGCCGAACGGAAGAGTTTCCATGCCATCCAGAGAATCCAGGCAACCGCGATGATCTGAAGCGCCAGCTTCAGCGCCGGAATCGCCAGCAGGAGGGCACCGATTCCCAGCGCCGTCAGCCCTGCGGTGATGCCCACGCCAACCGCCACGCCCACCACATGCGGCAAGGTCGGGCGAAACCCGAAACGCGCACCCGAAGCCGTAAGCAGGATGACATTCGGGCCGGGTGTGAACAGGCCAAAAAACACGAAAAGGTAGAGAGGATCGATCAAGTTCGGGCCGCCGCGATGAGGTCGGGTTTGGATATATCGCCTTTGCGGTCGCGCCAAAGAACGCGCGCGCGTGCCAGCCCTTGCCCCAAGGCGGGACCTTCAAGCTCGGGCATCAGATCTGCCGCCACAAGCGGAAAGGCTTGGTCCGCGCCGCGCCGCGCCTCGGCCAGATCAACCTCGGACGCTGGCTGGCCGAGCAATGCCGCGCGGATGTGCAGCGCGTCGATCGCACGCGCGCCCAGCATGTCGCCAAGCGCAAAGGGCGCGGTGGCGTCACGGGCGGATCGGGTCAGGGCCTCCAACGTTCTTGTTTCTGCCTTCGACAGGCGCAGACCCGTCGCATTGCCCCCCAGCAGGGCCAGCCGCGCAATCCAGTCTGCATCGGGGGCAAGATGGATCAGCACCGCAAGGGTCTTGGCATCACTGCCCGGAAGAACACGGGCCAATATGCCGGTCTGCGCCATCGCAGACACGACCGGGGCCGGGTCGGGGGCGGCCAACAGCTTGCGCAACTCGGTTCCGATGCGTTCGGCGCTGATCCTGTCGAGGCCTTCGGCATGCTCGGCGCAGGCCGCCAGCCCCTCCGCATCCAGGCCCAGTTCGGGATCGCCGTACCACGCCGTGAAGCGGAAAAAGCGCAGGATGCGCAGATAGTCCTCAATGATACGCTCGGCCGGATCGCGAATGAAGCGCACATGACCCGCCCTCAGGTCGGACAGGCCATCGAGGGGGTCGACGACCGTGCCGTCAGCCTTGGCATAAAGCGCATTCATCGTGAAATCACGCCGCGACGCGTCCTCGGCGATGTCGGTCGAAAAGGCGACGGTGGCGCGCCGTCCATCGGTATCGACGTCACGGCGAAAGGTCGTGATTTCATGGGGGAGCCCGCCCGAAATCACGGTGACAGTGCCATGATCGATACCAGTTGGGACGACCTTCAGGCCCGCGGCCTGCGCCAACTCAACCACACGTTCGGGAATCGCATCGCTGGCAATGTCGATGTCGCTGACCGGCGCGCCGATCAATGCGTTGCGCACGCAGCCGCCGACCGCCAGCGCCCTCTGGCCCCCACCGCTCAGCATCGAAAAGACCGCCTGTGTCTCGGGCGCGGTCAGCCAGTCATCCGTCAGTCGCATCGATCCGGTCCGCCAATCCCCGCAAAATCCGGGCCGTCGCGCCCCAGATATAATATGGACCATAGGGCACCGCGTAATACCTACGCCACTCCCCCCGCCAGCGCCGCTTCTCGATCACGAAATTCGCGGGCGACAGGACGTGCGACAAAGGTACGGTGAAGACCTCCTCGACCTCGCCCGGCTCGGGCACGGGATCGAAGGCGGCGACATGCGCGAGGACGGGCGTGACGGTGAAACCGGTCACGGTCTCGTGGCTGGGCAACGGTCCGATGATGCAAGCCGCGGCACGTGGCAGCCCGACTTCCTCGTGCGCTTCACGCAAGGCGGCGTCGGTCGCGGTCTCCCCCGGTTCATGTTTGCCCCCAGGAAAGGCGATCTGGCCGGGATGATGGCGCAGCCGACTGCTTCGCTTGGTCAGCATCAGGCGCAGACCCTTCGGCGTTTCGACAAAAGGCACCAGAACGGCCGCATCGCGTAAAACGCGCCGGCCGGGCAGGATCACGTCCGGATTGAGGTCGAAATCCGAGGAGGCCGCGCCGGGTTTTTCCAGCGCGGCCCTGAGATGGTCAGGCGTCATCGGGTTCTTTCGTCGCTTCGAACCCCAATGTCTGGGGGTCGAAAACGTAATGCGCACTGCAGAACTGGCAGTCGGCGGTCACCGTGCCTTTCTCGGTCGTCATATGGGCGATGTCCTTTGCCGAGTATATCGACAGAGATTGGCGCACCTTGTCCGCCGAACACGAGCAGCCGAACCGGATCGGCTGACTCTCGAAGACGCGGGGGCCTTCTTCGTGGAACAGCCGTACCAAAAGGTCGGCCGGCGACAAAGTCGGCCCGATCAACTCCATCTCGTCCGTCGTATCCAGCAAGATGTTCGCGCGGTTCCAGTGTTCTTCGGCGTCATCGTCCAGAATGTCCGAGGCCGTCAACAAGCCACCGTCGCCCGACCCGCCCTCGCCTTTCGCGAAAGGGCTGGCCTTGGGCATGTGTTGCAGCATCACGCCACCGGCGCGCCATTGCTCCTCCTGCCCAGGCAGGGTGGAACGACCATAGGCCAGTGCGAACCGCGTCGGTATCTGCTCCGACTGGGCGAAATAGGTCTGCGCACATGTCGACAGGCTGCCCCCCGCGAGAGGGGTGATCCCCTGATAGGGGGCCATGTCCGGCCCCTGATCGATCAGGATGGCGAAATATCCACTTCCCACCAATTCGAACGGATTCGTGTTGGCCAATGTCATCTCGTCCAGACGGTCAGGGTCAAAACTTGCCCAGGCACGGATGCGCGCGGGCTGCCCATCATCAGTCGGTCCGTAGTAATCGGTCGCCAGCAATCGCGCAGGACCATCACCACGCACCTGCAACGACAGCTTCCAGCGCAGTTTGATCGTCTGACCGATCAGCGCCGTCAAAAGCGCCATCTCAGCCACCAGCGCTTCGATCGCGGGCGGGTAGTCGTGCTGACGCAGAACATCCTCCAACACGCCATCCAGACGCGCGATACGGCCCCGGATGTCCGAGGTATCAAGCTGAAAGGGCAGGACGGTATCGTCCCACAAAAGAGTGGTGGCGTCGGTCATGGCGGACCTCCTCGGATATGTCCGGGCATACAAAAGGCGGCTTTCCCCGCTGACCCGGCGCTGGCATTGAAGCGTGTCATATAGGGACAGCAACGGCAGGACCAACCCCATGCGCAACATAGCCGGCCTTCCGCGAACAGGCCGCCCCGCGAAGCCCGACGTGGCCTACAGGATGCGGCCCGGAGCCTATGCAGTGCTGATTCGGGGACGCGACATTTTGTTGACGCGGCAGATCACCGACGACATCGACGAGCTGCAACTTCCGGGCGGAGGGATCGATCCGGGCGAATCGCCCCTCCCCGCCCTGATCCGGGAGCTGCGCGAGGAGACCGGTTACACCGCAACGATTCGGCGGCGTATTGGGGGGTATCGCGACTTCACCTACATGTTGGAGTACGGATTCCACGCCCAAAAAATCTGTCACGTCTACCTTGGTCAGCCTGGCCTGCGTCTTGGTGCACCCAAGGAGTCCGGGCATTGCGCCGTCTGGATGCCGATAACCGAAGCCGCACAGGCCCTCGCCAGTTGCGGCAGCCGCCAGATCCTGAAGGCCCTTCTGCGCCGGGCCTAGGCGGCGGCCATTCCCCGCGCGGGGGCACATGCACCACCGTAGCGGAACAACAGCATGGAGATATCGTCCTCGAATTCGGCAATGCCGGAGTGCGCACGAAGGGCGGCCTCGATCGCGGTGACGGCCTGATCGGTGTCTGCGGGTATCTTGGCAAGCAGGTCCATCAGACCCTCCTCCTCCAACATGTCGCCCCATGTGTTGGCACATTCGGTCAGACCATCGGAATAGGTCAGCAAAGCATCGCCGGGCTTCAATTGAATGGTGCTGCAATCGAAGGTCATGTCGGGCAGCAATCCGACAGGTGGCCCCCCTTGGCCCAGACGCTCGACCGACCCATCAATCCGTCGCACCAGCGGATGCGGGTGACCGGCCTGGCAGAACAGAACCTCACCCGTGCTGGTATCGACATAGGCCAGCACGGCCGTGAAATAGATGTCGGTTTCCATCTCGCTCAGCATCAAATCGTTAAGGCGCTTCATGACCTGGTCAGGACGATGTACGTCTTTCTGATTGGACCGGAACGCGATGTTCGCGCGTCGCGACTTCCACGAGAAGAGCGCGGACAATCGCCCCGTCAGCAGCGCGGATGCCACCCCGTGCCCCGATACATCGATGGAATAGAGCCCGATGCGTGTCGCCGAAATCTGAAAGTACCCGACCAGATCGCCGCCGATATGCCCTGACGTCACCAACCGGAGCGACAGGTCCGAGTCGCCGAAGCGGTGGGTACCGGGCGGGATGAATGCCCGCTGCAGCTTGCGCGCCTCGACCAGATCCTGGTCCATCTCGTCATGGAGAGCGCGAAGTTCACTCAGGGTCGAATGAACCTCGTGATTGCGGTGCTGCAACGCCTCCTGCATGCCAAGGATGCGCCGCCCGGTGTTGATACGTGCCCGCAATTCAGCCAAATCCAGTGGTCGGGCGACGAAATCGTCGGCCCCCGCCTCCAGCCCGACGGCTTTTCGAGTGCGGTCCGTCTCGGACGCCATCAGGATCACATAGGCATAGTCATCGCGAGCCAACTGTCGAAACGCGCGGCAGAAATCGGGGCCGTCCATCCCTGGCATCTGCCAGTCAGTCAGGATCATTCCGATCGGATTTTCCGTGTCCGACATGCACAGGAACAGCGCCTGCGCCGCATCGGGTACAGTCACCACGTCCAAATCCATGCGTGACAGCAGCGAGCAGAGCAGCTGACGCTGCGTAGCACTGTCATCGACGACCAGAACACGCAGTTTATCCTGCGAGGGCGGCGGCGCGGTGGGAGCGTTCGGAAACGTCATCAGTCCTTGGGCGTCTGCTTCACCCCGATGTTGCACGGCCAGACCTTAAAAATAGATGAAGCGGAAAATTGAACGGTTCTGCGTTGGCTGCATAAAGTGATGGTTAGGTTATGCCGGTCAAAATAGCCTGATGATCGACAGATCCCGCATTGAAGAGCTTCAACAAGAAATCGGCACCGATGACTTGTCGTTCATCGTATCCGTCTATCTGGACGAGGCGCGCACCACGCTCGACCAAATGGCTCAGGGTCTGTCTGCTGAAGACTATGCGCGGGCCGCCCACTTTCTACGCAGCGGCGCGCTCAATATTGGATTAAGCGGAATCGCCGTTCTGGCAGCCCAGATGGTGAGCGAAATCGCAGCGAATCTTTACATCGCCCAGCCAATAAGCGCGGTACGGCTGGGCGAGGTATTGGACCAGACAATGGCGGAGCTAGAGGCCATCTCGGCGGTCGCATGATCCAATCGCCGGCCCGCCCCTGCGGTCAGATGACGAGTTCACCCAGAAGCGGATCTTCCGTCAGGTCGCGCGCGGCCAGGCCCTCGGCGGCCATTCGATGCTCCAGACGGGCGAAAGAATCGGGCGTCGTGCTTTCGATCCCGATCAGGACACTGCCGAAATTGCGTGCGGATTTCTTGAGATATTCAAACCGCGCGATGTCGTCGTCCGGCCCCAGAATATCAAGAAAATCGCGCAAGGCACCGGGTCGCTGAGGCATCCGAATGACGTAATACTTCTTCAGCCCCGCAAAACGCATCGCGCGTTCCTTCACGTCCGGCAGGCGCTCGAAATCGAAATTGCCGCCGGTGGCAACACAAACGACGCGCCGCCCCTCGATCTCGGGGCCAAGGTCGCGCAGGGCATCAATGGACATGGCACCCGCAGGCTCCAGCACAATACCCTCGACGTTCAGCAACTCCTGAATTGTGATACAGATCCGGTTCTCGGGCACCCGCAGTACATGCTGAGGGGGCACCTGCCGCAGGACGTCGAAATTCCGCTGCCCGATGCGTGCGACCGCCGCGCCATCGACAAAACTGTCCAGCTTGTCGATGGTCACCGGCCGGCCCGCCGCCAGCGCGGCCGTCAGGCTCGCCCCACCGACCGGCTCGACATATCGAATATCGGGCACAACGCCCTTGGCACGAAAGTACGCCAGCATTCCCGACGACAATCCCCCGCCGCCGACGGGCATCACGATCAGGTCCGGCGGCGCGCCCATCTGTTCGAGGATTTCCACCGCGACGGAGCCTTGCCCCTCGATCACGTCATCGTCGTCGAAGGGCGACAGAAAATGCGCGTCCGTTTCGGCGCAGAACTCCTGCGCGGCAGAGAGCGTCGCGTCAAAGAAGTCACCGGTCAGACGAACCTCCACCCGATCACCACCAAAAAGCTTGGTCTTCTCGATCTTCTGGCCCGGCGTCGTGACCGGCATGAAGATCACACCATCGACCCCAAGGTGCCGGCACATCCAGGCGACGCCCTGCGCGTGGTTGCCCGCGCTGGCACAGGCGACGCGCCCACCGGACAGCTTGCGCATGGAATTGAATGCACCGCGCAGCTTGTAGGAGCGCACGGGTGTCAGGTCTTCGCGCTTGAGCCAGATATCGGCGTTGAACCGGTCCGACAGGTAGTCGTTGCGCGCCAACGGCGTCGGCGGGAAGACATCACGCATCGCGACCGCCGCCGCCTCGGCGCGGGAGGCGAAATCAGTCAAGGGGACGTCCCTCAACCAAATGGCCATAAAGCGCAGTCAGCGTGCCGACGCCCAACATCAGGCCGATCCAGCCGGTGACGAACTGATAGAGGGTCGAGATGATCACGTTCGTCTCCTCGATCAGCAGCGGCAGGCGCAGCAGCAGGGTGACACCCACCGTCAGCAGGGCCAGCACGATGATCGTCTGTGCCTGTCCCTTGGTGGCAATCAGCGCCTCGCCCATCTTCATCGGCTTACCGGCTGCCCCCGCCGGCAAGATTACACCAATGCGGTAGAACACCAAGCAAGCGGCAAAGAATCCGCCAACGGCCGGAATGGCCTGAACCGACTCGCCAAAAAGCGGCACCAAAAGAACGACCAGCATGGTGATGACCGCGATCGCCGCCAGAAGCGCCATCAGAAAGGTCAGCAGCGTCCGCCCGAAATACCCCAGCATCAAGTTCCCGTTCAGACGCGGAACCCAGCCGCCGCTTTGCTCACCCAGCAGGGCGAAGCGATGCCAGCCGACGGAAATCCACAAGCTTGCGAGAACACCGACCAGAAGCGACCCCATAGTGCCCAGCACGAAACCGGGCGGCGGCGGATTTTCCGGATCGAGGGGAACGCCGACCCATTCGGGGTAACTCAACGCGACCCACAACCCAGCCCCAACGGCGAGGGCATAGGGTACCAGCGACACTTTCATCGCCGCCATCAGGTTGTCGGTAATCAGCGTTAGCGCGCGGACAAACAGCTTCCAGCCCAGCATTTCATCCTCCGGGATTAGGTCCGGATAGCCCTATGCTCCCGGCGGTTGCCCCGTCAATGACCCCACCCTGCGGCTTGCGGGCGCGCGGGCTTTGTCCTACCCCGCTGACAACCAAAGACGCGGAGACACCGATGGACGCCCCCAAGAAAGTCGTGCTGGCCTATTCCGGCGGCCTCG
Organism: Jannaschia faecimaris; assembly: GCF_900107415.1. GTDB lineage: Bacteria > Pseudomonadota > Alphaproteobacteria > Rhodobacterales > Rhodobacteraceae > Jannaschia > Jannaschia faecimaris. The sequence goes on from NZ_FNPX01000001.1 coordinate 96,345, forward strand.
ATACTTCGATCATCCTTAAATGGCTGCAAACCGAATACGGTTGCGAGGTGGTGACGTTCACCGCCGACCTCGGTCAGGGCGAGGAGCTGGAGCCGGCCCGCGCGAAGGCCGAGATGATGGGGGCCTCCTCGATCCACATCGAAGACCTGCGTGAGGAGTTCGTACGCGACTTCGTATTCCCGATGTTCCGCGCCAACGCGCTGTACGAAGGGTTGTACCTGCTGGGTACGTCGATTGCGCGGCCGCTGATCTCTAAGCGATTGGTCGAAATCGCCGCCGCCGAAGGAGCCGACGCCGTTGCCCACGGTGCAACCGGCAAAGGCAACGACCAGGTCCGGTTCGAATTGGCCGCCTATGCCCTCAACCCCGACATCAAGGTGATCGCACCCTGGCGGGAATGGGATCTGACCAGCCGGACGAAGCTGCTGGAATTTGCGGAGAAGAACCAGATTCCCGTCGCCAAGGACAAACGTGGCGAGGCCCCGTTCAGCGTCGACGCGAACCTTCTTCACACCTCGTCGGAAGGCAAGGTTCTGGAAGATCCGTCGCAGGAGGCACCCGATTACGTGTTGCAGCGCACCACCAAACCCGAAGACGCGCCGGACACACCCGAGATGGTCGAGGTCACCTTCGAAAGGGGTGACGCCGTGGCGATCAACGGCGAAGCCATGTCGCCCGCCGCGATCCTGACCAAGCTGAACGAGCTGGGCGGCAAGCACGGATGCGGCATTCTCGACCTGGTGGAAAACCGCTTCGTCGGCATGAAGTCCCGCGGCATCTATGAGACACCCGGCGGCGCGCTCCTGTTGGAAGCGCATCGCGGGATCGAGCAGATTACGCTGGATTCCGGCGCGGGGCACCTCAAGGACAGCATCATGCCGCGCTATGCGGAGCTGATCTACAATGGCTTCTGGTTCTCGCCCGAGCGGGAAATGATGCAGGCCCTCATCGACAAGAGCCAGGAGCATGTGACGGGCACCGTGCGCCTGAAGCTGTACAAGGGCAGCGCACGCACCGTTGCCCGCTGGTCGGACCATTCGCTCTATTCCGAAGCCCACGTCACCTTCGAAGACGACGCCGGTGCCTACGATCAGCGTGACGCCAAAGGTTTCATTCACCTAAACGCACTGCGCCTGAAGCTGGTGGCGAACCGGAACAAGAGGGTGAAGGGCTGAACATCGGCCGGATCCTTCTGACCGGTGCGATCGGCATCGGCGGCGTGATCATATTCAGGGCAGCGGGTCTTCCGCTGCCCTTTCTCTTGGGACCGATGATCGCGTGCCTGGTCTGCGCCCTGGCCGGGGTCAAATTGGCCAGTTGGTCCCCGCTGACGAACACGATGCGCACGATCCTGGGCGTCGCCGTGGGGGCAAGTTTCACCCCCGCCATCGTCAGCCAGATGGGTGAAATGCTGGCGTCGCTCGCGCTGGTGCCGGTGTTCCTGCTGATCTGCGGGGTGCTGGGTTATCCTTTCTTGCGACGGGTGGCGGGCTTTGACAAGGCGACGGCTTTCTATGCCGCCATGCCCGGCGGATTGCAGGACATGCTGCTGTTCGGCGAGGAGTCGGGCGGCGACCCACGGGCCCTGTCCCTGCTGCATGCAACGCGTATTCTTCTGATCGTCTCGATCCTTCCGGTATTGCTCTGGCTTGTCTGGGATATCGACCTGACCCTGCCGCCCGGTGCCCCGCTTTCCGGCGTGCCCGTGTTGGAATTAGCGGCCATGGCCGTCGCTGGCCTTGCCGGCTGGGGGATCGCCAAGCGCGTGGGTCTGATCGGTGCGTCCTTGCTGGGGCCCCTTATCCTGTCGGCGGTGCTGGCGTTTTCCGGTGTCATCACCCAGCGTCCGCCGGCCGAGGCGATCCAGTTGGCGCAGTTCTTCATCGGGCTGGTGGTCGGCGTGAAATACACAGGCATCACCCTGACCGAAATCCGCCGCATCCTGACCGCCGGGCTGGGCCACGGACTGGTCCTTGGAGCGGTGACATTCGTGTTCGCGGAACTGGCACTGCACCTGGGCCTTGCTCCGCCATTGGAGGCAATCCTGGCCTTCGCACCGGGCGGCCAGGCCGAAATGGCAGTCCTGGCGATCGTTGCGGGGGCCGACGTGGCCTATGTGATCGCGCACCATGTGCTGCGCATTGTCCTCGTCATCACCTGCGCGCCACTGGTGTTCCGCATCCTGCGCTGACGCACATGACGACATCGTGACGGAACCCTTCCGCGACCTCTCGGTTTCATCCAGTGAAACAGGAGACTCCGATGAAGTACCTTTCCATTGCTGCAGCCCTGACGATGCTTGCCCTGCCCGCCCACGCCGATACCGCGCTGGTCGCGGGCGGCTGTTTCTGGTGTGTGGAAGCCGACTTCGAAAGCGTGGAGGGCGTAGGCGACGTAGTTTCCGGCTTCACTGGCGGCACAACAACCACCCCACAATACCGCGCTTCGGGCGACCATATCGAAGCCGTGCGCATTCCCTTCGACGAAAGCGCCATCAGCTATGCCGAAATTCTGGACCTGTATTTCCGCTCTATCGATCCGCTTGATGCAGGTGGTCAGTTTTGCGACCGGGGTTTGGAATACACCACCGCCATCTGGGTCGACGGCCCCGAACAACGCGCAACCGCCGAGGCCGCAAAGGCACGGGCCGAAGCGGAGCTGGGGCAACAGATCGTCACACCCATCCTGAACGCGGACACGTTCTATCCAGTGGGCGACTATCACCAAGACTATTACAAATCTGACGACCGCTTGGCCTTCAGCAGCGTCGGCATCGCCGTTCCCAAGAGGGAGGCCTACAAACGCTACCGCGCAGGCTGCGGTCGCGACGCGCGAGTCCGGGCAATCTGGGGGGACGCCGCGCCATTCGCCAAGTGAACCGGCGGCCCCCATTGTGGGTCGTCCGCCGCTTTTCATCCAAGCCAAGGACTTGGACATCGGCGATGTCGACCTGCCACGCCAGTTCTAGGCCGCGCCACATTGGCCAGCTGGTCAAAGACGGTAACGGTGGTGATTGCCAGTGACCTCCGTCTTTGAGTTCTGGCGTTGTTGCGACCGCTACGCGCCCTGTGCCTGACGGGCATAGTCGTCAGCATCGAACCAACCCCGAGAAGAGATCACCTTAAGGTTGTCGCCAACATCCCACTCTTCCCAGCCGCGGATATTGAGAGGGTTTCCAGTCGACGCATCGTGACCGGTAAAGGTCCAAACAAAAATCACATGGTTCCCGGCGCAGCGCACATCGTCACACGAGAGTGTCAGATCCGGGACATCCGCGTAAAAGCCGGCAGCCATATCTTTGACACGCGACCGTCCGCTCCAAGGGTCGCCGCTGTTGATCGTGATTTCCCCGTCTTCAGCGTAATAAGAGGCAACCGCCTCGGCTGACTTGGAATTCCAGGCGGCGGTGTAATCGGCGGCCATTCTGGCCACGGCTTCCGGGTCAATCATTTCATAGTCTCCCATGTTTCCGTCCACCGAAACCATGTCACATCGTCCCTGTTCTGCAAAAATGATTTGAGAGAGCAATGACCTCCGGTCGGGCAGTGTCGGTGAAAGCCGCGCTGAAAGCCGCGCTCGACCTATCGGAGCCATGTCAGGCGGGTCGCGGCGATCCGGGCGCTGGCACGCTAACGACGTTTCCAGCCGCGTCGCGCGCCCGGCGTCTTGGAATGAAAATCGGCCGGCCGCTTGCGAACCCATTTCACAAATTTCGCAAGTCGCGGGTTGGACCGCAATGCTTCGGGCGTATTCCACAGACGGGCCAGATCCGCCTCGGACGCGGTGGCGTGGATCTCGTTATGGCAGATCTGATGCAACAGAACGGTTGGGCCCCCCTTTCCGCCGCGTAGCTTGGGGATCAGGTGATGCAGGCTTTGCGGTGTGCCCGGCAGGATCGGGCGCTCGCACAGGGCGCAGACGGGCGCGGCGTTATTGGTCTGGTCTGGAACGGGTTCGTCTGACATGCCCGCAAGGATGGAGCGGAAAACGGACAAGGCAAACATCGCTGTGATCGGCGCGGGTCCCGCCGGTTTGATGGCGGCGGAAGCGGCTGCGCGGGCGGGCTGCGCCGTTGAGGTGTTCGACCGGATGCCCAGTCCGGCGCGCAAATTCCTGATGGCGGGCAAGTCCGGGCTGAATATCACCAAGATCGAGGAGCGGTTCGCCGACGTCTACGGCTGCCCCCCGCTTAGGCCGATGATCAATGCCTTCGGACCAAGCGATGTACGCGGCTGGATGGATGGGCTGGGGCAGACGTCCTTCGTTGGCTCAACCGGCCGGGTGTTTCCCGACGCGATGAAGGCCTCGCCTCTGCTGCGCGCCTGGCTGGCGCGGCTGGACGGGCTGGGCGTGACCCTGCACCGGCGCGCGTGTTGGGCCGGATGGGACGGACAAGCTCTCGTCTTCGAAGACGGTAGTGCCGTCACGCCGGATGCGACCGTTCTTGCCATGGGCGGCGCGTCTTGGCGAAGGCTGGGGTCGGACGGCGTATGGGCCGCGAGGATGCCCGACCTGGTCGCGCCCTTCGCGCCGTCGAACGTGGGCTTCGTGGTGGATTGGTCCCCACATATGACCAAGCACCTCGGTGCGCCGGTCAAGAACACCGGGTTGATCATAGAGGGCGTGACCCACCGGGGCGAATTCACCCTCTCGGCGCGCGGGTTGGAGGGTGGCGGTCTCTATCCGCTGACGCCCACGCTCCGGGCGGGCGCGGCGCTGGCACTCGACCTGAAGCCGGACCTGACGCTGGCCCAGATACGCGACAGACTGGGTGATCGCGGCAAGACAAGCCTGACCACCCACCTGCGCAAGACCCTGCGCCTTACGCCCGTTCAGATTGCCCTTCTGCAAGAGTTTGCGCGACCCCTTCCCATTGATCTGGCCCCGACGATCAAGCATCTCGACGTCCCCCTGCGCGGCCCCCGCCCTATGGACGAGGCGATCAGCACGGCCGGCGGACTGCGGTGGGACACGATCGACGACGCGCTGATGTTGCGCGCCCGTCCGGGCACCTTCGCGGCCGGGGAAATGCTGGATTGGGAGGCACCGACGGGCGGCTATCTTCTGACCGCCTGCCTGGCAACTGGCCTATGGGCCGGCCGGAAGGCAGCCAAATGGGCTCAGCGATAGCGCGCCATCCACCCCAGCGACGCATCCGTGTCACCACCCGGTTTGTATTCCGCGCCCAACGGCATGTCCCAGCCCATCAGGTCGATTACCGCGAACACGTGGTCGTATGACAACTCCCCGGCATCAGGGCGACCGCGGTCGGGCACGCTGGCGAACTGGATGTGTCCGATCACCCCGGCGCAAGCCTTCAATTGCCGGGTCAGGTCACCGCCCATGATCTGCAAATGGTAGCAGTCGAACATCAGCTTGCAGTTGTCGCGTCCGACGGCTGCGATGATCTCCCGCGCCTGCGCAGACGTGTTCAGGAAGTATCCGGGGGCATCATGGTGGTTCAGCGGCTCGATCAGGATGGTCAGGTCAGGCGCGCGGTCGCAGGCGTATTGCAGGTTGCCGACAAAGGTCGCGCGGGCGGCCTCGCCTTGGGCGAAACCGGCCATGACATGCACGGCCTCGGCCTCGATCGCGCGCGCGTAGTCGATGGCCTGATCAATGGCCACGCGGGCACCCACTTCCTCTCCGGGCAGAGCGGACAAGCCGCTGCCGCTGCCTTTGATCGTATTCACCCCAAGCGCGGGCAGCCCCGTCTCCTCCAACGCGGCCAGCACCTCTGCGGCGGGGGTGTCGTAGGGCCAGTGAAACTCGACCGCATCGAAGCCCGCGGCCTTGGCCGCGCGAATGGCGTCGGGCAGCGGCAGTTCCGTCCATAGGAACCCGAGGTTGGCGGAAAATCTCATGCGTCCCACTCCAAATCGAATGTCTTGACCAAATCCGTGACCTGCCCCTCCGTGAGGGTGCGCGCCCCAAGGCCGCGCGTCATCAGCGTCAACTGCGCCGTGGCTTCAAGCTCCTCTATGGCGTTGCAGGCGGCCTCCACGTCCTTGCCCGCAACGACCGGCCCGTGATTGGCCAGCATCACCGCAGTGCGTTTGCCGGCGAGCCCGCGTACTGCCTGCCCCATCGCCGGATCGCCGGGCATGAAGTACGGCAGAAGCGTCACGCGGCCCAGTTGCATCACGGAATAGGGCGTCAGCGGGGGCAGGAAATCATCTGTCGGTTTCTTCAGAAGCGACAGCGCGACGGAGTGGCAGGAATGCAGATGCACCACCGCCCCCGCCGTACTGCGCGTGTCGTAAAACGCCGCGTGCAAGGGCATTTCCTTGGTCGGCCGATCGCCCCCCACATGGTCGCCAGTCGCGTCGAACCGCGCCAGGCGGGCCGGGTCGAGACGACCGAAGCTGGTGCCCGTCGGACTGACCAGCAGGCCGCCGTCTTCCGTCCGGGCCGAGATGTTGCCCGTCGATCCATGGGTCAGCCCCCGGTCAAAAAGGGACTTCGCCAACGTGCAAAGCTGTTCGCGCAGGCGGCTGTCGCTCATGCGTCGCCCTTGGGCAGATCGATGCCGGCCTGTGCGGCATAGACCTTGGCGACCGCGGCATCGTCCTCCCCCCCGAGGCCAGCCCCGGAGGCTGCCATGAATTGCGCCAGCGCCGCCTGCGCGATGGGCATGTCAATGCCCGCGTCCTTTGCTATGCCCGCAACGATGCCCAGATCCTTGGGCCAGATATCTACGCTGGAGCGAGGCGCATAGTCGGCGTCCCGTACATGGGGCCCGCGGTTTTCAAGCATCCAGGACGTGCCCGCGCATTGCGGGATCACATCCATGAAACGGGCGGGGTCGATCCCCTGGGTGATGCCAAAGACCATCGCTTCAGCCATCGACGCGATATGGATGCCAGCCAACACCTGGTTGACGGCCTTCATCGCACTGCCGGCCCCCGCCGCGTCGCCCATGCGAAACACGGATGTCGCGGTCGCGGCCAGGATCGGATCGGCGGCTGTAAATGCCTCGGGTGTCCCGCTGGCCATTATCGCAAGATCCCCGGCGGCCGCGCGGGCAGCCCCGCCCGAGATCGGCGCATCGAGATAGAGCAGTCCGGCCTCGGCGCAGCGTGCCTCCATCGCGCGGGCGAAGTCCGGCGGGACGGTCGCGCAGGCCATGACAAGCGCGCCAGGCTTCATGTCACCGACCAATCCGGAGATGACGCTTTCCGTCTGCGCCGCGTTCAGAACCACGATCACAGCCGCGTCCAGCGCATTGTTCGCCAGGGCCACACCGCCATCGAGCGCGACGCCCCTTGGATCGTGCCCGCAAACGGCATGCCCCGCGCGCACAAGGCTTTGCGCCATACCGAGGCCCATCGACCCCAGCCCCCATACCCCAAATTCAGCCATGTGCGCTCGCCCTCCTGAAAGCAGGACGCGCCCGCATTGTGTTCATATGTTTCCGTACGGTAGCATCCACTTCGAATTTGCGGCCAAGCGCCCATCCACAGCAATGCGCCAGCAGAATATCGGGCACGACGGGCTCATCCCCCATCAGGAAAGGCCGGTCGCCTAAAATCTCGCCCATGACTTCCGAGTAGCGGGTAAACTGCCACATCAGGCTGGGCTTCACGGCCTCGACGCGGTGTTCCTCGGGTAGAATTAAGCTGTGCTTGGCATAGGCCCAGAGAACGGCGTCGAACGTCTCGTTGATCGTGTTGGTCAGCGCATCCTGCTTGCCGCGCAAGAATGTCCCGGCGCGATGCGTAAAGCCGCCGTGCTTATCCGCCAGATAGGTCATCTGAGCCACCGAATCGAAGATGTGCCCCTCATCCGTTTCAAGCACGGGCACCTTGCCCCGCGGCGAGGCGGCCATCGCTTCGGGCGAGCGGGGACCGGCGGAAATCAATTCGTAGGGCAACTCCAACTCCTCCAGAAGCCAGAGCGGGCGCATCGCGCGGGTCTTGGTTGTGCCAATGAGTTTGTACATTCCGAGCATTTCGTATTGCGAAGGTTGCATCACCTTCCGCCATTTCCACCCATCAGGCCAGCCCCGCAAAACAGACTGTGCACAGGGCGGATGACGGCCTAGGGTCTAGGTGATGTCAAACGCCTACACCCTGTCTGCCGAAGCCGACCGCCGCGTCGAGGCCGAAGGTATGAGCGGGCCGAACTGGTTCCGCCCCCCGGTGGACTCGCATGCGATCCGTGCGCTGATGGAGAAACGCGATGCACCGGCGATACGGGATACAGTGATATGGATCGGCGTGATGATCGTGACGGCGGGCATGGCAATCGCGCTCTGGCCATCTTGGTGGTCGGCCCCGTTCTGGGCGATCTACGGGGTGATGTACGGCTCCGCGTCGGATGCGCGCTGGCACGAATGCGGGCACCGGACGGCGTTCAAGACGAAATGGATGAACGAAGTCGTCTACCATATCGCGGCCTTCATGCTGATGCGCTCGCCCACCGTGTGGCGGGCAAGCCATGTGCGCCACCATACCGATACCGTTATTGTGGGGCGCGACCCCGAGATCGTCGCAATGCGCCCGCCAGACCTGTTGCGCGTCGTGCTTAATCTGTTCGGCCTGCTGGATGTCCCGCATCTAGTGCGGCGGATGGTGCTGCACGCGTCCGGGCAGGTCCATCCGGAGGAGGCGATGTACCTGCGCCCGGCCGACTATCCGCGCGTCTTCCTAGTTGCGCGGATATGGGTCGCGATCTATGCGGTGGTGATCGGTCTCGCGCTCTGGATGGGGTCGATCCTGCCTTTCATGCTGGCGGGTCTGCCGCGGATGTACGGCGCGTGGCATCATGTGCTGACCGGTCTGTTGCAACATCTTGGCTTGGCCGAGAACGTGACGGACCACCGGCTGAACACGCGAACGGTCCTGATGAACCCGGTCAGCCGGTTCATCTACCTCAACATGAACTACCACCTCGAACATCACATGTTCACGATGGTGCCCTATTATAATCTGCCGAAACTGCACGGTCTGATCGCGGATCAGGTTCCCGCGCCGGAGCCGTCGGTCTGGGCTGCGTTCCAGCGGCTGTTACCCGTTCTGGTCAAGCAGCTCACCTATCGCGAGGCCGTGATCATACCCGAGTTGCCGCCCGGTGCCGCGCCCTACCGCGCAGAGGTCGAGCGGTTGCGCCCGTTCGCCGCCTGACCGGTCAACTGCGCGCCATCATCGCCAGCCGGATCAGTGCCCGTTCCATCACCGCCATCGCCGGTGCGCGGGACGACGACCGCAGCGTCAGGTCGGTATCCATCATCAGCGCAAGCGCCTGTTCCGCCTTCGCGACGCCCCATGCGCGGGCCTGTCGTTGCAACGCGTCGCGGTTCGGCCCCCAGGCCTGCCCCGTGCCAAGCGCCAGACCCATCAGTTGTTGAAAATGGCGCGTCGCGAAGATGGCCAGCGTCACAGGGGCTACGCCTTGTCCAGACAGGCGCTGCATCAGAGGTCCGATCTGCGCCGCGCGTCCGTCAGCGGCCGCAAGGATCACCTCGTCCATGTCGGCATCCACCGTGGCCGGGGCCATCGCGGCGACGGCGGTGGGCGTGACTTCTTCGCCATTGGAATAGAGCGCGATCTTGGTCAGCGTCTGCCGGAAGTCACCAGGATCGAGCGCAGCGGCCAAGGCGTCGATATCGCGGCGCGCCTCCGGCGTGCAGGTCAGGGCCTCCGCTGCGATCAGGGCCTCAATCTCATCGCGGCCCATCGGGTCGTCGTAAAGTCCGATCGACGCCGTGTTTGGATGTGATTCGAACGCTTTTCGCAACTTCGACGTCTTCTTGAGCGCGCCTGCCGTGACGACCAACGCCGCATCGCCCTTGGCCCAGTCCTGAAGCGCATTCAGGATCGGCCCGGCCTGCAACTCGGTCGCGCCATCAACGAACACGACCCGAGCGCCCGGAAACATGCCAACTGCCTTTAGCGCGTCGATCACTGCAGTCGGGTCCGACTTGGCCTCCTGCCCGGTCATGCGGGTCAGGCGCATGTCACCCTCGGCGTCCGGTCCCGCAAGGTTCAGGATCAATTCCTGGCGTTTGAGGGCCACGCGCATCGCGTCCGCCCCATAAATCAGCACACCGGTCGTGCCGGGATCGGGCTTGGCGAAGAACTTCGTCGCCTGGGCACCCTTCAGGTTCATTGTGCCAGCGTGGCCGCCTCGGCCAGCAGGCGCGTGACCACCTTGTCTGCCAAGATGCGGGCCAGACGCCGCTGTGCGTCCCGCTCGGATTCCAGGGTCGAGATGGTGGAGCCCGTCGCCGAATACGAGGTGAAGGTGCTGTCGCGTCCCGAAAGCATGACGGATGACGACCCAACGGGCGTCACGGTCCAGTCGATCCAGCCTTCGATGTTGTAACGGGTGATGTTGTTCGATCCGTCGATGGCCAACGCCTCGTCCGAAGTGACGATGGTGTAGTCCAGTTCCCACATCGGCACGACTGCGCGGCCCAGCCGTTCCTCGAACTGACGCACGAAAGCGAATGTCAGGTCGGTGTCCGGCTCCGTTGGCCGGATCGCCGCACGCAGTGCCGCGCCGCCCCCCCCCGGACCGTAGACCGGGGTAAACCCGCATCCAGCAAGTGCGACTAGCGCGACCGTCAGCAAAGCGCGGCGAGGTATATCAGACGACGACATTCACGATCCGTCCCGGAACGACGATCAACTTCTTGGGCTGACCGCCTTCAAGAATGCGCTGCACGGCCTCATCCTGCAAGACCAGCGCTTCGATCTCTGCCTTGGGCATGTCCTTGGGCACCACGATTTCGGAGCGCTTCTTGCCGTTAATCTGAATCGGCAGCGTCACCGAATCGTCGACCAGCAGCGCGGGATCGGCCACCGGCCAGGGCGCGCTCAGCACGAAGCCTTCCCCGCCCATCATCGACCAGATCTCTTCGGCCAAGTGGGGCGTCATCGGCGACATCAGTTGCGCAAGGACCTTGATCGCGCCGCGCCGCGCCTCGGCTCCGGCGTCCGATTTGTGCAGCGTATTGGTAAACTCGTAGAGTTTGGCGACGGATTTGTTAAAGGCGAATCCTTCGATTCCGTCGGTCACTTCCTGAATGGCCCGCGCGGTGGCTTTTGCCAGATCGGCATCGGCGGCATTCGCGGGGCGGTCGGCCCGTGCCACGTCGGTCGCCAGACGGTGCACGCGGCGCAGGTGCTTGTGCGTCGCCTCGGCCCCGGAAGCCGTCCACTCCACGTCCCGCTCAGGCGGGCTGTCTGACAGGACGAACCAGCGTGCGGTGTCGGCCCCATAGCTGGCGATGATGTCCTGCGGGTCCACGACGTTCTTCTTGGACTTGGACATCTTGGCCGAGGGGATGATCTCGATCGTCTCGCCGGTAGCCTTGACGGTTCTGGTGTCCAGATCGACATCTTCAGGCAGATGATAGACCGCGCGCCCCTTGTCGTCGCGCGTCTGGAAGATCGCGTGCGTTACCATCCCTTGCGTGAACAGCGCGTTGAACGGCTCCCGCGCGGAGGCGGGAAGGTGCCCCGTCTCGTTCATCGCACGGGCGAAGAAGCGACTGTAGAGCAGGTGCAGGATCGCGTGTTCCACCCCGCCAATGTACTGGTCGACGTTCATCCAGTAGGTGGCGTCGTCCATATTCGTCGGCGTCTGGGCGTGGGGTGCTGTGAAGCGGGCGTAGTACCAGCTTGAGTCGACGAAGGTATCCATCGTGTCGGTTTCCCGCCGGGCGGGCTTGCCGCAGGACGGGCAGTTCACGTCCCGCCAGGTCGGATGCCGGTCCAGCGGGTTGCCGGGCACGTCGAAGGTCACGTCATCGGGCAATTCGACCGGCAGATTTTCCTTCTTTTCGGGCACGACACCGCAGGCGTCGCAATGCACCACCGGAATCGGGCAGCCCCAGTAGCGTTGCCGTGACAGGCCCCAGTCACGCAGGCGGTACTGGGTCTTGCCGGTGCCCAGTCCCCTGGCCTCGGCCCAGTCTATGGTCGCGTCGATGGCCTCTTGGCCCGTGGCCTCCTCCACACCCGCGGGCTGGTCGATCCAAAGGACCTTCTCGGTCTTGGGTGGAACGAAGGCGGTGCCAGCGACCGGTGTCCCATCATTGAGCGCGACAAAAGTATCAGTGACCGACAGGTCATACTTCCGCGCAAAGTCCAGGTCACGCTGGTCGTGCGCCGGGCAACCGAAGATCGCGCCGGTCCCGTAATCCATTAACACAAAGTTCGCGACCCAGATCGGCAGCGTGCCGCCCAACGGATTCTCAACCGTCAGACCGGTATCGAAGCCGCGCTTCTCGGCCTTTTCCAACGCTTCCTCGGTCGTGCCCCCTTTGCGAACGTCGGCATTGAAGGCGGCAAGGTCGGCATTCTCGCTTGCCAGCGCCTTTGCAAGCGGATGTTCGGGCGCGAGCGCGATGAACGACGCGCCGCGCAGGGTGTCGGGGCGGGTGGTGTAGATTTCGATGCCGTCATGACCGTGTGCGGGTTGAGACAGGGCGAAGGTCATCTGAAGCCCGCGCGATTTGCCGATCCAGTTTTCCTGCATCAGGCGGACCTTCTCGGGCCAATCCTTCAGGTCGCCCAGGCTGTCCAGCAGGTCCTCGGCCATGGAGGAGATCGCGAAGGCCCACTGCGTCAGCTCCTTGCGCTCCACCTCCGCGCCCGACCGCCAGCCCTTGCCGTCGATCACCTGTTCGTTGGCCAGAACGGTCATGTCGACCGGATCCCAGTTCACGATGGCCGGCTTGCGGTACACCAACCCCTTGTCCAGCATGTCGAGGAACAAGGCCTGTTGCTGGCCATAATACTCCGGGTCGCAGGTGGCGAATTCGCGTGACCAGTCGATGGACAGGCCCAGCGGCTTCATCTGTCCGCGCATCACGTCGATATTGTTATAGGTCCATTCCTTGGGATGGCCGCCGCTTGCCATGGCGGCGTTCTCGGCTGGCATCCCAAAGGCATCCCACCCCATCGGGTGCAGCACGTTGAACCCCGACGCCATCTTGTAGCGCGCAATGACGTCGCCCATCGTGTAGTTTCGCACATGGCCGATGTGGATGCGCCCCGAAGGATAGGGGAACATCTCCAGCACGTAATACTTGGGGGCGTCCGACCGCTCGGCACGGAACAACTCGGCCTCGTCCCAGGCCTTCTGCCATTTCGCTTCGATGTTAGCGGTGTCGTATCCGGTCGGCGCGTCGGTCATGCAAACGGTCCCTGGTGGTCGCCCGGACCATCGGGCCAGGGCGTCAGTGATGTAGTGGAATGGCGTGCCCGGCGGACACGTCTGGATCAGAGATTGCTGTCGCGGATCCGAAGCTGCCGCGCGCGGGTCAGGATCGCATCTTCGATGGCACGCTGGGTTTCCCGGCTGGCAGCGCCGCCCCGCGTGCGCAGCGACACGTTCAGGCTGCGGGCATCAAGCGCCGGGTCCTGGATCAGCACCGTCGCCTGGTAGGCACGGCCGCCGCCCGGCGGTGTACCATATCCGAACTGGATCACCCCCGAGAAGGGATCGGCGTTCTGCACGGGAAGGAAATTGAGCACATCCAGCGTCGCCGCCCAGAGATAACGGTTCACCTCAAGCGTGACGTTCGGGTCGTCCTGATTGGAGAAAAGGTCGAAGACCGATGATTGCGTCGATTGCGACCGCTGTGCGCGCGCAATGGTGCGCGGATTGTCCTGTTCCGCGATACGCTCGGACCGCGATTTTCCGAATAACGCGCCGCCACCGCAGCCAGCCAGGAAAACCAATACGGTCAATGCCGCGATTCCCCGCCCCAATGTCTTGCCGCCCATGATCAGCGCCCCCTGCGTGCCGGTGTCCTTATATATGTGATGTCCTAACCCATCTGCGCGCTGGCGAACAAGGTGCCGCGGGGTATCCGGGCCACACCACCCCCCAGACTGGGGCGCGATGGGGGCAGGGGCGGCGGTACTGTGGCACGAAAGCACCATGGAACAGGCGAAAACCGGACATCCCCCCGTGCCTTTCTTGCGAGTGAGGCACCGATAGTTGAAACGACACCCACGCCCAACGCGATTCCCGTGGTGGGGACGATCCTGAAACACGAGGGAAAACTATGAAAAACGTTCTCTTCGCCTCGACCGCTCTGGTTGCCTTCGCCGGCGCCGCCTCGGCCGAAATCACACTCACCGGCAACGCCGAAATGGGTATCTTTAACAACGACGCTTTGGTCGGCGATGATGTTGCCGTTGAAGTCAACGTCGTCGACGGTGAGACCAGCTTCCACACCGATCTGGACATCACGTTCACCATGTCGGGCGAGACCGACGGCGGCCTGACCTTCGGCGCGACCATCGACCTCGACGAAAGCGGCAACGGCGAAAACTTCGAATTCCCCGGTAGGCAGGGTGGCGAGACCATCTTCCTCTCGGGTGCCTTCGGCACACTGACCGCCGGTGATACCGACGGTGCCGTCGACTGGGCCCTGACCGAGGTTGCCTTCAACTCCGGTTCGCTCGGCGATGACGAGACCGTGCACGCCGGCTTCAACGGCAACAACGGCCTCGACGGTCTGTGGGACGGACAAGTCGTTCGCTACGACTACTCGTTCGGTGACTTCGGCGTCGCTCTGTCGGCCGAACTGGCCGAAGACAGAATTGCCAACTCCTCCGACGTTCTGGGTATCGGCTTCCGTTATAACCTCGACCTGAGCGGCACCACCGTTGGTCTTGGCCTGGGTTACCAGGGCTCGGAAATCGCTGGGACCGACGTCAGCGCGCTGGGCATGTCGGCCAACGCCTCCTTCGGCAACGGCTTCGCGGCCGGCCTGTCGTACATGAAATACGAAAACCACATTCCGAACGCGATTGCGGACGGTGCGTTCACAGCCGCAGCCATCGCCGCTGTCCCTCTTGCAGCGAACACAGGCGGTCGTATCCTGACCCCAGGCAACGATGTCGATCACATCGGCGTCGGCGTCGGCTACACCACGGGTGCCATCTCGGCCAGCCTGAACTACGGTGAGTACGACTTCGACGCAGCCGGTGTCGACGACATCAAAGGCTACGGCCTGACCGTCGGTTACGACCTGGGTGGCGGTGCCATCGTTCAGTTCGGCTACGGCCACTCCGACTACGGCAACCTTGTCGACTCGGCCGACGACACCGTCGATACCGTTTCGTTCGGCGTTCGCATGAACTTCTGATCCAACCGGATCATCAGTTGAGGGAAGAGCGGGCCTTGTGCCCGCTCTTTTCTTTTTGGCACATGGGGTATCCCACTGCCGGAGGCCACCCATGTCCCTTCCCGAAATCACCGCCCGTATCGACGCCGCCTGTGAACGCGCGGGCCGCTCCCCTGCCGAAATCGCGCTGATCGCCGTCTCCAAGGTACAGCCGAACGAGCGGGTGGAGGCCGTACTGGACGCAGGCCACCGCATCTTCGGCGAAAACCGCGTGCAGGAAGCCCAGGGCAAGTGGCCCGCCTGGAAAGAGCGTTACTCAGGTGTGGAGCTGCACCTTTTGGGCCCGCTGCAATCGAACAAGGCCCGCCCTGCGATGGAGTTGTTCGACGCCATCCATTCCATCGACCGTCTGAAACTGGCACGCCGCATCGCGGATATGGCGCAGGAAATCGGCAGCTGTCCCGACCTGTTCCTGCAAATCAACACCGGCGAAGAAGACCAGAAGGCCGGGATCGCGCCACGCGACGCCGACGCCTTCATTCGCGATGTTCGGGCGCTGGATGTGCCGGTAAAGGGATTGATGTGCATCCCCCCGGTCGATGAGACCCCATCGCTGCATTTCGCACTTCTGGCCAAGATCGCGGCCCGCAACGGGCTCTCCGGTCTGTCGATGGGCATGTCCGCCGATTTCGAGCAGGCAATCGCCTTCGGCGCGACGCACATCCGTGTCGGCTCCGCGATCTTCGGCGCGCGGATTTCGGACTAGGCGCGCACGATCAGCCGCGTTCCAAAGGTGATGCGCCGCGCAATCCAGAGCAGATGCTCCGGCGCGAATGCCACGCACCCCTCGGTCGGATATCCCGGCCTGCGCCAGCGATGCAGAAAAATGGCCGAACCGCGTTTGTATTCCGCACGCGGCCAGTTCCAGTCGGTAAGAATCACCAGATCATACAGCGGGTCCGCCCGGCGCAGTGCCTCGGCCGAGGCTGCGAAGGGCGCGCGGACCATCAGGTTGTAATCCTCATGCGCAGGATCGTCGCACCACAGATCACCCGGCCCGATCGGCAAGGCCCAGTTCGTCGGCTTCGGCATCCTGTCGGGGCGATAGAGCATTCCGACGATGCCATGCACACCGACTGGCGTACCGCCATCACTCTCCCGCTTGTCAGCCACGATTCCGCCGCGTCCGACGGTGCAGGGAAGGACCCGACCCCTGAAGCGCGCGCCCAACGGCGTCAGGACAATATCCGTCTTCTTCGCTTTGAAAATACTCCCGCCGGAGGCTTCCGCCATCGCCATCACTCCAGATGCCCCGACTTCGTACGTTTCACATTCAGGTAATCCGCATTCTCCGAGGTCCGTCCCACGTGCAGCGGCACGCGTTCCGCAACCTCAATCCCCTGCCCCCGCATCATCGACAGCTTGCGCGGATTGTTCGTCATCAGCCGGATCGTGCCGATCCCCATCCGCCGCAGAAGGCCCGCTCCCAGCCGGAAATCCCGTTCGTCATCCTCGAATCCCAACCGATGATTGGCTTCGACGGTATCGAACCCCTGATCCTGGAGGTCGTAGGCGCGCATCTTGTTCGCAAGGCCGATCCCACGCCCCTCCTGGTTGAGATAGAGGAGGATACCACCGCCTGCCTCGGCCATCGCCTGCATCGCGGCGTGGAGTTGGGGGCCGCAGTCGCACTTGAGGGACCCAAGCACATCGCCGGTAAAACAGGCCGAGTGCAGGCGCGTCAGCACAGGGGCCGCGCGGTCGATCATGCCGATCTCGATGGCGTAGTGTTCTTCGACCCCGTCACGAAACACCTGCACACGGGACTGGCGCTCGACAGCAAGGGGCACGCGGGCTGCCGAAATCAGCGTCGGCGGCAACGGCGGCGTCGCCGAGAGATCGACCGAAAGCCGGGTGATGCCGGAAGGAGCCTGTGCAATGACACCGACCACGGCCGGCAACAGCTGCGCCGCCTTGGCCAGGCGCACGCCGGTCCTCCAGGGGGCGCAATCGCCGCCGCGCAGCGTCGCCAACGGCCCCTTCATCGGGGCGCGCAGGTCGTTTGCCGGGTCGGCCACCGCGCGCAGCCAAGCCAGATCCACCCCTTCGGGCACCGCGATTCGTGCGACATCGCCGTCGTAGGCGCGCGCCTTCAACGTTTCCGCACGGCGACCGGATAGCGTCAGAACCAGATCTCCGGCGCGACGCAGCCCCTCCAGACGTTCCGCAGAAAGGGTCTCGACCGAGGCCAGAACGACGTTTCCCACGGACACCGGCAGCCCGACCCTAAGGTCGGCGCAGGCGCGCGCCAGCAGTTCGGACGGGGTGGGCGATAACATCGCGCGTGATTTCCTGTAACATTTCGCCCGATGACGGGCCTTGCACACTGCACATATGAAACATTTGCACCTTTGGCGACACGTCGGCGTGAGCGGTGATGAGCAGACTTCCCAGACAGAGGGGCACGAGGCACCAATAGGGAAACAGATAACGGAGGCTTCGATGGCCAATCTCAAGAAGATCCTACTTGTCGATGACGACGACGACTTGCGCGATGCCCTCGCCGAACAACTTGTGATGACCGAGGATTTCGACGTCTTTGAAGCCGATTCGGGGGCCACCGGCATGAGCCGGGCAAAGGAACAACTCTACGACCTGATCGTTCTGGACGTGGGCCTGCCGGATACTGACGGGCGCGAATTATGCAGACTCATGCGCAAGCAGGGTGTCAAATGTCCCGTGGTCATGCTGACCGGCCATGATACCGACGCCGACACGATTCTGGGGCTGGATGCAGGGGCGAACGATTACATCTCCAAACCTTTCAAGTTTCCGGTCCTGCTGGCCCGGATTCGGGCCCAATTGCGCACCCATGAGCAGTCCGAAGATGCCGTGTTCGCCCTGGGGCCATACACCTTCAAACCATCGATGAAGATGCTGCTGACCGAGGATGAGAAGAAAATCCGCCTTACAGAAAAAGAGACGAATATCCTCAAGTTTCTTTACCGGGCCGGCGACGGGACCGTCGCCCGCGACGTGCTGTTGCACGAAGTTTGGGGCTACAATGCCGGTGTCACGACACACACGCTGGAGACACACATTTATCGCCTGCGCCAGAAGATCGAACCCGAACCGTCGAACGCCCGTTTGCTGGTCACGGAGAGCGGGGGATACCGCCTGATGGCGTGACGCAGGTGTCACAGCCGATTCAGAATTCCGAAATTTCCGAAAATTAACCCTAGGGAAACTTTCGTCTCGTAGTATTATATTCATGTACCGGCGCATCAGCGGAATTTCTGATGCAACCTCCCTGTTGGACTTGGCCGGACCCTCGGGTTCGGCCTCTTTTTTTGCCGCAGGCTGACTTTTTTCCCCCGGCCGCCCAACGGGGGCGACGCCGGCCATCATCACCATGCCCGCACGCGGCGGCGCAGAACCCGGTGCTGCCATCAGCCTAGGGCAGTTTGCGTTTTCAGGATCAAGGTCCGGGACATGCCCCACCACCTGCGCTAGATTCGGAAAGGACGCGGAAGAGCGCCACCGAGGAGCAAGCGATGTCGGACGGATTTACCCAGATGCTGGACCGGGCGCAGGCCTTCTACGGGCAACTGGCGCGGAACAACTCGAAAGACTGGTTCGAGCCGCGCAAGGATCAGTGGAAGACCGATATCGAGGGTCCGGCAAAGCTTTTCACCGAACTGATGGCCGAGGAAATCAGCCGCATCACCGGCGACGGCCACACCGGGAAGGTATTCCGAATTTACCGCGACGTTCGGTTCTCCAAGGACAAGTCGCCCCTCAAGACCCGGCTGGCAATGACATGGCGTACCGGCGACGCCGTTGACATGGCACCTGTGTTCTATTTTGCCATCGAACCCGCGGCCACGCTTGTCGCCTGTGGTGTGCCCGGTTTCGCGGGCGAGGCCCTGCGCAGGTATCGCGTGCTCGTCGATACCTGGGGTGACCAACTGGCAGACGTGATCACGCAGACGGGTGCCGAGATCGCGGACATCGGCCCGGACCCGCTCAAGCGTGTGCCAAAACCCTACGATCAGGACCATCCGCACGCGGATCTGATGCGGCGCAAGTCGCTCGCCCTGTCGATGCCCTTGGTCGAGGGTTGGCGTGACAGCAGCGAGGGGCTGCTGGCCGCGCTGACCGACCGGATCGAGGCGCTGGCCCCCTTCCGCCGCTTTCTGGCGGATCGGCTTTGAGTTGTAATCTCGCTCTCTATCCCTGGTACAGGTTCCTGGCCGGATTGCTCTTCTGGCAGGCGATCTGGTTTCTGTACATCCAGGCCGAACTCTCGGCCGCCGAGGCGATCCTGATGTACGCCATCTTCGACGTGAGCACGACGGTTCTGGAGGTTCCGTCGGGCTGGCTCTCGGACCATTGGGGTCGCCGCCGCACCCTCCTCGTCGCGGCCTTCGCCGGAGTGGCGACCGCGATGATGCAAGCGATGGGCGGCCCGTTCTGGTGGTTCGCCGTTGCTCAGGTGCTTCTGGCGACGCAAGTGGCCTTCGCATCCGGAACAGACAGTTCGCTCCTCTACGAGTCCCTAGCCGCCGAAGGCCGGGAGGAGGAGATCGAGGCGCAAGAGTTGCGCGGCTGGCGGGCCGGGTTCGCGGCCCTCGCGCTCTCGGCTCTGGGGGGCGGTGCCCTGGCACGATTCGATCTGACTTGGCCCTATATCGCGAGTGCGGCGGGCTTCGGCGTCCTCCTGGCCGTCACATGGATGTTCCGCGAGCCGCCACAGGCCACCAACGACCCGACGGGCCCGTCGCGCCTGAACCTGTTGCGCGATGCGGTCCGGCAACCGGTGCTCCTCTGGCTTTCGGGTTTGGCGATCGTGATGTATGCCTTCAGCCACGTGCCTTTTGTCTTCGGCCAGCCCTTCATCGAACGCGCCCTTGCCAGTACTGACTTCGCCTCCGAGACACCCATCATCAGCGGTGCCATAACTGCCGCGATGATGACGGTATCGCTTGCCGTGTCACTGGTCGCACCTCGCCTTCGGGCGGCCATCGGCCTGACAGCGATGCTCCTGGGGGCTTTTGCCCTGCAATTGGCGCTGCCGGGCGCGCTGGCCATCGCGACGGGGCCGCTGGCCGTCCTGCTGCTGATGGCGCGGATGGTGCCCGACGCGCTTGCCCGACCGTTCCTGATCGCGCGGATTCAACCGCTCCTGCCTGACGGCAGCCGCGCGACCTACCTGTCGCTGCAAAGCCTGCTTGGCCGTCTGTTCTTCGCCGCCACTCTCTGGATCGCGGCAAGCGGCACGACCGAAGTGGGCCAGATGCCCGAGGCCGACGTGCGCTTGATCCTTGGGGCCTATGCCGTCGGGGGCAGCGTGATCCTCATCACGCTGGCGCTGCTTTCGCGTCGCCTTAGAATCGAGAAGCCGTGACCCCCCTCATCTCGGGAACTTGGCGGGGGCACGGGGCTGGCCCCCGCGTGTTCACCCTGCCAAAAGGCGGCACCCAAAGCCCGGAGCACAGACATGGCCTTCACCCTTGCCACCTGGAACATCAATTCAGTCCGCCTGCGAGAAGAGCTTGTGCTGCGCTTCCTGCGGGAGGAAGCGCCAGATGTGCTATGCCTGCAGGAGTGCAAGTCCCCGGTGGACAAGATTCCGACCGAAGGATTCGCATCGCTGGGCTATACCCACATGGTTGCGCGCGGACAGAAGGGATACAACGGCGTCGCCATCCTGTCGAAGCTGCCGATCGCCGAGGCCGGGGCCGAAGATCATGCGAAGCTCGGCCACGCGCGCCACATCGCCGGACGGTTGGAGAACGGGGTCACGATCCACAACTTCTATGTCCCCGCCGGTGGCGACAAACCCGACCGGCAGATCAATGAAAAATTCGGCCAGAAACTCGACTACCTGTCCGACATGCGCGACGCCTTCCATGCTGCCGCGCCCCAAAAGGCGATCCTTGTGGGCGATCTGAACATCGCACCCCGCGAAGATGACGTGTGGGACCACAAGAAGCTGCTCAAAGTGGTCAGCCACACACCGGTCGAAGTCGAGTCGCTGGCGCAGACTCAGGAAGCGGGCAAATGGGTCGACGTGACGCGCGCCGACATTCCCGATGGCAATCTGTACAGCTGGTGGTCCTACCGTTCCCCGGATTGGGACACCGCCGACAAGGGCCGGCGACTGGATCACGTCTGGGCCACGCCCGACATCTCCAGCGCCGCGCATTCCAGCCGGGTGCTGCGTCACGTGCGCGGCTGGGACAAACCGTCCGACCACGCGCCGGTGCTTGCCACCTTTGACCTTTGAAGGGTTGGAATATGTGGCGCTCGGTCGCATATAACCTGCCAACAGAGGAGTCCGCCCGATGATCGAACTTGGCCAGTCCCAGACCGACACACCAACCGACCTGATCCGCGACGTCGACGAGAGGTCCTTCATGGTAGAGGTGGTCGAGAAATCGATGACCACCCCCGTAATCGTGGATTTCTGGGCCCCATGGTGCGGCCCCTGCAAAACGCTGGGCCCGCAGTTGGAGCAGGCCGTTACGGGTCACAAGGGCGCGGTGATCATGGCCAAGGTCGATGTCGACCGAAACCAGCAGATCGCGGCCCAGTTGCAGATCCAGTCTATCCCAACCGTTTACGCATTCTGGCAGGGCAAGCCGGTAGATGGTTTTCAGGGGGCCGTCAGCCAGAATGAAGTCGCCGAGTTCGTAAAGCGCACTGCCGCACTGGGTGGCGGGGCCGAGGAAGACGACGGTCTTGCCGAAGCCATTGCCGCGGCCGAGGAAATGCTCGACGCGGGCGAAGCCGTTGACGCTGCCCAGACGTTCGCCGCCGTTCTGGGCGAGGAGCCGGAAAACGCCGTCGCCTATGGCGGACTGATCCGCGCGCATCTGGCGCTTGGCGAGGTGGACGAGGCTGAAACGCTAGTCAACGACGCACCCGAAGCCTTGGAGGGCACCGCCGAAATCGATGCTGCCCGCGCCCAGATCGCATTGGCCCGCCAATCGGCGAATGCAGGCCCTGTCGCCGACCTGACCGCCGCCGTCGAGGCCGACGAGAACGACCATCAGGCGCGCCTCGACCTGGCCGCCGCCTTGCAGGCCAACGGCGACACCGAAGCCGCGGTCGATCAGCTGCTGGAATTGTTTCGCCGCGACCGGGAGTGGAATGACGGGGCAGCGCGAGCGCAGTTGTTCACGATTTTCGAGGCCATGAAGCCGACGGACCCGATTGTTCTGAAGGGACGCCGCAAGTTGTCGTCGATGATCTTTGCCTGACGCACCCCGCGCTCTAGGTTCCTGACCATGTATCGATCGAATGACCTCCCCCCGACGATCCCCGTGTTTCCCCTTCCGGGGGCGCTGATGCTTCCGCGCGCCCGCTTGCCGCTGCACATCTTCGAGCCTCGTTACCTTCAGATGATTGATGACACTCTGAAGACGGACCATCGCCTGATCGGAATGGTCCAGCCGCGCGCCCAGACGACCGGCGACGGGCGGGAATTGCAGTCGATCGGCTGCGCCGGACGGCTGACCCAACTGTCCGAGACCGAGGACGGCCGCTACATGATCACGCTGGCCGGTGTGTCGCGCTATCGGATCACGCGCGAGGTGTCTGGCTTTCAGCCTTATCTTCAAGCCGACGTCAGTTGGGCCGGCTTTGAGCGGGATCTCGGCAAACCCGAAGTCGACAAGACTTTCGATCGGCCGGCCTTCCTAGACCTGTTGCACCGTTATTTCGAGGCGCAGTCCCTCTCGACCGACTGGGACAGCTTGAAAGATGCGGACGAAGAGTTGCTGATAAATTCTCTCTCGATGCTCTGTCCGTTCGAGCCGGAGGAAAAGCAGGCGCTTCTGGAAGCGCCCAGCCTTGGCACCCGTCGCGAGACAGTTGTGACCCTGATGGAATTCGCCCTGCGCGGCGGAGAAGGCGAAAGCATGCTGCAATGAGCGACGGCAAGGCCCCGACCCATGACCGCAAGATGCTGGAAGCGCTGGTTTGCCCCCAGACGAACAGTTCGCTGTCGTATGACGCGGATGCTCAGGAATTGGTGTCCAAGTCCGCGCGGCTGGCCTTCCCGATCCGGGGCGGCATTCCGATCATGCTGATTGACGAGGCCCGCAAGCTGGATTGATGCTCAGCCGCGCATCAGGCGGGGCAGGTCGCCGGAAATCCCCGCCGCCTCGCTGATAAACTTTCGGCGCAAGACCGGCATGTTGGAAATCGCCCCCATGCCAAGGTCGCGCCCCAAGCGCAGAATAGGGTTGTCGTTAGAAAACAGCTTGTTCACCGCGTCCGTCGCGATCCCCATGACCGAGGTATCGAACCGACGCCAGCGCTGATACCGCGCCAACACGTCCGCCGCGCCGATATCCTCCCCGCGCGCGCGGGCACGCCCGAGCACATGGGCCAGCGCGGCCACATCCTTGATACCGAGATTCAGACCCTGACCCGCGATCGGGTGGATACCATGGGCCGCATCCCCCACGAGGGCGATATGGTCCGCGACGAAAGCATTGGCCAGCGTCAGGCCGAGGGGATAGCTGTGCCGCGCGCCGAGCAATCGGATCTCCCCCAGGAAGTCGCCGAAGCGGGGCCTCAGGATCTCTAGGTAATCGTCGTCGGGCAGCGCGCTCAGGACGCCGGCCGTGTCGCCGCTTTCGGTCCAAACGATGCTGGACCGGTTGCCCCGGAGCGGCAGAATCGCCAGCGGTCCGGCGGGCATGAAGTACTGATGCGCAACGCCGTTGTGCGGCAGGTCGTGTTCAACGGCGCAGACGAGCGCAGTCTGACCGTAATCTTTGGCGGTCCGCCCAATCCCGGCACGGCGGGCAACCCCGCTTTCGCGTCCGTCGGCCCCCAGCAACAGACGCGCCGTCAGCGTCTCGCCCGCCTCCACCTCGACGCCTGCTGCCGTGGCACGTTGATCGCTGACAATCGTGTCAAAGCGCATCTCGATCCGGTCATTCGCGTCACAGGCGGCAAGAAGTGCAGGGCGCAGAAACCGGTCCTCCACCATCTGGCCCATGAACGGCTCGCCGATCTCGGCGGCATCGAAGGCAAGGTGCAGGGGCGAGGCCCCCTGGCCTGCGCGACCGTCACTGGCGCGGATACCCGTCATCGGTTGCGCCGTCCCGGCCAGCGCATTCCACAGACCCAAGGCCCGCATCAGCCGTACAGACCCCAACGCCATCGCGTAAGACCGTCCGTCGAATCCCGCGTCGTCGAAGGTATCGCGCGGCCGCGCGTCGAGAATAAGGGAGGTGAGGCCGGCGTCCGCCAGGGCAAGGGCCGTCAGCGGGCCGGTCAGCCCGCCGCCGACAATGATGACATCTGCATTCATGACCCCAGATATGCCCGCCCGCCCGCCATTGTCCAATCCTCTGCCGCGCTCTAGCGTGACCCGCGACACTTTGACGGAGGCGGCGATGCAGGAATGGTTATGGGCAAGCGCGGCGGACCTGGGCCGGGGCATCGCCAGCGGTGACATCGACGCCGAAGCGCTCTGTGACACCTACCTGTCCGCGATCGCGGGCCACGCCGCGCGCGACGACATCTATGCTAGGCTGACCGACGACCGCGCCCGGGCCGAAGCGGCGGCAGCGGCGCGCCGTGCGGGCCTCGGCCTGCGCCGGGGGCCGCTGGACGGTGTGCCGGTCAGTTGGAAAGACCTGTTCGATACCGCCGGCGTCGCGACCGAAGCGGGCACCGCGCTGCTGAAGGGTCGTGTGCCGCAGGACGACGCGACCGTGCTGGCCAATGCGACCCACGGCGGGTCGGTCTGCCTCGGCAAGACGCATATGTCGGAATTGGCCTTTTCGGGCCTTGGCCTGAACCCGATGACCGCAACGCCCCACAATCGCAACGACACGGATCGGGTGCCCGGCGGGTCGTCGTCAGGGGCGGCGGCCTCGGTCGCCTTTGGCCTCGCCCCGGTGGGCATCGGGTCGGACACGGGCGGTTCGGTACGAAACCCGGCGGCCTGGAATGACCTCGTGGGCCTCAAGACGACATTGGGCCGGGTGAGCACCGCCGGTGTGGTCCCCCTGGTCGAGACAATGGACACCATCGGCCCGCTTTCGCGCACGGTAGAGGACGCGGCCTTGATGCTGGCACTTCTGGAAGGCGGCAAGGCGGCGGACCTGTCTGGAGCAACCCTGAAGGGTAAGCGGCTGCTTGTGCTGGCCGATTATGCGGACACCAGCCGCGACGCCCCCCGCGTCGCCTTCAAACACGCCGTGGAGCGGTTCCAAGATGCCGGGGCGGTCGTCGAGAGGGGGGAAGTCACGGCCGTCAAGGACGCGATGGACCTGACCCCCCTGCTGTTCGCGCCCGAAGGCTACGCGATCTGGCGCGACGTGATCGAGGCCAATCCCCATCTGATGTTCGACCGCATACTGGAACGCTTTCGCCAAGGGCGCGACGTCAAGGCCGCCGATGTACTGGACGCGCATCGCAAGCGCCGCGCGGCTGAAGCCGCCTATCTGAGTGCCACTGCCGGGTACGACGCTGTGATTCTGCCAACTGCCGCGATTCTGCCCCCCGATCGGGAACGATTGATGACGGACGAGGACTACTACGTCACCGAAAACCTTATGGCGCTGCGCAATACCCGCGTCGGCAACGTTCTGGGCCTCTGCGGTCTGACCCTGCCCACGGGCGTGCCGATGTGTGGCGTCATGGCGCTCTGCCCCCCGATGCAGGAAGAACGGTTGCTACGGCTGGGCGCGGCGATGGAGACCGCGCTTGGATGAGATCCAGGGAGACGACAGCCGCTCTGCGCATCTCAACGGCAACCAACATGGACTTTGCCTCTTGCGGAACAGGCCACTCGGCCACGGCTTAGGTGGGAACGGGGTCCATATCCGGACAGCACAGAAAGTTGAGATGCCTTGGACGGCCTGATCGCACTCATCATGCTGATTGGATTCATCGTCATTATCGCCAAGATCAGTCGGAAGGCATCAGGCAATGGAGCGCTGCCCAAACGCGTCGAACCGCTAACAAGACCCGTGAAAAGGGCACCGCTCCCGGTGGCCAAAGCTCCTCGCACGACCACGTCGGTGATTCTGAATGGTTCCGCCCGTATCATCGACGGAGATACGGGCGTCATCCAGCGCGCCCGATCCGTCTCTTCGGTGTGGATGCTCCAGAAATGAACCATCCCCATGGCAACAATGCAAAATGGGCGCTTATCCACATGTGCAAGGGTCAAAAGATCCGGGCCGAAGTACCACAGAAAGACGTTCACGATCGGACGGTCGCACGATGCTACCTACCCGATGGACGCGATCTTTCGGCGGAAATGGTGAAGGCAGGTTTTGCAATTGACTGACCGAAATACTCCGGCGGGATCTACCGCACGCTGGAGGTACCTGACGCGCGCAAGAAGATGTGGCTGGCAGACGCCCGACAGAAGGGGCGAATGGACGTGTGGGACAGGTTCGAGACGAACCAAAAGCAGCGACGGAGGTAATACCGCCCTCGACCGACCCCAAAGCCACACCTGCATGACGCACCGACGTTTACCGTAGACCCCGGCCCCATGCCTTTGCTATCGTGCTAAAAATGGGGCCGTTAGAGCACCCGTATCGAGGCTACAGGCGATGATTTCTCCGAAGCGGTTCTCCGAACTGCCTGAATATGCGTTTCCGCGTCTGCGGACATTGCTTGGCGACCTGTCGCCCGGCAGCAATACGCCGATTCAGATGACCATCGGCGACCCGCGCCACGCACCGCCCGCACTGGTGGGCGAGGTGATTGCGCGGCACAACGCGGCCTTCATGTCCTATCCGCCCAACGACGGCGCGCCCGAACTTCTGGGGGCTTGTGCCGGATGGTTGAAGCGGCGCTACGGCTACGATGCCGACCCGGAGCGGGACATCCTCGTGCTCAACGGCACGCGCGAGGGCCTTTATAACGCTGCTATGGCGCTCTGCCCCGAAACCAAGAATGGTCAGCGCCCCGCGATCCTGACGCCGAACCCGTTTTATCAGGTCTATGCCGTGGCCTCTCTCTCGGTGGGGGCGGAACCGGTCTACCTGAATGCGACCAGCGCGACCGGCCACCTGCCCGATTATGACGCGGTTGACCCCGCTCTGCTGAACCGTACGGCCATTATGTACATCTGTTCGCCCGCGAATCCGCAGGGGGCGACGGCCTCGATGGACTACTGGGCGAACCTGCTGCGGCTGGCCGAAAAGCACGATTTCATCATCTGCGCCGACGAATGCTACGCCGAAATATATCGCGGCCAGCCACCCGTGGGCGTGCTGGAAGCGATAAAGGCCACCGGGGCCAACCCTGAGCGGGTCGTGGCGTTCCATTCACTTTCCAAGCGTTCGAACCTTGCGGGTCTGCGCTCGGGCTTCGCCGTGTCTGGTCCGAAAAACATCGCGCGCATGAAGCAATTGCGCGCCTACGCCGGAGCGCCGCTTCCGCTGCCGCTCCAAATGGCCGCCGCCGAAGTCTGGGCCGAAGAAACCCACGTCGAGGAAAACCGCACACTCTACGCGGCAAAGTTCGAGGCGGCCAAGGGCATCTTCCCGGACCTGCAAATTCCCGACGCCGGTTTCTTCCTCTGGCTGCCGGTCGAGGACGGCGAACAGGCGACGCTTAAGCTGTGGCGTGAAGCGGGGGTCAAAGTCCTGCCGGGTGCCTACCTCGCCCGGGATACCGAAGCCGGGAATCCCGGTGACACATACATTCGCGCGGCCCTTGTGGGTCCGCTTGGCGAGACGATCGACGGGCTGACGCGCCTGCGCGATTGCCTTTATTCATAAGGAGGTTTCATGGCCTATCAGGTGCGGCAACGCGATCCCCTTCTGGACTCAAGCATGCAGATCAGCCTGGCCCGTCGCGGGCGGGAGGGTCTGGGCGTCCTGATGATGCTGTTCGGGCTGGCGCTAGCCGTCCTGTTGCTCAGCTATCATCCTGACGATCCGAATTGGCTGGCGGCGACAGACGCGGCCCCGCGCAATTGGCTGGGCCTGTTCGGCGCGTCACTGGCCGCACCGCTTTACCTGGTTCTGGGCTATGGCTCTTTGGGGTTGGCCGCGGGGTTGATGATCTGGGGACTGCGCTTTGCTGTCCACGCAGGATCCGAGCGTGCCTTGCCGCGCGGATTGTTCGTTCCGGGTTGGGTGCTGCTCCTGTCGCTTTATTCGGCATCGATGGTCCCGGGGGTCGGCTGGACGCATGATTTCGGCCTCGGCGGGTTGTTCGGTGATACGGCTCTTGGGGCGCTGCTCCAGATCCTGCCAATCACGGCATCGATCGGGCTCAAGATCCTTTCACTGGCGATTGCCGGTGCAACGGTCCTCGGCGGTGCCTGGGTGCTGGGATGCACGCGCGACGACCTGCGCCGGGCCTGGGTCTTCTTCCTGACCGGCCTCGGCAATGCCGTGCATATGATAAAGCTGGCGACCGGATCGGCCGCGCGTGGAGCCGCAGTCGGCACGATGAAAAGCGCCGCCGCCATCCGCGAGGCCCGCGCCTCGCGCGAGGAAGAAGCCTTCGAAGACGACGTGTTCGAGCAGGAAGAGACACCGACCCGGCGCAACCTGATGTCCTGGCTGCCACAGCGCACAATGACCGAGCCCTTGGCCGATGACAGTCTGTCAGACGACGGCGAAGACCGGGTCAGCGCCCGCATCGCCAGTGCCGTGCGCACCCGCGTACGCCGCGCAAATATTGCACAGGCCCTGACCCCTGCCCCCGGCGCGCCCATGGCCCCGACAGCGCGGGTCGAACCGACGCTTGCCGTCGCACCGCGCCCCGAGTCGACCTTGCAAACCGCGCCGACAGCCGACACCAACGCCAGCATACGCCCCCCCGGCCTGGACGAAGACACGCTGATCGAAACAGCCGATCCCACTCCGCAGCCGACAACGCGCCAAGCCCTGTCGCGCAAAGTGGTGCAACCCGCAGCCAAGCCCGCGCAGCCGTCAAGGCAGGCCCGCGCGGAAGCGCAGCCCGCGCTCCAGTTCGAGGCGAAGGCCAACGACTACGAGATGCCGCCTCTTGGCTTGCTGGCCGACCCCTCAACGGTCGAACGGCACGTCTTGTCCGACGAAGCGCTGGAAGAGAATGCCCGCATGCTGGAGACAGTGCTGGATGACTACGGCGTCAAAGGCGAGATCGTCAGCGTCCGTCCCGGTCCCGTCGTCACCATGTACGAGCTGGAGCCGGCCGCCGGCCTCAAGGCAAGCCGCGTCATCGGACTGGCTGACGATATCGCGCGATCCATGTCGGCCCTGTCGGCACGTGTCTCGACTGTACCGGGCCGCACTGTCATCGGCATCGAACTCCCGAACGAACGGCGCGAGAAAGTCGTTCTGCGCGAAATCCTGTCCGCCCGCGACTTCGGCGACTCGAGCCAGGAACTGCCGCTGGCACTGGGCAAGGACATCGGCGGCGCGCCCATCGTCGCGAACCTGGCCAAGATGCCCCACCTGCTGATCGCCGGTACCACGGGTTCGGGCAAGTCGGTCGCAATCAACACCATGATCCTGTCGCTGCTCTACAAGCTTCCGCCGGAAGACTGCCGGATGATCATGATCGACCCGAAGATGCTGGAACTGTCGGTCTATGACGGCATTCCGCACCTGCTGTCCCCCGTCGTGACCGACCCCAAGAAGGCCGTCGTGGCCCTGAAATGGACCGTGGGCGAAATGGAGGAGCGCTACCGCAAGATGTCCCGAATGGGCGTGCGCAACATCTCGGGCTACAACGGTCGGGTGAAGGATGCGCTCGACAAGGGCGAAATGTTCAGCCGAACGGTACAGACCGGCTTCGACGATGAGACAGGGGAGCCGATCTTCGAAACCGAGGAGACAGTCCCCGAAAAGCTGCCCTACATCGTCGTGATTGTCGACGAGATGGCCGACCTGATGATGGTCGCCGGCAAGGAGATCGAGGCCTGCATTCAGCGCCTTGCACAGATGGCGCGGGCCTCTGGCATCCACCTTGTCATGGCCACACAGCGCCCGTCCGTTGACGTCATCACTGGCACGATCAAGGCGAACTTTCCGACGCGGATCTCTTTCCACGTCACCTCGAAAATCGACAGCCGCACGATCCTGGGCGAGATGGGGGCCGAGCAACTTCTGGGCATGGGCGACATGCTCTACATGGCTGGCGGCTCCAAGATCACCCGTATCCACGGCCCCTTCTGCTCGGATGAGGAAGTCGAGGAAATCGTCAACCACCTGAAATCCTTCGGCCCGCCGGAATATGCGTCCAGCGTGCTGGACGGACCCGACGGCGACGCGGCGGGCGACATCGACGCGGTGCTGGGCCTGACGGGCGGCGACTCCGGCGGCGAAGATGCACTCTACGATCAGGCGGTCCAAATCGTCGCTCGTGACCGCAAATGCTCCACCTCCTACATCCAGCGCAAGCTGGGCATCGGCTACAACAAGGCCGCGCGCCTGGTTGAGCAGATGGAGGACAACGGCGCGGTGACTGCGGCCAACCACGTCGGCAAGCGCGACATCCTGCTGCCGGATCCGAACGGGTAGGCAAGAATGTCGGCCAGAAGCCTTATCGATCGGTCTTGCGCGCGCAGCATCGGTTGCTGCGGCGAAGGAATCCGGCACCGCTACCGTTGAGATGGAACCCGCGCCTTCCTCGCCGGTGAGGTTCTTTGGCAGACGGCGGGATACAGGGATTTCCCTCCTCAGAATGGTGCTGACCGGGTTTACGAAATCATCGATGCCGACTCCTGAATGGTCCGTGCCGTGTCGTCTTCGATGTGGATGATGACAGCTCGTCCTTATCTCGGCTGTTCGCTGCGAACTGGTCTCTCGATACCACGGCAGCCACGTTCTCGTTCCCGACCTCTTCAGGATTGAGGGACTTCCGGTGCAGGTAAAGTCGCACGATTCAGCACCCGTTGAACTCCACCATTTTATGGAAGAGCGCGAGAACCCTGCATGGATGGCGACGCGTGGTGCCCGCTACCCGCCGCATGACCGCAGCGAGTTTTCCGGCTTTGGTGTGGTGGTCACCTACCCGCAGGATTGCGACTTGAAGGTCGGGCTGCGCATCTACGCGCCACACTACGTCGCCGGGATCGGCAAGATGGTCCGTGCCCTCGCCAAGCGCATGGTCACGATCCCGACCTGCCTCGAAGTCACAGACGACGCGCCCCGCGGCGGGGCGGAAATGCGGCTAGCGTTTCTTCGCGCCGAGAATGCGGAACTGCGGGGTGCTCTCCGGAAGTTCGGGCGTGAGATTCTTGGTGGCACTCTACCGCTCGCCGCGCTCTCTTCCTCTGCCTGCAAATGCCTCGTGGTCCTGCCCGGCGTCCTGCGATCTCGTGCCACGAACGGCTGGAACATCCGCCCTACTCTACGTCCGACGCAGATCAGCCGCATATCACCCGTGAATCACCCCCGCTCTCCGACGTCGAAACCCTCTCCTTGAGCCAGATCAAGGCGACCGCCCCGCCACTCCGTCACAACAGCATCCCGACCCGGAACTCTGTGGAGGATCAGATGAACAAGCAGCCGTCGAATGCCGAAAGCATCGCCGTCGCCCGCCCCCGCGCCCGGTTCGAGGTGGTCCCCTATCCGTACAAGCGGCACCTCGCCCGCGCCGCTTACGAGGTCGAAAAGGCCGCTTTGCAGGTGGAGTTACTGAAGGTTCAACGCTGGGTCCAGGAGTCCGGGCAAAAGGTCGTCATGCTGTTCGAGGGCCGGGACGCGGCAGGCAAGGGCGGCACGATCAAGCGCTTCACGGAGCATCTGAATCCGCGCGCGGCCCGCGTCGTTGCCCTCAACAAGCCGACCGAAGAGGAGCGCGGACAGTGGTTTTTCCAACGCTACGTCAAACACTTGCCGACGGCGGGCGAGATCGTTCTCTATGACCGGTCGTGGTATAACCGCGCGGGCGTAGAGCGGGTCATGCGCTTTTGCGAACCGACCGAATACCTGGAATTCATGCGTCAGACGCCGGAGTTCGAACGGATGCTGGCCCGGTCGGGCATTCGGCTCTACAAGTACTGGTTCTCCGTCACCCGCGGTGAGCAGCGAAAACGCTTCACCTCGCGCGAGACGGATCCGCTGAAGCAGTGGAAACTCTCGCCCATCGATCGTGCGTCCCTCGACAAATGGGACGATTACACCGAGGCGAAGGAGGCGATGTTCTTCTACACCGATACCGCCGACGCGCCTTGGACCGTAGTCCGGTCCGATGACAAGAAGCGTGCACGCCTGAACTGCATGCGGCATTTCCTGTCGACAATCGACTATCCGGACAAGAACCTCAACGTCGCACAGCCCCCCGACCCGAAGATCGTGCTGCACGCCGGTCACGTGGTCCACCGGTCGGACCACGTACTGGCCGCGTCGCTGCACCCGGACAACCGGCACAACGCCTGATTACGCGGACAACCGCTGTCACCCTTCTGTCATCGCATATCGGTGGGACTTGGCGCACATCGTACCTATATCCCATTCGAACACAGAACGGACTCGGACTCAGCTTATGCGTATCCTCACCCTCGCCGCGACGCTTGTAGCACTTGCACTGCCCGCCTCGGCCGAAATTCCGATCAACGAGGTCAGCGCCTACCTCAACAGTTTCAGGACCGCCAAGGCGGAGTTCACGCAAGTGAACGGCGATGGGTCCATCTCGACCGGGGATCTGTCGATCCGGCGGCCCGGCAATGCGCGCTTCGACTACGACGCCCCCAACAGTGGTCTGGTGATCGCCGGCGGCCAGCAGGTCGCCATTTTCGACCCCGTTTCGAACACGCCGCCCGAACAGTACCCCTTGTCGCAAACTCCGCTGTCGCTGATCCTGGCGCAGAATGTTGACTTCGGCCGCTCCGGGATGCTGGTCGCCCACGACGGCGACAACACGCAAACCGCCATCACGTTGCAGGACCCCGAGAACCCCGAGTACGGGACTATCAAGCTGATCTTCACGCCCGCCCCCGTAACTCTGCGCCAATGGGTCATTACCGATGATGCCGGATCACAGACGACTGTGATCCTGGGTAACATGGACACCGATGTCAGCATCGGGGCGAGCCAGTTCAACATCCCCCTGGAGATGCAACGACGCGGCATGTCGAACTGAGGCAGGTCTCCGGTCCCAGCCCGACCTCGGCCCGGGCAGTATGCCACAATCATAAGAACCGACCCATGAAGATGGACCTGTACCGCCCGCCGCGCGTTGAGCAGCATCGCCGCTAAAGGAGACAAACATGTCCAAGGTACTTTTCATTCTGACGTCGCACGACAAACTGGGCGACACAGGCAACCCGACCGGTTTCTACATCGACGAAATGGCCGCGCCGTACTGGGCGCTGACCGACGCCGGGCACGACGTGACCATCGCGTCAGTCAAGGGCGGCAAGCCCCCGATCGACCCGAACTCTCTGGACGACGATCCGTCGAAACGGCCCGAGCCGGTCACACGCTTTCTGGATGACGCAGAGGCCAGCACCAAGTTGAAGAATACGCCCGCCGTCGCCACGCTCCATGTGGCCGATTACGATGCGGTCTTCCTGCCCGGCGGCCACGGCACCATGTGGGACTTCGCCGACAACGCCGACATCGCCCGACTGGTGAGCGGTATTTACGCCAAAGAGGGCGTCGTGGGCGCGGTGTGCCATGGTCCTGCGGGCCTGCTGGGCGCGACCAAGCCCGACGGATCGCCGCTTGTGGCGGGCCTGCGCGTCAACGGCTTCACCGACAGCGAGGAACATGCCGTCGGCCTGACGGATCAGGTTCCGTATCTTTTGGAGACGCGCCTGCGCGAACTGGGCGGAAAGTTCGACAACGGAGCCGATTGGGATGCTTTCGCCGTGACCGACAGCCGCCTGGTCACCGGCCAAAACCCGCAGTCGGCCGAGAAGGTCGGCGCGCAGATGGTCGACGCACTGGCTTGATTTAGAGCTGTGACAGACGGCCCAGCGGGATCTTGAGATAGGTCTCGCCGTCGGCTTCGGGCGGGGGCATGTTTCCCGCCCGCATATTCACCTGGATCGACGGAATGATAAGTTTGGGCATGCCCAGCTTGGCATCCCGTTCGGTGCGGAACGCCACGAATTCGGCCTGCGTCTTTCCACCGCCCACGTGCAGGTTATCCGCCTTTTCCGAAGCGACAGTGGTTTCCCAACAGAACGTCTCGCGCCCCGGTGCCTTGTAGTCGTGGCATAGAAACAGCCGCGTATCGTCTGGCAGGGAGAGCACCTTCTGAATGCTGTCGTAAAGCTGCTCGGCCGACCCACCGGGGAAATCGCAGCGCGCCGTGCCGTAGTCGGGCATGAACAGCGTATCGCCCACGAAGGCCGCATCCCCGACCACGTAGGTCACACAGGCAGGCGTATGGCCCGGCGTATGCATCA
Organism: Jannaschia faecimaris; assembly: GCF_900107415.1. Taxonomy (GTDB): domain Bacteria; phylum Pseudomonadota; class Alphaproteobacteria; order Rhodobacterales; family Rhodobacteraceae; genus Jannaschia; species Jannaschia faecimaris. Next base: position 130,784 of record NZ_FNPX01000001.1, read on the forward strand.
CCCTTACCTCCATGTTGCCGATCGCGAAGGTATCGCCGTCCGCGAACAGAACGTCGAACTGGCTGCCGTCCATCTGAAAATCGGTACCGGCGTTGAACACCTTACCAAATACGCGCTGCACCTCGTCGATGCGATTGCCGATGCCCATTTTCGCGCCGGTCTTACGCGCCATATAGGGCATCGCCGAAAGGTGGTCCGCGTGGACATGCGTCTCCAGCACCCATTCCACGGTCAGACCCTGCCGCACGACCTCGGCCAGAACGGCATCGGCGGACCTCTGGGAAATATCGCCCGACGCCGGGTCGAAATCCAGGATCGAGTCGATCACCGCACAGGCGGTCGATGCGGGATCGCGGACGATGTGGCAAACGGCGTTCGTCGCCTCGTCAAAGAAACTGATCACCTGCGGCTGGGTCATGGCGGGTCCTCCTGACGTCAGGGTTGTTGTGGAAAACACCCCCTGTCAATGCGCCGTCCGGCACCGGTGCGGACGGACACCCCGCCTAAAGTGTCGCCGCCAGCCGGGTCCCCTGATCGATGGCACGCTTGGCGTCCAGTTCCGCCGCAACGTCAGCCCCGCCGATGATGTGGCACCTGATGCCCTGCTCCTCCAACGCGTCGGCAAGGCTTCGGTCGGGCAGCTGACCGGCGCAAAGCACGATCGTATCCGCCGGGATGACGGTCGGGTTTTCCCGCGCCGCGCCCATGCTGATCATCAACCCTTCGTCGGTTACCCGCTCGTAATTCACGCCGCCCATCATCTTCACGTTCTTCATGCGCAGACCCATGCGGTGGATCCAGCCAGTCGTCTTACCCAGTCGCTTGCCCGGTGCCTCGGGCTTGCGTTGCAGCAAAGTGACCTGCCGCGCGGGGCCCTTAGGTTGCGGACCTTCGGGCGATAGGCCGCCGCGATGCGCCTCGGGGTCGGCGATGCCCCAGTCATGCATCCATTCGGGCAGGTTCTCGGTCGCGGAATGCCCGTCGTGGACAAGGAAGTCTGACACGTCAAAGCCGATTCCGCCCGCCCCGACCACTGCCACGCGCGGACCGACCTTGGCCCCACCGCGCAGGACATCAATGTAACTGATGACGCGGGCGTCGTCCTGCCCCTCGATTCCCGGATCGCGGGGGGAAACGCCGGTGGCGATGATAACCTCATCGAAATTTGACAGCATATCGGCGGTCACTTCGGTGTTCAGCCGTGTATCCACGCCTGAGGTCTCGATCATGCGGGCGAACCACTCGACGAAGCCCCGGAACTCCTCCTTGCCGGGCACGACCTTGGCCATGTTGAGCTGCCCACCGATTTCGGACGCCCGATCGAACAACGTCACGGTGTGCCCCCGCTCCGCCGCCGTGATCGCCGCCGACAGCCCGGCCGGACCGGCCCCCACAACGGCCACGGTCTTCGGCGCATCGGTCGGGGCGATGACCAGTTCCGTCTCGTGGCAGGCGCGCGGGTTCACCAGACAACTGCTGATCTTGCCCGAGAACGTATGATCCAGGCAGGCCTGATTGCAGGCGATGCAGGGCGCAATCTCCGCCGCCTTGCCCGCCGCTGCCTTGGCGACGAAATGACTGTCCGCCAGGAAGGGCCGCGCCATCGACACTAGGTCGGCGCAGCCGGTGGCCAGAACCTCCTCGGCGACGTCGGGCGTATTGATCCGGTTCGACGTGATCAGCGGGATACCGACCTTACCCATCAGCTTCTTCGTTACCCAGGCAAAGGCAGCGCGGGGCACGCTGGTGGCAATCGTCGGAATGCGCGCCTCGTGCCAGCCGATGCCGGTATTAATGATCGTGGCCCCCGCCGCCTCGACCGCCTGGGCCAATTGTACGACTTCTTCGTGCGTCGACCCGTTGGGGATCAGGTCGATCATCGACAACCGGTAGATGATCGTGAAATCGGGACCCACGGCCTCGCGGCAGCGGCGGACCACCTCGACCGGCAGCCGCATCCGATTCTCGTACGATCCGCCCCAGCGGTCGGTGCGCTTGTTGGTATGGGTCACCAGGAACTGGTTCAGGAAGTACCCCTCGGACCCCATGATCTCGACCCCGTCGTAACCGGCTTCGCGGGCGCGGAGCGTGGCGGTGACAAAATCCTGTATCTGTTTCTCGATGCCCGCCTCGTCCAAAGCCTTGGGTGCAAAAGGCGAAATGGGGGATTTGATGTCCGAGGCGCTGACGCATTCCGGACCGTAGGCGTAACGTCCGGCATGTAGAATCTGCATCGCGATCAACCCGCCCGCGTCGTGCACACGGGCTGTGACGATACGGTGCTTTGCGATGTCATCGTCGTTGAAGAGGCCCGCTGCGCCTGGGAAAACCCCACCTTCACGGCTGGGGGCCATACCGCCGGTGACCATGAGGGCCACGCCACCCCGAGCGCGTTCGGCATAGAATTCCGCCACGCGGTTCCAGTCCTTCGTCTCCTCCAGATTGGTATGCATGGAGCCCATGATGACGCGGTTCTTCAGCGTCATGTGGCCCAGGTCCAGCGGCGACAGAAGGGTGGGGTAGTCGGTCATGGGCGCATTCTCCAAGGCGGTCGGGCGCAGCGTGCCCTCCGGACAAGGGCGGGGGCAAGTGCAGGGTTTCGAAGACGTTGCGTCGGCGCTCAGGGGTGGCGCGGCACCATCGCCTTGATCGCGGCGACATGATCCGCTTTACCGACCGCCAGATCGCGGGCCGCGGCCACTGGATCAGGCGTTATGCGGTCAATCAGCCCGAAGGCCAGCGCCTCGCCCGCGTCCAGCCGCGCGCCCCCGGCCAGGACCAACTTCGTCCGTGCGGGACCGATCAGACGCGCCATGCGAATCGGGTCGGACGGTTGCGGCAGGAAACCGAGCTTGGCCACCGGGTAGAAAAACGACGCCCCCGGCACCGACAGACGGATATCGCAGGCCAGCGCCATACCGAAGGCCCCGCCCGCGAGCGTCCCGTTAAGCGCGGCGACCGTTAGGCAGGGCACCTGCTCAACAACCCCGGAAAGCTGTTCCCAGAGCGGCGATGTCGCCAGGCCGGCGCGCGCCTCCTCCAGGTCGGCCCCGGCGCTGAAGACCTTGTCGCCCGTCGCAGTCAGGACCAGCAGACGAAGGTCGCCTGCATCCCGCACAGCACCGATCAGGTCGGCCAACATCCCGGCGGTCAAGGAATTGGCCTTGTCCGCACGATCAATCGTCAACGTCAGAATGTCGCCGTCCCGGTCGGACCGGATCATGCCAGTCCGATCCGCTGCCGGATGTCCGGGTCGCGCAGGGACACCTCGGTGCCCTTCAGGTCATCCGCTTGCGCGCTGCACATCCAGACCAGCGCGTCGGCCACCCACTCGGGCGGGATGTGGTCCTCCCATTCCAGCGCGGCCACGGGACCGACACCGGAGGCTTTGATGTCACGCTGCATCTGCGTGGCGACGGTGCCCGGCGACAGGCCCATGATCCGCAGCGTCTCTCCATGTTCGACGTGGGCCGCCTCGGTCAGCATCTTTGCCCCGGCCTTTGATGTGCAATAGGCCGACCACCCGGCCAGGGCGCGATGCGCCGCTCCCGAACTGATGGTTATGATCGTGCCAGCGCCCTGCGCCTGCATGATCGGCAGGGCCGCGCGCATTCCGTGGAAGACGCCCTTTATGTTTACGTCGATGACAGTGTTCCAGCCGTCCACGTCCACCTCGGCCAACGGGGTGATCGGCTCGATGATGCCGGCGTTGTTGATGACCACGTCCAGCGACCCGAAGGTCTCGACCGTGGCGTCGACGGCGCGGGCCATCTCCGTCCAGTTGGACACATCGCACGGAATGGCGAGCGCGGCGTCGCCGATTTCTCCGGCCAGGTCGGCGATATCTCCGGTGCTGCGCGACAACAGGGCGACTCGCGCGCCCTTGGCGGCAAAGGCACGGGCGGCGGCGGCACCGATCCCGCGCGAGGCCCCGGTGATCAATACGGTTTTGTTGGTAAGGTCGGTCATGGCGTTCCTTCGGTTGACCCCTGCGGCGAGGTCCGGTTTGGTGTTTCGGGACATTGTTAAAGGAACCGACCCGATGCCGAAACAGACGTTTGCCCTCACAAGGCTGGCTGGGGCCGCAGCCTTGCTCTTGGCCACCGCGCCCGCCGCGTGGGCGGAATTACAGGCTCCGACACTCTGGCAGGATTGGCAGGATCTCTACAATCGCCTCGGCGGGACGCTCGGCTCGCAATCCGCCGAGTATTCCAATGGTAAACTCGTTCTGGAGGGTTTGAATTACCGCACCGAGATGGGCGGCGTTGTCAGCAGGACCGATTTCGGCTCAGTCACCATGATCGAGCAGCCGGACGGCAGCGTCGTCATCGAGGTACCGACCGAATCGGTGGCCCAGACCAGCAGCATTGCCGATGGGGCCCAGATCGATCAATCCATTACGACGCGGCATCAGAACCTTTCAATCGTCGCGCGTGACGAGGGAGAAGGGCGTGTCTATGACATCGCCGCCGATACGATCACGATCGAAGTGGACAGCATCGTCACCGAGGGCGATCAGGCAGGAGAGCCGTACACAGTCACGATGCGCATGGCCGGGGCGGAGAGCGAATATCGCTCGGGACTTGGAGCGGACGGCGACGGGTTTGCCCAGACGTCGCGTTTCGATGGCCTCGATATCGCGTCGAATTACTCCGACTCCGGCGACGAGTTCAATTTCACCTATGTCTTAACCGGCGTCACGTCGGATTTCGAAGGCACCTTCGGGGGTATCCCGGCAGGCCCCGTCAAAGGCCTGTCCGACATGAACATCACCTATGACGGGACAATCGGTCACAGCGGCAGCACCCTGAGCATGGTCGGTCTGGCACCGGGTGGCCCACTTGATGTCTCGGGCACGTCGCAGGGCGGCGCGATGGCGCTGAACCTGGGCGAAGAAAGCCTCGGCTATTCAATCTCCTCGACGGGCGGCAAATTCAGCGCGCTTGTGCCGGGGTTTCCGGTGCCGATCAATATATCGATGGCCGAAGTCGGCAGTGCGCTGACCCTGCCCTTCGGCGAACCGGGCGTTGAAAAACCCTTCGGCCTTCAGATAAGCCTGCGCGATCTTGTGCTGGACGACACACTCTGGGGCATGTTCGATCCGACCGGGCAACTGCCGCGTGACCCGGCGACGCTGGTCCTCGACATGGACGGCAGCGCGGTGATGAACATCGACGTCTTCGGCGACCCCGAGGCAGTCGCCGGAATGGCGGAATCCCCGGGCAACCTGAAGACGTTGACCCTGAACCAGCTTCTGCTGAACATCGCAGGTGCGGAACTGCGCGGCAGCGGCGACCTTGACTTCCCCACCGAGACGCCGATCCCCGAACCAGTCGGCACGATCGAATTGGCCTTGGATGGGGGGTTCACACTGATCGACAAGATCGTGGCCCTTGGCTTCATTCCCGCCCAGCAAGCCGCCTTCGTAAAGGGCATGGCCGGCGCGATCACGCGGCCCGTGGGCGACGACCAACTGGAGTCGACCATCGAGTTCACGCCCGGCGGCGGAATTTCGGCCAACGGGATGCCGCTGAAGTAGGCATCGACAGCGAATGCGGGCACCCCGTGGGGAAGCGGGGTGCCTTTTGATTGGTGCGGATTGGCGCACGACCTTGTTCCCATGGAGCCGCAGGGCTACCTGAGCAGGACAAACGAGGTGCCCGATGACCGATCTTTCCAATCTGACCGAGGCTCTGCTGCACGCCGCCAGGAAGGCCGGGGCCGAAGCGGCGGATGCGCTCGCCGTCGACGGCACATCGGTCTCGATCGACGTCCTCAAGGGCAAGCTGGAACATGCGGAACGATCCGAAGGCGTCGAGATCGGCTTGCGTGTTCTTCTAGGCAAGCGGCAGGCCTGCGTCTCCGCGTCGGACACCAAGCTCGAAACGCTGACAATGATGGCCGAACGCGCCGTGGCAATGGCGCGCGAAGCCCCCGAAGATCCGTATTGCGGCCTGGCCGATCCGGACCAGCTGGCGCGCGACTGGGACATTGCCGCGTTGGATCTGGTGGATGACAGCCCCGCGCTTTCCCCGTCCGAGTTGCAGGACATGGCGACCCGCGCCGAGGCCGCCGCACTGGCCGTCGACGGCGTCAGCCAGGTGTCCGGCGCGGGCGCGGGCTACGGTGATCGGCGCATTCACCTCGCCGCGACAAATGGCTTCCAGGGTGGGTATCGTCGGACTGGCACGTCCCTGTCCTGCGTCGCGATCACGGGTTCGGGCACGGGGATGGAGCGTGAATACTACGGCGACAGCCGCATCCACCGTGCCGACATGGACAGCCCCGAAACCGTGGGCCGCATTGCCGGGGAGAGGACCGTGGCGCGCGCAGGCTCAAGCAAGCCGCCGACCGGGGCTTTCCCGGTTATCTATGACGAGCGCGTGGCGGGACAGTTGATCGGGCACTTGCTGGGGGCCGTCAGCGGGTCCGCCGTGGCGCGGGGGGCAACCTATCTGCGCGATGCGATGGGCGAGGCGGTGCTGCCGGCGGACCTGTCTCTGGTGGAAGACCCGCTGATGCCGCGAATATCGGGGTCGCGGCCGTTCGACGGAGAGGGCCTGCCGGTCGCTGTGCGCGACATCGTACGTGATGGGATATTGCAAAGCTGGACACTGGACCTCGCCACGGGGCGCAAGCTGGGCCTTCCCAGCACCGGCAACGGCGCGCGCGGAACCTCCTCACCGCCGTCACCCTCGGTCACCAATGTGCGCCTGACGCCGGGCGGCATGACGCGCGATCAGTTGCTGGCCGAGATGGGGACGGGCTTGCTCATCACCTCGATGATCGGTTCCTCCATCAATGCCACGACCGGAGATTATTCGCGCGGGGCGTCTGGCTTCTGGGTCGAGAACGGTGAGATCGTGCGTCCGGTCAACGAATGCACCGTGGCCGGCAACCTGCGCGAAATGCTGCTGTCGATCCGGCCCGCGAACGACGCGCGGCTGCACGTCGGACGGCAGGTGCCCTCGCTGCTGGTCGAGGGGCTGACGATTGCCGGGGGCTGACCTGACGGCGGATCTGGCGTTGTTGCGGGACGCGGCGCTGGCGGCCGGGCAAATCGCGCGGCGACACTTCGGCAACGGCCCCGAAACCTGGGACAAGGGCGACGGACAGGGGCCCGTTACCGAGGCCGACTTGGAGATCGACGCGATGCTCAAGACGGACCTCTGCGCAGCCCGCCCGGATCACGGCTGGATGTCGGAAGAGACGGCCGACGGCCCAGACCGACTGTCGCGTGACAAGGTTTTCATAATCGACCCCATTGACGGCACACGCGCCTTCATAGACGGGTCTAAATCTTTCAGCCATTCACTTGCCATCGTAGAAAGCGGCACCCCGGTGGCCGCCGCGATCCACTTGCCGATGCTGGACCTGACCTATCTGGCCGCGCGGGGCCAGGGCGCGACCTTGAACGGCCTGCCCATCGCACCAACCGGACGCGACGATCTGAAGGACGCGACGGTCCTGGGGGCTAAGTCAAACTTTGCGGACGAACGCTGGAAGGGCGGGTGCCCCCCTGTGCAGCGGACTTTCCGGTCCTCTCTCGCCTACCGCCTGGCGCTGGTGGCGGAAGGCCGCTTTGACGCTATGATCACTCTGCGGATGGCATGGGAGTGGGATATCGCCGCCGGAGCCCTGATCGTGTCCGAGGCGGGGGGCCGAATCGCGAACCGCTGGGGCGAAGCCCTGCTCTTCAACAACCCCCACCCACAGCTTGACGGCGTGGTCGCGGGAACGCCGGTCGTTGCCGATGCCCTGCTTCATCGCATCGTCTGAGGTTTCCGACGCAGGTCGGACGCGCTAACAGGCACAAATACAAACCAACAGGAGGCCCAGATGGTCCAACGCCTGCATCTTGTTTTCGGTGGGGAACTGGTAAACCCCAGCTCCACCCAATTCGCGGATGTCGACAATATCGATATCGTCGGCATGTATCCCGATTACGCCAGCGCCTATGACGCCTGGAAAGGCGCGGCGCAGCGCACGGTGGACGACGCCCACGCCCGTTATTTCATTGCGCATATCCATCGGCTGCGTGACGAGGAATCCCCCGCCTCCCCCACCGAGGAGCTGGGCTGACATCATGCCTCGGTCTGCTCTGCTCGGCATGTATCTGACGCTCACGGCCTGGCCCGCCTTCGGGGAATGGATCCTTCGCAGGCGCCTGGCGCGCGGAAAAGAACATCCCGTCCGGCTGGACGAGCGGCGGGGCGTCGCTTCGGTTCCCCGCCCCGAAGGCCCGTTGATGTGGCTGCATGCCGCCAGCGTAGGCGAGAGTGTCTCTCTGCTGGAGATGATCCGCCGCATGGGCGATGAGTGGCCCGAACTGTCGTTTCTTGTCACGACCGGAACCATCACGTCTGCGCAGGTCCTGGCCGGGCGATTGCCGGCGCATTGTATCCATCAGTTCGTGCCACTCGACATCCGGCCCTGGATGCAGCGCTTTCTCGACCATTGGACGCCCGATCTGGTCGTCCTGTCGGAGGGGGAAATCTGGCCCACGTTGCTGACCGAGGTCGGCACGCGCAAGATCCCTGTGGCCATGATAAACGCACGCATGACGGAGAGGGCTTTCCGTCGCTGGCGCTTTGCTCCGGGTGCCGCGCGGGCGATGATGGCAAGACTCGATCATGTTCAGGCGCAGGACCAGGCGACCGCTGACAGGCTGCTTACACTCGGCTTGGCCCCCGACCGACTGGAAGTGACTGGAACACTCAAGGAAGGTTCTGCCGCCTTGCCGCATGACGAAGCGGAGCGTCAAAAGATGGCGCAGGTGCTGGCGGGACGCCCTTCGTGGTTTGCCGCTTCCACCCACGAAGGGGAAGAAATCCTCGCTGCCCAAGCGCACAAGCAGGCGCTGCGATCCTGGCACAAGCTGTTGCTGGTGATCGCGCCGCGCCATCCGGAGCGTGCGCCGGGCATTGTCGCCGGGCTGCGCGCCAGCGGCTGGAAGGTCGCGCAACGCTCGGCCGGGGAAGAGATTACCTCCGATATCCAGATCTACGTTGCCGATACCATGGGCGAGATGGGGCTCTGGTATCGCCTGTGTTCAGTCAGCTTCGTCGGCGGATCGCTGGTGGAGATCGGCGGGCACAATCCGTTCGAACCCGCCGCTCTTGGAAGCGCGATCCTGCATGGACCGCACTTGGTGAACTTCCAGGATATCTACGCCCGGCTGGAAGCGGCCGACGCCACCCGCCAGGTCACGGCCGCCACGCTTGGCGACGCGGTGGTGACAACATTGGAGCCGGATGCGGCGGCGCGCATGGCCCATGCGGCTTGGGGCGTCTGTTCCGAAGGGGCCGACGTTACCGAAAGGGCAATGGACCTGCTTCTTGCTATGCTGGACGACGTGGACTGATGCGCGCGCCGGGCTTCTGGTCGCGCGAGCCCGGCCTGGCGTCTATGCTTCTGGCCCCGCTGGGCGCGCTTTATGCCGCCGGAACCGCCCGTCGCGTTGCGCAGCCGGGCCTGCGCCTGGAGGTACCGGTAATCTGCGTCGGCAACCTGACGGCTGGCGGCACGGGCAAGACGCCAACAGTCATCGCCTTGGCCGAACGGCTGTGCAACAGGGGGATCTCGGCGCATATCGTCTCGCGCGGGTACGGCGGCACGATTATCGCCCCTACGCGCGTCGATCCGCAGGTGCATACCGCCGAACAAACGGGGGACGAGCCGCTACTGCTGTCCGCCTTTGCCCCCACATGGGTCGCCCGCGACCGGGCCGCGGGCGCACGTGCCGCCGTCGCCGCCGGCGCGCAGACGATCCTGCTGGACGACGGTTTCCAGAACCCGGCGCTGGTCAAGGACATCTCCATCATTGTCGTCGATGCGGGTGCGGGCTTTGGCAACGGGCGCGTCATCCCGGCAGGACCGTTGCGCGAACCGGTGGCAACCGGATTGGCGCGCGCCGATTTTGTGCTAACCATCGGAAACGAACAGGTGGACCTGCCCGCAACGCCCCCGCGTCTGACCGGGCACCTTGCGCCATTGCAGACCGGTATGGACTGGCAAGACCTCCCCGTCTTCGCCTTCGCGGGGATCGGGCGGCCGGAGAAGTTTTTCGAGACACTGCGCACGCTGGGTGCGGACCTGCGCGGGACCGAAGCTCTGGCGGATCATCAGCCCCTGACCCCCGCGCTGTTGAAACGCCTCGGGGAGCGGGCCGCCAAACTCTCCGCCCAGCCGGTGACGACCGAAAAGGACGCAGTGCGCCTACCCGCGAACCTTCGGGGTCAGGTCATGACGGTGCCGGTGCGACTGCAACTCGACGATTGGAGCCCGCTCGATGGCGCACTCGCCTCGATGAAGTTCTGACTCCCCCCGGACGTGCAAACGGACCGATCGCCAAGAACGACCGGCCCGCGTGTGATGGTGTTGCGGCGTTCCTCAAAGGCGACGCGTGCGCTGTTTCAGCTAGCCTCGTCGATCAGCGCGCCAATCTGGCCCAAGCTCATGTTGCCCGTATGCATGTCGCCGTTGATCAGGAAAGACGGCGTGGACCGGACGTTGTCCGATGCCGCATTGCTCTCATACCACGCAACCAGGCTCTGGGCCGCATCGGCATCCTGAAGGCAGGCATCCACCGCTTCCTGCGACAGACCAGCCTGCGCGCCGATCCGCTTCAGGCTTTCCGCGACGGATGCCGCATCGCCCTGGCGCGCCCATTGGCTTTGGGTCTGGTACAGGATGTCGGCCACACCGAAATAGCGGTCAGTACCGGCGCAGCGCGCGATCATCGCCGCCCAGAGGCCGTAACGGTCGAAAAATACCTCGCGGTAGGTGAAGTGCACCTTGTTTGTGTCGATGTACTCGGCCTTGAACGCCTTGAAGGTTTCATTGTGGAACGCTGCGCAGTGCGGGCAGGTATAGCTGGCATACTCCACCACCTTCACCGGCGCATTCAGGTCGCCCAGCGTCACGTCCTCGATCGGCGAATTACCCTGCGCGTTGGCTGCGCCAAGGTCGGCCAGACCGGCGGCATCCCCAGTTCGGGTGTCGCGCAGTAGGGTGAAGCCGCCGCCGGCGAGAAGTCCAATCCCGCCAAGGGTCAGGGCTTTGCGTCGTGTTATCATCAAGATTCTCCGTCTTTGGCCCTCAGGCCCTCTGTTTCGATATGATATTGGCGGCCAGCCGTTCAAGCGACTGTCGCAGCCCCTCGTCGCCGACGTCTGCGGTTTTCTGACGGGCTTCGGCTACTGCCTCCGGGCCGGGTTCGGCCCTGACCTTCGCGCGGGGTGCGAATTCGGCCTGTCCTTCGGCAAAGCCCGTGGGTGCCGTTTGCGTGATGTCGATGCGACTGATGGCGGAATAGCCATAACAGGCGTTCACCCGCTCCATGATCCGGGGCAGGCGCATTTGCAACATCGGGGCCTGCGCCCCGGTCGTCAGCAGGGTCAGGATCGCACCGAAGCCGTTGCGCGGAAAGCCGACCTTGACCGGACGACAGATCGCCGCGGTTTCCGGACCGGCGATCTCCTCCCAGTGGGTCAGAAGGCGCGTTTCGGTGAAGCCGCGTTTCTCGCCCATGCGCTTGATGTCCCGCTCGACCAAGGTCGAGACGCGGCGCGCGGATTTACGAAAACGGGTCATGGGTTCGGGGTTTCTCCTGTCTGACGTTCACCCTACATCACGGACCACGTCTGGGAACAGGGAGCATTCTCACCAATGCGTGATGATCGAAGCGAAGCGTTGCGCGATTGGTATGGGCGTCAGGCCCGTGCCCTGCCCTGGCGCATCCCGCCCGGATCAGACGCGATGCCGGACCCCTACCGGATCTGGCTGTCGGAGGTCATGCTGCAACAGACCACCGTAGCGGCGGTGAAGGCGTACTTCGCGACATTCACGACGACCTGGCCCACCGTACATGATCTCGCCGCGGCAGATGACGCGGCCGTCATGGCCGCATGGGCGGGGTTGGGCTACTACGCCCGCGCCCGGAACCTTTTGAAATGCGCGCGTGCGGTGGTGGCGGATCATGACGGGGTATTTCCCCGGACCGAGGCCGACCTTCTGACCCTGCACGGCATCGGCCCCTATACCGCCGCCGCCATCGCCGCGATCGCATTCCAGAGCCGCGCCGTCGTCGTCGACGGCAACGTGGAGCGGGTGATGACCCGCCTGGGCGCGATTGAAACACCCCTGCCCGGTGCCAAGCCCGAGATCCGGGCCCTGGCCGACACGCTGACGCCTGATACGCGCCCCGGCGACCACGCGCAGGCGGTGATGGACCTGGGGGCCACGATCTGTACGCCGAAATCGCCTGCCTGCGTGCTGTGCCCGCTGCGCGACCACTGCGATGGGCGCAAGGCCGGCATCGCCGAGAGCCTGCCGCGCAAGGCCCCCAAGATCCCCAAACCGGAACGACGCGGCTATGTCTATGTCGCGCGCCGGGGCGCGCAGTGCCTTTTGGAGACGCGACCGGCCAAGGGCCTGCTGGGCGGGATGCTGGCCTTTCCGACCTCGGACTGGTCCGACACGCCGATCCCCGCGGCACCCTTCGATGCCCGCTGGAAGGACGCCGGAGAGGTGCGCCACACCTTTACCCATTTTCACCTGACGCTGCGGGTCCTGACAACGACCCAGGGCGGCAACCCTGACCGGGGCGAATGGGCACCACTGGACCCCAAGGCCCTGCCGACGGTTTTCGCCAAGGCCTGGCGGCAGGCTTTCCCGGACACCTGACGCGGCGATTGCGCACGGGCGCTTGAGCGAGGGGCATTGCCTGCCCTATCGTGTGCAAAACCACGGGAACGACCGCGAATGACCCTTACGAAAATCCCTGACGCACAGGTGCGAAGGCCCTTGGCTGCGCTTCCCTTCTGGGTCTCGCTGACGCTGATCCCCATCGTGGTTGTCGGTGCCCTTCAGGGCGGTCTCTGGGTGGTGCTGATGCCGGTCTACGGATGGGGGCTCTATTCCATCCTCGACGCGCTTGCGGGACTGGAGGAGGGCAATGCGAACCCCGACATGGAGCGCACGGGGCTTGGGTGGTACCGCGCGATCACCCTGATCTGGGCCCCGGTGCAATTCGTCACCCTGTTCTGGCTGATCTGGTACGTAACGCGGGCCGATCACCTGTCCCCGCTGGAAATGTGGGCGCTGTTCTTCGGAATGGGCGTTGCCTCCGGCACGGTGGGCATCAACTACGCGCACGAGCTGATGCACCAAAAGCCGCGACTGGACTGCTGGTTAGCGGATATCCTTCTGGCGATGGTGCTATACTCGCACTTTCGGTCGGAACATCTGTTGGTGCACCACCGCTACGTGGGCACGCCGCGCGACCCGGTGACGGCGCGCTACAACGAAGGGTTCCACCGCTACTTTGGCCGCGTCCTGTGGCAGTGCTTCATATCAGCGTTCCGCGCGGAAAAGGCGATGCTGGCGCGCAAGAGGCTACCCGCGAGGGACCTGTCCAACCCGTTCTGGCGCTATGCCGCGTTACAGGCGGGGTTCGTGCTATTGGCCATTGCCTTGGGTGGCTGGGTCGGGCTGATCCTGTTCCTGGTTCAGGCCTTTACGGCGATCTGGCAGCTGGAGTTGGTCAATTACATCGAACACTACGGCATGACGCGCCGCCACCTTGGCGATGGGAAGTACGAGCCGGTCCGCCCGCATCATTCGTGGAACTCCGCGCAAAAGGCATCGAACTGGCTGCTGATCAACCTGCAACGCCACTCCGACCACCACTACAAGCCGGATCGGCCTTTCCCCCTGCTTCAGACCTACGACGCTGCGCAGGCCCCGCAACTGCCTGCCGGATATCCGGTGATGACGGCGGCGGCGATGGTGCCCCCGCTCTGGCGTCGGATGATGAACCCCAGGGTCCGGGCCTGGCGCAAGCAGCATTATCCGGACATCAAGGATTGGTCGGCCTACAAAGCGGGTACGACGCCCTTGCCGCGCTAGCGCCGGGGTTGACGGATCAGTCGCCAGATGTAGATGCCAACGACCGCGCCCAGCGTGACCCAGCCGATCGGATCGATCCAGCCCGCAATCCGGGCGTATTGCGACTGGAGGATAAAACCAAAGATGGCCAGTCCACCGATCCAGACGAGCGATCCGAGCGTCGAATAGACCAGAAAGCGCATTAGCGGCATACGCGCGACACCGGCGGGCACCGATATCAACGTGCGGAACCCGGGCAGGAAACGCCCGATCAGGACCCCCCAATGGCCCTGCTTCTTAAACCAGGCATTGACGGCATCCACGTCGCGCCCCGACAGGGTCAGCCAGCGACCGTGCCGATCTGCCCAGTCGCGCAGCCGGTCGATGCCGACCCACAGGCCGATGTAGTACCAGAACGTGGCCCCCGCGACGGACCCGATCGTGCCGAAGACGATAACCAACGGCAGCGAGAACCGCCCCTCCGCCGAAAGGAACCCGCCCAGCGACATGACAATCTCCGAAGGAATCGGCGGGAAGACGTTTTCGATCAGCATCAGGAACGCCAACCCGAGGTAGCCGCCAGCCGCCATCATGTCTGTGATCCACTCAAACATGCGCAGTCTTCCTTGCTCTGGAAATGTACCGACGCGGTCCTTGGCTACCGGCCTTGGATATCAAATTTTGCCCTTACGCGGCCTTGCGCAAATCGTCGAAGGCTCTCAACTCCCCGATAAGGCGCTCCATCTGGTCGACCGGGATCATGTTCGGCCCGTCCGACGGGGCGGTGTCTGGGTCCTGGTGCGTTTCGATGAACAAGGCGGAGACACCGACGGCCATGGCGGCACGGGCCAGGACCGGCGCGAACTCCCGCTGCCCGCCCGAGGTGTCACCCTGCCCGCCGGGCTGTTGCACGGAATGGGTGGCGTCGAAAACGGTGGGATAGCCCGTCGCCTCCATCACAGGCAGGCCCCGGAAATCGCTGACCAAGGTGTTGTATCCGAAGGACGTCCCCCGATCGCAGAGCATGATCCGCTCGTTACCCGTGCTGGCCACCTTGGCGGCTACATTCGCCATATCCCACGGGGCAAGAAACTGACCCTTCTTGATGTTGATCGCGCGGCCGGTTTCGCCTGCCGCCAACAACAGATCCGTCTGCCGCGAAAGGAAGGCGGGAATCTGGAGCACGTCGCAGACCTCCGCCGCCGGGGCGCAATGGTCTGGCAGATGCACGTCGGTCAGCACCGGGCAGCCGAATTCGGACTTGATGAGATCAAGGACGCGAAGGCCCTCCTCCATTCCGAGCCCCCGCTGCGACCCGAGGGACGAGCGGTTGGCCTTGTCGTAGCTGGCCTTGAAGATAAATCCCGTGCCGGTGGGTGCGCAGGCAGCGGCGATGCGCTCCGCCATCATGCGGGCATGATCTAGGCTCTCAAGCTGGCATGGCCCGGTGATCAGGGCGAATGGCTCCGTCCCGCCGACCTTGATGCCGGACACGTCGATGACCTTGGATTTGAGGGGGTCCATTTCAGGCTCCTAGCACGGCTTCGATACGGGGGACGTCTTCGGGGTTGTTCAACTCCCAGAACAGGCGACCCTTGGCGTCGACCTCGACGCAGGCGACGGTCGCGCCGTGTTCCAGAAAGCGCAGTTGTTCCAGGCCTTCGCGCTTCTCCAGCTCGCCCTCGGGCCAGCCGACGTAGGCGGCGAGCGCATCTGGGCGGTAGGCATAGACGCCGACATGGTGGAACACCGGCACGGGCTCAGGCACCTTGCCGGGTGCGATATAGGGGATCACTTCCTTGGAGAAGTAGAGACCGTGCAGGTTGGTATCGAACACCGCCGTCGTGCCGCCCACGCGGCCCGCCTTCCGGTCCTCGACAAACATATCGTAGGTCTGCCGGTCACAACGCAGCACCGGGGTCGCGACCTGCGCGGTCGCGTCGGATTTCATTCGCTCGATCAGCGCCTCAACGAACCAGGGCGGCGTCAGCGGCGCATCGCCCTGCAAGTTCACCACCAGATCCGCATCGACTTGCGTCAAGGCCTCGGCGCAGCGTTCGGTGCCGTTCGCAGCTTCTGGCGACGTCATCAGGACGGAGGCCCCGAAGGCCTCGGCGGCGGATTTGATCCGCTCGTCATCTGTCACGACGTAAACGGCATCGACGCCGCCGACCTGCAACGCCGCCTCCCAGGTCATATGGATCAGGGTCTTGGTCGACCCGTCCTTCTGGCGCAATTCGGCGAGCGGCTTGCCGGGATAGCGGGTCGAAGCATAGCGGGCCGGGATCATCAAAACAGTCTTCATGCGACACCTGCGCGCAAAAGGTCATGGATATGCAGAACGCCCACGGGAACATCGCCCTCGCAGATGACAAGCACGCTGATCTTGCGATCGTTCAAAATGGCCAGCGCTGCGGCCGCCAGCATATCCGGTGGCACGGTCAGCGGGTCAGGCGTGGCCACGTCGCCCGCCGTCCGCTCCATCAGATGATCGATGTTCCGCCTCAGGTCGCCATCCGTGATCACACCCGTCAGGCGGCCGCCATCGACCACGGCCCCGATGCCAAACCCCCCTGCCGTCATGACCAACAGTGCCTCGGCCATCGGCGTATCGGGGGCGACGACGGGGATCTTCGCGTGCATCAAAGTGCTGACACGGGCCATCTGCGCGCCAAGTTTGCCGCCGGGATGAAAGACGCTGAAGTCCTCAGGCCGGAAGTTCCGGCGCCGCAGCAGCGCCACGGCCAGCGCATCGCCTAGCGCAAGCGTCAGCGTGGTCGAGGTGGTGGGCACCATCCCGATACCGCAGGCCTCGGGCAGGGCGGGAATGGTCAACAGGTGATCCGCCGCCTGCATCAAGGTCGAGCCGGGCCGCGACGAAATTCCGATCAAGGGCACCTGGAACCGGCGCGTATGTTCGATCATGTCGCGCAGCTCCGCCGCCTCCCCGGAATTGGACAGCATCAGCACGACGTCATCGGCACCGATCATGCCCATGTCGCCGTGGCTTGCCTCGGCGGGGTGGACGAACATCGACGGCGTGCCGGTCGAGGCGAACGTGGCCGCGATCTTGCGGGCAATGTGCCCCGACTTACCCATTCCCGTGACGATCACGCGCCCCGACAGGCCGGCGATCAGATCGACGACCCCGGTAAAGTCATCGGGCAGGGCATTGGCCAGCACTTCGAGCGCAGCAGCTTCGGTGCGCAGAACTTCGCGGGCGGTTTCGAGAGGATCAATCATGGCCTCAGCAGATAGGGCCGGGGCACAGTTGGCGCAACTAGAGTTCGATGCGCCGATCCGCCGGAACCAGAGTGTTGATCTGCGCGATATGCTCGGGCAGGCATTTGTTCAGGAAGTCATATTCCGCGACGATATGGTCCCGCGCCGCGCGCCCTAGGTGGGCGAACTTTGCTGGATCGGCCAGCACCTCGCAAACCTGCCGGGCCAAGGCCTCGGGCTTGAGGAAGTCGACCAGCAGGCCTGTCTCACCGTGGGTTATCGCCTCGCGCACCGGGGCGACGTTGCTGGCAACGACCGTTGCCTGCATCGCCATCGATTCCAGTAACGACCAGGACAGAACAAAGGGCATCGTCAGATAAATATGACACCGGCTGATCTGAACGACCTTCTGGTAGTCGGCGTAGGGCAACTGACCGAGGAAATGCACCCGGTCCCAATCAAGGAGGTGCCCGACCTCGCGCTCCAGTTCAGCCCGGAAACCGCCTTCGGCCTGGCTGGCCGCGCCATAGGATGCACCGGAGCCGCCAACGATCAGAACACGCGCCTTGGGCCGCGCTTTCTGGATTGCAGGCAAGGCGCGCATGAACGTGTGGAATCCGCGCGTCCGTTCCATGTTGCGGGCTAGGTAGGTGAATATCTCGTCTTCGCGGGAAATACGCCCGACACGCCCCAGGTTCAGCGCGACATCCGGGTCCGGCCGCAGCCGGTCAGTCCGGATACCGTCGTGACAGACATATAGTTTGTCATGGAATATCTTGGGAAAGGTGTCGCGCTGCCAGCAGGTCGGGGCCACGCCCCTGTCGACCACGTGCAGGTTGCTATTGGGCACCGCATTACGCGCGTGTAGCAGGTACGGCGTTGCCGGCTTGGCCGGCTCTTCGGGGTCGAAGCCGACCGGGCCACCCTTTGCGAGGTAATAATACTCGAAAAACCCGAGAATGGGCACGCCCGGCAGGGCCTGCTTCATGAACAGCAATTCGCCCCAGCCAGTGTGCCCCAGGATAATGTCGGGAACGAATCCCGCCGCCTTCAACCGCGCCGCCGCCTGGGCCGCGCCGTAGCCGTTGCCGGCGGCCTCCTCCCAGGTCTTCGACAGACCATAGGCATCTCCGGCGGGGGCATGATGGCTTTTGTAGACCACCTTCCGTACGCCCCGACGTTCGGGAAAATTCTGTCGCTGGGTCAGAAAGACAAGATCGTGCACGCCCTGCCCGACCAACCAGTCCAGAAGTTCCCGGTATTGTCCGGGCATGTTCTGGTGAACCAACAGGATCTTCATGCGTCAGCGACCGACGGCCTCGTAGGCTTCAAAACCGGCCTGCATCGCATCCGACCGGTTGTAGATATTGCGCAGGTCGGCCATCCGCGCGACCGCCATCGACCCCGCGATGCGTTTGAGGTCCAATGCGCGGAACTCGTTCCACTCGGTCAGCAGCACCATCAGATCGGCCCCTTCGGTCGCTGCATAGGGGTCGCTCTGCCACTGCACGCCGGGCAGGAGGTTCTCACCTTCGCGGAACCCTTCGGGGTCGACGACGCGCACATGGGCCCCGCCCCCCACCAGAGCCGGCACGATGGTCAGGCTGGGCGCATCACGCATATCGTCGGTATTCGGCTTGAATGTCACGCCCAGCACGACGATCGTCTTGCCGTTGAAGCTGCCGTCGCACAGGTCGCGCAGCTTCTCGACCATACGAACCTTCACGCCTTCGTTGACGCGCATCACGGCCTCGGTGATCTGCATGGGGACCGCATGTTCCTGCCCGATACGGGCCAGCGCGGCTGTGTCCTTGGGAAAGCACGATCCGCCGTAGCCCGGACCTGCGTGCAGGAACTTGTTACCGATCCGACCGTCCATCCCCATGCCCTTGGACACTTTCTTGACATCGGCCCCGACCCGCTCGCACAGGGCCGCGATCTCATTTATGAAGGTGATCTTGGTCGCAAGGAAGGCGTTAGCCGCATATTTGATCATCTCGGCCGACTCCAGATCGGTTACCATGATCGGGAAGTCACGCAGGTACAGCGGGCGGTAGATGTCGGACATCACCTCGCCCGCGCGCTCGGTCTGCACGCCGACGACGACGCGGTCGGGTCGCATGAAATCGTCGATGGCCGCACCCTCGCGCAGGAATTCGGGGTTGGAGGCCACGTCGAAGTCGGCCTCGGGGGCGGCGGCGCGAACGGCTTCGGCCACCTTGCGGTTGGTGCCCACGGGCACAGTCGATTTCGTGACGATTACCGCATAGCCGGTCAGCGCCTGGCCGATTTCGGCGGCGGCGGCCATGACGTACGTCAAGTCGGCATGCCCGTCCCCCCGGCGCGTCGGCGTGCCAACGGCGATGAAGACCGCATCGGCCCCGTCCACCGCCCTTTTCAGATCAGTCGTGAACGACAAACGTCCCGCATTCACGTTGCGCGCCATCAGGTCGTCCAACCCCGGCTCGAAGATGGGGACCTTGCCGGCCTCCAGCATCTCGATTTTTTTCGGGTCCTTGTCGACGCAGATAACTTCGTGGCCAAAGTCTGAAAAGCAGACCCCTGACACCAAACCCACGTAACCGGTGCCGATCATTGCAATACGCATCGTAAACCCTCTTGGACATCGTCTTGGCCCGGCATCTTGCAATGCATCATGGCACGGTTGTGGCGACAGGACCATTTCGCCCCGATAAATCGAACCAAACCCTTGCCATTGTTACGGTCAACCTATCCCTTTGGTGACGATGACGGACCCGCCAAGAGGCCCAGAGATGAGCAGTTTCAACCCGCCCCGCCGTGTCTTGATAGTGGTGGAGAACCTCCCCGTGCCGCTGGACCGCCGCGTCTGGCTGGAGGCGACGTCGCTGACGGCCGCCGGGTACGAGGTGTCGGTGATCTGCCCGACCGGGCGGGGCTGGGACAAGCCGCGCGAAGTCATCAATGGCGTCCACATCTACCGCCACCCCGCGCCGCCCGAAGCGCACGCGGGGGCCATGGCCTATGCGCGAGAATACCTGCACGCGATCCGGCACTGGTTTAGACTGGCCCGCGTGGTGCGCCGGGATCGCGGCTTTGACGTGATCCAAGGCTGCAACCCGCCCGATCTGATCTGGCTTCTGGCGCTGCGCTACCGCCTTGCCGGGGTGCGGTCCCTGTTCGACCACCACGACGTCTGTCCAGAGTTGTTCGAAGCGAAGTTCGGCAAGCGGGGCCTGCTGTATGGCGTCATGCGCCTGTGGGAGCGGATCACCTTTGCCTGCGCCCAGACGTCCATCGCCACGAACGAAAGCTTCGCCCGCATTGCCCGCGAACGCGGCGGCATGGCGGCAGAGGACGTCTTCGTCGTCCGCTCCGCCCCCCAGATCGAGAAGTTCCTGCCTGGCCCCGGCGATGCGACTTACCGTCGGGCGGGCACCGTTCTGGGCTGGATCGGAATTATCGGCCAACAGGAGGGGTTGGACCTGATGGTCGAGGCGGTCAGCCATCTGATCGCCATGGGCAAAACGGACGTGCATGTTGTCGTCATCGGCTTCGGCCCACACCAGCAGGTCATCGAGGACAAGGTCCGACAGGCGGGCCTGTCCGAACGGTTCACCTTTACCGGCGCGCTTTATGGCGACGTTATGCTGGGCGCGCTGAACGCCATCGACATCGGGCTGGCCCCCGACCCCAAGAACGCGATGAACGACATTTCCACGATGAACAAAGTCATGGAATACATGACCCTGGAAAAGCCCTGCGTGCAGTTCGATCTGACCGAAGGGCGGGCCTCGGCCGGCGATGCCTCGCTCTACGCACGCGCAAACGACCCCGAGGATTTCGCCGACAAGATCGCCTGGCTGATGGACAATCCGCAGGAGGCCCGCGCCATGGGCCAGCGCGGGCGCGACCGGGTGCTCGACACCCTGAGTTGGGATCACTCGGTCCCACAGCTTCTGGCCGCCTACGAGCGGGTGTTCAGCAAATAGCGCCTCAGTCGGGAATCAGCGGCTGCAACGCCGGAAGGGCCGCGCGGGCCATTTCGCGCAGCCGCGCCTCGGCGTCGGCCTCGGTCTCGTCCGGGTGCAGGGGGGTCGTGAAGCGAACCATCATCCCATCGCTGCGCCCGGTCAGCAGACCGTCGCGCACGGCGGAAAACTTGGCCTGCCAGTCGCTGGTCAGGCGCGTGCCCCGCTGCTCGAACCAGTAGAGCACAACTTGCTTGTTCAGACCCTTCTGGATGATCGCGCGATTGACCGGGAACGTCGCGCCACCTGCCGTCAACTCGGCCCGGTCCAGCGAGGCGATCTCCCATCCGGCGGCGGGCAGGCAGATTTCCGGCGAATGGATGCCGGTGCCATCGGCCTGGCGTGCATACCAGGCGACGAACATGCCCACCGGAGCAGCGGCGTCGGGCCGGTCGAAATCGGCGGCCATGTAGTCGCTGGCCGACAGGATGCGCGTGACCTCCGGATCCAGCCATGCGCGCTGCCCCCCCCAATCGCCGATCTGCATCGGGTAGGCGGCCAACCGCGCCTCGGGGTCGACCTTGGGCCCGTTAACCGCCAGGTGCAGGCCCGTCACCAGAACGGTCAACACCGTCAGCACCAGCAATGGCACCGCCCCACCGATGCCGCCGATTCGCGATGCCTGACGCGCAAGACCGGCGGTGTCGAGGTCCAGCATCGGCCCCTGTACCGGGCGCAGGCGGCATAACCCACATGCCGAAAGGAGCAAGATAGCGATGCACAGCCCGAAGACGACCCAACCTTCAAAGACATGCAGAAACCCCTGCGCCTGCGCGATGCCGTAGCGGTCGACAAGGATGCCGATGATCCCGATCCGCACCGCATTCAGCAGGATGGCCAGCGGGGCCGCCATCGCGAACAGGATGATCCGATGCGCCATCGGACCGCGGTAGAGGATGGCCGTCAAATAGGAGAAGCTGAGGATCGGGAACAGATAGCGCAGCCCCGAACAAGCCTCGGCCACCTGCAACTGCCAAACACCCAGGTCGATGATCTGACCGTCGAGGAACACGGGCACGCCCGCCGCATCGACCAGCGCCACGCCAATCTGCGCCGAGATGTCCTGCAACGCAGTCGAAACCTTCCAGTAAAGGACCTGCGGCAGGGGCAGCATGAAGACGAGATGAAAAACCGAGGCCCAGTGCCGTCGTCCCCGCGACCATCCCATCGCGATGAGAACGACGGCCATCGTCCAGAAGATCAGCGCATAGGTAACAAGGTCCGGAATGGAGGTGCGCGCACCTGCCAGCGCCAAAACCAGAGCGAAGACGCCAAGTAGCACGCCGGGCCAGCGGACCGGGGCGGCGTCCAAGACGGCGGGCCGGTCGCGCATCTCGCGCAGGAACAGGAACAGGGAGATGAGCGGGATCAGCGGTCCGTGACTGTATTCCGGTGTCGTCCATGCCGCTCCAAGGGACGCGAGGCCCGTCCAGAAGAGCGGTACCGTGGCCAGTGTCGCCGCCAACAGGGCCAGCGGAGCCAGTGCGACGCGACGGGGCGTCAGGGTATCGGCGAATACCATCGTCGTCAGCCGTCCAGCGCGTCCAACAGCGCGCGCGCATCCTGCGCGACGGGGTGGTTCTGACCGGCAAGGGTAAGCACGGTCTCGAAGGTCGCGCGTGCATCGGCGGCTTGGCCCAACGCGGCATGAACCTGTCCCAGACGCAGATGCACGGCGGGATCCCGCGGCAGACCCCGTGCGGCACGTTCCAGCAGGGGCAGCGCGCCTTCGGCGTTGCCACGACGGAAGGCGATCCAGCCAATCGTGTCCGATACGGCGGGATTCATCGTGCCTTGCAGGGGGGCCACGATGCGCGCGGCCCGGCGCAGCACATCCGGATCCGAAGTGTCTTCGGTCAGAAGGGACGCGAGGTTGTTCGCCGCTATTGCATCTGCCGGCTCCTCAGCGTGCAGCGATTCAAGCAGGGCGATGGCACCGGCCCTGTCGCCGACGACCTGCCGGCGATTCGATTCGATCAGGCGCAGGGGCCGCGACGTCGGGTGTGTGGCCAGCCCCGCCGACAGAACGGTATCGGCATCGGTCCTTCGATCCTGTCCGGCCAGCAACCCAAAGAGCCGCAGGACGGGAACGTCCCCCGCCTGTCCCTGTGCAATCAGAGCGCGGTAGATTCGCTCGGGATGATCAACAGACCCCTCTTCACGCGCCAGGTCAGCGTCCAGCAAGCGAAGAGCGGTGTCATCGGGCCGCCGCACAAGCGCCAGGTTCAACTGCGTGCGCGCCGTCTCAAGGTCGCCGCGGGACACAAGCCCGGTGATTAGGCGCGAGAACGCACGCTGACGGTCCGGATCGGCGTCCAGCATACTACCAAACGTGCTCACCGCCTCTCCTGCCCGCCCCTGGCCCAAAAGGTAGGCCGCTTCGACAGGGGTGCGCAGCGTCAAGGCTTCGGGCGTGTCGATCTGGCGCAGCGTCGCCAAAATGCGCGCCACTCCGTTCCAGTCCGATCGCGCAATACGCAGATCGGCGAGAGTCCGGGCCAAATCCAGGTCCTGCGGGTGCGCTTCGTGCGCGACGTCCAGCACCCGCACCGCGACTGTTTCGCGCCCCTCGGACAGGAGCGCCATTGCATAGCGCTGCGCTTCGCGCGCGGCATGGCCCGAGACTTCGGCGGCATTCGCCAATTGCTCCAGCGCGAGGCCGCGATTGCCGTCCTGTTCGTGGGCGGCGGCCAGCAAGGTCATCAGCTCCGAGTCGCGGGGCCTTTGCGACAGGGCGCTGCGCATGTCGACGATAGCCTGCTTGGGGCGTTCCTCGTCGATGGCCCAAGTCGCGCGCAGCTTCAGCGCGCCCACATCGCCCGTATCTTCCGAGAGGACATCCGCCACCAGCCTGCGCGCTTCAGGACGGTTGCCCAGCCGGTCGTGCATCCGCGCTAGTAGGACTTTCAGAATGCCCACCTCCGGTGCATCGCCGGCCTCGGCGATCAACGCCGTCATTCCGGCAATGGCACCGTCCCGGTCGCCCATGTCAAAGCGGATCGATCGGTCCATCGCCGTATAGAGCGTCGCGGCAGAGGTCTCCACCGCCTCCTCATGCAGGCGGGCCAGTTCGGTAAGCGCCGCCTCGGACCCGCGCACACGCTGGATGAAGCGGACAAGGACACTGCGCATCTCGGTATCCCCCAAGGGGGCCCCATCGGCCAGCGCGCGCAGCACCGCCTCCGCCTCGTCACTACGTCCGGTCGACATGTGCCGCGCGACCAGGAGGCCCGCGATTTGCGGGTCGTTGGGATAGAGCGCTGCAAGCTCCATCAGGCGCGTCTCGGCAGCATCGGCGCGGTCGGTCTGAGCCAGAAGGCGAATGCGCAGCAATTGCAGCTTTGCGTCATGCGGGTTCACCGCCAGCGCCGCATCAAGAACCGGCAGCGCAGCAGCGGGTTTTTCGCCGCTTGTCAGGTTGTCGAGCGCGATGCGGGTCAGAACGGGATGGTCCGCACGGATGTCGAGCAGGGTCAGCGCCTCGTCGGCAATTTCGTCCTGAAGGGGCCGGTTGGACTGGCTGCGGGCGATACGGAACCGCGCGGCAAGGCGTAGCGCACGGGAGTCGAGCGCGGCCGCGTCGATCGCTTCGGCCGCATCCGCCTGCCGGTCGAGCGCGCGCCAGTTTGCACTGATCAGCGCGATTTCACCCAACTTGGAACGAAATTCCAGCGTTTCGGGGAAACGCTCGGCCAGCAGGGTGAACTCCTGCTCGGCCTGGCGGATATCGCCCTGCGCCATGAAGGACGCCGCGATGGCGGCACGGGAGTCGGCATGGTCCGGATCGATCTTGAGCGCGTTGCGGAACTGGATCACGGCGCGCGCGTGATCGCCCTGCTGTGCAAAGGACTGACCGCTGGTCAGATAGTCCGACAGGCGCTCCCCTTCGGATTTGCAACCCGACACCATCAGCGCCACGGCAAGAACCGCAGCGCTCGTCCGGAGGACGTGCTTGATCGTCATATCACTGAACCCGTTCTGCTCGGTTCTTGTTTTATGCTCGGCAGCCTGCCCCATGCGCACCCACCGGGCAAACCCGGCAACGCCACCCATGTGGATAAGTCAGCGACCTGTGGCTCGCAGGACAACACCCACCGTTGCGGCAATGATCGTCAGATCAGTCAGCAGCGACAAGGCCCGGTCATAGGTCAGGTCGAAGTCGGCGCGCGCGGCAAAGGTCGTCGCGTTGCGGTCCGACACCTGCCAATTGCCGGTCAGGCCAGGACGCAGGCGGAAGTAGGTGTGGCCCGGATAGAGGACGCGCTGTTCGGGGAGCATGGGGCGCGGACCGACCAGGCTCATGTCGCCGGTCAGAACATTCCAAAGCTGCGGCAACTCGTCCAGCGACGTCCGGCGGATGAGCTGCCCCAGCCGCGTGATGCGAGGATCATTGGCCAGCTTCTGGTTTCGGACCCACTCGGCACGGGCCGTGGGATTGCCGTCCAGATGCGCCGCAAGCGCGGCATCTGCATCGACCACCATCGAGCGCAGCTTCCACATGCGGAACCGACGCCCGCCGCGGCCCAGCCGGTCTTGACTGTAGAACGCGGGACCACCGTCACAGGCCACGATCAACGCGATCAGCGCGACCAGCGGCAAAGCGACCGGCGCGGCCAGCATCACCAGCAGAATGTCCAAACCCCGCTTGAGGTGTTCGCGATATGACAGGCCGCCCACCGGGTGGGCATCGGGCTGCGCCACGGCAGTCGCACCGGCCATTACGGACTTTGGATCGAACTGTAAGGTCATCGTGAACGTCCCCTTGGTGTCGTTTCGGGACAACGGCCCGGCTGACGCTCTTATGGCGGGGAGGAAGGGCCGGTTTATGGCCCGTTGACCCTGAATCGTGGCGGTATCGGTGTGATTTCGAGACGGAATGAGGCGCGGCCTGAAAGACGGCGCCAAGTGCCCTCAATTGCCCAGCCCCCCGCCTTAGTCCTGTCCAATTCTAATCGAATAAAGGGGAACAGTTTTGCGACCTGCCGACCGCAGGGAAACAATACGACGAAAATCGAACTACTGAATTGGAATACGGGATGAGCCAGCTTCAAAGTCTTTATGAGGAGCATTTCGGAATGACCGGACGCCCCTTTTGCGGGCTGACTGATGCACACGTAATCCATTGGGGCACAGCGCAAATCCGGGCGCAGGCCGCGCTCGACTATGGCCTGATGGCCGGGGCTGCGTTCACCGTCATCACCGGCGAGGCCGGGTCGGGAAAGACCTCTCTTTTGCTCAACATGGTGGAGAATGCCGCCGAGTCGGTGAAGGTCGCGTTTGTCCAGGGCCTGCGCCGCGGTGGCGCGTCGGTCATGCCTTGGATCCTGCAATCCTTGGGTCATGAAGTGACCGGCGACGAGGCCGAGACCGTCCTCTATACGCGGGTCCAAGACCTTTTGATCGAAGAGTATGCCGCGGGCCGCCGCGTCGCGCTGATCTTCGATGAGGCCCAGAACCTGTCGACCGCCGCCTTGGATGAGTTGCGCGTCCTTACCAACATCAACACCGCCCGCGACCAGTTGGTGCAGATCGTCTTGTGCGGCCAGCCCACCCTGCTCGCGCACCTGCAATCGCCGGATCTGGGCGGCTTGTCCCAGCGCGTTGCCTCCTGGGGTCATCTGAACCCGCTGTCGCGCACCGATCTGGATGGCTACATCGGTACACGCCTGGCATCGGCCGGCGGCCCCGAAGATCTGTTCACCGCCGAGGCGCTGGACATGATCCAAGAGGCGACCGGCGGCCTGCCACGCCCGATCAATCAGCTTTGCGAACTTGCCCTGGTCTACGCGATGACTGGCGGCGGCGCGGAAATCGACGCGCCCGTCGTACGTCAGGTGCTGGAGGACGGGTTGTTCATGCCGCCCGCAATACCGGCACCGCCGGAACCCGTGAAACCCCGCGACGGGCGCCTGCGCCTGGCCGTGGGCTGATCGGTCAGGGTGGGGACACTGACATGATGAACGAAATTCGCTTCTACGCTTCGCTGTTCCGGCGGCGGCTCGGTTGGTTCCTTTTGGTCGTTCTGGTCATGACCGGCACGGGCGTCGGCGTGGCCGTCAGCTTGCCTCCCGTTTACGCGGCCAAGGCACGCCTGGTCGTCGAATCCGAGAAGATCCCGGACGAGCTCGCCGCCTCCACCGTGCAAACTCAGGCGCTGGAGCACCTTGAGATCATCCAACAGCGCCTGCTGTCGCGTGAGAACCTCCTCGACATGGCGAACCGCCTCCAAGTGTACGGTAGCGATCGCCCGGCACCCGACCAGATCGTCAGTGACATGCGTCAGCGCATCACGCTGGAAATCACCGGCGGGCAGCCCCGCCCCCGCGATCCAATCAAAGCCACGATCCTGATCGTCGGCTTCGAGGCCGAGACGGCGATCATGTCAGCGGCCGTTGCCAATGAATTGGTGACACGCGTCATGGCCGAAGACGTTGACATGCGCACCACCGTGGCACGCCAGACGCTGGAATTCTTCGACCAGGAAGTTTCTCGCCTGCAACAACAGCTGTCGCAAAGCGGCGCGGTCCTGCTGGCGTTTCAACAGGAAAATCAAGACCTTCTGCCCGGTACTCGCGACCTGCGCCAAGCTCGCGTCGCCGCCATCGAGGCCGAGCTTTCCCGGATCGAACGGGATACGAGCGATCTGCTCCGCGAGCGGGAACGTCTGACACGCCTGCACGAGTCGATCCGTCGCCGCGAAGGCCGTCCGAATCTGGGCTACGAGGCGCGCCAGATCGCGGCGCTGCGCGAAACGCTGGCCAATCTGCCGTCGGGCGACCCTGGTGCGGACGATATCGCGGCACGCATCAATTCCTTGACACGCCGCATGGAGGCCACCGAGGGACCCGGTACGGAACGAACCGCCTATCACCGCCACCGCGACGAGATCGACGCTCGCATCGCCGAAGAAGACGTTCGCCGCATCGACCTTGTCGACGAGCTTGAGATCCTGCGCACCGGACTGGCGCTGGCTCCCGTCAAGGCCGCCGAGTTCGCCAGCCTGGAGCGGGATCACAACAACCTGCAGGCGCTCTATGATCAGGCGTTGGAGGCCAAGGCCCTCGCTGAGACGGGCGACGCCATCGAATCCCTGTCCAAGGGGCAGCGTATCGGCGTGATCGAGCAAGCCTCCATCCCCCGCCAACCAGACCGGCCCAACCGCAAGATCGTCGCGATTGCCGGGCTTGCCGGCGGCATCTTCCTCGGCCTGCTGGTCGTCGTGATGATGGAACTTCGCCTTGGCTTCCTGCGCCGTCCCGCCGATCTGGAACGGCGTCTGGGCATCACCCCGATCGCCACCCTGCCCTTCTTCGAAGATGAAGAAACCCAGCCCGTTGCCACTGGGCGCAGCCTGCAACGCAAGCTCTGCGTCGCTGCGGCCGCTGTCATCGCGCTGGCTGTTGCGGGGGGCTTGATCTCCGGATACCTGCCCGGCCCCGCCGAAATCGCATCGCGTCTTGTCTCGTCCGACATTCTCTGACGCGCCCCACCGAAAGGATCACGACATGGACCGTATCCAAGCCGCCATCGCACGTGCCCGCACAGCCCGCGAAGCCGTCCTCGCCGGCCACACCGCGCCCGGGCCCCAACCCGCCGCGCAGCCGGCGGTGTCGCCGCGCCCGGCAGACCCAGTTCCAGAACCGGCCAAGTCGACGACTGATCAGTCTTGGGATGCGTTGCAGTGGTTCGAACCCGACCCCGCACATCTGACCAAGCGCCGCATCGTGACCCGAGAAAGCGGCCCCAAAAGCGCGCCCTTCGACGTGCTGCGAACCCGCGCCCTGCAGCAGATGTCAGCGCAAGGGTGGAAGCGCCTGGCCGTCACCTCCCCCGGACCCGGCTGCGGCAAGTCGACCGTCACGATGAACCTTGCCTTCTCGCTGGCGCGGCGGCCTGACATTCGTACGCTGGTGATCGATCTGGATCTGCGCCGCCCGATGCTGGCGAACCTTTTGGGCATAAAGGACCGGCACGAGATCTCTTCTGTCATCCGCGGCACGTCTGACGCGCGCAGCCAGATCGTGCGCGTAGCCGACAACCTGGTCTTTGCGACCACGCGGACGCCGGTTCACGACCCGGCGGAACTGCTACAGGGTCGTCGTATCGGCGACATGCTTACGCGGTTGGAGGAGGATTTTGCCCCCGATGTCATCCTGTTCGACCTGCCCCCGATGATGGTCAGCGACGATGCAATCGCCTTCATGCCCAACGCCGACTGCGCCCTGATGATCGCCGCCGCCGAACAAAGTACGCTAAGCCAGGTCGATATCTGCGAGAAGGAACTGGCCGCGCAGACAAGCGTGCTGGGCGTCGTTCTGAACAAATGCAATCATCAGAGCGAGGGGCAGCGCTACGGCTATGCCTATGGGTCCGACGTCGATGGCTGAACCGCGGCCCGGCCCCGTCGCTCGGGGCCTGCGCGCCGTGGCACGAATACTGGATCCCGGCGTATTGCTGCATGGGGTCCGGATGCTGAATTACCACGGCTACGCCCACGTACGCCCGCGCCGCGCCATGACCTGCGGCAAGAATGTCCGGATCGCGCCGAACGCCTCGTTCCGCAATGGTGAGCGAATTACCCTCGGCGACGCGGTCCAATTGGGCGAACGTGTATCCCTCTGGGCGGGCAAGACGTCCGCGCGCATTGCAGTCGGCGACCGAACGACATTGGGTCCGGATGTTTTTGTGACGGCGGCTGACTACGGGCTGGCGGCGGATCAACGGATCGTCGATCAGCCGATGACTGAACGCGATGTTGTGATCGGGGCGGATTGCTGGATCGGGACCAAGGTCGTCATTACCGCCGGGGTGACGCTGGGCGACGGCTGCGTGATCGGGGCCGGATCGGTCGTCACCCGCAACGTTCCCGGCGGGGCCATCGCCGCCGGGATTCCGGCCCGTGTGCTCAGGCAGCGCGACTAGCCGCGCATCATCCAGATCATCCGTGCGCAGCGCAGGCGGATCAACGTCCCCAGCGCGCGCAGTTTCTCGGGCGCGCTCAGACCTGATTCTGACAGGACCCTCGGTGCTTGGACCAACGCCGATATCGGCATCGCCAATGCACGCAGCGACCAGGCCAACGCGCGCCCGCCGCGCGCCCGGTGCAGTTCCCGCGCCTCGGACATCAGACGCCGCCACTTGCGCGCCAGTGCAGCCCAATCGCCCCGCGACGGGTGCATGACCTTCAGGTCAGCACGATATGTCACCGGAAGCCCCGATGCCCGCGCCCGCAGACCCCAATCTTTGTCTTCGGACAAGCCGCCCCGAAATGGCCCCACGGCATCGAAGACGGCGCGCGGGACGACCATGTTCGCCGTCACCGAGAACCCATCCGATGCGATGTAGCGGGCATTGTCGAAGGCGAAGACCTGCTCGAACGCCTGGGCACCTGACAGGGGGCGGGGCGTTTCATGAAACACCTCCACCGCGCCGCCAACCGGCCCCGGTCCGCAGGTAAGCGCGATGCGGACCCAATCGGGTGACGGCAAACAATCGGCATCCAGAAACAGCAAGAGAGGCGCATCCGTTTCAGCCACGCCCCGGTTGCGGGCGGCGGCGGCCCCCGGTTCAGTCTCGACGATCAAGCGGGCATTTCCGACATCGACCGGATCGCGCGACCCGTTGTCGACGACAACAACATCGACGCCTTCGGGTACGTTCAGCGCGGCAAGGCAGCGCGACAGCCGGTCCTGATCGTCCTTGTGGGGAATGATGATCGCGGCCCGCGCGGTCATGTCTTGGCCAGAACGCCCCGCAGCGCATCCTCGTATCGCCGGAGGCGCATGCGCCCCCGGTCCGCCGCCTGATCGACCTCCCGCGCGACAAGGGTGCGGTTAACCCAGGCGTCGGCGACTGCCGCCTTGATCGTCTCTGCGTCCTGCGATGTGCAATCGACCGTGCGGGTATAGCCGAGCGAGCCGAACAGCCCCGCGAACTTGCGGCTGTAAGCCATCGGCACAACCGGCACGCCAGTCGAAAACGCGGCGATGCAGGCATGCATTCGCGCGCCAAGGAAAAAATCCATCGCAGAGATATATCCCTTCGCGGCGGACGGGTTTGCAAA
This sequence comes from Jannaschia faecimaris, assembly GCF_900107415.1. Lineage (GTDB taxonomy): Bacteria > Pseudomonadota > Alphaproteobacteria > Rhodobacterales > Rhodobacteraceae > Jannaschia > Jannaschia faecimaris. The sequence continues at coordinate 161,969 of NZ_FNPX01000001.1, forward strand.
GGCCGGGGCCAGCACCGTGCCCGGATGCCTTGCAGCCAATGCCTCGCAGGCGCGGAAATCATCCTCGCCCACCATCGGCCCGTCGGGCACGATCACGTGGGGGATCAGGTGCACTTCGGCCTTCTGGGTGTGGAAGTAGGCAATCAGGTCGTCGATCAGAGCCGGATAATCCAGCCCGATCCCGAACTCGTTCCTGCCGGTATATCCCCCCGCCATCAGCAAGCCCGAGACGTTCAGCCCGACCTTTGTCGCATCGCCCAAAGCAGGCCTTTCCCCCGCGGGCATCCGCAGCGCCACGTCGGATGCCAGGATCGGCGGAGCCTTCACGCCAAGCTCGGCCATGTGATCGCGCGACGGCTCGTCCCGTACAGCGACGAGGGCGCAGCGGTTAAGGTGCATACGGGCCGCGACCCGTGACGTGCGTTTGGTAAAGGGGCCCACGGTCTGCGGCGCGAAGACATAGGGTTTGCCTGCCAAGTGCGCCAGCGCCTTGAGAACGAACATCAGGCGGAGACGTTTGGTGCCGTAGATGTCGGCGAAACTGTCCCCGCCACCAATGTCGATCACCGCATCGGTCTGTCTCAACTCCGCCCAATAGCCTGCGCGCGCCTTGATCCACTTGCCCGACAGGGGAACAATACGAATATCGTCGCCGGTGATGTAAGACTCCCGAGCGTCGGGGTAATCGGCCAGCGTGATCTGCAACGTACGCCCCAGGTTGGATGCGACATCGCGCAGGATCGCCACCTGCGCCACGCTGAGCGCGCCCACGCCCAGGTTGTGCGACCGCGTGGAGTGCAGCAGCAAAAGCACGCGAAGCGGCCTGCTCACGACCGCAGCGCCCGTTTCAACGTGCCCATGAAATTTCGAATATTCCGGCGCAAACCATTCTGCCGCGACACGGCTTTCAGGTGCAAACCGCGATAGTCCGGCACCGGACGCCCCAGCAGACGCAGCGCGGCCAACCGGGCGCGCAGGCCCCGACGGCGATCGCGTTGCCCCGGTTGGAGCGCCTGGAGCGTCTTCATGTCAAAATCATCCAGCGCCAGCCGACCGGCGGCCTGTGCCCCCAGCGCAATCTGTTCACCAAGGATGGTGCGCGCCATGACAAGGCTGATCCCGTCTTCCTCCTCGAACATGGGATAGCCCTGCGAATCGACCTGCCAGGCGTCGGCACAGACCAGATCAGCGGCCATCCCCGTTCCGTCTGCGCAAATCTTGCAGCGATGCTGGACGTGTTTGGACAGGATGTCGCCCCAGCTATCGCGATAGCTCATTGAGCGCTCGGACCCGTCGGTCAGTGTTGCGGTCGCGCGACCGGGCCAGCCCTTGCCGCGATAGCGGAAGGCGACGACGTCGGCCTCCGACACCTCCAGCGCCTCCAAGATGCCCTGCGCCCCTTTTGCCGACGGCACGCCGGCACAAAAAAACGACAGGATCACCGGGATCGCCCGGGCGACCGCAGGATCCTTCGCCCGGATCGCGGCCAGCGCCGCAGCGTCGCACGGCTTGCCCACGAAGGCCACGCGGCGACCATCGGCAAGTATGTCGGGCAAAGCGTCCAGCGGAGCTGAAGGCGCATAGCGCGACCCGGCCGTGGTTGCGAAACAGGCCGGGTCTTCGGTCAGGACGGTGCGGTTCGCCAAAGGGTTGCGCGCGTCGGGCGCGTTCTGCACCACGGCTTGCACCACACCGGCGCGCAGCAAATGCGTCAGGATCGCCGTCAGCGCCCCACCCGAAGCACCGCGATGGCGCTGATCTGCGTTAGTGGACCAACCGGACCAAGCCTGACGATAAGGCCCCCACATCCGGTCATCGGAGCGCCCAACCGCGTCCACGCTCTGCCCAAGGCCCGGACAGAACGCCTCGATCCGGGTATCGGCACCGACGGGCAGCGGGGCAATCTGGGCGGGCCGAAGGAAGCCGCCATCGTCCATCCGCATCGAGATGGCTTCCGGAAAGACCCCCGAACAGCCGCCGCAGCCCGCGCACAGACTGCCACGCGCGACTCGGTCCAAGGCCTCGGACGCGCCCATGGCAACGTCCGCAAGGGGAGAATTAACTGTCTTCAACGTCTGCTCTGCCTGCCGCGGTTCGCCTTCTTGTGGGCATGCGGCTTGACCACAGCATCGCAAGACCCGCACAACGGCGCAAGTTTTTTCGCCCGAGGAGCTAGGGACATGCTGCGCGCCGCCCTGCTTTTGCTGTCCGGCAATGTCGCCACATCGGGTCTGCTGTTTGCGCGCAACCTGGCCGTGGCGGCCCTTATCCCGGTCGAGGATTATGGCATCGCGGCCACCTTCGCGCTGGCCATGGCGGCGGTCGAGATGGCCTCGTCCTTCGGGTTGCAGCAGCAAATCGTCCAGGCCCGCGACGGGGATGACCCGCGATTGCAGGACGCGCTGACCGGGTTTCAGCTGCTGCGGGGCGTGATTGCTGCCGCTGTCCTGTTCGCGCTGGCGGGCCCGCTCGCGACTTTCCTCGATATTCCGGAAGTGACTTGGGCGTATCGCCTGCTGGCCTTGGTACCACTCCTGAATGCCACGCAGCATTTCGACATCCATCGCCTGAATCGCGACAACCGGTTCGGCCCGCTAATCGCGACGAATACCCTGCCTTCCGCGGTAGCGCTGGCCCTGATCTGGCCCCTTGCGGCGTGGTTGGGCGACTGGCGCGTGATGCTGGCCGCAATCCTGATCCATGCCGTTCTGACGGCTGTCCTGTCGCACGCGGTTGCGGAACGGCCCTGGCGACCGGTGATGGACCGCGTTCTCTGGGGCCGCACCATAAGATTCGGCTGGCCTATCCTGCTGAACGCGTTGGTTCTTTTCCTGGTGTTCCAGGCCGACAAGCTGGCGGTGGGGCGCATCTTGGGTCTGGTGCCGCTGGGCGTTTTCGCGATGGGCGTGACGCTGACGTTGACGCCATCGCTCATCGCGGCACGCACCATCCAGACAGCCACCCTGCCTCGGCTGAGCGTGGCGGTTGGCGCGCACGGGTTCGACCGCAAGGCCAACGGCACGCTTGTGGCGTCGATGAGTGCAGGGCTAGCCGTCGCGGTCGCCGGCGTGGTGGGCGGCTGGCTGTCAGCACCTTTCCTGCGTGGTACCGATTGGGCCGGACTGACCGCGCTTCTGGGGCCGTTGGCCATCGTGCAGGGCTTGCGCATCGCCAAATCGGGAAGTGCGATCGTGGGGCTGGCTCTGGGTCGGTCGGGCAACGCCGTGATGTCGAACCTGCCGCGCGTTGTGGCCCTGATCGCGGGGGTCGCCGCACTGGCACAGGGGACAGACCTTTTGGTTCTGATCTGGCTGGGGGCCGTGGGCGAAGCGGCTGGCTTCGTGCTGTCCGCCGCGCTGGTCACGTGGCGCGACGGGGTGCGGTGGCGCATGGATCAGTCGATTGTTTTTGCGACGGGGGTCGTCCTGACGATCCTGTCACTGTCGTGGTCGCCCCTATTATTCGGGGCGGGTCTCGCGTTGCCGCTTCTGGCACTGATGCACCGAAAAGCGGCCTGACCCCGCGGCCAATCCGTGACACATGCGCATCAAACTCTTGCCCGATCCGCATATTAACCTTCCCCGAACGGACCGACGCGCGATAGTTTCGGCGCGATCGGTCCCGTCAGAGGACCACGAGCAGCAGACCGGCATCGCCGGACCGGAGCAGGCAATGACCGTGCATACGATCTTCCGCGCCCCCGTTGCGCTGGTAGGGGCCTTGGCCCTTTGCTTCGTCGTGCTCGCTGTCCAGGCCGCGCAGGCCGGTCGCACGATCTGGGTCGATGCAACCTCTCTCGACACTGCGCTGAGCGATGCACAGGCAGGCGACCTTCTGGTGCTCGCTCCGGGCGACTATGACACGCTGAACATCGAGAAAAGCGGCGCGCCGTTGCAACCCGTCGTCCTGCGCGCCGCCGATATCGAGAACCGCCCCGTCTTCCCCGGACTGCGGCTGACCGGGGCGGATCATGTCACGCTCGACGGTCTGATCTTCCGGATGCAGCCCCGGTCGGACACGGTAAAGCGCAACGTCCATATCCGCGACGCCGAGGACATCACCCTGAGCCGAAACCTGTTCGAAGGCGCGCGGCGGCCCGACACCGACGGGTTCGCGCATCCCTGGGGTTTTGGCCTGACCATCGACGACAGCACCGACGTGGCCCTGTTCGACAACGAACTGCGTGGCTTTGCGCGCGGCCTTGTGGTCCGCGGGGTCGACCGGCTGACGGTGGCCCGCAACGAGATACATTCCATGCGGACCGACGGGATGATTTTTGCTCAGGTGGCCGACGTTCTGATCGAGGACAACGTGATCCGCGATTTCGACCGCGCGCCCGGCCGTGGCGACCATCCCGATATGATCCAGTTCTGGACCCGCGATACCGAGCGGCCCAGCCGTCAGATCACCATTCGCCGCAATATCCTGAATTCCGGCGAGGGGTATTTCACCCAGTCCATCTTCATGCGCAACGAAATGGTCGACACCAACCAGGCCGGAGAGGACATGTTCTACCGCGACGTGGTGATCGAGGAGAATGTGATCATCAACGCGCACCTTCACGGCATCACCGTGGGTGCCACGGTCGGCCTGATGATCCGCCGCAACACGGTGGTGCGCAACGCCGCCTCGCAGGGGGACGATGGCAATATTGGTCTTTGGACACCGCAGATCACGGTAGATGCCATCGCCCGTGACGTACTGATCCTCAACAACGTCGCCCATGCCTTGCCTGAACCCGGCTGGCAGCCGGGCTGGGTCATCGCCGGAAACCAGATCGTACAGGACCTCATCCCCGGTCAGGCTGACCACTACGACCAAGTGTTTTTTGGCGTTTCGCCCGCCACACCGGCCAGGGTCACCGACTTCGCCGCCCGTCCCGGCGGGCTGCTGGACGGACGCGATGTCGGGGCGTCCCGCTTGGTCGCAATTTCCGTCGAAGTGGCCAAGACCGCCCCGGACGACGTCACAGATCCGGGGATGTCAGATCTGCGTGGGATCATCCGCCTCGAGCCGGACCGCTTGGCGCTCCTCGCAGACGGCGGTGCCGGCTCACCCCCCTTGGTGCACGAGTTGGGCGGCTCCGAAATTCTGCTGGGCGACACGTTGGCCCCGACCGTCCTGACGCGACAGATGACCGGTGCCTTGTTCGATGCCGCGCGCTTCGTGATCGACATGCGCCTGCGGCCGACGGGCGACTACCGTACCGCGGGCGAGGTGCTGCGCTTGCACGAGTCGCTGAAAGTCGGCGTCACCGGCCGGGGCGTATTCGAGGTGGAGGTCTTCAGCGATCTGGGTGGGGTCGCGCGCCTGAAGACACGCGCGACGTCGCTTTACCGCGATGCCGGCCCATTGGACCTGACCATAGCGTATGACGGTCCCGTCGGCGCGCTGACCGTCATCGCCAACGGCGAGATCATCGGACAGGCCCCCTTCTCGGGTCAGTTGCGCCCCGTCGCAAGCTGGGGGCTGTCCTTCGGGAACCCGTTCGGCACGCATCTCAGTTTCGACGGCGCGATCGAAACCTTCGAAGTCCGGACCGACCCCGCCGACATGACCGATGTCTTCGATATCATCAACGCGAGCGTCCGACAGTGACGGCAACCCTGACCAACCCACCCCGCCGCGCCACGTCGCAAAATGCGCCGGATTCGCAGGCACGGGCGACGTCGGACAAACTGCCGTTCCTGGTGGTGCTGTACCTGCTGTGCGTGATCCTGCCAGTTTCCATGAATGTCGGCGGTGTCTACCTGACAACGCTGCGGGTCTTGCTGTTACTTGTGACGTTGCCGATGCTCGTCAGCCTGCTCATCGGGCGCTACGGCAAGACGATCCCGACCGATTGGCTGTTCCTGGCGCACGCGGTCTGGCTGACTCTGGCGCTGGCGGTCAACAACCCGGACCGTGTGATCCAACAGGCCCCATCGGTCGGGGTGGAGTTCTTGGGCGGGTATGTCCTGGCGCGCACAACGATCCGTACGCGGACACAGTTCATTGCTATGTGCAAATGGCTGGTGGCACTCGTCCTATGTCTCTTGCCTTTTGCCCTACTTGAAACGCAGACGGGTGATCCGCTGATCCTCCGCGCAATCAGGGCCTTGCCCGGCGTTACCTCCGTCGACATAACCCGTGACGATCCGCGGCTTGGCATGGCGCGGGTGCAGACGACCTTCGCGCACCCGATCCACTTCGGTCTGTTCTGTTCGATTGCCTTCTCTCTCGCTTTCGTAGGCCTGCACAACGTCTATGGAAATACGCGGCGCTTCATCTCCGCCGCGCTGGTCGCTCTAGCAGGATTCACCGCGCTGTCCTCAGGGGCGCTTTTGGCAATCGCGTTGCAGGTCGCGCTGATCGGCTGGGCCTTCACTTTCCGCAAGACCGAGAAGCGCTGGTGGCTGCTGATCGGCCTGTTCGTTCTGATGTGGGTGGCGATCGACATCGTGTCGAACCGCGGGCCATTCCAGGTTTTCATGTCCTACGCAACGTTCTCGGCCCACAACGCCTATTGGCGGTCGATCATCTTCGAATGGGGCATCATGAACATCTTCGGCAGCGTGGAAAACAACGTCCCCGCCAGCCCCTGGTTCGGTATTGGCCTGAATGACTGGGCCCGGCCCGATTACATGTTCTCGGGATCGATGGATAATTTCTGGTTGGTGATGGGTGTGCGTTACGGCTTTCCGGGCTTCCTTCTGATCGCGCTCGGCTTCGTAATGCAGGTGAAGTCGCTGATGCAGTTGAAACTACCCCACGGTCATCCGTCGCTGTTTATCCGGCGGGCCTGTGTGTTCACGTTCCTGGGCCTGTCGTTCACACTGGCGACGGTGCATGTCTGGGGCAACGTTTATTCCTTCGTGATGTTCTTCGTGGGCGCGACCGGATGGATGGTGCAGACTAGCGCGATGGATGACGCGGGCGGTGGGGTTCCACTGCCCGCCACATCCGAACGGAAAGGTGCGAACTACAGCCGGTTCGCCCCCAGGACCGGGCCAGCCGCACGCCCCTATGCGAGACAACCGAGATGAGCGACCTGCCCCGACTTGGTGTGGTGATCGTGACACATCGCTCGGGCGACGTGGTGGGCGACTGTCTGGACAGCCTGCTGTCGTCCAAAGGCGTCGCGCTGTCTGTGGTGGTGGTCGACAACGCGTCGCCGGATGACACCGCAGCAGTTGTAGCGACGCGCCGCGCCACCAGGCCGCATGACATGACTTGGCTTCCGACCGGACAGAACGGCGGATTCGCCGCCGGGGTGAATATCGGCCTTGATCACCTGATGCAGGATCCGCAGATCACGCGCTTCTGGGTGTTGAACCCAGACACCATTGTTCTGCCCGGTACGGCGCGCGCCTTTGCAACCCATGCCCCCGCGCAGGACTTTGCGATGATCGGCGGACGCGTGACCTATGCCGACACGCCCGATGCAATCCAGATCGACGGAGGCACAATCGACTGGCGCACCGGCCAGACACGCAATCTCAACCAAGGCAAACCGGCCGACACGCCCCCGCCCGACCCCGACGACGTGGATTTCGTAACCGGGGCCAGCATGGTGGTCAGTCGGCAGTTCCTGGCGCAGGCTGGCAAGATGCCCGAGGCGTACTTCCTGTACTACGAGGAGGTCGACTGGGCGCTGCAGGCGCGCGATCTGCCTTTGCTGTACTGCGCGCAGGCCGTGGTGCAGCATCAGGCCGGAACCGCCATCGGGTCGCCCAAGCCCGGCCAAAGTGCCTCGCCGTTTTCTGAGTGGTTCAAACACCGCGCCCGGATGAAGTTCGTTCGGCGGCACCGCCGGGTCAGCTATTACGGGGCGGTCGCTTTCACCTTCGGCAAGGCGATCCAAATGCTGCTCAAACGCGACGCCAGGGCCGCCGAAGCGATCTTGCGGGGCGGTTTGGGTATGGCCCCGCCCCGCGCCGTGGCGGACCGGTTGGCCGAGGGTGGCGTCAAACTTTGACTTCAGGTCAGCACCAGATCGACTGGCGCACAGCCCGCAATCTCGCCGTGCAGCACGTCCCCTGCAAAAACTGGCCCGACCCCGGCCGGCGTTCCCGTTAAGATCACATCGCCGGGGGCGAGGTGATAGTATTTCGACAAGTCCGCGACGACGGCCGCGCAATCGTGAATCATCTCTCCCAGGGTCGCGTCCTGCCGCGTCTCTCCGTTGACCATGAGGTGAATGCGCTGGTCCGCCACGGCACCGAACTTCGCCGCGCGGGTCAGCGGGCCCAGCACGGCAGACCCCTCGACATCCTTGCCCAGGTCCCACGGGCGGCGCTTTTCCTTGGCCTGCCCCTGCAAATCGCGGCGGGTCATGTCGAGGCCCGCACCATAGCCGAAGATGGCCGCCTGCGCGGCGTCACGGCTACCCTGGAAGATCGGTGTGGCGATGGCGACGACGAACTCCATCTCGTGGTGATAGTCCTGCGTGCCCGGCGGATAGGACAGCGTCGCCCCGGCATGGACGACGTGCAGAGGGTTCTTGGTAAAATAGAACGGCGCTTCGCGATCGACCTCGTTCCCCATCTCGGCGGCATGGGCGGCATAGTTGCGCCCGACGCAGAAGACGCGCGTGACCGGGTACAGATCGTCACCCCCGGTCACGGGCAAGCGCGGGAAATCGGGAACAGGGAAGAGATCGGGCATGGGCTGTCCTTGATGTGGAATGGTCGCAGTAGAAGGCAAAGACGAGCCGCAGGCAATTGCCCGGCACAAAAGGCTCAGGCATCGTCAACACAGGAGGATCAGTGATGGCTGCTTGCCGGCAATGCGGGGGTTTTGGCACTAGGTTAACGCGTCAGCGCTGCGGAGGCTGTCGCGGCGACGGACAGGCGGTCGGCGGCGGCGATTGCGGCGTCTGTCAAGGTGCGGGTATCCGCGAAATTCAAGGCACCTGCACGATGTGCCGGGGGCACGGGGTGACCCCGGATCCGGCGGGCAGCAGCCCGGTGGCCCAGGCTGGGCGGACGGCACCCCCGGGCCCATCCGGTGACAGGCTTTGGGACTCCTCCGCGTTCCTGATGGGATGGATGGCGCGGTTACCGCGCTGGCTGGTCTGGTCGCTGTCGGTCATCTGCGGCCTGTCCACCGCGATCTGGACGGCGCGACAGCCCGACGTTCTGAACGGTATTATCGTGCTGGCCGGGTTTGCCGGGCTGTTCTTGCCAGTGCTGGCTTACGGTGCACTGCGTTATGCTCTAGGGCTCAGCATCCGGCTCACCATTGGGGCGCTGCAACTCGCCGTGCTTCTGTTCATCGGATACGTCGCGTTGGTTGCAATGGGCGTGGTGGAGCCCTAGCCGCCGTATTCCGACCGGTACCAGTCGACGAATGCCTGCACCCCATCCTCGACCCGCGTGCGCGCAAGAGGATAGCCCAGAAGATCGGTCAGCAGCGTCGTGTCCGCCCAGGTCGCGGGGACATCGCCGGGCTGCATGTCCATCAGGTTGCGGATCGCGGGCTTGCCGGTCGCCGTTTCGATGGCATCGATGAATCGACTGAGTTCGATCGCCTCACCGTTGCCGATGTTGACGATCCGGTGGGGGGCCACCGGGGACAGGCTGTCATGGGCACTCACGGGCGTGTTGCCGGGGGGGATGTCGATCAGGTCGGCGATGCCTTGGACAAGATCGGTGACATACGTGAAATCGCGGCGCATGCGTCCGTGATTGTAGACGTCGATTGGATCGCCCTTGAGGATCGAGCGGGTGAATTTGAACAGCGCCATGTCCGGTCTGCCCCACGGACCATAGACGGTGAAGAAGCGGAACATCGTCGTCGGCAGCTGGTAGAGGTGCGCATAGCTGTGGGCCATGACCTCGTTCGCCTTTTTCGTGGCGGCGTAGAAAGACATCTGCGTGTCAGCCTTCATCGTCTCGCGGTAGGGCATCTCGGTGTTTGCCCCGTAAGTCGAGGACGTGGACGCCAGAAGCAAATGCGCCGGCGGATGCGCCCGCGCCGCCTCCAGCACCTCGAATGTGCCAAGGAGGTTTGCCTGAACATAGTCGCGCGGCGCGTCGATGGAATGGCGCACCCCGGCCTGTGCCGCGAGATGGATCACCGCATCCGGTCGATGCTCCGCCGTCAGCGATTTGATCAGATCAGGTTCCGAAACGTCACCGATAACGGCGGTGAAATCGCCCGCCTCGGATAGCATGGCGTGACGGCGGCGCTTGAGCTCGGGATCGTAGTAGTCCGACAGGCAATCCAGTCCTACGACGCGCCAGCCGCGCGACAGGAGCAGGGAAGACAGGTGATACCCGATGAACCCGGCCGAGCCGGTGACGAATGCGCATCTCATGGTGCCCCTCGTGACCGAGAGACGGGGCGTCTGTCAAACGACGATTTCAGGGTTGGATCGAAACCGGCGATGCCCTTAGAGGACCCGAATGGCCGGACCCGCATTATCGGCAACATCCGGAATGGATGCCCCGAATCCCGGCACGTGCCGCGCCATCGCATCCAGCGCGCCTTCGGGTGCCCCACTTGCCATGGCATGCCGCAGCGATCGCAGAATGTCCGCCACCTCGAACTCGCTAAGTCCGGCTTCCCGCAGGCGAAAGATTTTCTTCTCGACGGTTGGTCGCTCCGACCCGTCGAAAAACAGCTCTTCATGCAGTTTCTCACCGTCGCGCAGCCCGATGAATTCAATCGCGATATCCCCTTGCGGGCTTGCGTCGCTCTGCACGGTATATCCCGCCTGTTCGATCATCTGGGTGGCCAGATCCACGATTTTCACCGGATTTCCCATATCCAGAAGTAAGACCTCGCCCCCTTCGGCCATGGACCCCGCGCGCAGGACAAGACGGGCCGCCTCGGCGATGGTCATGAAGTAGCGGGTTACATGCGGGTGGGTGACGGTGATCGGCCCGCCGCGGCGAATTTGATCCTGAAAGACCGGAACAACCGAACCGGACGACCCGAGAACGTTGCCGAACCGGACCACCGACAGCACCGGTCCACCTTCGGAAGTACGGCTTGCAATGTCTTGGACAACCAGTTCCGCTAGGCGCTTGGACGCGCCCATCACGCCGCGCGGGCGCACCGCCTTATCTGAGGAAATAAGGATGAACCGTTCAACCCCGGCACGGACGGCGGCGTTGGCCAAGGTCTGGGTACCAAGTACGTTGTTGGCCAGACCGGCGAGTGGGTTTTGCTGCACCAGCATGACGTGCTTGTAGGCGGCGGCATGGAGAACGATCTCGACGTCATGGTCGTTTAGAACCTGCCGAACCTGCCGCGGGTCGGTGACCGAGCCCAGAACAGGCACCAACTCCACCTTCTGGTCGCGGGCGGTGTTCTGCAGTTCCTGGTGCACCGTGAAGAGCGCGATTTCAGACAACTCAAACAAAATCAGTCGTTTGGGCGAATTGTCAATCAGCTGGCGGCACAACTCCGATCCGATGGACCCGCCTGCGCCGGAAACCAATATAGTCTTGCCCCGATAACTCTCCGCACCGTCGAGCAACTGGGTGTCCACCTCGTCGCGCCCAAGGAGCATCTTTGGCTTCAGCGGTTCAAACCGGTCAAGAAGCGGCTTCCGACCAATCAATTGCGAGAACGATGGCAGGGTCTGCACCTCAAGGCCCAGCCGTTGCAGGCGTCGTGCGATACGTGCCTGCTTGGGAGGGCTCAGCGAGGGTATGGCAAGCAGGACCCGGTCGATCCGCTTGCTCTGCGCGATCTCCGAAACGCGGACCGGCGTGTAGACTGGCAGACCCGAAACGCTGAGGCCCTGAAGCACGGGATTGTCGTCGACGAATGCGATCGGCTCGATTTCGTTGTGTCCGCGCAGCGCGCGGACGAGTTGCGTCCCGGTTGCACCGGCCCCGTAGATCAGGACCCGCATCACCGCTTTGCTGCGGCGGTAAATGGCCAGCACCAGTTGCAACAACACGACACGTGAAGTCGTTATCATCAGGAACAAGCTGGTCGCAAAGACCAGCGGCACCGACATCGGCATGCTCAAGCCAAAAACCCGCGCGAGGACAGCCCCGGCAATCGCCAGGAACAGTGACAAAGCGGCAGCCTGGAGCGTCGCATGACCATCGAACTCCGACAGGTTCACCGACGGAATTCCCAAGGTAACGAGCGCCCCTCCGGACAGGATCAACAGGTATGGGGTCGCCACCGAAAGTGTCACCCCCACGGAGGGCATCAGCCCCGGTTGGGGATTGAGAGCCAACGCAACCACCAGGGCAGCCACCACAAGCATCAGATCAAGCACAAAGAAGAACACGTACTTATGACGTCGTGTCAACGACTTGAGGAAAGCGTCCAGCTTCACGCCTCTGCGAATGATCATCGGTATCCCAATCAGAGCCCAAGGTGAGCAACAAACAGGTCCGGGTTAAGATTTCGTTACCAAAATACAAACGGCACCGTCGCTTGTTTCTGCGTGCCACTTCCGCCACGGCAAAAGTTGAAAAACGGCGGATACACGCAGAATATCACGGTAGCGCTGCCAGGCTGCACGCTGATTTTACGTCGAACGATTTGACGCGGCCGGTCCATCGTCTAGTGTGCCGCCACGGGCTGTATTTTGCTCGCCGACAATGAATTTTTCGTGGATTTCAGGCCAAGAATGCTGATTTTAGTGCGCCGTTTCACGGCCGTATTTTTCTGTCTTGCCGCAATCACGGGGTGCTCGCTGCCCCGCGGCGCGGCGCTCCAATCAGAGGTTCTGAGCGCGCGGGAGGATGCAAACGCCGAGTTTGCGCTATACCCGGTGACGCGCGCCCTTCTGCCATCCATCAGCCAGTGGCCGCATGTCGGTGCGCCCGGCCTGGAATGGATCGCAGCCAGCCAAGGAGCCAATGGTCAGGTCATCCGCTCCGGCGATGCTGTGACGCTGACCATCTGGGACAGTGATCCGAACTCTCTGATCGTGCCAGTCGAAGGCCGTCAGACCGTTCTCCAGAACCTTCTGGTGTCACCGGCAGGATCGATATTCGTCCCCTACATCGGGACCGTCCGCATCGCGGGGCACTCTCCCCAGCGCGCACGTGAGATCGTACAGGACGCCATGGGTGCAGTTGCGGGTTCGGCGCAGGTGCAACTCGCCCTGGCGCAAGGTCGCGCAAACTCTGTCGAGTTGGTGGGGGGCGTGCGGAATGCCGGAGCGTTCCCGATGCCAGACCGAAACTACACCGTGCTCAGCCTGATTGCCGCCGGTGGCGGCGTGGAAGGCAGCCTCGCCAACCCCCAAATTCGCCTGCAGCGCGGGTCGCGCGTCTTTGGCACGTCGATAAGCCGGCTCTATGCCGAGCCTAACCTGGACACGTTGCTGCAAAGCGGCGACCAAGTGATCGTCAAGGAAGACGACCGATATTTTCTCTCGGTCGGGGCGGCCGGCCGCGAAGCCCTGCATCCCTTCACCAAGGACGTCCTGAGCGCGATGGACGCCGTATCGATCATCGGCGGCATTCAGGACGGCCGCGCGGACCCAAAGGGTATCCTGATCCTGCGAGACTACCCGACAGATGCCTTGGCGGCAGGAATGCGCGGGCCGCGCAAGCAGCAGGTCATCTTCGCCATCGACCTGACGTCGGCCGATGGCCTTTTCTCGGCTCGGAAGTTCCAGATGATGCCCGGAGATCTGGTCTATGTGACCGAAAGCCCGGTCACTAGTACGCAGACGATCTTCGGCCTTGTCGGATCGGCCTTTGGCCTCGCGAACAGGGTGATCAACTGACGCGGCCCTTTGGCAAAGACCGGCGGGACGTGTCGCTCAGAACCGAAGCGATTCGATGTTCAACCGGCCCACACTGTCGGTCGCCGCGACCAGACGCTCGGTGATGCCCGCTTCAGACAGGGCGTGACCGGCGAAGGGCGCGAAGTCGAGCGACGCCCCGGACCAGCCCTGAGCCAGCAGGTGCGCCGACAGCGGGGGGCAAATCATGTCGTACCGTCCCTGTACAATGTGACCACGGATATCCTTGAGCCGCGCCAGGTTCGCACGAATCCAGCCGTCCCCTTCAAGAAATCCCCTGTTCGAGAAGTAGTGGTTTTCGAGTCGCGCAAACGCCCGTGCGTATTCGCCCCCCGGCTCGCCCGAACGGCCCTGCGAGTGGACCGACGCCAGCGCGTTTTCCCAAGACGCCCAGGCGCGGGCGTATTTCACCTGCTCATGCGGTGGCGTGTCGAACAGGCGGCGGTTGTACGCTTCGATAAGGTCGCCCTGCTCGTCGTCGGGGATCATCGCGCGAAAGCGGGCCCATTGATCGGGCCAGAACGACCCTGCGCCGCCACCGTAAAACCAGTTCAACTCCCGCTGCTCCATCAGGAATACGCCGCGCAGAATCAAGTGTGCCGCGCGGCCGGGATGCGTGATCGCGTAGATTAGCGAAAGCGTCGCTCCCCAGCTCCCGCCGAAGACGGCCCAGGCGTCAACGCCCAGCGCGGTCCGAATACGCTCGATATCCGCGACGAGGTGCCAAGTCGTATTATCGGCAACGCTGGCGTGAGGCCGGGACCGGCCGCACCCACGTTGGTCGAAGAGGATGACACGCCAGATCGCAGGGTCGAAGAACCGCCGCATCATCGGGCTGCAACCACCACCCGGCCCCCCGTGCAGAACGACAACCGGCAGGCCATCCGGGTTGCCACACTGCTCTACATAGACCTTATGACCATCGCCCACGTCCAGCATCTGCTGGTCGAAGGGGTCGATCGGCGGGTAAAGCGCTGTTGCGCTGGTCTGACGCGTGTTCTGATCCATCTCTGGCTCTATATAACGCGATGAAGCGTCTCCACCACCGGTGGAATCATGAAACCAATGCACACGACAGAGAATGCCATGAACACCACGATCGACGCCGCAGAAATCGAGAAATTCCAGGCTATGGCCGCAGAATGGTGGGACCCCAATGGCAAGTTCAAACCGCTGCACATGCTCAACCCGTGCCGTCTGGACTACATAACAACCCAGATCGCGGCGGAGTTCGACCGTGATCTGCAAACCGAACGCCCGTTCGAGGGCCTCCGTATTCTGGATATCGGCTGCGGCGGTGGCCTGCTATCGGAACCTATGGCCCGCTTGGGCGCGACCGTTGTTGGTGTCGATGCCGCGGAGCGCAACATCCCTGTCGCACAAGCCCATGCCGAACAGTCCGGGCTGGAAATCGATTATCGCCACACCTCGGCAGAGGATTTGCTCAGGACCGACGAGGCACCCTTTGACGCGATCCTAAACATGGAAGTGGTCGAACACGTCTCGGACCCGCTGGCCTACCTTACCGCCTGTCGCGATCTTCTGCGTCCGGGCGGGATCATGATCTGCTCGACCATCAGCCGAAACCCGAAATCCTATGTGATGGCGATCATCGGGGCCGAGCACGTCATGCGCTGGCTGCCCAAAGGCACGCACGAATGGTCGAAGTTCATTACCCCGGACGAGTTGTTCGCCCTGCTGGAGCAATCCGGGATGCGCCCCGAGGACCGGATGGGGTTCGTGTTCAACCCGATCACCTGGAGCTGGCGTCTGTCGGATCGAGACTTATCAGTGAACTACGTCACGGCCAGTGTCAGACCAGGCTGACGACTACTGGCTGCCATAACGCGCCATGAAGGTATCGACCGCACCATCGACAATGCGGCTGATCTCCTCCTCGGTCGCTGTCTCACGAATACCGAACACCATCTGCGTAAACAATTGTGCGTGGCACAACTCGATGAACTGGTCGGTCGCCAGCTTCAGGTCGTCGATCACAAGGTCGCCCTTGGCCACCGCCTGTTCGAAATAGGCGCACATCGTGCCATGGAAGACTTCCGGCCCGGTGCGATAAAACTCGCGGCCCAATTCGGGAAATCGATCCCGTTCAGCGACGCACATGCGAAATATGGCCTGGCCGAAGGGTGACAAGACCAGCCGCATCATTCGTCGACCGGATTGACCCAGAACGGTACGGGGATGGTCGTACGCGGCAAGGATTCGGCCTGCTTCCTCGATCTGGGTCAGACACTCTGTCTTTGCGACCTCCATAAACAGAAGGCTCTTGTCTGCGAAATAGCTGTAGAGCGTCGCCTTCGACACCCCCGCCGCCCTGGCGATGGCATCGACGCTTGCCCCTTCATAGCCGTCCGCCATGAACACTTCGCGCGCGCCCTCCAGAACCTGGTCGAACTTTCGGCCCCTTTTGATCGGCGTGGCTTCGTTCATGATATTCCCGCTATTGTTGTAGCGAGATATAAAGGGTGACGGCCTGTGCACAAGCTTCACCAGATCCGCGATGTTATGCGCCGCCCGTCAATTCCCTGCTTGACGGGTCGAGGCAGTTACCGGGGAAGGCGGCGTGGGGACCGGGTCCACCGTGGCGGTGAAGGTCAACGCGGGCAGGACAAATCCCCAGCCACCGGCATGGGCTGGAAACGCCAACAGCATAATTGCGACGATTGCGGTCGATGCGAAACGGGTCATGTGTCTTATCCTTTGAAAAACCGGGCCGGGCCCTCAGGTGAAGGGCGACGCCCCGAGAGGATGGCCCCAACGGGAATTGGCGGGACGCGGGCGAAATGGTGAGAGACTGTCAATCGATTGAACACGGCGGTTATCGTTGGCCCGGTCTCCGCACTATAAATATACTGAACGGTATAGTTCATATTTTGTTTGCCAGAGAATCTTACGCCCGTCAATGCGATTATGGACTGAACCGTTTAGTTTTTAACCGGTGCGGACAGGCCCCTCGCTCGAAGCCCGTCCGCTGGGTCGCTGGTCTGTAGGGAGACCGCGAACGCCCCGGCATATTGCGGCGCCGGCTTGGGTGTCCGATCATTGTCCGCGCATGTCATGAAAAACCTAATTTCCGACCGGGCGCAATTCGCGATAAATGGCCGTCAGCCAAACCTCGCCATGTCTTGCGCGGCCTTCTGCCGAAGGTAAGATGATTCCATGCCTGCAGTCTCGCGCAAAAACTTTCGTCGACACGCGCAATGCCGCACGTACGGCGCCCCATCGTGATCCGCCGTCTGGCTCTGCGCGCGGTGGTTGCCGTTGCCCTGGGCGTGTCGCTCTGGCTTGTCGCGGACCGCGTGGTCGAGCGGACCAGAACCGACCAACCCGCGCAGGCACCCGTGTCAGACGGTTGAACTGACTGCCCGTCTCACGCCCTTGCTGGACATGTCCGAACCCGCCCGATAGCCATCATTCATGTTGGCGATCTTCCTCAAAACAATTCCGTTCTTTGCGCTGATCGCACTTGGTTATTTCGCGGGCCGTACCCGGTTCTTCACGGCCGAGGCGACCGCCTACCTTACAAAGTTCGTCTTCTGGTTCGCGCTCTCGGCGATGCTGTTCAACTTCGCTGCCAATCTGTCACTTTCGGATATTCTCGACTGGCAGTTCATCACTGCGTATCTTTGGGGCTGCATCACGGTCTATCTGATTGCCACCGCCGTCGGCATGGTGCGCGGCCTGTCGATCGCCGAATCGGCGGTCGAGGCGCAGGTCGCCATTATCGGCAACGTCGGCTTTCTTGGCATTCCCATGTTCATCCTGCTTCTGGGCCCCGAGTCGGCGGGCCCGATGCTGATGGTTCTTGCGACCGACCTGATCGTCTTCTCGTCGCTCATCGTGATCCTGATCACCGGGTCGCGCGAGGGTCGGGTATCAGTCGCAACGCTTAAGACCGTGGGGCTGGGCCTGGCGAGAAACCCGATGATCGTGTCGATCATCCTAGGCATCGCCTGGTCTTCGACGGGGCGGGAGCTGTGGCAGCCAGTGAACGAATTTCTGTCGATCCTCGGGGCCGCCGCCACGCCAGGCGCGCTGTTCGCCATCGGGGCGTCGCTGGCAGGCAAAACAGCGGAGCGGATTTCCGTCGCGGGCTGGCTGACGTTCTGCAAGCTGGTTTTACACCCCGCCGCCGTGGCTCTTGCCGCGCTCGTCATCTTCCCGGTTGCCGATCCGTTCGCCGCCACCGTCATGATCTCTGCTGCGGCTTTGCCGGTGGCCGGTAATGTCTACATGCTCGCCCAACACTACGGCGTGGCCCCCCAACGTGTAAGCGCCGCCATACTCGTATCGACTGCCGTATCGATCGTCACCGTGTCGGTCATCATCGGCTTACTGACTGGAGGAACCTGAATGAAGACCGTTTCCGAGAACCGCTGCTTCGGCGGCACCCAGGGCGTTTATACCCATGCCTCCGATGCAACTGGCACCGACATGACCTTCGCCGTTTTCAAACCGGAACACGCCACGGGCGCGGTACTCTGGTATTTGTCGGGCCTCACCTGCACCCATGAAAACGCGATGACGAAGGCCGGGTTGCAGGCCTGGGCGAGCGATGCCGGCCTCACTGTAATATTCCCCGACACCTCGCCACGTGGCGAAGGCGTGGCGGATGACGACGCCTACGACATGGGTCAGGGCGCGGGTTTCTACGTCGATGCGACCGAGGGCGACTGGGCCAGGCACTTCCGTATGGAACGCTACATCACCGCAGATCTGCCCGAGACGGTCTTCGCCGCTTTCGACCTGGACGATACCCGCCAGTCGCTCACGGGTCATTCCATGGGCGGCCACGGCGCGCTGACGCTGGCCCTCAAACGACCCGATCGGTTCAAGTCCGTCTCGGCCTTTGCTCCCATCTGCAACCCGTCGGACAGCGAGTGGGGCATTCCGCAATTGACGGCCTACACCGGCGACCCCGCGGCGCATGATGCAACAGTCCTGTTGACGGCGGGCGCGAAACTGCCGCCCACGCTGATCGACACGGGCACATCGGACCAGTTCTACGACAAACTGGGCACCGCCGCCTTTGCCGGGGCCCTGACCGAAACGAAATCCGAAGCCACGCTCAATCTGCGGCGCGGCTACGACCACAGCTATTTCTTCGTCGCGTCTTTCGCAGCCGAACACATAGCCTTCCACGCGGAGCATCTGGCATGACGATCCGGGCCGTCATTTTCGACATCGGCAACGTCCTCATCGAGTGGCAGCCAGAGCGGTTTTACGATCGCGCCATCGGACAGGACCGCCGCAAGGCCATGTTCGCGCAAGTCGACCTGCACGGCATGAACGACCGGGTCGATCTGGGTCAGGGGTTCCGCGACATCATCTACGACACGGCCGAGACCTACCCAGAATGGCGCGCCGAAATTCGCATGTGGCACGACCACTGGCTGGAACTGGCGCGTCCAGCGATCGACCAATCCGTCAGGCTGCAACGGGCGCTTCGGGCCAAGGGCACTCCTGTCCACGCACTCACGAATTTTGGGATCGAAAGCTTCGAGTTGGCCAAGGGGCATTTCGACTTCCTGGCAGAATTCGACCGCGCATTCGTTTCGGGGCACATGGGCGTGATAAAACCTGACGAAGCGATCTACGAAATGGTCGAAGCCGACCTCGGATTATCCGGCGAGGCTTTGTTGTTCGCGGACGACCGCGACGCCAATATCGAAATGGCCCGCGCGCGCGGCTGGAACGCGCACCTGTTCGAGCATCCGCAGGGCTGGGCCGACCGGTTGGTGGCCGAGGGATTGCTGACGGTAGAGGAGGCCCGATGACCCCGCTGTTCATCGGTCCCGAAGCCGAGGCGAAACTCGACTGGATGAAGCTGGGCCAGGCCTTTGAGGCGGGACACCGGTTGGCCCGCGCGGACGTGAAGGACAGCTTTCTATACCGCGGCGAAGACACCATCCTCAGCCGCGCCGCATGGATCGACGGGTTGGGCGCGCTGGTAAAGACGGCGACCATCTTTCCGGGCAACAAGGCCTTGGGCAAACCGACGATCGGGGGTGCCGTTTCCTTGCTGTCCGATGCTGATGGCACTCTGGCCGCGACGCTGGACTTCGCGCTGGTCACAAAGTGGAAGACCGCCGGCGACTCAGTCCACGCAGCGACCCGCCTGGCCCGCCCCGAGAGCAAACATATCCTGATCGTCGGCTCCGGCACGGTCGCACGGTCGCTTCATCAAGCCTATTCCGCCGCGTTTCCCGACGCGGTTTTCACGGTCTGGTCACGCACCGCCGCCACCGCTGCCACCTTTGCCAGGGCGCATGATATCGCCCATGCGACCGATCTGGCTCAAGCCGTGAGCCAGGCCGACATCGTCACCTGCGCCACGATGGCGGCCGAACCGGTGCTGCGCGGCGAATGGTTGCGCCCGGGTCAGCACATCGACCTGATCGGGGCCTACCGTCCTGACATGCGGGAGGCGGACGACGAAGCCCTGCGCCGCGCCACCCTTTTTGTCGACTCCCGCGCCACGACGCTCGATCACATCGGGGAGCTGAAGATTCCATTGGCGGACGGTGTCATCACCAGCGACGACGTGCGGGCGGACTACTATGACGGTGACGCGATGCGGCGCACCTCGGACGAGGAGATCACGCTGTTCAAGAACGGCGGCGGGGCCCATCTGGACCTGATGACCGCGCGCTACATCCTGGACGCAGTCGCCTGAAACCCGCGCGTCGGGTCAGATCAAACCTTCTGCCCGGAACGACACCTCCGCGCCCTTTCCGATCACCAGATGATCGTGCAGCATGATTCCCAGCAGGGCCGCCGCATCCCGGATGGCGATGGTCATCGCGATATCGGCCTCTGACGGGGTGGGGTCGCCTGACGGGTGATTATGTACCAGGATCAGAGCTGAAGCGTTCAATGCAAGAGCACGCTTGACCACTTCGCGCGGGTATACAGGGACGTGATCAACTGTCCCTTCGGCCAATTCCTGATCCGCGATCAGCACGTTCTTGCGGTCGAGATAGAGCACGCGGAACCGCTCTGTTCCCTGATGCGCCAGCGCGGTCTTGAGATAGTCCAGCAAGGCATCCCAGGACGACAGGATGGGGCGCTCGATCACCTTGGCGCGTGCCATGCGATGTCCAAGCGCCTCCAGAATCTTCAACTGCTCGACGACGGCCTGCCCCGCGCCCTTCACCTCGGCCAGTCGATCGGCCGGGGCGGCCATTACACTGTTGAGGTCCCCAAACGTGCACAGCAACCGTTTGGCCAACGGCTTGACGTCGCCGCGCGGCAAAGCACGGAACAGCAGCAGTTCGAGAAGTTCATAATCAGGCATCGCCGCGGCCCCACCCTGCATGAATCGCTGCCGCAGGCGGGCGCGATGCGCCAGCCGCGAGTCGAGTTCGTTGCCGGTGCCTGCGCTTGGGGGGACAGCGCGCGCAGGCACCGGAGTGACCGAACCGAACAGATCGATAGGAGAGGCTTCGCTGAAACTGCCGGCGATGCCATGGGTCGCGTCTGATGTGGGTCGGGTCATGTGCCGACATTGACCCCGAACAGGTTAAAAAGGCGTTAAACCGTTTTTAGCGCAGAATCGCGACTTCAGTTCAGGAGGGTCGGATGAAACAAGCCCGCCGGTGAGAGCGTGAATATCTCCGCCCCCGTTGCCGTCACGCCCACCGAATGCTCGAACTGCGCCGACAGCGACTTGTCGCGGGTCACGGCGGTCCAGTCGTCGGCCAGAACCTTCGTCTCAGGGCGGCCAAGGTTGATCATCGGCTCGATCGTGAAGAACATTCCTTCCTCCAGCATCGGCCCCGTTCCGGGCTTGCCATAGTGCAGCACGTTGGGCGGCGCGTGGAACACGCGGCCAAGTCCGTGCCCGCAGAAATCGCGCACGACGCCCATGCGCTGCGCTTCGGCGTAGGTCTGGATCGCGTGGCCGATATCGCCGAAGGTATTGCCGGGGCGCACGGCCTCAATCCCCTTCATCAACGCATCGTGCGTCACCTGAACCAGGCGCTCGGCCTTCCGCGACAGTTTGCCTGCGACATACATGCGCGACGTGTCGCCGAACCAGCCATCGACGATGACCGTCACGTCGATATTCAGTATGTCACCGTCCTTGAGGATCTTGTCGCCAGGAATGCCGTGGCAAACGACGTGGTTAACGCTGATGCAACTGGCATGCTGATAGCCCTTGTAGCCGATCGTGGCCGAGGTCGCACCCGCGTCCTCCACCCAATCGGTGATCAACTGGTCGATCGCGCCGGTGGTTGCACCCGGCACGACATGCTCAGCGATCCGGTCCAAAATTTCCGCCGCCAGCTTGCCAGCCTTGTGCATACCGGCGAAATCCGCGTCCTCGTGAATGCGGATGCCGTCCCGGGTCAATCTGCCGCGATGTTCGTCCAAGTGTCTGCTCCTGATCCTTTGCGCCCCATTTAAGATGGCGTGATGGAATTATCCACCACTGACCGGCAGGGGCGGCCCCGACTCGACCCCGTCCACGGTGATCCGTGACGACAGGGCAATCACCTCCACGCCTGCCGTGCGCGCCGCGTCGAAGGCGCGGGCATATCCCGGATCGATATCGTCAGCCACGGCAACCGACGTGCAATCAGTACGCTGAACAAGGAAGATCAGGACGGCCCGATGTCCCTGCCGCGCCACCTCGGCCAGTTCCTCCATGTGTTTCGCGCCGCGCAACGTCACGCAATCGGGGAACTCGGCCAGGGTGCCGCTGCGCCTCAGGTGGCAGTTCTTCACCTCGACATATGTCGTGACCCCGGAATCGCTGAGCAGGAAATCAACCCGCGAATTGGTGCCGTACTTCACCTCCGCCCGCACATCGCCGGACAGACCCGGCACCAGACCGGCGCGCAACGCCTCGCCCACCACGCGGTTGGGTACGCCTGTATCGATCCCGGCCATGTGCCCGTCCGGCAGTTCGGTCAATCGCCAACCGTACTTCAGCTTCTTCTTCGGGTTGTCGTTGGGCTCCAACCAGATGCGGGTCCCCGGCTCCGCCAGCCCGGTCATCGCACCGGGGTTCGGACAATGGGCCACGACCTCGGTCCCGTCCTCCAGCACCACATCGGACAGGAACCGTTTGTAACGGCGGATCAGCGTGGCGGGGACAAGCGGAGTGGCGAAGCGCATGGGCGCGACCTATACCCATCTGTGACACAGGAGACCACAATGCCAGATCAGACGGGACCCAACCCCACCGCTGCCATGCTTGTCATCGGGGACGAGATCCTCTCGGGACGCACCCGCGACGCCAACATGCACTATCTTGCCGGACAACTGACCGAAGCGGGAATCGACCTCAAGGAGGTTCGTATCGTCTCGGACGACCACGACGGTATCGTAGAGGCGCTGAACGGGTTGCGTGGCACCTGGGATACGGTTTTCACAAGCGGAGGCATCGGGCCGACCCACGACGATATAACGGCCGATGCCGTGGCCGCCGCCTTTGCCGTGAACGTCGACGTGCGCGACGATGCCCGCACCCTGCTGGCCGCCCATTACGCCAAGACCGGGTCGAAATTGAACGCAGCGCGGCTGCGCATGGCCCGTATCCCTGACGGGGCCACCCTGATCGACAACCCGGTGTCGGTGGCCCCCGGCTTCACTATCGGCAATGTGCACGTCATGGCCGGCGTACCCAAGGTGTTTCAAGCCATGGTCGCGACCGTACTGCCGACCTTGACAGGGGGGGCACCTCTGCTGTCGACCTCCACCCGGATCGACCGGGGCGAGGGTGACATCGCCGAACCGCTGGGCGCGCTGGCGAAGGAATATACCGACCTCTCGGTCGGGTCATACCCATTCCAGAAGGACGGCAAATTCGGCACCAACATCGTCATTCGGGGGCAGGATCGCACCCGTCTGGATATGGCGACCGCCAAGCTGGCGACCCTGTTCGAATGACCGAGCGTTCCCACTGGCAGACGATCATCGATGCCTGCTGGCCCGCTGAGCGCATTGTGACGCAGGGGCCATGGACCCTGCGGATCACCCCGGGTGCGGGGGGGCGTGTCAACGCCATGTCGGGCAACGCAGTGGACCATATCGATGCGGCCGAGGCACTGGCTCGCGACAACGGGTTATGCCCCAGTTTCATAATCCATCCGGAGCAGGCCGCGCTGGACCGTGCCCTTGCCCGGCGCGGATACGGGATCGAGGATGCGGTGACGATCTGGACGATCGATATCGCGTCCCTGACGACGACGCCGATGCCCTACGCCACGGCCTTTTCAATCTGGCCACCACTCCAGATCATGCGCGATATCTGGGCCGAGGGCGGACACGTCGGACCCGAACGTCAGGCCGTGATGGCCCGGGCGGCGAAACCCGGCGGCATCCTCGGGCGGGTCGATGACAGGGCTGCCGGTGTCGGTTTTGTCGCCGCCGATGGCGACATGGCGATGCTCTCGGCGGTCGAAGTCCTGACCCGGCATCGCCGCAAGGGCGTAGCGGGCAACATCCTGCGCGCGGCTGCCCATTGGGCCAGAGACCACGGGTGCACGCGCCTGTCACTTGTCGCGGCAAGCGACAACGCGCCCGCCAACGCGACATACGCTAGTCATGGAATGAAAGCTGCGGCAGCATACCATTATCGTCGCGCGCCTTCGGAGTAAGCACATGCAGCCCACCGCCCTGAACCTGCCCCAGATGAAACCGTTGCCCGAGGCGACGCAGCGCTATTTCGACATATGCGTGGAAAAGCTCGGGTTCGTGCCGAACGTCCTGCGGGCCTATGCCTTCGACGTGGACAAGCTCAACGCCTTCACCGCGATGTACAACGACCTGATGCTAGCCCCTTCGGGCCTGTCCAAGCTGGAGCGCGAGATGATCGCCGTCGCCGTCTCCGCCGAAAACCGGTGCTTCTATTGCCTCGTCGCTCATGGAGCGGCGGTTCGGCAGCTGTCGAACGATCCGCACCTCGGCGAGATGATAGCGATGAATTACCGGGTCGCGCTGATTGATGCGCGGGTGCGTGCCATGCTCGACTTTGCGGTCAAGATGACCAAGGCCTCGGCCACGATTGAGGAAGCCGACCGCGCCACGCTGCGCGAGCATGGCCTGACGGACCGCGATATCTTCGACCTGGCCGGTGTCGCCGGGTTCTTCAACATGACCAATCGGGTCGCCTCGGCCATCGCGATGGCCCCGAACCCTGAATATCACGGGCAATACCGTTGAAAACACTGGTGGTCTTTCTTGCCCTGGGACTCCCCGCGCAGGCGGCCAATCTGACGATGCCCTTCCCCGCGAACCAGACCTTTGCCGAGACGCGCCCCCTCTCCAGCCACCGGATCGCCACCGAACCATTCGATGGCACCTTACCCTCAATCACCGCCGAAGGGGCCGTCACGCGTCGGATCTGGCAGTTGACGGGGGCCGAAACCACACTGCAAATCCTTGCCCCCCTGCGCGCCCAACTGATTGAGCAGGGATGGGAGGAAGTGTTCGAATGCGCCACACGCGCCTGTGGCGGCTTCGATTTTCGGTTCGAAATCGACGTGACGCCAGCGCCACAGATGTTCGTGGACCTTGCCGACTACCGCTATCTTGCGGCGCAACGTGGCGCGGCTTGGACGACGCTCCTCGTCAGCCGCTCGGGGGAGTTGAGCTTCGTGCAGACCACCACGGTCGATCCGGACGCCGAGATCGCACCGCTCGACCCTGCGTCTGACCCCGTCGCCCCGTCCGACTTGCCAACCCCGCCCAACACTTCCGATGTCGTACAGACATTGCTCGAAATGGGCCGCGCGGTTCTGCCCGATCTCGACTTCCGGACCGGCTCGACCGAATTGGCGCAGGACAGCTATGCTTCCCTGGCTGACTTATCTGATTTCATGAAAGAAAACAAAACAATACGGATTGCTCTTGTCGGTCACACCGACGCCGAAGGCAGCGCCGAGGGGAATATGGCCATCTCCCGGCGGCGCGCCGAGAGCGCGCGAACCTTGCTCACGGTGAAATACGGCGTCGCTCCGGGGCGTGTAGAAATTCAAGGCGTCGGCTTCTTCGCGCCCCTGACCCGCAATGACACCGAGGCCGGTCGCCAGACGAACCGACGGGTCGAGGCCGTCATCATCTCGACCCCTTAGCCGGGCTAGAGGTTCCAAAACCACAAACGGGTCGCCCGATAGAACGATCCGTCAAAAGGTCGGAACCGTCAGGGCCGAGGTTTTACCACTCGCCGGGGCCACGATCGCGAAAGCTCTCCACCAGGAAATCGATGAAGGCGCGCACCTTGGGCTGAGTATAGCGGCCCGGCGGGTAGACGGCATAAATGCCCTGAGTTTCGGGGGCCAGGCCCTCGATCGCGGGGACCAGTTTCCCCTCCTTCATGGCGTCGGCGTAGAGGAAGTCCGGCAGGAATGCGATACCAAGGCCGCCCATCGCAGCATTCAGCAGGCTTTGCCCGTCGTTCACCGTCAGCCACCCGGCCGAGCGTACCTGGCGCTTCTCGCCAGAGGGGGCCGTCAGCTTCCACACGGAGCCATTCGATTGGTTCGAATAGTGCAGCAGCTTGTGCTCGTTCAGATCATCAATCCGCTGAGGACGACCGTACTCCTCCAGGTAGGCTGGCGAAGCGATCATCTGGCGGTGGGTCTCGGCAAGTTTGCGGGCGCGAAGCGAGCTGTCTTCAAGATCGCCGATGCGCACCGACAGGTCGAACCCTTCGGAGATCAGCTCCACGTAACGATTGTCGAGGACCATGTTGACCGTGATGTCGGGATATTCGTGCAGAAACCCGCCCAGAATAGGCGACAGGTGGTTCACACCGAAGTCAGTTGCAACCGATACGCGCAACATCCCCGATGGTGCCGATTGCATTGAAGTGACCAGCGCATCTGCTTCGCCGGCATCGTTGAGCACACGACGCGCACGGTCGTAGTAGGCCAGGCCGATTTCGGTCGGCGACACGCGGCGTGTGGTCCGATTCAGAAGCCGAGCGCCAAGGCGCGATTCCAGCGACGACACATGTTTGGACACAGCGGATTTGGATATCCCCAGCTTCTTGGCGGCATCGGTAAATCCGCCTTGGTCCACAACCGTGGCGAAGGCTTCCATTTCAGACAGACGATCCATTTGGCAGACCCTTGGCAAATAATTACGCTTGGGCCAATGAATGCCGTTCGAATACGGCAGGATCGTGCCACTGTTGGGTCAATGCCGGTATGGTTTCGGGATTAAACCGGGGCAGGAAACGTGGGGGTTTGTTCGTTAAGCATTTGTTAATGTTATCTAAAGCTAGGTCATATTTGGTTCACATGGCGACGGAACGCCTTTTTTAGGAGCGTAACTTCGTCGCGCAGGGTTGCCAGTTCGGCGCGCAGGTCCTCGGGCGCGCTCAGGCCCGTGATCACCGTGACCGAGTCCAGCGCCGTACCATCCGGCAGGCGCACGAAAACCGTCTGCGCGCCGTCCGTCAACGGGGCAAGGCCCATCTCGCCCTCGACCTGCCAGCCGCCGTCCACGGCCTCCATCGTCATCTCGCCAAGCGTCTCCCCTCCCAGCACCAGAGTGAGGGGCGGCGGGGTTTCATCCGACTCGTCTGTCGCCGTCAGAAGCCCGCGATAGGTGCCGCCAGTGACACCGGTGCGGTGCAGGATCCAGGAACTTGGCTCGGGCATCGGTCAGGCCTCTCAGATATCGGCGCGCGGACGGCGGGTCAGTGTCAGGTCCTCGATCAGGACCAGGTTCATCTCGGGCCGCTCGAAAATCAGGTCGATCCACGCCCCTTCCAGCTTGGCAGGATTGATTTCGTCGAAGCCCAGATCGAATTCGGCAGTGACCGGGCTGTCCGGGCGATCACCTGGGTGAAGCTCGCTTACCATCTGGTCGGTGTTCGGTCCTTGCTTGATGTTGAGCCGTACGAACATCTCCCCCGCGCGCTCCATCCTGAGACGCGTCGAGATACCGATAATATGCGACCGCCGCAGGCCAAACGCGGCAGCTTTCGGAAGGTCCAACGCCAGCGACAGGAACGATCCCGCGAATCCCAGCGCGTCGACCGAGAGCGTGAATGGTGCCGCGGCGTCCGCGCGCGTCGCCCGCTTCTGCCTGATCGTGATCTCCGACAGGGGGCAGTCATGAAACAGCCGGACCCCTTCCGTCAGTTGCATGCCCCCCACCGCACCGGCCACTGCGCGGGGCGTCATTTCGGCGGCCCAGGGGGCGGGCCGCCAAGCCCAGTCGCACATCGCCGGACGGTCGATCCCGTCAGACCCGGATCGCGTGTCGTACAGCACACGGTCCGCCGCCTCGGCCAATTGCCGGGCGTGGCATGCAACCTGTCGGGCACGCGGCCCCAATCGGGCAAGCGTCGCCGCATCCAGCGATCCCGCCGACTGCGCAGCCCGTTGCCAGCGCCGCACCGCAAGACGCGAGCGCAGGCTTTCCACCAGGCTGGGCAGGCGGGACGGCATCCGCGTCTAAAGATCCATGTAGATGTGGCTCTCGTCCTTGGCACCGGGGTGCGTGCAGGCCCCCAACTGCGCCGAGCCGACAAGCTGGGCATACTTCCACAGAGCGCCGGAAGAATAGATCGTCTTCTTCGGACCGGCCCAGTCGGCGCGCCGCTGCTCCATCTCCTCGTCGGTAATGTCAACGCTGATGGTGCCGTCGATCGCGTTCAGCGTGATGACGTCCCCGTTGTTGAGCAAGGCGATCGGGCCGCCATGAGCCGCCTCGGGCCCGACGTGCCCCACGCAGAACCCCCGCGTGGCACCCGAAAAGCGCCCATCGGTGATCAGCGCGACCTTCTTGCCCATGCCCTGTCCGGACAGGGCCGCGGTGGTGGCCAGCATCTCGCGCATGCCGGGGCCACCGGCGGGGCCTTCGTTGCGGATGACGATGACTTCACCTTCCTCGTACTTACGGGCCTTCACGGCTTCAAATGCCTCTTCCTCGGATTCGAAGACACGGGCCGGGCCCATGAAAATCTGATGCTGCGCCTCCATGCCCGCGACCTTCACGATGGCACCCTCGGGGGCCAGGTTCCCCATCAGACCGACAACGCCACC
Source organism: Jannaschia faecimaris (assembly GCF_900107415.1). GTDB lineage: Bacteria > Pseudomonadota > Alphaproteobacteria > Rhodobacterales > Rhodobacteraceae > Jannaschia > Jannaschia faecimaris. The sequence goes on from NZ_FNPX01000001.1 coordinate 190,706, forward strand.
GGTCTTGGTGATCGGCGTTTCCACCGGGTAGACGACGCGGCCATCCGCCTCCAGCGAAACCATGTCCAGCTCCTCACCCATGCTGCGGCCGGTGCAGGTCATGCAATCTTCGTGGATCAGGCCAGCCTTGCGCAGCTCCTTCATCACCACGGGAACGCCGCCCGCTTCGTACAGGTCCTTGGCGACATAGGCCCCGCCGGGCTTCAGGTCGACGAAGTACGGCGTGTCGCGGAAAATGTCGCAGACGTCCTGCAGGTTGAAATCGATCCCCGCCTCGTGGGCGATGGCCGGCAGGTGAAGGCCCGCATTGGTGGATCCGCCGGTGCACGCCACGATGCGTGCCGCATTCTCCAGCGATTTGCGCGTGACGATATCGCGGGCACGGATGTTCTTCGCGATCAGGTTCATCACCGCCTCGCCCGAGGCGATGCAATACTGGTCACGCGATTCATACGGGGCAGGCGCGCCCGACGAATTGGGCAAGGCCAGACCAATGGCTTCAGACACGCAGGCCATCGTATTGGCGGTAAACTGACCGCCGCAGGCCCCGGCCGACGGGCAGGCGACCCGCTCCAGGATTTCAAGCTCCGCATCGGACATGTTCCCCGCCTGATGCTGACCAACGGCTTCGAATACGTCCTGAACGGTCACGTCCTTGCCATGCAGACGCCCCGGCAGGATCGATCCGCCGTAGATGAATACCGATGGCGTGTTCAGACGCACCATCGCCATCATCATCCCCGGAAGCGACTTGTCGCACCCCGCAAGCCCCACGATCGCGTCATAGCAGTGGCCGCGCATCGTCAGCTCCACCGTGTCGGCAATCGCCTCGCGCGACGCCAGAGAGGAGCGCATTCCCTCGTGCCCCATGGCGATGCCGTCCGTCACGGTGATCGTCGTAAACTCCCGCGGGGTGCCCCCTTCCTGCTTGACGCCCAACTTCACGGCCTGCGCCTGGCGGTTCAGGGCGATGTTGCAGGGTGCCGCCTCGTTCCAGCACGTCGCGACGCCAACCCAAGGCTGATGAATCGCCTCCTCATCTAGTCCCATCGCATAGAAATAGCTGCGATGCGGGGCGCGCGACGGGCCTTCCGTCACGTGGCGGCTGGGCAGGTTCGTCTTGTCGGTGGGGGCCTTCGCCATTGCGGTATTCCTTCATGTGCCTTTGCCCCAAGTGGATAGACGCGGGGACAAGGCGCGACAAGCATGATTGCCCGACCCGGCAAGCGTCTCTAAGAAGAAGAAAACAACTACAAGGGCAGGCCGAGCATGTGGACCGCCGAATTCGACCGTTTCGTCGCGCCGGCACGCGACAAGCCACAGCTGTGGCGAACCTTTGTAGGAATGGCCCTGATCGCACTGGGTTATGTGCTGGGGTTCGTCCTCGTGATCATCGCGCTCTTTCTCACTCTCGGCCCAGGGGAGTCGCAGGCCTACCTCGCCACCTTCGCGACGGGCGGCACGCCGACACTAGTGGTACTGTTCCTGTCGATGTTCACACTGCCTTTCATCTCGGCAATGGTGGCGGTCAGGCTATTGCACAAACGGGCATCGCGCAGCCTGTTCGGCCCGCACCTGATACGGGACTTCATCACGGCCATCGCCATCGCCGCCTCCATTTACGCCGTGCTCAGCCTGATTCTACCGCTGCCGTTCACGCCGGTGCCGAACGCACCGCTTAGCCTTTTTCTCAGCTTCCTGCCCATCGCATTGGTTGCCATCCTCATCCAGACCGGGGCCGAAGAGCTGGCCTTCCGGGGCTACCTTCAACAGCAACTTGCCGCGCGCTTCCAGTCCCCGCTCGTCTGGATGCTGATCCCGTCGCTGGCATTCGGCGCATTGCACCTTGATCCGACAGCCGGCGTGGACAAGGCCTGGATCATCTTGCCCCCCACGTTGTTCGGCTTGATCGCCGCCGACCTGACCCGCGTCACCGGGTCGATTGGCCTGGCCTGGGGTCTTCATTTCCTCAACAACTGCTCGGCCATCCTGCTGATGTCTTTGAAGGGCAACCTGTCGGGCCTTGCACTTTACACGACGCCCTTTGGCGCGGAGGATCTGTCGCTCTGGGATCCTCTTGTCTGGCAGGAAATGGCCATCACCGTCATCGTTTGGGCCTGCGTGCGCCTGTGGGTGGTACGACGGACCAAACGAGCTGCCTGACGCAAACGGCAAGTCAGGGAACGATGCGCAGGCATTTGCAATCCCCCTCACCCGTGGCTATCCCGGCGTCAGCATTGGCGAGGAACCTACATGAACTGGATCTCGAACTACGTCCGGCCTAAAATCAACTCGCTGTTCTCGCGCCGCGAAGTGCCAGAGAACCTTTGGACCAAGTGCGACGAATGCGGCACGATGCTTTTCCATCGAGAACTGGCCGATAACCTGCGGGTCTGCACCAATTGCGGTCACCACATGCACATCACCCCGCGCGACCGGTTCGCCGCGCTGTTCGATGGGGGCATCTTCACCGAGGTTTCGGTCCCCAAGCCAATCGACGACCCCCTCAAGTTTCGGGATCAGAAGAAATACCCCGACCGTCTGAAAGCCGCCCAGAAAGCCGCGAACGAAGCCGAGGCGATGCTGGTCGCCGAAGGGGAAATCCACCGCACCCCTGTGGTGGCCGCCTGCCAGGATTTCGGCTTCATGGCCGGATCTATGGGCATGTATGTCGGCAATGCGATCATCGCCGCGGCTGAACGCGCTGTCGCCCTGAAGCGCCCGCTGATCCTGTTTTCCGCCGCCGGGGGCGCGCGTATGCAGGAAGGCATCCTGTCGCTGATGCAGATGCCGCGCACCACGGTCGCCGTGGAAATGCTCAAGGATGCGGGCCTGCCTTACGTCGTGGTGCTGACGCATCCGACGACCGGCGGCGTTACGGCATCCTATGCGATGCTGGGCGATGTCCACATCGCCGAACCCAACGCCCTGATCTGTTTCGCCGGCCCCCGCGTCATCGAACAGACCATCCGCGAAACCCTGCCGGAGGGTTTCCAGCGGGCCGAATACCTGCTGGACCACGGCATGCTCGATCGCGTCACGCCACGCGGTGAGCAGAGGGACGAACTGGCCACGATCCTGCGGATGCTCACGGGCGAAGGCCCCATCGTTCACGGGGACCTTCCCGCCCCCGAAGCCGCCGAGGCCGAGGCCCTGTCCGAAGCGATCCAGGCCATCAGCGACGAAGCCGAAGGCACCTCGCCGACAGAAGACGACGAGAAGAAGAAGCCCTCCGAGTGAACGACGGGTCCGATGTCGTCCTCGGGCGGTTGATGGCCCTGCACCCCAAGGTCATCGACCTTGTGCTGGACCGTGTGCATCACCTTCTGGACGCCCTTGACCATCCAGAACGGCGCATCCCGCCGGTCATCCATATCGCCGGCACGAACGGCAAGGGCTCGACCCAGGCGATGATCCGCGCCGGGCTGGATAGCGGCGGCGAGACTGTCCATGCCTACACCTCCCCGCATCTCGCGCGGTTCCACGAACGCATCCGCGTGGCGGGCGACCTGATTGCCGAAGACGACCTCGCCAAGCTTCTGGCCGAATGCGAGGCATTGAACGGCGGCGCGCCGATCACCTTCTTTGAGATCACGACCTGCGCCGCCTTTCTGGCCTTTGCGCGCGCACCCGCCGACTGGACCCTTCTGGAAGTGGGCCTTGGCGGACGGCTGGACGCGACCAACGTAATCGACCCCGTCCTCACGATCATCACGCCCGTTTCGATGGATCACGAGGCATTTCTGGGCAACACCCTCGCCGCCATCGCGGGCGAGAAGGCCGGGATCATCAAACGCGGCGTGCCCTGCATCGTCGGCCCGCAGGACGAAGCTGCACTGGAGGTCATCGAAGCCCGCGCCGCGCGTCTGGGTGCCCCGCTACAGGTCTTCGGCCAGCATTGGCACGTGACCGAGGAAGCCGGTCGCCTGATCTTTCAGGACGAGAATGGGTTGATGGACCTGCCCCTGCCCCGCCTGATCGGCGCGCACCAGGTGCAGAACGCGGGCATGGCCATTGCCGCCTTGCGCGCGCTGGACCGGGCCGCCGGGGCCGAGGCCGCGATGACAGGGGCCACATGGCCCGCCCGGATGCAGCGACTGAAGTCAGGCCCCTTGGTCGAGGCCGCCAGATCTGCTGAACTCTGGCTCGACGGGGGGCACAATCCCGCCGCCGGGATCGCCCTGGCCGAGGCGTTGGGCCGTTTGCCACCCCGCCCTCTCCACCTGATCTGCGGGATGCTGAACACCAAGGACGCGACGGGCTACATGAGGCCACTGGCGGACGCGACGCAGCACCTCCACGCCATCTCCATCCCGGACGAAGTGAACACGCTCTCCGCCGCCGAAACCTGCGCCGCCGCGACGCGCGCCGGGATCGCCGCGTCCGAAGCGGACAGCGTCGCAACGGCCATCACCGGAATCACCGCGCAGACACCGAATGCCCGCGTCCTGATCTGCGGATCGCTTTACCTTGCAGGCCATATCTTGCGGGAGAACGCATGATCCGGATCGCGCTCCTTCTCGCCCTCGCCAGCCCAGTTCAGGCCGCGACCCATGCCTTCTGCTGGGAGGGGGCGAACGGATACCGCGTGGAAGGCTTCATCACCTATCCCGACAGCGAGGCGGGCACCATCGTGACCGAAGACACGGTCACCGGCTTCGGGATCACCGGATGGCGCGGAAGCGATTATCTGGGCAAGTGGTCATTGGTGGAGCTTGCGCCCGAAACCTCCTTCACCCTGCAGTTCGACACCCGCACGCTGTCCTTTCCCATGGGTGGCTACCCGGAAAATGGTACCTATCAGGAATGGAATGCCGACGGCACGGCGACCGATTGCGGGAACCCCGGTTTCGGCTTCAACGGCGGCAACCGGGCGCAGGATATCTGTGTAAACGGGCAGTTTATCGATGAGTCCGGCATAGCACCGGACACCCCGCTCGCCATTTCACCGGACGTGGGCAATCCCTGCGGCCCCTTGCCGATGTCATCTCTGGCGATTCCGCGTCGCCGCGCATGACGCCTTGGTCGCGCACGCTTGCAACCGCCTCACCTGGTTGACCGCGATCAGGGATGTCGTCGCTGCGCCGATCATCGCGGAGGATGCGCGGGGCAGACTTAGCCCGGCGCGTCCACGTCCGCGCCCCAATCCGCCGCCTGCATTTCGCGCAGGCGCGACGCGGTGCGGTCGAATTCGAACCGGCCTTCGCCAGCCTCATAAAGCTCTTCGGGTTCGGCCGCCGCCGAGATAATCAACTGCACCTTTGCCTCGTAGAGTGCATCGATCAGCGTTACGAAACGCTTGGCCTCGTTGTTCTGCGCCCGGCTCAGGCGTGGCACGTCGGTCAGGATCAGAGCACGCACCGCCCGCGCCAAGGCAAGGTAATCGCCCGCGCCCAGCGGGCGGCCGCACAGCTGATCGAAGGACGCGCGCGCCACGCCGGATACATAGTCGTCCAGCCGCACATCGCGGCCCTTCACCTTCAGCGTAAGACCGTCATTGCGCCCGTTGGACAGCCGCCGCCAGATGTCGTCCAACGGCCCGCCACCGACGAAATAGACCTGCTCGTCGCCTAACCGGTCCTGTCGGTAATCGCGCGCTGCGGCCAGTTCGTGAACGATCATGCGTTCCTTGATCAGGTCGATGAACGGCAAGAACAGCGCCCGGTTCAAACCGTCCTTGTAAAGGTCGTCTGGCACTCGGTTCGATGTGGTCACGACGCGCACGCCAGCGGCAAACAGCTTTTCGAACAGGCGTCCCACGATCATCGCGTCGGTGATGTCGGTGACCTGCATCTCGTCGAAGCAGAGTACACGAACCTCGGCAATGATAGCGTCGGCCACGGGGGTCAACGCGTCATCGACGCCGCGTTTGCGGGCGGCGTGCATCCCCTCGTGCACCTCCTGCATGAACGCGTGGAAATGGACACGGCGTGACGGCACGGGCGAGGCTTCGTGGAACAGGTCCATAAGCATCGACTTGCCGCGCCCCACGCCTCCCCAGAGGTAGCAACCCATTGGCCCCCCCGGTTCCTTCTTCCGCGAAAAGAAGCCGCGCTTTGGCGGGGTTGCGGTCAGCGCCTGCCGGACTTTTTCCAGCGGTTCCAGCGCCGCCCTCTGCGCGGCATCACCGCTGAGGGAGCCGTCGGCCACGTGCGTTTCGTAAAGTTCGTACAAATCCATGGGCCGCAGGTAGCCCGGTGTGCGGGGACACATCAACGTATGTAATGAAAAATGCACGATTTCTGTTTTTACGCCGAAACCTCCGCACGGCAAATGCTTCGGCCTGAACCGGAGTGCCAAGATGAAAACTGACCGACTGCTGACACCCGTCCTGATATCGGGCTGTATCGTCTTGATGATCGGCTTTGCCATCCGCGCCAGTTTCGGGGTGTTCCAATTGCCCATCGCGACGGAATTTGGCTGGGCGCGCGCCGAATTTTCGCTGGCTATTGCGATCCAGAATCTGGCCTAGGGTATCGGACAGCCGATCTTCGGGGCCATCGCGGACCGGTTCGGCGACCGCAAGGCAATCATACTGGGCGTGATATGCTATGCTGCCGGCCTGGTGTTGTCGTCGTTCGCGACCACCCCCGGCGAGCATCAGTTGCTGGAAATCCTGGTCGGCTTCGGAGTCGCGGGCATGGGATTTGGCGTAATCCTTGCCGTGGTCGGTCGCGCCGCCTCGGATGAGAACCGGTGGATGACACTTGGTATCGCCAACGCAGCCGGACCGCTGGGGCAGGTTTTCGGCGTACCGGCGGCGGAGTTCCTGCTGGCCTTCTATTCCTGGCAGGAGGTGTTCATCATCTTCGCAGCCGTGGTTGGGCTTTCGTTGCTGGCATTGCCGATGATGCGCGCGCCCGTCGTCTCCAAGGCCGACCTCGAGGAGACATTCTCGGAAATCCTGGGCAAGGCCTTTCGTGATCCCTCCTATGCGCTGATCTTCATCGGGTTCTTTTCCTGCGGCTATCAGCTGGCGTTCATCACGGCGCATTTCCCGGCGCTGGTGACCGAGATGTGCGGCCCGATCGACCCGAATGGCACCCTCTATTCGATGGGCATCACCTCGACGTCGGTGCTTGGCGCGGTCTCGATCTCGCTCATCGGGCTCGCCAATATCGCGGGCACGCTCTACGCGGGTTATCTGGGAAAACGGTATTCGCGCAAATACCTGCTGGCGGGCATCTACGTTGGGCGGACCGTTGTGGCCGCTGCCTTCATCGCGTTCCCAATCACGCCGCTGAGTGTGATCCTGTTCTCGGTTGCGATGGGGTCGCTGTGGCTGGCGACGGTTCCGCTCACCAGTGGTCTGGTCGCGCATATTTACGGCATGCGGTACATGGGCACGCTTTATGGGCTGGTGTTCTTTTCCCATCAGTTGGGAAGTTTTCTCGGCGTCTGGCTGGGTGGCACACTCTACGATTCCACCGGGAGTTATGTTGCCGTCTGGTGGGTTGGCGTCGGCGTGGGTCTGCTGTCGGCAATTGTACATTTGCCGGTGAAGGAAGTGCCTCTGCGCCTGCGCACCACCTGAGGGCTTGCCCAAGATCCATTTCCCGTCATCCTGTTCGCGATATCAATCGGGAGAGACATGATGCGTATTCAACTTGGTCAGAGCCTGATCCTTTCGCTGCTGCTGGCGTCGCCCGCCTTGGCACAGCAGGCCGCAGATGCAGTCGCACCAGAAGCAGGCAGTAGCCTCGCCGTCGAGACCAACGCGCCGGTCACGGCGAACGACTGGATGGTGGCCGCCGCGAACCCACTGGCCGCCGCCGCGGGTGCCAACATCCTGCGCCAGGGCGGTAGTGCCGCCGACGCGATGGTCGCGGTACAGGCCGTGCTGGGGCTGGTAGAGCCGCAATCCTCCGGCTTGGGCGGAGGGGCATTTCTTGTTTACTACGACGCGACCACAGGCGCGGTGACGACGCTGGACGGGCGCGAAACCGCGCCCATGGCCGCAACACCGACCCTGTTTCAGAAAGACGGAGAGCCCATGGGGTTTTTCGATGCCGTCGTCGGCGGCCTTTCGGTCGGCACGCCGGGCACCCCCATGCTTATGGAAGAAGCGCACCGCCGCTGGGGCAACATGAACTGGCGCAGCCTGTTCACCGAGGCCATCGGCCACGCCGAGGGCGGCTTCACGGTCTCGCCCCGGCTGGCCATGCTGGTTGCAAGCGATGCCGAGCGGCTGTCCACGTCGGAAGCCACGGCAGCGTATTTCCTCCCCGGTGGGACGCCGATCACCGAGGGGACGACGCTGACCAACCCAGCCTACGGCACGACATTGCGGACAATCGCGGCCGAGGGAGCCGATGCCTTCTATGACGGCGAAATCGCCGAAGGTATCGTTGCCACCGTCCGCGGCGCGGCACAGCCGGGTGTTCTGTCGATGGACGACCTTCAGGCTTATGACGTGGTACAGCGCGATGCCGTCTGCGCGCCCTATCGCGGGGCGGAGATCTGCGGCATGGGGCCGCCATCATCCGGTGCGCTGACCGTGGGGCAAATCCTGGGCCTGCTGGAGCCGTTCGACCTGGCCGCCATGGGGCCCGACTCGGCTGATGCCTGGCGGCTGATCGGCGATGCCTCGCGCCTCGCCTTCGCCGACCGGGGCCGCTACATGGCAGACAGCGACTTCGTCCCGGTCCCGACGGCGGGCCTTGTCGATCCGGTCTACCTGGCCGAACGCGCGGAGTTGCTGCGCGGCGATGACGCCCTGCCCGAAGTCGCCCCCGGCACGCCGCCCTTCGATCATGCGGCCCTGACCTGGGCCGACGATGCCAGCATCGAATTGCCCTCCACGTCCCACATCTCGATCGTGGATGCGGACGGCAACGCGCTTTCGATGACCACCACAATCGAGAACGGCTTCGGATCGCGGCTCATGGCACCGGGCGGGTTCCTGTTGAACAACGAACTGACCGACTTCAGCTTCCGCACCCACGTCGATGGCGTGCCCATCGCCAACCGGGTTGAGCCGGGCAAGCGTCCCCGTTCGTCCATGGCACCAACCATCGTGATGCAGGACGGCGACCCGGTTCTGGTCGTGGGATCGCCGGGCGGCAGCCGGATCATCGGCTACGTCGCCAAGACGATCATCGCGCACATGGACTGGGGCATGGACGTACAGGAGGCCGTCGCCCTGCCGCACCTGGTTAACCGCTTCGGCACCTATGACGTGGAGGCCGGAACAAGCGCCGAGGGGCTGAGCGCTGCGCTGACCGAAATGGGCTTCGAGGTAAACGCCCGTGACCTGACGTCCGGCCTGCACGTGATCGCCGTAGGCGAGACGTTGCAGGGGGGTGCCGATCCCCGCCGCGAAGGCGTGGCCATCGGGGAATAACGGGAGGTCCGTCGCGCGGGCAGAAACGCCCGGCGTAGCTGTTCTCAGTAAGGACGGGCTTCAAAGGCGGGCTTCCATCAAATGTGTCGCCGATTGCGCCCTACGCGGGCGCAGTCGGCAGCACTGCTGGGGGCGGCAACATGCCGTGTCTATCGCAGCCCCATTTCATTTTCGTGAGGGGCAGGCGGTCACATTTGAGCGATGACAACATGTACCGCGTCTGGATACCGGATCCGTCCGGCAACGACATAGGGCTGCAGCATGGTTGATATCTGATCGATCAACATTCGCTTTCTCTTCTCCGAAAGAGCCGCGAAAGCACCGGCGATCGGCATGGAACCCAAGTGCAGTGGAACAAATTCCTCCGCCAAAGGTACGTCGATCAACTGCTCCTGCCTCAGGAGAGTGACTCTCGAAAAACCCGCGGCGCGCACCTGTCTCTCCAGATCTTCGGCAGTCGGTGTTTCCCTCTGGGAGCGTTGCTGGCTCGCAATCTGGGGTGAGACGTGCTGCTCCAGCGCTTTGCAAATCGCCTCGGTGTACGGACAGTGCCCATCCCAGATCGAGAATGCCAGGCGACCACCGGGTGCGAGAAGCCGACCCATTTCGATCAGCGCTGCGGGTTTGTCGGGGAAATAATGATAGCCGTGCTGCGAAATGACCGCGTCGAAGCTTCCATCAGGGAAGCCGCTTTCGACCACGTCGCTCTCGACCCAGCCGATATCGCGCCCCGCAGCCAACTTCATCGCTTTTGCAAGCATCGCGGCATTTACATCGAGCCCTTTCACGAGGCCTTGATGGCCAACCCTGTCCTTCGCCAATCGTGTGGTGACGCCCGTCCCGCAAGCGACGTCCAGCACGCGGTCGCCGGGTTCAAGCGAAATGGAGTCGAGAAGTGATTTGGCCCACTTGCCGAACCACAGCGGAACCATCACCCGCTCATAGATTTCCGGGCCGCTGCCAGCCAACTGAAATGTCATGATCCCGTCCTTCCCACACTCGCGAACCTACAGAAAATACGCGAACTGGACGAGGCTAGCCGATTGCCGACTGGCTGCATACGTTCTTGCTTGCGACCTTACCGGCGCACTCACGGGTTGAACGTCCATCACGTAAGGATGCGCCCGGCGTTGGCCTTGGGGCGGCGGAGGTGCCGCGGGGCGTGCCTGACGATGCAATGTGCCCCGCAAGGGCTCCACCGGTATGGCGAAGCCCCGGCCCTTTATTGGCTTGCGGGCTCGCAGGGGCCGCCCGCAAGGCAGGTCTCGGCTTGGGCCAAGAATTCCGGCGTCGCCGTCAGCATGAAAACAGGGCAGGGACTGGACACCAAAACGTTCTCGCTCTCGCGTCGTTCAATGAAAGCCAACACCCGACCAATCGGCACGCCCCCGCACCAGGGACCGGAGCAGTCCACCTGAACCGTGACCGGGAAGACAGCGTCCTGCGTGAAACCGTCCTCGGCGGCCAAACGCCCGCTGAACTGCGCCTCGACGGAGTAGCCAGGCCTGTTGTTCGGATCGGCAGGTTCAGGGAGGGTCTGCCCCGGCAGAACCTGCACACGACCCACGGCCAGCACGTATTCCTCCTCGGCGGCGCTTGCTGCCTGGAAACTGGCCGCGACCGACGCGGGTGTGCAAGACAGGGCGGCGGCCTGTCCTGCGATGCAGGTCGACAGGAAGCTGGCGAGAATGGCTCTCTTCATTTGACTCTCCGCTGGATGAGTTTGTGGGCACGATTGGGGCCGTAATTGGCCCCCTGGCAATACCATGGAAAAAATCGTCGCCATCCGGCGGGATGTTGCCCGTTAAAGCAGGCCGAATTTCGTCAGAACCGTCTGGTAAATGTCGCGCTTGAACGGAACGATGGAGGCCAGAACCGCATCGGCGGGCATCCAGGCCCACCGGGCAAATTCGCGTTCGTGGTAGTCCAGATCCACCGCATCATCCGGCCCATCATAGGCAAAGCGGAACCAATGTTGTTTCTGACCCCGGTACTTCCCCTTCCAGAGCTTTGCGACCAGATCCTCCGGCAGATCATATGGCAACGGATCGCCCAGGACATCTACCATCTGAACGGCGGCGGGGGAAATTCCCGTCTCCTCCTGCAACTCACGCAGGGCGGCGGCGCGCGGAGCCTCACCTTTGTCGATCCCACCTTGAGGCATTTGCCATGCACCGGGAAAATTCAGTCTTTCTCCAACCCAGATCAGGCCCTCCGGGTTGGTCAGACATACGCCCGCACAGGGGCGATAGGGCAACTTGGCGATGTCGTCGGGCATCAGGGCGGCCTTTCACACAGAAGGGGCGACCGACCGGCCGCCCCCGAATTGAGACATCTTGCGGATCAGCGCTCGATTGCTGTCAGGCCCTTCAGAATATCGATGGCATAGGCCATCTGGTAATCTTCCTCGCGCAGCTTGGCGGCCTCCTCGGCGGCCTCCTGCTCCTGGCGGATCTGCTCCTGCTGATCTTCGGACAGGCTGTCGTTCGAGAGCGAGCCGCGCAGACCGGCCTCGGACCGACGGGGACGGGTCTGCGTCTCCTCATCCTCGGAGGCGGCGGGATCGCGCCGCGGCTGCACCACGACGATATCGGGCGAGATGCCCAACGCCTGGATCGACCGGCCCGACGGCGTGTAATACCGCGCCGTCGTCAGACGGATGGCTCCATCCCCGCGCACAGGCATGATCGTCTGGACCGACCCCTTGCCAAAGGACTTGGTGCCCACGACCACAGCACGGCGGTGGTCCTGCAGCGCGCCGGCGACGATTTCAGATGCCGAAGCAGAGCCGCCGTTGATCAGAACGACCATCGGCAGCCCCTCGATCAGGTCGCCGTCCCTGGCATTGAAGCGGTCGCCGCCTTCGCTTTCGCGCGACCGGGTAGAGACGATTTCCCCTTGGTTCAGGAAGGCATCGGCCAGGTCCACGCCCGCCGTCAAAAGGCCACCGGGGTTATTGCGCAGATCCAGGACAACGCCATTCACGCCCTCCAGCCCACCCATCTCCGCGACCACTTCGTCGAAGCCGTCACGTACATTCGGCAGGGTTTGGTCGTTGAAGGTAGAGGCCCGGATGACGATGCTGTCGCCCTCACGACGGACGCGGGCCGCAGTCAGTTTGATCGTATCGCGGGTGATCGTGATGTCGATCGGTTCTTCCAGCCCATCACGTACGATGGTGACAACGATGTCGCTGCCGACCGGACCGCGCATCAACTCCACCGCTTCTTCCAACGTGAACCCGAGGATGTTCTCTCCGTCGACGGCCGTGATGAAGTCGCCGGCCTCGACGCCCGCTTCGAACGCGGGCGTGCCGTCCATGGGAGTGATGACCTTGACGTAACCCTCTTCCTGCGTGACCTCGATGCCAAGGCCGCCAAATTCGCCGCGCGTGTCGGTCTGCATATCCTCGAAGTCGCGGGGTGGCAGGTAGGACGAATGCGGATCGAGCGAAGTCAGCATGCCGTTGATCGCCGCCTCGATGAGGTCGCCCTCGTCGACTTCTTCGACGTATTGGTTGCGGATACGTTCGAACACGATGCCGAACAGGTCCAATTGTTCGTATACCGTGGCTTCCTCAGCTTCCTGCGCGAACAGCGGGCCGGCGACCTGAGTCGTCGTCAGAATGCCAGCAAGGATGCCGCAAGTTGCAGCCATCGCCATCTTTTTCATCTTCATCCCCTACTCGGTGGCGAACCAGTTCGCCGGATCCTCGGGCGTGCCGCCCTGTCTGACTTCAATATAAAGCGTCTCGGGGCGCAAAGCGCCACCGCCCATGACGGATTCACGCAGGTTTTCCGTCCCATCCGGCAAACGCCCGCCCATCAAACCCAGTGGCGCGCCCAGTCGCAGAATTTCCGTCTGGCGAGCGTACACTTCCGACAGGCCGGCGAACACCAGAAGGGTGTCCGGACGTGGCTCCAGGATGATCACATTGCCGTAATCGAGAAGCGGGCCGGAATACCGGACGGTGCCGGCGACCGGTGCCGTCACGACGGCCGCGGCGGACGTGGCAAGCACCAGACCCGGACGCCTGATTTCCGCCGCATCAGGTTCGTTAAACCGCCGCAGGACGCGCCCCGCCACCGGCAAGGGCAACGGCAAGTCCATCTCGTTCGATTCTTTCGGTGGCAGTGCCCCAAGACCCAGCGCGAAGGCCTCCAGCGTATCGACGCGGCCCAGCAGGGCCGCGATGCGTGCGCTGTCTTCCGACAGGCGGGGTGGCAAGTCCGTCCGTTCCGCGATTGCCTCGGACAGGGCGACACGAGCCTCCTGCACCCCGGTCAAACCAAGCGCCAGGCTATCGGCGGCGGATTGCTCCAGCACGCGCAGGTCGCGCAGAGCGGCCAGATCGTCGCGCAACACTTTCGCGCGCGCGTTCAACGCTGGGGCCACATCGCTCAGCATCATTGACGACCGTGCAGTTCCCAGCGGCCCTGAAGGGTGCATCAGAAGCAGCGGTACCGGCGCGCGCTCCATGGCTTGCAGCGCGGCCACCAGGCGACCGGTATCGGCCTCGCGCGCGGTCAGATCGGCCGTCAGCGCCCGCTCGCGGATCGCCAGTTGCCGAAGTCCGTCGCGCAGCGCCGACAGGCCGCCTTCGTAGGCTTGCACGATTTCGGTCAACGCATCCACGCGGTCGCCTGCCCCCTGTGCCTGCTCCAGCTGCCGGGCCGCGCGCGACAATTGCTCCGCCGCGGCCTGCGCCGTCTCGGCGGCGCTCTGCGCCTGCGCCGGCATGGCCAGCATCAACAGAAGAGCAGCAAGGCGGATCATCCCAGTAGGGACTTTCCGGTCATTTCTTCCGGCTTTTCCAAACCCATCAACTGCAGCAGGGTTGGAGCAAGATCGCCCAACTTCCCGTCGCGCAGGGTAGCCCCCTCGGGTCCCCCCCACATGATCACGGGCACAGGATTCAGCGTATGCGCGGTGTGGGCCTTGCCGGTAACCGGATCGACCATGGTTTCGCAATTGCCGTGGTCGGCGCAGACAATCATCGCGCCGTCAGTCCCCTCCAGCGCATCAAGTACCCGGCCAAGCGCGCGATCCACCGCCTCGCAGGCCGCCACAGCGGCCTTCAGATCCCCGGTATGCCCCACCATATCCGGGTTGGCATAGTTCACCACGATCAGGTCATAGCCCTTCTCGATGGCCGTCACGAAGTGATCCGTAACTTCCACGGATGACATCTCGGGTTGCAGGTCATAGGTCGCCACGTCGGGCGACTTGGGCATGAAGCGATCCTCCCCCTCCTCCGGCGTCTCGACACCGCCATTCAGGAAAAACGTCACGTGGGGGTATTTCTCGGTCTCGGCCAGGTGGAACTGCGTCAGGCCTTTGGTCGCCACCCAGTGCCCCAGCGTGTTGGGCACGGTCTGCTTGGGGAAAACCGTAGTCATGAAAGCGTCATGGGCCTCGGAGTAGTCGACCATGCCCAACATGTGCAGCCCCGGACGGCTTTGCGTCTCGAACTTGTCGAAATCGGGGGCCGCCAGCGCCGACAGGATTTCCCGCGCCCGGTCGGCCCGGAAGTTCAGGCAAAAGACGCCGTCACCGTCCTTCATGCCCTCGTAATCCCCCAGGATAGTGGGCTGGATAAACTCATCGCTTTCATCCCGGTCGCGGGCGGCCTTCACGGCGGCGCGGGCATCGTCCACGCGTTCCCCCTCGCCCCAGACCATCGCGGCCCAGGCGCGTTGCACCCGGTCCCAGCGGTCGTCGCGGTCCATCCCGAAATAGCGTCCGATCAAGGTGCCCACCTTGGCACCCTCCGGCAGGTTGTCGAGCAGCGTATCGATGAACCCCTCGGCCGAACGGGGCGGCACATCGCGCCCGTCGGTTATCGCATGGATCATAACCTTGACGCCCGCGTCCGTGACGGCCCGGGCCGCCGCAAGCAGGTGGTCAAGATGCCCATGCACACCCCCGTCCGAGACGACGCCCATCAGGTGCGCAGTGCCACCCGTCTCCTTAAGTTTCGCGATCCAGTCCGTCAGCGCGGGTTCCTCGGCAAAGGCACCGTCGCTGATCGACTTGTTGATCAGGCCCAGGTCCATCCATACGACGCGGCCCGCCCCGATGTTCATATGACCGACTTCGGAATTGCCCATCTGTCCCTCGGGCAGGCCGACTGCCGGGCCGAACGTGGTCAGCGTCGCATGCGGGCAGGTCGCCATCAGCCGGTCGAAATTCGGGGTGTCGGCACAATCGGGGGCCGATTGTTCGGGCCGGTCGGAAATTCCCCAACCGTCCAGGATGCACAAGATGACCGGTTTGCGTCGCATGATGTCACTCCGAAAATGATGCCTGCGTTAGACCCGATGATAGGGGCTGCCCGCAAGGATGGAGGCTGCCCGGTACAGCTGTTCGGCGACCATTACCCGGACGAGCATGTGCGGCCAGACCATCGCGCCGAGACTGATGGCCAGATCGGCACGATCACGGACGCAGGGGGAAAGTCCGTCGGCACCGCCGATAACCAGTGCGACATCTCGCGCTTCGTCGCGCCAAGAGCCCAGATCTGCGGCAAACTCCGGTGAAGTCGGATGCCGTCCACGTTCGTCAAATACCACAAGCGCGGCACCGGAGGGGATCGCCTTGGCAATCAGCTCCCTTTCCGCTTCCATTCCGCCTCCGCGCGCGTCGAGCTCGTTGACCATAACCGGCGGCAGGCCCAGACCCCGCCCCGCCTTGGCGAAACGGTCCAGGTAGTCCTCCACCATCACCTTTTCGGGGCCCTTGCGCAGGCGCCCGACGCAGATGAGGTGGATCTTCACGTCAGGTGCTGCGCGCCGGTTCGGCAGCCGGGTCCAACCACATCTTTTCTAGCTGGTAGAATTCGCGCACTTCCGGACGGAAGATGTGGACGATCGCGTCGCCCGCATCCAGCAGGACCCAGTCGCCCTGGCCCTTGCCTTCGGTCCGCGCATTGCGGCCGAGACTGGCCTTCAACCGCTCCGAGAGTTTCTCGGCAAGCGCGCCGACCTGACGGGTGGAACGCCCCGAACATACGACCATATGGTCCGCGATCGAGGATTTTCCGGCAAGGTCAATCGTAACGATATCCTCCGCCTTTTCCTCTTCGAGAGTTTTAAGGATAAGTGCCAGGATCTCGTCGCTGGCGGCTTTGTCCGCGCCGGGGCGGCTCTGGGTGTCGGAAGGCAGGGTCCGATCCTCCGGGTATGGGTGCGCCATGTGGACGCCAAGTATGGGGAATAAGTTAGCACCGGGACCATCGTCCGGCAACGCTGACCGCCTATGCACTGCCCGCAGGCAGAGTTCAATCCATCGGACACAAGGCGGCAAAAACGGGCGCGGCGTCGGTTTTGCCGATGCGAGGCTTGGGGAACGGATCGATCGAGCGCCGCAACCCCGGGCGATTCGCGGCAGGCAGACGCGCCACACCATGAAGGGTCAGCCGAAGGGCATATTCAAGATACCCGGAGGCCGTTGCTCCGTCCAAGGCTGAGCCCTGTGCATCTGCCGTGCAAGGTGGATCAGATCGCTGTCGCGGCCCCGTTTGCCGATTAATTGCACGCCCATCGGCAACCCACCGTGGAACCCAACGGGCACCGAAATCGCCGGCACACCGATCAGCGATGCGGGAATCACCGCTTCCATCCAGCGATGGTAGGTGTCCATGGATCGCCCCGCGATGGACTTCGGCCAATCGAGCCTCGCGTCGAAGGGGAAGCACTGCGCCGCCGGCAGGGCGATGACGTCCACCGGCACCGACTCCATCCGCCGGGCCCATCTGGCACGAATCGCGCTGGCTTGCGTCACGTCGTCGAGGGTCAGGGTGCGGCCCCGCTCCACTTCCCAATGCATCTCGGGTTTGGATCCGGCGGCAAAGGCGTCGGTCCAAAGCGGCTTGATTTTCTGCCAGATCGAGAAGCTGCGCAGCGTGGTCCAACTGTGCCAGATGTCCGGCGCACGCATCGGCGGGGCCAGCGGACCGGCCAGACCGTCGAGCGCGGTTTCACACAAGGCCAGCACACCGTCTTCCATCGGATAAGCCCCGCCCCAGTCACCGACCCATCCGACCTTCAATGGGCGAGCGTCTTGCTTGCGGTAGCCGGGTGCGAGCACCCCGAGAAGCAGTTCCAGGTCGTCCGGTGTGCGCGCCATCGGGCCATCGGTCGACAGCGGATGCAGGATCGGATCGCCCGCTGGTGCGGCAGGGACCATGCCGTGCGTGGGGCGCATGCCGAAGACGTTGTTCCAAGCCGAAGGATTGCGCAGGCTGCCCATCATGTCGGACCCGTCCGCCAGCGCCAGAAGACGCGCGGCCAGCGCCGCCCCGGCCCCGCCAGATGATCCACCCGCGCTGCGACTGCGGTCCCAGGGGTTCAGCGTCGTTCCATAGACGGCATTATAGGTGTGGCTGCCGAGGCCGAACTCCGGCGCGTTGGTCTTGCCGATCAGGATCGCTCCCGCGCCACGCAAAGCCGCAGCCGTGGGTCCATCGACGGTCGGCACGTTGTCGGCAAAGGCCGCGTGGCCATAAGTCGTGCGGATGCCTGCCGTCTCGGACAGGTCCTTCACCGCCATGGGCAGCCCCGACAAGCGGCCCGGCCGCGGGGCCGCAGCCTCGGCCAAGAGCGTTTCGCGGTCCCGTAGCGCGACCACGGCGTTCAGATCACTTGCCGCGACCCGGTCCAGCGTCTCGGCCGTCACGTCGCGTGGATCGGTACGGCCACTTCGCATTCCGACAATCAGGCTGCTGGCGTCAGTCATGGCCCAGCTTTGCAGCATCGTCCGGCCCTTCAAGGGACATCTCGGGGCGATCGTCGTCCAGCATTCGAACCTCCCGCTGGGGGAAGGGAATAGAGATGCCGTGTTCCTTGAACGCATCCCAAAGTGCCAGGTACACATTGCCCCGAATATTGGTCAGGCCGTCCGTCGGGTCATGGATCCAGAACCGCAGGATGTAATCGACCGAGGAATCGCCGAAGCCCACGATGTGGCAAACCGGGGCCTTGGACGTGAGCACGCGCTTGGTGCTCGAAGCCGCCTCGATCGCAACCTTCCGCACCAGATGCGGGTCATCGCCGTAGGCCGTGCCGAAATAGATGTCGAGCCGGACAAGATGGTTCGAATGGGACCAGTTCACCACAAGACCAGTGATCAGGTCCTCGTTCGGGACGAGGTATTCCTTGCCATCGCGCGTGGTGATCGACACGTAGCGCGCGGTCAACGAATTGATCCAACCGAAGGTATCACCGATGGTGATGACGTCGCCGGGCTTGATCGACTTGTCGAGCAGGATGATAACGCCTGACACCAGGTTCGACACGACCTTCTGCAAACCGAAGCCCAAGCCGACACCGATTGCACCCGACAGAACCGCAAGGCCCGTCAAATCAAAGCCAATCGCCTTCAAGCCCAAGAAGAACGCCCCGGCATAGAGGACGATCTGCATCAGCTTGACCACCAGCACCCGCATGGATGGGCTGATGTCCTCGTTCTTGGAGATCCGGCTGGACGTGGTGTGCGCCAGGAACCGCGCGGCAGTGAAAAGGATGCCGATCACGACCAGTGCGGTGATCGCCCCCAGAAGCGACAACCTGAAATCTCCGAAGCTGATCGCGAGGCTGTCGAGAAGTTGCTTCGTTTCGTCCAGAACGCCAAGGTAGAATAGCGTCACATAGGCCCACAGGCCCCAGTTCACGATCTTGCGCAGGAACGGGTTGCGCACCAGGCGCGCCACGAAACTGACGATCATCCACGCGAGGCCAATGGTCGCCGCCAGCCCCACGAGGTAGCTGCGCGAGGGCCAGCGGAAGAGCTCCAGCATCACGAAATAGACGGACCAGGCCAGCAACGCGAAGGCGATCAGGCCCAGCCGATTGCGCACGATCACGAGCCAGCGCAATTGCCATTTGGGACGTCCAGTCTGGCTACGCATCCAGGTGGTCATCCGCTCGACCGCCCATTTGCGGAAGAGCCATGCCAGCACCATCATGGCCAGGATGATCAGAAGCTGCCAAAGCTTCCACCCCGGCTCCAGCAGATCGGACAAGAAGGTCAGCCCCGTATTCCAGAGCCGGTCCAGTTCGTCCCTGAGCGGGATCGTTTCGAGGATATCTTCTTCCATGGGTCACTATGGGGCGATGCCCCCGTGAGATACAATAATTGATCGCCGGGTCGGTCGAGGCTGCTCTTGCGCGGTCAGGAGGACGTGCTTGCCGGGACTGTCTTGACCCGAGATGCCGATCCGAAGGTCATACATTGGCACGGATTCAACCACCTTGCCGGATCGTCTTGTGGCGTTGGCGTCGAAGGGGTATCTGCACGGCCATGAAACGCGTGCACGACCTTTGCGACCACGACTTCCTGCCCTGGCGGTTCTTTGGGCGTGCCCACGGGGTTCAGGCGGGCGGCTGATCCGCCATGACACCCCGAACACCCTATTCCGAATTTCTATCCGCGGGAGACTCCGCAATGACCGGCCAAACCACCAAAGCAAGAACACTTTACGACAAGATCTGGGACGCGCACCTGGCGCATGAAGCCGATGACGGCACATCCCTGCTGTATATCGACCGTCACCTCGTACACGAAGTGACCAGCCCCCAGGCATTCGAAGGCCTGCGCATGGCCGGCCGCACCGTGCACGCACCCGACAAGACCATCGCCGTACCAGACCATAACGTCCCCACGACGCTGGACCGCGCGAATGCCGCGACGATGACGGAAGACAGCCGCATCCAGGTCGAGGCGCTGGACAAGAACGCCAAGGACTTCGGTATCCATTACTACCCCGTGTCCGACGTCCGTCAGGGCATCGTGCATATCGTCGGGCCAGAGCAAGGCTGGACCTTGCCCGGCATGACCGTGGTCTGCGGCGACAGCCACACGGCCACGCATGGGGCATTTGGCGCGCTTGCACACGGCATCGGCACTTCGGAGGTGGAGCACGTTCTGGCCACTCAGACCCTGATCCAGAAGAAGTCCAAGAACATGAAAGTCGAGATCACCGGCAAGCTGCGCCCCGGCGTCACGGCCAAGGACATCACCCTGTCGGTCATCGGCAAGACCGGTACCGCCGGCGGCACCGGCTATGTCATCGAGTACTGCGGTGAAGCGATCCGCGACCTGTCGATGGAAGGCCGCATGACCGTCTGCAACATGGCGATTGAGGGTGGCGCGCGCGCCGGTCTGATTGCACCCGATGAGAAGACTTTCGAGTACTGCAAGGGCCGCCCTCACGCACCCAAAGGCGCGCAGTGGGAGGCCGCGCTGGCCTGGTGGAAGACGCTCAAATCCGACGATGACGCGCATTGGGACATGGTCGTCACGCTCGCTGGCGAAGATATCGCTCCGGTCGTGACCTGGGGCACCTCACCCGAGGATGTCCTGCCAATCACCGCGACGGTCCCAGCGGCCAGCGACTTCACCGGCGGCAAGGTCGATGCGGCGCAACGATCGCTGGATTATATGGGTCTGACTCCCGGAATGCCCCTCAGCGAGGTTGAGATCGACACGGTCTTCATCGGCTCCTGCACCAACGGCCGGATCGAGGATCTGCGCGCCGCAGCAGCCATCCTGAAGGGCAAGAAGATCAAGGACGGCATGCGCGCCATGGTCGTTCCCGGTTCGGGCCTGGTCCGTGCGCAGGCCGAGGAAGAGGGCTTGGCCGACATCTTCAAGGAGGCCGGATTCGAATGGCGCCTGGCCGGCTGCTCTATGTGCCTTGCCATGAACCCGGACCAACTGTCCCCTGGCGAGCGTTGCGCCGCCACGTCGAACCGCAATTTCGAGGGCCGTCAGGGCCGCGGCGGGCGCACCCACCTGATGTCGCCGGCGATGGCTGCGGCTGCGGCGGTGACAGGCAAGCTGACCGACGTGCGCGAAATGATGTAACCCCGTCAGCGGGCTGATGTAACCGGGGCCTTGCAAATGGCCCCGGGTTCCGAAGTGGCCGGGCGGGACGGAGTCCCCGATTTCAAGGAAGTCGCCCCGGTGCCTGCCAGTCAGTTCGAGGCGAGATTGATCGACGGCGTGAAGGCCATCAGGTTGCCCAGCATCACGTAGTCGCCCTCTGCTTCGCATGTCGGCAGGGTCAGCATCAGATCCTGCGTCCGGGTCGTATCATCGGCGGGAATGAAGATCGTTCCCGCGACAACCTTCTGACCGCAGTTCTCGGCCAGAATCGGGGCTTCGATGCTGACGGTGGCGGCCTGAGCGGCAGGCGCGGTGTAGACCAGCGCGACATTAGCCTGCGCTAGGTCGGCATCGCCCAGAATCGTCATATATCCGCCGTTACCTGTGAGCGCGCGCGCGGCGTCCCTCGGCTTCAATTGGGAGACATGCGCTTCACTTCCATAGATTGCGGCGGCGTCTTCGAATGCGTGCATTTCAAGACCCAAATTGCCCTGCCAATAAAGAACGGCGCGGTTGTAATCACCCATGTCGCGCACTTCCGTCAGGAGGCTGACCGGCGGATGGTCTTCCACGACAACAGCGACGGTTGCGGCCGCTGAAAGGGCTGGCAACTCCAGATCGATCCCACCGTCAGAGTCGAGCGTGAAGGCGGTTTGAAGGTCACCCTGAAAGATGTCGACGCGGGAACCGGCGTCGCAAGGGGCCAGAATTTTCAGCGCGATGATGGCGCCGGCGCGGGCCGTGGCCGTTGCCGCCACATCACAATCCACGCTCACCACAGGGGCCTGCGCCTCGATCTCGGCATCAGATATGGTCAGTTCCGCGGGCGCGACGGGCGTCGGTGGTGGCGTGGGGTCGGCAACTGCCTGCGTCTGCTGGAGAGCCTGTACCCCGCTGATCCGTGTCGGAGGCAGTTGCGCCACCGCCGGTGGTTCCTGCGGGAGCTTGGGGAGGGCACCGGGACCAGACTTCAATTGCGCCGGACCCTGCAGGATCGCCGATACCTGGACCGGATCGGCACCAAGAAACGTCACTCCACCGAAAATTCCCGTCGCGACAACGGAAAGGCCGACAGCAGCGAGCCGGACCGGGCCCTGCGCCTTGATCGCAGACAAAGGCTGGTACTTTGATCCGGTAGACGAAGCGGCCTGAACGGCACTAGGCTGATTATTGTCAAGCGCGTCGAATTCTTCCTGGGTCATCGGTTCAGTCCTCGGAAACATGGCGTTACCGAGGGGGTGTCAGGAAAATCAGGCGATTCTTGGGAATCTGCCGCACTATTCAGCGACGGCGCTGTACGGGATGTCTCGTTGTCGCCCCGGATAAAACCGGGACGACAGGCGTTTGAAGAGGCTCAGTAGGCCCCGTGGCAGTGTTTGAACTTCTTGCCCGATCCGCACGGACACAAGTCGTTGCGTCCCGGGTTGCCCCATGTCTTTGGATCGCCTTCGTCAAAGTCGGAGGCGGCCTCAAGGACATCGGCCTGCAGCGGGGTGGCGACCGGAGCTGCGGCCTCTGCCCCACCGTTTTCGGCAGGTGGGGCAGGTGTCGCGGATACGGCGGGTTGGCCCTGCGCGGCGCGCTGCTGGGCGACCAATTGCTCCATCATCTGCTTGCGCTCGTCCTCCGAGAGCGGACGCACCTTCGACAGCTTCTTGGTAACCTCGACCCGGAGACTGTCGAGCATCGTCTCGAACAATTGGAAGCCCTCGGTCTTGTACTCGTTCAGCGGGTCACGCTGCGCGTAGCCCCGGAAGCCCACGACCGACCGCAAATGCTCCAGCGTCAAGAGATGGTCACGCCATTTGCCGTCGATCGTCTGCAACAGGAACTGCTTCTCGATCTGGCGCATCTGCTCCTCGCCGAAGGCGTCAAGTTTCTCGGCCATCAGTTTGTCGGCCTCCTCATAGAGGCGTTCGCGCACGACCTCCTGATCGACACCGTCCTCCTCGGCCCAGGCCATGACCGGAGCATCGACATTCAGCGTCTCGATTACAGCGGCATAGAGGCCCTTGGCATCCCATTGATCGGCATATGACTTCGGCGGCAAGTAGGTATCGACCAAGTCGTCGATCACCTGTTGGCGCATGTCCTCCGCGATTTCACCGATGTCTTCGGCGTCCATGATTTCCAGGCGTTGCTCGAACACGGCCTTACGCTGGTCGTTCATCACGTCATCGAACTTCAACAGCTGCTTGCGCATGTCGAAATTACGCCCCTCGACCTTGGCCTGTGCGCGCTCCAACGACTTGTTCACCCACGGGTGCACAATCGCCTCGCCTTCTTTCATGCCAAGGGTGTTGAGCACCTTTTCCAGACGCTCCGACCCGAAAATCCGCATCAGGTCATCGTCCAGCGACAGGAAGAACACGGACCGCCCCGGGTCGCCCTGACGGCCGGACCGGCCGCGCAACTGGTTGTCGATGCGGCGGCTTTCATGGCGTTCGGTCGCCAGAACGAACAGGCCGCCCGCATCCAGAACCTTCTGCTTGTCGGCGGCATGTTCGGCTTCGATTCGTGTGCGGACCTCGTCGGGGTGGGCATCTGGGTCGGCTGCCAGTGCCTCAAGGACCTTCATCTCGACGTTTCCGCCCAACTGGATGTCGGTCCCGCGTCCGGCCATGTTCGTGGCGATGGTGATAGCACCCGGCTTGCCTGCGTCTGCGATGATCTGCGCTTCCTGCTCGTGCTGGCGAGCATTCAGAACATTATGCGTCAGGCCATCGGTCGTCAGCAGCTGGGACAGCATCTCGGACTTTTCGATGGATGTTGTTCCGACCAGCACGGGCTGGCCTTTTTCGTGGGCCTTCTTGATCTCGATCACGACCGCTTCGTACTTCTCGCGCGCAGTTCGATACACTTGGTCGTGCTCGTCTTCGCGGGCGATGGGCCGGTTCGTCGGCACTTCGACCACGCCCAGACCATAGATCGACATGAACTCCTCGGCCTCGGTCGCCGCGGTGCCAGTCATTCCGGAAAGCTTGTCATACAGACGGAAGTAATTCTGGAACGTCACCGATGCCAAGGTCACGTTTTCGGGCTGGATGGCGACGCCTTCCTTTGCCTCGATCGCTTGGTGCAGGCCGTCCGACAGGCGGCGACCGGCCATCATGCGGCCGGTGAATTCGTCGATCAGGACGACCTCGTCGTTGCGCACGATGTAGTTCTGATCCTTCTGGAACAACTTGTGCGCGCGAAGGCCCTGGTTGACGTGGTGCACGATAGTCGTCGACTCGGGGTCATAGAGCGACTGATCCTCGGGCAGGATCCCGGCGGTGACCAAACGTTGTTCCAGCCATTCGTTGCCCTCGTCGGTGAACTGGACTGACCGCTGTTTTTCGTCCTTGGTGAAATGCTCGTCCTTGATTTCGGGGATCAGACGGTCGACGCGGGTATAAAGGTCGCTGCGGTCTTCGGACGGGCCCGAAATGATCAGCGGAGTGCGCGCCTCGTCGATCAGGATGGAGTCCACCTCGTCCACGATCGCGAAATTGTGCCCGCGCTGCGCCATGTCAGCCTTGGTGGCCCGCATGTTGTCGCGCAGGTAATCGAAGCCCAGTTCGTTGTTGGTGGCATAGGTGATATCGGCCTTGTAAGCCGCGCGCTTCTCGTCATCGGGCTGCTGCGGGACGACCACGCCGGTGGTCATGCCAAGCGCGGAATATACCTTGGCCATCCACTCCGCGTCGCGCCGCGCAAGGTAGTCGTTAACGGTGACGACGTGAACGCCCTTGCCCGACAGCGCGTTCAGATACGCCGGGAAGGTCGCGACGAGGGTCTTGCCCTCCCCGGTCTTCATCTCGGAGATGTTACCCTGATGCAGGAAGATCCCGCCCAGCAACTGCGTGTCGAAAGCGCGCAGACCAAGAGCCCGCCGCGCGGCTTCCCGGCAGTTGGCAAAGGCCTCGGGCAGCAGCGCGTCCAGGCTCTCGCCCTTGTGCGCACGGGCGGAAAGCGCCTCTGTCCGCTCCTTGATCTGGTCGTCCGAAAGCTTTTCGAACTCCGGCTCCAGCGCGTTGATCTGATCGACGATCTTCAGGGTCGCCTTGACCTTACGGTCGTTGGGTGTTCCGAGCACCTTCTTCGCGATTGCACCAAGTCCAAGCATCTGTCGTCCTGCCTCTCGCGCCCTTGCCGACCGCGCGAACGCCCCATATCAGAAGGGGGAAATCACGGACGGGCGCGGTGAAAATAAGTCCTCACCGCACTTAAGACCGGCCCCCACGGGTGTCAACGAACGCCCCCCGCGGGACGCATCGAAACAATGGCCAACCTGGCCTGAAAGGATCGAAATGAAACATCTTCTGATCGGCGTAGCCGCGCTGGCACTGACAACGCCGGTTTTTGCCGACGGTCATTCCGAAGTCACAGCCGACACCGTTCTCGCCACTGTCAACGGCACCGAGATCACGCTGGGCCATGTCATCGCCCTGCGCGAGCGCCTGCCGGCACAGTATCAGCAACTGCCCGATGACGTGCTGTACCAAGGCATGTTGGACCAGATCATTCAGCAGCAGATCTTAGCCGACGCCGCCGAAACGACCAAGGTCACGGAAGTTGGGCTTGCCAACGAAATGCGTGCCTACATCGCTAGTCAGGAGCTGGACCGTCTGGCAGCGCAACCGGTCGAAGAAGAGGCTGTACAGGCCGCCTACGACGCCGAATACGGAGACGCCGAAGCGGCCCCTGAATTCAACGCCAGCCACATCCTGGTGGAAACCGAGGAGGAGGCGATCGCCCTTATTACCTCGCTAGACGACGGGGCCGACTTCGGGGAACTTGCGCGCGAGAAGTCGACGGGACCGTCGGGTCCAAACGGCGGTCAACTGGGCTGGTTCGGACCGGGCATGATGGTTCCCAGCTTTGAGCAGGCCGTGGTCGACATGGAGCCCGGCACCGTCTCCGCCCCGGTGCAGACGCAATTCGGCTGGCACGTCATCAAGCTGAACGAAACCCGGCAGCAGGAGATCCCAGCCCTCGAACAGGTCCGCTCCGAGTTGGAAGAACTGGTCCGCAGTGCCATGGTTGAAGCCGCGCTGGCCGAGCTAACACAGGCCGCTGACGTGACCCGGGAAGACGTTGAAGTCGACCCGACCATGATCCGCAACCAAGACCTTCTGTCGGAGTGATATGATGGGCAAAACCGGGAAGAAGACGGCCAAGGGCGACGCCAAGAAAACGAAGCCTCCCAAGAAGAAGCACCTTCTTGCGCGCATTGCGGAGCTGGAGGCGCAGCTGAAAGGCCCGAAGGGGCCGCTGGTCTCGCCGCTGGCCCCCGACTTCCCGGAGTTGCCCGTCATCGACGGCGTACGTTTCGCGACGGCGCAGGCGGGCGTCAAATCCGGCTTCAAGGAGGGCGGCCGCCCCGATGTCATGATGGCGGAAATCGCGGCCGGGTCAGCTATGGCGGGCGTTTTCACTACTTCGGCCACACGGTCGGCGGCCGTGCGCGACTGCCAGGCCAAACTCAAGAAGCGCGCAGCCTCGGGCGGTTGGGCCATCCTTGTGAACTCCGGCAATTCCAACGCGTTTACCGGTGCGGTCGGCGACACGGCGGTCGACGCGATCTGCACAGGCGTCAGTCATGCCCTCGGCCTGCCGGCCAGCCGCGTCCTGACATCCTCCACCGGGGTGATCGGCGAGCCGCTGCCCCACGAGCGTATCACCGCCGTTCTGGACGGGCTGGCCACCCAACTGGAGGCTGGTGGCATGGGCACGGCCGCCAGGGCCATCATGACGACCGACACGTTCCCCAAGGGCGCAACCCGCACCGTGGAGCTGGACGGAAAGACCGTCACCATCGCGGGCATCGCCAAAGGGTCGGGCATGATCGCGCCGGATATGGCCACGATGCTGGCCTATGTCTTCACCGACGCCAGGATCGGCGACCGCGCATTGCAGACGATGGTTTCGGACCTGACGAAATCGACATTCAACGCGGTGACCGTGGACAGCGACACCTCTACCTCCGACACGATGATAGTCGCGGCAACGGGCAAGGCCGGAAATGCGGAAATCACCTCCGCCCGCACAAAGGCAGGCAAGGACTTCAAGGAAGCCCTGCACGCGATTCTGCGCGACTTGGCCTTGCAACTGGTGATGGATGGCGAAGGAGCCACCAAACTGGTTGAAGTTCAGGTGACAGGGGCCGCGAATGCGCTGGACGCCCGCCGCGTGGCCTCCGCCATCGCCAACAGCCCGCTGGTCAAGACGGCCATCGCCGGCGAAGACCCGAACTGGGGCCGCGTCGTCATGGCCGTCGGCAAATCAGGTGCCCGCGCCGACCGTGACAGGTTGACCATCCGGTTCGGCGATATCGTCGTGGCACAAGAAGGCCAGCGCAGCCCTGACTACACCGAGGAAGCCGGGGCCAGCTACATGAAGCGGGACCGCATCCTTCTGTCCGTCGACCTGGGTCTGGGCACCGCCAGCGACACGATGTGGACCTGCGACCTGACCTATCGGTATATCGAAATCAACGCAGATTACCGGTCTTGACGGGTCTTCCCCGATGAAGTCGGTCCTTGTCTCGGCAGTGGCCCTCGTCGATCCGGACGGCCGCGTTTTGTTGGCGCAGCGCCCACCGGGCAAGGCGATGGCTGGCCTGTGGGAATTTCCGGGAGGCAAGGTCGAAGCAGGCGAAACCCCCGAAGCCGCCCTGATCCGCGAATTGCAGGAGGAGCTGGGGATCGATACCTGGGCCAGTTGCCTTGCCCCATTGACGTTCGCGTCGCATTCCTATGACGACTTTCACCTGCTGATGCCCCTGTTCATTTGCCGCAAGTGGCAAGGTCAACCCGTGGCGCGCGAGGGGCAGGTCCTGAAATGGGCCCGCCCCAAGGATCTGCGAGATTATCCCATGCCGGCGGCGGATATTCCCTTGATCCCGATCTTGCGCGATTGGCTTTGAGACCCGAACCGCGGATCAAAAAGTTATTATTTCGATTATTTTTTACTTCCTTTGAGCGAGAGTTGCCTTAAAAAGGGGTATAATAACGCACGCCAAAGGAGGACGTGGCATGCTCAAAACGATCGTGATCGGTAATCACCTGTCGATCCAGGGTACGCTTGTAGAGATGTTGACGGACGGCCTTTGCCGCGTCCGCGTCGGGACTCAGATCTTTACCGGACGTCTGATCAGCGCCTGATCGGACGCCAGATTCCAAGTAAAAGGCCCCGGAGATTGCTCTCTCCGGGGCCTTTTACGCGTCGGTTCGCGAAGCCCGTTCGTCAGACCCAGCCCTTCAGGTTATCGTCGATGATCGAGCACAGCGCATCGATGTGATCATCGTCATCGTTTAGACACGGGATGTAGTGGAAATGCTCGCCCCCGGCCTCTTCGAAGCTTTCCTTGATCTCTTCGTTGATCTCTTCCAGCGTCTCGATGCAATCAGCCGAGAAAGCGGGCGCGCAGACGGCGATGTTCTTCATACCGTCCTCCTCGGCAAGACGGGCAACTTCTTCCACGGTGTAGGGCTTAAGCCACTCCTCGGGTCCGAACTTCGACTGGAATGTCGTCTTTATCTTGTGTTCGGGCCAGCCCAGCTTTTCGCGCAGAAGGCGCGTCGTTTTCTGGCATTGGCAGTGGTACGGATCACCCTGCATCAGGTACCGCTTGGGCACACCGTGGTAGGAACACACCAGAATATCCGGCTCCACGTCCATGTTGTCATACGCCCGCTTCACCGACCCGGCGAGCGCGGCGATATAGCGGTCGTCGTTGTAATATGGGGCCACAGTGCGGGCATTCGGCTGCCACGTCAGCTTCATCAGCGCGCGATAGAACTGGTCGATGGCCGTGGCCGATGTCGCACCCGCGTAATGCGGATACAGCGGGAAGAAGACGATCCGGTCACAGCCTGCGGCCTGCATCTCCTCGACCTTGGAAATGGTCGATGGATTGCCATAGCGCATGCAGTAATCGACCATGACATCCGCGCCGTAAGTCTTCTTCATACGCTCCTTGATCGCGGCGGTCTGCGCCTTGGTGATCGTGGCGAGCGGGCTTTCTCCCGCGTCGTGGTTCCAGATCGACTTGTAGGCAGCACCCGATCGGAACGGCCGTGACGTCAGGATCACGCCCTGCAGGAGCGGTTGCCAAAGGAAAGGCGAGTAGTCGATGACCCGGCGGTCGGACAAGAACTCCGACAGGTAGCGGCGCATCGACCAATAATCGTAACCGTCGGGCGTCCCGAGATTCGCCAGTAGCACGCCCACCTTGCCCATACGAACCTTGGGGTGATCGGCGGGCGCGTGCGGCAGCGGATGGAAGCCCATGTCATTCATCTGTTCTATCCTTTGTCAGCGCCCGATTCGGGCCCCAGTTCGGTTACGCCCAGCACGTCCGCCAAACGGGCCTGCGCCGATCCGGGGCGCAGTGGTTTCTGTTGCGTGTCCGACGGGGCCCACCCAGTCAGGAACACGATCTCGAAAGTGGCACGAATGCCGTCCCCATCAGGAAAGGCGTCACGATACATACGGTCGGCGCGCGCGAACAGTTCACGCGGCGGGGTGCGACGATGCCGCGCGGCCAAAGCATTCGTCTCGCCCATGGCCCGCAGGTCGCGGGCAAGATGCGCAATGTCGCGATAGCGAACGGCGATCGGTTGGCGGTCTGCCACCGGCAGCGCCAGCCCGGCCCGCCCCAGAAGTGCGCCAAGGTCACGGATTTCACCCATCGGGACCACGCGGGGCGAGAGGCCGCCCATCACCTCGGCTTCCGCCTGCGCAAGTGCCGCGCGCAACTCCACCAGTGTCTCCCCACCCAGCGTCGCAACCAGAAGCAGGCCATCTTCGCGCAGCGCGCGGCGGCACTGGATCAACTGACCAACTGGGTCATCCGCCCAGTGCAGACACATGGCGTGGACGACCAGGTCATGCGCCCCAGGCTCCAAGGCCAAGGTCTCGGCCGCAGGGACCACCTTCGCGCCGGGAACGGCACAGTCCCAGACATACGGGTGGGCCGTCACGATCGCGGGGGACGTAAACGTCCTGTTAACGTCTTTGAGTCTTTCCTGAACCTCGTCGATTGCGGCTTCGTGCAGGAACCATGCGGAGCCGTCCGCGCGAGCGCGGTGCTGGGCCAGAGCCTTGGGGTCGGTCAGTTTCAGTTGCACCATGCAGGGGGAGTTAGGTCATGCAGGTTGCGTTGCAAAGGGTTGGCGGGCGCGCAATGGGCGCAATTCGTGACGCGCTTTACCCCGTGACCTGCATGATGTGCGACAGTCGCGTTGAGGAGGACGGCGCGCTATGCCCCACCTGCTGGTCCGACACGCCGTTTTTGTCGGGGGCCTGCTGTGACCTTTGCGGCACCAAGTTACCGGGCGATGAGGCAGGCGTGTCGCATTGTGACGGATGCCTCGCGTCGGGCCGACCATGGGAGGAAGGCCGGGCGGCGCTGGTCTACGGCGCGACCGGACGGCGGATAGTCCTCGCGCTCAAGCATGGCGACCGGACCGAACTGGCTTCGGGCGCGGCGCGGTGGATGCACAGACGGTCGCGGGATATCCTGACACCAGAAACTCTCCTTGTGCCTGTTCCAGTCCACCGCTGGCGTCTGCTCCGGCGACGCTACAACCAGGCGGCGCTGCTGGCGCAATCGCTCGCCAGATTGACGGGCGGACCGTGCGATCCGATGGCACTGACCCGGCATCGCCAGACTCTCAGTCAGGATCACCGCTCTGTCGCGGATCGATTCGCCAATCTTGTCGATGCGATTTCGGTCACGCCGAGCGCGGATGTCTGGGGTCGTCATATCGCCCTGGTCGATGACGTGATGACCTCGGGGGCGACCCTGGCGTGCTGTGCCGATGTCCTGCGGCGGGCTGGGGCTACACGTATAAGTGTGCTGGTCCTGGCGCGCGTTGCGAAGGATGGGTGACAGCTTATATGCAGGGCTGACAGCCATCTTAGGAGCCATCCCTGTGAAATCCGTCGAAGTCTACACCCAGCCGCGCTGCGGCTTCTGCACCGCCGCAATCCGCCTTCTGGCCAAGAAGGGTGTGCCCGTTAACGAAATCGACGTCAGCCGGGGACCGAATCGCCGGGCCGAGATGATGCAGCGCGCCAAGGGTCGCCACACCACGCCCCAGATCTTCATCGGCGATACCCATGTGGGCGGCTGCGATGATCTTTTCGCCCTTCAGGGCACGGGCAAGCTCGACGCGATGCTACGGGACTGATGCGCCTCGGGCTTCTGCAGACGTCGGCCTCCGACGAACCCGGTGCGAACCTGACGGCGACGCTTGACCTGTTGTCGGACGCAGTCGCACAGGGTGCGGAGTTCGTCCTCACGCCCGAGGTGACGAATTGTGTCTCGACCGACCGCGCGCACCAGAAGTCGGTCCTGATGCCCGAGCCGCGGGATCCCACCCTGGCCGGCCTGCGCAAGGCCGCCGCGGACCACGGCATCTGGCTGCTAATCGGGTCGCTTGCACTGCGCACGGCCGACCCGCAGGGCCGCTTTGCAAATCGATCGGTCCTGATCGACCCGACGGGCAAGATTGCGGCGCGCTATGACAAGATCCACATGTTCGACGTGACCGTCTCGGAGACGGAAACCTACCGCGAATCCGCTGGATACCGCCCCGGGACCCGCGCGACGCTGGCGGCCACGCCTTGGGGCAAACTGGGAATGACGATCTGTTACGATGTGCGCTTTCCAGAGCTTTACCGGCGACTTGCGCAGGCAGGAGCGTCTTTTCTGACGGTTCCGTCGGCGTTTTCACCGGTTACCGGAGCGGCACATTGGGAAACCCTTTTGCGGGCCCGCGCAATCGAGACGGGTTGCTTCGTTCTGGCCCCCGCGCAGACGGGCGATCATGCCGCATCGGCAGGCAAGCCACGAAGAACCTATGGTCATTCCATGATTGTCGACCCTTGGGGAAAAGTCCTGCTTGACGCGGGCTCCGACACCGGGGCCTACGTAACCGAGATAGATCCCTCCGCCGTAGACGCGGCGCGCGCGCGCGTGCCGTCGATCGCCGCGGACCAACCGTGGGATGGCCCATGACTGACGAGTCGGACAAGCTGGCAGTCGCGCTCTTCAGCGAAATGCTGATCGCCGAACAGCTTGTCCGCGCCCGCCTGTCGCGTGCCCTGCCAAAGGGGATGGAATTGTCGCATTTCACCGTGCTGAACTATCTGGCGCAAACCCCGGTGGAGCGAAGCCCGGCCGACCTGGCCCGCGTTTTCCACCTGACGCGGGGGGCCATGACCAACACCTTGGCGAAACTGGAATGGGCAGGCCACGTGCACGTCCGCCCCGATTGGGACGACGCCAGGCGCAAGCGCGTCTCCATCAGCCCCGCCGGAATCGCGGCGCGTCAGGCGGCTTTGGCCGCGATCCTGCCGATCATGTCGCAGGCCGTCGGTGACATCGGGCCGCAACGCACCCGTGCAGCCATCCCCGTGTTGCGCGAAATCCGACAGAAATTCGGCTTGCCTGAAGACCTGTGACGCCGCGCGTCAGTCGCGCCGGCGGACCATAAGCTGATTGCCTTCCTTGCGCGTCTCCAGCCGTTTGATATCGGCGATCAACTCGCTCAGCTTTCGCTTGCCATAGGTCCGCGTGTCGAAGTCCGGCACCGCCGCCACGATCGTGGACCCCAGCGCGCCCAAGGCAACCCAGTCGTCTTCCTGCTCCATCTGCTCCATTGCGCGGATGATGAGAGGCAGGGCGTCTTGTGGTTTTTGCTTGGACGACGACACCGCCGCGGCGGCCGGACCGCCAGCTGAGCCGGCCGCCTCATCCTGAAGGTTTTCAATCAGGATGAATCGGTTGCAAACGTTGCGCAGGGAAACCGGGGCCTTGCCCTCTCCGATGCCGAACACGTCCAGACCTTCCTCGCGGATACGCGAGGCGAGACGGGTAAAATCGCTGTCCGACGAAACCAGCACGAAACCGTCGAAGCGGCCCGCGTGCAGAATGTCCATCGCGTCGATCACGAGGCCAATATCGCTGGCGTTCTTGCCTTTGGTATTGGCGGTTTCCTGATGCGCCGTCAGGCCAAGTTCCAGAACCTTGTCGCCCCAGTTGCGCAATGCGCCCGACGACCAGTCACCATAGACGCGGCGCAACGCCGGCTCGCCCAGGGTGGTGATCTCCTTCAGGATCGCCTCGGCGAACTTGGCGGGGATGTTGTCGGCGTCGATCAGGACGGCAAGCAGGGGACGGTCACGCTGGGCCATGGCAAAGCTCCTTTTCGGGGACGCCTATCGAAGCGATTGCGGAGCGTCCACCGACGCATCAAAATCCGACGCGGTCGCCGCCCTTGAGGTCCAGCATCGCACGCGCCTCGGTGGGGGTTGCTACATCGAGGCCCAATGCCTCGATCATCTTGCGCGCCTTGGAAACCTGCTGTGCGTTCGTCTCGGCCAGTTTCCCCGGCCCCAGCCACAGGCTATCCTCCAGCCCGACGCGCACGTGTCCGCCCAGCGTCACGGATTGCAGCGCGATAGCCAATTGGTTCTTGCCAGCCCCCAGAACTGACCATTCGAAATCATTCCCGAATAGACGATCGGCCGTCCGCTTCATGTGCAGTACGTCCTCGGGGTGCCCGCCGATGCCGCCCAGCAGGCCAAAGACGGATTGCACGAAGAACGGCGGCTTCACCAACCCGCGATCCACGAAATGCGCCAGCGTATACAGATGCCCGATGTCGTAGCATTCGATCTCGAACCGCGTGCCGTTTTCGGCGCAAGTGGTCAGGATGTATTCGATATCGGCGAAGGTGTTGCGGAAGATCCGGTCCTTGGAACCTTCGAGGTAGGGCCGCTCCCACGCGTGCTGAAACTCTGGATATCGGTCAAGCATCGGATAAAGTCCGAAATTCATCGACCCCATGTTGAGCGATGCGACTTCGGGCGCGTAGTGCGCCGCCGGTTTCACCCGCTCGTCCACCAGCATCGTTGGCGCGCCGCCTGTCGTGATGTTGATGACCGCGTCACATCCCTGCTTGATGACGCCAAGGATCGGGGCGAAGGCCTCGGGCGACTGGTCCGGCTGGCCCGTCTCCGGGTCGCGTGCATGGACGTGAACCAACGCGGCCCCCGCCTGCGCCGCGCCGATGGCGGCCTCTGCGATCTCGGACGGGGTGATCGGCAGATGCGGCGACATCGTGGGTGTGTGGATCGCGCCGGTGACGGCGCAGGTGATCATGACCTTGCGGGGCATCGCATCCTCCTGTTTCGTAACACCGTGGGAGGGGCATCATGGACATGCAACTGAAAGATGCGCGGGTCATCGTGACCGCCGGCGCTTCGGGCATCGGGCGCGAGATCGTGCAGGCCTTCGCGGAGGAGGGAGCGCGGGTCGCCACCTGCGACGTGGATGCGGACGCACTGGCCGACCTGCGGCGGGACTTGCCCGATGTTCATGGCGCGATCTGCGACGTATCGGACGTGGCGGCGGCGGCGGCGTTCATGGCCAAGGCCATCGCCCATCTGGGCGGATTGGATGCGCTGGTGAACAACGCGGGCATCGCCGGCCCGACGGCGGCGGTCGAGGACGTCGACCCCGGCGATTGGGCGCGCACGCTGGACGTCTGCCTGACGGGGCAGTTCAACTGCACCCGCGTCGCCATTCCTGCCCTGCGGGCCAGCGCAAATGCCTCGATCACGAACATGTCGTCGGCGGCGGGGCGGCTGGGGTTCGCCCGCCGGGCACCCTATGCGGCGGCCAAATGGGGGGTGATCGGGTTCACCAAATCGCTGGCACTGGAACTGGGCACCGACGGCATCCGTGCAAACGCGATCCTGCCGGGGCTGGTCGCTGGCGACCGGCAAAGGCGGGTGATGGAAGCGCGGGCGCAGGCTCAGGGCAAGTCGATGGCCGAGATCGAAGCGGCAGCCTTCGCGCACGCCTCGCTCAAGGACTATGTCACCGCGCAGCAGTTGGCAGATCAGGTTCTGTTTCTGGCATCACCGCGTGGCCGAACGATATCGGGTCAGGCCATCGCGGTGGACGGTGACCTGGGAATGCTGGGATGACGGCGGGCAAAATCGACCGCGCCATCAATAGAGAACCACGCTGCGAATCGATTCGCCTGCGTGCATCAGGTCGAACCCCTTGTTGATGTCCGACAGTGGCATCGTGTGGGTGATCATCGGGTCGATCTCGATCTTGCCGTCCATGTACCAGTCGACGATCTTGGGAACATCCGTCCGGCCACGCGCACCGCCGAAGGCCGTGCCGCGCCAGACGCGTCCGGTGACCAGCTGGAAGGGCCGCGTTGAAATCTCGGCACCCGCGGGGGCGACGCCGATGATAACGCTCTCGCCCCAGCCCTTGTGCGCCGATTCCAGTGCGGTGCGCATGACGCCGACATTGCCGGTGGCGTCGAACGTGTAATCCGCCCCGCCCTTGGTCAGCGCGACGAGGTACGCGACCAGATCGCCATCAACGTCCGATGGGTTAACGAAATCGGTCATGCCGAAGCGCGTCGCCATCTCTACCTTTGACGGGTTCAGGTCCACGCCCACGATCTGATCCGCGCCCGCCAGCCTCAGCCCCTGGATAACGTTCAATCCAATGCCGCCCAGACCGAAGACGATGGCGGTCGATCCGATCTCGACTTTCGCGGTGTTTATGACCGCACCGATGCCGGTCGTGACGCCGCAGCCGATGTAGCAGATCTTGTCGAAGGGGGCATCCTCGCGGACCTTGGCCAAGGCGATCTCGGGGACGACCGAGTGGTTCGCAAAGGTGGAGCAGCCCATGTAATGAAGGATAGGATCCCCATCCAGCGTCGTGAACCGCGACGTGCCGTCCGGCATCAGCCCCTTACCCTGGGTCGAGCGAATCGACTGGCAAAGGTTCGTCTTGGGGTTCAGGCAATATTCGCATTCACGGCATTCGGGCGTGTAGAGCGGGATAACATGGTCGCCGGGCTTGAGCGTGGTAACGCCTTCACCAACCTCCACGACGACGCCAGCACCCTCATGACCCAGGATGGCAGGGAAGAGGCCCTCGGGATCGGCACCGGACAGGGTGAATTCGTCGGTGTGACAGATGCCTGTCGCCTTCATCTCTACCAGAACCTCGCCCGCGCGCGGGCCATCCAGGTTGACGTCCATGATTTCGAGGGGTTTGCCAGCTTCAATGGCAACGGCGGCTTTGGTACGCATATGATCCTCCTGTTTTGCTATAGGGTGGATCAGTCGGCCTTGCGGGGCAAGACGCAGCGGACCGCCGTGTGCTGAACGCGATCCGCCACGCGAAACGTCGTCCGATCGACGGGTGATGCGCAGGTGATCCGCGTCGGACGTTCGCGGGCCCCGGTCACGCAGACCGCACCGTTATTGAAGACACGGGCCGGGGGTGGACGCGAGGTCTGGATCGGGGGCCGCCGCTGTCATTCGGGCATGGCCGCCACGACGCTTGCAAGTTCCACCGCCCTTCCCTATGTACCCCCTCAACAGCGGCGGCCTTCGGGTCCCACCGGATAAGACAACGGGCCGCGCGCCCGTTTTTTTGTGCCTCACCGCAACGCCAAGGAATCAATGTCCGATCTGATCGCCAAGACCGCGCTGGACAAGCGCATCGCCGAGATTGTCGGCCCCGTCATCGAAGACATGGGGTTTGAGTTGGTGCGCCTGCGCCTGATGTCCGGCAAGAACGCGATCCTACAGATCATGGCGGACCGTCCCGAAGGCGGGATCGAGGTGGACGAACTGGCCACGATCAGCACCGCGCTGTCGGCCACGTTGGATGTCGAGGACCCGATCGCCGAGGAATACACGCTGGAAGTCAGCAGCCCCGGCATCGATCGCCCGCTGACGCGCCTTAAGGATTTCGACGTCTGGGCCGATTACGAAGCCCGAATCGAGACGGAAGAGCTGATCGACGGTCAGCGCCGGTTCAAGGGCTGGCTGCGCGGCACCGAAGACGACGAGATCCTGATCGAGATCGAGCAGGGGGCTGAAACGCCGACCATCGGTCTGAAATTCGAGTGGCTGTCGGATGCCAAGCTGATCCTGACGGATGAGCTGATCCGGGAAGTTCTGAAAAATCGCAAGGACAAGGGTCAGATCGACGAGACCCAGTTCGACGAAGTTGAAACGCTCATGGACGGTGAGGAAGAGTAAATGGCCATCACATCCGCCAACCAGCTGGAACTGCTCCAGATCGCCGACGCGGTTGCCCGCGAGAAGATGATCGACCCCGGCCTCGTGATCGAGGCCATGGAAGAATCGCTCGCCCGCGCCGCGAAGTCGCGCTACGGCAGCGAAATGGACATCCGGGTCAGCATCGACCGCAAGTCGGGCCGCGCCACCTTCACCCGTGTGCGCACCGTGGTCGAAGACGAGCTTCTTGAGAACGAGAAGGCCGAATTCACTGTCGAGACCGCCAAGCAATACCTCGAAGATCCGAAGGTCGGCGACACCTTCGTTGAGGAAGTGCCGCCCGTCGACATGGGCCGCATCGCCGCGCAATCGGCCAAGCAGGTCATCATCCAGAAGGTCCGCGAGGCCGAGCGCGAGCGTCAGTACGAAGAGTTCAAGGACCGCGCCGGCACGATTATCAACGGCGTCGTCAAGCGCGAGGAATACGGCAACGTCATCGTCGATATCGGTGCCGGCGAAGCCTCCCTGCGTCGCAACGACAAGATCGGGCGCGAAAGCTACCGCCCCGGCGACCGCATCCGCGTCTACATCAAGGACGTGCGCCGCGAGGAGCGGGGGCCGCAGATCTTCCTGTCGCGCACCGCGCCCGAGTTCATGGTCGAGTTGTTCCGCATGGAAGTGCCCGAAATCTATGACGGCGTCATCGAGATCAAGGGCTGTGCCCGCGACCCCGGAAGCCGCGCCAAGATCGCCGTCATCTCCTACGACAGCAGCATCGACCCCGTCGGTGCCTGCGTCGGTATGCGCGGCAGTCGCGTTCAGGCCGTCGTCAACGAGTTGCAGGGCGAGAAAATCGACATCATCCCGTGGACCGACGATGCGGCCACATTCCTGGTTAACGCGCTGCAACCCGCCGAGGTAACCAAGGTCGTCATCGACGAGGAAGCCGAGCGGATCGAGGTCGTCGTCCCCGAAGAGCAGCTTTCGCTGGCCATCGGACGTCGCGGCCAAAACGTGCGTCTGGCATCCCAGCTGACCGGTCTGGATATCGACATCCTGACCGAGGAAGAGGAATCGAAGCGTCGTCAGGCCGAGTTCGAGGAGCGTACCAAGCTGTTCATGGACACGCTTGATCTGGACGAATTCTTTGCCCAGCTGCTGGTGTCGGAAGGGTTCACGAACCTGGAAGAAGTTGCCTACGTCGAAGTGGACGAGCTTCTGGTCATCGATGGGGTGGACGAAGGTACCGCGTCGGAATTGCAGGCCCGAGCCCGCGATTACCTGGAAGCACAGAACGCCAAGGCCATGGAAGCCGCCCGCGAGGCCGGCTTGCAGGATGATCTGGCCAACTTCGAAGGCCTGACCCCGCAGATGCTGGAGGCGCTGACGGCCGACGGTGTGAAGACGCTGGAAGAATTCGCCACCTGCGCAGACTGGGAACTGGCCGGCGGCTGGACCATCGTCAATGGCGAGCGTTCCAAGGACGACGGCGTACTGGAGCCATTCGATGTCACGCTTGAGGAAGCGCAGGACATGATCATGACCGCCCGCGTGATGCTGGGCTGGGTCAGCCCCGAAGACGTCGTCGGATCCTCCGAAGAGGAAACCGAGGACGCCAGCGCCGAGGAGGCCGGGGCGTGATCGCCCCGGATCGTTCCCCTGACGCGCGGCGGCAGAGACAAAAATCGCGACGAGCCTGATCGTCGCTGCATCGTAACCGGAGAGGTCGGGCCCAAGGTCGGGCTGATCCGCTTTGTCGTCGGTCCCGACGACACGATCTATCCGGATGTGGCAGGGAAGCTGCCCGGCCGGGGAATCTACGTGTCCGCAGAGCGGTCAACGCTTGAAAAAGCCGTGACAAAGCGCATGTTCTCTAAGGGCGCGAAAAAACAGGTCAAGATTCCGGACGGATTGACGGACCTGGTTGAAGCCACCCTTCTGAAGCGTCTTCAGGACGCGATCGGCATGGCGCGCAAGGCGGGCAAGGCCATTGCGGGTTATGAGAAGGTCAAGATCATGCTCGACCGGGGGGAGGCGCGCGTATTGCTGCAGGCCTCCGATGGGTCGGAACGCGGCAAGGGCAAGCTATCGACGCCGGAAGGCGGAAAATGGATCGGCTTCCTGACCGCGGATGAATTGGGTTTGGCGTTCGGACGGGACCGCGTGATACACGCAGCGGTCGCATCTGGAACCTTGGCCCGTCGTATTGTAGAGGAAGCCGCAAGGCTTCAGGGCATCAGACAAGTGAGCGGCAGCACTCCGGCTGCCGAGAAGGATATCGGGAACGCATGAGCGATCAGGACGGCAAGAAACCCCTCGGACTTTCAGGTGGCGCGCGCGCCGGGACCGTGAAGCAAAGCTTCGCCCGCGGACGCACCAACAACGTCGTGGTGGAAACCAAGCGCAAGCGCGTTTCGGTACCCAAACCGGGTGCCCAATCGGCCGCTGCGGTCAACGCCCAAGGCGGCAAACAGGCCAGCACGACTGATGCAGAAATGGATCGTCGCCTGAAGGCATTGCAGGCCGCCAAGGCCCGCGAAGCCGAGGACACGGAACGCCGCGCCCGCGAAGAGCAGGAGCGCGACGAGGAGCGCAAGCGTCGTCGCGAGGAAATCGAGGCGAAGGAACGCGAAGAAAAAGAACGCGAAGAGCTGCTCAAGCAGAAGGCCGAGGACGACAAGCGTCGCCAGGAAGAGGCCCGCGAAGCGCGCAACCGCCCCGCCGCCGATGCCGTCACGCCGGAAACCGCCCCGACAGCCGACAAGCCGGACCGGACGCGGAACCTGGGCCCGGATGCGCGCCCGGCGCGTAACGATGCGCCCCGCAAGCGTGAAGACGATTCGGGTAAGCCCAAGGGCGGCGGTGAACGTCGCGGTGGCAAGCTGACGGTGAACCAGGCCCTGCGCGGTGGCGAAGGTGGACGGCAGCGGTCGCTGGCCTCCATGCGCCGCAAGCAGGAGCGTCAACGTCGCGGAGGCCCGAGCACCCCGCAAGAGAAGGTGATGCGCACGGTGCAGCTGCCCGAGACGATCGTTGTGTCCGAGCTGGCCAACCGCATGTCGGAGCGTGTCGCGGCCGTCGTGAAATCGCTGATGCAAAGCGGTCTGATGGTTACCCAGAACGAGGTATTGGACGCCGACACCGCCGAACTCATCATCGAAGAGTTTGGCCACAAGGTGCAGCGCGTTTCCGAGGCGGACGTTGAGCAAGTCATCGATACGATTGAGGACAAGGACGAGGATCTGGTGGAGCGTGCCCCGGTCATCACGATCATGGGCCACGTCGACCACGGCAAGACGTCGCTGTTGGACGCCATTCGCAAGACCAAGGTCGTCTCGGGCGAAGCCGGAGGTATCACGCAGCACATCGGTGCTTATCAGGTGGACGTGAATGGCAAGACGCTGTCGTTCCTGGACACGCCGGGCCACGCGGCCTTCACGTCGATGCGGGCCCGTGGCGCGCAGGTGACGGACATCGTGGTTTTGGTGGTTGCCGCAGACGATCAGGTCATGCCGCAGACGGTCGAGGCGATCAATCACGCCAAGGCCGCCAAGGTTCCGATGATCATCGCGATCAACAAGATGGACCGGCCCGGTGCCGACCCGCAGAAAGTCCGCACGGACCTGTTGCAGCACGAAGTCATCGTAGAAGCGATGTCCGGTGAAGTTCAGGACGTTGAAGTCTCGGCCGTGACCGGCGAAGGCCTTGATAAGCTGCTGGAAGCCATCGCGCTTCAGGCGGAAATTCTGGAACTGAAGGCGAACCCGAACCGGGCCGCCGAGGCCGCCGTCATCGAAGCACAGTTGGACGTGGGCCGCGGCCCCGTCGCGACCGTGCTGGTTCAGAACGGCACCCTGCGTCGCGGCGATATCTTCGTCGTGGGCGAACAGTGGGGTAAAGTGCGCGCCCTGATCGACGATCAGGGTCAGCGCGTCGAGGAGGCCGGCCCGTCCGTTCCCGTCGAAGTCCTCGGCCTGAGCGGCACACCCGGCGCGGGCGACGTGTTGAACGTGGTTGAAACCGAGGCGCAGGCGCGGGAGATCTCCGAGTATCGTCAGCAGGCCGCCAAGGACAAGCGCGCCGCCGCCGGTGCTGCCACGACGCTGGATCAGATGATGGCAAAGGTGAAGGAGGACCAGAATGTCTCCGAGCTGCCGATCCTGGTGAAGGCCGACGTGCAGGGCTCCGCTGAGGCGATCCTTCAGGCGATGGAAAAGATCGGCAACGACGAGGTACGCGTTCGCGTGCTGCATTCGGGTGTCGGTGCCATCACCGAGAGCGACATCACCCTGGCGGAAGCCTCGGGTGCGCCAGTCATCGGCTTCAACGTCCGAGCCAATGCGCCCGCCCGTGCCGCCGCGAACCAGAAGGGTGTCGAAATCCGCTACTACAGCGTGATTTACGACATGGTGGACGACATTCGGGATGCAGCGTCCGGTTTGCTTTCGGCCGAGATCAAGGAGACTTTCATCGGCTATGCCGAGATCCGGGAGGTCTTCAAGGTCACGGGCGTCGGCAACGTAGCGGGTTGTCTGGTCACCGAAGGTGTCGCCCAGCGGAACGCCGGTGTTCGCCTGCTGCGCGACGATGTAGTCATCCACGAGGGCACGCTGAAGACGCTGAAGCGCTTCAAGGACGAAGTGAAGGAAGTGCAGTCCGGTCAGGAGTGCGGCATGGCGTTCGAGCGGTATGAAGACATCCGCAAGGGCGACGTCATCGAGATTTTCACCCGCCAGGAAGTCGAGCGGACGCTGGAAGCTGACTGATCCCAAGCCGTGGATATCGAATTGGAAACGGGGCCCCGCAAGGGCCCCGTTTTCGTTTGCGCAGCAGGCTAGGCGCCAAGTTTCAACGCGGCGGTTTCGCGCTGAAAATCGGATGCGGCTTGGGGGAGTCCGTTGTCTTGCGGCTCACTGCCGGCCTTGGCATGGCTTTCAGCATCGGTTCGGGTCGGGATGGGGACTTTACGGGAGCAACCGCGCCCGCCGAAGCCGCAGGCACCGGGGCATCCATGCGGGGGCGAAGATCCGCGGGTATTGGTGGAGAATCGTCCACCCCCTCAGGTGTCCTGATGATAGGCTTGCCTGTGATAGAGTTGGAAGGCTGAGCCGCAGGTGCCGCCGCAGTGGCAACGGGGGACCCTCTGCGCGCGGCGGCCAGCATTGCGCGCGTCATGTCGGCCGTATCGAGCGCGGCGCGGGTTTGCACCGCCATTAGGACGGAAAACAGCCCGAAGAGTGCGATGCCGATGCCCGGGCCAGCCCCACCCAAGCGGTTGGTTATCGTGACCGGATCGGACGCGCCCCCACTGCCCGGAACCGCGCCCAGCATGGCACCAGCGACTGCCAAGAGCAGACCGACCGCGGCGATGCCCCAGCCCACAGTCGCAAAAAACATGGCGATTCCGCGCCCTGCCCGATTGGTCTTCTTGAAATCGTCCATGTCAGCCCCCGATATCCTCTTTCTGAGTCTGACGAAAACAAACCGATCTGCCCATTGAAAAAGGCCGGCCCCAATGGGCCGGCCTGATTTCTGCCGACGCGGTCGATGCCGCGATCAGTCTTCCTTCTTGCCTTTGACCGGTGCCCAGATGCGCTTGTTGGTCAGGTAGAGCAGAACCGAAAGGACGGCGAGCATGATGACCGCCGTGAGGCCCATCTGCTTGCGAGCGGCCAGTTTGGGCTCGGCCGTCCACATCAGGAATGCGGCGACATCCTGCGATGCGCTCTCCATATCCGTGGGCGAACCATCGTCGAATTCAACCCAGCCATCGCCCAGAGGCGGTGCCATCGAAATCCACCCACCTGGAAAAG
Organism: Jannaschia faecimaris; assembly: GCF_900107415.1. Taxonomy (GTDB): domain Bacteria; phylum Pseudomonadota; class Alphaproteobacteria; order Rhodobacterales; family Rhodobacteraceae; genus Jannaschia; species Jannaschia faecimaris. The sequence goes on from NZ_FNPX01000001.1 coordinate 233,813, forward strand.
CGGTGTTCTCGTAGAGGATGGTCCCCGCCTGCTCTTTCTCCTCGCCGGTGTAACCCATGAGGAGGGAGGCAATATACTCGGGGCCGCCCATGCCCTTGACCAACTGGTTAATGCCCAGATTGGCAGGGCCGTGGAAGCCGGCGCGCGCCTTGGCCATCAGGGACAGGTCGGGCGCACCAACCGAGATGTTCTCGGGGAAGTGGTCCGTCGGCGTCGCAGTAAAGTAGTCGTACTCTCCGGTGTCTTCGTCCAGCTTGTAGACTTCGATCAGGTCGGCATAAGCCTTGACCTGATCTTCGGAGAAGGCAGGACCGCCTTCATCGCCGAGCGTTCGGATCGGCACGAACTTCAGTCCGTGACAGGCCGCGCAGACTTCGGTGTAGACCTTCAGGCCGCGCTGCAGCTGGTTCTGGTCGTAGGTGCCGAATGGTCCTTCGAACGGGAAGGCATAGTCGGTGATTTCCGTCTCGCCTCCGGCGGCCAAAGCCGCCGAAGTGGAGAGCGCGAGGACCGTAAGGCCCTTGGTGAGGGTCGAAAGCATCTTTTGCCTCTCCTTATTCGGCCGGTGTGGTCTGGGGCGTAGCGGCTGCGCCACCCGTTTTGCCGTGATCGGCGGCGTATGCTTCTTCGATGGTCGCGGGGCGGGCCAGCGGCTTCTCGATCACACCCAGCAGCGGCAGGATCACCAGGAAATAGGCAAACCAGTAAGCCGACGCGACGAGCGAGAGCGAGGCCCAAGGCTCTTCGGCGGGCATGGCACCAAGCCACATCAGCGCAAAGAAATCGACCACCAACAGCCAGAACCACCACTTGAACATCGGGCGATACCGTCCGGACCGGACCGACGAGGTATCGAGCCACGGGGCCAGAGCCATTGCGACAATCGCACCGAACATTGCGATGACACCGAAGAACTTCGCATCGACGATGCCGCCGGTGATCCAGTTCGCGATGATCACGACCCAGACGTCCGCCGTGAAGGCCCGCAGGATCGCGTAGAACGGCAGGAAGTACCATTCAGGCACGATGTGCGCCGGCGTCGCCAGAGCATTGGCTTCGATGTAGTTGTCAGGGTGCCCGAGGTAGTTGGGCATGAAGCCGACGACCGCGAAGAACACCAGCAGGATAACCGCGAGGGCGAACGCGTCCTTGATCACGAAGTAAGGCCAGAAGGGCAACGTGTCGCGGCTAGCTTCTTCCTTGGACGTGCGGCGCACCTCTACACCGGTCGGGTTGTTGTTGCCGGTCGAGTGGAACGACCAGATGTGCACGATCGTCAGGCCCAGGATCAGGAAGGGCATCAGGTAGTGCAACGAGAAGAATCGCGTCAGCGTCGCATTGTCGACCGCCGGTCCGCCGAGCAGCCAGGCCTGAATCGCCTCGCCCACGAAGGGCACGGCACCGAACAGGCCGGTGATCACGGTCGCGCCCCAAAAGGACATCTGGCCCCAGGGAAGGACATAGCCCATGAATGCAGTGCCCATCATCAGCAGGTAGATAACGATGCCGATAACCCACGTGATTTCACGCGGGGCCTTGTACGACCCGTAGTAGAGATTGCGGAAGATGTGGGCGTATACGGCGATGAAGAACAGCGATGCACCGTTGGCATGAATGTACCGCAGTGCCCAGCCACCGTTCACATTGCGCATGATATGCTCGACCGACCCGAAGGCCAGATCGACGTTGGGTGTGTAGTGCATCACCAGTACGATGCCGGTCACGATCTGCAAAACCAGCGTGAACGTCAGAACGATACCCCAGATCCACATCCAGTTCAGGTTCTTGGGCGTGGGGATCATCAAGGTGTCATAGAGAAGACCCAGGATCGGAATGCGACGGTGGACCCACTTTTCGGCCCCCGTCGTCGGTTCGTAATGGTCGTGGGGAATTCCAGCCATGGTGGTACCTCCTCAGCCCAGTTTGATTGTGGTGGGGGACGTGAATTGCGCGACGGGAACGGGCAGGTTCCGGGGCGCAGGGCCACGCCGAATGCGGCCAGCCGTGTCATAGTGCGAGCCGTGGCAGGGGCAGAACCATCCACCGAAATCGCCGGCATCGCCAAGCGGCACACAGCCAAGGTGTGTGCAGACGCCAATCATGACCAGCCATTCGTCCGCGGCATATTCGCTGCCCTCAAACGGAGCCAGGGCCCGGTTGGCGTCGCTGGCGTCCGATCCATCGGCGATGTTCGCGTTCTCGGCGTTCGGGTCGGGCAACTCGGACATCTCGACGCCCTTGGCGGCCTCAATCTCTTCGGGCGTGCGACGACGGATGAACACCGGCTTGCCCAGCCATTTCACAGTCAGCTGCGTTCCCGGCTCAACCGCGGCAACATCGACGTCGATGGAGGCCAGGGCCTGCACATCCGCCGAAGGGTTCATCTGGTTGACCAGCGGCCAGACGGCCGCCCCGGTCACGACAACACCGGCCGCCCCAGTTGCATAGTAGAGGAAGTCGCGGCGGGTGCCCGCGTGATCTTCTGCGTGTGACACGAAGCCATCTCCCGTAGTGATGTCCGACCCTGCGCGTGGGCCCGTCTTAAACAATGCGCGATGTCGTCGAAGGTTACCCTTCGACCGCTATCCGGCCTCCTTTAGCGCAAGGTCGGGGGCGGATACCAGCGGACAAACGCGCGCAGGGGACCGGTTTTTACAGGGATCGGTCCATATCGCGGTGTTCTATGCCCGCGTCCAGGTAAGTAGGACCATGGACTTCGAAGCCCAGCCGTTCATAGAAGCCGAGCGCCGAAAGCTGTGCGCCGAGCGTCGCACGGGTGAATCCCATTTCGGCAAGCTCCCCCATGACGTGCTGCATCAGCATCGTCCCCAGGCCCGTCCCGCGCGCGCGATCAAGAACCGCAACACGCTGAATTTTAGCCAAGTTTTCAGATTTCGGCAGAACACGAAGGGTCGCGGCCGGGCCCAATTCGTCACTGACCACCCAGTGCAGGCACTCGGGGTCTTGGCCGTCCACCTCCTCGTTGGCCGGGACGCCCTGCCCCTCGATGAACACCTCGGACCGAATGGCGAGCGCATCGGCCACATTGGTGACCTGGGCGATGCGAATCGGCTTGGTCACGGCTTGGTCGCCACCATGGCCGGGCGTTCGGAAAATGCGGCTTCCCACTTGGCCAGAATGTCACGCCCGTCGCGCCAGTTTCGGTCATCGTGGCGCAGATCGAGGTAGCCGAGCGCACAGCCTACGCCGATCTGGCCCATGTTCACCGGCCCCTCCAGCAGCGGCATCGAACGTGATTCGAGCGCGTCTAGGGAACGGGCGATCTTGGTCCATTGCGCATCGAACCACTCGGGCCACCACAGGTTCTCGGGGCGCAGGCGCTTTTCATAGGTAATCCCGAGGGCCGCCTCCATGATCGCGTCGCCGTTTGCCTCCAGGGCCAGCACCTCCCAAAGGCGCGACTGCGGATAGAGGTTCGACCCGGCGCGGTCGTCCAGAAAACGGGTGATGACCCGGCTGTCGTAGAGTGCGGGCCCCTCGTCGCGCAGCAGGGCCGGGATCTTGCCCGACGGATTCGCCGCATTCAGTTCCGCATCCCCGCCCAAGGGGTTTGCCGTCACGTCGCGGACCTCGACGTCGTCCTGTCCGGTCTCGATCAGGACGACACGGCATTTGCGCGCGAATGGCGAAGCGGAAGCGCTGAAAAGCTGCATGGCGGTCTCCTACGGGTTAGATCTGGCGGCAAATAATCAGAAGTCATGTGAAGGCACCAGTGGCGAGGCATTGGCGCATCACGCGACAGCGCACGGATTGCCGAAGCCGCTCCCCCGCATGACCTATGCTCAAGTCGTGCGGCGGCGCGGCGCTTCAGGCGGGCGGCTTTCGCATCAGCGCGGCCAATTGTGCCGCATCCGGGCGCAGACCGGCCTGTTCGAGTTCATCCGCGGCGCGAAGGCGGACGTCTTCGGGCTTGTTCTGGCTGACCTTCCACGTGGAGTCGATGGTGGTAATGGTCAGCCGGCAGGGGACGATCTGGCGCATCATCCTGTCGAGCAGGTCGGGAGTCATCTTGTCGGTTTTCCACGCGGGCTTGGGGGCCAGATGCCCCTCCGCATCCGCCGATTGCCGGTCCAGCATGTCGCGCATGTCGTCAGACGCAAGTATCTCCAACCGCCCGCGCAGATGTACGGCGACGTAGTTCCAGGTCGGGACCTGATCGTCCACGCCATACCAGTCGGGAGAGACATAGCCGTCCGGCCCCATGACCGAGATCACGACATCGGCCGGCAGACATCGCAGGATCGGGTTCGACCGCACGAGGTGCAGATCTGCGCTGCCCGCGTCATCCGACAAAAGGATCGGCACGTGTGCCAGTAACGGCCCGTCCGCGCCATTCACGGCCAGCGTCCCGAAAGCGCGTGTCCGCACGAAAGCGAGGCTCTGGTCGTCGGGCGTCGTTCGGAATGTCGGGTTCGGATGCATGGGCGGGTTTCCATGGAAGTGGTGTGCGCTGGCCTTGCTGTAAGGGCGGCGCGCGCGCAATGTCCACGAAATGATTGTATCGACACCCCCGCGACCGGACAGGATGGGATCGGCCATCGCCCTGCGTCTGGCGGCGGCTGTTTTTGCGACATTGCTGGGCTTCTGCGTCCACGGCGCGTCAGAGACGGCGGGCACTGCGCAAGTCGTCTTTCTGCGCGCCTTGCTGTCGATACCCCCTCTGCTGATCTGGGCCTTGCTGACGGGGCCGGTGTCGGATCTGCGGCCCAAGGCTCCGCGCAAGCACCTGCTGCGCGGGACACTGGGCGGGGTGACGATGGCACTGAACTTCTACGCGCTGGCGCAGTTGCCTGTAACGTCGGCACAGACGCTGTCCTACCTGACCCCGGTTCTGTCGATCCCGGCGGCGGTCATCTTGCTGGGGGAGCGGCTCTCGGTGCGCACGGTGATCGCCGTCGCACTCGGCTTCGCGGGGATGATGGCGATGCTCTACACCGCTTCGGCGAATCCGGACTGGGGCTGGCCGGAGTTGTCGGGAATGATCGCGGGGATCGCATCAGCCTTCCTGATGGCGCTGATCCGGGTGCAGATCCGGGCAATGACGGCGACGGAAACAGTCATGTCCATCGCCTTGAGCTTCGCGGTAATCGTGACTGCGATGGGGTTTGTCGCGGTCCTGCTGACCGGCTGGACACCGATGACGGGCTCGCTGTGGCTGTGGCTGGGCGCGGCGGGCCTGTTGGGGGCGGCAACGCATATCGCGGCAACCGAATCGGCTGCAAGGGCCCCGATTTCGACGCTCGCTACGTATGACTACGCCGGTCTGGTCTTTGCGGTAATGCTGGATTTCGCGCTGTTCTCGCACCTGCCCAGCGCGTGGGGCTGGCTCGGCATCGTTCTGATCGCCACGGCGGGGCTGATGACCGCATTGTCCGGGCGCGCCGTGGGAAGCGGATTGCGGGCGCGCTGACCCCGGCACACCGGGGCCAGCATCGATCGCATCAGGGCAGAAGAACACTGCCGATGACGTGAATCGTGCCATTGGAGGCGAAGACGTCAGCGGTCTCGACCGGCACGCCTTCGACGGAAACGCCATCGCGACCGTCGATGTGCAGCGGCTTGCCATTGACGGTGGGGATACGTCCGTTGGTGCCAACCAGGCTGGACGCGGGATAGTTGTTCGGCGCGACATGGTAGGTCAGGATCGAGATCAGCTTGTCCTTGTTCTCGGGCAGCAGCAGGCTCTCCACCGTGCCATCGGGCAGCGCGGCAAAGGCATCGTCGGTCGGCGCGAACACGGTGAACGGGCCGGGGCCTTTCAGCGTCTCAACCAGACCGGCCGCCTGAACCGCGGCCACGAGCGTGGTGAACGAACCGGCGGCCACCGCGGTGTCCACGATGTCAGGGGTGCTGGTGGTGGCGCTGACGCAGCCGCCAAGCGCGGTCAGGCCGACGCCGGCCCCGGTCAGTTGCAGCATGCGGCGGCGGTTGATGTTAAAATCCATGTCATATCTCCCGTTTGGTAAGCAGCATTTTGGCTTCAGCCCTCGCTTTACGTAGGGTAACGGCAGATGGATCAAAATTGCCGAACGTTTTTTACGCGCGCGTAACCTGAGCCGTCCCGGCAAGCTGCACGCCCGAAACGCCGGTGATTCGGGTCGGCACGATCTGACCCTCGGGTTGGTCGACGTCGAACGTGACTTCGGCGAACTGCACGGTGCGACCCATGCGGGGGCTTTCCATCAGGACGGCATGGTCGCGTCCGACCTGCGCCGCCAGGTGGCGCGACACGGCGGCGGTTCCGGCGGCGCGCAGGCGCGCGGCGCGGGCCTTGATGATCTTGCCATCCACGGCGGGCATCTTGGCCGCCGGAGTTCCCTGGCGCGGCGAATAGGGGAAGACATGCAACCAGGTCAGGTCGCAGTCCTCGACCAGACGCAGCGACTCCTCGAAATGGGCCTCTGTCTCGGTCGGAAATCCGGCAATAATATCGGCCCCGAAGGTCATGTCCGGGCGTAGGCGGCGCGCTTCCTTTGCGAAGGCGATGGCGTCACCACGCAAATGACGGCGCTTCATCCGCTTGAGGATCAGATCGGCACCGTGCTGAAGCGACAGGTGGAGATGCGGCATCAAGCGTGGTTCCTCGGCGATGCAGCGCATCAGCGCCTCGTCCACCTCGATGCTGTCGATGGAGGAGATGCGCAGCCGCGGCACATCGGTCAGCTTCAGAACACGCGCGACCAGATCACCCAGCGGCGGCTGCCCCGGCAAATCCGCGCCCCAACTGGTCAGATCAACGCCGGTCAGGACGATCTCGTTAAAGCCGCGCGCGACAAGGCGATTGATCTGATCGACCACGACCCCGGCCGGCACCGACCGCGAATTGCCTCGTCCGTAAGGGATGATGCAGAAAGTACAGCGATGATCGCAGCCGTTCTGCACCTGCACATAGGCGCGGCTGCGGGTGCCGAACCCGTCGATCAGGTGCCCGGCGGTCTCGGTCACTGACATGATGTCGTCGACCTGCACAGGCTCCGATCCACCAGTGGCCAACCCGGCCCAGGTGCCGGGCTGCATTTTCTCGGTGTTGCCGATGACGTGATCGACTTCTGCCATGGCGGCGAAACTTGCGGGGTCGGTCTGCGCAGCGCAGCCCGTCACGATCAGGCGCGCGCCGGGGTTCTCGCGGCGCAGCTTGCGAATGTCCTGCCGCCCCTTGCGCACGGCCTCGGCGGTCACGGCGCAGGTGTTGACGATGATCGCGTCGCCCAGACCGGCCTGCGTGGCCAGATCGCGCATCGCTTCGGCCTCATAGGCATTCAGCCGGCAGCCATGATTGGACAGAATTGGGGCTCTCACCGCAAGACCCCGTCGAAGACATGTGCGGTCGGCCCGGTCATCCAGACGCCGTCATCGCGCCAGTCGATGTGAATCGTACCGCCATCGAGGTCGATGCGAACCCGGCGTCCCGTCAGGCCCCGGCGCGCAGCCGCCACCGCCGCAGCGCAGGAGGAGGAACCGGAGGCGAGCGTCAGGCCAGCCCCCCGCTCCCAGACGCGCATACGCAAATGATCCGGGCCGACCACGTGGGCGACCTGCACGTTGGTGCGTTCCGGAAACAACGGATGATGTTCGTAGGTCGGGCCGAAGGTGTTCAGATCGACCTCATCCGCATCTGCGACGAAGAACGTACAATGCGGATTGCCCATGCCAGTGGCCACCGGATCGCCGTCGATCGGCAGATGCAGCGTGTCGAGCGCCTGCTCCAGAGGCACATCGGCCCAGTCCAGCAGGGGCGCGCCCATGTTGACCGATGTCAGACCACCGCCGGCATCCCGCGCCTGCAGCACGCCGCGTTCGGTCCGCAAGGTCAACGTATTGACCCCGCGCCGCGCCATCTCCCAAGCGGCGATGCAGCGGGTGGCGTTGCCGCAGGCCCCTGCAGCGCTGCCGTCGCTGTTCCAGAACAAAAGCTCGACATCCGCGACGTCGTGGCCACGGATAACAGCCAACTGGTCAAAGCCCACCCCACGATGCCGGTCACCGACGGCTTTCGCAATATCAGCCGTAATGCGCGGGCCAGTCGCCCGCGCGTCCACGACCACGAAGTCGTTGCCCAGCCCGTGCATCTTCATGAACGGCAGGCCTTCTGTGCCAAGAGTCGTCATTCAGCCCCGATATAGGCACAGGCCGCGCTAATCCAGAGGGACACGCAGCAGATCGTGGGCGCACGCAAAACCGGGAAAATCTGTGACATGCCGTCGAAGCCGGTCTTGACCCCCCCGGAAAGCAGCGATACGTGCACCCCCGGAGAGCCGATAGCTCAGCTGGTAGAGCAACTGACTTTTAATCAGTAGGTCCAGGGTTCGAACCCCTGTCGGCTCACCACTTTTCCCGCTTCAGTCTGATTGGACCAATGTCGCACAGATCACTGTCGCGCGGCGAAATGCAGTGACACATCCCCCCAGAACGACGACCCAGAGCGCGAGTTGCAGGACGGGTGCGATGTTGGTCCAATTGACCAAAGCCGCCCCGGCGACGGCCGCGACCGTCACGATCGCCATACGATGCTGCTTGGCCATGGGGCCGCGGTAGTCCGCGTCCTGGCCCATCGCGCCACCGAAGGCCCGCAAGTAGGCCACCAGGACGGCCACCGCCGCCGCCGCCCATCCCAGCCAGGCAAGCCCCGACCCGATGCCGACGCCGACCAGGATCAGGATATCGGCCGCGCGGTCGGGCACTTCGTTCCAGAAGGGGCCCGTCGGACCGCCCTGCCCGGCCTCCACCGCGACCATCCCGTCGAAGAGGTTGCACAGCAGACGCATTTGCACGAAGAGCCCGCCTCCGATCAGCGCCGCTATGCGCGCCCCCCCCTCGGTCCAGGCGACGGCGGCGAAGCATATCCCGGCGAAAGCCGCAAAGCCGACGCTGGCGGCCGAGATCTGGTTCGGCGCGATGCCGGATGCGGCCAGTCTGCGCGTGATCGCCCGCGCCCAACCGGTGTCGCGGCTGGTCAGGGGGCGGCGATTCTTGGTGTCAGCCATGAGGGCCTCGCTGTCTGAGAAAGCAGTAAAGAAAAACATAGCTGCCCGATACGAGCAGCGGCACGACAACAGTCGCCCCGAGTTCGGGCGTGCCCGCCATCAGGTGTACCTTGACCAGCATCGTCCCCGAAATCAGGAGGGCGATCCCCGCGGCCAGCGTCCAATGCGGCAATATCCTGAGAAGATGATCGGCCACGATCTTCAGGACAGCCGTCAGAAGACCCGACATCAGCCCCTGGACCACTGCCGCTTGCACCATTTCCGACGTTGGGTGCCCACGGTTGGCAAAAGCCGCCCACCCGCCCATCAGCGCCGCCCCGGCCGCGACATGCAGCCAGGTCTGTCGCGCGAGGGTGCGGATCACGTCCACCAGTAGCGGGTCAGATGGAAGAAGATCGGTGCCGAGAAGACCACCGAATCAAGCCGGTCGATGAAGCCGCCATGGCCCTCAATCGTATGGCCCCAGTCCTTGACGCCCCGGTCGCGCTTGATCGCCGACATGACCAGCCCGCCGAAGAACCCCATCAATGCGATGACCAACGCCATGACGCCCGCCTGCACCGGCGTGAACGGCGTGATCCAGTAAAGCGCCGCCCCGATCAGCGTGGCCGAGGCGACGCCGCCAATGAACCCCTCGACCGTCTTGCTCGGTGACAGGCGGGGCGCGATCTTGTGTTTGCCCAGAAGCTTGCCCCAGACGTATTGCAGAACGTCAGAAAGCTGCACCACGACGATCAGGAAGGCGATCAACAGAACGCCGCGCCCCTCGTATCCGGCGATATCCAGCGTGATGAGAGCAGGCACGTGGCTGGCGCAGAACACGCAAATCATCAGCGCCCATTGCACCTCCGCCACCCGGACGAGGAAATTCTCGGTCTCGCCGCGCAGCGCCGAGATGATCGGTGCCAGCAGGAAGCAGTAGACAGGAATATAGATCGAGTAGATCCCGTATTCGCCCGCCCAGATCAGCCAGTATTGGAGCGGAATGACCACAAAGAAGGAGAGAACCATCGTCCAGTGGTCCGACCGGCGTACGTTCGTCAACGTCATGAACTCGCGCAGGGCGGCGAAACTGCACAGCGCGAACAGGATGACGACACCGGTGCGCCCAGCCAGAAAGGCCAACCCGATCAGAATCGCCATGCCCCACCAGGCGCGAATACGGGCGGTCAGGTTCTCGATCCCGTCGTTTTCGCCGTTCGGGGAGTACTTTTTCTGAAGAACGCCACCGATAAAGCTTGCCACGATCAGCAGGCCGACAATCCATGACAGCAGTACGATCAGGTCGGGAATCATGCCTTGCCCTCGGACAGGTGAAGCAGCGCGTCGCGGGTGCGCGCTAGAAAGGCGTCCTTGCCGTCACCCTCAAGCCGTAGCGGCGCGCCAAAAGTCACCTTGCACAGAAGTGGGACTGGCACGATTTCACCCTTGGGCATGACGCGGTTCAGGTTTTCAATCCAGACAGGCACGAAATCGGTGTCGGGGCGAACGCTGGCCAGATGAAACAGGCCGGTCTTGAACGGAAGCAGACGCTCATCGGTCAGGTTGCGCGTGCCTTCGGGAAATATGATGAGCGATGACCCCTCGTCCAGCGCCTCGGCCATCTGCTCTACAGGGGCTTCCCTCGGACCATCTCCGGTCCGATCGATCAGAACGGCGTTGAAGACCTGACGACCAATGAAACTCTTCAACTTGCTGGCCAGCCAATAGTCCGCCCCGGCCACAGGCCGCACCCGCTCCCTCAGGCGTTTGGGCAGAACCGTCCAGATAAGGACGAAGTCGCCGTTGCTCGCATGGTTGGCGTAGTAAACGCGCCGTCCGGGCACCGGCTCCACCCCCCGCCAATCGGCGCGCACGGCGGTGATCAAACGGGCAAAAAGCTCAATGGCACCGGCGGCGACTGCGGCTGCGATGCGGGTTATGAAAGAAGTATCGGTCGTCATGGCGGCGACCTTAGTCGGGCGATTCCGTCAGGAACAGACCTCAGCGCCACGTCCGCCAAAAAATCCCGTCGCGCGTCGACATTCGGGGGCCTCCGCCTCCTGCGTCAGCACGCGGCCGGCTTCATCGATCGGGGGCATCTGTGCGCCGCCCGCGTCATAGCGTTGCCAGAGATCGCCGCGCAGGCCGGTTTCCCGCAACAGACCGCGACGCTTGGCTTCAAAGTAATAGCCCTTCGCGTACCACATCATCGCCTCGTACTCGTCCCCGTCGCTGACCATCCACGCCCCCCGCAGGTAGCGGATGGAGTATTTGAGACCGGTATCCGCTTCCAGTAGTTGGCGCGGCTCCCCGGACATGCCCATGTTGCGCGCCGTTGCCGGAAGTATCTGCATCATTCCCCAATACGGGCCGTTCCGGGCGCGGGCGCGGTAGTCGCTTTCACGTTGAATGACGCGGTGCACAAGGCTGCGGGGGACCTCGTAGTAATCGGCCCATTTGTTGACCAAAGACCGAACTTCCGGCGTTTCACCGGGAAAGAGCGCGACTGCGGGTTGGGTCGTTGTCTGCGGCTCGGGGGTGGAAACACAGGCGGAAAGCACCAAGACAAGCGGCAAGAGAATACGAAGCATATCGGAACGCGATCGGTTGTTTTTTGTCGCGTATCGCAGAATTCGACATCCGGGGAGTCCGGAGTTCGGCGTCGGCAAACCTCCGCCAGTGTTCGTCCACCTTGAACAAAGTCCCGTCATGCGTCACGCCGGGGCGGTGAAACAACTATCCTACTGGATACAGGGCCTGACCCTGCGCGGGCTTCTGGCGCTGGTCGCGATGTTCCCGCTGCCCCATCGGCGGCGCATCGTCGGCTGGGTCACGGAAAAGGTCGTGCGCCATTCGCCCCTGCGGCACCGGATCACGGACAACCTGCATCACGTATGGCCGGACATCTCCGAAGACCGGTGCGACGCCATCGTTACCGAAGTCGGCCGCAACGTCGGGCGGTCCCTGACCGGGATCTGGTTCAACGCGGAGTTCGCCGACGAGGTCGCCAACCTTCGGCCCGACGGACCGGGATGGGAGGCCTTGCGCGCCGCCAAGGCGCACGGCAGGGGCGCAATCGTCGTGTCGGGTCACTTTGGCCAGTGGGAAGCGATTCGGCACGTTCTCAAGGCTGCCGGAATGGAAGCGGGCGCGATCTATCGCCCCAACAACAACCCTTACTACGAGCCGATCTTCCGCTCAGGCATCGATCTGGGTGGTCAACCGATCATTCCCAAAGGCCGCGCCGGATACCGGACGATGATCGGCCATCTGCGGTCGGGAGGGTTCATGGCGTTGCTGCCCGATCAGCATATTGGGGACGGCTCCGCGATGCCCTTCCTCGGACAGGATGCGAAAACCTCGCTTGCCGCGGCGGAACTGGCGCTGCGCTACGACATTCCGCTTGTTCCGGCGTTCGCACCGGACGACGGGGAGCTGCGTGTCGTATTCGAAGAACCTATCCCCCCGACCGATGCCAAAACCATGATGCGGGCCTTCAATGACCGCCTGTCGTCGTGGGTCACGCGTTATCCGTCGCAATGGCACTGGCTGCATCAGCGCTGGAAGATTAGCCGTGTGAAGACGCCCAAACCCTGAGGCCCCCATGTTCCTGAGCATCTTCGACATCTTCAAGCCGGGCATCGGCCCCTCGTCATCACACACGATGGGGCCGATGGTTGCCGCCGCCCGATTTCTGGCCGCCCTGCGCGGCGGGGCCGAGCCCGAACCGGGGGCCGGTCCGCCCGCGAAATTAACAGCGACGCTGCACGGATCGCTCGCCTGGACGGGCAAGGGCCACGCGACCGACCGCGCCGTGACACTGGGTCTGTTGGGGTTTGAGCCTGCGACGGTCGACATGGATGCCGCAGAGACCGCATTGTCGCAGCTGAAGGCGAGCAAGACGGTAACGCCGGACGACTTGCCCCAGATGGCCTTCGACCCCGAGGCAAATATCATATTCGACTGGGGGCCGCCCCTGCCCGGCCATGCCAACGGCCTTGTCCTGCGGGCCTTCGATGCCGGCGACCGGCTTCGGATGGAAGAGACCTACTACTCCGTCGGGGGCGGGTTCGTCGTGACCGAGCGCGAGCTTTCGGACCCGCCCGACCTGCATGCCGCCAAGGCAGAAGCCGGGTTTCCCCATCCGTTCGGCAGCGCAGCCGAAATGTTGGAGATGGGTTCCACTTCAGGCCTCAGCATCGCGCAGATGAAATGGCGCAACGAATGCGTCCTGACACCCGAAACGCGCCTGAAAGAGCGTGTGGACGGCGTTTGGCGGGCAATGAACGCTTGTATTGATCGCGGTCTGGCACAGGACGGCATCTTGCCCGGCGGCCTGGCGGTGAAGCGCCGGGCCAAGGCCATCCACGCGCAATTACGGGATGAAGCGGGCAAGAACCTGGCTCAACCGCATGTCGTGAACGACTGGCTGTCGGTCTATGCGATGGCCGTCAACGAGGAGAACGCGGCGGGCGGTGCGGTCGTCACGTCGCCCACGAACGGCGCGGCGGGGGTGGTCCCCGCGACGATCCGGTACTACCGCGACCACTGCGTCGGCGCGACGGAGGAGGGAATCCGGACGTTTCTTCTGACGGCGGCGGCGATCGGCGGTTTGATCAAGCACAACGCGTCGATCTCGGGGGCCGAGGTCGGGTGCCAGGGGGAAGTCGGATCCGCCTCGGCCATGGCGGCGGCGGGGCTTTGCGCCGCACTGGGCGGGACGAACGCACAGATCGAGAACGCCGCCGAAATCGCGCTGGAGCATCACCTTGGCATGACCTGCGACCCGGCCGCCGGACTGGTGCAGGTTCCCTGCATCGAACGCAACGGGCTGGGTGCGATCAAGGCCGTGTCGGCGGCCTCCCTTTCGCTGCGCGGCGACGGGACGCACTTCATGCCGCTCGACAATTGCATCGAGGCGATGCGCCAGACCGGCCGCGACATGTCCGAGAAATACAAGGAAACCAGTCAAGGCGGCCTGGCGGTCAACCTGCCGGAATGCTGAAGCCGCCGAGGCTCTGCCCCGGACCCCGGGATATTTCCGGCAAAAGGAAGACGGGTCAGGCTGCGTCGTCTTGGGCGTTGCCCGGCTTTTCGTGCCCGGCCTGCGCCTCGCGGGCTTTCAGCTCGTCCCAGAGTGCCTGGTACCTTGGCTGCTTCATGAGTTCCTGAAACTGGTCGCGGTGCCATTGAACGCCCTGCTTATGCAGTTGCCTGATCTTGCGGTCGGCGCGCAGCGTGGCGAGTATTTCGGCAAAACCGGGCGCGCCGTCCTTGAGCGACTTGTCGCGGCCGCCCGACATGTTCCACTTGTCCCAGTAGTCGATGCCGAGATCCTCGTTGATGTGGTTTGCACGACCGCGGTTCTTTTTCAGGATATAGCTTTCGAGCGAGCGGAGCGGATAGTGATGCTGATACGCCGCGTCTTGGCATCCGTCCCACGGCATCGTCCACGTCTTGCCCTTGTTCATCCGGCTGGAGATGTCGGCCCCCGTGGGCGACTTCCAGACGATGCGATCCTGCCAATCCTCGCGAACACGGGGGCGGTGCAGTCCGAAGTGGTACATCGCTTCGGGTTTGCGGAACATGGTCTTCACGTCGCGCTTCGTGCGCCCGCCCCGCTTGGGCACCTTTTCGCAAATGTGAAACTGCGCGGTCAGCGGCTTGTCCTTGAACGCCTGCACACCGCCATTCCCGAAGATCTTCCAGGGAAAGCTCACGACGTCCGTTTCAGGGCCTAAATGGCGCATCAGAGCCTGAATCGTGCGGTCTTCAAGCTTCACATTGATGAATTCGTCGACGTCAGCGATCAGGATCCAAGTGGCCTTGTGCAGTAACACGTGGTCCCGCGCCCATTTCAAAGCCGATTTGTGCGGTCCGCGTTGCAGGACAGTGTTCACCTGGTGCGTCAGCACGCCACCGGCGGGCGAAACCTCCTCCAACCGGTCCAGCAGGGGGTCGGTCGTGTCGTCGCAATCGTTCGTGAAGACGAGAAAATCGGTGAAGCCGATGGCGCGGTGATGCGCGATCCATTCCAGGATGTAGGGGGATTCGTTTTTCATCGTGGATATGATGAGAAACCGTTCGTCGGTTGGGCGGCCCTGTAAGACAACCGTTTCAGGCAGGCTCAGCGTCCAGAACTGACCCTCGTTCCGCCAGATCGCGCCGTCCAGCCGGGCGGCGATATCCATTACCGCCTCGCGCACCGGGCGACCCATTTCCTTGCCCCAATGGAAGCCGCCCCCGCCGATGATGCCGCCGGGGCGCACCACGCGGACGGCCTGTTCCAGGTCGGCAAGCACCACGTCGTAGTGCTTGTTCCCATCCAGCCAGAGCCAGTCGAGCGAGGCATCCCGCAAACCATTCAGCGCCGCAGTGGACGGCAGCCGCACGATGCTGGCCTGCGGGAAGGCGTCCGTTACGGCAGCGAATTGCGCGTCGCGGGTCGCTTGGTCGGCCGTGTAAGCAAAAGGCCGGGCGTCCTGTTCCGCGTCTTCGGCCCAGGGGTCGATCAGGATCAGGGTCTCGGGAGCGGCGATGTCGATCAGGGCGCGCGTGGCACGACCTTCGTGGGTGCCGACCTCGGCACCGCGCGCCCCTTTCGGAAACGACTCGATCATCTTCTGACCGTTCTTGCGCAGGGCGCCAGGCATCCGACTACTTCTTCAGCAGTGTTTCGAGACGATCCAACTGCGCCCGGATCGCAGCCTCGGCCTCGGGGTGACGGGCGACCTTGCGCTTGCCCATGATCCGTTTGAGCGCGTTCAGATTGTCATCCCGCACCGCGGCCTCCAACCGGTCGGAGATCAGGCCGGCACAAGACAGTGCCGCAATCCAATGCTTGAGCATCTCCTCGTCCGTAGGTTGCTTCTCGCACCAGACCTGTTCGAAGAGCATCATGATGAAGTCGAGCACGGCCTTGGGCAGGTGCCTTCGGTCCTGCTTGAAGGGCGAATGGAAGACGTCGGTAATGATTTCGTAGCTGGGCCAGTAGTGCAGGTATCCCTCATCCCCCAGCTCCCGCATCAGCTCGTCCAGCGCGACGCGCAGAACAGATTTTGATACGGAATTGGCGCTGATGCAGGACACGGGCCGGAAGGTCGCGATCAGGGGCACCGGCGACAGCGTGGTGATGATCTTGGCGTCCGGGCGGTGTTTGCGGATCAGCGCGTAGATCGCGCGGATGTTGTCCTTGTTTTCCTCGACGGTGGTCACGCGGAACTTGTGGCGCGACGGGTCATAGACCTCTGCCGGGATGGAGCGCCAGAATACGCCGCCTGTGACCTCGTCATACCAGACTTCCGACAGGCCGAAGGTCAGTATGAACAGATCCGTCTTGGAGAAGATATCCAGCGTTTGCTTGCGGATATCCTCGTCGTAGCCGTAGCTTTCGGCGGAGTAGCCGTGCCAGAGATCCTCTTCGAATCTCGTGCCCTCGAAGGCCCACTCGAACTGCTGTCGGATGACGAAGCTGTTCACCATCCCCTCGCCGCACTTCACGACATAGGCGTTCGAGCCCTGGTCCCTGGTAAGGATGCTGTAGTTCCGTCCGGCCAGCCAATTCGAGATGTTCGCCGCGAAACACGATCCGAATGCGGTGATCTTGGTGTCCGGCGTTACCATACGCCGGGCCGGCTCCCACCCCTGCGTGACCCATTTCAGCGCAGCGTCGGTCTCGGCCATCTTCTCGAAGTCGGGGTTGAAGTTCGTATGCTCCCCCCGAAACCAGGTCCGGAATACGCCTTCCTGACGGGTATGCTGAAAGTTGAACGTATTGGCTTCGGCTTTCTTGTTCATCGCTCGGGCATCCTTGGGAAGCAGGTCGAAACTTGGGCTGTCATCACAGATGAAAGGAACGCCCGCCCAATGGCCCCTGCTCCGGGCGCGGTTCTAGACCGAGACCCCTTTGAGGACGGATCCGCGCCCCGGAGATAGCGGGAGGTCATCTTGTCAGGCATTGGCATGCGTCAAGTCCTGCCGTGAAAGGCACATCAGTTCGGGTCAGGGCTCAGGTGGCAGAAAAATACGGCACAATGTTGGCATGGTGGATGATTGTAGCGAAATCGCGATCAATCGGTCAGGCGATTCCGCAGCGTATTGCCAGCGATGAACGTCGGCGTGAGTTCCACCCGGCGGTCGTCGCCATCGAATGTATAGTCCCCCGCGACGATCCGCGCTGCGATCTGCCCTGCTTCCCGGCGGCGGCTGTCCACGGTGGCCAGATTGCGCGGCAAACCGTCCAGCAACTCGAAGGCATTGAACCCCGCAAGACCCAGGCCTCCACCAACATCCAGCCCCTGCTCCAGCGCATAGAGCAGGCCGCCTGCGCCCGTCAGGTCGTTGGTATAGAAGAGAAAATCCACATCTGGCGTGCGTTCCAGCATGGCTTTGGTCATTTCGCGACCCTTGGCAAAGCCGGACCAACCCGAATAGGCCATATGGTCGGCGACCGGGATATTGTTTTCGGACAGTGCCTGTTCCAACCCCTCGATCCGCTTGCGGGCGCGATGATCGCCATCGACCTTGGTGCCCAGCAGCCCGACACGTTTGTACCCGCGCGCCGCGATCTCGGTCCCGACCTGGTAGCCCGCGCGCCGGTGACTGATGCCCACCGCAGCGTCGATCGGGTCGCCGTCCACATCCATCACCTCGACGACCGGCACACCGCAGTTGGCCAGCATCGCGCGGCTTGCCTCAGTATGCTCCAGCCCCGCGATAATCACACCCGAGGGCCGCCATGACAGCATCTCGAAAAGGGTCTTTTCTTCCTTTTCAGGGTCGTAATTCGTGGCCCCGATCACAGGTTGCAGGGGCGTGTCGGCCAGGACCTCATCGATCCCGGCGATCACCTCGGGGAAGACGAGGTTGGACAGACTGGGCACGATCACGGCCACCAGGTTGACCCGGTTGGATGCCAAGGCACCCGCGATCTTGTTGGGGACATAGCCCAGGCGTTTGGCCGCCTCGACCACCTTGGCGCGGGTCTTGTCGCTCACGTCGCCGCGATTGCGCAGAACCCGACTGACGGTCATTTCGCTGACGCCCGACGCCTCGGAGACGTCGCGAAGGGTCAGATGCTGATGGCGGGTGTTGCGGCGCGTCAAATGATCCTCCGGGGCGCGATTGTTCCGCACGTTAACGCGCGGGACCACCTGTGGACAAGGCGCACCGGACAGGGCTATCTGGAGCCGGGGTCCCGTGGCTCAACTGGATAGAGCAGCCCCCTCCTAAGGGGCAGGTTGCAGGTTCGAGTCCTGCCGGGATCACCATGCGTCGCCAACCCGTCGCGGCGAGAGGTTTATCCGCCGTCCTTCCCATGCGACGATCACTCCTCGGGCACAACTTGCCCCTAACGGGAAGGACCGCCGCCATGACCTTATCTCGCCTTGTCCTGATCGGGTTCAGCGGCAACATGCTTGAGGCATTCGAAGCGGCGCAGGCGCAGTACGAGATCGCCGCGATCCTCTCCGACGATCCGGCCCACGGCCCCGCGTTCGAAGGCGTGCCGGTTCATCCGCTGTCTGCGGTGCCGGAGTTCGGAGACGCGCAGTTTCTCTGCCTGATCGGATCGGAAAAATCGTTTCGCGGTCGCGGAGCGCTCATAGCGCGGCTGGGCGTTCCGGCGACACGCTTCGCACGACTGATCGACGGGCACGCGGTCGTATCGCGTTTCGCGCAGGTCGGGGCGGGAAGCGTGCTGTTTTCAGGGGCGACACTGACGTCGAATGCGGTTTTGGGCGAACATGTGATGGTCTTGCCGCAGGCCGTCATCCACCACGACGTTACGATCGGAGATCACAGCATCATTGGTACGCACGTGACGATCGCGGGTGGCGTGCGGATCGGGGAAAGCTGTTATGTCGGCAGTGGGGCCACGATCATGAGCGGGGTACAGATCGGGGCGGGCGCATTGGTCGGAATGGCGGCGAATGTCATCCGGGACGTGGCCCCGGGTGACATTGTCGCGGGCAACCCCGCGCGCGTGCTGCGCGGGGCCGGTGGCTAGGCCTCCATTGCCTGGAGAAACTTGACGGTCGACCGGGCTTCCGGCACCGCCTCTCTCAGGGCGTCCACAACGGTTTGCACCATGGCATCGGTCATCAGCGGGTGGACCGGCAGCAGAACCGAATGATCCCGCGCGTACGTGGAACGGCGCAGATCGTGGCGCATGGGCAAATCGGCCTGCGACTCCTCAAGGTGCATGCACATGATGCCGCGCCGGGTGGCGACGCCGCGATCCAGCATGGCCTGCATCAGCCGTTTCTGGTCGATGTCCGGATCAAGGGTAACGCAATAGCTTTGCCAGTTGCTCCGCGCCCAGGGCGGCTCGACCGGGGGCTTCGCACCGTGGATATCCGCCAGGCTCTCCGTAAGCTGCGCCGCGATCTCGCGACGTCTTCGAACGATTTCGGGCAGGCGCTTCAACTGAACGCGTCCCACCGCCGCCTGGATATCAGTCATGCGATAGTTGTAGCCAAGCTCCGGATAGTCCTCGAAGACGATTTCCCGCGCCGCATGCCGGGCCGTGTCGGAGACCGACATGCTGTGCTGTCGCCACAGGCGAAACCGCGCATCTAGTGCCGCATCACGGGTCGTAAGCATCCCGCCTTCGCCCGTCGTAATAACCTTGCGCGGGTGGAAAGAGAAACAGGCGACGTCCCCATGGGGTCGGCCGATCGCCTGCCATGTGTCATCTATCAGAATCTCCGATCCGATCGCGCAGGCCGCATCTTCGATCAACGGCAGGTTGTGTGCCTGCGCGATGGCAAGAAGCCCCGGCAGATCGCAGGGCATCCCGATCTGATGGACGCACAGAATCGCGCGTGTCTTCGACGTGATCGCCGCAGCCGTCGCATCAAGGTCGATGTTGAACCCGCCCGGCTCGATATCGACGAAAATCGGGATCGCACCACATTGCCGGATCGCGTTCGCGCCGGCGATAAACGAATGGCTCACGGTAATGACCTCGTCCCCGGGCCCGATTCCCAGTCCGAGGCAAGCCAGGTGCAGCGCGGTCGTGCAATTCGATACGGCACAGGCGTGGGGGGCCCCCACGTCCTCGGCGAATTCCGCCTCGAAGGCGGCAACCTGCGGCCCTTGGGACACCCATCCAGACAGAACGGCATCGTGGGCGGCTTGCGCCTCTTCCTCCCCGAGGAACGGCTTTGCGATGGGGATCATGCCGACACCTCCAGTGGGGGTTCAGTCGCCAGTTCGCTGCGCCACCAGTCGATCAGATCGGCGATGCCGCGGTCCACCGGGATCTCCGCTTCAAAACCAAGTTGTTCGGACGCGGCCACGGTCGAGGCCAGCCGCCGCGGCACGGGATTAACGCTGCGCTCCTCGGCGTGAACGGGGATCAGCTCGGGGCGGCCCATGCCCGCAGACAGCAGGTGCGCGAGGTCCAGCAGGGACGTCTCGGTGCCGCTGCCGACGTTGAACACGGCATCGGTTGCCGGCATGTTCGCCGCCAGGATATTGGCCCGCGCAACGTCGCGCACGTCGATCATGTCCATGGTCTGCAACCCGTCGCCGAAGACGATGGGCGGCTGACCAGCCGCGATCCGCTCCATCCAACGGACCATCACCTCGGTATAGCGACCGTGCAGATCCATCCGGGGCCCGTAGACGTTGAAATACCGCAAGGCGACGTAGTCGAGGCCGTACATGTCGTTGAACGACCGCAACAGACCCTCGCCCATACTTTTCGCCGCACCGTAGAGTGTACGATTGCCATAGGGCGGGTCGGTCTCGGGCGTCGGGAAGCTGGGTGCCATTCCGTAGATCGATGCGGAAGACGCCATCACCACCTTGCGCACCCCGGCCTCCTTGCATGTCTGCAAAAGGTCATAGGTCGCCTGTACCATCACCGCCATCGCCGCATCGGGTTCAGCGGCGCAGTGCGTGATCCGCAGTGCCGCCTGATGGAACACGGTATCCGTTCCGATGACAAGCCGCTGCATCAGGGCGCGGTCGCAGATGTCGCCTTCGATCAGGTTCAACCGGTCATCTTCGAGTGCGACGGCAAGGTTTTCCCGCCGCCCGCGCACCATGTTGTCGACTACGACGATCTCGCTGCATCCTTCCTGAAGAAGCAGATCGACGATATGCGAGCCGACAAAGCCGCTGCCGCCGGTCACCAGGACGCGTTTTCCGTAGAGGGGGCCACGTTTCATTGGGTCATCCTTTCATGCTTCGACCGGGATGGTCTCTCCAGCGTATCGGTTCACCGAAGTCAGGATCTGCCGCAGGTCGGAGTCGTTAAGTTCGGGATAGATCGGCAACGACAGGGTCGTGTCGGCCAGTGCCTCGGCCACGGGGAAATCACCACGGGCGTATCCCAGTCGCGCATAGGCGGGTTGCAAATGAACCGGCACGGGATAGTGAATGGCCGTCGGAATATTGACCGCCGCCAGTTGGGCGCGCACGGTGTCGCGGTCGGCCACCCGGATCGCATAGACGTGGCACGCGTGATCGTCGCCAATGGGCCCCGCCGGCCGTTCGATTTCGGGCGAAAGCTCCTCATGGTAGCGGTTCGCCACGCGCCGTCGGCCGGTGGTCCAGTCCTCCAGGTGCGGAAGCTTCACGTCCAGGATCGCTGCCTGCACCGTGTCCATGCGGGCGTTGAACCCCTCCAGGACGTGGTTGCCCTTACCCTTTTGACCCCAGTCGCTCAGGCACCGAACGCTATCGGCCAGCGCGGACGATCCGGTCACGATCGCCCCTCCTTCCCCATAAGCGCCAAGGTTCTTGCCGGGATAGAAGCTGAAGCAGCCGATGTCACCGAAGGTGCCCGCACGATAGCCGTCGCGCGTCGCGCCGTGGGCCTGCGCCGCGTCTTCAATCACGATCAGGTCGTTCTGACGCGCGATGGCGCAGATCGCCTCCATGTCCGCCAGCCGTCCATGCAAATGAACCGGCAAGATGGCTTTCGTTTTCGGCGTGATGGCGGCAGCGATGCCCGCCGGGTCCATCGTCCAGGTCACCGGATCGATGTCGACCAGGACGGGCGTTGCGCCAGCATAGAGAATGGCCGCCACCGTCGCCACAAAGGTCGAGGGCACCGTTATCACTTCGTCACCGGGTCCCACGCCCGCGGCCAGGAGTGCCATGTGCAGCGCCGAGGTGCCGCTGTTGACGGCGACGCAGTGCCGGGCCCCGCAAAAAGCGGCGAAGTTCTCTTCGAAGCGGTCGACAGGCTCGCCAAGGATGTAATTGCCGCTGCGCATCGTCTGGAGGACGGCGGCTTCGACGTCCTCCGCGATGGAGCGGTACTGACTGCGGAGATCTAGAAACGGAATCACGATGCGACCCTCTCTTGCTGAAGCTCAACTGGAAAGCCACGTTGCCGGGTGGACCGCGTCGCCGCGTCCAGCAACTCGACCACGCGCAGCCCGCTGTGGCCGTCGGTGATGGGCACGCCGCCGGTTTCGATGCACCGCACGAACTCCTGCACCTCGCTCAGCAAGGCTTCCTTGCTGGACAACGCCGGGGCATGCATGTCGCCCAGCCGGTAGGACATCCTCGGCTCATAGGGGTTATCGCTGGGTGCGGCCCCGCGGTCATAGACTTTGACCTTCTCGCTGCTCTGCATGTCGTCGTAGATGATCATGCGGCGGCTTCCGCCGATCAGCGTCTGCCGGATCTTGACCGGGGCAAGCCAGTTCACGTTCAGATGGGCCATCGCGCCGTCGTCGTAATAGATCGACATATGCGCCATGTTGGCCGGGCTGCCCTTGATGCAGGCGGCGGAACTGGCGGACACAGCCACCGGCTTCGCGTCGAAGATGTGGTCCAGGATGGCCAGATCGTGCACAGCCAGGTCCCAAATGACGTTCACATCCTGCTGGAACAGCCCAAGGTTCACGCGGGTCGAGTCATAATAATAGACCTGACCCAAATCGCCCTTCTTGATGAGCCGTGTGATTTCCTGAACCGCGCCGGTGTAGATAAAGGTATGGTCGACCATCAGGACCAGACCCTTCTTGTCCGCCAGTTCGACCAACTCGGCGGCGCGCGCCGGGGTCTCGGCCATCGGCTTCTCGACGAGGACGTGCTTGCCGGCGCGGAGCGCCGCGCGGGCCAACTCAAAGTGGGTGGCGACCGGCGTGGCGATCATGATCGCATCGACCGCGGGATCGACGATCATCGCCTGGATGTCTGCCGTCAGCCGTGCATCCGGGTGGCGCAGCGCCGCACGGGCACAGGCGGCATCGGACTGGTCGGCAATCATCTCGACTCGCGCACATCCCGATTCGGACACTGCACGTGCGAGGTTCGGACCCCAATACCCATAGCCTGCGATACCCATTCTAATCATGATTGCGTCTCCAGATTCTGGCTGTGTTCATTTTTAAATGCTTCTTGAGTGCCGATCCGGCGCGCCGGAACGCCTGCCATGATCGCGCCGTCAGGCACGTCACGGGTCACGACCGCGCCGGCCCCGATCAGGGCTCCGGTCCCGATCCTCAGTCCACACAGGATTGTTGCGTTCGACCCGATGGCAGCCCCACGCCCCACGTGCGTCGGCTCGCAGGTCCAGTCGTCACTGCCCTTGAGGGTGCCGTCGGCGTTGGTTGCGGCAGGATAGACGTCGTTGGTGAACATCACGCCGTGCCCGACGAAGACGCCGTCCTCAAGCGTGACGCCCTCGCAAATGAAGCTGTGGGAGGAAACCTTGCAGTCCGCACCGACGACGCTTCCGGCCTGGATCTCCACGAACGGGCCGATGCGGCTACCCGCCCCGACCTCGCAGCCATAAAGGTTAACCAGATCGGGATGCGTGACCGTGACATTCGGACCGAGAGTGCAATTGGTAATGGGCAAGTCGGTTGTCCTGTCTTCGGTTGGCCAAAATGGTTCGGCACTACGGATCAAGCCCTGAGGCTCGCAAACAGGCGGTGTTTGTTGAACTAGGCATTTGGGCGGATCGGCGCATGAATTGAGCGGCTCTACTCCGGCATCAAGACCGCCCGGAGGAGCCATTCAGCGGAAGGCGGTGCACAGGTTGTCAGACCCCGCCGACCCAAAGACCACCAAAGAGCCCTCTAGGATGTCCGATAGGATGAGACCTTGCGCCCTTTGGAGGAGTGCGAGTCGGCTGGCGATTGGGTCCGGACCCAACTCCGAAGCCAGATTTAGCGGTGGTTACTTGCCGACAGGCGGCAAACCCCCGCCGAAGCGTGCCCCCCCGGGCGAGCCGGTGCGCAACTTCAAATAATGGAAGCGGCTTTTCGCCGAAAAGGACGGTCGCCGGAAAATCCGTGACAACTCTTTGTAGAAACACGGCAATCATCCGCCTTAGGCATTAAATGTCCCCCATGCCGGAGCCGTAGTCGGGTTCGGGCAAACGGGAACTCGCTCACCCAAAGGGCGAGGTCTGGCGAACGAAAAGGAGGCTGATACTTAATCCAGACGATACGAAACGCTGCTTCACCACCTGCTCGACCGCGGGATCAGCACAATCGCTCTTCTCGGGCCGAACGCCCAAAATAAAAAAAAGGACTCATTGAATGGCAGTCTACTATGTCGACGTAAATGGAAACGATGGGGCGGACGGAAGTGCCGGCTCACCTTTCCGCAGTATTTCCCGTGCGCTTGATTCAAATCTGGCCCCCGGGGACGAAATCGTGGTCCGCGCGGGAACTTATGACGAGTCGCTCAACATCAATCGCGGTGGATCCGCGGCGGGCGACGTCACCCTGCGGGCCGAAGTGCCCGGAACCGTCCTGATCGAGCCGAGCTCCGGCTGGAACGCGATCAGCGTCAACGCGAACTACGTCACGATCGAGGGTTTCGAGATCGCGAACGCCGCAGGCGACGGGATCGAGGCCGATAACGTTCACCACATCACCGTGCGCGATAACGTCCTGCACGGGAATGGCGAGTCGGGGATTCAATTCAACTACTCCGACTTCATCACCGTCGAAGGCAACGAGACCTACGGGAACGCGGCCTCGGGGTGGTATTCCGGCATCTCGATCTACCAGAACCGGAACATCACGGGCGACACCAGCACGGACGGCTTCCGAACGATCGTCCGCAACAACGTCAGCTATGACAACGTGACCTATGGCGGTGCCCATACCGACGGGAACGGCATCATCATCGATGACTTCCAGAGCACGCAGGCATCAGGCTTTCCAAACTACACCTTCGCCACCCTGGTCGAGGGGAACGTCGCCTACGGCAACGGCGGTAAGGGCATCCAGGTCGTCTGGAGCGATAACGTCACCGTGCGTGGCAACACCGCCTATCACAACAACGTCGACCAAGCGAACGACGGCACGTGGCGGGGCGAGATCTCGAACTCGCAGTCCAGCGACAACACCTTCGTCAACAACATCATGGTCGCCGATCCGGGCATCAACAGTGACAACCGAGCCGTCGACAACACCTCCTACGGTGGTTACTCTAACGACAACGTCGTCTGGCAGAACAACTTGATGTTCAACGGCTCGATCGGCCAGGTTTCGGCACGTACCGACGGCGGAAACCCTGCCCCCAGCACTGCGGACGGCAACCTGTATGGCGTCGACCCCGAGTTCGTCGATCCGGCAAACGGGAACTTCAACCTTGCCGCAGGATCCCCGGCGATCGACTCGGGTACCGGGGCCTTTGGCCTGTTCAGTACGGATGTGGACGGCGACGGACGCACCAACGGTACGGTCGATATCGGTGCGCAGGAAGCTGGAAGCACTGCCGCGGCAGCACCAGCGCCATCGCAACCCGCGCCAGCTCCGACGCCCGAGCCTGCACCTGCGCCTGAACCGGTATTCGAGCCGGCTCCGGCTCCGGCTCCGGCGGACAATACCGCTCCGGAAGCGAAAACCGACATCGGATTCGAGACATCCCCCGATTCGCCGCTGATCCTGCGGCAGGCGGATCTCGTCGCCAATGACACAGATGCCGACGGAGACACGATCACGATCTCATCGATCGTCAGTACGAAGAACGGTGAAGCAAGCATAACGGAGGACGGTGACATCCTGTTCACTTCCGACGGCGGAGCGCGCGCAACCGTTGTCTACCGTGTCACCGACGGAAACGGCGGATTCGATACCGCACGGGCAAGGATCAAGGTCGACGAAGATGCGACTCCCGCCCCCGTGACCGAAAGCGCCGCGATCGAGGCCCCGGCACCAGTTTTGCTTGGTTTGCCAGCAAGTACGACAGAGTCCGGGGAGGTCACAGCACCGCTGATACCAACGACCTATCAGAGCATTCTGACCGACATGGGTCAGCCGTTCGATGTTGCACTTAACGACACATCGGCGGTTGAGCTCGGCATGCGCTTCTGCGTTGAAACCGCGGGCGAAATCGACGGCTTCCGCGTCTGGCGCGGCGAGGCGAACGACGCTGAAATGCCGGCGACGCTCTGGGATGGGAATGGTAACGCCATCGCAACGGCCACCTTCGTCGATACGGTCGATGGCGGCTGGCAGGAGGTCATGCTCGACACTCCCATCGCCGTGGAGGCAGGACAGAGTTACACCGTGTCCTACCAGGCCCCCCAGGGGACCTACGCCTACAGCCAGGGGTTCTTCGACCAGACGATCTCGTCGGGTGCGCTCCACGTGGAAGCCGACGCCGGGGTCTTCGACTATGGCCTGACCAACGCCGCGCCGACGGAGAGCTACAACCAGAGCAACTACTGGATCGATGTTCTGTTCGATGCAGCTCCGGACGTGGACAGCTTCACCTTCCAGACCGAAGTGGCGTTGGATACCTTTTCCAGCGGTGCGCTCCTGATCCCCGAACCTGGGGTGCCGATGGACTGGTTTGCCTGAGGCACGCAAGGCTTTTAGGAAAGATTACTAGAAGCGATTGCGACCTACCTCCTCTGATAACAGCCCTCCGCCCGATGACTCCATAGCTCATCGGGCGGAGGACACTTTGCACCGCAAGAAGCCCCGAATTTGACCGTCAGGTGAATTTCCCAAATTCGCGCCACGGTGCACACTCGCCCTTTGTCCGGCAATCCGGCCGACACGGAGGGATATCGAATGGCGCTGAACCCCATCATCGCGGAAAACCTGAAACCCGGCACGGCTCGCGAAATCTGGGATGCTCCGGCGAGCAATCAGATCGAAGGCTTCGCCACAGACTTCAGCGTCGATCAGGGCGAGGGGGTCACCTTCAAGATCAACGTCAATGCCGCCGAGGGGGTCGAGGTCCCCTACACCATCGAGATCTACCGGCTGGGATACTACGGCGGCGACGGTGCGACGCTGGTGACGACGCTGGACGGGCTGACCGGAACGGCGCAACCCGATCCGATCACCGATGAGCGCGGGCTGGTGGACGCTGGCAACTGGGCGGCTTCTGCCCAATGGTTGACGCCCGAAGACGCAGTCTCCGGCGTCTATCTGGCCAAGCTTGTGCGCGCCGACAATGGCGAGACGAACCAGATACCCTTCATTGTGCGCGAAGACGCCCTCCGCTCCGACGGAACGCGCAGCGATATCGTCCTTCAGACGTCGGACACGACGTGGCAGGCCTACAACGGCTGGGCCGGCAACAATTCGCAGGTCGGCGGGAACTTCTACGGCGGTTTCCCCTCCGAAGATCCCGGACTCCCGGATCCGAGCCCGCTGGGCGTGGATCGCGCCTATGCCGTATCCTACAACCGGCCCATGATCACGCGCGACGGCGGCGGCTTTGCCGCGGGGGCGCAGGATTACCTGTTCGGTGCCGATTACGCCGCGATCTACTGGCTGGAAAAGCAGGGCTATGACGTCAGCTACATCTCGGGCGTGGATACGGATCGGCTGGGGGTCGACGCGCTTTTGGGGCACAAATCGTTCCTGTCGGTCGGGCACGACGAATACTGGTCCGGAGATCAGCGAGACAATGTCGAGGCCGCGCGCGACGCTGGGGTAAACCTCCAGTTCTGGGGCGGCAACGACATGTACTGGAAGACTCGCTGGGAGACGAGCATCGATGGCAACGGTACCGAGTACCGCACCCTCGTGAGCTACAAGGAAACATGGGCGAATTACTCGTTGGGCGCGCAGCCCGAGGATTACGCCAACCTGGATCCCGCGAACGAATGGACGGGCACCTGGCGCGATCTGCGGTTCGTTGAGTCGGTCGATGCACAAGGCAACCTGATCGCCAGCGGGGCCGAGCCGGAACACGCCCTGATCGGTACAGCGTTCAAGGGCGATGGTGCCACTGTTGATGACGTCGGAGTGGACGTTCCAGCCGAACTTGCGGGCCTGCGCTTCTGGCGCGACACGACCGTCGCGGATGGTGGCGTGACGAACCTCGCCCCCGGAATCATCGGCTACGAATGGAACAACGTGCCGGATGACGAATTCCGTCCGGCGGGCCTGATCGAATTGTCGAACACATTGGTGGATTGGCCAGAGCTTCTGATAGACCAGGGCAGCCGCACCGTCCCCGGTACGGACACGCATGCGCTGACGCTCTACCGGGCCCCGTCCGGCGCGCTGGTGTTCTCCGCAGGTACCGTATTCTGGACCTGGGGCCTGAGCGATGAGCACGACTCCTCGCCCTATGGCGTATTGGTCGAGAACCTCGCACTCAAACAGTTTACCATCAATATGTTTGCAGACATGGGCATTCAGCCCGGCGTTTCCGACGCGATCCTGGCGTCTCGCGGCCTGGTCCGGGCCGAAGCGTCGACCGACACGGTCGCAGCTAGCATCACACTCGACAACATCCCCGACGAGGTTCTCGCGTTTCAAACCTACGTCATCAGCGGGACGGCGACCGATGACGACGGCGATCCGTTGACCGACGATGGACAAGTCGCGATGGTCGAGGTGTCATTTGACGACGGCGCGACGTGGCGGCCCGCCGAAGGGCGTGCCAACTGGACCTATTCCTGGACTCCGGTCGTTGCAGACACCTACACGATCCGCGCGCGCGCCATCGACGACAGCCTCAATCTGCCGGTCAACACCGGCCTTCCTTCGGACATCGTGACGGTCACGACTCCGCCGCTGCCCGACAGTTTCTCGCTGTTCGACGGTACTCCGGTAGCCGAAGCACCGATCAGTGACGCGGCTGCCCTCGAACTGGGGGTCAGGTTTGAAGTGGCACAGACCGGTGTCGTGACCGAGTTGAGCTACTGGCGTGCGGCAGGGGATGCTGACGATACGGATGTTCGTAGCGGGCACCTTTGGGGCCCGGCGGGCAACCTTTTGGCGACAGTCACCTTCAACTCTGCACCCGGCGCAGTCGGATGGCAGACCGTCGCCCTCAGCACGCCCGTGACGGTTACGGCCGGCCAGACCTACACCGCCTCCTACAAAACCCTGGACAACTACGTCGCAAGCGCCGGATTCTTCGCGTTCGACTACTCCGAACCCTTTAACCAGTTGTCCGTTCCAGCCACCATCGGCGGAGTGTACCGCTACGGAGCCGACCTGGCCGTGCCGACGCAAAGCTTCCAGGAAAGCAACTACTGGGTCGACCTGACCTATGAGATTGGTGCGCCCGGCAACACGGCCCCTGTCATCACCAGCGGGACCGCGTTTTCCACGGTCGAGAACGGCTTCACCGCCGCCACGATTGTGGCGCAGGACGGTCAGAATGACGTGCTGACCTACTCGATCGCCGGCGGGGTCGACGCGGCACGGTTCAACATCGACGCAACCAGCGGCGTCCTCAGCTTCGTCGACCGTCCCGATTTCGAGCTGCCCGCCGATACCGGGGGCGACAATATCTATGACGTCACGGTCGCAGTGTCCGACGGGATCGCCCCTGCGGTGACGCAGGATATCCAGATCACCGTGACGGATCAGGATCCTGAGAGCCCGCCCAACCCACTCGACTCGCTGTTCAATGAAACGCCGGTGAGTGCGCCTCTCCTGAACGACGGACAGGCTCTGGAACTGGGCGTGGAGTTCGAGGCGACCCAGGCTGGCGTCATCACCGAGGTACGCTACTACCGCGCGGCCGGGGATGCGGGTGATACCGACGTGCGCGCCGCACACCTGTGGAACGCCGCCGGAACCCTTCTGGCGACCGGGCAATTCATCTCCGCACCGGGCGAGACAGGCTGGCAGACGGCAACGTTTGCATCGCCGGTCCTGATCCAGGCAGGCCAGACCTATACCGCCTCCTACCGTACCGACGACAATTACCTTGGCTCGAGCGGGTTCTTCGGGACCAACTATACCAACGCCTCCGGCGTGCTCAGCGCGGATGCCATTACAAACGGCGTCTATCGCTACGGTGCCGACCTCGCCGCCCCGACCTCGAGCTTCAATGCGACGAACTACTGGGTCGACCTGGGCTTCGAGCCCGGCGTGGTACCCAGCAACGAGGCCCCCGTCCTGACGTCGGCCAACGCGTTCTCGGCCCTTGAGAACCAGACCCTCGCGGGCACGATCACGGCGACCGATGCGGACAACAACCTGTTGACCTACTCGATCGCCGGCGGGGTCGACGCGGCACGGTTCAACATCGACGCAACCAGCGGCGTCCTCAGCTTCGTCGACCGTCCCGATTTCGAGCTGCCCGCCGATACCGGGGGCGACAATATCTATGACGTCACGGTCGCAGTGTCCGACGGGATCGCCCCTGCGGTGACGCAGGATATCCAGATCACCGTGACGGATGAAGACCCGGAGGCCCCGCCGCTTTCCTTCGCCACCTTGTTCGCGGAGACCGACACACCGGCAACCACGATCACCACCGACCCGACGGTTTACGAGCTCGGCGTGCAGTTCTCGGCGACAACCGAAGGGGAAGTTTCTGACCTGCGCTATTTCCGCAGCACTCCGGACGCGAGCGATACGGATGTGCGCGTTCTGAACCTGTGGGATTCGAATGGGAACCGGCTGGCCACGACAACGGTTCAGTCGGATCCGGGCGACACCGGCTGGCAGATCGGTGCACTGTCAGCACCCGTGACGCTGACGCCCGGCTCGGATTACGTTGTGTCTTATGGCACTACGGAGAACTACGTCGCCACGTCGTTCTTCTTCCAATCCGATTACACGGGCCCCGACGGTTTGTTGGAGGCCGGTGGCGGGAACAACGGGCTCTTTGCGGCCGGCCTCACAGATGTCTTCCCGACCCAGAGTTACCAATCAACGAATTACTGGGTTGATGTGGGCTTCGACGTCACGCCGCTCGCCGCCTTGTCGGCGCTGCTGCAAAACGCACCGCTTGTCGATGAACTGGTATTCTGAGGGGCTACGTGCATTGCGGCTCCGGCCCGGCTCGCGCGTCTATCGCAAGATAGCGCGCGGGGCCGGCATCAGGTAGCCGGGGTCGAAACCACAAAGCTCCGACAGGCGCGGCGCGTTCAGGATCACGACGCGGCCGTTGCGATGGATAAGAAGCTCCCGCTCCCGAAGGTCCCGCAGGGTTCGGTTGACGTGGATCGCGCTGAGCCCGAGCATATCCGCCAACAGGTATTGCGTCAGCGGCAGCGGGAAATCGTGGGGGTCGGACTGGCCCGCCTGTCCCATGCGGACGCCCAGTTCCAGAAAGAAATGAGATACCCGCTCCAACGCGCCGCGACGGCCGTTGTTGATCAGATGTTCGACTAAGATCGCGTGGTCGCGCGCCAGAAACCAAGACAGCGCATGGGAAAGGCCGTTGCCTTCGTTCATCGCCGACATTAGGTCGACGATCGAAAATTCCGCGACCTCCACCTCGGTCAGCGGTTCGATGAACCTGTCTGAAATCTGAATCTGGGTGCAGTGAAAGCCGAGAATGTCCCCCGGAACGTGGCAATCCAGCAGCTGGCGCGAGCCATCGTGGAGAATCTTGTAGGTGATCGTCCACCCCTTAAGCAGGACAAAAGCCCGCCGATCCCGCGCCGGACGATCCACTAGGTTGTCGGTGGGGCGCAGTGTCAGCCTGCGCCGCTCCAAATCGGATATCGTAAGGCGGTTTTCTTCAGACAAGCTAAAATACCGACTAAGGACGCGGTAAAAAGGGTCGGATGCGGGGGTTATCGGCTTGTCTGATTGATCGAATATCACGGTTGGCACCCACTCAAGTAAACAAGGGTGCACCGGCGCGCGCGGAAAGGGGAGGAACTGGCGTTTGACACGATGCTGACCTCCCTGCCGTTAACCTTCGTTAACACTCTATACGACAGGTTAACCCATTCAAGAAACATAAGTTCCCGACCATCTAGGAAATTGCCCCGATAGATTTGTTAACTAGGATCCGGCCTAGGTCCTTGGCACAGTGCACCCTGATCTTGATTGGCGCGCCCTGGCGGCGGCGTCCCGGTCATGGGTTTCGCGACCATCCTGGCAGACGCAGGGCAAACATTGGGGACGCCGCATGGGACATCCGCGTGCGAGGCGGAGCTGTGCAGCCCCGCCCCGGAAACGGCGAGTCCCTAGACCAGGGTCGCTACGCGGTCAGCTCGTTCCTGCATCCGGGAGATCCAGTCGTAGGTTTCAGCCATACCCGTGCGGAGCGGTTTGGACGGAGCCCATCCGAGCCGCTGACGGATTAGTGTGTTGTCGGAATTCCGTCCACGAACGCCCTGCTGACCCGCGATATTGCGGACGCTGATGTTCTTACCTGAAATCCCGATGATCATCTCGGCCAGCGCGTTGATCGAGATCATCTCCGTCGATCCGATATTGACGGGCCCGGCGAAATCCGACCGCAGCAGGCGCAGAGTTCCTTCGACACATTCATCGACGTGCAGGAACGACCGCGTCTGCAGACCGTCGCCCCAAACCTCGATCGTGCCGCCGTTCGGCGTCTCGGCAACCTTGCGGCACAGGGCGGCCGGGGCCTTTTCCTTGCCACCGGTCCACGTGCCCTCGGGGCCAAAGATATTGTGGTAGCGCGCAACCCGGCACGTCATTCCGTAGTTGCGTGCATAGGCGAGGAAGAGACGCTCCGAAAACAGCTTCTCCCATCCGTATTCGCTGTCGGGGTTGGCGGGATAGGCGCTATCTTCGGCGCAGTTCGGATTGTCCGGGTCCAGCTGGTTGTGCTCCGGATACATGCACGCCGACGAGGAGTAGAAAATTCGCCCAACGCCGTGCTCCCGGCAGGCATCGAGGACGTTCAGATTGATCATCGCCGAATTGTGCATGATGTCGGCGTCGTTCTCCCCGGTGAAGATGTACCCTGCCCCGCCCATGTCGGCCGCCAACTGATACACTTCATCGAAGCGACGATCGATCACGGAGCGCACGAGAGACTGCTCCCTCAGATCGCCGAGAACGAACCGGTCGGCCGGGCTCTTGGAAAATTCGCAGCGCTTCAGGTCGACGGCGGTAACAGTCATCCCCTCACGCTTTAGACGCTTGACGATGTGGCTGCCGATGAAGCCACCGGCGCCGAGAACGAGTGCTGTCTTGGTCATGTCGTATTCCTCTGTTCAGGTTTCGATTGTGCTGTAGGATCGATCCGCGTCACCAGTTTTCACCGGGAACCTTCGCCGAGAAGGTCGCTGAATCGCGGAACGAGTAGAGTTTCTGCCGGCCCGGATTGACGTTGGTCAGAACGGCCAGGACCGCGACGTTGCGCGCCGTGCGCAGCCGCTCCACCGCAAGGCGAACCAGCGCGCCGCGCGTACTGCCCCAGGTCACCACCAGCAGGACGCTCTCCACGGCGGCGGCGATCTGGATGACCGACGCATTGCTGAGAACCGGCGGACACAGAAAGATCGGTGTCAGCCCACGTGCGGCGGCATAGTCGATCAGGGGTGCGATCCGGCTGTCATCGTGCAGCGTCGGCAGACGTCCAGCACCCCGCGGCAACAGCAGTACACCCTCGTGCGATGTCTGAATGACGAGGCTGTCCAACAGGGCCGTCGTGGCTGGCTCGCTTCGCTGCGGACCACGCAGATAGCGAACAAGCCCGGAGTCGGGTCGAACCGTCGCCGTCTTGCCACGGTTGCGGGCGGGCCGGGTGTCAATCAGAAGAACGCCATGCCCCTCGGCGGATATATCGGCAGCCAGCAGACCGGCGAAGCGGTCCATCGAGTCCGCATTCTCGGTTGCGATGATCGCAAGACTGTCGGGGATTAATCCGTCGTTCGCCGCCTTGATCGACACGACAGACCCTCGCAACGCGTCCATCAGCCCCGGGTCAGCCTGAGGTCGATTGTGCAGTCGTGCGCGGAGCTTCGGGCGCGGCAAGGAACCGACGGGGGTCAGGCCCGGAACGTCTGACAATTGCTCAAGACTCCGGACGGTGGGGTCCATGACTTCCAGGATGCCTGCCAACGTCAGCGCCACGATCAGCGCGGCAACAGCCGCGATGGCCAAAGTGACCTTGCGGCTGCGTCCTTCCTGCCAGATCGGTTCGGTTGCAGGGGCCAGAATTTCCACGTCGACCGGCGGTTGCAGCAGGCGCGCTGCAAGCAAGCGGTGCCGGTCCTCCAGACTGTCGAGGACGGCGCGCTGTTCGTCGGCGCGCCGCAGAAGATCGACCAGCGTCAATTCGGCCATCGACGTTCGGGCCAAGGCGTCCTCGCTGTCGCTGAGAGTCTTCAGGAGGGTCGCTTCCCGATCACTCAGCTGTTGGAGCTGGATCGTCATCGTTTCGATCCACGTTGTCAGTTCATCACGGATCGCCGTCTCCAACTCCTCGATCCTGGCCTGCTCCACGCGAACACCCCCGAAGGCTTCGCCGTAGCTGGCCTGCATCCGCGTCAACTCCCGCTTGCGGGCCTGGAGAAGCTGGCGCATCTCGGTCAGTGCTTCGCTTTCGTCTGTGACGGCTGTGCCACCGGCGCTCAACGCCATCTCCGCGGCGGCCGCGCGCCCCGACAGTTCAAGTTGAGCGGCCCGAATTTCGCTAATCTGTTCGCTCAGCCGAGAAACATTCGCCGACAGCAGTTCAGCACCCCGCCCGACGGACACAACGCCGCTCTGCCCCTGGAATCGTTCAAGCGTGGCAACACGGCGCTCGACAACTTCCCGTTGCGCCTCGATCTGTTGGTTAAGACTGGCCAGAACGTCGGCAATGCGCTGTTTGTGCCCGGCTTCCCGGTCGGTACGGTAAATCTCGACTATGGAATTCGGCACCGCCGCAGCCAATTTCGGATCGGGCGCCGTGAACAGCACCTCTACCATTTGGCTCTCCACACGCCGCCAAACCGACAAGCGACCATTGAAGCTGGCCAAGACACGGGCCGCGGTTTCCTCGCTGTCTGGCTCCTCCGGGGGGGCGTCATCTGCCACGAACGGCAAGGAATCAATAATTGCCCGGATTGGTCCCTTTTCATCGGCAGCAGGGTTGAACCCTGGATGATCCTGCAAGTTGAATCGGGCGATGACTTGGTCCGCGATCGCGCGGGAACGCAGACGCTCGACCTCGTTGTTGATGTCCAGCACAGGTTCGTCCGCCCGCGGGTCGGCCACCATCACCTGTTGCAGTATGAATTGCGCCCGCGCCTGATATTTCGGGGCACTCGCAAGGACAAAGGGCAATGCAAGGATCGTCAGAACCAGGGTGACGGCGGATATGAACCAGATTCTGCGACGGATCAGCCGGAAAATCCCAGTCATGTCGATATCGGCCTCGCGAATGCGAGGAGCTTCGGGGGCCTCGAGCGAGAGGCGGGCCCGACTATCCTGAACAATGCGGTTCATGCGCTTCGACCCCGTCCTTCCGGAACAGCCAGGCGTCCGGGCCGGACTGACGCGAGGACGGCGTCAAGGCGAGACATGTAGGCCTCCATGCTAAGCGCGCGCAGGTAATACGCGCGCCCCGAGCCGGCCAGGCGGTTACGACGCTCCGGCTGGGTCACCAGGTCGGCCAGGGCATGCGCAAGCGCGACTGGATCACCGACCGGCACGAAGGCGCAGTTCACGTCGTCCGTCAGAATTTCCTCGTGTGCACCGACCGGGGTCGTAACCACCGCCAGCCCTTGTGCCAGACCTTCAAGCACAGCCATCGCCATGCCTTCGCCGTGGGACGGCAGAACCAGGATGTCGGAGTCGCGGCAAAGGTCGCGGGCGTCATCGGCCGAAAGCCAGCCCGGCATGGTGACACGATTTGTCAGGCCAAGTTCGGCGGCCTTGGCCCGGTACAGGTCGACTGGCCCGTCGCCAGCCAGAACCGCGCGCCAGCGAAGGGCTTCCATGCTGGGATGTGCCAGCGCCTTTAGAAGCTCCGGCACGCCCTTTCGTTCGCCAAGCTGGCCGAGGAAGACAATTCCCACGTCCTTACCGGTATCGGGAAACGCCTTGATGGCACCCCGGATCGGGTCTGGGACGGCATTGTGCAGAATATCCACGCGCGCCTGCGGAACCCCAAGCAGATCCACGACCGTACCGGCGTCGCGGCGACCCAGCGTGATCACCCGATCCGCCTTCTGGAACAGGTCGCGGATAAGACGTTGGTGCGACGGGGGGCGACGGCGGAAATCCTGCGCGTAGTCGAAATCGTGCAGGTGCAGGACATGCGCGCACCCCAACCGTCGGGCAAGCCACCCGAGGATCAGCTTACGCGCCGTGCTGCCCCGCCCGGCGATATGCAGATGATGGATGCGTTGCGGCGCGACAACCCGATCAACGATCATCAGTGCGGCCGCAGCCCCAAGACGAAACGGCGATGTCAGCGGCGACCAGCGCGGGCCACGTGTATCGGTAACGCGATGATCGCGCCCGTCACAAGCGCCGAGGATGTAACCGATAAGTCGGCCGATTCCGCCGCCATGCTCCGCTCCGCCCGCAACGTAATGACGTACGCTCGGCTGACCGGCTGCTGTCGGTTGTCTGGATTTATTCGTCAACAAGACGGGCCCCGTCGTTTCAAATGCTTGGACTGAGTGTCTTGGCAGGACGGGATCGGGGCAATTCGCCTTCACGATATCGCGGTGGTCCGTTCGAATGGGGGGCTAGGCCGTTTGAACGATTCGGGCGTAGAGCCGCCGGGCCTCCGCGCCCACAATCGGCGGTGCGACGACCCTTTCGGCCCACTCCTGCGCCGCCTCACCACATCGGGCCCGCAGCGCGTCATCCCGTGCCATCCGCACGATGGCCGCCGCCAGCGCCCCCGGATCGTCGGGTGGAACGACCAGACCCATGTCGTTCGGCTCCACCGTGGCGCGCAGCTCGCCCACGTCCGTTACGACCACGGGTTTGCCGAATGTCGCGGCAACGGGCAGGACGCCGCTCTGCGACGCCTCACGGTACGGCAGGACCACCATGTCAGCGTCGAGGAACAGTTGCGCAACCTCGGCGTCCGGTATGAACCGGTGGCGGATGTCATACCGTGCGGACTGACCCATCATCTGCGACAGATCATGCGGGTCATCTCCGCGCCCGGCGATCACGATGGACAGGTCAGGCACATCGTCCCCGATTAACGCCTCCGCCTGCATCAGAAGGTCCAGCCCCTTGTAGGCGAAGATTCGTCCGAACATCAGCACGTTGAACTTCCCCCGAGGCCGTGGCCGCAGGCCCCGCGCGCGCGCCAACTCCGCATAACGGGGCATCGCCGGATGCGGCAGCACATGCAGGCGGTCCGGAGGCAGAGAGAACGCCTCCAGTGCCTGCTGGCGCAGCCCTTCGCCATGAACCACGATATCGTCCGACTGCCGCACGATCAGGCGCGGGCTCCAAGCGGGCAAAGTGGCGGTGTCCCGGTCGCCGGGGTGCAAACGCGCATCATGCACCGTCGTGAGCAGCGGAACGGGTCGCCAGAACGGCAGGGCCGCATTCAGCCAGAGCGCCGTATTACTGAGCAGGTGAATGATGTCCGGTTCCTCGCGGCGGATGAGCCGGGTCAGCCGCCACAGGAAGGCCGGGTTGGTCAAGCTGCGGTGACGGGGCCAATCCATCAGGTGAAGGTCGATCTTTGGATCAAGGCTGTCACGCAAATCAGCGAACCGGGCGCGCGGCAGAACAAGTGTCAGGGGCCCATGCGCCGCGACACCGTTGGCAAAGGCGATGGCGTAGTCGGCGGGCTCGGACCCGATCATCAGGACCTTCATTGTGGCCTGACAGCGGTCTGCCCGAACGCGCGAAACGCATCGCGCGCACGCCTTGCGAAGTTGGGTTCAGCCCGGTCGCGCAGCCCAGCCCCCAAAAGCCGCAGACGGTCGCCACGCGATGCACCGTCATGCTTGGCCTGCGCCACCCGGTGGGCGTGATGGTCCGCAAGGTCAAGCCGCCAGGGCAGGCCGTCCCGGCACAGAAAATCGTTGGTCAGCTCGATCGTCAAACGCCAATGCGACATCCGCTTGCGCAACATGGCTGCGTCATCCTGTGCCCGGTACCACGTGTTGTCGTGAATGCGGTAGCAGCCCAGAATCTCCGGCAAGGCGACGACTTCGGCAAGGAACGGGTAAACCCCTACCAGCCAGGCATCCGCCGAGATCCGCAGGACTGGCGGGATGTCCCCCGCGCGCTGCCAGAGTGATCGGCGCACGGACACGGCCGACGTCATCGGAAATGGCCAGACCCCTCCCGTTCGCGCCATCATAGGGGCCAAGTCCCCATCACAGAGACTGCGCGGGATCGGGCGAAAGGCGGCGCTTCCATCCGAAAGCGTGGGCTGCAACCGATGATACACCAGACCCGCGGCGGGGTTGGCGGCAAACGCCGCGCCCACCGCCGACAGCTTGCCCGGCGCGAACCAGTCGTCCGCATCCAGAAAGCACAAAAGCTCCCCGGTACTGGCCTTCACGCCCGCGTTGATCGCAGCGGCCTGGCCAGCATTGCGCTGAAACACCGGTTTGATCCGGTCGCCGAAACTCTCGATCAAGTCGCGCGACGCGTCCGTGGATCCATCGTCGACCACCACGACCTGGGCCGCAACGTCGGCCTGATCCAACGCGGATTCGATGGCGCGGCTCAGGTAGGGCGCGTAATTGTAGTTATTGATGATGACGCTGATCGAGGGGGCGGTCATGACGAGAAACCTTGTTTCGTTTGAACGTCCGTCATCCACGCGGCAGCACGAAGGACCGCAGCTCGACGATATCGCCGGGTGCAAGCTCGGTATCGGGGGACGCACTCAGTTCCTCGGTCGTGTCGCCGGTTCGGCGATAGATGACGATCTGTCCTTCGGGCACTTCGCTGGTGTCGGTGCTGGACCGTACCTCGCTCAGGTGACCTGTCAGGATTTCAAGCTCCGCCCGAAGGGCTTCCCGTCGGCCCAGCGCTGAACGGTAGGCCTCCCGGTCGGCAACACGGGCGGCAGCAAGCGACGACTCGGTGCGATAGAGGATATCGGCAGTCGTCTGCGCCGCGCGGGCGGAGTAGGCATGGTTGTCCAGGATATCGCGCGACAGGCGGGAACTTTCGCGTTGCAAGTCGGAAAGCTGCGGGGCCGGGACAAGACCGCGGGCGACAAGGTCGCGCATCCGCTCGACCTCGGCTTGCTGCACGTCCTGTTCGGATAACTGGAGTTCGGCTTGCTGACGCAGCACCTCCCGTTCGGTCTCAACCAGGTCGAGTGCCGTCTCGGCATGGGCCACTTCTGCGTCGCGCGTGCGCTCCAGATCATCCAGCAGGGCACGATCGACTGGTGTCAGGTCCGCTTCCGGTGGTTTTTCGGCAGGATCCTCTGCCAGCAGCGCCTGAAGACGCGCGATTTCGCTGTCGACCTGGTCCAGAGAGTAGATGGTAGCGCGCCTGCGAGACACCAGTTCGATGACCCTGCCCGGATTGACCGCGCCACTCTCGGCAGACCGGATCCGTCCCCCGGCGGAAATAAGGGCGTGCCGCACGGTAAGGCCGGGCTCAAAGGAGACTGCGCCACTGCGGGCGACGGCACC
Organism: Jannaschia faecimaris; assembly: GCF_900107415.1. GTDB lineage: Bacteria > Pseudomonadota > Alphaproteobacteria > Rhodobacterales > Rhodobacteraceae > Jannaschia > Jannaschia faecimaris. Next base: position 273,497 of record NZ_FNPX01000001.1, read on the forward strand.
GCCGACATAGATCGGACGGTAGACGGCCACCTCCACTAGGACAGACGGATTAAGCAGGATTTTGTTGCTGATAAGGGTCTGTTTGATGCTTTCACGAATATCGCCGAGCTGAGTTCCCGCCACATCCACTGTTCCGATAAACGGAAGGCTGATTCGACCGTCCGCATCGACACGGGCATTCCGCTCGACCTCTGGCAGGCCCACGACACTAACGAACAGGACGTCGCCCCGCTCCACCGTCGTCTCGGCCTGCGCCGCACCGGTAATGGCGAACAACAGCGCAACAACACCGAGCGCGCGGATCCATATCGACTGACCGACAGTCCGTTTCATGGTTGAGTCGCCTCCTGTCCGGCAGGCCGAACGGCCCGTCACCATCAACGTAACGGCTCACGAGCCCGTAGCGAACGTCTCCAATGGGAGGCAGTGACGCATATGCCTACGCCTTTCGTCGTCGGCGCACCTGCAAGCGGAGGAGAAGTCCGGCCCGTCATCCTGCGGAGGTGGGGCTTCGTTCAGGCCCCCGCACAAGGCAGGGTAAAGGTCAGACCGCCCGTCGGCGGACACCACCCCCGAACCCGAAGGATCTCGTTTGTCGGACATTGCCCATCCCTCCGTGTCCCGTCACGTTCCCGGCCTGTGGGTCAATTGGCGCACGATTGAATGGGTCGGGGCGGCGGGGTCGATCTTCCTTCTGTCGGGTGCCGTCTTTCCACTGTTATTGATGTCGATCTCAGGGACTTTGGGCGGGGGTGAGCGTGCGCTTCTCCGGATGCTTCAGGTGCCCGTCATCCTGTTCACATTTGGGATTCTGGCGCGACATCCGGGGCCACTCCTGTTGGCGATGCGGCGAACCTATCCCATGGTCATTCTGATCATGATGGCATTTGCCTCGGTGGTCTGGTCCATCGCGCCGTCGATTTCCATGCGGCGCGCGGTGGCGCTCGTGGCGTCGATCGTGCTGGCCTATTTCCTGGCCGTCCGATTTACGCCTCGGCAACTCCTGGTGCTGTTTGCAAGCGTGATCGGAGTTTGTCTCGGGCTGAGCCTGGTTGCGGCGCTCCTTGTTCCGCAGTTTGCCCTGATGCCCGACGGTACCGGACTGCGGGGCGTCTACTCGCACAAGAACGTTCTGGGCTGGGCGTCATCCCTTGGATTCATCCTGTCGTTGGGATTGATCGGGGACGGTGCCCGCAACCTGCGCCGGGCGGGCATCGTGCTCCTGGGCATGAGCGTTGTCTGCCTGGCCCTGTCCACATCCTCCACCGGGGTGTTCGCCTCGACGGTAAGCCTGATCCTGACCGGGTTCTATGCCCTCCTGCGGCGCGCATCGGGCTTGCGGCGGGCGGTACTGATCCTTGTCGCGCTTCAACTTGCGGCCGTGGCTTTGCTGCTTCTCGGGACGGTACTGGTTCCCCTGCTCGAACACATGGGCAAAGATGCGACGCTCACGGGCCGTGTCCCCCTGTGGGAGCTGGTCGATGTCTACATCGCGGAGCGTTTCTGGACCGGCTATGGATACCAGGCCTTCTGGGTGCCGTGGAATCCGGATGCGCAAAGCATCATCCAAACTCTGCGATGGACACCACCGCACGCCCACAATGGGTTCCGCGATGTATTGCTCAGTTTTGGTGCGGGGGGCTTGTTCCTCTTGGCCTGGACGATCCTGACGGCGGTCCGGCGCGCGGCATGGCTGCATTGCAACCAGCCCGATGGGGGGTGGGGTTGGATGAATGTGACGATCGGGGCGATGCTCGTGTTGAACCTGTCCGAAAGCAGCTTCCTGGCGCAGAACGATATCCAGTGGCTTCTGATGATGACTGTGATCGCCTCCGTCGCCCTGTACGGCGGGGGGATTCGCCGAGGGGTGGCACCGGAAACAGTTTGACCGGACCGTCTCCTTTTCGGCACCGGCCATGACGCGCATTCGGTCGGATGGTGCCCTCCTTGATCGGCGAACACCACCCCACGGCCTTTTCAACACCGCCTTTCGGTGGGTCCGCTCCACCGGAGTGCATGCGGGGGGCTGACCTTCCGACGCGGGTATCTCCATCGGACAGGCCGCTATTTCATCGTTCTTCCAAGTTCCAAGAGAGGCACCGCCTTCGCTAACTTAATATTGTAACGCAAGGGATTAACGATGTCATTGATTGCCGCTCCGACCTCCGACCCCGAGGCGATCCAACTCGCGTCGGCCAAATCGGCCCCGCGCGAAACCGGATCAACGAATGTCCTCGGCGTCTCCGTGTCGGCACTATCGCTTCCGGCTGCTGTTGAGATGATCGGCAATGCAGTCGCAACTGACCGGCGGGGCTATGTCTGCGTTTGCGGTGTGCACGGCGTCATCGAGTGCAAGCGCGATCCCGCCCTCCGCAAGATCCACAATGACGCAATGGCCGTGACCCCGGACGGGATGCCGCTTGTCTGGGCTCTTCATGCCGATGGCCACGATACTGCAGGTCGGGTGTACGGCCCTGACCTGATGCATGCGGTCTTTGCCGACGGTTGCGCGACCGGAATGCGGCATTTCCTGTACGGTACGACACCGGAGGCGCTGACCCGGCTTCAGCAAAGCCTCAAGCGCCTGTATCCCGATGCCTTGATCGCAGGCAGCTATGCGCCCCCCTTTCGCCAGCTTACCCCCGATGAGGAGGCGCACGTCGCCCAGATCATCAATGACGCCTGCGTGGATGTCGTCTGGGTCGGGCTGAGCACGCCCAAGCAGGAGCGATGGATGGCCACGATGCGCGATCGGCTTGATCCGGCCGTTCTGATCGGTGTGGGCGCGGCCTTCGACTTCATCGGTGGGAACAAGCGCGCCGCTCCGGCGGTCCTGCAAGGCATGGGCCTAGAATGGGCGTTTCGACTGCTGACCGAGCCGCGCAGGCTCTGGCGGCGCTATGCCCGCATTGTGCCGTCATACCTGTTTTTACGCTTTCTTCAGAAAACCGGACTGCGCCGCTTTCCGATCCAATCGCAGGAGGGAAAGCCATGATGCGAGCCGACCATCCAACTCCGACCGACCGTCGGATGACACCGGAACCAGCTGCCCGTCGACGCTCCGAACCTCTTGGTTATCTCATCACGAAGCGGCTGTTCGACCTGTCTATCGCGGTACCCGCATTGGTGGTGGCGACCCCGGTGATCTTGCTGGCATCCGCAGCCATCTGGTGCGCCGATCCAGGGCCGGTCTTCTATCGCCAGACCCGCGAGGGGCAGGGCGGACGCAAGCTACGGATGCTCAAGCTTCGTACGATGTACTGCGACGCCGAGGCGCGGCTTGAAACACTCCTCAAGAACGACCCCGCCGCCCGCGCGGAATGGGAAAGCCGCTTCAAGCTGCGCCACGATCCGCGGATTCTGCCCTTCGTCGGCCGGGTCCTGCGCTCATCCAGCGTGGACGAACTGCCCCAGCTCATCCATGTGCTGACGGGCGAGATGAGCATCGTCGGGCCGCGGCCTTTTCCCGAGTACCACCTGGCCGCGATGCCGCCCTCGTTCCGCGCCCGACGGCGCAAGGTTCCCCCCGGCATTACCGGTCTGTGGCAGGTCACCGCGCGCAGCGATTGCGACATCGCCGAGCAGCAGGCCCTGGACGAACGCTATATCGATACCCGGTCCCTGGGCGTCGACCTGAAGATCGTGCTTCGCACGTTCCGGGCCCTTTTTCGGGGCCGGGGTGCCTACTGACCGCAGTTACAATTTTCCAAGATTCCTTTTTTGAGTACAAGGAGACGACCATGTGTGCCGATAAGACGATACTGGTGACGGGGGGAGCCGGATTTTTAGGCTCATATCTTTGCGAGAGCCTTCTGAAAGCGGGCAACGACGTGCTGTGCCTCGACAATTTCCACACGGGCAGCCGCAAGAACATCGCACATCTGCTGGATGACCGCCGGTTTGAACTTTTGCGCCACGACGTGACCGTCCCCTTGGTCGCAGAGGTCGACGAGATCTATAACCTCGCCTGCCCGGCCTCTCCCATCCACTACCAGCTGGACCCGGTTCAGACCGTCCGGACCAACGTGCAGGGCGCGCTCAACCTTCTCGATCTGGCGGTGCGCGGGAACGCAAAGATTTTCCAGGCCTCCACCAGCGAAGTCTACGGTGACCCCCATGTGCACCCGCAGGTCGAGGGATACTTCGGCAACGTCAACCCGGTCGGCCCCCGCGCCTGCTACGACGAGGGCAAACGTTGCGCCGAGACATTGTTCTTCGACTATCACCGGCAGTACGGCCTCGACATCCGCGTGGTGCGGATCTTCAACACCTACGGACCACGGATGCGCGCCGACGATGGACGCGTGGTGTCGAACTTCATCGTTCAGGCCCTCCGCGGAGAGCCGATCACGATCTATGGCGACGGATCGCAGACGCGGTCGTTCTGCTATGTCGATGACCTGATCCGTGGGTTCATCTCGTTGATGGACGCGCCCAGCACGGTGCCGAACCCGTGCAACATCGGCAATCCGACCGAATTCACCATGCGGGAGCTGGCGACGCTTGTTCTGGAGTTGACGGGATCCAAGTCCCAACTGGTCGAACGCCCACTGCCACAGGACGACCCGACCCAACGTCGGCCCGACATCTCCCGTGCCAAGAAATACCTGGACTGGGAACCGGCAGTGGAACTGCGCGAGGGGTTGGCGAAAACCATCGCGTATTTCGAGGCCGATCTCACTTCCGGCGAGGACGCACCGAAGGCGCGACCCCTTCCTGCCCCCGTCCGCGCCCGCGCCCGTTCTGCGGCGCTGAACAAGGAGACTGTGTGAAGCTGATCGTCTTCGCCCACCGACTGGAGCTGGGCGAGACTCAGATCGATGCCATCGAAATGGCCGCTGCCTTGTGCGACAGGCACGGGTTCGACGTGGTTCTCCACGCCGCGCCCGGCCCCGCGCTGGAACAGGCGAATGCGCGCGGCTTGCGCTATGCGCCGGCCCCCGATGTACGATTGAGTCCGACAATTGCCCGTATGCGGGCCCTGCGCGACCTTGTGCGACGGGAGGAGCCGGATCTGATCCACGCCTGGGATTGGTGGCAAGGTTTGGAAGCCTATATCGGCACGCACCTGACGATGGGCGTGCCGCTCGTCATTTCTGACATGATGATGAGTCTGACCGGGGCTTTGCCACGCGATGTGCCGACGACCTTCGGCTTTCCCGCGCAACAGGAACTGGCGCAGGCACGTGGGTGGCGCAGAACCGACCTGTTGCCATCGCCGGTGAACCTTGTCGCGAACGCCCCGAACGCGGTTGATGCGGCGCAGTTTCGTCGACTTCACGACATCGCGTTGAATGACATCCTGCTCGTCTCCGTATCGCGTCCTTCGGCCGAGATGGGGTCAGACGCCTTGATCCGTGCGATCCGAGCTGTGCGACACATGGGAACCGCGCTGCCGTTGCGCCTGCTGCTCATCGGGGATGGCCCGGCCCGCACGCAATTGCGGGCCCTCGCAGACGAGGCGAACGAACATCTCGGCCGTCTGGCGGTCATCCTGACCGGTCCGATGGCCGACCCGCGTCCGGCCTACGCGGCCAGCGACGTCGTGCTGGGCATGGGGGCATCCGCCCTGCGCGGCCTGGCCTTCGCGAAACCCGTCATTGTCGTCGGCGGACAGGGGTTTGCACGGATCTTCGATTCTGAAAGTGCACCGATATTTCTCCGGTCCGGTCTGTTCGGAAAGCGTGCCAGCGGAACTGACAATCACCCGATGGCCGACGCGATCGGCAAGCTTGCCTGGGATCCGGAGTTGCGACGCCACCTGGCTGACACCGGGCTGGATTTCGTGACACGACACCATGGGCTGGACATGGTCACCGATCGGTTCGCCCAGTTCTGTCACGAGGCGGTGACCCATCGAAACGGACGCTCCGGGACTTTCTGGCCATTGTGCCGCACGGCATTCTTCTATCTGCGTGAACGCAGATTCCGCGTGGCCGCGCGTGATACATTAGGGAAGGTCTGAAAAATCGTTCGTCGATCATTTGCACTCGCGTTTGCGGACAAATCCATCGTTGTCGGTGTGGCGATCCTGTCGATGGCGGTCCTGTCGCGCATCCTCACGCCTGCGGAGATCGGTCTGTTCATCGTCTCAAGCACGTTCGTCGTCCTGGTGGAGGCGCTGCGTGACTTCGGCATCGGCGCATTTCTCATCAGCGAAACCGGCCTGACGCAACGACTGACAAGAACGGCCGTCACGCTTATCGCGTCATTCTCGCTCTTGCTGGGGGGCGCGCTTTTCGTCGGTGCACCGACGGTCGCCGGGTTCTACGGTGACCCGGCGATGACCGATATGATACGCGTGGCAACGGTCGGCTTTCTTCTGGCCCCGATCAGCGCACCGCTCCTGGCGCTTTTGCGGCGTGACATGCAGTTCGGCAAGGTCGCCAGCATCAACATCTGCGCGGGGCTAGGCAACGGCGCGGCGACCATCGCGTTGGCCCTGGCAGGAGTTGGCCCACTCAGCCTCGTGATAGGAAGCGTAACATCGGCGGGAATTACTGCAGTCGGAGCGGCGTTCTTCCGGCCCGATATCGCAATCTTCCGGCCTGGCTTACACGGTTGGCGGAGGGTTCTGGCCTTCGGGTCTTGGTCCAGCGTCGTGACGATGCTTGGATTGATCCTCGATGCCTTCCCCCGGCTGATTCTCGGCCGGATCCTGGGGTTGGGGGCTGTCGGTCTGTTCGCGCGCACGGTTTCGATTGCGCAATTGCCCGACCGCCTGATCTTCAGCGCGGTGCAGCCGGTTCTTCTACCCGCCTTGGCAGATCACGCGCGCGCGAACGGGACGCTGAGCGCCCCTTTCCTGCGCGGTTTGTCATATATTTCGGGGCTTCAATGGCCAGCGCTGGCGATGATCACGCTGTTTGCCGATCCGATCGTACGCCTGCTTCTTGGTGATCAATGGCTGGACGTGGTGCCTCTTGTCCGGATTGTGGCCCCTGCCCTGTTCTGCGTATTTCCGATCTACATGTGCTATCCGACATTAGTGGCCTGCGGTCGGTTGCCACAGATGGCGACGGCAATGGCGATCCTGCTGATCCCCAGTTGTGCCATCATGCTCGCCGCATCCACGATCAGCCTTCAGGCAATGGCGGCGAGCCTGTTTGTGACTGGACCCCTGCAGGTCGCGATCTTGCTTACCACAGTCCGTCGGTACGTACCGTTCGAATGGGGGGACCTTGCAGCACGGATGATGCACAGCGCTGGCATCACGATCACGACTATCGCGATGCCCGCAGCGGTTCTGTTGTCGGAAGAATCATGGTCGAACCTCGGCGCAGGTTCTCTGTTGGTCGCCGGGATCGGCGCAGGCATCGGTTGGGCCTGCGCCGTTCATTTTCTAGATCATCCGCTCAAATCCGAGCTGACTGCCCTGTCGTCCGTGATGCAGTCATCCCGGCATGGCAGGCGTGAGCCTTTGATGCGGTCCTGACGTCAGCCGAAGAAGACTTTTCCGGCCAGCCCGTCATCTGGTTGAGGAGAACAGCCGCCTCGGTCCGATTGGTCGCCTTCAGCTTCTGGAAGATGTTCCGGACATGGACCTTGACCGTGCTTTCGCGCAGCGACAGCTCGTATGCGATGGTTTTGTTCGCCGATCCGCACCGCAGGGCATCCGCCACTGCGACCTGCCGATCAGTGAATTCTTCAAGCGCATTGGCCCGACCGGCGACTGTGTCGGTGGTCACCTTGCGCATCGCAAGAAGGCTGGTGCGCGGCAAGAAAACACCACCTGATACGGCCAGCCAGATCGCCTCGACGATATCCTCGAACTCTATGCAGGGGGGGATGTATCCGGACGCGCCGCAATCGAGCGCAGCAATACACGCCTCTATATCCTGGGCCGCACCAAGCGCCACGACAGGAACGCCGTTTGTCTGTGCCACAATGCTCCGCAATTCGCTTTGCACATCATCATTCGACAATTCACTGGATCCGAGATTGGCCAGAATAACCTGCCGAACGTCTGCGGAACCGAACTCCTCTTGCCACTCCTCGACCGTACCGTAGCCGCGCACGACGGATCCCTTGCACTGATTGGTGAGACACTGGACGAAACACGCACGCTCCATCGTGCGGCGATCAATTACGATGTAGACGTCGAAGGCGGGCTTCAGGTCACGGGTCGGAGTAACCACTTCCCGGATATCAGATCGGGACGCAATCGGCGTCACGGACGAACGATCAAACCGATCCGGCGCATTCTCCAGCGCCAACTTCATCGAACTGCTGTTTTCCTTTGTCATCTCTTTGTACCTTCCACTTGTCGGAACTAATACGATCCGCACTATAAAAAAATACCCATCAGGAACGTCCTGAGACGGGCTTACTCAAAAAGATGCTCGATCAACCTCACCATCCGTCACGCCTGTGCCTGCGCGATTCGTTTGGTTAACAGTCTCATAATTATGGCGGAAGTTTGCTCAGAAGACGCTAATGCAGGTTAGCCTCTCTCGAAATGACTGGATATCTATTTCATTTAATTGAATTTTTCCGAAATATTCATTCTGCCGGAAAACTAGACGATAGGCGGAAAAATGCTGATAAATCAGAACGCCTGCCCGGTGGTGCGGCGGAAAGGGTTAACCCACTGATCGTTACGAAAACCATAAGCGGTACATCTGGAGACCTTCGCGCGCGCCCGTTCGCGTGCACTCGGGTGCGGGTGGCACCTTTACGCTATTCCAAGATCAGTCCTCCATGATCAAGATAGCCCATATCGCAGTTCGCCGTCTCCATGGCCCGATCAATGTTCCCGAATTTAACGACACCGCCTCGGAAGGTGACGCCCGTGTCTTCTCGTAGTTGCCTCAGAACGCGATTCACATGCACCGCGCTCAGCCCGAGCGCATCGGCCAGATGATATTGCGTCAACGGGCAGGGAAAAGACTGCTGCCTGCCCATGCCGACCAGCCGGAGTCTGGCCCTCATCTCAAGCAGGAAATGCGCCACACGTTCAAGGGCATGCCGCCGACCCACGCTGACCAGGCGCTCCACCACGATGGCTTCATCCGCCGACAGGGCCCACATCATAGCGGCTGCGACCCTTGGTTGACTACTGAACAGCTCCATGACCTCATCGAGATGAATGCTGGCGGCCACGATATCCGTGATCGGTTCGACATTGTGGTCTACCGTGCGCAAAAGAACGCTGCGCATACCGATGAAATCACCGGCAATCTGGAAATCAACGATTTGACGCGATCCGTCCCGCAGGATCTTGAAAGAACTGACCCACCCTTCCAAAAGGACGAAGGCGCGATGCTCAGTGTCGCCTTCGTGAATTATCTCCTTTCCCGACGCAAATCTGCGTCGGGTCCGGGTCAAATCCGTTAGGACAGTACGCTCCTCACCCGAAAGCCGTATACTAGCCCCCAGCTTTCGGATCAGCGGATTTGTCTCTTTGGTCAATGGCGCATCATCCTCAAATCAGGCGGCGTAGGCAGTCATTCTGGATTGATTGAAATCGTAACCAAGGCACGTCTCCAAATGCTGACACATGTTAGTTCTATTGCGGTATCTACCCGGATTCCTACTCGAACGAATGAGCCGGCCCACAACGCGGATACCCGATCGACGGAGGCGTGGTACGCGTATGTACTTTGTGTGTACCTCTTTCGGAAAAATTTCATGCTTTAGGGCAAGATGGTGTAATTCTAATGCCCTAACACTCGAGCAGCCGATTCATCAGGCCTTCAAATCATCCCCAATCGACCGGAAGGACGGCCACTAGATTGTTCACCGAACTCGCTGATGCCATCATCATTGTGCAATCCGACTGCAGTTCACCGCGGGTCTGGACACCTTGCGGCGGTCTGGAATTTCTCCTTTCACAGGAATACACCCATGTCGAAGGCCCTTGATACCAAGTGTGGCCCCGATCGGTTTGACCAAAGTCAAGGACCGCACCCATACCCCTGACCGAGGGTGAGGGCCGAGCAGACAGACAAGACAGATAAGGACGCCCATGCGCACCCCCAGCCTCCTCGCCTTCGGCTTGATGACCATTTCGGCCTGCGTGACCGAGAACGCCACTCCGACCGAGGCCGATATCGACGCGACCCGCGGGGCCGCCCTTTTCGCTCAGGATTGTGCCGCATGTCACGGCGCGATGGGAACGGGCGTCATCGGGCCGGATCTAACGACACTTTCCAGCCGCAACGGTGGCGCCTTCCCCCGCGACCGCGTGATGGCGACAATCGACGGGTTGGGCCGCCACGAGGAGGCAGGCGGGGTAATGCCCGAGTTCGGCGCAAACGGACTGGGCCCCACCGTCATCGTGGAGCACGACGGTCTTGGCACGCCGGTGCCTGCCGACCTTCTGGCGCTGACGGCCTTTCTGGAAGAAATCCAACGCTGACGGCCCTATACTTCCGCGCGCTATGGGCGTAAGGGCAGCCCCTTGCCGCCCCGACTGCGCGGCCACGAAAGGCCATTCCCATGAAAAAAGCCCTCGCCGATGCGCTCGAGGCGCGTGGATACAACACGCTCACACCTGTTCAGGAAGCCGTCCTCGACCCCCAACTCGACGGGGTGGACATGCTCGTCTCTGCCCAGACCGGGTCCGGCAAGACGCTGGGCTTCGGCCTCGCCATTGCGCCCACACTGCTTGGTACCGCTGAGTCCTTTGCACAGGCCGGTCCGCCGCTCGCCCTTATCATCGCGCCCACGCGCGAACTGGCGATGCAGGTCAAGCGCGAACTCTCCTGGCTTTATGAAAAAGCCGGTGCCGTTCTGGCCTCGACCGTCGGCGGCATGGACATGCGTGACGAACGCCGGTCGTTGGACCGCGGCGCACACATCGTCGTCTCCACGCCCGGCCGCCTGCGCGACCACATCGCACGCGGCTCCATCGACCTGAGCGAGATTCGCGCCGTCGTTCTGGACGAGGCGGACGAGATGCTGGACCTGGGCTTCCGCGAGGATCTGGAATTCATTCTGGGTGAATGCCCCGAAGCGCGGCAAACCCTTCTTTTCTCCGCCACCGTTCCCGCCGCGATCGCCAAGCTGGCCGAATCCTATCAGCAGGATGCCGTTCGCGTTGCGACCGTAAATCCCAAGGAACAGCACGCAGACATCGAATACACCGCCCTCGAAGTCGGCCCGCGCGACGGCGAGAACGCGATCATCAATGTCCTGCGCTTTCACGAGGCACCCAACGCCATCGTCTTTTGCAACACCCGCGCCATGGTCAACCGCCTGACGACCCGGCTGTCGAACCGGGGGTTCTCCGTCGTCGCCCTGTCCGGGGAGCTGAGCCAAGCCGAACGGACGCACGCGTTGCAAGCCATGCGCGACGGACGCGCGCGCGTCTGCGTCGCCACCGATGTGGCCGCGCGCGGTATCGACCTGCCAAATCTGGACCTTGTGATCCACGCAGAATTGCCGACCGGGTCCGACACGCTGCTTCACCGCTCGGGTCGCACGGGCCGTGCCGGACGCAAGGGCGTCAGCGCCCTGATCGTGCCCCCCGCCGCCAAGAAGAAGGCGCAACGCCTTCTGGGCTGGGCCAAGCTTTCGTCCACTTGGGCCCCTGCCCCCGGTGCCGACGAGGTACGCGAGAAGGACCGGGAACGGCTGCTGGCCGATCCCGCTTGGTTCGAGGACATTTCCGAAAGCGAATCGCCCACCGTGGTCGAACTGACTGCGCGCTTCAGCCCGGAACAGCTCGCCGCGGCCTATCTGCGCCTCAAGGCCGAACGGCAGACCGCGCCCGAAGACCTCTCCGACATCAAGTCAGCACCGCCCGAAAAGGCCCGCCAGGAATTCGGCCCGTCCGTGTGGTTTGCCATTCAAGGCGGTCGTCAGGCCCACCAGGACCCGCGCCGCCTGTTGCCGATGCTGTGCAAGGTTGGCGGCCTGACCCGCGACGACATCGGCGCGATCCGCATCCGTGACGACGAAAGCTTCTTTCAGATCGCCGAGGCGCGGGCCGAAGGTTTCGTCAAATCGCTCGGCTCCGACATGGTGGGCGAAGACGGCCTGACCATCCGCCGCTCCGATGCCCCCCCGGCGCAAGGGTACACGCCGGGCGGCAAGCCCGGTGGTGGCTACAAGGGCAACAAACCTCGCGGTGACACGCCGCAGGGCGAGCGCCCCGCATGGAAAGACAAGAAAGAGGGCGCGGGTAAGCCCGAGCATCCCAACGCCAAGCCGCGCAAACCGCATTTCGATCGTCCGGAGGGTGTCGTCGAAGACTATAAGCGGCCGTCCAAACCCGGCGGCAAGCCAAGCGGTAAACCCGGCAAACCAGGTGCGAAGCCCTATCAGGGCAAGCCCGGCGGCAAACCCGCGTTCAAGGGTAAGGGTCCCAAGCCGGGCGGTGCGCCGGCGACGGCCAAGCCCAACAGCAAGAAGAACAAGGCCCGCGCCGCCGCCAAGAAGGACTGACGCTGGAGCACCGCGAACCTGCTCCTCGTCGGGCAGGTTCGCCTGCGTCAACTCATCCGGATGACCTTGGGATCCAGGGCCAGAACATAACCCTGCCGCGTGATGTTGCGGATCAGGAGGTGGGTGACGATCTGGTTGCCCAGCGCATCGCGCAGTCTCTTGATGCGGGTCGCGCCCGCCGCTTCCTCGCACTCGATCTCGGGCCTGCCCGAGATCATCGATTCGATCTGCACACCCGTCAGCATGTCACCGTCCAGCCGCGCCTCGGCCAGAACGGCCAGCGTCTCCATCGCAGCATCGGTCAGCTTCAACTCGATATCGTTGAGCATTACGGCATTCTCGGCCCGCGCCAGGATCAGTGACGTCACCTGGATGCCCGATCGCTCAATCTCGCCCATGCGCCGGTTGAGCGTCACGATCGCCACCAAAAGCACCATGCAGGCAACGAGCAGGGCCGTGGCGAACACCAGAAGCACGAAGATGATCGTCCGGTAACTGGCCAGAACGTCGGAAAACGCCGTGCCCGACTGCGCCAGAACTTCAAGAAGTCCGATCTCGGCCGGGGCGGTCAGGTCGGATTCGACGAACAACTGCTCGACCCGCGCGTTGAACGCGTTGGCATCGGGCAGGGTCGCAAACAGGAAGACCGCCGCCGCCAGCAGGATCAGGACGATGGCCGCAATGCCCAGCCCGACGACCTTGGCCGAGGCTGCGCGCGTTTCAGTAACGGAGGAAGTATTCGCCGGCACTTGCTTTCCTTCGCTGGAGTCCGTCGTCATCGAAGACCGACATTACCTGCAGCAATTGCCACCCGTCGCCAAGGCGCGCGCGCAAAGTATCCGCAGCAGACTGAGGGTCACAAGCCGATGGCCGGAGCTCGATGACGCCGTAATGAAGCTGCAAAGGGTTGTCCTGCTTTGCCTTGTAATCAGCATAGCAAGCCGCCGATGCGGGTCCGGCCAGCAGCAGCGCCAGCATGAAGGGGAGTGCATGTTTCATGCGCCATTCATGCGACACCCATTCGCGTCAGGCAATGACACAGGTGCCGCTATCGCATGACATCGCCCGGTCATTGAGCATCAGACGGCCCGAAACGCAGGCTCGGAGCATCCCGAGACAGCCAGAGGAGTTCCGTTATGTTCCGCACCATCCTTGCCGCCACGCTATCCGCCGCGATTGCCCTCCCCCTGACGACAGCACCCGCCACCGCGCATGATATCGGCTATGCCCACCGCCACGACCGCGGGAGCAATGCAGGCCCCGCCATCGCGATTCTGGGCGGTCTGGCCGCACTCTACCTGCTCAAGCGGCAATCGGACCGACGGGATGACAAGCGTCGCGCCGCGCCCGCCCCCGTGCGCCGCGATGACATTTATCGCCCGCCGCGCCGCGATAGCCGCCGCGTCCTGCCCGATAATTGCTTTCGCAGGCTCGAAACCCGCCGGGGTGAAGTCCGCGGCTATGGCGCGCGCTGCATGCAGCGCTCAGTCGCACGGCCAGGCAGCCTTCCACCGGAATGCATCCGGCAGGTCCGCACCGATCGCGGCACCCGAAACCTCTACACCGCGCGCTGCATGCGGCGGGCTGGCTGGACCTCCCGCACCGCGCGGCGTTGACGCTCTGACGGGGGAACGACAGGGTCGCACGATGAAACGAACAGCGCCGAGCACCGCATCACCCGACTTTACCCACGAGCGCGCCGCCCTTGACCGCGGGGCGCGCTGCGTCGTCGGACTGGACGAGGTGGGCCGCGGCCCCTGGGCCGGGCCCGTCGTTGCCTGCGCCGCCCGCCTTGTCGGCGATGCCCCGCCCGGACTGAACGATTCCAAGAAGCTGACAGCGGTACGCCGGGAGGCCATGGTCCCGCTTTTGTTGACCTGTTGCGAGGTCGGATTCGGCGAAGCGTCGGTCGAGGAGATCGACACCCTCAACATCCGGCAGGCCACGCATCTGGCGATGCGGCGCGCGGTGGCCGCGCTGCCACAAGCTCCGGACTATCTCCTGATCGACGGAAACGACTGCCCCGCCTGGGTGGATTGTCCACGAGAACTGCTGATCAAGGGCGATGGGCGCTCATTGTCCATCGCGGCGGCTTCAGTTCTGGCAAAAACAAGGCGAGATCAAGGCATGGTGTCGCTGGCGCAACAACACCCCGGCTACGGCTGGGAGAGCAACGCCGGCTACGGCACAAAGTCACACCAGGACGGTCTCGCAAAACTGGGCGTGACACTACATCATAGGCGCTCCTTTGCACCCATACGCAAGATGTTGTGCCAATAGGACTGCCTTATTCTTGCCCCATCCGACCCATGGACGGTTAATCGCCGTCCCGTCATGTTGATCTTACAACAACAGGCACCCTGAACAATCAGGGGTCGATTTGAGGCGACAGACAATGGCAAGAAATACCCCGGAGGCACCCGTGCTTCCGCTCGATACGATTATGTCCGGTGACTGCGTGGCAGCAATGGACAGCCTTCCCGAAAACTCCGTCGACCTGATTTTCGCGGACCCCCCCTATAACCTTCAACTGCGCGGCGAGTTGCACCGACCCGACAACTCGATGGTGGATGCCGTCGACGATCATTGGGACCAGTTCGAGAGCCTGAAGGCCTATGACCATTTCACGTCCCGGTGGATGAAGGCCGCGCGCCGCATCCTGAAACCCGACGGGGCCATCTGGGTCATCGGCAGCTATCACAACATCTTTCGCGTCGGGGCCACGTTGCAGGATCAGGGCTTTTGGATCCTGAACGACGTGGTGTGGCGCAAGACGAACCCGATGCCGAACTTCCGCGGCATGCGCCTGACCAATGCGCACGAGACGATGATATGGGCCTCCAAGTCCGAAGGGGCGAAGTACACTTTCAATTACGAGGCCCTGAAGGCGCTGAACGAAGGCACGCAGATGCGGTCCGATTGGACCTTCCCGATCTGCACAGGGCACGAGCGTCTCAAGAACGAGCGCGGCGAAAAAGCCCATCCGACCCAAAAGCCCGAGGCCTTGCTGCATCGCCTTTTGATCGCGACCACCAATCCGGGCGACGTCATTCTGGACCCGTTTTTCGGCACCGGCACGACGGGGGCCGTCGCCACAATGCTGGGCCGCCATTTCATCGGGATCGAGCGGGAGGAGGAATACCGCCAGCTTGCCGCCGAACGCATCGCCAAGGTCCGCACGCTGCCCAAAGATGCGCTCCAGACGACGACCTCCAAGCGTGCCGAACCGCGCGTGCCCTTCGGCCAGCTGGTCGAGCGCGGGATGCTGCGCCCCGGTGAGGAGCTTCAGTCCGGCAACGGCCGCCATCGCGCCAAGATCCGCGCGGACGGCACGCTGACGGGCGAGGGCGTCAAGGGATCAATCCACCAGGTCGGTGCCGCCTACGAAGGCGCGCCCAGTTGCAACGGCTGGACCTACTGGCATTTCAAGCGCGAGGGGAAATCGGTCTCGATCGACACACTGCGCCAACAAATCCGCGACGAGATGAGCAAGCTCAACTGACGTCGCGACCAACTTACCGCCTGCGGTCCCTGTCCAATGTCCGGGGACCGCAACTTAACCCCTGTTCCCGCTTGTCGGGTTCAGGGGTTCTTTTTTGCAGCAAATCCAACGCGCCGGTTGCGGCAAACGAAAAACGCGCCCCCGAAGGGACGCGCTTTCCAAAGAATCGGTTGGTTCGTCGCTTTGCTTGGATCAGTCCGAAGCAGCGGCGGCCAGCAGGATGATCGCCAGGATCGGAACAATGATGCCAGCGGACGAGGACGAGGTGTCCTCGACGATGACAACGGGCTCGACCGGGGCCGGAGCGGGGTTGCCAGCGAAAGCGGCGGTGGAAGCGAACGTCAGAGCGGTCGCGAGAGCGAGTTTCTTCATAGTAGTATCCTCCAAGATACGCCATTATGTGAGGGGACAGCTGCCACACAATATGACACCCAAGACTGTACCTCGTCTTATTCGTTAAACAGCTATGACATGGCTTTGCAACGATTCCAGCATGCAGCGACAACAGCTTTCGCTAAAATTTCGTCAAATTAGCAACACCTGTGTACCCACCTGGGTCATCCCGAAAACCTCGGCGATGTGTTCATTATAGAGGCCAATGCAGCCAGAGGAAGACTTTCGCCCGATCTTGCGCGTGTCGTGGGTTCCGTGAATCCGGTAATAGGTCCACGACAGGTACAGGGCGTGCGTGCCTAAGGGATTTTCGGGGCCCGGCCCCACGACGGCAGGCCATTCCGGATTGCGGCGAAGCATGTTCGGCGTCGGCCGCCAAGTCGGTCCCACGACTTTGCGCACAACACTGGTGCGACCGCGACGCGTCAGATCCTCGGACTGCGGCACCGAGGAGGGGTACAGGTGATAGTCCCCTGATTCTTCCCACATGTGCAGCGCGCGACTTTCTATATCCACAAGGATCGCGCCGTTGGAGAGGTTCGAGAAATGCGACCGCCAGTCACGCGCACGAAAGCTGGATGTGTTCCGACGCGTCGTACTCGAAAGTGCCTGTTCCATTTGCACCGAATCAGGAAGTGTCTGGGCAGCAGCGGGCAGCATCAAGGTGGACGCAGCGGCGGCTCCGGTCGCAAGAAAAGCTCGACGATCAATAGGATGCATGGGACTCTCCTGCGGTTTTCTGTCCAGCCGGGATCGTAAGAACCGCCCTGGCCGAACTATCGGCATGAACAATTATTTCATCCTACATGCGAAACCCGCAACACCCCGCAAAAGTTCGCCTAAAACAGAATGTCCATGGCATTTGCGTCCCCACTTGCTCCGTTATAGTCACGGAGAACCGCTCAAAGACCCTGGGGACTTGCTAATGAATCGCCGTTTTGCCTTGATCCTGCTCGGCTCCACCGTTTTGGCGGCCTGTGCACCGCCACCGCCGCAGCTTGGCCCCGATGGTCGACCGCTCCCGAAACTCTACCGGATTTCCAGCGCAGATGCCCGTCGCATTCCGTTCCGGGCGCTCGACGCCGTGAATGCGCTGCGTCAGGGGGCCGGTGCCCGGCCGCTGGAACTGGACAGCAAATTGTCCGCAGCCGCCGAAACCCATGCCCGCGACATGTCGTTGCAAAATCGTCCCTGGCACTTCGGGTCCGACGGCTCATCACCGATCGACCGGGCTCGGCGCGTGGGATTCGACGGGCAGCTTCTGGGCGAGACACTCTCGGAAACCTACGAAACCGAGCTTGAAACCGTGGCCGCGTGGCTTCAGGAACCCGGGCCGCGCCGCGTCCTGCTCGACCCGGAGGCCCGCCGCATGGGCTTCGCTTTCTACCAAGAGCGCAACGGCAAGATCTGGTACACGCTGAACGTGGGCACCTGATCAAGCTTCTCATATTAATAGAAAAACGGGGACAGCGGGGGCCCGGTGGTGCCCGCGGCGCTTGATCAGGCGAAGATATCGACCGGCACGCCGTTCTGTACCATTGCATAGATCAGCTTCATCTCGCGGTTTGTCACCGCCACGCAGCCGGCAGTCCAGTCCTTGCCGCGGCCGCGGCGCTTATCGCCCCAACCGTGGATAAAGATGTCACCGCCCGGCTTCTTGCCCATGGCTTCGGCATAGGCGCGATCTTCCGCGTTCGGATAATCGATCCCGACCGAAAGATAGAAATCTGAATTCGGGTTGCGCCGGTCGATATGATACCGGCCTTCCGGCGTCTTGCCATCGCCCTCGAACTGCTTGGGGCCCTCGGCAGTAAAGCCCAGTTGAACCTCATAGGGCTCCAGAAGGACGTTGTGGTGAAACAGGTACATCGCCCGGTTCGACTTCTGGATTTCGACCCGCGTGACCTGCGGCCCGCGGTAGGTCATGAACTTGGTTCCGCATCCCATGGCGAATGCTGCCGAACCGAGGGTAAGCGAAAGCGCGCCCCGACGGGTGAATTTTTCCATATCTGCCTGCCTGCACTCTGACGTTGCACTGTTTGGAACCTGCATAGCGCAGAATCACGCCTATCGGAACGGCTCACGTTTTCGTGATGACCCCGTCGCGGTCACGCCGCAACAGGTCCGTCAACCCGGCACGATAGTCAGGGTACAGCAACTCGACCCCCAGATCCGTCTTGATCCTGTCGTTCCGAACTCGCTTTGACTCGGCATAGAAGCTGCGCGCCATAGGGGTCATCTCCGCCGCTTCAAAATCCTCCTCAGGCGGCAATGGCTGGCCCAGCAGTTCCGCTGCGTATCCGATCACGTCCTGCGGCGGGGCCGGGTCGTCGTCGCACAGGTTGTAGATGGCCCCCGCATCGGGCCGCGCAATGCTGGCCGCAAGGACCTGTGCAATGTCTTCCACGTGGATGCGACTGAAGACCTGCCCCGGCTTCACGATCCGCCGCGCCGTTCCGTTGCGGACCTTGGCGAATGGCCCCCGCCCCGGACCATAGATTCCTGCCAGCCGGAAGACATGTAACGGCGCGCCGGTTCTGGCGGCCAGCGCCTGCCACGCCGCCTCGGCCTCGACCCGCCATTTGCCCCGCCGCGTGGTCGGTGTCAGCGGGGTCTCCTCATCGATCCAACCGCCCGCATGGTCGCCATAGACGCCCGTGGTCGACAGGTACCCAACCCAGTCCATCCGGCCCAAATTCGTCTCTAGTAAGTGCAAATAAGCCCGTAGAATCGGATCCCCCGCCTCGTCTGGCCCGGCGGAGATCAGCACATGCGTCGCCCGCGCCATCCCGTCGTCCAGCGCCTCTCCGAAGATCACCGGCTCCACGCCCTCGCCACGCAACGTGTCCGCCTTTTCCGCCGATCGGGTCGTGCCGATCACCGTCCAACCCTCAGCCAACAACAGAGGCGTCAGGGCACGCGCAGAATAGCCATGCCCGAAACTCAGCAACGTTTTCATAACCGACCCACCGCCCAGCGCGCGGCATCAGCCACCGCTGCATCCGCGTCATCAAATAGTCCCTGAACAACGGGTTTCAGCCGTGCTTCCCCGGAATTACCGATGGCATAACAAACGTTGCGCACCATCCTGTCCCGCCCGATCCGCTTGATGGGCGAACCCGAGAACCGCGCCCGGAATGCCGCATCGTCCAGCACCGCCAACCCAGCCAGATCGGGTGCGCGGTGCGGTCCGTGGTACCGCAGATCCGACGCCGCGACCGCGAACTTGTTCCACGGACAGACGGCCAGGCAATCGTCACAGCCATAGATCCGATTGCCCATCCTTGCGCGCAGGTCCATGTCCACCGGTCCGCTGTGCTCGATCGTCAGATAGGAAATGCACCGCCGTGCATCCAATTGAAACGGTGCGGGAAAAGCATCGGTCGGGCAGATGTCCAGACACTTGCGACAACTGCCGCAATGCTCGCCCTCGGCCACGTCGGGTGCCAGGTCCAGCGTGGTGAAAATCGCGCCAAGGAAGACCCAGTTCCCGAAATCGCGGCTGAGCAAGTTCGTGTGCTTGCCCTGCCAGCCCAGCCCCGCCGCCTGCGCCAGCGGCTTCTCCATCACCGGGGCCGTGTCGACGAAGACCTTCACCTCGCACTTGGCGTCGGTCACCATCCAGCGCGCGACGCGTTTCAGCGCCTTCTTGACCACATCGTGGTAGTCCCGCCCCTGCGCATAGACTGAAATTGCGCCGTGTTCGGGTCTTTCGAGATCCTCCAGCGGGTCATGTTCCGGGGCATAGGAATGCGCCAGCATCACCACCGACCGCGCCTCCGGCCAAAGGCTGGCCGGATCGCCGCGCCAAGCCGTCCGCTCGCCCATCCAGCCCATCTGCCCGTGGTGCCCGGCCTCAAGGAACCGGGCCAAGCTGTCCGGTGCCTCAGGGATCGCATCAGGCCGGCACACGCCCAGCGACACGAATCCCGCCGCCCGCGCCTCCGCCTCAAGCCGGCCGCGGAAGGTCAAAAGTCCAGATCGGCATAGTGTTTCGCGGGCCGGAACCCCGGCACCACATCCGCCAGAATCGAACGGAACGCTGGTCGCGACTTGATCTTTGCATACCAGTCGCGCACCGCCTGGTTTCGGTTCCAATCCACGTCCGATGAATAATCGAGGCACGACAGATGTGCGGCAGCCGCAAAATCGGCGACCGTCAAGTCGGGCCCGGCCAGCCAGCGACTCCGATCCAGAAGCCACCCCATGTAATCCAGATGGAATTTGATCGCCTTTACACCGTCCTTGACGTTCGCGCCGTCGGGATAGCCCGCGCGGGTCAGCTTCTTGTTGACCCGCTCATAGACCAGCTTCGAGGTCACTTCCTTGTGGAACTTGTCGTCGAACCAAGCCACCAGCCGCCGCACCTCGGCGCGCGCGGCCGCGTCCTTGGGCATCAAGGCGGGTTCGGGGTTCGTCTCTTCCAGGTATTCGCAAATTGCCCCGCTATCGGACAGCGTAAGCCCCTCGATCCGCAGCACCGGCACTTTGCCAGCGGCGTTGCGGCGCAGAAATTCTGATGACGCCTCCCAATACCTCTCGTCGATCAGCTCCACTTCGAGCTTCTTCTCGGCCAGCACGAGCCGGACCTTCCGGCAAAACGGCGACAGGGCAAATTGATATAGTTGGATCATGGATACGGGATGCCTCGTGCAGCGACGCTTTTCAATCCTCGAAGCACGCGGCCCTGCCATCCGCCAAGATCGTGGCGGCCCCGTCGCGCACGCGAGCGGCTTTCCGCTGTAGCGCAGCGCTCAGCCCGGCGGCGTTCCGATCCTTCGGGTTTGGCAGGATCGAGGCAAGCGCCGCCGCCTGACTGGCTGACAGGTCGCTTGCATTGACGCCGAAGTATCGTTGCGCCGCCGCCTGCACACCGAAGACACCCTCGTCGAATTCGGCCACGTTCAGATAAATCTCGATGATCCGCCGCTTGGACCAAAGGGTTTCCATCAGCGGGGTCAGCCCCGCTTCCAAAGCCTTGCGCGGCCAGCTGCGGCCCTGCCAGAGGAAGGCGTTCTTGACGACCTGCTGGCTGATGGTTGACGCACCCCGATTGCTTCCCTCCTCGATCGCCTCGCGGATGGCTTCGACATCAAAGCCCCAATGGTTGCAGAAGTTCGCGTCCTCGGCCGCCACGGCTGACCGCGCCATGACAGGCGCGATGGCGTCGATATCGACCCATGCCCGCTCGACCCCGCCAAGGCGCGAACCCTCCGACCATATATAGGGCGTCGTCGGCGGATCGATCCAGCGATAGGCCAGCACCCAGGCCACCAGCGCCACCGCCCCCCAGAACAGGCCGCGCACGATCCAACGCAACATACGACGCAGGACCGGCGGTTGCGCCTTGGCCGAAGCCGTCTTCGCCGCGGACCGCTTGCGCGCCGGGGCCTTCTTCTTTGCGGGTGATTTCGATGTGGATCGTGCCATGCCCTCACCAACCGGCCTGCGCGCCTGCGGTCAAGAAAAACCCCGCCCGCCGAGAGGCGAACGGGGCAAAAGCGTCACTTTTCAGGGACTATTCGGCTGGAATCGCCCCTGCATTCTTGCTCAGCGGAGCAGGGATATGGACCAGCATCTCCTTGGGGCAGACCTGAAGGAAATGGGCCTTCTCACGCTCCCAGTCAGACAGGATTCGGCGGGCTTTTACCGAGTTGGTCTCTGCGGCGTGCCTCTCGACAAGGCGGTGCAACTGCGCCTCCCAATGGGGCACCGTGACAGGGCAGGTGACGAGCGTTTCCATGTTCATCAGCACCGCCGAAGACCCGTCCGGATCGTACAGATATGCCATGCCCCCGGTCATGCCCGCGCCGAAGTTCGCGCCGATGCTGCCCAGGATCACGGCAACCCCGCCGGTCATGTATTCGCAGCCGTTCGACCCGCACCCCTCGATCACGACCGACGCGCCCGAGTTGCGCACGGCGAAACGTTCGCCCGCCCGGCCCGCGGCAAACAAATATCCGTCGGTCGCACCATACAGGACGGTGTTGCCGATAATCGTGTTCTCGTCCGCCTTGAGCGGCGACGCCATGGTCGGCCGTACCACGATGGTGCCCCCCGACAGACCCTTGCCGACATAGTCGTTGGCATCCCCCGACACTTCCAGCTTCAGCCCCGGTGCCAGGAAGGCCCCCAGCGACTGACCGGCGGACCCCTGCAGCTTGACCGTCAGGTGATCGGGTTGCAGCGAATTGCGCATCCCGAACTTGGACACCACGTGGCTGGAAATCCGCGTGCCGACGGTGCGGTGTGTGTTCTGCACCGCGTATTGCAGCTGCATCTTTTCGCCGTCGTTCAGGAAACGCTGTGCGTCCTGCACGATCTGCGCGTCCAGCGTGTCGGGCACCGCGTTGCGCGGCTTGTTGCGGTCGTAGTTGATGCGATCCGCGCCATCGACCGTGATCAGCAGCGGGTTCAGGTCCAGGTCGTCCAGATGCGCCGACCCGCGCGAAACCTGCGTCAGCAGGTCGGCCCGGCCAATCACCTCGTCCAAAGATCTGGCCCCGATCTCGGCCAGGATCTCGCGGACTTCCTGGGCGTAGAAGGTGATCAGGTTGACCACCTTGTCGGCGGTACCGGTAAACTTGGCGCGCAACTCGGGGTTCTGCGTGCACACGCCCACCGGGCAGGTGTTCGACTGGCACTGCCGCACCATGATGCACCCCATCGAGATGAGGGCGGCGGTGCCGATGCCGTATTCCTCGGCCCCCATCATCGCGGCCATGACGATGTCCCGCCCGGTCCGCAGTCCACCGTCGGTGCGCAGGGTCACCCGCTCCCGCAGCTTGTTCATCGCCAGAACCTGATGCGCCTCGGTCAGGCCCATTTCCCACGGCAGACCCGCGTATTTGATCGACGTCGCGGGCGACGCGCCCGTGCCGCCGTTGTGCCCCGAAATCAGGATGACGTCGGCCTTGGCCTTGGCCACGCCGGCCGCAATCGTGCCGACGCCCGATGATGCCACCAGCTTGACGGTCACCTTGCAGCGCGGATTGATCTGCTTGAGGTCGTAGATCAGCTGCGCCAGGTCCTCGATCGAATAGATGTCGTGGTGCGGCGGGGGTGAAATCAGCGTCACGCCCTTGGTCGAATGGCGCAGCCGCGCGATCAGGTCGGTGACCTTCATGCCGGGCAACTGACCGCCCTCGCCGGGCTTGGCCCCCTGCGCGACCTTGATCTCAAGCTCCTCGCAGTGGTTCAGGTATTCCGCCGTGACACCGAAGCGCCCCGAAGCGACCTGCTTGATCTTGGCCGACGGGTTGTCGCCGTTGGGCTCCGGCACGAAATGCGCCGGATCTTCCCCGCCCTCGCCCGAGTCGGACTTGGCCCCGATCCGGTTCATCGCAACATTGAGCAGCTTGTGCGCCTCCGGGGACAGGGCCCCGAGGCTCATGCCCGGCGTCACGAACCGCTTTCGGATCGAGGTGATGCTCTCGACTTCCTCGATCGGGATGGGTGCCCCCTTGGGCTTGATCGCCAAAAGGTCGCGCAGGTGGATCGGCGGATTCGACTGCATCGCGTGGCTGAACTGCTTCCAGACCTCGTAGGAGCCGCGGTCGCAGGCCGTCTGGAGCATATGCATCGTCTTGGCTTCCCAGGCGTGCTTCTCGCCCGAGCGACGCGCCTTGTAGAAGCCGCCAATCGGCAGAACGTTCGACGCCCCGTGATAGGCGCTTGCGTGCACCGCCTCCAATTTCTTCTGGATACCGTTCGTGCCGATACCGGAAATCCGGCTCAACATGCCGGGGAAGTACTCCGCGCACATCGCCCGGCTCAATCCGACTGCCTCGAAGTTCAGACCGCCGCGATAGGAGGAGATGACCGAAATGCCCATTTTCGCCATGATCTTCAACAATCCGGCATCAATGGCCTGACGATAGCGGTCAACCGCGACGTCCAGCGTACAATCCAGCAGACCCTTCTCGATCCGGTCAGCCAGGCTGTCCTGCGCCAGATAGGCGTTAACCGTGGTCGCGCCACAGCCGATCAGCACCGCGAAATAATGCGGGTCGATGCATTCGGCCGACCGCACGTTGATCGAACAGAAAGTCCGCAACCCCTTGCTTATCAACCACGAATGCACGGCGGACGTCGCCAGGATCATCGGCATCGCGACCTTGTCTTCGCCCTGCATGCGGTCGGTCAGGACGATATGCCCCGCACCAGAGCGTACCGCATCCTCGGCCTCGGCCCGGATCCTCTCCAGGCCTTCCTTCAAGGCACCAAAGATACCACCGGCCTCGAACGTGCAGTCGATTGTTACCACGGATTCCGCAAAATGGTCGAACATCGCCTGGAATTGCGAGTTGCCGACGAAAGGCGAGGGCAATTCGAGGATCTCGGTCTGCGACGAATCCTCGTCCAGCACGTTCTTGAGGTTTCCGAACCGTGTCTTCAGGCTCATCACCCGGAACTCACGAAGCGAGTCGATGGGCGGGTTGGTCACCTGGCTGAACGCCTGGCGGAAGAAGTGGCTCAGGGGACGATACTTCTCGGACAGCACGGCACTGGGCGTGTCGTCGCCCATGGAGGCCAACGTCTCTTTTCCGTCCTCGGCCATCGGGGCAAGGATCTGCTCCAGCTCCTCGATGGAATATCCGGCGGCCACCTGCCGCGTGCGCAACTCGTCACCCGAATGGACAGCCGTTTCGGCGACGCCCTTGGTGACTTCGGTCAAGTCAGTGATCTTCTCCACCCACTCCCCGAACGGCAGTGCGCGGGCCAGCTTGTCCTTGATCTCTGTGTCGTGGAACAGGGTTCCCTTTTCCATGTCCACGGCGATCATCTGGCCGGGTCCCAGGGCCCCCTTTTCCACGACTATGCTTTCATCGACCGGCACCATCCCGGCCTCGGATCCGGCGATCAACAGACCGTCGCCGGTCAGGGTATAGCGCATCGGGCGCAAACCGTTCCGGTCAAGCCCCGCACAGACCCAGCGGCCGTCGGTCATGGCCAGCGCGGCAGGTCCGTCCCACGGCTCCATCACCGCGTTGCAATAGGCATACATGTCGCGCCAGGCGTCGGGCAATTCGACCGCCGACTGCGACCAGGACTCTGGCACCAGCATCGTCTTGGCCATGGGTGCCGACCGCCCGGCCCGCACCATCACCTCGAACACGGAATCCAGCGCGGCGGAATCCGACGCGCCCTTGGGGACGATCGGCTTGATGTCCTCGGCCATCTCGCCAAAGGCACCGGAGGCCATGCGGATCTCGTGCGATTTCATCCAGTTGACGTTACCCTTCAGGGTATTGATCTCGCCGTTGTGGGCCAACATCCGGAACGGCTGCGCCAGCCACCACTGCGGGAAGGTGTTGGTCGAATACCGCTGGTGGTAGATTGCGAAGGCGCTCTCGAACCGCTCGTCCTGAAGATCAGGGTAGAATTCCGCCACCTGCTCGGCCAGCATCATACCCTTGTAGATCACGCCCCGGCAGGACAGCGAGGCAAGATAAAGCCCGCTGATCTGCGCCGCGATGGCTGCCTTCTCGATCCGGCGGCGGATGACATAGAGCTCACGCTCAAAGGTGTCTTCGTCCACGCCTTTGACGTTGGAGATCAGAATCTGCTCGATCTCGGGGCGGGTCGCGTTGGCCTTCTCGCCCAGACAATCGATGTTCACCGGCACGTGGCGCCAGCCATAGATGTAATACCCCATCCGCAAGACCTCGGTCTCCACGATGGTCCGGCAGACTTCCTGCGCGCTGAAGTTGTCGCGCGGCAGGAAAACCTGCCCCACGGCGATGCGCTTGCCCTCGTGCGGTTCGTGGCCTGTGCGGCGGATCTGGTCCTTGAAGAACTCCACCGGGATCTGCACGTGGATGCCCGCGCCGTCACCCGTCTTGCCGTCGGCGTCCACCGCACCCCGGTGCCAGATGGCCTTGAGCGCCGCGATCCCGGCCTCGACCACCTTGCGCGACCGCTTGCCCGAGATGTTCACGACAAGACCCACCCCGCAGGAGGCGTGTTCGCTGTCCTCATGATACAAGCTGTTGCTGTCCATGGCTTGGCGGCGGGTCAGCTCGTCGCGTTCCCAGTCACTGAAATAATGGGTCATGGGGTCTCTCCTTGAACAGGGATGGCGGGGCGGGACGGTCCTTCGACCATCTCCGAATAGCGTTGGTACAGGGCTTCGACGCGGGCTTTTCTGCCCCTGATAATCGCGCCGATCAGGTCGTAGAGGATCCCCGTCTCTTTCAGCGAACCCGCCAGGTTGTGGCGGCCGCGCGGCAGGATCCAGCGATGCACCCGCTTGTCTTGGGGCGCGAATTCCAGATGGTCGATATCTTCACGACACCCGCCACCTGCCGTGAGATAATACTGTGTGCGTGTGCTGGCAAAGGTTTCGCCGACATTCCGCGCGGGCATCTTGCCATAGCGCTTCATGATATCGGGCCAGCGCGTGTCGTCGGTCAGGTCACGGGCCAGCGTCAACTGCGGCGAGAACGCGATGGCCCGCTTCACGCGCAGGTCCTGCGGCAGCAAGAGCGCGCCATAGCCACCCATCGAATTGCCAAGCGTCACGATCTCTTCGATCCCTTCGGACCGGCGCAGGTACCGCACCAGCTTGACGATTTTCGACCACAGGCCCGGTGCCGAGTACCACGTCGCGCGCCGATCGGTCACGAACAGCACGTTGTTCTCCCCTCGGCGCGACGCAGAGGCGGCAAATTCATCCAGCGGCGCGCCACCGAAGCCGGCCTGCACGCCGGTGAACACCACGATCATCCGCCGCGCGCTGCCGGGCAGCCAGCGCAGAAGAAGCTCCTCATCCTGGAGCACGGTGTCGATGGTCGGAGCCATTTGGATTTCATCAACCTCTGGAACTGGTCAGCTATACTGACCTTTCAGCTTCAATACGTATGCCGTGTATCACCCGCGGATCATCCGTCGGATTCCCATCATTCGGCGGCGATCACCGGCGCATCTGCGGCGGAAAATTTCTCCAGAATTGCATCGGCGGCCTCGCGTCCGTCGCGGATCGCCCAGACCACCAAGGAGGCACCGCGCACGATGTCCCCAACCGCATAGACACCGTCCAACGGGGTCTCATGGGTGCGAAAATCGGCCTTCACCGTACCCCAACGAGTCACTTCCAACTCGGGCTTGGACCACAGCGTCGGCAATGATTCGGGCTCAAAGCCCAGCGCCTTCACCACGAGATCGGCTTCCTCGATATAGTCAGCCCCCTCGATCAGTTCCGGCTTCTGGCGGCCCGTGGCGTCCGGCTCTCCCAGGCGCATTTTCTGGACGTTGACGCCGCTCACGGCAACGCCACCCTCGGAGGCTTCCTGAAGCCCGGCCTCGAACCCGGCGGGCGCTGTCAGCCAGACAAACTCGACGCCCTCTTCCTCGGCGTTCTGCACTTCGCGCTGCGAACCGGGCATGTTCGCCCGGTCACGCCGGTACAGGCACTTCACCGATGTTGCCCCCTGACGGACAGCCGTGCGCACGCAGTCCATAGCCGTGTCGCCGCCACCGATGACAACGACGCGCTTGCCCTCCGCCGACAGCTCCCCGCTATCGAACTCGGGCACGTCGTCGCCAAAGCTCTTGCGGTTCGACGCGGTCAGATAGTCGATGGCACGCACGACACCCCGTGCGTCGGCATTCTTTCCGTCCAGTTCCCGCGTCTTGTAGACGCCGGTAGCAACGATGACCGCGTCATGCTTTTCGCGGATCTGATCGAATGTGATATCCCGGCCAACCTCGCAGTTCAGCACGAACGCGACGCCGCCGTCGGCCAGTTGGTCATTGCGGCGCATCACGACATCCTTTTCCAGCTTGAAGCCGGGGATGCCATAGGTCAGCAAGCCGCCCGCACGATCGTAGCGGTCATAGACGGTAACCTGCACGCCCGCTCGGCGCAGCATATCCGCCGCGGCCAGGCCACCGGGGCCGGCACCGATGATTCCGACACTCTCGGCCCGTTCGCGACGCGGTTTGATTGACGGAACCCAGCCCATCTCGAAGGCGGTATCGGTGATGTATTTCTCGACCGCACCGATGGTGACGGTGCCGTGGCCCGACTTCTCGATCACGCAGTTGCCTTCGCACAGGCGATCCTGCGGACAGATACGACCACAAATCTCGGGGAAGGTGTTGGTGGCTTGGCTGATCTCGTAGGCCTCTTGCAACCGCCCTTCGGCCACAAGACGCAGCCAGTCAGGGATGTTGTTGTGCAAGGGGCAGTGGGTCTGGCAATACGGTACGCCGCACTGGCTGCACCGGCCGGCTTGTTCGGCCGCGCGCTCGGCAGCATACTCGCGGTAGATTTCGCCGAAGTCTTCCTTCCGGGTCTCCGCATCCCGCTTCTCAGGAGTCTTGCGTTCGACGGTTACGAACTGGAGCATCTTGTTGCCAGCCATGGAATCCTCCTGCGTGGTCGGGAATTATCGCATAAACGATGCTTAGGTGAACATAAAGTCAGCAATGCTGACCTAATACATCATTTTTCGCCATTCGCGCGCACGCCACCGCGACAAATTGCCGTTTTTTAGGTCCGTATCGGACCATTCACCCGACTTCCCCTGTCACGTCCCCTGCTTCATGGTGCGAAAAACAAGTCGAATCAGGCAGTCCACAATGGCACTTTGGCATCTTATCCTCCTGGCGATGATTCAGGGCGTGACAGAATTCCTGCCGATATCTTCCTCGGCGCATCTGATCCTTGTCCCACAACTGACTGGAATTCAGGATCAAGGGGTCGCGTTGGACGTTGCGCTGCACATCGGAACGCTGGGGGCTGTCCTGCTGTACTTCCGTACTGAGGTGATGCGCGCGCTGGTCGGCACCGCAGGCTTGTTCGCGCGTCGTTGGGGACCGGACGAACGCCTCGCCGCCGGGCTGGCCATTGCAACGGTGCCGGTGATGATCGCGGGGCTGGTGCTGAAGATCACCGGGGCGTCGGACCTGCTGCGCTCGGTCGCGGTGATCGGGTGGGCTACGATCCTCTTTGGAGCACTGCTTTGGTTGTTTGATCGATATGGCGGCAGCGAAAAGGACATCACAGACTGGACGCCTGGACAGGCGATTAAATTTGGCATCTGGCAAGCGCTGGCGCTGATTCCCGGAACATCCCGCTCGGGCATCTGCATCACCGGGGCGCGCGCGATGGGGTACGGCCGGGAGGATGCGGCCCGCATCTCGATGCTGATGTCGATCCCGACGATCATCGCTTCGGGTTTTTTGCTCTCGCTCGACCTGATCGGCCAGACCGATGGGCAACTTGTGCGCGATGCGGCCATTGCCGCGGTCATGGCCTTCTTCGCGGCACTGGCCGCGCTGGCACTGATGATGCGGCTGCTTCGGTCGGTGAGTTTCACGCCTTACGTGATTTACCGCATGATGCTTGGCGCATTTCTCCTCGGTTGGGTTTACCTCTAGTCGGGAACGGCCTTGGCGGGCACCGCGACCGGCAAGGCGTCGAGCGTCAAAAGATCCGTCGCCCGCGCCGCAACCAAGACGGCCCACGCACCAAACACGTTGGCCAGGACAGCCGCGCCCAGGATGCCCGCATAGCCGAACAGCGTCACTCCCAGCCAGGCCAGTGGAACGTAGACGACCAACACGCGAGCAATAGAGAGCGTCATGGAATGGCCGGACTTAGAGATGGCGTTCAACGCCGCGTTCCCGGTCACAAGCATTCCGAAACCGAACAGCGACCAGCCAACGACACGCAGGTAGGATTCGGCGGCCTGCGTGCTGCTTTCGCTGGCACCGAATGCGTTGGCGATAGGTTCGGCAAATACCGTCAGCACAAGCGCGACCAGCAGGCCGTACCCGACCGAAAACCCCAAACACAGGCGCAACGCCCGACGGGCGCGGTAGCGCTTGTCGGCCCCCCAGTTCTGACCGACCACGGGCCCGATCCCTGCCGAAAGGGCCAGCAGCGGCACAGCCATGAACGATTCGACCCGTGTCGCCGCACCGAAGCCGCCCACGCTGGCGGAGCCGACGGTCGCAACTGCGGCAGTAACCAGCGCCATGCCGGCCGGGTTGATCGCGTTTGACGCGGCGGCGGGCCCACCGATCCCGGCGATGATCTTGGCGTTGCGCCACAGATCCCTGAACGGCTCGGAACAGGGCTGCAACATGCCCGACCGCAGGGCGAGATACCCTGCCAGAATGCTGGCTGTGACCATCGCCACCAACGTGCCCATCGCCGCGCCCGCGATCCCCATTTCGGGCACCGGGCCCCAACCCACGATGAACATCGGAGTCGTCGCCACGTTTACCACCGCCGAAAACACCATGATTCCGGCCGACGCCACGCCGCTGCCGTGCGCGCGAAAAACGGAGTTGATCAGCATCATCGATACAAGAAATGGAAATGACAGGCACCAGAGCGGCGTATACCGCAAAGCCGCGTCAAGAACCGCACGATCCGCGCCCAGCGCCTGAAACAGCAAGCCGTCCAGCAGCCAAAACAGAAGTCCGGCGATGACCGCCAGAACAATGCCGATGCCGAGGGAATGAAGGCCCCGGCGCGTCACGTCGTCATCGCTTTCCTTGCGGCCCAGCGCTTGGCTGATGATTGCCCCCGCACCTGCCGACAAACCGATCGACAACGATGAGATCGCTGTTGTCACCGGATACACGAAACCGACCGCAGCCAAGGCATCGGAGGAAACTTTGGCCAGAAAATACGCATCAACAAGACCCGTCGAGATAACCGCCAGAATTCCCAGCATCATGGGCCCTGCAAGCATTGCAAGCGTCTTCCAGATTGGGCCTTCAGTCAGGTCGCGTGTGTTCTCGGCCATATCGGTCCCCTAAGATGAGGACGGGGACATAGTGCGGATGCGCGGCGCGTCAGGTCTTCATGTTCTTGGCGCTGTCCTTGATATCCGAATACTGACCCGAAGGGCGGAACCTCCACAGGTATCCGGGCAGGACCGTCTCCATCGTCGACGGCTCGATGCCGAGTGCCTTGAACCCCGGATAGTCACCGCTGGTAACATTGTCCTTGGCCAGGTTGCGCACCTGGTCCCGCGTCAGCACCCCGTTGTGCAGGACACCGGCGGTAGCCTTCTGGCCGAAGTCCAGCACGGCCGCCATGATCCGCGCCACGAAAAACGGCACGGTCACGATCAGGGCACGGCGGCGGATGACCTTGAGCATGGTCTGCATCAGCTCCCGAAAGGTGTCGACATCCGGGCCACCCAGTTCATAAATCCCCGCCGGGGCCTTGCCGGTCAGCGCCAGTTCAGCGGCTGCTGCCACGTCATCGACGTAGACGGGCTGAAACTTAGTGTCGGGGCCCACCACCGGCAGAACCGGCGCAAGACGCGCCATGCCGGCGAAGCGGTTGAAGAACTCGTCCTCGGGGCCGAACACGATGGAAGGGCGCAGGATTATGGCCCCCGGCTGATGCTCCAGCACTCCCGCCTCTCCAGCGGCCTTGGTGCGGGCATAGTCGCTGTCGCTATCGGCATCGGCACCGATGGCGCTTATCTGGACCATGTTCGTGATCCCCTCGTCGGCGGCAATGCGGGCAATACGGGTCGCGCCCTCGGCCTGCGTCGCCTCGAATGAGTTCTTGCCGGACGGGGCAAGGACCCCCACGCAGTTGACGACCGCATCGGCCCCCGACAGCGCAGCGGCAACGGAGGCGTCGTCGCGGATGTTCGCGAAAATCGGCTCGACCTGCCCGACGGCTCCGTACATGCGAACGAAATGCCCCTCGTTCGGGCGGCGGCAGGCGACGCGGACACGCCAGCCCTGTTTGGCCATTCGGCGGGCGATGTAGCGGCCGACGAAACCGGATCCGCCGAAAATGGTGACGAGCTTCTGCATGGAAGACCCTCCTGAATTCACGGTCCGCGATACCGCTCGAGAGCGGCGCGGGCAAGACTTTCGATTTTATGAACCAGAGCGATTGACACCCCACTCGACCGGATATACGCACCGCGCACCGTGGATGCCCAGGTGGCGGAATTGGTAGACGCGCTGGCTTCAGGTGCCAGTTCTCGCAAGGGAGTGGAGGTTCGAGTCCTCTCCTGGGCACCACGGTCTACCATGCATGAAACGCCCGGCGCGCCTTCTACCAGGGCCGCCGGGCGTTCGTGTTTTCAGGACCGGATTTCAGGGGGCACCCATGACCATCGCGCTGGACAAGATCACGCTGCACAAGGGCGATTTGCCTGACGGGCTGGATATGGGAAAATCGGTTGCGATCGATTGCGAGACCATGGGCCTGAACCCCCACCGCGACCGGCTTTGCCTGGTGCAGCTTTCGTCCGGCGACGGCACCGCGCACCTGGTGCAGGTGATGCAGGGCCAGACCGAGGCCCCGAACCTGGTCCGGCTGGTGAACGACGACAGCGTGCTCAAATTGTTCCACTTTGGACGGTTCGATATCGCGGCGATGTACCACACGTTCGGTGCACTGGCGCAGCCGGTCTGGTGCTCCAAGATCGCGTCGCGGTTGGTGCGGACCTATACCGACCGTCACGGCCTCAAGGCGCTTCTGTCGGAGCTTCTGCAGGAAGACATCTCCAAGATGCAGCAGACATCCGACTGGGGCGCGGCGGAGCTGACGGATGCGCAGATGGCCTATGCCGCATCCGACGTGCTGTACCTGCATCGCCTGAAAGACACTCTGGACGCCCGGCTGGAGCGCGAGGGACGGATGGAGATCGCGCAGGCCTGTTTCGATTTCCTGCCAACGCGGGCCAAGCTCGATCTCATCGGCTATCCCGAAACCGATATCTTCGCCCATTCCTAATCGGACGCGCCGGGCCTAGATATTAACCATGGCGATACGCAGCCCGACCACTCCCCTCCGCAGCCGGATCATCCGGTCGGCGACGCTGATCCTGCCTGTTCTGGCACTTGCGTTGCTGTCCACAATGTTCCTTCTGGCGCGCAAGGTGAACCCCGACGATGCCATCCCGTATGCCGAAGTCGATGTATCGGAACGGGCCCGCGATCAGCAGCTGACCATGCCGCGC
Source organism: Jannaschia faecimaris (assembly GCF_900107415.1). Classification (GTDB taxonomy): domain Bacteria; phylum Pseudomonadota; class Alphaproteobacteria; order Rhodobacterales; family Rhodobacteraceae; genus Jannaschia; species Jannaschia faecimaris. Next base: position 306,737 of record NZ_FNPX01000001.1, read on the forward strand.
TTCGCTGGCGTGTCGCAGGGCCGGACGGCATTCGATCTGTCGGCGCGCCTGGCGCTCCCCGACCCGGAGGACCCCCGCCGCATGTCAGCCGTGGCCCTACGCCTTGTTCTGAACGACGCCGGTGGCGGTCGTGCGACGGTCATTTCGGATGCAGGCGATCTGGACACTGCGGAACGGACCATCGTCCTGACGGGCGATGTGCGGGTCGAAACCTCGACTGGATACGTGCTCCGAACCGACCAGCTGGAAGGGTCATTGGCCGGGCTGGCAATCGTATCACCCGAGGAGGTCACGGGTGACGGACCGCTGGGCAAATTGCGCGCCGGCAGCATGGTCCTGACCGAGGATGAAAACGGCTCGGCGCTGATGCTATTCACGAATGGCGTGGATCTGCTATACACCCCCCCAAAGTGATCCGGATTATTATGATGTTCTTGCGTGCCCTTGCCCTTCTCTTCCTTGCCCTTCCTGCGACGGCGCAGACATCCGATATCGGCTTCGGTCGTGGAAATTTCGACAATTCCGCCCCGGTTGAGGTGGCCGCAGACAACCTGGAGGTCGATCAGGCCACGGGGCGGGCCGTTCTGACAGGAAACGTCGTGATCGCGCAGGGTGACCTTCGCCTGTCGGCCCGGCAAGTCACCGTCGACTATACCACCACAGGCGGAAATCGGTCGATCGAGCGGCTCAACGCCAGCGGGGAGGTTTTGATTGTCGCAGGCGACGATGCGGCCGAGGGGCAGGAGGCGGTCTATACCCTTGGCTCCTCCGACATCCTGCTGACCGGCAACGTGGTTGTGACGCAGGCGGGAAACACGCTCGCCGGTGACCGGCTGACGGTGAACCTCAATTCCGGTGCGGGCGTCGTGACGGGCCGCGTGCGGACCACTCTGCAACCATGAGCAAGTTCTCGGTCACCGAAGGCGAGGGCGGGCTGCACATTCGCAACCTGCGCAAGTCCTACAAGAAGCGCCCAGTGATCCGCGACGTGTCGATGGACCTGGCGCGCGGCGAGGTCGTCGCACTGTTGGGGCCTAACGGCTCGGGCAAGACGACGACGTTCTATTGCATCGCCGGCCTGGTGACACCGGACGGCGGCACAGTAACGCTGGACGGGGCCGACGTGACCTTCCTGCCGATGTATCGCCGCGCCAAGGCCGGAATCGGATATTTGCCACAAGAGATGTCGATCTTCCGTGGCCTTACGGTCGAACAGAACATCATGGCAATTCTGGAGGTGGCCGAGCCCAAGCGCCACCGCCGCCGGGAGCGGTTGGAGGAGCTGTTGGGCGAATTCCACATCGAACACTTGCGCCGTGCCTCGGCAATGGCCCTGTCAGGCGGCGAACGTCGCAGGGTCGAGATCGCGCGCTGCCTTGCCGCCAACCCCCGTTACCTGCTGCTGGACGAACCTTTCGCTGGTGTCGATCCGATCTCCGTCGGTGATATTCGCGCGCTGGTCGTGGAGCTGAAATCTCGTGGAATCGGGGTGCTCATCACGGATCACAACGTCCGGGAAACGCTGGAAATTGTCGATCGGGCCTATATCCTGCACGATGGCGGCGTCCTGATGTCGGGCACGCCCGACGAAGTGGTGTCCAACGACAACGTGCGACGGGTCTATCTGGGCGAGTCTTTCGCAAGATAGCACGGGTTCACTGGGCCCATTGGGTCGAGGTCGATGCGTTTCAAGATTGACAGATGCCCCTGATAAAGCGCCCAATCAGGTATGGAGACCCGTCCACCTGCCCCTGTTCCGTTGGCTGGAACGCTTGTGCAGACCCTTACCGCCCCAGCGGTTCGGTGCCCGGACCCTCATGCAGCGACTTCGGTCAGGTCCGGCGGCTCCGCTATGCATTTCAGGAGGAATCATGCGCTACCAGATCACAGGAAAACAGATCGACATCGGCGAAGCCCTGCAGACGCACGTCAAGACCGAGCTTGGCTCTGTCATCGACAAGTACGCCCAGCGCCCAACCGATGCAAACATCGTCTTTTCCAAGTCGGCGCACGAATTCGGTTGCGAGGCGACGGTACACCTGTCGACCGGGTTGACCGCGCAAGCCAGTGCAAAAGCCACTGAAATCTATGCTGCTTTCGATGCTTGCAGTGAAAAGATGGACAAGCAGTTGCGCCGCTACAAGCGCCGACTGAAGAACCATCATCAGGAGCGTTCTCAGCCGGTTGAACTTTCGGGGGCGTCCTCGTATATCCTCGCCGCAGAGGCGTCGGATGATGAACCTGATAGTCTTTCGCCCGTGATCGTGGCCGAGATGGAGACCAGAATCCCCTCCCTGTCCGTAGGCGAAGCGGTCATGCAAATGGAGTTGGCCAGCGCACCTGTGCTGGTGTTCAAGAACGAAAAGGGCGGCGGCGTGAACGTGGTCTACAAGCGAGAAGACGGAAACGTCGGCTGGATCGACCCTGCGACCAGCGCCTGAAGCCGTCAGGTCGGCATCAACGAGGAAGAGCAATGCAGTTGAGCGAAATATTGTCCCCCGGGGCAGTAAAGGTGTTGCCCAAGGCTTCCAGCAAGAAGCGTCTGTTCTGCGACCTCTCCGAGGTGGTCAAGGAACTGTATGGACTGGATTATGATGCCGCGTTCAACGCCCTGCAGGAACGCGAGGCGCTTGGAACGACGGGTGTGGGCGACGGTGTCGCCCTCCCCCACTCACGAATGGCCGACCTCGACCAGGTACATGGCGTCTTCATACGGCTGGAAGCGCCGCTGGACTTCGACGCGACGGATCGTAAGCCCGTGGACCTTGTCTTCGCCCTGTTCGCCCCCGAGGGTGCGGGCGTTGCACACCTCAAGGCGCTTGCGCTGGTGTCGCGCACGCTGCGAGATTCGGCGCTTTGCGCCAAGCTGCGCGCCAATGGCGACCCGGCGATTCTCTACACGATCCTGACCGAGGCACAGTCGTCGGTCGCCGCCTGACCGTCAGGAATTCTTCCATTTCTTGAAGCCGAAGCCGAGGTAGTCGCGTCGGTAGGCCTGCATGCAGGCGTGATCGATTTCTTCGGTAAGTATCGCGTCAAGTGCATCGCGTCCCGGCAAATCGAAGGTCGGCGCAATCCGTCCCGACCTTTCAGCCAGGCGCGCAAGCTCATCCTGCGCTTCACCCTCGCGGATAAGGCGCTGGGGCAGGACAGCCTGGGCCATCCCCGACAGAAGCGCGGCTTGGCTTGCCCATTCGGGGGCCGCGGGCAGTGACGACTGCCGGTTCAAATTTGCGCCCAAAAAGTTCAAAAATCCCAAGAACGCCACCGCAGGGGGGCCATCCAACTCGACTGCATGCTGGTTCGTCAGGATCCGACGCAGATTGTTTGCCTGCGGTCCATTGGCGGCCATCATCTTGCGGAAGGCATCGTGCGCACGGGCCAGCGGATGCCGAACGATCGTAAAACTGACGAATCCTTTGGCCTTTCGCATCCAAGGTCGCAATTGTTTCTGGGTGAGGCCTTCGGACGGGGGCACCCCGTCGAGCGCGGTCAGCCAGTCGCGCAGCGATTCCTCGGGTCCGCCCGGAATAGGCAGCGCAAGAAGCGGGCTGTCGGCCGCGGCCATGAACGTTGGCGTCGCGGGACCACGGGCGGGTTCGACGTTGACCGATCGCGACAGCAGAAATGGATCGAGCGTCGCGAGATGCGCGCGCATTTCGTCTGGGTTCTCGACCTTTTCCTCGATTTCGCCGGGGTTTTGCCGTTTGAGCTTGCCCGGCACCTCCTCCAACCTGGCCTTGGACCCAAGGAACGCGGCAAGCCCATTGAGAACATCTAGGTCGCCGATGTCGTCGTAGCCGATCCAGAATGCCGACTGGCCCGTCGTCTGTAGCTGTCGCTGGACCCGGTCACGGAAGCAGCGCTGGCGGTCAATGAGCGCATCGAAGTCGGCGCCGACGAACGTCGCCTTCGCGGCCTTGGCCATCTTGGGGTTCGTCAGGCGCCATTGGCCCGTCTGAGATGCAATCGCCAGCGAGACATAGCTGTCCAGAGGATTGCGGCTGAGAATGACCTTGCCGATCTTCGGATCATCCAGAACCGCATCCAGTACGCGCGGGTCATGATCATGGAAAAACCGGAACCCGCTGACCCCTGTCTGCGCCACGATTTTCCGCAGCAGCGCTATCGGATCAGACTCGCGCATTTTCATGTCGATTCCGAACAACTCGGTCTGGTTTTTCGACCCTATGAAGACCGGGTTGAAAACTTCACCGAAGCTGGTGATGTCGGCCATTGTGTTGAGCGACTCCTCTAGGTGATTGGAGCCGGTCCGCATTTCCGCGAACAGGACGAAGGCGTCGAACCTAGTGGCCATCAAAGCTCCCCATCACCTGCGGCTTCATTCCCGCGTTGCGTAATTTTTGCAGGAAAACCGGGAAAGCGGACAGGTCGCGAATTTCGGGCAGGTCGGTCAGGCGGCGTGGGCCGGGTCCGGTGATTTCCCGCATCACGTTATTTACCTTTTCCTTTGGGTTCACGACGAAATCCGCAAGCGTCCAAAGGTGAAGGCGCGCAGCAACGCCGGGGGCCTTCAGCTCACGCAGGAAGGCAAGCTCGGCGCGTTGCAGGCGCGCAGCCTCGGTTTTCACCTCGTCGAACTCCATGTTTGACGTATGCAGCGGCACGGCCCATGCCCCCGAGATCACAACGAGAGTCGCGTTCGGATCTCGGGCCAGAAATGCCCCTATCTCGGGTTGGTCGTTCGGCCCGAAGAAGAAGCTCTGCCGCTCTCCTCGGGTGGACCACAGAAGATTGGTCAGGAACTGCTCCGGCCGATAGTCGCGCAGCGCGGCGCTGTCGGACAGACAACCGTTGATCACGGTCTCACCGCCCGCGAATTGAACACGGTCAGGGTGATAGAGATGCCCGTGCACGCGACCACCCAAACGCCGCGCGAGCCAGGGTTGGACCTCCTCGAACAGATCCTCGAACCCGCAGAAAACGTTGTAGCGCGCAGCGGTGATCCCGTTTTCCAAACCGGGCGACGGAAAGCGGGCCTGCGAATAAAGACCGGGCCGGCCCTGCCCCCGACGTTCGTTCGCCTTGGAAAACACGCGATCGATCTTGCCCGGATTGGGCTCCCCCCGCCGAGTAACAGGACGGTTGTCATCCAGAAACGTCTGGTACAGCTTATCTGCCCGTGGCCAGATCTTGCGGGCGACGAAGCAATCCGAGCGCTCCAGCAAGGGCTGGTGGTCATCGTAGAAGATATGCGGCTTTCCATACACGTCGAACTTGGACAACGTCAGGGAGCGGCTCTCGATACATGTCGAAAACCGTCGAACGAGAGACTGAAAATAGCTCTCGTCCGGAATCCAGACCTTGGAGAAATACGCATCCAGCTCCGCCCTGTCGGGGGCCTGAAGGATCGATTCAAGCGTCCGCCGCGTCAGACACCACCATTGGCTACCAAGGTGGGGCGACACCGTCTCGGGAATGCGCCTTTTCAGGCCGAGGCGACGTTGGAGTCGGACGTAGGCGTCGAAAAGCTTCCGGTTCTTTCGCCACGAGAATGGGAAGCGCAGCGTGAACCGCTCGGTCTCCAGCCCGTCGACGGTCCAAGTGACCTGATCCGTTGTGACGCTTTCGATGAAGTCCGTCTCCGGCCTCTCATCAAGATAGTCGCGCAGCTCGGCCACAGGACGCAGCGGCAAGCAGGACCCGGACGCCAGGAAGACGTGCCGCACCTCTGGAAACTCCTCCAGAAGGCGCGTTGATGCCTCCTGCGTCGCGCGAACCAACGACCAGGTGCCCCACTCCACGCGGGTACGCCTGCAAAAGCGGATCGCGGGGTCGTCTTTGAAGCGGTCCCGAAACTCCCTGAAGACGCGCTGCTTGACCTTGCCATCCACGTGGATGACCACAGGGCAGTCGTTTGCCGCGAAATAGCGCGCCACCTGCTCGGCCCGGTCAAACGCCGTGTGCACCAGAAGAACAAAGCCCAGCGTCACGCCCAGTTCCCCTTGGAGATCAGGCCCAGTATTTCCAGTTGCCGCCAGTTGATATAGCGCTCCGACCACTTGCACCACAGGTCGGCATCCGCATCGATCCCGTCGGCATAGACCTTGTATTCGTCGCTCGCGCGGTAGTGTTCGGACCGCTTCGCCTCCTCGGCGGCGCGGTCGACGAACAGGCTCAGGAACTTGGCGTGCAGCAGAACACCGGTCGTCTTTTCACCGCCAGACGCGTCATAGGTCAGGTTCAGTCCGCGCGGCAGAAGGGCGTGCGTCGAGCTGATGTAGACGAATTCCTTTCTCCATTTAACAAGGGGAACCTTGTTGAGCGCGGGTGCCTTCCTTGGTGATCCGGCGAAGAATTTCCGTGCGCGGACCCCCCCTTGGATCCAAAGGTTTCCATAGGTGGAGTTCTTCTGGATCATGTAGTTTCCGCTGTCGAACCATGCGGCGATGTCGAATGGGTTTTGCCCCTCGCGGTAGGGCTGCGCGTAAAGGGGGCCCTTGGGATACATGTCCAGAAGCATCGACCCGAAACTGCGGATCGATGACGCGTCGAGCCAATCCGTCAGCGCCCGCAGCGGGCGGGTATCACAGAACGGGTAGACCAGGAATTCGTCAATATCGACGGTCAGGCACCAGTGCCGGTGCGCGTGCAGTCGCATCAGCCAGTTCAGCCAGTCCACGCCGTACGCCGACTTGGCGTAACTGGCCGTCGTCGTCCAGACCGAGACGTCGGGCTGGTCGGAAAGGTATTGCCGCGTACCATCATCACTGCCGTTGTCGACGATTAGAAACTGCTCGACACCCATCTTGCGATAGTAGTCCAGGAAGAACGGCAGGCGTATCCGCTCGTTCCGGACCGTCGAGAAGGCGAGGATCGCGCCGGGCCTAATATCGCGTGTGCGGTCATGGACGACCGACAATTGCCGCCGGCGCCGGAAAGCGCGCGCACGCCAGTATCGCCGCCGCCAGCGCATTCGGTAGGACGAAATCAGCCCCATCTCAGGACGCTTGCCCCCCTTGAACCACAAAAGAAATACCGCCCAACCTTGAGCATTGTTTCCAATCTGAGTGCAATTGCCTGGAACGCTGTCGCTCCGCGAATGAATCCATTGGGCAACGGTTCCGTCATCAATTCCACCCCCCGCGCGACAACAGGCCCAATCCCTCCAGTTGCTGCCAGCCGTGGTATCGCGTCGACTGATCGCACCACAGCACCGGGTCGTCGGTCAGCGCGTCGTAATATCCTTTATAGAGCAAAGAGTTTTCGAAATGCTGACGACGCCGCTTTTCTTCGGCGGATTTGGCGATGACCTCCGGCAGGAACTTGGTGTGCAGCAAAACGCCCGTCGGTGCCTCGGAGCCATCGGTTTCATAAACGTGGTTCAGATGCCTTGGAAGCAGGGAATGTGTCGAGCTGACATAGGTATAGCGGCGGTTCCAGCGGACCAGCGGCACCTTGGACAGGGTTGGCGCGCGCCGGGGTTCGGCTTGGAAGAAAGCACGCGCCCGCGGCCCGCCCTGAACCCAGAGGTTCTGCAATTTCGGCTGGCGGATCATGACGTAGTTTCCCGCATCGAAATAGGGCAGCGCTTTGATCGGGTCTGACTCCGCATCCTGCACGCCCCGTCCCAGCGCGCCCCGCGGATACATGTCGAGCATCAGCGCCCCCATCGATGGTCGCCGCGTCACGTTAAGCCAATCGGTGAGCGCACGCAGGTCGCGACGGTCATGATGGGCGTAGACTAACAGTTCATCGGCATCCAGCGTCAGGCACCAATGCCCGTGCCCATGGCGCATCATCAGCGCCGTCATCCAATCCACCCCGAACCGGGAGGCCTTGTAGCTGTCGGACGTGGACCACAGCGATACGTCCGGCTGTCCGGCGAGGTATTCGGCAGTGCCGTCATCGCTGGCGTTATCGATCATCAGGAAATGGTCGACGCCCAGCGCCCGATGATGGCGCAGAAAATGGGGCAGACGACCCATTTCGTTACGGATGGTCGAAAAGCAAAGGATCGCGCTGGGCGCGATCGTGGGGGTTCGGTCGACGACCCGCGTCAGTTGCCGCGCCTTGGCGAGGGATCGGGCCAGAAGGCCACGCCGCCGCCACCGCAATTTGTAGGAAGCCCAGAGGTCTCCGGCGCGCGGCATGCGGCCTACTTGCTGCTTAGGCTGAGCGCCGAGAGGAATTCCGAAAGCTCATCCCGCAAATCGGGGCGCGCCAGTCCGAAGGCGACGGTCGCCTGCAGGAAGCCGGCCTTCGATCCACAATCGTAGCGTTGCCCTTCAAACCGGAAGCCGTAGACACCGTCGCCATCCACTTCGCGCGCGATCGCATCCGTCAGTTGAATTTCCCCACCCGCCCCGGCTCCGAGGCCGGTGAGGTGCTTCATCACGCGCGGGCTGAGGATGTAGCGACCGATCACCGCCAGGTTAGACGGCGCGGTTCCCGACTCGGGCTTCTCGACCATTCCACGCACTTTCAGGGCTTGGCCTTCGTTGTTTTCGACATCCAGGATGCCATAGGAAGATGCCCGGTCGGGCGCGACCTCCATAGCGGCCACCATGCTGCCACCGGTTTCGGCATAGGCTTCGACCATCTGCGCAAGACACGGCTTATCCGCCGCAATCACGTCATCAGGCAGGATCACGGCAAATGGTTCGTCGTGAATCATGCGACGCGCGCAGGCGACCGCGTGACCCAACCCCTTGGCACGGTGCTGACGGATGTAGGCGATCTGACCCGACTCCATCGTCGTCTTCCTGAGAACTTCCAGAAGCTCGGTTTTCTTCTTGCGGCGCAGCTCCTGCTCAAGAACGGGGGCATCATCGAAGTAATCCTCCAGCGCGGACTTGCCGCGCGAGGTGACGAAAATGAACTCCTTGATCCCGGCCGCGCGCGCCTCGTCGATGGCATATTGGATCAATGGGCGATCAACGAGCGTCATGATCTCCTTGGGCACGGACTTCGTCGCTGGCAGAAACCGGGTGCCCATTCCGGCCACGGGAAAAATCGCCTTGGTAACGGTTCGCTTCATGTTTTTCCCTTTACTCAACCACCCAGAACGCAGGGCCTGAGGTGGCACGCAATTAAGACCACAATTTGTCGATTATGCTGTCTTTAACACCACACCCGGCGCCAATGCGATGAAGAATGGGTTTTCGAAGATCGGCTTGCCATAGGTAAGCGGCGTGTGGTCTTCGAAACGCACCACCTGACCGCCCGCCCCCGAAAGAACAGCGTGCCCGGCGGCGGTATCCCATTCCATCGTGCGACCCAGCCGGGGATAGATGTCCGCCTCGCCCGTGGCCACCAGGCAGAACTTCAGAGACGATCCAGCCGACTTCATGTCCGCGACCTGATACTTGTTGATATAAGCGTCGGTCGCGGCGTCGCGGTGCGACTTGCTGGCAACGACCAGAAGCGCCGAATTGTCCGGTTCAGAGACTGATATAGGGCTCAATTTGCCCGGTGTCTCTTTGTCGAAGGGGCCTGTCTCCTCGACGGTGGTGCCATCCGCCTTGGTCCAGAACAGCCGCCCCTTCGCAGGGGCATAGACGACGCCGCGCACGGGGACACCATCCTCGACCCAGGCGATGTTGACCGTGAAATCACCGCGGCGCTGCACGAACTCCTTGGTGCCATCCAGCGGATCCACGATGAAGAACGTGCTGACCTTCAAGTCGTGCGTCTCGGACTGCTCCTCGGTCACCAGTGCAGCATCGGGAAACGCGGCGCGCAAACCGGCGGAGATCAGCGCATCTGCCGCCTCGTCCGCCTCTGTCACGGGGCTCTGGTCGGATTTCGACTTCACTTCGAAATCGGGAGACGCATAGATTTCCATGATCTTGTCCCCCGCCTCGAGAGACAATTTACGGAGAACCACCATCATTTTGTCGAAATCCATAGCTAATACCCCTATTGAAAATCTTCGGTCCGAAGGCAGGCTTATGATACGGGATGGCTTCAGGGCAAGCGCAGCAAGGGAAGAGCCATGTTCAAGCCAGAGCGCCGCGACACCGCGCTGACCCGCGCCTTCACTCTTGGGGAGTTGGTGTATCACGCCACCGTCCGCAATATCCGCAAGGGCCATTCTACCGGCCTTCAGGCGCTGATCATGAACATCATGCAGTCGGTGATCTTCATCGCCGCCTTCGTTATCATGTTCACATTCCTCGGGCTTCGCGGGGCCGCCCTTCGCGGCGATTTCGTTCTTTATATCATGTCCGGAATCTTCCTGTTCATGACGCACATCAAGGCGATGGGGGCCATCGTCGGGGCCGAGGGCCCGGCGTCACCGATGATGAAACATGCGCCGATGAACACGGCAATCGCCATCCTGTCAGCCGCATTGTCGTCGCTATACATCCAGCTCCTGTCAGTCTTTCTGATCCTGTTCGGCGTTCACGTCATCTGGCACCCCATCGTCATCGAGGATCCGGGCGGAGCCTTCGCCATGTTCATGCTGGCGTGGTTCACGGGGGCCGCCATCGGGATGATCCTTTTGGCGCTCAAGCCCTGGTTTCCGAACTTCGTACAGATCGTCAATTCGATCTACAGCCGCGTGAACATGATCGCGTCCGGCAAGATGTTCGTCGCAAATACGCTGCCGTCCACGATGTTGGCGTTCTTTGACTGGAACCCGCTCTTTCATGCCATCGACCAGTCGCGCGGCTATACCTTCATCAATTACAACCCGCATTATACGAACTGGGAGTACCCCCTCATGATCGGCGTGATCGCCTTGGTCATCGGAATGATGGGCGAATTCTATACCAAGCGTCACACCTCCGCCTCCTGGTTCGCCGGTCGATGAGGTGGCTGGTCGCGGCCATCTTTCTGGCAGTGCCGGCACAAGCTGACGGCGGGCGCTTGCCTGCGCTGTTCGATGTAGTGGGCGTAGCGGCGGACGATCGTCTGAACGTGCGCGCGCAACCCGATGGGTCGGCCGAAATTCTCGGCGATCTTGCAGCCAATGCCGTGAATATCGAAGTTGTCCGCCTGAATGCGAGTGGCGCTTGGGGCCAGGTGAATCTGGGCGAACGCGCCGGATGGGCATCTATGCGATTCCTGTCCCGGCAAGCCGGGCAACCCGACGATCAACCACCGGCGATCACCACATGCTACGGGACGGAACCGTTCTGGTCACTGAATCTGATCGACCGTTCGTTCCGCACACCACTTGAAGAGCTTCCTATCGATACCCCCGTAATCCGTGCCGCTAGCGGCCGATCGGAACCTTGGGGCATCATCGCTCAAACAGAGCGCGGGCCGATTCATGGTATTCTGTCAAGGAACATCTGCTCGGACGGCATGTCTGATCAGCAGTATGGCCTGCAACTGGATCTGACCCACGCAGGGTCGGAAGTCTATACGGGGTGCTGCACTCTCTCACCCTGATTGCCCGCCCAAAGCCTATGTCACGACCCGCAGTGTCAGGTTGATCCGTCCCGGCGCGTCCAGAAGAGTAGAGGTGCCAGGCGCGATCCGGTCGACCCCATGGTGCAGAAGACGTGCCGGACCTTCCATCACCAGTACGTCACCGGATCGCAGCCACAAGCTCTCGGTCTTGCCGCCCCGCTCCGGGTTTCCGATGCGGAACAATGCGTCATCGCCAAGGCTGATCGACACGACGGGCTGCGCGGGATCCGCCTCGTCACGGTCAACGTGCATCCCCATCTTCGCGTCCGGCCCATACCAGTTGACGAGACAGCTTTCGGGCGGGCGGGCCGTCGGAACGACCGCATCCCAGACCGCCCGGACACGTACCGGAATCGGGGGCCAGGGTTCGCCCGAAGGGTGTCGCACCTCGTAGCGGTAGCCCTTCTGATCGGTCACCCAGCCCAGCGCACCGGCGGACGTCATACGCACCGAGAGCGGCCGTCCACGCGGCGTCATGGGCCGGATAAACGGGGCCATGCGGGCGACGGCCCGAACGTCCTCAACAATCGCAACCTGCTCCGCGGTCGACAGAAATCCGTCGATAACACGCACACCCCGTACGTCACGTTCCCATTTTTCCGTCAAATTCACTCCCATCACGTCCTTGCGACGTCAAATGCCTCTCCTTATATACCCCGTGATCCGCGGGGCGGGAAATCTTCGCCCGGCATCGCTTTTAACCTGGGATTGGGACCGGGGCGCCTTAGAGGGCCTCGGGACGCGCAAATCGCCAAGAGAGGACTATTCGAAATGGCAAAAGTCATCGGTATCGACCTCGGGACCACCAACTCCTGCGTCGCCATCATGGACGGCTCGCAGCCCCGCGTCATTGAGAACGCGGAAGGTGCCCGGACCACCCCCTCCATCGTCGGCTACACGGAAAACGAGAAGCTTGTCGGTCAGCCCGCCAAGCGGCAGGCCGTCACGAACCCCGAAAACACCGTCTTCGGTGCCAAGCGCCTGATCGGTCGTCGCTTCGATGATGAGCATCTGGCCAAGGACAAAAAGAACCTTCCGTTCAAAGTGGTTGCCGGTGGCAACGGTGATGCATGGGTCGAAGTTCGCGGTGAGAAGTATTCCCCCGCACAGGTGTCCGCACTGATCCTTCAGAAGATGAAGGAGACCGCCGAGTCGTACCTGGGCGAAGAAGTCACGCAGGCCGTCATCACGGTGCCCGCGTATTTCAACGATGCCCAGCGTCAGGCCACCAAGGACGCGGGCAAAATCGCCGGCCTTGAAGTTCTGCGCATCATCAACGAGCCGACGGCCGCTGCATTGGCTTATGGCCTCGACAAGAAAGAGACGCGCACCATCGCCGTCTACGACCTTGGCGGCGGTACGTTCGACGTCACGATCCTTGAGATCGACGACGGCCTGTTCGAGGTGAAGTCGACCAATGGCGACACCTTCCTGGGTGGCGAAGACTTCGACATGCGCATCGTGAACTACCTCGCCGAGGAGTTCAAGAAAGAGCATGGGACCGACCTGACGCAGGACAAGATGGCGCTTCAGCGCCTGAAGGAAGCGGCAGAGAAGGCCAAGATCGAGCTGTCGTCCAGCCAGCAGACTGAGATCAACCAGCCCTTCATCTCGATGGGTTCGAATGGCCAACCATTGCACATGGTCATGAAGCTGACGCGTTCGAAGTTGGAAAGCCTGGTCAGCGACCTGATCAAGGCATCGATCAAGCCCTGTAAGGACGCCCTGAAAGACGCCGGCATCGCCACCTCCGAGATCGACGAAGTCGTTCTGGTCGGCGGCATGACCCGTATGCCCAAGGTCGTCGAGGAAGTGACCAAGTTCTTCGGTAAAGAGCCGCACAAGGGCGTGAACCCCGACGAAGTGGTCGCACTCGGTGCCGCCATTCAGGCCGGTGTTCTGCAAGGCGACGTCAAGGACGTGGTCCTGCTGGACGTCACGCCGCTGTCGCTGGGTATCGAGACGCTGGGCGGTGTGTTCACCCGTCTGATCGACCGCAACACCACGATTCCGACGAAGAAGGCCCAGGTGTTCTCCACTGCCGAGGATAACCAGAACGCGGTGACGATCCGCGTGTTCCAGGGCGAGCGGGAGATGGCGGCCGACAACAAGATGCTCGGCCAGTTCAACCTTGAAGACATCCCTCCGGCTCCGCGCGGCATGCCCCAGATCGAGGTAACCTTCGACATCGACGCCAACGGCATCGTCTCAGTCGGGGCCAAGGACAAGGGCACCGGCAAGGAACAGAACATCACGATCCAAGCCTCGGGCGGTCTATCGGAGGAGGATATCGAACAGATGGTCAAGGACGCCGAGGCGAACGCCGAAGCCGACAAGGGCCGTCGCGAGTTGGTGGAGGCCAAGAATCAGGCCGAGAGCCTTGTTCATTCGACCAAGAAGTCCTTGGAAGAGCATGGCGACAAGGTCGATCCCTCGACCGTCGAAGCCATAGAGTTTGCCGTTACCGCGCTCGAAGAATCGATGGAGACAGAGGACGCCGGCAAGATCAAATCCGGTATCCAGAACGTCCAGGAAGCTGCGATGCGTCTGGGTGAGGCGATCTACAAAGCCTCCGCCGAAGCCGAAGGTGGCGACGAAGGGATCAACCCAACCGACGGACCTTCCGAAGGAGGTGATGACGGTATCGTCGATGCCGACTTCGAAGATCTGGATGACGAGAAGCGGGCCTGAGCCTCGGATTAGGACAAGAAGGCCGGCCCCTCCGTGGGCCGGTCTTTTCGTTGGAGTGAAATGATGGCGAAACGTGACTACTACGAGACGCTGGGCGTCCCGAAAGGTGCCAACGCGGACGAGATCAAGAAGGCCTACCGTAGTAAGGCCAAGGAATTGCACCCCGACCGCAATTCAGACAATCCAAATGCTGAGGCGCAGTTCAAGGAAGCGAATGAGGCGTACGACGTCCTGAAGGACGCTGAGAAGAAAGCTGCCTACGATCGTTTCGGCCACGCCGCCTTCGAGGGCGGCATGGGCGGCGGAGGCGGTCCACGGCGGCCCCAAGGCGGCGGGCAGGGCGATTTCGCCAGCGCTTTCTCGGACGTGTTCGAAGATCTGTTCGGCGACTTCATGGGTGGCCAACCCGGTGCCGGTCGCGGCGGCCGTACGCGCGCGACGCGGGGCTCCGATCTGCGCTATAACATGCGCATCACGCTGGAAGAGGCATTCTCCGGTCAACGGAAGACCATCAACGTTCCCACTGCCGTGCAATGCGACACCTGCGAGGGCAAGGGCACCGAAGGCGCATCTGAACCGGCCACCTGTCCGACCTGTTCAGGAATGGGAAAGGTGCGCGCACAGCAAGGTTTCTTCACCGTCGAACGGGCCTGTCCGACCTGTTCTGGGGCCGGTCAGATCATCAAGAATCCATGCAAGGCGTGCGGCGGCGGCGGTCGGGTCGAAAAAGAACGTCAGCTCTCGGTCAATATCCCCGCAGGCGTCGAAACCGGCACCCGCATTCGCCTCACCGGCGAGGGGGAAGCAGGGCTGCGCGGCGGGCCGACGGGCGATCTGTATATCTTCATCGACGTCGAAACCCATCCGATCTTCGAGCGTGACTCGGTCAATCTCTACTGCGCGGTGCCTGTGTCCATGACGACCGCAGCGATGGGCGGTGAAGTCGAAGTTCCGACTATCGACGGCGGGCGCAGCCGCGTGAAGGTCCCCGCCGGATCGCAAACGGGTCGCCAGATGCGTCTGCGCGGCAAGGGCATGCCAGCGCTTCGCGGCGGACCGGCTGGTGACATGATGATCGAGCTGGCGATCGAAACGCCAGTCAATCTGACGCCCCGCCAGAAGGAACTGCTGCGCGAGTTCGACAAGATCGAAGCCGACAACAACCCGCAGGGGGATACATTCTTCCGGAAGGTTAAAGGCTTCTGGGATGGAATGACCCAGTAAAGCGACGGACCGCGCTTGCCCGGCGCAGCGCGGTCCTTTCAAGACTCCCTTTGGCGCAAGCCGCCAGCGGACTTAGCTTCCGATCCGGCAAGCGGCCAGCAGCGCCATATTCACGATATCCGACGAGGTTGAATTGATCGAGGCGATCTGAACCGGGTGGTCGACGCCCGTCAGGATCGGCCCGATGATTGTTGCGCCCGCCATTTCCTGCATCAACTTGACCGAGATGGACGCCGAATGGCGCGCCGGCACAACCAACACATTCGCCGGGCCCGTCAGGCGCGAGAACGGGTACTGCGCCGCGACTTCGGGGTTCAGGGCAACGTCGACAGTCATCTCGCCTTCATATTCGAAGTCGGCACCACGCGCCTCCAGCACGACAGGGGCCAAGTGCATCTTGGTCGCGCGCTCCGACACCGGGTATCCGAAGGTCGAGAAGCTGACGAAAGCGACGCGCGGCTCCATGCCCAGCCCGCGGGCAACGCGGGCCCCCGCTTCCGCGATTGTGGCCAAATCTTCCTCGTCGGGCCATTCGTTGACCAGCGTGTCGCCCATCAACACGATTTTCCCGCGATGCAGCAGTGCAGTGATACCAACCGCATCGGGGTTTTTCTGTATGTCGAAGACATGATCCAGCAGCCGGATCGCGTGGGCCGACTTGCGCGTCGCCCCCGTAACCAAACCATCCCCATGTTCATGCGCCAGCATCAGCGCCGCGAAGACATGCCGGTCACGGGACGCAAGGCGGTGCACGTCCTGTTGGTCGTAGCCCTGCCGCTGCAACCGCTCATAGAGAAACGTCTTGTATATTTCCAAGTGCCGGGTGTTTGCCGCGTTTACCACTTCCAGCTCCCGCGTCGCATCACCCAGACCTGCGGCCTCCAGCTTGGCGCGCACATCATCGTCGCGCCCGACGACCAGTGCCTTGCCATAGCCGTTCCGCTGATAGGCCACGGCGGCACGCAGCACGCGGGGGTCGTCCCCTTCGGCAAAGATCATCCGCGCCTGCGCTTGGCGCGCACGGGCAGAGATGCCCTGCACGATGCTCGCCGTTGGATCCATGCGCGCCGCCAGACTGTCAGCATAGCCCGGCATGTCGACGATGGGGCGACGTGCAACGCCGGTGTCCATTCCCGCCTTGGCAACCGCCGGGGGGATCACGTGGATCAGTCGTGGGTCGAAGGGTGTCGGGATGATATAGTCTCTACCAAAGGACAATTTGCGCCCATATGCCACGGCGACTTCGTCCGGGACATCTTCGCGGGCCAGTTCCGCCAAGGCCTCGGCGCAGGCGATTTTCATTTCGTCGTTGATCGCCCGCGCATGGATGTCGAGTGCGCCACGGAAAAGGTATGGAAAACCAAGGACGTTGTTCACCTGGTTGGGATAGTCCGACCGCCCGGTTGCAACGATGGCGTCCGCGCGCACCTGATGCGCCTCTTCCGGCGTGATCTCAGGGTCGGGGTTGGCCATGGCGAAGATGACGGGGTTTTCCGCCATGTTAGAGACCATTTCTTGTGTCACTGCGCCCTTGGCCGAGACGCCGAGGAAGACATCCGCGCCCTTCATTGCATCGTCGAGCGTGCGCAGGTCGGTCTTGACCGCGTGCGCCGATTTCCATTGGTTCATCCCCGTAGTCCGCCCCTGGTAGATGACGCCCTTGGTGTCGCACATGATGCAGTTCTCGTGCCGGGCCCCCATCGTCTTGAGCAGTTCCAGACAGGCGATTCCCGCGGCACCGGCCCCGTTGAGAACGATACGCACATCCTCGATCTTCTTGCCGGAGATATGCAGCGCGTTGATCAGGCCGGCGGCGCAAATCACGGCCGTTCCATGTTGGTCGTCGTGGAAGACGGGGATATCCATCGCTTCCTTCAACTGGCTTTCGATCATGAAGCATTCCGGGGCCTTGATGTCCTCCAGGTTGATCCCACCGAACGACGGCCCCATCAGTTTGACGGCGGCGACGAAGGCATCGACCTCCTCTGTGTCCAGTTCGATGTCGATGGAGTTCACGTCGGCAAAGCGTTTGAACAGGACAGCCTTACCTTCCATCACCGGCTTGGACGCCAACGCGCCTAGGTTGCCTAGCCCCAGAACCGCCGTGCCGTTGGAGATCACTGCGACCAGGTTCCCCTTGGTGGTGTAGTCATAGGCCAGTGCCGGATTGGCCGCGATCGCCTCGCAGGGGACAGCCACGCCGGGCGAATAGGCCAGCGACAGATCGCGCTGCGTTGCCATCGCGGTCGAAGCGTTGATCTCGATTTTCCCCGGACGGGGGTCAAGATGGTAGGCAAGCGCCTCTGCGTCGGTGATCTTGCTGCGTCCGGCCATGTTGTTCCTCCCTCAAGGCCCAGATGGTGTAGCGGCCCCGATCTGAGGGCGATAGGGTGCATTCGCTAACACCGGGGGTTTCATGTCCGTCACGCCGATGATGGCCCAGTATCTGGAGATCAAGGCCGAGGCCCCCGAGGCCTTGCTGTTCTACCGGATGGGCGATTTTTACGAGCTGTTCTTCGACGACGCCGTCGCCGCCTCGGCGGCGCTGGACATCGCTCTGACCAAACGCGGCAAGCATCTGGAACAGGACATCGCCATGTGCGGCGTCCCGGTGCACTCGGCCGAGAATTACCTGATGACGCTTATCCGCAAGGGCTTTCGCGTCGCCGTGGCTGAACAACTGGAAGCGCCGGAGGAAGCCAAGAAGCGCGGCTCAAAGTCGGTGGTCAAGCGGGGAATCGTGCGGCTTGTGACGCCGGGCACCCTGACCGAAGATACGCTCCTGGACGCTCGCGCGCACAACTACCTTGCCGCGTGGTGCGAAGTACGCGGCAAGGGGGCCTTGGCCTGGGCCGATATCTCCACCGGTGCGTTCCATGTGGCGGGTTCCCCGCGCGTGCGGCTGGGGCCTGACCTTGCCCGGATCGGCGTATCGGAGGTCGTGCTGGCCGAGGACTCTGGTGTCGAAGGCATCGTCGAGGACCTGGGCGCGGCGGTCACGCCGCTAGGGCGCAGCGCCTTTGATTCAGGCTCAGCACAAGGACGATTGCAGACTTTGTTCGATGTCGGGTCGCTTGACGCGTTTGGCTCGTTCGACCGGGCGGAGCTTGGCGCGATGGGTGCCTTGGTCGAATATATCGAGATCACGCAACGCGGCAAACTCCCCATGATGCGGCCACCCAAGCGCGAAGCCGCGTCGACCCTGATGGCGATCGACGCCGCAACGCGCCGCAATCTGGAGCTGACGCGCGGGGCATCCGGTGGGCGCGACGGGTCGCTTCTCTGGGCGATTGACCGAACGACAACGGCCGGGGGTGGGCGGCTGCTGGAGCGCCGCGTTTCAGCGCCGTCGACGCAGGAAGATATCATTTGCGCGCGGCTCGACAGCGTGGACTGGGCCGTTACGAACGATACGCTGGCCGATGACACCCGGGCAACGCTGCGGCGTGCGCCCGACATGGACCGCGCCCTTTCGCGCCTTTCGCTGGATCGTGGCGGACCACGGGATCTGGCCGCGATCCGTGGTGGGCTTGAGGCGGCTGAGATGCTGTTTTCCCGCTTGTCAAAGACTGATTTGCCGCTCGATATCAGCGACCTGATCGGGCAGGAGGAGCTGCTTCGGCTGTTGGACGCGGCGCTCGTTGCCGAGCCGCCGCTTGCACTGCGCGATGGCGGTGTAATCGCGCCCGGTTACGACACCGAACTCGATGAAGCGCGCAAGCTGAGAGATGAGGGTAGGGGAGTCATCGCAGCGCTCCAAAAGGAATACGTCGATGCAACGGGCATCGGCTCGCTGAAGGTGAAGCATAACAACGTGCTGGGCTACTTCATCGAAACGACCGCGACCCATGCCGACAAGATGCGCACCGACGAGCGATTCATCCACCGGCAGACAACAGCCAATCAAGTCCGGTTCACGACTGTTGAATTGTCCGAATTAGAGACCAGGATCCTCAATGCCGGGGGTCGGGCGCAAGCAATCGAGGAACGGATTTTCGCCTCCCTGAGCAGTGCCGTTCTAGCCGCGTCAGACTCGATATTCGCCGCCGCGCGCGCCCTGGCCGAACTGGACGTTGCAACAGCGCTGGCCGACCTGGCACGCGGCGAAGGCTGGACCCGCCCCCGTGTTGACGGCAGCCGCGCGTTCGAGGTGACAGCGGGACGCCACCCCGTGGTCGAACGTGCCTTGAAGCGCGACGGCGCGCCCTTCGTGGCCAACGATACCGCGCTGACGGCGGAAGACGGGGCGGCAATTCGACTGCTGACCGGGCCAAACATGGCGGGTAAGTCGACATGGCTGCGGCAGAACGCACTGCTTGCCGTGCTGGCCCAGATGGGCAGTTTCGTGCCGGCCGAGGCCGCGCATATCGGGATTGTTAGCCAGTTGTTCAGCCGCGTCGGCGCGTCGGATGATCTGGCACGGGGGCGATCGACATTCATGGTCGAGATGGTGGAAACGGCCGCAATCCTGAATCAGGCAGATGAGCGCAGCTTCGTGATCCTGGACGAAATCGGACGCGGGACCGCCACGTACGACGGGTTGAGCATCGCGTGGGCCACGCTAGAGCACTTGCATGACGTGAACCGCTGCCGCGCGCTCTTTGCGACGCATTACCATGAGATGACGGCGTTGTCGGCCAAGTTGACCGGGGTGGAGAACGCCACCGTCGCCGTCCGCGAGTGGGAGGGCGACGTCATTTTCCTGCACGAGGTATGCGACGGTGCCGCTGACCGCTCCTACGGGGTTCAGGTCGCCAAACTGGCAGGGCTGCCGGACGCGGTGGTCGCCCGGGCCCGCGCCGTGCTGACCGCGCTGGAGGAGGGCGAGCGGGAAGGGGGCACGAAACCCAAGGCGATGATCGACGATCTACCACTGTTTTCAGCAACCCCGGTGCCAGTACCCGCCCCGAAAAAGGAAAGCGCAGCCGAAGGACGGCTGCGCGATATTCTACCCGACGAACTGACGCCGAAACAGGCGTTGGATCTGATCTACGAGTTAAAGTCCCTGACCTGACCGCTGGCCGGCTCAGTTAGCAGGCGTCGACGACACCCCAACTTGCGCGGGGCGCAAAAGGCGGTCGCGTAGCATGAAACCTTCAGCCGCGACCTGAATGATTTCGCCCGCCTTGGTGCCGGGCAGTGGTGCCTCGAACATCGCCTGATGCATCTGTGGGTCAAACTTGTCCCCCACCTCGGGTGAGACAAGGGTGATTCCATGCTTGTTGAAAACCGAAAGAATTTCTTTCAGCGTCAGTTTTACACCTTCGATGACAGCATCGTCCGCCTCGCCGGCTGCATCCAGCGCGCGGCGCAAGTTGTCGTAGACGGGCAGCATGTCACGCGCCAGCTTGGACCCGCCATATTGCTCCGCTTCGACCCGCTCGCGCGCGGCGCGCTTGCGGACGTTCTCGGCCTCGGCCAGCGACCGCATCAGCCGGTCGCGCATCTCGTCACGCTCGGCGATGAGGGCGTCCATAGCCGCACGACCCGACTTCGGTGACGCGTCCGGATCTTCTTCCATCGCAGCGTCGAGGTCGAATTCTTCGTCCACCATCATTTCGGGATCGTCGAGGAATCCATCATCCTTCGGCTCGGCCATATCTAACCTCTATATTTTTCAGCGCTTGGGGGCGGACAGCATCCGACCAACCAGTTGTGCGGTGTAGTCGACGATCGGCACGATCCGACCATAGTTGAGACGGGTAGGGCCGATCACACCGACCGCGCCCACGATTTTACGGTCCGCGTTCATATAGGGAGAAACGACCAAAGATGAACCGGAAAGTGAGAAGAGTTTGTTCTCCGACCCGATGAAAATACGAACTCCCTCACCGTCTTCGGTCAGGCTGAGGAATTCGGTGATATCCCGCTTGCGCTCAAGATCGTCGAACAGGATCCGAATGCGGTCCAATTGCGCCGCGTCGCCGCCCTGCTCCAACAGGTGCGAGCGTCCGCGCACGATCAGGCGCTCAGACCTTTCACCCTGGTTTTCCCAAGCGGCCAGGCCTTTTTCGATCAGATCATGCGCCAGGGTGTCGATTTCCTGCCGCCGGTCGGCAACCTCCTTCAGCATCAAGTGCTGAAGGTCGGAAATCGTGCGTCCTTCGATCAGCGCGTTCAGCATGTTGGCGGCTTCCCGCATCGAGCTGGGCGTCTGACCGGGGGGCGGCACGAAGACGCGGTTTTCGACGTGGCCGTCCGCGAAGACCAGAACCACCAGCGCGCGATCCGGAGCGAGTGAGACAAACTCGATATGCTTGATCGGGGCCTCCCTCTTGGGGGCCAGCACCAACGATGCCCCCTGTGTGATACCCGACAGGGCGCTGCCCACGCGATCCATCATGGCGGAAACGTCATCTTCCGATGAGCCCACGGTCGCCTCGATCCGGTCGCGGTCCTCATCGCCCAGATTTGCCTCCAGAAGGCCATCAACGAACATCCGCAAGCCCGCCTGCGTCGGAATGCGCCCGGCGCTGATGTGCGGCGCGGCCAGAAGGCCCATGAATTCCAGGTCCTGCATCACGTTTCGGATCGTGGCGGCGGAAACCTTTTCCGACATCGCACGGGTCAGTGTACGACTTCCAACCGGGTCTCCGGTGCCCAGATACCCTTCGACAACCCGGCGAAAAACTTCGCGGGAGCGTTCGTTCATTTCTGAAAGGATTTGGGCGTTATCGTTCATGTTGTGTCCGATGGGGGCGTACGGGATGTATGCAACCAGACCGCCCGGGTCAATCCGCCAGCGACATTCCGGGGGGTTGCACCGCGCAAGGCCGAGGTTCATGTCGGAGCCAACCACGACACAGGAGAGACATATGCGACCCTCAGGACGAGCCCTTGACCAGATGCGCGACATTTCGATCGAAACCAATGTGACGAGGCACGCCGAGGGATCCTGCATGATCCGGTGCGGCGACACCCACGTCCTCTGCACTGCATCGCTGGAGGAGCGGGTGCCCCCCTTCCTGCGCAACACCGGGTTGGGCTGGGTTACGGCGGAATATGGAATGCTGCCCCGCGCCACGACGACACGGATGCGGCGCGAATCCGCAGCAGGCAAGCAATCGGGCCGCACGCAGGAAATTCAGCGCCTGATCGGGCGGTCCCTGCGCGCGGGCATCGACCGCAGCGCCTTGGGCGAGCGGCAGATCACCGTCGACTGCGACGTGATCCAAGCCGACGGCGGCACCCGCTGCGCATCGATCACCGGCGGGTGGATCGCGTTGCGCCTGGCGGTGAACAAGTTGCTGAAGGCCGGAGACATCGTATCTGACCCGATCATCGACCACGTCGCCGCCGTCAGCTGCGGTGTCTACGCCGGCCAATCGGTTCTGGACCTGGACTACCCCGAGGATTCCGAAGCCGGGACAGATGGCAACTTTGTCATGACAGGCGCGGGTCAGATGATCGAACTTCAGGCCAGCGCCGAAGGTGCGACGTTCAGCAAGGGCCAGTTCGCGGAGCTGATGGGCCTTGCCGAAAAAGGCGTGGGCGAGTTGGTCGCCGCGCAAAAAGCCGCCGTCGCATGAGGACCTTCGAGGGGAAAGAGTTGCTGATCGCAACTCACAACCTGGGCAAGCTGGACGAGTTCAAGGCCCTTCTGTCCCCCCTCGGCATCACCTGCCGATCGAACCGCGATTTCGACCTGCCTGAGCCCGTGGAAACCGAACAGACTTTCGTTGGCAACGCCCGCATCAAGGCACGCGCCGCAGTAGAGGCCACAGGCCTGCCCGCGTTGGCCGACGACTCCGGCATAGAGATCGATGGTCTGGACGGGGCCCCTGGTGTTCATACGGCCGACTGGGCCGAAACGCCCGACGGCCGCGACTTCGTTATGGCGATGACCCGCGCCTGGACGGAGCTTGAATCGCGCAACGCGCCGGAACCGCGCACAGCCCGGTTCTGTGCCACGCTCGTCCTTCTTTGGCCCGACGGGCATGAGGAGGTTTTCGAGGGTCACGTCTCCGGCCACCTTGTCTGGCCGATACGGGGTACGGTCGGGCACGGGTACGACCCGATGTTTCAGCCCGACGGCTTTGACCTGACGTTTGCGGAAATGCCTACGGAACAGAAGAACGCCATCAGCCACCGCTCCGCCGCGCTGCGCAAGATGGCGGCCTGCTTTGGGGCCAAGTGATGAGCCGGGTGTCAATCTACGTCCCGCACGCAGTCAACCGTATCGCAGTCCGGGGTACATGATGGAAAACTGGCAGGAGGCAGGGTTCGGGCTTTATGTCCATTGGCCATTCTGCGCCGCGAAATGCCCGTATTGCGACTTTAACAGTCATATCACCGACCGCGTCGAGCAAGACCGTTGGCGCGCCGCCCTTCTGCGGGACATTGACTATTGGGCTGAGCGGACTGGGCCGCGAATTTTGACCTCGATCTTTTTCGGCGGGGGAACGCCCTCGATGATGGTGCCCGAGACAGTGGCCGCGATTATTGACCGGGCCCGCACCCGGTGGACCGCCGCAAACGACCTGGAAGTTACCTTGGAAGCTAACCCGACGTCCGTGGATGCTGGCCGGTTTTCCGGGTTCGTAGATGGCGGTGTCAACCGTATCTCGGTAGGTCTTCAAGCGTTGAACGATCAAGATCTGAAGCAGCTGGGCCGTCTGCACAGCGTCAGCGAGGGCAGGATTGCATTCGATCTTGCAAAAGAACTTGTGGATCGCGTGTCTTGCGACCTGATCTATGCTCGACAGGATCAATCCGCAAAGGCATGGGAACAGGAGTTGGCCCAAGCGCTGACGTTCGCGGGCGATCACCTTTCCCTGTATCAACTGACAATCGAGGACGGGACGGCCTTTGGTCGCCGGCACGCCGCGGGTCGCCTGCCCGGTTTGCCCGACGAGGATCTGTCCGTCGACCTTTGGAACATCACGCAGGATCTGTGCAGCGCAGCTGGCTACCGTCGGTACGAAACATCGAACCACGCGCGTGCCGGGGCCGAGTCCCGGCATAACACGATCTATTGGCGCGGCGGCGACTGGGTCGGGGTTGGGCCCGGTGCGCATGGGCGCCTAACGATGCCCACCGCAAGGATTGCGTCGGAAGCGGCACCCATGCCGGATGCCTGGATTACCCGCGTCGAGAAGACGGGAACGGGCACGATGCGGGAGAGCGTACTTCCGCAACAAGAAGTCGCCGAAGAGTTTTTACTTATGGGCCTGCGGCTGCAGGAAGGTCTGGATCTCGACCGCTATGCCCGCCTTGGAGGTTCAATTGACGCCGATGGGCTGTCTCGAATGATGGCCCAAGGGTTTGTCCGAACCAATAAAAACAGGCTCTATGCAACGGAATCCGGCACGCTGCTGCTAAATTCAGTCTTGGTCGAACTAAGCCCGGTCGAGGCCTGACGACAAAAGCTGACACAGCCGGTCCAGATCGTCGAGCGACTTGTATCGAACCGAAATGTGCCCGCCGTCACCAGCAGTCGCATGATCAATCTTGACGCTCAAACCAAGCGCCGCTGACAGATCACCTTCCAGTGCCCGCGTGTCCGCGTCCTTCTCCGCCGACGACCGCCCGGTCGGTGCCGATGTTTCACCCCGAGGGTTGGTCGCTGCCTTCGCCAACCGCTCCGTTTCGCGAACGGACAGCCCACCACTCACAACGCGCTTCGCCAGTGCCACCGGGTCGGGCGCATTGATCAACGCGCGCGCATGGCCTGCGGAGAGCATTCCCTCGCGCAGAAGATCCTGCACGACGTCCGGCAATTTCAGAAGACGCATCAGGTTCGCGACATGACTGCGCGACTTTCCCAGGACAGTGCTCAACTTTTCCTGCGTATGCCCGAACTTCTCCATAAGTTGACGAAATCCGAGTGCCTCTTCAATCGCGTTCAAATCCGACCTTTGAATATTCTCAATGATCGCGATTTCGAGGACCTCCGTGTCGTCCATGTCCCGGCGCACGACCGGCACCTCGTGAAGTCCCGCCCGCTGCGCAGCGCGCCAACGGCGCTCGCCCGCAACGATCTGGAAATCGCCCGGCCGCCCAGGGTCCGGACGAACAATCAGAGGTTGAATCACGCCCTTCTGCGAAATCGATGCCGCCAGGTCTGACAGGTCGCCTTCGTCGAAAGACCGACGTGGCTGCTCGGGATTCGGCCTGATCTTTTCGATCGGCATCATCTGATCGAGTGAGACGCCGCCGTCCATATCAGTTGCCGAGACACCGACATCGGCCATCAATGCGGACAATCCGCGCCGCATCGCGCGTTTTTGCGGGACTTCAGACATGGGACACCTGCTTCACATTATTTCGCTGTAAAAGTTCCGCCGCAAGACTGCGGTACGCGATCGCTCCGCGGGACGTGGGGTCGTAGTTCAAGACCGGCATCGCATAGCTTGGTGCCTCGCTCAGGCGAACATTTCGGGGGATCTTCGTCTGGAAAACCAGATCGCCCAAGTTCTCCCGCGCATCCTCCTCCACCTGGAGGCAGAGATTATTCCGACGATCAAACATCGTCAGGACAACCCCTTCCACCCGAAGATCGGAGTTCGCCGTCGTTCGCACCTCGCGAACCGTCAGAAGGAGCTGGGAAAGACCCTCCAAGGCGAAGAATTCAGCTTGTAGCGGGACCAGTATCGTATCCGACGCTACAAAAGCGTTTATCGTCAGAAGATTTAGAGATGGTGGGCAATCGATCAAAATATAGGAATATGGGGTATCTCGAAGCCGCAAAGCGTTTCGGAGGTGCATCACGCGCCGTGCACTGCTCATCAGTTCGGTGTCTGCCGAGCTCAGATCCATCGTGGCCGGTACGATCCACAAGTTCTCGACATCTGTCTGCTGCGCAATGTCAGAAGGCGCTGACTCCCCAAGAATGAGGTCATAAGTGCTTTGGTGCCGCGTCTCCTTCGAAACACCAAGACCGGTTGACGCATTCCCCTGCGGATCGAGGTCGATCAGGAGAACACGCTCACCCCGCATGGCGAGCGCTGCGCCCAAATTTATGGCCGTGGTCGTCTTTCCGACGCCACCCTTTTGGTTCGCGATGCTTATTATCTTTGGTTTCACTGCTTGATCCGCCGCGCGTTTTTTATTTTCAAGATTACCGACCCGGTGCCTGCCGGGTTGTCAAAGACCTCCAAATCATACTCCCAATTCTTCCGCGCCACTAGATCTTCGCTACGCCAGTTCGCGCCCTTCAAGAAAAGTAGCGCACCATCTTCCGCCACGTGCCGCGCCGAAAATTCCAACAAACCCGGGAGTGGGGCGAGTGCACGCGCACTGATGACCTCAGCACGTTGTGGGTCAGCCGCCTCGATCCTTGAATTGACAATCTCGACACTCAGGCCCAACTCGCGCCGAGCCGTCGCCAGGAACGCGCACTTGCGGCCGTCGCTCTCGATCAATTTTATGGGCCGCTTGCCACCCTCAATGATTGCAACGACAAGCCCGGGAAAGCCACCTCCGCTTCCCAGATCTACCCATTTCCCCACCCCTTCTCCGTAACGAATTAGCGCAATGCCATCGGCGAAGTGTCGATCTTGAAGGGCGGCAAGCGTCGACTTGGCAACGAGGTTTATTCGCGGGTTCCATTTTCTGACAAGAACTTCCAGATGATCCAATGCGTCCTGTGTTTCACGTGAAACATCGAAGTGTGTTGATATGATGCTCATGCCGTCCGACGAGTCCCGTGTCGGATGGCCGCCAAAAGAACGACGATCGCTGCAGGCGTAATGCCCTCAATTCGGCCAGCCTGAGCCAACGTCTCCGGGCGAACAGTCTGGAACTTACTCCTCACCTCGGACGACAGACCATCTATTGCGCCGAAATCAAACCCAGCCGGTATCGCTAGCCCTTCGTTTGCCCGGACACTCTCGATCTCCTTAAGCTGCCGCGCCACATAAGAATCATACACCGCACCGCACCGAAGCTGCTCCACAGCGGCAATCTTCAGTTCGTGAAACGCTGGAACAGCCGCTATCAGTACAGCGGGATCACAATCTTTAAGCCGTAGCGTCTCATATCCACTCCTCGCCGGCGAGTCTGGACGGATGTTCAAGCCAAGATCGATCAGCGTTTTCGCCGATAGCAGCTCGCCCTCCATACTAGATCGATGGTCAGCAAGCTCTGCAGCCTTAGCACCGAACGTCGCAGCTCGCCGCTCCCCGACACACCCGATCTCAACACCACGCGGGGTCAAGCGAGAATCCGCATTGTCCGCGCGAAGCAAAAGCCGATACTCTGCGCGTGACGTAAACATACGGTAGGGTTCGGTCACGCCCCGTGTCGTCAAATCGTCAATCATCACGCCAAGATAGCCCTCCGACCTCGAAAAGCGGACGGCTTCTTCGCCGCGAACTGCCTTCACGGCATTGATGGCGGCAACAAGACCTTGACCTGCGGCCTCCTCATAGCCGGTCGTGCCATTAATCTGGCCCGCTAGGTACAATCCTCGGGCACCGTGAACCATAAGCCCCGAAGTAAGGCCCCTCGGATCTACGAAATCATACTCAATTGCATAGCCTAGCTGCGCTATCTCCGCCTGCTCAAGGCCTGCGATGGAGCGAACGTAGTCAAGCTGCACATCCGCCGGAAGAGAGGTCGAAATGCCGTTTGGATAGACCAGGTCGGACGTCAGACTTTCGGGCTCTAGAAAGATCTGATGCGACGTCTTCTCAGAAAAGCGTACCACCTTATCTTCAATCGACGGGCAATAACGCGGGCCAGTGCCGTCAATCATGCCTCCGTACATCGCCGAACGATCAAGGTTCGCACGGATGATATCGTGAGTCCTCTCGTTTGTGTGCGTAATTGAGCAGGAAATTTGGGGCGCAAAAGCCTTATCATGGAGAAAGGAGAAAAGTGTCGGGGTCTCGTCACCAACCTGCTCTTCTAGGCCTTCGAATCTGATCGAACTCCGGCGAATACGCGGGGGCGTTCCCGTCTTTAACCGCCCGATCCGAACGCCAAGATCACGAATCCGATCTGCCAGGCGCATTGAAGCATTAGCGCCATGCCGCCCGCCAACGGTCTTCTCATCACCGATGTGCATCAATCCACGGAGAAACGTGCCTGATGTCAGGATCGTCGCACCTGCAGGAATATCTGTTCCGTCACCAAGCCTGACGCCATTAATCGTACCATCTTCCTCGGACAACAAGTCAACGACTTCAGCCTCAATCACTTCCAGTCCATGTGCCGCGTTGATCTCCGATTGCATCGCGGCCTGGTAGAGCGCTCGATCCGCCTGAACTCGGGGTCCGCGAACCGCAGGACCTTTACGCCGATTCAGCAGCCGAAATTGAATCGCCGCACGATCGGCGACACGACCCATGATCCCGTCAAGCGCGTCGATCTCCCGAACCAAATGGCCCTTACCTAGCCCCCCGATCGCCGGGTTGCACGACATGACTCCAATATCAGACTTCTGAAATGTGATCAGCGCCACCCTCGCGCCCATTCGCCAAGCAGCATGCGCAGCTTCGGTGCCGGCATGACCCGCACCAATGACCAGAACATCGAAGGCTGTGTGTTTCACGTGAAACACTCCTATTTTCCGAGGCAGAAGGACGAGAACACTTCATCCAATACCTGTTCGATATCAACTCCGCCAATAATTTCTTGGAGCACGCTGGCCGCATTCCGAAGGCGCAGGGCAATAATGTCTGCGTCTTCCACACCGATATCCGCGATTAGTTCGGCCAAGATGTCACGTGTTGCAACCAGTACACGCTGATCGCGCTCCTGCGAAACCAAGCCGCTGTCTGATACCCGGCACGAGAGCCGATCGCCAATCTGCGTCAGAAGCCGCTCAATTCCAATACCAGATCGCACGGAGATCGCACGCGGGTCCCCGTTCAGATCGCCTTTGCTTCGCACGACCATGTCATCGGGGAACCGGTCTACCGGCCAAGCTGGAGCAATCTCTTCCTCATGAAGGAGAATTCTCAAGTCAGCACTCTCTGCACGGGCCAGGGCCCGCGACACACCAATCATCTCGACGGTATCTGTCGTCTTTCGGAGACCAGCAGTGTCAAGAATTGTTACAGCTAAACCGTTGATATCACACCTTACTTCAACAATATCTCGCGTAGTTCCGGCAACGTCCGTAACAATCGCAGAGTCGGTTCGCGTCAACGCGTTCAACAGGGATGATTTCCCGGCATTCGGCGCACCGATCAATGCAACCTCAAAGCCCGACTTAAGCCGGGCAACCCCAGCGGCCCCCGTAAGCTCGCGCTCGATCCCCGCCTTCGTAGTTGTAATCAGATCGAGCACTTCACCGAACACGTCTTCGGGCACCTCCTCGTCCGCAAAGTCGATTGTCGCCTCGGTCAGGGCGGTCGCCCGGATCAACTGATGCCGCCACATTCCCACTCGCTCTGCAACTTCGCCGCCAAGGACTCGCATCGCATGTTTGCGCTGTGCCTCGGTCTCGGCCTCGATCACATCCCCCAGACCCTGCACCTGAGTCAGATCCATTCGGCCGTTCATCAGCGCACGTCGCGTGAATTCTCCCGGTTCCGCCATGCGCGCCAACCCGGTATCGCCAATTGCGCGAAGAACGGCGCGTATGACCGCGACGCTGCCGTGCAGATGCAGCTCAACGACGTCTTCACCAGTGAAGCTGGCGCCCGCTTCGAAATACAGAACGAGAGCATGATCCAGAATATCGCCGGATGCATCCGTCAGCTTGGCAAGTCGGCTCCCGCGGGGATCCGGTCGTTTGCCCCCGAGTTGCGACAGGGTCTGGACGGCCTGTGGTCCGGAAACCCGAACAATTGCGACGCCTGCCTTTCCCTGGGCGGTGGCCAGGGCAAAGATCGTATCTTCCACCCTGTCGTCCCCCGGGTCAGGAATTCATAGACTCAAAGAAATCGTTGTTTGTTTTCGTCTGCTTTAGCTTGCCGATCAAGAATTCGATCGCATCGGTTGTTCCCATCGGGTTCAGGATACGCCGCAGGACGAAGGTTTTCTGCAGGTTCTTCGGATCGACCAAAAGCTCTTCCTTCCGCGTGCCGGACTTCAGGATGTCCATCGCTGGGAAGACGCGCTTATCCGCAACCTTGCGATCAAGGACGATTTCGCTGTTACCGGTGCCTTTGAACTCCTCGAAGATCACCTCGTCCATACGGCTTCCGGTATCGATCAACGCGGTCGCAATAATCGTAAGCGATCCACCTTCCTCGATGTTACGTGCAGCACCGAAGAACCGCTTTGGCCGTTGCAGGGCATTGGCGTCCACACCACCGGTCAGAACTTTACCCGACGACGGGACCACAGTGTTGTAGGCACGGCCCAACCGAGTGATCGAGTCCAGCAGGATTACGACGTCTCGCTTGTGCTCGACCAACCGCTTGGCCTTCTCGATGACCATTTCGGCCACTGCGACGTGGCGCGTGGGCGGCTCATCAAAAGTCGAGGAGACGACCTCACCCTTGACCGACCGCTGCATGTCGGTGACCTCTTCCGGCCGTTCGTCGATCAGCAGGACCATCAGGTAGCAATCGGGGTGGTTCGTCTCGATCGACTTGGCAATGTTCTGCAACAGTACCGTCTTACCCGTGCGCGGCGGGGCCACGATCAGCGACCGCTGGCCCTTACCGATGGGTGCAACCAGGTCAATGATCCGAGCGGAGCGATCCTTGATCGTCGGATCCTCGATTTCCATCTTGAACCGCTCATCCGGGTACAGCGGTGTCAGGTTGTCGAAACTAACCTTGTGCTTGGCCATTTCCGGATCAGCAAAGTTGATCTGCGTAACCTTGGTCAGAGCGAAGTAATTCTCGTTCTCTTCCGGAGCCTGAATGATCCCGTCAACCGTGTCACCGGTGCGCAGCGAATGTTGACGGATGACTTCGGGCGAGACGTAGATATCATCAGGCCCGGAAAGGTAGTTCGCCTCGGGCGAGCGCAGAAATCCGAAACCGTCCTGCAGAACTTCCAGCACACCTTCGCCAGAAATCTCCCAACCTTCGTCAGCCCGTTCCCGCAGAATCGAGAACATCATCTCGCCCTTGCGCATGGTGGAGGCGTTCTCGATCTCAAGCTCTTCAGCCATATCGACCAGGGCCTTGGGCGACATCGCCTTGAGATCGCGCAGGTTCAACTGTTCCGGAGCCTCGTCGCTCTGGTTATCGTCGGGGGTATTGTCGTCACGCATGAACATGCTCTCCGCAGGGGACAGGCGACGCTGCCCATCCTTGGGCGCGGCCACGTCAGAAATTTCGAGACCCGATATCCAGATCAGAACGATCCATCGGTATAGGCCAGTTAAATGCTGCGTCGTTTCAAGTCAATCACGACTGAAATCATCAGAACGGTCGGACAATCACTGCGACCACGATAACGAGCAAGAGCACTGTCGGAATTTCGTTCATCATGCGATATGTCCGACCGGATTTCATCTGCCCTTCGGCCAAGCGCTTCCGTTCCCCGCCGCACCACATGTGGAACGCCGTCATTGCAATCACACAAACAGCTTTGATCCAGGGCCAGGCTGACCCCCAATCAACACTTCCCATCCCGACGATAGCGAGGCCGAAGACCCACGTCGCGATCATCGCCGGATTCATGATCGCCCTGAGAAGACGCCGTTCCATCACTTCCAGGACAGGAACCATTGCCGGAACCTTCGCGGCCTGCTCAGCGTGGTAGACGTAGAGGCGTGGCAGGTAAAAAATACCAGCCATCCACGCAATCACCGAGATCACGTGACCGGCTTTCAACCACAGATACAGATCGGTCATCGCGGTCCCCCTTTACCCGGCCTTCCTATCTTAAAGAAAGAAAGAAAGAAGGATGAAGTTGATTGTAGGAGCAGTGGATATCGGGGATTAAATTTCGTTCAGGCAGATGCCCACAGAGACGATCGGCTTCGACTCTCACAGTTCGTAGACTGGGGATAATCAGTCTACCTCTCAGCCAAAGAAGGGATGATGGCTGTGGAAGGCCTTGGGGAACGTAACTGGATACACGACGAACAGATCAAGTTGTTGCACAGCCCGAAGATGAACCTCGCCAAGCCAGAAAAGTTTCAGACGGATCGCGCAAAACCGATGACTTGTCCTCAGGCCCGGCAGGGTCCAATCCTGTCACAGGTTTTCCCACCGGGTTTCATACCCGGTTTTCCCCAGAGTTGCTCCGGTCCCTGAATGCTGATTCTTGCTTCCACGTCCCGCACCCGTCAGGAATTGCTGCGCAACGCTGCGATTCCCTTTCAGGCGCGCCCGCCCCGCGTTGATGAAGAGATGGTGAAGGAGGCGTTGCTTGCCGAAGGGCATCCTCCTCGCAATATCGCGGATGCCCTCGCGGAGCTTAAAGCGATGAAGGTTCGGGATGGAGACCTGGTCCTGGGCTGTGATCAAGTTCTTGATCATGCGGGGGCATTGATGTCCAAGCCCGGCACGCCCGAGGAGGCCGTTGCACAACTGACAGCTTTGTCCGGCGATAGGCACCGTCTGCACGCGGCCGCCGTCGTGGCTGAAAACGGTAAGCCTGTCTGGCGACATATCGCGACCATAGCGATGACGATGCGAAAGATGAGTGACGATTATATATCTGATTACGTTGAAAGAAATTGGGATACGATCCGTTACTCCGCCGGAAGCTACACGCTGGAGGGAGAGGGTGCGCGGTTCTTCCACCGGGTCGATGGAGACTACTTCGCGGTTTTGGGTTTGCCATTGCTGCCGTTGATCGACTTCCTCGCCAATCGTGGAGACTTGCGAATATGACTCTTTTGGCCGGTGTCATCGGCGATCCGATCGCCCAAAGCCGTTCCCCCCGTCTCCATGGTCACTGGCTTCGGCGCTATGGGATCGACGGGCATTATGTACCGCTGCATGTCAGGCCCGAAGTCTTGGAAGCGACACTGAAGGTGCTGCCCGATATCGGGTTCTCCGGGCTGAATTGCACGATTCCGCATAAGGAGGCCGCGTTCCGCCTGGCCGATGATGTAACGGACCGGGCACGCGCGGTTGAGGCGGCAAACACGCTGATGTTCACGGAAGATGGAAGAATTATAGCCGATAACACAGATGGTTACGGGTTTATCGCCAACTTGAAACAGCAAGCCCCAGAGTGGGATATTACCAAGCCGGCCCTTGTACTCGGAGCTGGCGGCGCGGCACGGGGAATCGTTGCGGCCTTGCTGGAGGTGGGCGTGCCCGCGGTGACCATTGCCAACCGGACGCACACGCGCGCCGAGGGGCTGGCCGCCTTGTTAGGCGCGGATGTATTGCCGATCGAATGGGCCGGGGCTTCCACGGCGCTGGCTGATCATGGCTTGTTGGTTAACACCACAAGCCTCGGCATGTCTGGGCAGCCCCCGCTTGTCTTCGACCTGTCATCGATGTCGGACCATACCACTGTAGCGGACATCGTTTACTCCCCGCTGATGACCCCGCTCCTGACGGATGCGCAGGCGCGGGGCGCACAGGTCGTGGACGGGTTGGGCATGTTGCTGCATCAGGCCGTGCCCGGCTTCGAGGCTTGGTTCGGTCGGACCCCCACGGTTGACGAAGAACTGCGTCGGGCGGTCCTTGCATGATACTCGGGCTGACAGGCTCCATCGGTATGGGAAAGTCCACGACGGCTCAGATGTTCCGCGACCTCGACGTGCCGGTGTGGGATGCTGACGCGACGGTCCACGATCTTTATGGACCCGGCGGTGCCGCGGTCGCACCAATGTCAGCGATGTTTCCGGATGCGGTTCGCGACGATGCCATCGACAGGGCCGCGCTTCGCCGGATCATCACAGCGGATCAGACCGCCCTCAAACGGATTGAAGGTATTGTGCACCCCTTGGTTGCCGCGGACCGCAAGGCGTTCCTTTCAAGCAGCGACGGGCTAGTGGTGTTGGATATTCCGTTGATGTTCGAAACCGGGGCGGACGCCCTTGTCGATCGCGTCGCAGTCGTCACCGTTGACCCGGAAACGCAGCGGGCGCGGGTGCTGGACCGGGGCACGATGACTGAATCTGAGTTCCACGCGATCCTGTCCAAGCAGATGCCCGACGCTGACAAACGGTCGCGCGCGGATTATATCATTCCGACGGACGACATGGAAACCACCCGCGCCACCGTGGCCGCCATCGTGGAGGAGCTGAGATGAGAGAGATCGTCCTCGACACCGAAACCACCGGATTCGAGCCTGAATCCGGCGATCGTATCGTCGAAATCGGCGCGATTGAGCTGATCAATCACGTCCGGACGGGTAAGGAGTACCACCAGTACATCAATCCCGAACGCAGCATGCCCGCCGGAGCTTTTGAGGTGCATGGCCTGGGCGATGATTTCCTCAAGGATTATCCGGTCTTCAAACAGATCGGGCAGGCGTTCATCGACTTTATCGGTGATGCCAAGCTGGTGATCCACAATGCCGCCTTCGACATGAAATTTCTGAATGCAGAACTCAAGTGGATGGGGTTGCCGGTCATGCACATGAACCGGGCGGTCGATACGCTCGCTATCGCACGCGCAAAGTTCCCGGGTTCGCCTGCATCGCTGGATGCGCTGTGCCGTCGGTTCGGGATCGATAACGCGGCGCGGGTCAAACACGGCGCGTTGCTCGACTCCGAGATCCTCGCGGAAGTCTACCTGGAGCTGATCGGGGGACGGCAGCCGACGATGTCGCTCGTCAGCCAGTCGTCGGGGGGCGAGGTCAATGCCTCTGGAACATGGACGCCGCGGCCCCGACCGGCCCCCCTTCCGTCGAGAGTGACAGAGGCAGAGGGCAAGGCCCATGCCGCCTTTATCGAGGCGCTGGGCGACGGTGCCCTATGGAAGACTGGCGGCTGATCCGCGAAATGAAACGGCCCGGCGCAGGATGCACCGGGCCGAGATCAAATCTGTCAGATTCTTTTTACGAGACGGTGGCTGTCGCGGCCTCGGCCTGGGCGCGGCGCGTGAGTTCATTGCGGTAGAGCGTCACGAAATCGATGTTCTCAAGGTTGAGCGGCGGGAAGCCGCCATCGCGCGAGACGTCCGAAACGATACGGCGCAGAAACGGGAACAACAGACGCGGGCACTCGATCATCAGATAGGGATGCATCTGGTTTTCCGGGACGTTGGAAATCGCGAAAACGCCGGCATAGTCCAGCTCCATTGCGAAAACCGTATCGTCGGATCCCTTGGACTTGGCGGTCACGTTCAATTTTACGGCCACTTCGTATTGGCCTTCCGTCGATCGCTTCTTGGCCTCAAGACCAACCTGGACGTTGATTTCGGGCTGTCCGTCCAGCGTCTTGCCTTTCTGGACTGCAATATTCTCAAACGACAGGTCGCGAATGAACTGACCCAGAACCTGCGTTTGCGGCATCTGCTGCGGAGTGGCGGGGGCACCGGCCCCGTTCGAGGTTTCAGGTGTGGTCTGATCTTCGTCGGCCATGCTCTTCTTTCCTTGCGTCTGAATTAGGTTGACCTCGGTTACCAGACGCTCTCCTGCGTCACAACCGAGCCTTAAGGGGGCTTACTTTTGGGTCCAGCCGGAGGGACCGTCGCGGGGCGGGACCTCGACATACTCGGCCTCGACCACGTCATCCCGTGGGCTCGGCGGCGTGCCGTCCTGCTGTCCCATGGTGAAGGATTGCACCTTGATCCGCTTGCGGACCGCCTGCATCACCTTGTCGCGGACCCCCGGCACGAGCAGCAGAAAGCCGACAGCATCCGTAAAAAACCCCGGCGTCAGCAGCAGCAGTCCCGACGCCAGTATCATCGCTCCATGCGCCAGCGGGCGTGTTGGATTATCAAGCGTATTCAGCGAGTTCTGAATGCGCGCAAGCTCGGCAAGTCCTTGACGACGCACGAGATATGTACCAATCACCGCGGTGACGACCACGATTGCCAATGTGGGCCAAAGCCCCAGTATCCCACCGACCTGAATGAACAGGGCGATTTCGATCAGCGGGACGATGATGAACAAGGCCAACAGCGGCATGGGCAACTCCTTCTCGGGGTGCGGCTTCCCTTGACCCCCTTGCGGTCTTACATATGTCCCAAGCACAGGATACCAAGACCCGACCCTGCCGGAGCAAAGGATGACCGACGCCGTGATACAACTACTCGTCCTTGCCGGGATTGCCCTCTTTCTGGTGCTCAAGCTGAAGAATGTCCTCGGGACGCGCACAGGCTTCGAAAAACCCCGGATAACCCCAACGTCCGATAGCACCGACGTGCGGCGGGATTTCGAGGTGATCGAAGGTGGCCCCGACCGCGACATTACCGATTTCGTGGAGGATGGCAGCGATAACGCCAAGGAGCTTGCCGCCATGAAAGGGGCTGAACCGGGTTTTTCCGTCAGCGAGTTCGTCGGCGGCGCACGGCAAGCCTATGAGATGATCCTGATGGCGTTTGAGAATGGCGACCTGTCCGAAGTTCAACCGTTCCTGTCGGAAGACGTGTACGAAGCGTTCCTGTCCGGCGTGTCGGATCGGGAGGACAAGGGCCTGAAGGTCCACGCCAGTTTCATCGGCGTCCGGGAAACAACGCTGCGCAAGGCGCGGTTCGACGCGGCGGACAAGACGGCGGAGATCACGATCCGCTTCGTCTGCGAATTAACCAGCGTCGTTAAGGATAGCGAAGGCACCGTGGTTGAGGGCAACCCCAACGAGATCAAGAAACAGCGCGATGTCTGGACCTTCGCCCGAAAGATGGGCACCGGCGATCCGAACTGGAAGCTGGTCGCCACGGGCGATTGACGTGACCCAGGCAATGCAACCCCAGGCCGCCCCCGAAACGGGGCGGCTTTCGTTTTCCGACTTGCCGGGCTGGGCAGACGACGATCTGGATGCGACACTGGCCGCTCTGCGCCTGGGCGATGCGGCGGTTCCCAGCCGCGATGCACGCGCATGGTTCGAGGCAACGTTCAGGCCCGGTCCGGAGTTGGCCGGCCATTTCACCGGATATTACGAACCAGAGCTCCAGGCCTCCCGCACGCGCAGCGAGGCTTATCCCTGTCCGATCCACACGCTTCCCGATGGTGGGATTACCGCACCGCGCGCCACGATCGCGCCGCTCCTTGCCGGGTACGAGTTGGCCTGGCTGCGCGATCCGGTCGACCTGTTCTTCCTTCAGGTACAAGGCTCGGGGCGTCTGCGCCTGACCGACGGGTCAACGATGCGCGTCGGTTACGCCGGCAAGAACGGTCAGCCCTATGTCTCGATCGGCAAGCTTCTGGTCGAGCGCGGTGTGTTCGATGCGGACATGACGGCGGAGGGATTGAAGACTTGGCTGCGCGCGGATCCGGCGCGGGGGGACGCGCTGATGAACGAAAATCCCAGCTACGTCATGTTTCGGTCGGTCGAGCTATCCACGGAAACGGGGCCGATGGGTACGCTTTGCCCGGTAACTGCCCTTCGCAGCTTGGCCGTCGATCCGGACCACACACCGCTGGGCACTCTCGTCTGGATCGAAGTCGCGGGCCACGCGCGCCTGTGCATTGCGCAGGATACCGGATCGGCGATCAAGGGGGCAGGGCGGGCTGACCTGTTCTTTGGCACGGGCGCGGAAGCGGGAAGCCGGGCCGGGGCGTTGAATCAGTCCGGTCGCTTTGTTCCGCTGGTGCGGCGATGAAACGGCGACGGGGACTGAGTTTCGAGGATCGGGAGATCTGGTCGCGCTACAAGCAGAGCGCGGATCCCCTGCATCCCGATCAGCCCGAACCGGAACCCGACTCCAATCCGATGCCGACCCCAAAGCGACCTCGCTATGTTGCGCCCTTCGAGATGGGCAGCCGCGCCCGGCCGCGCACGTCTGGCCATGCGCTATTACCTTCGATCTCGGATCAGGTGAACAAGGCCCCGCTGCGCATGGATTCCAAGACGCACCAGCGGATGCGCGCGGGCAAATTGCGCCCCGAGGCCAAGCTGGACTTGCATGGCATGACCCTGGACGTGGCGCACCCGGCGCTGACGCGGTTCATCCTGTCAGCCCAAGCCGAGGGCAAGCGGCTGGTCATCGTGGTGACCGGGAAGGGCAAGGCCAAGCCTGATCATGGTCCGATCCCCACGCGTTTGGGCGTACTCAAACACCAGGTACCCCAATGGCTGCGTCTGGCCCCGCTGTCAGGCGTTGTACTGCAGGTGACCGAAGCGCATAGGTCGCACGGCGGGTCAGGAGCCTACTATGTCTACCTGCGGCGCTAGGGTCGGGCGTGCGCGGATCACGGCATAAGCCGCAATGGCCGCCGATAGAACGAAATAGGCTGCGATTGCCGACATCTGTTCCGGGAAATCCAACCCGGCGTCGATCAGAACGCCGGTGAGGCCCGGCCCGATAGCGGATCCAAAAACCATGACCGCCATCGCCAGCGCCTTGATCGAACCCAGGTGACGCGTTCCATAGAATTCCGCCCAGAACGCTGTCGGCACGGTGGCCTGCGCGCCGGTGCCCAGCCCCAGAACCATCAGGCCCAGTGCGGCGACCCCCAGTGTCTCGGCCCAGCCGATCAGCATGAACGCGGCGGCAAATGGCAACAGGTAAACCGCAAGCAATCGCCCCGTCCCGACCCGGTCTAGAAGGGCACCCGATGCAAAGGTGGTCGCGACGGAAACGGCCATGAACAGGGGCATCAGGGCGACGTAATCCAATAGGTCCCATCCTTTCACCTCGGTCAGGTGCACCTGGTGGAAGAACAGCGCGGTGCCGAAGGCGGGCGGCCCAAGCAACAGTGGGATAAGCAGCCAGAACAACCAGTGGCGCAACATCGCGCCCCGTGTCCAATGCAGGCCGTTCATCCCTGGCGCGGGGGATTCTGCCGCAAGCGATTGCGGTGTCCGTTCCGCCTGCAGCAGGCGCAGGATGATGGGCATGGTCAAAAGAACCAGTGCTGCCGCCACCAGCCAGAGTGTGCGCCACCCGGCGACGGCCAACAAGGCAACGAAGATGATCGGCAGCACTGCCTGACCTAACGCAAAACCCATGGAGGCGACGGAGAGGGCCTTGCCTCGTGTCGCAACAAACCAGCGCGCCATGGCAACGGCGGAGATATGGCTCATCATGCCTTGACCGAACAGGCGCAGCGCCAGCACCGTCACCGTGAGTGCGATGGCCCCGGAGAGCGTCGCCATTGCGACGCAGGCCAGTGCCAGACCCGTGGCTGCGACCATCGCCAAGCGACGCACGCGCAGCCGGTCCGTCAGGCCCCCGACAAAGACCATCAATGCAGCCGAAGCGGTGGTCGCGATGGTATAAATCAGGCCCCAGTCGCCGTCGCTCAGGCCGAAATCCCCCATGATCTCACCTGCGAAAAGTGAGATGAAAAAGGTCTGACCATAGCTCGACGTAAAGCAGATCAGCATCCCCGCCGACAGGAACGCCGCGTTGTCGCGCAGAAACCTCAGATAGGCGGCGGGCCCGCCGGCACCGCCGGTCACCGGGTCACAACACGTATCGCGATATATCGGTCGAGCGGGCCAGTTCGCCCAACTGCGCTTCCACGAAATCGGCGTCTATGGTGACTTCGGTGCCCGGTTTGTCGGGGGCGTCAAATGACAACTCCTCGAAGACACGCTCTAATACTGTATAGAGTCGGCGGGCTCCGATGTTCTCGACGCTGTCATTCACTTGCGCGGCGATGCGCGCCAACGCGGCGATGCCCGGTTCGGTGAAGGTGACGGTCACCTGCTCGGTCGCCATAAGGGCTGTGTACTGTCGCGTCAGGGCATTGTCGGTTTCGGTCAGGATGCGCACGAAATCATCCTCGGTCAGGGCGCGCAGCTCCACCCGGATGGGCAGGCGGCCCTGTAGCTCCGGCAGCAGGTCCGACGGTTTTGCGATGTGGAACGCGCCCGATGCGATAAACAGGATATGGTCGGTCTTGACGGTACCGTGCTTGGTCGAAACCGTCGTCCCCTCGATCAGCGGCAGCAGGTCGCGCTGTACGCCCTCGCGGCTGACGTCGCCGCCGCGGGCGTCGGCACGGGTGCAGACCTTGTCGATCTCGTCAATGAAGACGATTCCGTTCTGCTCCACCGCACGTATGGCCTCGCGCTTGATGGTTTCGTCATCCAGCAGCTTGTCGGCCTCCTCGTCGATCAGCAGCTCGTAGGATGCGGCGACGGTCAGGCGTTTCTTGACGGTGCGTTGCATCATCTTTCCGAACAGATCGCCAAGGTTCGCCATCTGGTCCATGCCCGGTTGACCGGGAATGGCCATGCCCATCGGGTTCGAGGTGTCGGACACTTCCAACTCGATGATCTTGTCGTCCAGTTCGCCCGAGCGCAGCTTTTTTCGAAAGCTTTCGCGTGTGCCCTCGCGGGCATCGGTGCCAGCCAGTGCCGTGATCACACGGTTTTCAGCGGCCCCGTGTGCCTTGGACTTGACCTCGTCGCGCATGTGCTCCCGGATCATGGTGATGGCCGCCTCGACCAGGTCGCGGATGATTTGTTCCACATCCCGACCAACATAGCCGACTTCGGTAAACTTGGTCGCCTCGACCTTGAGGAACGGTGCGCGGGCCAGCTTGGCCAAACGTCGGCTGATCTCGGTTTTACCCACGCCGGTGGGCCCGATCATCAGGATATTCTTCGGATAGACTTCGTCCCGCAGGTCGTCGCCGAGTTGCTTGCGCCGCCAGCGATTGCGCAACGCGACTGACACGGCGCGCTTCGCATCCTTCTGTCCGATTATGAAACGGTCCAACTCGGACACGATTTCGCGCGGGGTCAGGTCGGTCATTTGCCACTCCGGATATTCGTTGCACCCTACCTAAGGGGCGCTCACGGAAACGCAACGTCGGTCACGGCTGCGTGCGACCGGTCGCCTCGCATGGGGTGACTACGATCAACGTCAGGGATAGTCTGGTGCGCCCGCGTTTCATTTCCGGTTATTGCGCCAAGCCTTTCGAGCGCCGTCTCTGGCGAGGATCGGCCGTCATCGCACAATCCAACTTGACCGGTGCCTGTCGGCCGTCGTCATGTTCGAGGGGGTGAATTACATCCGGAGGAGGATAGCATGCTCGATCTTGGCAACCGAACTTCGATCTACCAACCCGAACAGGAAGGGCTGATCTTTCCATGGGAACCTGAATTCGATTCCGTCGAGGAGGAGCGTCGGTACCGCAAGGAACACCTTGTCGCTGCTTGCCGCGCCTTTGCACAGGAAGGCTTCGACTACGGTTTCGCAGGTCACCTGACGGTGCGCGACCCGGAGCGGCCCGAGCTTTACTGGACAAACCCAATGTGCGTGCATTTCGCCAAGGTGAAGGTGTCGAACCTGATCCTGGTGGACCACGTGGGCACGGTGATCGAGGGCGGTCATGCTGTGAATCGGGCGGGTTTCGTCCTGCATGCGAACGTTCACGAGGCGCATCCCGACATTATCGCCATGTGCCACGCGCATACGCCCTTCGGGGTGGCCTGGGCCGCGACTGGCCGCCCGATTGATCCGATCACTCAGGATGCCTGTGCCTTCTTCGAGGATCACGTGGTCATCGGTGAATCTGCTGGTGCGGTGGCCGTCGAGAACCATGCGGGCAATGATGTCGCCAAGGCGTTCAAGGGCGTAAAGGCCGCTATCCACCAGAACCACGGCCTGCTGACCGCCAGCCGCCACAGCATCGATGCCGCGGCATTCTGGTTCATCGCGCTGGAGCGGTGCTGCCGACAGCAGCTCGACATCGCCGCCACCGGGATCGAGCCTATCCGTATTCCTGAAAAGGGCGCGCGCTATAGTCGCGAACACGTTGGAAGCGATTATATCGGCTGGCTGCATTTCCAGACGGTTTGGAACCAGCTGATCGAGGATCAGCCCGACATGTTCGACTGAACCGGAAGGCGGTCGAGGGCTATTCGCCCTCGATCGTCTCCAATGTCAGGTTGCCGTTGGTATAAACACATATGTCGGCTGCGATGCCCATCGCCTTGCGCGCGACCTCTTCCGCCGAGAGGTCGGCCTCAATCAAACCGCGTGCTGCGGCCAATGCGAAGTTGCCGCCTGACCCGATGGCGGCGATGTTGTTTTCCGGCTCCAGCACATCGCCCGCGCCGGTAATGATCAGAAGCTCCTTGCCGTCGGTGACGATCAGCATGGCCTCCAGCTTTTGCAGGTACTTGTCCGTGCGCCAGTCCTTTGCCAGCTCCACGCTGGCGCGGGCCAACTGGCCGGGCATGGCTTCCAGCTTGGTTTCCAGCCGCTCCAGCAGGGTGAAGGCATCCGCCGTTGATCCGGCAAAGCCTACGACGACGTCATGACCGCCGGGTGACATACGCCGGACCTTGCGCGCGGTCCCTTTGATCACGGTCTGGCCCAAGCTGACCTGACCGTCGCCAGCTACGACGACGCGACCGTTCTTGCGAACTCCGATGATTGTGGTGCCGTGCCATCCGGGGAATGTGTTGGACATATTGTTACCTCTCTGGGCGTGGAACTCGGTGTGGTTTCGCCGGTTTGGCAAGTGTTCGAACCATCTTGCAAAGTGTAAATCTTAGTTGACGTATTCTTCTGTACGTATAAGTTGACAGTGTCCGATACTCGAAGCCGTGGAATCGTCCCGATCGATTTCCGGTCAACACCGGATCTTTCCTGTCTTCGGGCGGGGATGCATGCCCGCACCGCGCGATCAACAGACTGGTCGTTCTCTGTCTCGCACGGTGCGGGTATTTCTCTTCTCAGGATGTTTCGACCGGCCCGAAGATCCGCGCATGGTGTTCGCGCAGGTAGATTCGAATCCACGGGGTAAAGAGGTCGGGGTTTGCTTCGATCTCTCGCATCAGCTCGGGCAGGGGGGCCCAGCGGGTCGCCTGCACTTCGTCTGGCGCGGGATCGACGGTCAGCGCGCCGTCAGCCTGACCCACGAAAACTTCGGCCACTTCATGTTCGATCAGGCCCTGACCGACGTCGGCCCGGTATTCGATCGACTCGCGCTGGGTCAGGGGTACGCCGGTCACGCCCAGCTCATCGTTCAGCCGACGGATCGCGCAGGTCGCAGCATCCTCTCCCCAGTGTGGATGTGTGCAGCAGGTGTTCGCCCAGAGGTCAGGGGTGTGATATTTTCCCGCCGCGCGCTGCTGAATCAGCAGGCGGTCGCCCCACATCACGAAGACGGAAACGGCCTTGTGCTTGAGCCCACGTTGATGGGCCTCCAGCTTCTCGACGGGCAACAAGG
Organism: Jannaschia faecimaris; assembly: GCF_900107415.1. Lineage (GTDB taxonomy): Bacteria > Pseudomonadota > Alphaproteobacteria > Rhodobacterales > Rhodobacteraceae > Jannaschia > Jannaschia faecimaris. The sequence goes on from NZ_FNPX01000001.1 coordinate 350,099, forward strand.
TGCCATCGACCCAGGCAGGAATCATGATCGGCCCGTCGCGGGCCACGGTATCGGTGGTCATTGTCGTCTCAACGTCCCTTGGTTCAAGCCGGGGCGCTATTGATCGCCCTTGTCCAGCAAGCCGAACTTTCGAAGTTTAACGTACAGGCTTTGACGGCTGAGGCCCAGCATTTCAGCTGCGGCGACACGGTTGTTCTGCGTCAGATTGATGGCGGCCTCGACGCAGTCCCGCTCGATCGTATCTGTCATGCTGGCGACGATATCGCGCAGTGGTACACGTCCGACCTGTCGCGCGGCGTCTGCACTGGCAAGGAGCGGCTGCTCGGCGGTTCCCTGTGTTTCCGCCGTGTCACGGATGACATTCGCCAGAGAGACGTCGCGCAGGATCAGGCCGTGCCCGCCGTCCGGCAGATCGGAAACAGTGATTTCGACCGGCAGGCGTTGACCCGTGAGTCCGACAACCTGCGTTGAAAACGTTCTTGGGCGATTCTGGTCGGTCATCGCCTTGAGGTCGATGGTCCCGCGCAGCAAGAAGCCGGTAATGCTCCGATCCGCCACCACGCTTTCGGATGCGGCACCGACCATTCGCAGAAAGGCCGGGTTCATACGCGTTATATGTCCTTGGTCATCAAGGCAGATCATGCTGTCCGGACTGGCCTGGGAGAGGGCAGTGAACCCCTGCGGCCCATCGGATGTCCCGGCGTCGGATAGGTGGGTCAGGCGACAGACCAGAATGACCGGATCGCTGGCCCGGCTCAGCTGCGGGCGCAGAACGACGGTTCCGTTGCTGCCGCGCAGTTCGGCCGTGACGGTCCTGTTTGAACTGGCGGCGGAGCACAGACTGTCGATGAACTCGCTGCGACGACGGCCCTCAAAACATTGGGTAAAAGCCATTCCGGTACTGAACGCGCCGTGCGTATCGCTGGGCAGGCCCAGCAGCGCGACAGCGGGTTTGCTCAGGTCGAGGATGCGGCCTGTATGGGCATCGACAAGGACGATCGCGCTTTCAAGATGCGTCAGAAGAATACGGTTCAGACCTTTGGTCATGTGATCTTCTTCGTGGGCAGCCTCCAGCGCGGATTGCAGCCGGTCCGCCCGGGCCACAGCGTCGGCGAGCGGGGACTGATCGAGGCCGACGATCTGATATCCGTCTTCTCGGGATCGCAGTACGACGGACAGTACCAGATCAGACCTATCGTCGAGCGGTAGCGAAATCTGGGTGCGGGCCCGTGACGACACACCCTCGTCGAGGGATTTTCGCGCACGGATGAACTGTGCCTGCGATGACCGGGACAAGATGTCGTAGATGCGCTTGCCGACCCAGTCATCGCTCTCCGGAAGTGGTTTTGATCCGTTGGCCCGGATCTGGACGATATGATCATCCGACGAAAGGACGAAAATCACGTCCGCGATGCTCGTCTCCGCAGTAATGTGGTCAAACTCCCGAGTGGCCTCGGTCTTTCGGACGCTCATTCGATATCCTTCTAGTCCGCCTAGGGCACCCTCGCCCGCGGGATCTAGCGTTTCAAATAAGCAGTAAAATCTGGTATCCAAGGCGTAACGATGCGGAACCCACGCCCCTAATCTCCACACCCGAGTAGATAACACACATTTTTGTTGCAGTTTAGCGTCTTGCAGTCTGACTGTGTCAGTCTAGGTCTGATAAGGAAAACGGAAGAGGGAGACTATATATGAAATTTGCAATCGCATTCGCCACGACGGCGCTTCTGGCCGCACCGGCATTCGCCGATGCGCACCTTGCCGCGTCCGGTGATGCCGCCGAGGGTGAAAAAGCTTTCCGTCAGTGCCAAGCGTGTCACGTGGTCGAGGATCCTTCGGGTGAAGTTCTTGCTGGTCGCGCCTCGCGCACCGGTCCCAACCTGTACGGGGTCGTCGGACGCACCGCCGGTTCGGTCGAGGATTTCCGGTATTCGGATCTGATGATCGCCGCCGGTGAGGCGGGCATGATCTACGACGAGGCAAACTTCGTGCCTTACGTCATGGATCCGACTGCGCACCTCAAGGAAGCCAGCGGCGAAACCTCGGGTCGGGGCAAGATGTCCTACAAGGTCCGCAAGGAAGAAGACGCCATCAACCTGTATGCCTTCCTGGCACAGTTTCAGGACGAAGCCGCTCAGTAAACGAACAGTATCGTTGCAGGGGCCCCGCCGATTGTGCGGGGCCTTTTTGCGTTCACAGGTGGCCGCGATCAGCCTAGGTAAGCCCGCAGCGCGGGAGGCGGGTTTTCGAACAACGGCCCGGTCGGGCTCGGCGCGGCCATCACCCCGTCATCAATCACGGCCGTGTGGTCAGCGACGGCGCGCGCATCCTCCGGCGCATGGGTGACCATCAGGACCGAGAGATTCTCGTCACGGGCCGTGTCGCGCAGCAGGGTGAGCATCTCGGATCGCAACGCGGGACCAAGCGCCGAGAACGGCTCATCCAGAAGAAGCCAGGGTCGCCCCCGCAGCAGGGCGCGCGCAAGTGCGGCACGGCTTTGCTGCCCTCCGGACAGGGCGCGGGGCAGCCGGGCCTCCATCCCTGTCAGGCCAACCCGCTCAAGCACCTCATCGCGTGCCTGACGTTGGGCCTGCGACAGGCGCAGGTCCGGTCGCAGGCCCAAGCCGACGTTGTCGGCGATGCTTAGGTGGGGAAACAGGTTCTGATCTTGAAACAGGATCGACAGGGGCCGGTCGCCTGGCGCAAGGGTGGTGATGTCCGTCCCGTCCACAAGAATGCGCCCCGTGGTAACGGGCTGAAAACCGGCAATCGCTGCCAGCAATGTCGACTTGCCCGACCCGCTGGCCCCCATCAACGCGGTGATGCCGCCCGCCGGGATCGTGGCATTTGCTGCCAAGTGAAACGTCCCTTGAATCAAGGTTACATCTTCAAGTCTGAGCACGCCGGCCCCCTTTTTCGAACAGCCAGAACAGGCCCAGAGACAGAGCCACGAGGACGAGTGCCGCCGCCTTGGCTTCGTCCATCCGGTAGGATCCCATCAGTTGATAGAGCACCAGCGGCAGCGTCGCCTGATCGGGCGCACCGAACAGGGCGATCACACCAAGATCGCCCGCCGACAGGGCTGCCGTAAGACCCGCCGCAAAGCCCAGCGGCCCGCGCAACCGGGGCAGCGCGACGAAGCGCGCCCAGGCCCAGCCCTTAATCCCGAGAGAGGCAGAGAGGCGACCGTAATCGGCCTGCAACGTCTCTACCGCTGGGATCAGCGCCCGTAGCGCAAACGGCAAGGCCAGAACCACATTCACGAAGGCGGTCACCGGCAGTGCCAGCGCGACCGGGTTCGCGAAGGGCAGCAGGATCACGAAAAGGCCCGTTCCCAAGACCAGCGGTGATGCGGCGACAGAGAGCGTGCCGACCACCTCGACCCAACGCCCACGGCGGGTCATCACCACGGCCTGCGCCATTACCAGGGCCACGCTCGTGGTAAGAAAGGCCGCGATAAGGGCAATGATCAGTGAGCGCAGTGCGGCCCACCACGCGATGGTCGGCAGATCGGACAGGTGTCGCACCCCGTCACCCAACACGAGGACCATGGGCAGCAACAGAAAGGCGCAGGCGAGCATGATTGCCAACCCGTCCTGTCCCCGCAGAAGCAGGGACTGACTGTCCCACCGCTGCACACCGCGGTCGAGGCCCGCGCCGAAGCCTGACGGAAGGGCAAATCGGAACGATACCATCGCCGCCCCCGCGCCCAGTGCCAGTTGAATGGCCCCCAGCAGCGCCGCGCGTGACAGGTCGAAATCGAAGCGAAATGCCTGGTATATGGCCAGCTCCACCGTCGTGGCCCCCGGCCCGCCGCCCAGCGCCAGTGCCACGGCAAACGACGTGGTGCAGATCAGGAAAATCACCAGGAAAATGCCGGGAACGACACTGCGAAGCATCGGCCACTCCAGCCGCCGAAACGTATCGGAAGGGCTGAATCCCAAAGATGCCGCAAGGCGTAATCGCTCGGCGGGAATCGACAGCCAGCCTTGCAAGATGAGGCGCGTTGCAAGGGGCATGTTGAAGAATACATGGGCGATGATCACCCCCTGCCAGCCATAGATCGACATCGGCTCCACCCCGATCCAGCCCAGCGCGACGTTTACCACGCCTGACCGCCCGAAGACGGCGATAAGGCCCAAGACGGCGACGATCACCGGCAGGATGAAGGGGGCCCCCAAAAGCAGGACAACGATGCCGCGTCCAGCGAACGCGCGCCGCGCCAGTGCCCGCGCCACCGGGACCGCCAGCAGGACCGAAAGCGTGGCGGAGAACACGGATTGCCACAGCGTGAACCACAGCGCGCCCCAGTCCGACGGGCGGATCCCTCCCCAGCCCTCCGCGCGCCAGGCAACCGCACTCAGCGGAAGCAAAAGGGCACCCGCCACGATGACCGCGGCAATCAGTCCAAGACGGGGGCCCATTGGTGCTACTGACCGAAGCCGGCCTGGAACTCGCCGATAACGGTGTCGCGCAGTGCGTCGGATTCGGCCGCGCTATAGATCAGACCCTTGTCCGGCAGGGGCAATGTCTTGAAGCCGTCGGGCAATTGCTCAAACGGCAGTTTGGCTGGCATTGACCAGTTTCCCTCGGGGATGATCGTCTGGAACGCCTCGGTCAGGATGAAGTCGAGGAACGCCTGCGCCAGTTCAGGTTGATCCGTCTCGGCGACCTGCGCGACGGTTTCCACGTTCACGTAGTGGCCTTCGTCGAACAGAACGGCCTTCTTCGTCTCATCACCCTCCGCGATGATGTGATAGGCGGGCGAGGTGGCATAGCTGAAGACCATGTCGACTTCGCCGTCGGTGAACATACCGTAGGATTCGGACCATCCTCGGGTCACCGTTACGACCTTGGGGGCCAAGGCGGCCCAGGCTTCGGTCGCGTCGTCACCAAAGACCTTGTGTATCCACAGCGCCAGACTCAGGCCCGAACCGCTGGTGCGGGGGTCCTGAAGGGCGATGCGCAGATCGTTGGGGGCGTTGACGAAATCGGCGAATGTGGTCGGCACGGTGTCGAACTTGGTCGCGTCATAGACGAAGGCCTGATGGCCCCAGTTGAACGGCAGAAATGTCTCGTCCGTCCATTCGATGGGCATGGTCAGGTCGCCGACATCGACGTTGTGCGGTGCAAACAGCCCAATCTGGCGCGCCCGCTCGGCATCGTCGAGGGTCAGGCCGATCACCACGTCGGCGCTGGTGCGGTCGCCCTCCAGCCGCAGACGGGGCAGCACGTCGCCGGTCACATATTCGATCTTGCAATCGCAGGAGGCTTCGAACGCGTCCTTGATCGCGGGGCCGGGGCCCCATTGGCTGCCGAAGTAGTCGGGGGCATAGACCGTCAACGGCTCCGCGGCGGCGGAAACGGTGATCAGGGTCAGGCCCGTTGCGATGGTGGCGGTCAGTTTCATCTCTCACTCCCATGGCGACGGACGGGGGTGAGGAGCATCTGATGTGTTTCAAACATCGCACCTTCCCTCCGCCGGTCTTAACCGGTTCAGGTTCAACGGGTCCGCGATTAAGCATCTCAGCCTGTGAAGGCCCCCCGAGGTGAGAGAAAGTCTAGCCTCTGCGGTGCCGGGCAGCAAGGGTGGGTGGTGGCACCGTGGCATCAGGGGCACGTCTGATTGCCTTGCGAAGGGCCATGCGCTAGGCGGTTGCCGAAAGAAGAGGCCTTATATGTCGCTCAATTCCTTCGGTCACCTGTTCCGCGTCACCACATGGGGTGAAAGCCACGGTCCTGCCCTTGGCGCGACGGTCGATGGCTGCCCGCCGGGAATTCCCGTGGATGCCACGCAGATCCAGCAATGGTTGGACAAACGAAAGCCGGGTCAGTCCAAGCACACGACGCAACGCAAGGAACCTGACGCGGTCGAAATCCTTTCCGGCGTCTTCGAGGGGGTTTCGACGGGCACGCCGATCCAGCTGATGATCCGTAATACCGACCAGCGCTCCAAGGATTACGGCGAGATTGCCGAGAAATTCCGGCCCGGCCACGCCGACATAACCTATTGGCAGAAGTACGGTATCCGCGACTATCGCGGCGGTGGGCGCAGTTCGGCGCGGGAAACGGCGGCGCGGGTCGCGGCCGGCGGCGTCGCCCGGTCGGCGCTGGGCTTGCTGGCTCCGACGGTGCAGGTCACGGGCTATATGGTTCAGATGGGCGAACTGGAGATCGACCGGTCGCGGTTCGACTGGGACGAGATCGGGCGCAACGATTTCTGGTGTCCGGACGCCGTTGCGGCGCAGGAATTCGCGGATCACCTGGACTGGCTCCGCAAGGACGACCACAACTCGGTCGGGGCGGTTATCGAATGCGTGGCGCGCGGCGTGCCCGCCGGCCTGGGCGCGCCGATCTACGGCAAGCTTGATACGGACCTCGCGGCGGCCATGATGTCGATTAACGCCGTGAAAGGCGTGGAGATCGGCGAGGGCATGAACGCCGCGCGCCTGACCGGACGTGACAACGCCGATGAAATTTCCATGGGCTCCGACGGCCCGGTCTATTCGTCCAACCATTCGGGGGGCATATTGGGCGGCATCTCCACCGGGCAGGACGTCGTGGTGCGATTTGCGGTGAAACCCACGTCTTCGATCCTGTCCGAGCGACGCACGATTACGAAGTCCGGCGAAAACACGATGATCATCACCAAGGGCCGCCACGACCCCTGTGTCGGCATCCGAGCCGTCCCCGTGGCCGAGGCGATGATGGCCTGTGTCGTGCTGGACCACCTCATGCTTCATCGCGGTCAGGTCGGCGATGCGGGCGGGCGGATCGGCTAGGTCCGCTTTAACCGGCTCAGCTGTACGGCCAGTATCCCGAAGGTCACGATCAGCACGCCCGCCACGTCAAGCGGGCCGAGTTGTTCGCCCAACAGGGCCCAGGCGATGACCACGCCGAAGAACGGGTTGAGGAAGTGGAAGGTCGCCGCAGGTGTCGCGCCGATCCGCGCGACCAGCAGGAACCAGATCCAGGTCGCCGCCAATCCCGGCACCAGCGTGGTATAGGCCAGCGCGGTGATCAGGCGCGGCGTCCAGGTCACGTCCCAGGTTTCCATGGCAAGGCCAAAGGGTAGAAGCGTGGCCGAGCCGACCAACATTTGCAGGCCGACGACCATCAACAAGTTGCCGCCGCCTGACGCACCACGCACCGACAATGTGGCGACCGTGAGGGCGACAACCGCCAACAGGCAGAGCGCGATGCCGGTCAGATCCGCGCCGCCCTGCAAACGCGTACCCATGATCAACAGGACGCCCAGGGTGCCGGCCAACAGCCCGACCACACCCAGAAGCCGCGTGCGCTCCGAAAAGATCACCCAGTTCGCCAGCGCCACCAGAAGCGGCAGGCAGGAGGCGATGATCGCGGCCAGCGAGGCTTCGATCCACTGCATCGCCACGAAATTCAGGCCAAGATACAGGGCGTTCTGACAGATACCGAAGACCACGACCGCGCGCCATTGGCCCCGCATCAGGCGCATCCGTTGGCCGATCGCGTAGGCGATGGCCATGCCAAGAATGCCCGAAATGGCGAAGCGCAGCGACAACGACAGGATCGGAGGTGCCTCGGCGACGATGATCCGGGCCGAGGTGAAGGCCGATGACCACATCAGGGCAAAGAGCAGGCCATAGGTGATCGCGCGGATATCCATGGCGCGACCCTGCCCATTTTGCCTGCCGGGACAAGCGCCGATAGAACGTGTCATGAAAAAAGGCCCCGAAGGGCCTTAGATCATAGTGTGCGGTGCGGTGCCCCGTGGGGCCGCCGATCAGGAGTTGACCGAGTCCTTGAGAGCCTTGGCGATGGTCATCTTGACCACCTTGTCGGCCTCTTTCTTGAATTGCTCGCCCGTAGCGGGGTTGCGGACCATACGCTCCGGACGTTCGCGGCACATGATCTTGCCGACACCTGGCAGGGTCACGGCACCACCGTTCGATACTTCCTCGGTGATGATCTCGATGATCGAGTCGAGTGCGCCGGACGCCGACTTCTTGTCGGTGTCCATCTTCTCGGCCAGTGCGGCGACGAGTTGCGTCTTGGTCATCGGTTTATTGGCCATGTGCGGCTCTCCCTTCCCAGTGGAATCTTGCTTCGTTTGGCGGACCTTAACCTGTCCTTTTGGCTTGTCACAAGAAATTGTGAGGCCGAATGACCGATGTGTGGTCATAAAAGAGCGTCAAAGGAAGGCTGTTTCCTCGAAACTTCGCAATTTTCGACTGTGAAGCCGCTCCAGAGGCATTTCGCGAAGCGATTCCATGGCCCGGATTCCAATCATCAGGTGTCTGCTGACCTGTGTCTTGTAGAAATCGGAGGCCATGCCCGGCAGCTTGAGCTCCCCGTGCAGCGGTTTGTCCGACACGCAAAGCAACGTGCCGTAGGGCACCCGGAAGCGAAACCCGTTGGCCGCGATGGTGGCGGATTCCATATCCAGTGCGATTGCGCGTGACTGCGACAGGCGCTGCACGGGGCCGGCCTGTTCGCGTAATTCCCAGTTGCGATTGTCGATCGTGGCGACGGTGCCGGTGCGCATGATGCGCTTGAGTTCGTAGCCCTCCAACTCGGTCACCCGCTCCACCGCATCCTCCAGCGCGACCTGCACTTCGGCCAGTGCCGGGATCGGAACCCAGACGGGCAGATCGTCATCCAGTACGTGATCTTCCCGCAGGTAGGCATGGGCCAGGACGAAATCGCCCAGCGATTGCGAATTGCGCAGGCCCGCGCAATGCCCGACCATCAGCCAGACATGGGGACGCAACACGGCGATATGATCGGTCGCGGTCTTTGCGTTCGACGGACCCACACCGATGTTCACCAGCGTGATGCCTCCGCCATCGGCGCGGGTCAGGTGGTAGGTCGGCATCTGTGGCATCTTGGGCGGGTCGATCATGGTTGCGTCCGGGTCGCCTGCCGTGACCCGCTGACCCGCCGGGCCGACAAGTTCGAGGTAGCCCGAGTCCGGGTCGCGCAGAACCTGTCGCCCGTAGGAGATGAACTCATCCACGTAGAATTGGTAGTTCGTGAACAGCACGTGATTTTGGAAATCGGCGGGATTGGTCGCGGTGTAATGCGACAGCCGCGCCAGCGAGTAATCGACACGCTGGGCGGTGAACGGGGCAAGCGGGCGCGATCCGTCTTCGAAATGGAATCCCACGCCGTTCACGATGGCATCGTTCGTGGTCTCCAGGTCCGGCACGTCGAAGACATCGCGCATCAGGAACGGCAGCACGCCATCCTGCGGGACGTTCAGATCTGCGTCGTTGAGGACAGCAAAATGCACCGGGATCGGCGTCTCCGAAGGGCCGATCATCACCGGGATATCATGTGACTTCATCAGCAAGGCGATCTGCTGTGTCAGGTAGTTTTCGAACAGGTCCGGGCGCGTGATCGTTGCCGTATATTGCCCCGGTTCGGCGACATGCCCGAAAGACAGGCGGCTATCGGTTCGCCCGTAGCTTGTCGTCGTGATCCGCACTTCGGGATAGTAGGCACGATAGCGGCAGTCCGGCATGACACCGCCAAGGGCATCTTGGAAATGCACCTGAAGGAACTTGGTCGCCTCGGTGTAGAGCCGTTTCAGCTCGGCCACGGCCTTGCCCGCGTCGGTAAAGGCTTGGGCTTCGCCAATCTCGGGCGTGCGGATTGGGGATGTCTTAAGGGTCATTCAGGTCTCGATAAGATCGGTCAGTTCAAATTTCGTGACATCCACAAGGCCTAGGTCGCTGATCCGCAGTTCCGGAATCACGACAAGAGCCAGCAGGGAATGCTGCATGTAGGCATTGTTCAAGGTGCAGCCCGCATCGCGCATCGCCCCCATCAGGGCTTCGGCCTTGGCGGCGACCTCGGCGGCGGGGCTGTCGGACATCAGGCCTGCGATGGGCAATTCGACCAAGGCGCGCTCCGTCCCGTCGGCAAACAGCGTCACGCCGCCGCCGACCTGCCGCAGCCGGTTCGCGGCAAGCGCCATGTTCGCGCGGTCGGTGCCCACGACGATCATGTGATGGCTGTCATGCGCGACGGTCGAGGCCATGGCCATCTTGCCGCGATACCCAAAGCCCGAGACGAGCGCGTTCGTCACGCCGCCCGTGGCACGGTGCCGTTCAACCAGGGCAATCTGGCACGTATCCGGGTGCCCGGTCGTATCCACACGGCCATCGGTGACGGGCAGGGTACGGGTCAGAGCCTTGGACGGGGCCTGGTTCTCCAGCACACCGATGACGCGGGCGCGGACTTCGTTTGCGCCGTTGGGGGCGGTGATGTTGAAATCTTCCGCACTCAGGTCGCGGGCCATGTTTACGGTTCGGCGCGCGGTGCCGGGCCAGTCGAGATGCGGGCAGTCGGCGATCAGCGTACCGTCCGTCGCCACCGTTTGCCCCAGTGCGATCACATGCTCGATCGGCAATTCAGTCAGGTTGGACGTCAGGATCAGGTCGGCCCGGCGACCGGGCGCGATGGATCCCATTTCACGTTCAAGCCCGAAATGCGTCGCGGTGTTGATCGTGCACATCTGAAGCGCGACCAGAGGATCGCACCCACAAGCAATTGCATGGCGCAGAACGCGGTTCATATGGCCGTCGTTCACCAGCGTGCCCGCCATACAATCGTCCGTGCACAGGATGAAGTTGCGTGGATCAAGGCCACGCTCGGCCACGGCCGTTATCTGCGTCTCAACGTCATACCAGGCCGAGCCCAGCCGCATCATCGACCGCATCCCCTGGCGCACACGGGCAACGGCGTCGTCTTCGCAGGTGCCTTCGTGATCGTCGGCTGGGCCACCGGCGGCATAGGCATGAAAGGCAGGGCCAAGATCCGGGGAGGCATAGTGGCCCCCGATGGTCTTGCCCGCCCGCGCGGTCGCCGCCATTTCGGCCAGCATCTTGGGATCGCCGTTCACCACGCCGGGGAAGTTCATCATCTCCCCCAATCCGACGATACCGGGCCAGGCCATTGCCTCGGCCACGTCGTCCGGCGTGATCTCGTGCCCGGTTGTTTCTAGGCCGGGCGCGGACGGCGCGCAGGAGGGCATCTGCACGAACATCGAACAGGGCTGCATCCGCGCCTCGTCGTGCATCAACCGCACACCCGGAAGGCCCAGCACATTCGCGATTTCATGCGGATCGGTGAACATCGCGGTGGTGCCGTGCGGAATAACGGCGGCGGCGAATTCGGCGGGGGTGAGCATCCCGGATTCGACGTGCATATGCGCGTCACAAAGGCCGGGTATTACATAGTGGTCTTTCGCCTCGATGATCCGGGTGTCCGGACCGATGCAGTGGCTGGCATCCGGGCCGACATAGGCGAAACGGCCCTGCGCGATGGCGACATCCCAATCAAGGATTTCGCGCGTGTGAACATTCACGACTTTGCCGCCGCGCACCACCGTTTCGGCGGAGGCGCGACCGGCGGCTACGGCGATGAGGGTGGGGGCAGCATCGGGCCAGGAAGGGAGAGTCTCGGGTGTCATGGCGAAAGGTGTCATGGGTTGGCGGAGCGTGCAATGGGGGCGTTGCCCCCGGCCTGCGGCCTCCCCCAGGATATTTTCGGCAAGAGGAAGGCCGCGGGAAGAGGTACGACCCGGTGCATTTAGGCTAGGTAGGGGATGTCTCCTGCCCAGCCGATCCGGTTCAGGACCCAGTATGCGGCGATCACCGCAATGACGACCGATATCGGGACCGCGATCCTGGCGCGATACCAAGAGCGCGCCCCGAACGGCAGGCTGAACAGCAGGAAAGCAGCCGCGATGACGGTGATCTGACCAAGTTCGACCCCGATATTGAACGAGATGAGGGATGCGATGAAATGGCTGCCCAGCCCGAACTCTGACAAGACGCTGGCAAACCCCAGTCCGTGAAGCAGTCCGAAACCGAATACGACACCGATACGCTCCCACCCGATCTCCTTCTTCCCGCCGGACCAGATGTTCTCGACCGCGACCCAGACGATCGACAGTGCAATCAGCGCTTCTATGACCCACATCGTCGGCTGAACGATGCCCAACGTCGCAAGCGCGAGCGTAACCGTATGCGCGACCGTGAAGGCCGACACCTGCCAGAGCAGCGGGCGCCACGCGCGGGAGTAGAAGAAAAGACCCAGCACGAAGAGGATATGGTCGAGACCCTTGGGGATGATGTGGTCGAACCCCGACACGACGTAACGGTAAACAGCATCGCCCAGAGATGTCTGCGCCACGCCGGTGCGCGGCATCGGATCTGAGAGCGCGCCATTTGTCAGATAGGCCTCGTAGGCGTCGTCGGTGCCTGCCGCGATCTGCCGGATGATCAACCCGCCCAGAGCCGCGTCCCAGCCGAAGACGACCGGATCGTCGCCTTCGGGAAGGTCCGCCACGAGGGTCAGCGTGGAATCGCGCCGGATTTCGATGTCGCCGACTTGGGGCACGTCCACTTCCGAGAGCATCGGCAGCAGGTCGGTATCGCCAGTGGTCAGGGTGATGTTTTCGGAAATTGAGGTCCAGCTTTCGGTCAGAGCTGCCGCCAAGTCCGCCGGTGGCAGCGCGCGCAACGCGTCGTTCTGGTCCGACAGGGGGGAGTCGTTGGTATCCTCAACCTCAGAAAGGTTCACACCGGCGATGATCGGCTCCACCGCCGTGCGCAAAGTTATGGTGACAGTGTCCGGCCCTATTTCAACGTCGGCAACGGCGGGCTGCACCTCGTGTGCCGTAGCCGTGAACGGCAAGGCCATTGACAGCAGCGCGAGGAGCACCACCCTGATTTGCAGCAGCAGGAGCTTTCCCATGTTCACCCTTCCGAAATCATATCTGGTAGCAATGTGCATCGTAGCGACCCCGCTTCAAGCCCATGAATTCTGGATCGAACCGCTCGACTACACGGTGGACGCCGGCGCGACGGTGCAAGCAACATTCCGAAACGGGCAGGAGTTTGCAGGCTCTGCATTGTCCTTCATTCCGAACCGGTCGGCACGGTTCGACATGGTGGTAAGCGGAAACCGAGCCGAAGTGCCCAGCCGCATCGGCAACAACCCGGCCTTTGACGTCGAGGATCTGCCCGAGGGGCTTTTGACGATCATTCACGAGACGACGGACAACACGGTCACATATTCGGAATGGGTCAAGTGGGTGAACTTCACCAATCACAAGGACTTCACTTTCGCGCAGCAAGGCCACCTGGATCGCGGTCTGTCCGAGGAAAACTTCAAGGAGAGTTATCGTCGTTTCGCCAAGGCGCTCGTCGCCGTCGGGGACGGTGCCGGGTCGGATGCCGATCGCGGTCTGCGGGTGGAGTTCGTGGCGCAGGCGAATCCCTATACCGACGACATGTCGGGCGGGCTGCCGGTTCTGCTTATGTTTGACGGCGCACCCAAGGTAGATGCGCAGATCGAAATGTTCGACAAGGCGCCCGATGGCTCGGTCGAGATCACGCTACACCGTACCGATGCCGAGGGGCGGGCGACGCTGCCGGTGGACGCCGGGCATGAATACCTGCTCGACTCGGTCACGATCCTGCCGATGGAGCCGGCAGTCGAAGGCGACCCGGTATGGGAGACGCTCTGGGCCGCGTTGACCTTCGCCGTCCCCGAGGAGTAAGTCACGCGGGAGAAATCCCCGGAGGGCCCCATGGACAAGTTCAAGACCATCACCGGCGTTGCAGCCCCCTTGCCGCTGATCAATGTCGATACCGACATGATCATCCCCAAGCAGTTCCTGAAGACGATCAAGCGGTCGGGTCTTGGCGTGAACCTGTTCGACGAGATGCGCTATGGCGACGATGGCGCGGAGTTGCCTGATTTCGTGCTCAACAAACCCGCCTATCGCAACGCCGAGATCCTTGTCGCGGGTGATAACTTCGGCTGCGGCTCGTCGCGCGAACATGCCCCTTGGGCCTTGCTGGACTTCGGCATCCGCGCGGTGATCGCACCCAGCTATGCAGATATCTTCTACAACAACTGCTTCAAGAACGGCATCGTGCCAATCGTTTTGCCGAAAGAGCAGGTCGACGCGTTGATGGATGATGCCAGGAATGGTGAGAACGCCAGGATCACCGTTGACCTGGAGAACCAGACGGTCATAGGCACCGACGGCACTGCCTATCCGTTCGAAGTGGACAGCTTCAAGAAGCATTGCCTTCTGAACGGCTTGGACGATATCGGCCTGACCTTGGAGAAGGCCGCATCGATCAAGACCTTTGAGCAAAACATGGCGCAAGCCCGTCCCTGGGTCTGATTATTGCCAACGCGTCAAGCGCCTTAAAGTCGAAACGTAAGATATTGAAATTAATAAGCCTTCCTGTTTCTCAGGAAGGCTTTGCGGCTTTCTGGGCACACAAAACCTCTTAACGCTTTTCGTGCAACCTCAGCCGGTTGCGGGGTGAAGTTAAACAAGGCAAGTTGATGTCAAGAATGAGGCAGTCGCCCCAACGAGGGCAGAAGATAATCAAGGCTCCATAAAAACCAGGGGCCATCCGGTAAGGATCGACAGGCAGTGATTTCGCAGCTCCCAGGTGCGTGCATTCGTGCGCTACTCATGGTGGCGATGGTTTTGACCCCATCGCTGCTGCTGCCCGATGTGAATTCTCAGGTCAGCGATGCCTTCGTTCTGATTGCCCTGTTCGCCGCCGTCTTCGTAATTGTCGAATATGTTTCGATCTATCCCGGCCTTATAGAATTCCGCAGTGCGCCGCCGTTCAATCGCGTCCGATTCCTGACATTGTTCACCACGCTCACGTTGATTGCGCTGGCCTGCTCCAGCAAGCACGAGCCGTCCTTGCTGGCACGGTTGATCCTGGCGGTTGGCGTGTTGCTTGGGCATTCAATGGACTTTCCGCTGTCGCCGATTCGGCTGCTGATCTGGATCTTGCCCGAGGGCACAACGCTGGGTCAGGCGCAGATGGTGCGTGCCGCCGCCGGTCTGGCCTATCTGACATCGTTGGTCGGCCTGACGATTTTCGCGATCATGATCCGCGTTCGGGGCTGGCCATCGCCGACGGGCAGCTTCAACGTCTGGATCAACTTGCCGACATTCGACCCGACTGCGGGTGGCGATGTCGTCAAGCGGCTAAAACGCGACGGAGCCGTTAACATTCTGTTAGGTCTTATCCTGCCATACTTGACTCCACCCTTGGCCGTGTACATCGCGAATTCGTACGGGGTGTCGATGCTGGAAAGCGACTTGATGACGGTCTGGGTGATGGCACTGTGGGCATTTCTTCCGACATCCTTGTTCTTGCGCGGCATCGCGATGCGCCGTCTGGCCCTGATGATCTCGCAAAAGCGCCGTCGCCTTGTCTCGGAACGTGGCGTACCCGATCCGGCCTTCTTGCCGGCCTGATCTGTTGTTTCGGGGCGATGGCCTCGGCCGATGCGATCCGCTTTGCGACTTTCGACACCGGACTGGGGCGCAAGGGCCCTGGCCTCATGCTGCGCGATCTGCGTTCTGGTAAGAACGATCAGGCTGAGGCGGCGCTCTCGATCATCGTCGCGGCGGATGCAGATGTGCTGATGCTGATGGATGTTGACTGGGACTATGATGGGGCTGGCCTTGATGCAGTGGTGCAGCGATTGGCAGGGGCGGGGTTGACGTACGGCCATACTGTCGAATTGCCGCCCAACTCCGGTGTGCCTTCGGGTGTCGATCTTGACGGCGACGGCACCACATACGAGGCGCGCGATGCGCTGGGCTATGGCTGGTTCTTGGGAGACAGTGGAATGGCCGTTCTGTCGCGGTACCCGTTCGGCGCGGTGGAGGATTTGAGCCACACGCTCTGGTCCGACATTTCCGAGGCGTCCAATGTCCTGCCGCCGGATGCACGCGCGGTCGTTCCGCTGGCTACGACGGCGCAATGGGTCATCCCCCTCCGTATAGGCGCGGAGGAGATCACGCTGATCACGCTATCCGCAGGCACGCCTGTTTTCGATGGCCCCGAAGACCGCAACGGCTTGCGCAACCGGGACGAGCTCGCCTTCGTGGCCAATCTTGTGGATGCGGCCCGGCGTCCGCTTGTCATGGGGCGCGCCAATCAGGACCCCGCGCGCGGAGAGGGCCACGCCGAGGCGTTGCACTGCCTTCTGGAGCATCCAGCCCTTCAGGACCCCCGCCCCCTGTCCGATGACGGCAGCCCGGCGACGGTCGAATGGCGGACTGCAGGGCGAATGAGGGTCGATTACGTCCTGCCGCCGCGTAGTCTGCGGGTTCTGGGCAGCGGCGTCCTGCATGATCCCGATGCCGGATCGTCGCGCCTTGTCTGGGTCGAGGTGGCGGTTCCTTGACGCCTGCGGGGTCAGGGCTTACCCCACCGTCAACCAAACCCAAGCAAAGGCGCTGACCCATGGCGAACCCTTCCCTTCTGATCCTGCCGGGCGACGGCATCGGCCCCGAAGTCATGGCCGAGGTACGGCGCGTGATCGACTGGTTCGGAGCAAACAAGGGCCTGACCTTCGACGTGTCCGAGGATCTGGTCGGCGGTGCCTCCTATGACAAGCACGGCACGCCACTCACAGATGCGGCGATGGCCAAGGCGCAGGAAGTCGACGCCGTCCTGCTGGGGGCTGTCGGTGGTCCGAAATATGACGACCTGGATTTTTCGGTAAAACCGGAGCGGGGCCTGCTGCGCCTGCGCAAGGAAATGGATCTGTTTTCGAACCTGCGCCCGGCGCAGTGCTTTGACGCGCTGGCCGATTTCTCCTCGCTCAAGCACGATATCGTCGCCGGCCTCGACATCATGATCGTTCGGGAGTTGACCTCTGGCGTCTACTTCGGAGAGCCGCGCGGCATCCACAAGGAAGGCAACGAGCGGGTTGGCATCAACACCCAACGCTACACGGAATCCGAAATTGCGCGCGTTTCCCGCTCGGCTTTCGAGCTGGCCCGCAAGCGGTCGAATAAGGTCTGCTCCATGGAGAAGGCCAACGTAATGGAATCGGGCGTTCTGTGGCGCGACGTCGTGCAGGAAATCCACGATGCCGAATATCCGGACGTGGAGTTGTCGCACATGTACGCCGACAACGGCGCGATGCAGCTGGTTCGCGCGCCCAAGCAGTTCGACGTGATCGTTACCGACAACCTCTTCGGCGATATCCTGTCCGACTGCGCGGCAATGTTGACAGGGTCCTTGGGGATGCTGCCCTCGGCCAGCCTCGGCTTGCCGATGGCCAATGGTCGTCCCAAGGCACTTTATGAGCCTGTGCACGGCTCCGCGCCCGACATCACCGGTCAGGGCAAGGCGAACCCTATTGCCTGCATCCTCAGCTTCGCGATGGCGCTGCGTTACTCCTTTGACGAGGGGGACAATGCCGATCTTCTGGAAGGCGCGGTTCAGCAGGTTCTGGCCGACGGTGCGCGGACGGCCGATCTGATGGGGCCCGAAGGCGGCACACCGATCAGCACGACCGAAATGGGAGACGCGATTCTGGCCGCCCTCGACGCGGCCTGATCATCGACCCGGACCGCGCGTCCGCTCCAACAAAAACCGCCCCCGCCCGGCATCCGTCGCGGCGGGGGCATTTGTTTCCTCCCTCCCCCTTTCGGATCACCGCAACTCGGGTTAGGCCGAATGGAGGGAGGAGATTTGGTCTCATACCGCGAACGCCCGACAGGGTGACCGTGGTGAACACAAACCGGAGGGCACCATGCCCGAACGTACATCTCCCTTGCCCGGTATCCTGCTGGCTTTGGCGGCTTTCGCGCTCTTTTCCACCCATGATATCGCGGTCAAGATGCTGGGCGGTGGCTACTCCGTCTTCCAGATCATCTTCTTCAGCGTCCTGCTGACTTTTCCGCTGGTCGTATTCATGCTGCTGCGCGACAGCGAGGCGAGCACCCTTATCCCGCGGCACCCATGGTGGAGTGTGCTGCGCACCGTTGCCGCCGTGAACACTGGGTTTTGCGCGTTCTATGCCTTCTCCGTTTTACCGTTGGCGCAGGTCTACGCGATGATCTTCGCTTCGCCTCTCCTGATCACGCTGCTGGCGATCCCGATCCTTGGCGAGAAGGTCGGCATTCATCGTGGTGGGGCGTGCGTCGTCGGCCTGCTGGGAGTTCTGGTCGTCTTGCAGCCCGGCAGCCAGGAAGGCTTGGACCTTGGACTGGGCCATGCCGCCGCACTTCTGGCGGCATTCACCGGCGCGTTGGCCTCGGTCATCGTGCGCAAGATCGGTCGGGATGAGCGCGCGGCCGTGTTGATGCTGTATCCCATGATGGCGAATTTCGCGGTGATGGGGCTATTATTGCCTTTCGTCTACAAGCCGATGCCGCTGGGCGACCTTGGACTCTGGGCGATGATGGCTGGCCTCGCGTTCCTTGCGGGCCTGGCCCTGATTCAGGCGTATCGCCGGGCCGACGCCGTTCTGGTCGCGCCTATGCAATACAGCCAGATTGTCTGGGCGGCGCTTTATGGCTGGCTGTTCTTCGGCGAAACGATCGACGCCGGAACCGCATTGGGTGCCGGGATCATCATCGCCTCGGGTCTCTACATCGTGTTCCGTGAAGGGCGCGGCAGGTCGCGCCATACGCCGGTTCTTCGAACCCGGACGCGGCCCGAAACAGGCACGACTTTCCGCATCGGACGAATGCTCTCCGAGGAGGCGCGTGCTGTCTCTACGGCCTACCGATGATAGGTCTTGCCTAGGCCCACGCGGCCCGATAGGACGCGGCCACGGTCGGGCAGTGGCGCAGCCTGGTAGCGCACCTGCTTCGGGAGCAGGGGGTCGGAGGTTCGAATCCTCTCTGCCCGACCAGATCATTTAAGAGATGCGATTCCAGACACCGAGGCGCGTACTGCGCCCTTGGTCGGGCTGGCCTTTGAGGGGAAACGGCGGCACACCACAGGTATACCCGTAGAAGGATGTCGCCCGTGAAACGCTCCCGCATCAACGACCTTATCACCGAGGGCGACGAGATGATCCGCCGCCATGGGTTCGTGCTGCCCCCTTTTGCCTATTGGACGCCGGACGAATTCCGGGCCAATGCAGCGCGCGCGCGCGCAGTCATCGACGCGCGCTGCGGCTGGGACGTGACCGATTACGGCGCGGGCCGCTACGATCAGATGGGGCTTTTGTTATTCACCTTGCGCAACGGCCGGCTGGCCGACCTGCGGCGCGGCGGGGGCATGTGCTATGCCGAGAAGCTGCTGATCTCCAAACAGGACCAGCTCAGCCCGATGCACACCCATGTGATCAAGGCGGAAGACATCATCAACCGGGGTGGTGCAACGCTGGTGATCGAGCTGTTCGGCTCGGACAGTGAGGGAAAATTCGCCGAAGACCGGGGCGGCACCGTCTTCTGCGACGGCATTCGGCGCGATTATGCGCCTGGCGAAAAGCTCAAACTGACCCCCGGAGAGTCGATCACCCTGATGCCCGGTGATTGGCATGCATTCTGGGGCGAAGGTGGCGACGTTCTGATAGGCGAGGTCTCGACCGTTAACGACGACGAGACCGACAACATCTTTCGCGAACCGATCGGCCGCTTTGCGCAGGTCGACGAAGACACAGCCCCCCTGCACCTTCTGGTCAGCGATTACGGGATGCATCTTCCGCAGGGCAGACGCGCGTGAACCGGCTGGTCAGCACAATCAGCGCCACGCCGACAATTCAGAGCGCAGCAATCAGCGATGAGTGGACGGTCTTTAGGTGTGTAGTCCCGGCATCTGGTGGATCGGATTGATAATGAATCTGTCCGGCTCTGATGTCCAGATTTTGCAAATGTATTCGTAGGGCATGAGCCCGCTGAGCGTCTTAAGCCTCCGTGCGAAGTTATAAGCTGCCATGAAGTCCGCGAGGTGCGTGCGCAGCTGGTCGTGACTGTCGTAGTGATATCGTTTGACGGTGGCCTCTTTGATCGTGCGGTTCATTCGTTCAACCTGGCCGTTGGTCCAGGGGTGGTTGGGTTTGGTCAGGCGGTGTTCGATTCCATTCACGTCGCAGATCATGTCGAACCGCATCTGCCGGGAAGATGCCGTGTTCCGGTTCCGGGGCTGCTCAGCGAACTGGATGCCGTTGTCCGTAAGGGTTGTCCGTAAGGATCGTGTGGATGTGATATGGGACAACCTTGGGCAGATGCTCCACGGACTCCCACGCTGTCTTGCGATCCGCCTTGTCCACCAGTTGCGTGGCCGCAAACTTGCTGGTCCGGTCAATCCCGACGAACAGGTAGAGCTTGCCCTCAACTGTCTGAACCTCGGCGATATCGATTTGAAAGAACCCGATGGGGTAGCGCTTGAACTTCTGCCGCTTTGGCTTGTCCGTTGCCCGGCAACACATGCTTGCATGTGTGAGAGGGGCCTTCGACGTCCGGCAGGCGCGAGATGCCGTGCCGCTGCAGGCAACGATGTAGTGCTGAACGTGTCAGGTGCGGGATCGAGGGCTGCAGGGCATACAGACAATCATCCAGCGGCAGCAGTGTATGTCTTCGGAAAGCGACGATCATCGCTTCCTCCGCTTCGGTGAGGACCGTGGAGCGCGGCTCTTTCGGCCCGGTCTTCAAGTCCTCGACCGTCTGCCGTTTTCGCCACTTGGCGACCGTCTTCGGGTTGATGCCCAGTTCTTGGCTCAGTTGCGAGAGCGAAGCTTGCCCCTCTCGGGATCATGCGTTTCATGACCCTGCCGGGCAGTGGATCGCTGTATTGCAGCTCTGACGGCGTGCGTGGTCGTGGCGCTCCCGTGACGAACTTGTCCCATAATGCTTCCTTCCAGGCATTAGAAAGGATCGCACCATCAAACCGTGGGATCAAACAGCTAACACCTTGGCTTTTGACGCAAAGAACGTCGCGACCCACCGGCTCGGAAGCAAACATTGCTTAGGCGTTGCGATGATCGAATTAATGTCAGTCCAGTCGGACCGAGTCGGTGCTTTGCCGTTCGGCCGAGGAGAAGCCGATCCGGTCGAGGCCCACATCGGCCACGACGGCGATCAGCAGGGCGGCTGCAAAGGCGATGAACATGGTTTTCATTTTAACTCACTCCGCCGGGGTTTGCTTGGGGTTCCGCTCGGCCATAACTTCCTCGGCCCAGATGGAATGGTGCTCAAGCGCCCATTGTTCCTCTACCTCACCTTTGCCCATCGCGTCATACGCGCCCTCCATGCCGATGGAGCCGAGGTAGATGTGGGCAAAGATGACTGCCGTCATGCCGAAGGCGACGATGCCATGCCACAGTTGAGCGTATTGCATCTCTTCCTGCGGGGACATCGTGGTCGGGAGTTCACCAAGGCCGATGGCCTGCGGCAGTCCCCAGCCATTGAGCAGCTCGAACGTTCCGGCGAACATCGGCAACTCGAACGGGAACAGCAGTGAAAGCCCCGAAGCCGAAATCGAGACGCCGCCGATGATGACCACCCAGAAGATGATCTTCTGGCCGGCGTTAAACTTGCGCGCGGGCACATGGCCCCCGCCAAAGATACCGCCGCCCTTGGCGAGCCACTTCAGGTCGTCCTTGTTGGGAATGTTCTGGAGCGTCCACATGAACAGCATCATCAAAATACCGATCATGAACGCCCAGCTGATGTTGTTGTGCACCCATTTGGAGGCGATCGCCATCGGGGCCCATGCCTCGTGTCCCAGAAGCGGAATAATCGCCACGCGCCCGAACAGCACCAGGATCCCGGTGATGGCGAGGGCGATGAAGCTGCCCGCGGTTAGCCAGTGGCCGAAGCGCTCATATGTCTTGAACCGCAGCAGGGTACGGCCCGTCTTGGGTCCGTCAATCTTGATGCGGCCACGGATCAGGAAGAACAGCGCCAGCAACGCCAGCGTGCCCAGCAACAGATAGCCACCATAGGGGCGCAGGATGTTGTCGCGCACATCCAGCCACCACATGCCGCCGTCCTGTATCAGGGTGGTCGCCGCAGGACCTCGGTTCTGCGTGTCGAATCCGACGTTGCTATAACGCACGCCGCGCCACAGGTCCGGGTCGGAGGCCCCACCGAGCGTTCCAAGCGGTTCGGTTATCGGCGCACCGGGCATTCCGGGCTGCGTCCGACGCTCCGTGGTGTCGATATTCGGCTCGGCCTGACCCGCGGCGAGCGCGTTCTGGCGGGCCATGATCTCTTCCAACGTCGTCGCACCCCCGGTCGCGGACCGGTCGATGACCAAAGGGTCGTCAGGGCCGCCGGTCGGGACCGCGTCCTGGGCCATGGCGGGCATGGCGAAGGCGATCAGAAACAAAAGTGTTCGAAGCATCAGGGTTCCCCATCGCGAGACGAATAAGGCCCGCCCCGATTGATCGGAGCGGGCCGAAATTTACCTTGGCTCAGTTGTCACGAGCTTCCGGACCATAGGCTGTGGACCAGCCCCAGGCACCGGAGCCGAAGCCACGTGCCACCACACGTTCGCGGTAGATGTCGGAAACTTCCGACGCATCACCGGCCAGCAGGGCCTTGGTGGCGCACATCTCGGCGCAGACGGGCAGTTTGCCCTCCGCGATCCGGTTGCGACCGTACTTGGTGAACTCGACCTCGGACATGTCTTCTTCCGGGCCACCGGCGCAGAAGGTGCATTTGTCCATCTTGCCGCGGCTGCCGAAGTTGCCGGCTGTCGGAAACTGCGGCGCGCCGAAGGGGCAGGCATAGAAGCAGTAGCCACAACCGATACACAGGTCCTTGGAGTGCAACACGATGCCATCGGCGGTCTGGTAGAAGCAGTCCGTCGGGCAGACCGCCATGCAGGGCGCGTCCGAGCAGTGCATGCAGGCAACCGAGATCGAGCGTTCGCCCGGCTGGCCATCCTGAATGGTGACCACCTTGCGGCGGTTGATGCCCCAGGGGACTTCATGCTCGTTCTTGCAGGCGGTGACGCAGGCGTTGCATTCGATGCAGCGTTCGGCGTCGACGAGGAATTTTGCGCGTGCCATTTCTTTCGTCTCCTTAGGCTGCGTAGATCTTGCAGAGAGTCGATTTCGTCTCCTGCATCTGCGTGACCGAGTCGTATCCGTAGGTTTGGGCCGTGTTGGTGGACTCACCAAGCACGATCGGGTCGGCACCTTCCGGGTAATTCTCCCGCAGGTCGCGCCCCTCGAAGATGCCGCCGAAGTGGAAGGGCATGAAGGCAACGCCTTCACCCACCCGCGGGGTCACCATCGCCTTGACCAGAACCTTGCCGCCTTCCGGGCCTTCGACCCAGACGTCGCCGCCCTCGCGCACGCCCAGGTTGTTGGCGTCACGCGGGTTGATCTCGACGAACATCTCTTGCTGGAGTTCGGCAAGCCACGGGTTGGACCGCGTCTCGTCTCCGCCACCCTCGTATTCGACCAGGCGGCCGGAGGTGAGGATGATCGGATACTCCTGCGAGAAGTCGTTCTCCTGAATGGAGGCGTAACGGGTCGGAACGCGCCAGAACTTCTTGTCCTCATAGGTGCCGTATTCGGCCACGAGGTCACGACGCGGCGTGTACAGCGGCTCGCGGTGCAGCGGGACCGGATCGGGGAAGGTCCAGACCACGGCGCGGGCCTTGGCATTGCCGAAGGGGGCACAGCCGTGGGCGATCGCGACACGCTGGATGCCACCCGACAGGTCGGTCTTCCAGTTCACGCCACCGACCTTTTCCTTGTAGTCGGAGGGCATTTCGCCCTGCTGCGATGTCTCTCCGACTTCTTCCTCACCGGGGCGGGCGTCGCGGAATCCGCTTACCCATTCGATCATCGCCCGCTCGTAGGGTGTCAGATCGGCGTCCCAGCCGAGGTCCTGAAGCATCTGCATCGTGAACTCGGGATAGCCGTCCTGGATTTCCGAGCCGACGGAGTAGACGCCTTCGGCCAGAAGGTTGTCGCCGTCCCGCTCCACGCCGAAACGGGCACGGAAGGTCAGGCCGCCTTCGGCGACCGGCAGCGACATGTCGTACAGGTTCGCGGTGCCGGGGTGGTTCATCTCGGGGTTGCCCCAGGCCGGCCAGGGCATACCGTAGTAATCCCCATCAGCCGGACCACCGACAGCGCGCAGCGACGTCTTGTCGAAGGTGTGCTGGTTGGCCATGTGCATCTTGATGCGCTCGGGTGACTGCCCGGTATAGCCGATCGTCCACATGCCGCGGTTGAACTCCCGCGTCAGGTCTTCGATCAGGGGCGTGTCCTCGGCTTCCATCTCGATGTTGCGGAAGATCCGGTCAGCGAACCCGAACTTCTTGGCGAATTTCGCCATGATGATGTGGTCGGGCAGGCTCTCGAACAGCGGGTCGACCACCTTGTCGCGCCACTGAAGCGAGCGGTTGGAGGCCGTAACCGAACCGCGCGTTTCGAATTGCGTCGTCGCGGGTAGCAGGTAAACGCCGTCCTCGCGGTCCTGCATCGCCGCCACGAGGGTCGGGAAGGGGTCGACGACGACGAGAAGATCAAGCTTCTCCATCGCGGTCTTCATTTCCTTCATGCGGGTCTGGCTGTTGGCGGCGTGGCCCCAGAAGACCATCGCGCGCGTGTTCGCGGGTTGGTCGATGTTCTCCGCTTCCTCCAGTACACCGTCGATCCAGCGCGAGACCGGGATGCCGGTCGCGTTCATCATCTTGGTGTCGTTGAATTCGGCATCGCTGAAGCGGCCCTTCAGCCAGTCGATGTCTTCGTCCCAGACACGGGCCCAGTGACCCCAGGCCCCGTCCGAAAGTCCATAGTAGCCCGGCAGCGTGTCGGCCAGAACGCCGAGGTCCGTGGCACCCTGCACGTTGCAGTGGCCGCGGAAGATGTTGGTGCCGCCACCCTCGGTGCCCATGTTGCCAAGGGCCAGCTGCAGAATGCAGTAGGCGCGGGTGTTGTTGTTGCCGTTGGTGTGCTGCGTGCCACCCATGCACCAGATGACGGTGCCGGGTCGGTTTTCAGCCAGGAGGCGCGCGACGCGGCGCAGCTGCGATGCCGGGGCTCCGGAGACGCGCTCCACCTCCTCGGGGGTCCAGCGTTTCACCTCTTCGCGGATCTGATCCATGCCCCAGACACGGGTGCGGATGAACTCCTTGTCTTCCCACCCGTTCTCGAAGATGTGCCACAGGATGCCCCAGACCAGCGCCACGTCGGTGCCGGGCCGGAAGCGGACGTATTCGTCGGCATGGGCGGCGGTGCGGGTATAGCGCGGATCGCAAACGATCAGGGGGGCCGACTGCTCTTCCTTGGCTTTCAGGATGTGCAGCAGCGAGACGGGGTGCGCCTCGGCCGGGTTGCCGCCGATCAGGAAGATCGCCTTGGACTTGTGGATGTCGTTGTAGCTGTTGGTCATGGCGCCGTAGCCCCAGGTGTTCGCAACGCCCGCCACCGTGGTGGAGTGACAGATGCGCGCCTGGTGATCGACGTTGTTCGTACCCCAATAGGCGGCGAACTTACGGAACAGATAGGCCTGTTCGTTGGAATGCTTGGCTGAACCCAGCCAGTAAACCGAGTCCGGGCCGGATTCGTCGCGGATGGTCAGCATCTGGTCGCCGATCTCGTCGATCGCCTGCTCCCAGGAGACGCGCTCCCACTGGCCGCCGACTTTCTTCATCGGGTACTTCAGGCGACGCTCGCCGTGGGCATGCTCGCGGACCGCGGCCCCCTTGGCGCAGTGAGCGCCGAGGTTGAACGGGCTGTCATAGGCCGGCTCCTGGCCGAACCAGACGCCGTTCTGCACTTCGGCAACGACCGTGCAGCCAACCGAGCAGTGGGTGCAGACGGATTTGATCTTCTGGACGCCGTCGGCGACCGCGTATTCAGCGACCTGCGCCTGGGCGACGTTGCCGCCGGTCGCGCCGATGGCAGCAAGGCCGCCGATGGCCAGCCCGGAGCCGCGCAGGAACGAACGGCGATCAACGCCGGTCTTTGCAGCGCGGTCAAGAACGGCGACGCCGCCGGAGCGAGGAGCCTGGGTGGTTTTTCTACGAAGCATTTCGTCCCCTCCTCAGAAGCGCGCGCTGGCGAAATAGGCGCGCGTGTGCTCGGTGTCTGCCAGACCCTTCTGCGGGCCGGTCGCGGCTTCGGCCGTCTCGGTTCCGGCAAGGGTCGTCGCCGCCACGGCGGCGGGCGCGGCGGCCGCCATCTTCAGGAAACCCCGGCGTTTGCCGTCGACCTTGGTGTCGGTTTTATCCGTCATGCTCATTCCTCCAAAAAGATGCGGCTGTCAGGCGGTCGCCAACCGGAACGCTTCGCGCTCGATTTCCATGAATTCGCGGCCCACGTCGCCAACGGCGGCATATAGGGATGCGGTTTTTGCCTTGGACAGATCCGTGAAGAAATGTCCGGCCCAGGGGGCGACATGCTTGCCCCAGAAGTCGCGTTGGCGCGATAAGACCAACGGCGCGCCGAAGCGGCCCACGATGATCGCGCCCATGACCTCCATCAGACTGGCGATCCCGTCCTCGGGCTCAAACACGCCCTCCGCACGGGCCAGGCCCAGCGCCATGAAGTCGCGCCGCAGCGCACCGAGGGGCTTCTCGTTCAGGAATCCAGTCAGGTAAAAGCTGGCATAGGGCAGCAATTCGCCACGCCCCAGACCGATGAAAAGCGCGTTGTACTCCCGCTTCACGTCCTTGACGTCCGCATCCCGTGCGGCAGTCGCGAGCTTTGTGATTGCACGGCCAAGGGCACTGTCGTCGCCTTCCAGCGCAGCAGTCTGGTCGAGCGTCATCCGGTCCATTGGACGAGACAATACAAGGCCGAGATAATTATAGAGATCCGCGCGCAGGCGGTCCTCGTCCGTTGGCTGACCCGCTGGTCCGGGTGCAGTTGCGTTCATTCCCGATCGTCCTCCTCGAAGGTGAAGCGCATTCGTATTGAAGGCTTCACCACAGGGCCCGAAGTCTCCTCAGCCCCGGTATTCCTGAGCATACCATTAACTTTTGCTTTACCTTCATCAAGGGGATTCTGGTCACCTGCGGCAATCTTGGTTTCCCGATCTTTTTCATCGGGTACAACGATTTCCCGGTCGTCGGTGATCTTTGCCTCTGCCGTTTCGGCGTCTTCGGCCATCTTTTGCACGTGCGCGGCCAGACCCTTACCCACCTGATAGGACGTCTTGAGAACGCCATCTTTCAGGCCATTTCCAGTGAAATCTCCGTCGTAATCGTTAAGCCCGTCGACGCAGGCGAGCACTGGATTGGACCGCCAGAGGCTGCGCAACGCGCGATTCCTGATATGCTGCGGCACCTGTTTTGCCATGAACGCCGCGATGTTATCGCCGGACTTGGCCGTGTCCGGATTGGGCAGGTTCAGAGATTCCAGCAGTTCTGCCTCCGTCATTTCGGCCTGGGCGGCTGCGCGCTCGGCCTGTTCGGCCTGCTCCCGCGCTTCGGATTCGGACTTGCGCTCGGCCTCCTGCGCTTCCTCGACGGCTCCTTTGCGGCGGGACCAGAAATCGCTCATTCCGGCGTCCCCTCGGCCTTGCGGGCGCGCAGCGATTGCGGGTTACGCCAGACATCCGCGACCTGCGCAATCCGCTCGTCGCCCTTGCCGTCCTGCGCCTCGCCTTCTTCGCGCCGGTCGCGTTTGCGCTTCACGAAGGGGTCATCCTCGTGGTGCAACGCGACGAAGGTTTCGACCCATTCGATCATGCCCTTCGGCATGGCAACTTTTTCAATCCGATCCTCGGCGTCGACATCGTGAAAGCTCGCCTCGAACGGAGAGGCGGTGACCAGCACCGGGTCGGGCCGTCCGGTGCCACGCAGCGCGACCCAGACGGAGGGCTGTTGCGATGTAAGGTTCTGCACAAGACTGTCGGTGTCCTTGCGGTGCATCTGCAATGTCAGGGTCGCGGCGTGGTATTCGGCGACATCCCCATCTTCCCGCATCAGCTTCCAGTCGGCACGCGGGGCGTGGGGGATGATCCCGACGAAAGTCCAGTTCTGCGCGACCCAGCGGGTCACACCCGGAGCGCGCCGAATCAGAATGCCGACGGGCATCTCGGCGATCTTTGGAGCTTGGTTGTTCATGCACACATGCTGCAACGCATCACGTGTCAATGTGAAGAGACGATATCTGACAGCGACACAGGCGTCGTCTTGCAACCTGACGGGCGTCGTGTGCATCTGAGCGCCGGGGATAGAGGAGAGACCGATGACCGGACGCGACCAAGCGGGCCATCTTGTTCTATGCACATGCGCCGGATCGCAGCCTGTCGATGCAAAGGCATTGTCCGCGGCCACGGGTCGGGCCTGCGGGAAGGTGCACGATGCGTTGTGTCTCGCCACGCCGGACATTGTCGGGCGCGCTTTCGCGGGGCCGAACACGCTGATGGCCTGCGTGCAAGAGGCCGAAGCGCTGACTGCGCTGGCCACCGAAGCCGGGATCGCCGCGCCGCATTTCGTCGATATCCGCGACCGCGCAGGCTGGGGCGAGGGCGACGTCACAGCCAAGCAGGCCGCGCTTCTGGCCGAAGGTGACTTGGCTCCGGCAGAGCCCCGCATCCTCGATGTGACGTCCGACGGTCTGTGCTTGATCGTCGGTCCCGAAGATGCAGCGCTTGCCGCTGCCGATCGGCTCAAGGATGCCTTGGCCGTAACTGTCCTTCTGACCGACGCCGGCGCTGCGCCCGACAAGCAGCCCTTCGACGTCGTCGCTGGGCGTATCCGCAAGGCCGCCGGAGCTTTCGGCGGGTTTGAACTGACGCTGGATACCCTGTGTCAGATCAATCCGACCGGGCGGCAGACCACCTTCACCGCGCCGCGCGACGGGGCCAAGACCCGCTGTGATATCATCCTTGATATGACCG
The DNA here is from genome assembly GCF_900107415.1 of Jannaschia faecimaris. Classification (GTDB taxonomy): domain Bacteria; phylum Pseudomonadota; class Alphaproteobacteria; order Rhodobacterales; family Rhodobacteraceae; genus Jannaschia; species Jannaschia faecimaris. Next base: position 378,708 of record NZ_FNPX01000001.1, read on the forward strand.
GGGGCACTCCGCTGTTCCCGGCCCACCATAAGCGGGAAGGCTATCTGCGCCCCGATCCCAAGAATCCGCAAGCGGTGGCCGATGCCATACTTGAGGCCAGCCAGATGGTCGGCACCTTCGAGAAGGTGCTGCACGTCCGGACCGAGTCCGCGCTGTGTGCCCACAGCCGGGCCGAGCAGACGGGCTGCACCAACTGCCTCGACATCTGCCCGACCGGCGCCATCGTACCCGACGGCGAACATGTCACCATCGACCCGATGATCTGCGCGGGCTGCGGGGCCTGTTCGTCGGTCTGTCCGTCGGGCGCGGTCGCCTATGCCGCGCCGCCGGTCGACGATACCTTCCGCCGGATCGAGATACTGGCCCGGACTTTCCGCACCCACGGCAAGACACCGACGCTTCTGATTCACGATGACCACGGGCGCGAGATGATCGCCCTGTCCGCGCGTCACGGGGCGGGCCTGCCGGACCATGCCGTGCCGCTACATATCCCCGCCATCGCTGCCTTCGGCCACGCCGAAATCATGGCGGCGCTGGGAGCCGGGTTTGCGCGTGTCGATATCCTGCCGTCCCCACGGACGGAACGGGATCCGGTGCTGGACCAGATCGCTCTGGCCAATGCGCTGGCCGGACGCGACGCTGCACGACTGATCGACGTGACCGACCCGGAGGCTTTGGAAAAGGCTCTACGTGGCGGGTTCGAGACTGTTTTGCACGATCCGATCCTGCCTATGGGCACGCGGCGTCAAGTCACGCGCGTCGCCGCAACGGCGCTTCACGATGCCACGACTGTCCTGCCTTTGCCGGACGGTGCGCCTTACGGCGCGGTGGTTGTCGACACCGATGCTTGCACGCTTTGCCTGTCGTGTGTCTCGCTGTGTCCGTCCGGCGCGCTGATGGACAACGTGGACCGACCCGAACTGCGGTTCCAGGAAGACGCCTGCCTGCAATGCGGTCTGTGCGCCAACATTTGCCCCGAAGACGCGATTACGTTGCAGCCGCAGTTGAATCTCTCGCCCGATGCACTTTCGCCGCGCATCCTGAACGCGGAAGAGCCAGCGGAGTGCGTCGAGTGCGGCAAGCCTTTCGGCGTTGCTTCGACCATCGAACGCATTGCCGGGATGCTGGCCGACAAGCACCCGATGTTCGGGGCCGAGAAGGCCCGCATGATCCGCATGTGCGACACCTGCCGGGTCAATGCGATGGCCCATTCCGAAAACAACCCCTTCGCCTCCGCTCCGCGCCCCAAAACGCGGACGAGCGACGATTATCTAAATTAGGAGACATTCATGCCCGACAATCGTTCAGACGAATTCAACATGTCCATGCGCAAGTTCCTCAAGCAGGTCGGCGTGACGTCTCAGCAGGCCATCGAGAAGGCCGCGCGTGACGCGGGCACCGACGGTCCGTTCCACGCGAAGGTCGTCCTGACCATTGACGGGCTGGAGCTGGAGCATGTGGTGACCGGCACCATCAACGGCAGCCCGGAATGAGCGCACCGACACGCGAAGACGTGCTTGCCGTCCTCAAGGGCATCGAGGCACCGAGCGGTGGTGATCTGGTTTCCGCCGGCCTGGTCCGGGCCCTGTCCGTCGGCGATGGGGAGGCACGCTTCGTCATGGAGATCGCGCCCAGTCAGGCCAAGGCCATGACACCCGTGCGCGACGCGGCCGAAGCCGCGCTGAGGGCGATGCCGGGCATGACCAAGGTCACCGTTGCTCTGACTGCGCATTCCGACAAGGCCCCGCCCGACCTGAAGCCTGCGCGCGCCGCCACGGCCCCCACCGGCCCCCAGTCGGTGCCGGGCGTAGCCCGCATCCTGGCAATCGCGAGCGGCAAGGGTGGCGTCGGCAAGTCGACCCTGTCGGCGAACCTGGCCGTGGCACTGGCCGCAGAAGGGCGGCGCGTGGGACTTTTGGATGCGGACGTCTACGGCCCTAGCCAGCCCCGGATGCTGGGCGTCTCGGGCCGTCCGCAGTCGCCCGATGGCAAGACGATTCTGCCGCTGCGCAACCACGGTGTCACGATGATGTCGATGGGCCTGATGACGAACGAGGATCAGGCCGTCGTCTGGCGCGGCCCGATGCTGATGGGCGCGCTTCAGCAGATGATGAACCAGGTGCAATGGGGTACGCTTGATGTCCTGATCGTCGACTTGCCACCGGGGACGGGCGACGTGCAGATGACGCTCGGCCAGAAGTACCACGTCGACGGTGCGGTGATCGTCTCGACCCCGCAGGACGTGGCACTTCTGGATGCGCGCAAGGGCATCGACATGTTCAAGCAGATGTCCGTTCCGGTCGTTGGAATGGTCGAGAACATGTCCACGCATATCTGCACCAACTGCGGTCACGAGGAGCATATCTTCGGCCATGGCGGCGTCGCGAAAGAGGCCGAGAAGATGGGCGTTCCCCTGTTGGCCGAGATCCCATTGCACCTGTCGATCCGGGTTGCAGCCGATGGCGGTGCGCCGGTCGTCGCATCCAAGCCCAACAGTCCGCAGGCACAGGCCTACCGCGCGCTGGCGCGTAAACTGGTCGACATGGGTCATGCCTGAGTTTCCACCGCTGCTGCGCGGAACCCTGGCCGCCGAGCCCCGTGTTGCTGCCATCGCGGAGGCGACGGCCGGTTGCGACGGGGGGCTGATCTTCTGGCGCGGCGGCGACGTGCTGGAGGCCGCCGTCGTCTTTGCCCCCGACGTGCCGCTGTTGCAGGCGGCGCAGATGCTGCCGCTGACGGGTCTGGCCTTGCGTGACGGGCTGGGCGCGATCGGCCCGCCCGAGCTACCGATTCACCTGACGTGGGACGGTCGGATCATGCTGAACGGGGCGGAGGCCGGGGCGGTGACCCTGATCGCGCCGAAGGGGTCGACCGACGCCATTCCCGACTGGATTGTCGCGCATCTGTTGATCCGATTTGTCCCGGTCGAAGAGCATGACCGCACCGCGCTCTGGTCCGAAGGGGCCGGCGACATCACCCCCGATGAACTGGTCGAGGCCTGGGCGCGGCACATGCTGCATCGTCTGTCCGTATGGCAGGACGACGGGGCCAAGTCCCTCCATACCGACCTGACTGGTTGCGCTTGGGAGGCGGAATCGAAGGCCGAGGGCTTCCTGGGCTACGATGAAACGCTGGGCCGGTTGCGTCGCGACGGCGAGACGGTGAAACTGGACCCGCTGACCGACCTGCTGGAGACACCATGAACCTGGCCCGTGCGATCCATTTCGACGAAAGTGACATGAACGTCTATCACGTGCCCGCCCGGACCGGCGAATGGTGCATACCCGGCGGGTTCGAGTTTTCCGACTGGTCCGACGGCGATCTGGTCGGTAAGGCACGGCAGGCCTTCACCAACGGCTGGCTGGGTCTGGATACCTTCGGACGCGTCACCTTTGTTGCCGTCACCCGGATCGAACCGGCGGAACGCGAGGCCCTTGTCGAAGCTCTTGCCGATCACTTCGTGCAGATGCATGGCGCGCCGTCGCGCGAGGCGGCCTATCCCGTGGCCACGCAGGAAGTCGACGCGATGATCGACCTGTGCGATGGCGTCGACCCGAACCGGGTCATCACCGTCGCGCGGGAGCTTGGCGAGGCCGGCGTGCGCGAGACGTTCCGCATCCTGGAGGCCCGCGACGCCGATCTGGCACAGGTGGCTGTCCACGGCGAGGAATAGATTTCTTTGCTTTGGCACCAGAAGTCCGGGGCATCCTTCCAAGACAAGAGACCGGTCAGCGTTCGGCGTTGAACGTGAAAAGCTGTTCGCCCGCGACCCGGTAGCCGTTGATCAGGGTTTCCGCGCGTTCGGATACCAGCCAATCCTCCAGCCGGGCGGCGGCTTCGGCGTTGACGTGGGCGTGCTTGTCCGGGTTCACGGGAAGATAGGCATATTGGTTGAACAGCGCCGGATCGCCTTGGAACGCGATTGCCATACCATCCTTGTTGCCGAAGTTCAGCCAGCTGGCCCGGTCCGACAGAACATAAGCCCCCATGCCGACAGCCGTGTTCAGCGCGGCCCCCATGCCGGCACCGACGGGGCGATACCAATCGCCTTCGGGCGGCAGGCCGGAGGCCTCCCAGAGGGCCAGTTCCGCCTTGTGCGTGCCGCTGTCGTCCCCTCTGCTGACGAAGGGCACTTCGGCGGCGGCGATGCGCGCCAGCGCCTCGGGGGCGCTTTGTGCGCCATTGATACCGGCGGGATCCTCGACCGGGCCGACGATGACGAAATCGTTGTACATGATCTCGCGGCGATACTCCGCGTTACCGGCGGCCACGAAGGCATCCTCCGCCGGGCGCGAATGCACCAGAACGGCATCTACGTCGCCCGCCGCACCCAATCGCAGAGCCTGCCCGGTCCCGACAACGACAAGCTGAACTTCGATGTCGGTCCCGTCCCTGATTTCCGGCAGCAGGACGTCAGCCAGACCGGAATTCTGGAACGAGGTGGTAACGGCCATTTTCATTGTCTCGGCCGGGGCGGCGACGGGCAAAAGACAGAACAGGAGGGCGCGTAGAAGCATAAGTGTCTCGTTATGGTTACCGATCTTGCGGCAGATGATTTCGGCGGAAGGACGGGCTGTAAAGGTCAAACGTGCGATGCCGCCTCAGTCGACGATATCGCCGCGCAGAAAGGCGCGCGCTTCGGCGGTATCGGGCCCGTCGAAGAAGGCGGTGGCAGGTCCTGTTTCGTGGATGCGACCATGCAGAAGAAAAATCACGTCGTCGGCGATGCGCCGTGCCTGCCCCATGTCGTGCGTTGCCATGACAAGACGCGTGCCACTGGCGGCGGCCTCGACCAGGTGCGACTCGATCTGCCTTGTCGCGCTGCCATCCAGTGCGGCGCAGGGTTCGTCCGCGAACAGAATTTCCGGTGTGGCGATCAGGGCGCGGGCCAGGGCCAGCCGCTGCATCTCTCCGCCCGAAAGCGAAGGGGCCGATTGCTCAAGCTTGGCCGTCAGATCGAAGCGCGACGCTGCGGTCCGGGCCATCGCGGTCGCTTGCGCGCGTGGCATGCCGTGCAGGCGTAAGGGAAAGACTAGGTTGGCCAGAACCGACCGGCGCAGGGCAATGGGTTGCTGAAAGACATAGGCCTGACGCCGCCGCGCCTCCGTATCCGGAAGCGACCATGTGACGGAGCCCGCCGCGACCCGCTGCAATCCGTGCATCATCCGCAGAAGCGACGTCTTGCCCGACCCGTTCGGCCCGATCACCACGGTCACGCCCCGCTCGCCCAGCTTCAGATCGACCGGCCCGACCAGAACCTTGCCGCGCCGCCGGAGTGTCGCACCCGCCAACGTCAGGGGCAGCGCGCTTACCATGTGCCCTGCCGCTCGGTTCGCAGCGCCCAGTGGCTGGCCCAGGACACGATCAGCGCAAGCGCGATCAGCACGATGCCCAGACCCAGGGCCAGCGCGAAGTCCCCGCGGCCCGTCTCCAGCGCGATGGCAGTGGTCAGGACGCGTGTCATCCCGTCGATGTTGCCGCCGACGATCATGATGGCCCCGACTTCCCCGATGGCGCGCCCAAACCCGGCCAACGCCGCCGTCAGCAACGCCCGCCGCCCGTCCAGCAGCAGCGTCATGATGCGCTGCGTCCGCGTGGCGTTCATCGAGATCAGCAGGTCGTGGTAGGTGGACCAAAGGTCGCGCATCGCCTGGTGCGCGATGGAGGCGATCAGCGGCGTGATGATAATCACCTGCGCCACGATCATCGCGGTCGGTGTGAACAACAGGCCTAGCACCCCCAAGGGCCCCGATCGGGACAGCATCAGGTAGACGACCAGCCCAACCACGACCGGCGGCAGGCCGATCAGTGCGTTCATCGTTGCGATCACCGCGCGGCGCATCCGAAACCGCCGCACGGCAAGCCAGCCGCCCAGCGGCAGACCGATGGCACAGGCGATGACGAGCGCGGTCAATGTCACGCGCAGCGACCGGAGCGTGATCTCGATCAGCTCCGTGTCCAGCGTCACGATCATGCGCAGCGCTTCGGTCAATCCGGCCAAAAGGTCGCCCATGGTCCCTCCTCCGCTGGCCAGATGGACTACCAAGCGGGCGGTGTTCAAGCCCTGCCTCGCGGTCTGCCGTCAGAAACGCCCCAGAAGTACGCTGGCCCACATGCCAAGACGACCGGCAAGGCCGTCGCGGTGGATACCCGTGCGGGCGAAGGCCCGCACACGGGGGCCGAAGGGTTGCGCTCGCAAGGCGCGCAGCTCCTCCAGCAGCTTGGCATTGGCCGGGGTCAGTCGAGTCCGCATCGCATCCAGGTTGGCAATATTGGCATCGGTCCAGTCCCGATAGCGCCCGTCGACCATATTGCGCAGCCGCTTGAGTGTCGCGACAATCCCGTTGTTCGAGCCGATCTGATTACGCTCGTGCTGTCGGTAGATCACGAAAGGCTCGTCATCGAAGATCGCCGTGCCGCCGCAGCCCATCAAGGTCTGGTAGATCCACCAGTCGTGAACCGGGGCCGCCGCAAGGCGCTGTCCCGCCTCCCGCATGAGGTCCGTTCCCGCGCGGTTGAGCACCATGGTGTTGCCCCCGGCGTAATTGCGGGCCATCGCGTGGCGGAACGACGGGGACACGCCCATTCCGCGTGAAGGCCGGCCTCGGGTCAGGTCGCCTGCCGCGACAAGGGCGCGACCGCCGTAGACAGCCGCGCCCTTCACCGGTGCAAGCCGGTCACACGCCCGCTCCAGCTTGCACGGCAGCCAGATGTCGTCCTGATCCGAGAGGGCGACCCAACCGGTCCCAGCGGGCATCCGCGCCAGAAGCGAGGCGAAGTTGCGTCCGAATCCCCGGCAGGGGCCGTCCAGCACCTGAACGGCGAAGGGTGCGGTCCGGGCGAAATCCGCCAGCATCGCCCGGGTGTCGTCCGTTGATCCGTCGTCGCTGACCAACAGCAGATGTGGCTGCCGTGTCTGGTCTACGAAAGACTGTAGCTGCGCCGGCAGGAAGGCTGTTCCGTTGTAGGTGGCCATGGCCACGACAAGCGCGCCGTCCGGGACGGAGATCGGGGTTTCGGAGGGGGGGAGAGCCGGCGCATCGAATGTCATGATGCCTCATAGGACAGCCCCCGCACGGGGGCCATGGCCGCAGGGTCAGGCAGCCGGGCTTACCGCGACCATTTTCCGATAACGTTGGGTCAGCTTAGGGCGGCACCTCTCACGGTCGTTAGGCCTTCAGGGTGCGCGTAACGATGCGGCTCAGCGACGTCTTGGGCGCGGTATCGCCCTGCGCTTCGGCCCAGGACAGGAAGGCCTTTATCCGCCGCTCGACCTTCTGGGCATGGTTCTGGGCGATGTCTTCAAGCCTGTGATCAAGGTAGGGGTTCGCAAAGCGTCCGATCGTCGTCTCCACGTAGGCGCGGGCGACTTGGCCCATTCCTGCGGCGTCGAAAGCTGGCAGGACCTCCGTTTCGTACAGGCGGCGCAGCGTGGCCTCGCGCCGCGCGACGAACAGGCGGACGAGGGCAGGCGTGAACTCCGGGTCCTGGCGGAACTGGTCGGCCATCCACGTGTGGGCCAGGTTCAGGATGAAAAGCTTGAGCGTCTCGATCTCGGACAGGTTGCTCACGACCTGAACCGCCGGGTGATCGCAGGGCAGGATCAGCCCCGGCTGATCCTCGATCGCCCAAAGGGCATAAGGTTCGGCCACGGCCCCCGCGGGTTCCAGCGGTTGCGAGACGATACGATCGACGAGCGAATTTACCCACGTAACGTCGCGCATGAGCCAGGCCCGCAACGCATCCCCTTCGGCCAGCTCCAGCACCCTGTCGCGGAGCACGGTGCCGTTGTCGGCGATCAGCTCCATCGGCATGACCTGGATCGGCCTGCCGCCTGCCGCGTGGCGCGAAGCAAGCAGCCGGGTCAGCTTGGCGGGATAGGACAGGTCTTGCACCGGGGCGTCCGTGCCGTCGGCGGGGCAGGGGTCGTATCCACTGTCGCCGGTGTTCGACAGGACCATTCGGGCTTCCTCCACGAAGACGCGCGTGATCTCCGCCCAGTCGGTCTCGGTCGAAAGGGTGCGCGCCACGCTGTTGACGCGGGTGACCCGTTGAACCGGGGTGCGGTCCTCCATTCCTTCGATCCGCACATCGTAGCCACTGGTCAATGCGGCAAGCCTTGCGGCGCGCGCCGGGTCGCCGCTGGTTTGGACAACCGAAATTGGCCCCACGTCCTGACCGGCGGCGCGGGCTTCGGACACGAACAGGTCGGCGTGGGCCTGAAGGAAACGGCTCGTGCCGAACTGGAGGATCGGGGTCCGCATGAGGCGCACTTTCAGCGAGGGACGAGGGTCGGTTTTCAGCTAGACTGCACGGTAGCAGCCAATCAGACAGGACGTCAGCCTATGACCCGCATCGACGCGCATCAGCACTTCTGGCGGGTGGACCGGGGTGATTATCATTGGATGGACCACAGTGTTGCCCGGATCCGACGCGATATCCTGCCGCCTGATCTGGAGCCGCACTTGGCACGGCATGACATCGCGGGCACGATATTGGTTCAAGCCGCCCAGACCGAGGCGGAGACCCAGTTCCTGTTGGAGTTGGCGCGTCGCACGCCATTCGTCCGCGGCGTCGTCGGCTGGGCCGATCTGGAAGCGCCGGACCTGACCGCGCGGCTGGACGGGCTGAACGATCCGAAGTTGCGCGGATTGCGGCCCATGTTGCAGGACATCGCCGAGACGGAATGGCTTGCGCGTCCGGCGGTGGTCGATGGATTGCGGTTGATCGCGGCGAAGGGCCTGCGCCTTGATGCGCTGGTGCAGCCGCGACACCTTATCGTTCTGGCCGATATCGCCGCGCGCATTCCGACACTTCCAATCGTGATCGACCATTGCGCCAAGCCGATCATCGCGGGCGGGGCGGACCCAGGTGACGTCTGGCGCGCCGACATGGCGCGTCTGGCCGCCTTGCCGTGGGTCTTCTGCAAGATTTCCGGCTTGGCGAACGAGGTCGGGCCGGGCTGGACGGTCGATGACCTGCGCCCGACCCTCGATCACGTCCTTTCGGTTTTCGGACCGGACCGCGTGATGTGGGGTAGCGATTGGCCGGTTCTGGACCTTGCCGGAAATTATGATCGCTGGGTCGACGCGACAGGAACGCTCCTGGCACCCTTTTCCGAAGAAGCACGGGCGCAGGTCATGGGGGGGACGGCGGCGCGATTCTACGGTGTATCGAGCAGTTGAAAGCCGTGATCTTCGGTGTCCAGAAAGGCCTTCACGCCCGCGACGGCCAGCGTGATATCTTCCTTGCCGCCCATGCCCCGATCGTGCAGCCCGCCCTCGATCACCGTCACCTCGATCGTGCCATACGGGAGCGCGTCGGCAACGGCCTGTTTGTTCACCTGGTCGGGGAAAGGCACGGCGATCGTGACCTCGACGCGCATCTGCGACGGGTGCTTGTAGGCCTTGAACAGTGTCAGCGAGGAATGCCGGATCGCATCCGACACGGCGCGAAGCGCGGCCTTGGTCATGTCGTGGCCATGGACGTCAGCGCCCATGCCGATTTCAAGGATCAGCGGCTTTTCGGTCATGCGCCCTTCTCCACGTCGAAGGACACCGACACGATGGCATTGGCCACGATCACCGGGTTGCCGTTCATCTCCAGATCGGCCCCGCCCAGCACTGCCTCGGCCGAGACCCGACCGTAGGGGGCCTCTGCCTTCACGGCCTCAAGATCGACGGCCTGAGGGTTGCCCACGCCGATGCGGATATCCACGATCATCGCGTCCTTCCCGAACCCGAAGGCATCGGCCACGGTCAGGTAATTGCGGTGCAGCGCGTCATGGACCGCCCGCCGCGCCGCCTTGGTGTAGTCGGCCCCGCGCAGGTCGGTACCCATGCCCATTTCGACCGCGAATTGTGTCTTTGCCATCTGGTCCCCCATGTCTGATCGCAACCATCGCGCGGCCCGCAATGATTGCCAAGGGGGCCATGTCGGCATAACTCCGGGTGGATACGGATACGAGAGGACCACCATGCTGACCGGATCGACAATTCTGCTGACGGGGGGCACCGGCTCCTTCGGGTCCCGCTTCGTGCCTATGACGCTGGAGAAATACAAACCTCGTCGGATCATCATTTATTCGCGCGACGAGATGAAACAGTGGGAGATGGCCAAGCAATACGGCCACCTGCCCGAGGTGCGGTTCTTTATCGGCGACGTGCGCGATCGGGATCGGCTGTACCGGGCGATGGACGGGGTGGACTATGTCGTTCACGCGGCGGCGACCAAGATCGTGCCGACGGCGGAATACAATCCATTCGAGTGCGTCAAGACAAACATCAACGGCGCGATGAACCTGATCGATGCCTGTATCGACAAGGGCGTGAAACGCTGCGTCGCGCTGTCGACCGACAAGGCGTCTTCGCCCGTGAACCTTTATGGGGCGACCAAGTTGGCGTCCGATAAGCTGTTCGTGTCCGGCAACTCCTACGCAGGGGCGGACGGCACACGGTTTGCCGTGGTCCGCTATGGCAATGTCATGGGGTCGCGCGGATCGGTCATCCCGTTCTTTCTGACACTGGACGACGGACGCAAGGTACCGATCACCGATCCCCGCATGACCCGCTTCATGATCACGCTGGAGCAGGGGGTCGAGTTGGTCTGGCACGCCTTCGACGACATGATGGGCGGCGAAATCTACGTAAAGAAGATTCCGTCGATGACCATCACCGACATTGCCGAGGCGGCGCTGCCGGGGCGCGAGCAGGAGACCGTCGGCATCCGTCCGGGCGAAAAACTGCACGAGCAGATGATCGGCCCCGAAGACGCCGCGCATACCTATGAATACGATGAGCACTTCAAGATCATCCCGGCGATCCACAACTGGTCGAAGGACCCGGTCCGAATCAAGGACGGCAAGCCCGTGGCGGAGGATTTCAACTACTCCTCCGACAACAACACCCAGTGGATGACCGACGCGGAGCTGGGCGCATGGATCGCCGCCAACCGCGACAAGATCGGCAAGTTCTGATGATCCCTTATGGCCGGCAGGACGTAAGTCAGGATGACATCGACGCGGTGACCGAGGTGTTGCGTTCAGACTTCCTGACGCAGGGCCCCGCCGTGCCGCGGTTTGAGGCGGCAATCTGCGCGGCAACGGGCGCAAAACACGCGGTTGCGTCAAACTCTGCGACATCTTCGCTGCATGTCGCCTGTCTCGCGCTGGGGCTGGGGCCGGGCGACATCCTCTGGACTGTGCCCAACACGTTCGTTGCCTCCGCCAACGTCGGTCTCTACTGTGGCGCGACGGTCGATTTCGTGGACACCACGCCTGACACTTACGTCATGGACGCCGATGCGCTGGAGGCCAAGCTGACCGCCGCCGCGACTGCTGGCAAGCTGCCCAAGATCATCATTCCGGTCCATTTCGCCGGGCAATCCTGCGACATGAATCGCGTCGCCGCGATGGCCCGTTCCTACGGCGTCAAGATCATCGAAGATGCAAGCCACGCCATCGGGGCCCGCTACCTCAATCAACCCATCGGCGATTGCGCCCACTCCGACATCTGCGTCTTCAGCTTCCACCCGGTGAAGATCGTCACCACGGCCGAAGGTGGTTGCGCCACGACGCAGGACGATGAGCTGGCCTACCGCATGGGGCTTTTCCGGTCGCACGGGATCACGCGCGACGCCGATCGCATGACGATGGATGCGCCCGGCGGGTGGTACTACGAGCAACTGGAACTGGGTCTGAACTACCGCATGACCGAGATGCAGGCCGCCCTAGGCGTGTCCCAGATGAAGCGGTTGGATGACTTCGTGGCGCGCCGCAACGAGCTGGCGCGGCGTTATGACGATATCCTGTCGGATCTGCCGCTGACCCGGCCCGCGCAGAACCCTGATGCCTATAGCAGCTATCACCTTTACCCGATCCAAGTGGAGAACAGGGCGCGGGTGTTCAAGGCGCTGCGCGATAACGGGATCGGCGTGAACGTGCATTACATCCCGGTTCACCTTCAGCCCTATTATCGCAATCTGGGGTTCAGGCCCGGCGACTTCCCTCAGGCTGAATCCTATTACGATCACGCCATTTCTATACCGCTTTATGCCGGGCTGACGGACGCGGATCAGGATACTGTGGTTGCGGCGCTGAAGCGGTCGATTTGAAGGGTATATATGACAACGACCCCCGACCGGTTCAGTGAGGTTGTCATCATCCGGGCGGGTTGCGTATCCAAGACTGTCAAAGTGCTGCGCCTAGGTGTTCAGTCAAGGCATCTTGTGGGTTGGCTTGAGAATGAACCTTCTCGGCTCTGATGTCCAGATTTTGCAGATGTATTCGTAGGGCGTGAGGCCGCCAAGAGTCTTGAGCCTGGGGGCAAAGTTGTAAGCTGTCGTGAAGTCGGTGAAATGCGCGTGGAGTTGATTGTAGTTGTCGTAATGGTAGCGCTTGACGGTGGCGTCCTTGATCGTGCGGTTCGTCCGCTCGACCTGGCCGTTGGTCCAAGGATGGCTGGGTTTCGCCAGCCGATGCTTGATCCCATTGGCGTAGCAGATCATGTCGAAGCGCATTGGTCGCGAATAGATGGTATTGCGGTTTCGGGGCTGCTCGGCGACCTGGATGCCATTATCCATGAGAATGGTGTGGACCAGATAGGGCACAGCCTCGAGCATGTGCTGGAGGAACTCCCAGGCAGTTCGTCTGTCAGCTTTCTCAAAGGGTCGGGTGACGGCGAACTTGCTGGTGCGGTCGATACCGACGAACAGATATAGCTTTCCTTCAGCAGTTTGTACCTCGGCAATGTCGATATGGAAGAGCCCAATCGGGTAGCGTTTGAACTTCTGGCGCTTCGGATTGTCCCCCTCGATGTCAGGTAGGCGCGATATGTCATGCCGTTGCAGGCATCGATGAAGGGCCGAGCGCGTCAGGTGTAGGATCGACGGCTGTAAGGCACAGAGGCAGCTGTCCACGGGCAGAAGAGTATGGCGTCGGCACGCTGCGATCGCTGCTTCCTAGACTTCGGACAGGGCTGTTGAGGGTGGCTCCCTCGGCCCAGTCTTAAAGTCTTCCACCGTCGCCTGTTTCCGCCACTTCGAAATGGTCTTCGGATTGATGCTCAGCTCCCGGCTTAGCTGCGAGAGCGAAGCTTGCCCCTCTTGGGATCATGCCTTGCATGACCCTGCCGGGCAGTGGGTCGCTGTATTGCAGCTCTGACGGCGAACGTCGTCGTCGCGCTCCCGTGAAGAATTTGTTGCATGTCGCTTCCTTTCATTCATGAGAAAGGATCGCACCATCAAACGATGGGACCAAACACCTAAGCTATTTTAGCATTTATCAGGCAATGGGAATAAGGAACGCGCATCAAATCTTGCCGAATATGTGTGGTGACGTTGATGTAAGCGGGTGGAAAGACCTGTTCATAACCAGCAGTACTGCGAATATGACGCCCACTATCGAGGGCCTTCAAAAGTCTGGCAATCGGGTTTTGCCCTTTGTGGATGACGGGTTCGATTCCAATAAACTGCCCGCCCGGCACCAAAAGTTCGGCCGCTCTGGTCAGAACATTCCGCGCTATCGCGTCGTCCAGATGGTGCAGAATGCCAATGCCGATGACCGCATGTAGAGGGGTGTCGCTGTTTATCAGCGCTGTATCGCCCAAATCTCCGCAAATGAAGCTCGCCTGTGGCGACCCATATTGTGCGCGCGCCTGTTCAATATGGCGCGAGTTCCAGTCAATACCGGTATAATGTTTGGTATGGCGCAGAACCGTGGCCCAACGCCCGGGACCGCAGCCAATTTCCAGTACGTTCTTGCCATCCAGTCCATCAAAGACCAGTTTGCCAACGCGCGCATAGGCATCGCTCCCAGCAAGGGCCGTTTGGATACGCTGATAAATCGCAGGGACCGTCACCAGTCGATAGATGCCTCGGGTTCTCTCTGCCATCTTCCCTCTCGATAATTTGCGCGACCGGTGTGGTCATAGTAGAAGTGATGGCAGTTTGGAACCACGATAGCGCGGTGAGGATTTGCGCAGCCCTTGCCTTCGGGCGATCAGGTGCACTGATCATTTTCGGGCATGCCGATTGGGGAAAGCACGGACGCGGCACCCAAACCCAATAGCCGCTCCGTCACAGCTTCGGACGACATGGGATGCAGCCCAACAACGATGTCGCGTCCACGCAAATCAACCTCGCTGGTGCGGAACACAGGTTTGTCGAAGGTGCGAACTCCTTCCAGATCATCGACGATGATGCAGGTGATCCTTGACCAAAGTTTCGGTAAATAGGCACGGATCAGCTGACTGAATTCGCCACCGCCGAACAAGATCGGACTGCCAGACATTGCTTGACATAGTCGGCCATCGGCCTGCGACCATTGCATCAGATAGCGAACCCGATGGGCATAAAGCGCGGCCACCGCAGTGGGGGGCGGGGCCGAGTCAGGGACGGGCGTGCGGGTGAAGTGGAACAATCTGCTGAACGGCTCCCACGGGGTAGGTTTGCTGTCTCGCAACCAAAGCCCCGACCCTGTCGCCACCGCTGCCATCGCTGTAGGGGTGAAGTGATACAGATGGTCCGAAAACAACAATTCATGGCTTGGCACCAAGCCGCTTGGACAAGACAGCAAGACATGCCCGTCTGGAGCCAGAATCGTCGCAATCTGTGCCAGAAACTCCTTTGGGTCCGCAATATGTTCTAACACGTGGTTGGCGTAGACAACCGCAAAGGGCGTGGCGAAACTAACATCCGCCAGCGTCCCGACGCGTATATCAATTTCGGATGTTTGGGGCAGGGATTCGGGGCTGGGTTCAAGCGCCGTAATCTGTGCATCGGGCATGGCGTGGGCCAGATGGAGGGACGTCTGGAAATTCGCCGCGCCCAATTCCAAGATCGGCCCAGACGCACCCAAAGCGGCTATTTCCGCCTGAAGGCCTTTGGCGATGCCAGCATGTCGCGCAATCTCTCGCGGAGATGTGCCGTCGCTGCGCCGATAAGGCACCTCGATGTCAACGTTCCGCCCGATCAGGGCACTACAATCGGCGCAACTGTCCTTGCGCAAGGGTTCGTCCAAAATAAGACCGTCACTGCGCAACGCCCGCTTCAGGCCAACCGGAAACTGGGTCACAGACGCCGATTGGCACAACGGGCAGCGTGTCATTTCCGGGCCCGTGCCGACAGATAGGCATCCACACTTTGGGGCGAGGGAAAGTCGAAGCCAAGAATACGGCGTTGGTCTGGCGTCAGGCCGCTTTCCTCGACATTGCCGGGTATCCGGATTTGCTGGCTGAAATACGGGATCGTATACACATGGTTGACCGCGCGCCGGTCAGCGGTCGAGCGGTTGAACCCGCCGGTGTGATAGGCCATGCAATCCAGCACGATATATTGTCCGGCTTTGGCATTCACTTGCAGCGCATGCGCTGACACATACGCGTCGGACGGATAATTTGGTGTCTTGTGCGATGCAGGAATGACCCAAGTACCGCCATTTTCCGACGTGAAATCATCCACACAATACAGCGCGTTCACGGCAAGCGGGACGTTGGTGACAAAGTGCTGATAGGGCAGGTCGCGGTGCCATAGCCCCTGATTATAGGCGGCACCCGCCGGGTTAATAACCCCGTTTTGCTGGTTCAGAATGAACTGGCCGTCAATCAGTTGCCCGACCACGGATAGGATGTTCGGGGCAAAGGCCAGGTTGCGGAACGGTTCGGGTGACACGGCCATTGGCAGGCGCATCGAGTTGTGTTCGTCCATGCTCTCTAAGTGGTCTTCGCCCCAAGTGCGCGTGTATTCGGCGCGGGTCATGTCGAACTTCTGTTCAATGTCAGTGATTTCTGTCGAAGAGAAGCCAGAATCGACAATCGCATACCCAAGCCGCCGGATTTGATCGGCAGCCAGAAGCAGCGCGTCGTCCCACGTGTCACCGTGAAGTATACCATAGGCATTATTTGCGGGAATGGGTGATGTCTCTTGCGGCGGCATGCGGTCCCCCGGTGCGGTCGCTTCGATATGGGGCACTTACAAAAGGGGTGTCAAGATTGTCAGGCGGACTGCGCTTTGCATTCCCCGGCCTCGCGCTGTCGGTGCATACAGATTCACTTGGTCTTCTCGTCCCTGATCCGCTAAGGCACAGGCGGCGCTTTTGTGACACAGGGCAGACAGATGACGCGCGTTGCGATCTTGCAGTCAAACTACATCCCGTGGCGCGGATTTTTTGATCTGATCCGCAAGGTAGATCATTTCGTGCTATATGACACTGTCCAGTTCACACGCCGCGACTGGCGCAACCGCAACCGCATTAGCACAACCGCGGGGCCGATTTGGCTGACCATCCCAGTAGAATCGACGGGCAAATATTACCAGCGCATTAACGAAACCCGTGTTGCAGACCCGCGCTGGACCGAAACCCATCTGCGCAGCCTGCGACACGGGCTGGGGCGTGCCCCACAGTTCAAAACTTGGCTGGCACCGCGGCTGGAGGATTGGTTCGGGGCAATACGCGATGAAAAGCTGCTATCGAACATCAATCGCAGCCTGATTGCGGCCGTCATGGCAGAGTTGGGGATCACAACGACACTTCACAGCGCACAGGACCTGCCTGAAGCCGATGGACGCAGCGAACAGTTGCTGGAAATTTGCAAAGCCTTGGGGACGACGACATACGTGAGCGGTCCTGCCGCGCGCAGCTATCTGGACGAAGGGCTGTTCCAGTCCCAAGGGGTCAACGTCGAGTGGATGGACTATCCGACCTATCCAACTTACAGACAAACCAATGGCATCCATGATCCGGCAGTCTCCATTCTGGATACGCTAGCCTATCTGCCTCCTGAACAGGTTTTCTGATCGCGTGTCAGACGTCAGCCAAACGGGTATTGCAGTGAAACTGTCGATCGTCACCACGCTATACAAATCGCAGTCCTTTATTGCCGAATTACATGCGCGTGTGACCAAGGTCGCGCGCGACCTTGTGGGCGATGATTATGAAATCGTGGTGGTCAATGACGGGTCGCCAGACCAGTCCCTTGATGCCGCGCTGACTTTGGCGCGCACCGACCCACATATGGTCGTCGTAGATCTCAGCCGTAATTTTGGGCATCACAAAGCACTGATGACAGGGCTGGACCACTCCCAAGGTGCTTTCGTTGCCTTGCTGGACAGTGATCTTGAAGAAGCACCCGAAGACTTGATTGTGCTGGCACAAGACCTGCGCACCAATCGTTGCGACGTAGCATTCGGCGTGCAGCATAGTCGCAAGGGAGGTGTCTTTGAAAAGGCCAGTGGGGCAAGTTTCTATTGGCTTTTTGAAAAACTGACGGGGTCGGCGCTGCCGCGCAACCTGATGACTATGCGACTGATGACACGCCGCTATGTCGACGCGCTGCTGCGGCACCGCGAACGCGACATGGTCATCGCAAATCTTTGGCAAATGACAGGGTTTGATCAACGGCCCGTGATCCTGCACAAAGCGTCGCAAAGTAAGACAAACTATAGCATTTGGCGCAAGTTATCCCTGATGGTGACGGCTGTGACCGCTGTCAGCAGCCGACCTTTGCTTGGGGTGTTTTACATTGGTGTCAGCCTGTTCCTGGTGTCCCTTGCCTATGTCGTTTGGTTGGTGCTGGTCTGGATGCTGCATTCACAGGTCCCAGGTGGGTGGACGTCGTTGATCGTCTCGGTCTGGATGTTGGGGGGATTGACGTTATGCGCCATCGGGATTCTTGGGATTTACCTTGCCAAGATATTCATCGAGGTCAAGCAGCGACCCTATGCCCTAGTGCGCGCCGTTTTTCGTGGTGATGCCGAAGGAGATCTCCCAGATTACGAGGTATTTGCCGCCCTACAAAGACCATCTTCGCCACTTGTTGAAACAAGGAGCCAACGGCCAAGCCATGAATGAAAACGCACCCGACCTGCTGGATAATGTTGCGCGCTATTATGCTGATAAACTGGCCCAGCACGGGGCGACAGCGCGTGGTGTGGACTGGAACAGCACGGAAAGCCAGTTCCTGCGGTTCGAGAAGTTATCAAGTATCATTAACACGCCGAACACACCGTTTTCGATCATCGATTTGGGCTGCGGATATGCCGCGACAGTTGATTACCTATCACGTACATTTTCCGATTTTGACTATTGTGGTGTCGATATTTCCGGCGAAATGATTGCGATTGCGCGCGCGCGCTATCAGGATTACCCCAAATGCCGTTTTGTCGAAGGCAGCATTCCCGATGCCCGCGCCGATTACTGCATCGCCAGCGGTATTTTCAATGTGCGGCTGGACCACTCGGACTCGGAATGGCTGGATCATCTGATTCAAACGCTGGACGTGATGGATCGCTTCAGCCGCCGCGGTTTCGCGTTCAACTGTCTGACATCATGGTCAGATGCCGACCGGATGCGCGAAACGCTTTACTACCCTGATCCCGCGAAAATTTTTAGTCTGTGTGTTCAGCACTATGGCCGTCATGTTGCCTTGCTGCACGATTACGAGCTATATGAATTCACAATTTTAGTTCGAAAGGCGGGATGATGAAACCTTTGGTTATTTTTGGAACATCCCAAATCGCGGAACTAGCCCATTTCTATTTTACACGCGATGCCGACCGATCTGTGGTGGCCTTTACCGTAGATGGCGCTTATGTGACCGAAGCCACGAATTGCAGCTGCCCAGTGGTTCCGTTCGAGGAGCTGGCCGAAAGATTTCCGGCGGACGAACATGATGTCTTTGTTGCGCTCAGTTATGCGTCGATCAACAAGCTGCGCGAACATAAATTCAACGCGGTGCAAGCCCTTGGGTATGATTGTCCCAGCTATATCAGCAGCCGTGCAACCGTTCTGACGCAATATCCCATCGGTAAGAATTGCTTCATTCTGGAAGACAACACTATTCAGCCCTTTGTCCGCATTGGCCACAACGTCACGCTCTGGAGCGGGAACCATATTGGCCACCATTCGGTCATCGAGGACCATGCGTTTATTTCGTCGCATGTCGTTGTTTCTGGCAATTGCTATATTGAAGAAGGGTGCTTTCTGGGTGTGAACAGCACCATCCGTGACAATATGCGGATTGGGAAACGATCGGTCCTTGGGGTCGGTGCGCGTATTCTGGAGGATGTCGCACCCGAAGGGGTCTACATGGAGAAATCCACCGAACGCTCGCGCGTGCCCAGCAGTCGTCTGCGGGGCCTGTGAATGGCGATTTGGAGCAAGCAGGGTCAGATTTACACGCCGTCTGGTCGGCACCCTAAACTGCGAACACATGCCGCCAACCCGTTGGCGCTACACTTGCACGACGATGTGTTCAGAGTGTTTTATTCGGGCCGAGATGCGTATAACCGATCCTCTGTCGGGGCAGTTGATATCGACATTTTGATGCGTCAAGTAGTCTGCGATCATCCCGCGCCCTTCTTCCTACATGGCCCTGAGGGCAGTTTTTTTGCCGATGGCGTCAGTATTGGCTGCGTCTTTGACGCAGGCGCGTTGCGGCGTATGTTATTCATGGCCTGGCAAAGACCTGAGGGTGGGCATTGGCGCGGTGATATTGGCAGCCTGCTTGTTACCCCTGAACTGACGCTTGCGCTTGAAAAGGATACGCCCTTTCTAGCTTCTGACGCGATGGATCCTATCAGCTTGTCCTATCCGTGGGTGCGGCGGATCGGGGATCAGTTCCGAATGTGGTATGGCACGACGGTCACTTGGGACGTGGGAAACTCCGAGATGCTGCATGTCATCGCGCAGGCCGTGTCACAGGACGGCACGAGATGGACCCGCATGGGTCAGGCTGTGCCCCACGAAATTGGTGTGGCACAAGCCTTTTCGCGCCCGACTGTGGTCAAGCGCGGCGACAGGTTGCAGATGTGGTTTTCCTATCGCAATGGTAATGGCCAGACCTATCGCATCGGTTCGGCGTTCAGTTCTGATGACGGCGCAAACTGGCAGCTTGCTTTGGACGCCAGCGGCATTGATGTCAGCGAGACGGGCTGGGATAGTGACATGATTTGCTATCCCTACGTCTTCGAACATGCGGGCCAAGTGTGGATGCTGTATAATGGAAATGGATATGGGGCGACGGGTTTCGGCCTTGCTGTGCTGGAAGGGTGATCCATGTCGTTCCCTGATCCAGCGCCCATTTCCAACCGGAATGACGCACGCCCAACGCCGATGACACGCAACCTGCGCTTCATTGCGACAGGTGTGATTGTGAATGTGACGTTGTATGGACTGCTTGCCGCTGTTCTGAATCTGGGCGTGGACTACAAGCTGGCTACGACGGCAATCTACATCCTTGGCATGACCTGGAGTTATCTTCAGAACCGCCTGTGGTCATGGCAAAGCCGTGCTCCGATCGCGCAATCCGTGTTGCGGTTTCTGGGGGTTTATGCGGGCATTTTTGTGGCGCACATGGGGCTGGTCATGGCGCTGGTTGAGGGGGCGGGCATTCCCCCCCTCTGGGCGGTCCTGCTTTCAGTCGCGGTCCTTGTGACGCCGATATTCATTCTGTTTGATCGCTTTGTCTTCAAGGAAGCCACATGACGCCGCCACTCTTGCAAAGCCTGTTTTCCGATCCGGTCCTGTTATCGCGCATACAGGCTGAAGCAGATTTCGCTTTGTCCGAGATTTCTGACCATATCGACGCCCTACCCGCGGGTGCGCGTGTTCTGGAAATTGGATGTGGCACGGGCTTTTTGCTGGCACGCCTATTGGAATTGCGCCCTGATTTGCAGTTGGTGGGGCTTGAACCCATTGGCGGCGGATTTGCCAGTTTCGAACAGACCCTCGACAGGATCACGACTGCTTTTCCGAGCCTGACCATCCACCGCATTCCTGTCGAGGATTTCGGCTCTAGCCCGGATGTTGCGGCGTTTGATTTCGTCTTTTCCCTCAACGTGTTCGAGCACTTGCAAGATTGGCGTAGGGCAGTGAACCGCGTGGCGGCCTTGCTTGCGCCGCAGGGGCAAATGCTGGTCCTTTGCCCGAATTACCTTGTGCCATATGAACCCCATTTCGGAATTCCGACCCTGTATTCGGCGGACCTGGCCAAAAAGGTGTTCGCGCGCAGGATTGCACAGGTGGAACAGGTCACGAATTCCGCGGGATTGTGGGAATCGATCAATTTCATTTCTGTCCCAGCATTCCGGCGCCATTGCCGCGCAATGACTTTGGACGTGACTTTTGAACGTGGAATGCTGGCGAAGATGTTGGATCGTTTGGGAACTGATCCGGAATTTGCAGCGCGTCAGGCAGGTATTGCAGGGATCGCCCGGCTGTTTCGGGCGCTAGGTGGGATTTGGCTTAGCCGTCGTCTGCCGCCAGATCTGGACCCCTATATGAAGGCGCATGTAAGGCTGCGGCCCCCTGAAGCGCCCGACCTAGCGGTGTGTTGAGCGGGCATCTTTAGGCCAAAATCTGTAGAATTTCCGCGATAACGTTGTCCTGCTGTGCATCGGTCATCGTGTAGTACAACGGAAGACGCACAAGACTGGCCGATATCGCATCGGTCACGGTCATTGGTCCCACCGCGCGCCCGAATTTCAGGCCGGCAGGGGCAGAATGCAGTGGGACATAGTGAAATGGCGTGGTCATTTCCCGCTCGCGCATGGCAGTGATGAACGTGTCACGATCCGCCCGGTCGCGCATCAGCAGATAGAACATATGCCCATTGCCGGTGCGATCCGGCATGGGTGCCGGCAAGCGCACGCGCCCACGTTCGGCGAGCGATGCCAGCCCTGCGGCGTAGCGATCACAAATCACGCGGCGTCGGTCCGTGATCTGCCGTGCCTTTTCAAGCTGGCCATACAGAAACGCCGCAATCAATTCGCCGGGCAGGAAAGATGACCCGATATCGACCCAAGTGTATTTGTCGACGCTCCCCCGCATAAAGCGCGAGCGGTTTGTCCCTTTTTCACGGATGATTTCGGCCCGCTCGACCAGATCGGGACGGTTTATGACCAATGCCCCTCCTTCGCCGCTTACGATATTTTTCGTCTCGTGAAAGGAAAAGGCCGCCAGATCACCGAAACTGCCAGCTTTGCGCCCTTTGAAGCTCGCGCCAAAGGCTTGGGCCGCGTCCTCGACCAGCAGCAAGCCATGATCGGTGGAAATCTCGGCCAAAACATCCATTTCCGCGATCACACTGGCATAATGAACAGCGAAAATGGCTCTGGTCTTGGATGTGATCGCAAGCTGCGTCTGTTCGGGACACAGGTTCAAGGACACTGGATCAATATCTACAAACACAGGAACCCCGCCTCTCAGCGCGACTGCGTTTGCGGTCGAGACAAACGTGAAGGATGGCATTATCACTTCGTCGCCCGGCTGAATATCAGACAAAATGGCGGCCATTTCCAAGGCGGCGGTGCAAGAATGCGTCAACAGCGCATCCTGTGCCCCCGTCTGGGCGACAATCGACTGGCTGCATAGCTTGGTAAACTGCCCGTCACCCGACAATTGCCCCAACGCGATTGCTTTGGTGATATAGTCCAGCTCGTTGCCAACAAATGATGGCAAGTTGAAGGGAGTCATTTCGCGCCCCTGTGACGACAGTGTCTGAAAACTTCTGAAAGTGGGCCTAGTCGATCCGGGCGGCGCGTTCAACACAAAGCCCATGCTTGTCTATACCGCTCCGCCGCGCAATCGGTACCGTTCGTCGGCCACACCTCGCAGGTATTGGTTGTATTCGCTGATTGGTATAGCAGTGATCAGTCGTGGTCCTAGAAAGTCGGGCAGTCGGCTCCGTTGTATCCCAAACCTTTGAAGGGATACGCGAATGGCGAAGCACAGGAACTTTACAGATCAATTTAGGGCCAAGGTGGCGTTGGAAGGGCTGCGTGGTAACAAGACCGTGCAAGAGATTGCGGCGAAGCACCAGTTGCATTCGGACCAGGTCAGCGCGTGGAATCGGCAGACCATCGACGGCGGGGCGGATGTGTTCTCTGGCCGCAAGCAGAGCGGCCCAACTGAGGCCGACGCCAAAGATTTGCATGCCAAGTTCGGGAGGCTAGGTGTTTGATCCCACGGTTTGATGGTGTGATCCTTTCTCAGGAATGGAAGGAAGCATTCTGGGGCAAGCTTCGCTCTCGGAACTGAGCCAAGAACTCGGCATCAACCCAAAGACAGTCGCCAAGTGGCGCAAGCGGAAGACGGTCGAGAATCAGAAGACCGGTCCAAAGGAGCCGCGCTCAACGGTTCTCAGCGAAGAAGAGGAAGCCATGATCGTGGGGTTCCGACGGCACACGCTGCTGCCGCTGGATGATTGCCTTTATGCTCTGCAGCCATCGATCCCATATCTCACGCGGTCAGCGTTGCATCGGTGCCTGCAACGACACGGAATCTCGCGCCTGCCGGAAGTCGGAGGGGACAAGCCGAAGCGACAGAAGTTCAAGCGCTGCCCGATTGGATTCTCCCACATCGACATCGCCGAGGTGCAAACTGCCGAGGGCAGGCTCCATCTCTTTGTCGGCATCGACCGCACCAGCAAGTTTACAGTCACCCAGCTCGTGGAAAAGGCGGATCGCAAAACCGCCTGGGAGTTCCTCGAACATCTACTCAAGGCGGTCCCATATCGCATCCACACAATCCTCACGGATAACGGCATCCAGTTCGCAGAACAGCCCCGCAACCGAAACACCATCTATTCCCGGCCTATGCGCTTCAACATGATCTGTGAGGCGAATGGGATCGAGCATCGACTGACCAAGCCGAACCAACCTTGGACCAATGGCCAAGTCGAGCGGATGAACCGCACGATCAAGGACGCAACCGTCAAGCGTTACAATTACGACAACCACGAAGAGCTGCGCACCCACCTTGGCGACTTCATGGCGGCCTATAGCTTCGCCCGCAGACTCAAGACCCTCGGTGGCCTCACACCTTATGAATACATCTGCAAAATCTGGACATCAGAGCCAGATCGATTCATCATCGACCCAATCAACCAAATGCCCGGACTGAACACCTAGCGATCAAGAGTGATTCTTTTATCGGAAGGGCTCAAAAGGTGAACCCGGCAAAGAAGCGCGCGATAATCCAGCCCGAACAACCGAGGCTGAGCATATTAGTGAGCGATGCAAATTGGTGCAGCCCAGACGCTCTGCATTCTATTACACGCGGGTCCGTGATCGGCGCGGCAATGCTGTCGATGATGAAAGAGATTGACCGGGTGTTTACGAAGTATCCGTTCTTCGGGTCACGCCAGATCGCCGCCTATCTGCGCCGTGCAGGTATCGTCATTGACCGTCATCGGGTTCGGCGATTGATGGCCAAAGTGGGATTGGCTGTCATATACACGCGCTCCAAAACCAGCAAGCCGCACCCGTTGCACCCAGTTTATTTGTATCCGCTCAGAAAGATGGTCATCGACCGTACGAACGAGGTCCTCCTCTCGGGCATGTAAACATGCCCTGTCGGGCAAAGGGTGCTCGGAAACCACATTCATGCCGGTCAAGAACGGCTTTTTGGATCTTGTTGCAATCATGGATTGGGCGACACGGAAAGTCCTGAGTTGGCGACTGTCGAACACGATGCATGCAGATTTCTGTGTCGAGGCGCTGAACGAGGCCCTCTCTCTATGTGGCCCGCCGGAGATCATGAATGCGGATCGGGGATCGCAGCTCACCGAAGCGGTGTGGATCACGAAGTTGATCGAGGCCAGGGTGCGCATCTCGATGAATGGCCGCGGCAGATACCTGGACAACATCTTCATCGAACGCCTGTGGCGAAGCCTGAAGCAGGAGGCGATATACCTTGAGGAGATCAGCGATGGCTTCCAGGGTCGCCGTATCATTAAAGACTGGATGGCCTTCTAAAACCGCAAGCGCCCAAACTCAGCCCTTGGAGGCAGATCGCCAGCCGTGGTCAAATGGCAGAGAAGTCCGATCATGCAACCCGGTCAGCAGGAGCAGAGAGTAGCTTTGAAAGCCCCAGATCCTGTCCATACTTTGCGGAGTAGCTCAAAGGGTGTCATGTGCCAACCCTGCGATTTGAGCGCCTGATCGACGCCCGGACCCCGTGCGCATGCTCCAGTGCACCCGGCAACTCTTTCAGCGTGATGTTCGGGTCCTGCTCGACTAAATCGATCAGGAACGTGTGAAAAGGGGCCAGTCGACGGTGCCCGGACTTGCGTGGGTTCGATGCGGGGGGCGAGGCTGACACCTTGCCGTATCTTCCGCGCTAAGCGCGACGCTGACGCCGCCGATATCATCAACCGGAGACCAGCCTCGGGACCAGACAAGCCTTCCTCAAGAAGTCGCCGGAAGCGGTTGCGAATTTCAGCCGACAGCGGCTTAGTCATGATCTTATCCTCCTGAACAGGATGAACCAGAAATCGTCCCCCCAGAGGCCTCCAAAGTCGAGTCAACGTAAGCTGGGACCGCTCTGGTCCGCGCACGTTTCGATCCATTGCGCGTCGGCGGAAATGACAAGCAGACGCGTCATTCCGCGCACCTGTGCTGTAGCGCAAAGCGCCTCATTGGCCAAATCGGTCGGTGCGCGACCTGCATGCAGGTCATAATCGGCCAGCCCGTAATACGGCGTGATCTCGCAGTTCTGCTCATCGGGCACGATCCCTTGCAGCATGGGCTTTCCCACAAGTGCGGGCAGTAAGAAAATAGTCGCCCAACAGACCTTTTGGCTATTCCAAAAAGCCTCATGCGCGCCATCCAGCACAATGGCATCGATCTCCCTCGCGTGATCACGGCTTGCAAGAAGCGCTCGTCCAGGGGCCGTGTGTTGGACCGCGCGTTCGCCAAGCGATGTCGCTACAGGCAGGCTTGCAAGTGCCGTTTGATATCCCTCCAGCCGGTCAAGGCCGCGCAATTTGTTGTCATGCAGGAACATCATGACGGCAATAAAAGCCGCCACGATCCCAAACTGGCCGAAGGCCCCGCGGCGTGTCAGCCATTTCGGCACCAGCCCCAGCACGGGAACCAGCATCAGCCCCAGCCAACTTCCGGGGTCCGAGAAGTAATATTGCGCCCCTCCGGCCGTGTTGATCAAATAACTGGCCACTAGTCCTGCCCACATGCCAGTTCCCAAAGCCAACGTGAGGGTGCGTGCGCCATGGTCCCGGGGGAAATGCCGATACGCCAAACAGGTCAGGACCAAAGCAAACAGCAACGCGTAAATTGCCGGTTCCATATGTTCTTGCAGAAAGGCGAATGGTTTGATCATCGCCGCTTTGTCCGGCGTAGCAACAGGATAGATAAGGTAAATCGCAACCGTAGGTAATAAACCAGCCAGAATGCTAGCGGCCCATGCCAGTGGTTGCAGCCGTCCCGCAACCAGAATGCCCATGGCCACAGCACACGCCAAAACAGCTCCAACGGAAACTTTACTTAATGTAGCCAAGGCCACTGTGGCCGCCAAAAGCACGATCAGCAAACCTTGTCGGGGCAAAGCCTGATCAGCAGGGTCAACCAGTTGTTGCAGCAGGAGCACTGCCAACAACGCCATCCAAAGCGACAGCGTATAGGATTCCGAGACGTAATACGAATGCCACATCAGCGCGCCACCGAATGCCAGCCACCCCAGGACACTGAACATGGCCGCCGTTGCGCCCAAGTGAATTGTTGCCGGTCGGTGCAGTTGGGCGGCGGTCTGCAACAACAATCCAAGCAGCACGGGAATTGCGACAATGGACATGAAGATCGCATATCCATGTAACATCTCTGTTCCCAGCAACGCCGTGAAACCCCCTATCACGCGATGGCTAAACACATGATAGGCAATCGGAACCAATCCATCCGCCCCGATGCTCGCGACCTGAGCGTGCAGCAAGTTCTGCGCGATTGCTGCGTGAAACAGCGTGTCATGGTGCGACAGCCCGGCAAGTGACGTTTCCAGCGCGACTGGCACCGAATAGTTCAGGCGCAGATTGATCAGTGCCAATGAGGCAGATACGGCAAACGCGAGGGTAACGACACTTGCGATATGGGTCTTGGGCAACTTCGCCGCTTCGCCGAATAACCTGACAAGGCCACGGACACTTATGATGATCGCCACAATTTCAAAACTGAAGCGCAACGATGCAGGTATATAGGCAAGGCCAAGTAGCATAAGCAGGATTGCGGCAACACTTTTGACTGTATGCGGCCCGCCAAAAGCAAAGCCGCACAATACAAACGCAAACGCAACCAAGATGCTGCGAAAATACGTCAGTGCCGGAATCGCAAAGCTGTCAGATCCTAGCAGTTCACGCAGTCCAACCACATATGACGCGCCGCAAACCACCAAGGTCAACGCGAAGATTGTCCCCAGCGTTTGCGTCATCATAGCAGCCTCTAAATTATTTTGAGCAGTCAGGGCAGTCGAATCAAAGACTTTGCTCGCCGGCATGTCGACTCCCCTTATAGCGCGAAAAACTGGATAAGGTTCTAAGTCCTGTCATCGTTCACCGTATCACCTTGATTGTAGACAACAAGGAGCTGACAGCTGATCGTGGGTTGATTGACGC
This sequence comes from Jannaschia faecimaris, assembly GCF_900107415.1. Lineage (GTDB taxonomy): Bacteria > Pseudomonadota > Alphaproteobacteria > Rhodobacterales > Rhodobacteraceae > Jannaschia > Jannaschia faecimaris. The sequence continues at coordinate 406,103 of NZ_FNPX01000001.1, forward strand.
TCAGTGACAATCTGTAGGGGTTGTCCGTCGTCAGGGTATTTAGGACTCGTGGCCGCATGATTTAGCGGAGGGATCGGCTCGTTGGTTGGGTTAGTGTAAGCGGCGCGTTTGCGGTGTTGCAAACAGCGTTGTTTGATCGTCTTTTGCATGATCCTTTCGAGTTCGAGCGCAATTGACTTGCCATGTTCGAAGTAGACGTCAGCCGGTGTGAGATTGCCGAGGCTCTCGTGGTAGCCGTGGTGATTGTAGCCATCGACGAAGCGCTCGATGCTGGCTTCCAGATTGCCTGGGAGGAAGTAGTTTTCCAGCAGGATGCTTCCGTGTCGAATTTGTCCCATGTCACTTCCCTACATTCATGAGAAGGGATCAAACCATAGGATCAAACACCTAGTGGCCTGGAAAGGTCAGCGGCACCGAACCCTTAAGTAGACCCCCGATTATTTTAGCGGTTTGCGCTGTCGAGACTTCTTCGTCGAAGTCCTTGATCATTTTGACGTAATGTCTGTCTACCAAGCCGCGATGGCTGCGAGCCAGCAGCGCACCCACGGCCTGTTGCAGGGCATAGTGGTCGATTTGCGTGTCGCGGATCGCCTCGTAGGTCGGCGCGTCCTCGATGTGATGCACCCCCGGCAACCCGCGATACCAGGCCGACCCGAAGACCAGAGCCGGGGTGCCTTGCCGTATGGCCTCCCACCCGACGGTGCCGGTGATGCTGGCGACGAACCGGGCCTTTGCGGTCAGGGCATGGGTGTCGGCCCAACTGGGCAGGAGGGTCACCGAGGCGATGCGCCCCAGGCGGTGGAAGAACATCGGCCCGCGCATGTAGCTTCCCTGTTTGGGATTTTCCTTGACCAGGATGCGCACCCCTTTGGGCAGCATGTCGGCCAGTGTCTCGATGGCGTGGGCCTGATCGCGGAAGCGACCGCCAAGGCTGCTCGTGGTCATCTCGGGCTGTAGCTGCAGTGGGAAATAGACGAAGTCGCCGTCCAGGTTCAAAACCTGATCCTCGAAGGAGGTCAAGTGGTCGAAGTACTCCAGCGCGTCCTCGTGGAAGAACTTCGCGAAGGGATCGCGCCATTTTGGCAAGCCACCGTAGATACGACTGACATCCTTGGTCAGCCGCCACAGGTAGGCGGGGTTCAGAGCTTTGAGGGGCCGCTTAAGGGCAAGAAACGTCGCGATTTGCGCCATGCCCTTCAACGTAGGCCTGCCACCTGCCTCAGGTTCCTGCTTGATACCTTGCATATAAAACAGGTCAGGTCTGGATCCTTGCTCAATCGCGAAAGGCTTTGCCGTTAGATCGGGCGGAAACCGCCCAAACTCATGCGGATCACGCAAGGAAAAGAAGCGATCGGGAAACAGCGATTCCGTGACGATGGTGCAGGGGATGTCCAAGACCTTGGCCATCTGGAAGACGATAGTGTCATAGGTCAGGTGCGGCACGTTGAAGAACAAACAGTGCGTGATCCCCTTGTCGATCAAAGCCTGTCCGATCACGTCGGCCAAAATGTGATAGTAATCCACGTAGTCCTGCATTGTTCGCAGGGGGTGATTTTTGTGCGCGTTGATGTCTGAACGGCGGTGTAAATGGTCTATAAAGGTTTCCATCTGGTCGAGGAAGTCAGGCGACTCAATCAAGGCTTGTCCTGCCCCAGTCCAGCGCTGTTTGGCAAACAAGTGTCCTTTGCCGCCTTGCCGCGTATTCATTCGTGTAATGGCGGACGCCTTAATGTCGGCCGTAACATGCCCCATGTGCAGCGCGATTTTTATATCTTTGTTTTTGCAAACTAATTTCTCAAGGATGGCATCGGTGTTCGTCGCCGTAGATACGACCATCAGGCGCATCGTCATGGTCCCACCATCGACCAGGCCAACGGCTCGCCGCGTGACAGGGCGCGCGTGGTCACGCGGCCCAGGACCTCGGGAAGATGGTGCGGGGCTAAGCCGTTGCCGGGGCGGACCGAGCGCACGTCATCTTCAGTCAGGGCTGCCCCGGCAGCCACGTCGCGCACCACATAGAGCGAGCGGCGGAACTGCGCGTTGGCACCGCCCACGCCTTTTCGGTCGTACTGCGGCGGGCCAAGGGCTGCGTGCGCCATCCGGCAGTCATCGACCAGCGATTTGAACTCACCCGGCTCCAACGAGAATTCGGCGTCCGGGCCGCCGTCGGATCGCCGGAGCGTCAGGTGCTTCTCGATAATGCAGGCCCCGCGCGCGATGGCCGCGACCGAGACCGCCGATCCCAGCGTGTGATCCGACAGCCCGATTGGCACGCCAAATGCCGCGCCCAGCGCCTCGATGGTTTGCAGACGCATAGTTTCCGGGGCCGCCGGATAGGCCGAGATACAGTGCAGCAATGCGAACCCGTCCGCCCCGCCCTTGCGTGCGGCGGCGCAGGCGCGCTCGATCTCGGCGTAATTCGCAATGCCCGTCGACATGATCAGGGGCAGGCCCTTGGAGGCGGCTTTCTCGATCAAGGGCGTGTCCACCAGCTCGAATGAGGCGATCTTGTAGGCTGGCACACCAAGGCCATGTAGGAAATCCACCGCCGTCGGATCAAACGGCGAGGAAAAACACTGCAAGCCGTGAACCCGTGCGCGGGCGAACAACGCCTCGTGCCAGTCCCAGGGCGTCGAAGCTTCTTGGTAGAGGTCGTGCAGCGTGCGCCCGTCCCATGGCCCGCCGTTGATCCGAAACTCGGGGCGGTCCACGTCAAGGGTGATCGTGTCGGCGGTATATGTCTGCAATTTGACGGCGTCCGCGCCGGTATCGGCGGCGGCATCCACCAGCGCCAGCGCGCGGTTCAGGTCGCCGTTATGGTTCCCCGAGAGTTCCGCGATGATGTAGGGGCTGTGGTCCGGCCCAATGGCGCGGCCCGCGATGGCATAGTCCGTCATGTGTCCGGTCCCCTTTGCGGCAGGCGAAGTCGCTGTCTGACTTCCCATGTCTTCAACGCGAAGGCCAGAACCGACGGATCATCGGATGGCACCTCGGCAAATCCTAACCGGCGATGCAGGCGAAGGGAGGTGGTGTTCTCGTGCCGGACGGTCGCGCGGATCGTTTCGGCCCCCGGTGTCTCGGCAAGAAGGCGCAGGAAAGCGCCGCACATGCGTCCGCCGGCCCCCTGTGGCGCGTCTTCGTCGCCAAGGTAGAACGACCAGGTCCAGCCATCCGGCCCGCCGCTGGCCCCGCAGATGCCCACATCGCGCCCCCCCTCCTGCCAAACGCACCAGCGCGCGTCATCGCGGGTCAGCTCCTGTGTCAGCCAGGGAATGTGGCCTTCCGCGGTGACGGGGGCCTGGCTGCTGGTGACGGCAACGATCCGTGGCTGATTGCGCCAGCTCATCATCATTTCCGCATCGTTCAGAGTCAGGGGCCGCAATCGCGCTTCCAACGCGCATACTACCCGGCCGGCCCCGCGTCCGTCGCACAGTTTGGCCGCTTTGCGCGACATATCTCCGGCGCGGTCGATCCCTTCCTGGATGGCGTGGCGCAGGGTTGGCGGATCGCGCGCGGCCTCCAATGACAGTGGCACGATGGCCCCGGCCTCTGCCAAGCCCGCCACCGCGTCGCGCTGGTTGTCCGCTACCGTGACCGTCACTGTCGGAAGGCCCAGGCAACACCGTTCCCACGACGTCATTCCCCCCGCACCGACGCAAAGATCGGCCGCGACCATTCGTTCCCCCATGTCGATTGCATCCAGCGTCAGGGTCACGCCGGGGCGCTGGTGGTCACGCACCGCTTCAGCGCTTTGCGCGTCCGCTGACATGACGACCTCCACCTCAAGATCGTCGAAATCCTTCAGCGCGTCCAAAACAAGTGGGGCCAGCCCGGCGGCATCCATCATGCCGGGTGTGACCAGGACCCTGCGCACCGGCCCGCCGCGCCGGGTCAGGGCGATGTCCCTCAGAGTGGCGAATTCCGGGCGAAGGAGCGCATAGCCCGGGCCCCGCAACACGGCCGCTGCGCCGAATTTCAGCTCGCCGGCAAGCCGAGTCTGATCCAACAACAGGTCTGACGCCAATTCCCTGTCGTCCAGATCGTCGATGGCGAGGACGCGGATGTCGGGGGCTTTGCCCCGCACCTGCGCAACCCAATCGGCGTCAAGGCCATAATGATCCCAGATCAGCCAATCCGCACCGGTTCGGGCGGCAATCTTGCCGGTGGTCATGCCGTCCACCTCCGGGTCGACGCGCCGCCAGGCGGCATGGGGCGGGGCATTGGCCGACGCGACAGTCGAAACGGGCAGGGAGTGCACCTCGAATCCCGCGCTGCGGACCCGATCTGCCATCCCATCCGACGCATCGGCCATCACGAATTCGACCCGATGCCCCGTGTTTGTCAATGCATCCGCCAACGTCAGGCAGCGCATGACGTGCCCGCCGCCGATACGCCGATCGCCGTCCACCCGGATCAGCACGCGCATCGCGTCAGTCCCCCAGCCCCATCAGGCCGGCCAATCGTTCCGCCCGCGCCCAGTCGTCCGGCGTGTCCACGTCGATGCAGCGATCGTCGGGCAGGACGACCGCCGCCGCCCCGTCCCAGATCCGCGCTTCCGGGTCGGTCCAAGTCGCCGCGCGCGCCCAATAGAATTGCCCCGCGTCGAAAAAGGCCTCCTCCAGATCCTGCGATCGCTTGGGCATCTGCGCCGCGTCGAAGGCGGCCACGCGCGTCCCGTCCTGGCGGTAGGCACGCTGAATCGGGGTGCGATATTTGCCAAGGCTCAGTGCCCAAGTCGCGCCGCGGCCCAAGGCCGCGAAACCGGCCTTCAGGTCGTCGCCTGTCACGAAGAACGCCGTGGGATAGAGACAACAAACCGGAGTTGTTACGGGCAGACCCAGTCGCGTCACCGCGTCGCGGATCACCTCGGTCGTGCCAGCGTGGTCGTCCGACAGGTCGTCGGCGCGCAGGAATGGCACTTCTGCCCCGCAGGCCCGCGCTACCTTGGCGATCTCCGCGTCATCGGTGGTAACCACGATCCGGTCGAACAGGTTACTGTCTTGCGCCGCCGCGATGGGCCAGCCGATGGCGGGCCGACCGGCAAAGGGGCGGACGTTCTTGCGCGGAATGCGCTTGGAGCCGCCGCGCGCAGGCAGGATCAGGACGGGGCCTTCGGATGGGTCGCGCATTCGGTCTGGCCTCCCTGGCCGGGTCGGGACTTGACGTCAGGGCTACCTGCCCGGGGCCGTACCTCGCAAGGGGTGACCGTTCCTGTCTCCGTTTTCCAAGTACTCCGGGGAGCCGGCCCCGACCGACGGGGGCAGCGCCCCCCTAGCGCCCCAACCGCGCAAGCAATGCCTGCCGGCTGACGATACCGACGACGTGGCCGTTGCGTTCCACCGGGATCGGGCCGTCGCGCTTGGCGCAGAGCTGGATCAGGTCCTTTACCGGCATCGATGCGGGGATGCTGTCGCCCACGCCGACGCCTTCGACCATTGCGTCAGCCGCCGTCAGCACGCCCAGCGGATTCATATGGGCCACGAAGTCGGCGACATATTCGTTGACCGGGTTGTTGAAAATGTCGGCCGGGGTGCCGCATTGGATGATGCGCCCGCCTTCCATGATGGCGATCCGACCCCCCAGCTTGAACGCCTCGTCCAGATCGTGGCTGACGAAGACAATCGTGCGCTGCAACCTGTCCTGCAATTCCAGCAACTCGTCCTGCAACCGCGTGCGGATCAGCGGGTCGAGCGCCGAGAACGGCTCGTCCATCAGCAGGATCGGTGCGTCCGTCGCGAAGGCACGGGCCAGCCCCACACGCTGTTGCATCCCGCCCGACAGTTCTCCGACGCGCCGGTCGGCCCAGTCGGTCAGGCCGACCAGTTCCAGCTGACGATCCACAGCCTTGGTCCGTTCCGCCGCTGACACCCCGGCCAGTTCCAGCCCCAAGCCGACATTCTCGCGGACGCGCCGCCAGGGCAGAAGGCCGAACTGCTGGAAAACCATCGCGACCCGGCTTTGGCGCAGCCGCCGCAGATCGGCGGGCTTTGCATGGGTCACGCTGGCCATGTGGTCGCCGTTGTTGATCCGCACCTCGCCGCGTACGACCGGGTTCAAGCCGTTCACCGCCCGCAATAGGGTCGATTTGCCCGAGCCTGACAAGCCCATCAGAACCAGGATTTCGCCCTCCTCGACGGTGAGGGAGCAATCGTGGACGCCGAGCACCTGACCCGTAGCCTCCTGTACTTCGGGGCGGGATTTTCCTTCGTCCATCAGGGGCAGGGCGCTTTGGGGGTTTTCCCCGAAGACAATGGAGACCTTGTCGAACTCAACGGCGGGCTTGGTCATTCGGTGTCCTCGTTCGGCGCGTAGCGCAGCACGCCCGCGACGCGGGGGGTGCCGGTATCGCTGGGGTGGCTCTTACCATCCAGGACGTCGACGGAGGTCAGGAATGGAGTATGATTTTCCAGGCAAGCGAGGTTCACCCCATATTGCTCCGGGTTCGAGCGGCGTTGGTGGTGGGTGTAGATGCCGCATGTCTTGCAGAAGAAATGCTGCGCGGTGTGCGTGTTGAAAGTGTAGCGGGTCAGGTTGTCCTCACCCTGGCTGAACACGATGTCATCCAGCTGCGCCGAAACCGCGACACCCCCCCGCATCGTGCAATACGAACAGGTGCACCGGCGCGCCGTCGCCAGCCCGTCGGTCAGATGCACGGTGAAGCGGACCGCGCCGCAATGGCAGGCTCCGTCGGTTTTCATTTCCGCTCCATGCGCAGCATCCGGTCCAGCATGATGGCGACCACGACGATGATGAACCCACTTTCGAACCCCAGAGCCGTGTTGACCTGGTTAAGCGCACGTACCACCGGCACGCCCAGTCCATCGGCCCCCACAAGGGCGGCGATCACCACCATCGACAGCGACAGCATGATCGTCTGGTTCAACCCGGCCATGATCTGCGGCAGGGCATAGGGAAGTTCGACCTTCCACAAGGTCTGCGAATTGGTGGCCCCGAAGGCCTGCGCGGCCTCGGTCAGGCTTTTGGGGGTAGAGGAAATGCCCAGGTGCGTCAGCCGGATCGGCGCGGGCAGCACGAAGATCACCGTGGCGATCAGGCCGGGTACCATGCCGATACCGAAGAACACGATCGCGGGAATGAGGTAGACGAAGGTCGGCAATGTCTGCATCAAATCCAGCACCGGCCGCATCCAGGCGTAGAGCCGGGGCCGATGCGCCGCCGCGATGCCGATGGGCACGCCGATCGCCATGCAGACCACGCAGGCCGACAAGACCAGCGTCAGGCTTTCGGTCGTTTCTTCCCAATAGTCCTGATTGAGGATGAACAGAAATCCGAGGCCGATGAAAAGACAGAGTTTCCAGCTGCGATGCAGGGCCCATGTCAGGGCGATGAAGCCTGCGATGATGATGAGCGGGTGAAAGTCGGGATTGTAGAGATAGACTTCCTCGTTGCGGCCGACGTCGCGGATCCAGCCGGTGTTCGGCGGATCCTGCAATATGGCGAGGATGACGGAAATCATCGCTTCCATCACCAGGGCAAGTCCGTCGAAGAAGGGCTGACCAACATCCTGAAGCCAGTCGAAGCCCGAAGCAGCCCATTTGCCCAGCGGAATCTTGTTGTCGGTCAGCCAGTCCATGCCCGCCCCCCTTTATTTGGAAAGGAAGAGCCTTGGTCAAAGGCTCTTCCGGAGGTCTTCAGCGAAGACCAACGAGCATTACTGCAACGCGGCTTCGACAGCCGCCTTGGCATCGCCACCGTCCAGCGTGGTCACACCATCAAGCCAACCATCCAGCACGCTCATGTTGGCCTTCAGCCATGTTGCGGCGGCCTCTTCGGGGTCGGTGCCGTCGTTTAGGATCGCGCCCATGATCTCGTTCTCCATCGCCAGGCTGAACTCAAGATTGGCGAGCAGCGCGCCGACATTGGCGCATTCCTCGGCGTAGCCCGAGCGCGTGTTGGTATAGACTGTCGCACCGCCCAGGTTCGGGCCGAAGAAGTCATCGCCGCCCTCAAGATAACCCATGTCGAAGTTGGCGTTCATCGGGTGCGGCTCCCACCCCAGGAAGACGATCGGCTCGTCGCGCTTGGACAGGCGGTCCACCTGCGCCAGCATCCCCTGCTCGGATGATTCGACGACTTCGAAATCGCCCAGGTCGAAGGCATTGTCGTCGATCATCGACTGGATCAGGCGGTTCCCGTCGTTGCCCGGCTCGATCCCGAAGATCTTGGCGTCAAGCGCATCGGCGTGGGTGGCGATGTCGGCGAAGGTCGCAATTCCCAGGTCTTGCGCGGCCTTGTTGACGGCCAAGGTGTATTTCGCGCCTTCCAGGTTGGCGCGCAGGGTGTCGACGGTGCCCGCTTCGCGGTAGGGGGCGATGTCGGCTTCCATCGTCGGCATCCAGTTGCCAAGGAAGACGTCGATGTCGCCTTCGGCCATCGAGGTATAGGTGATCGGCACCGACAGGACCTTCACATCGGTGTCATAGCCCAGCGCAGACAGGATCGTGGTCGTGGCGGCCGTGGTCGCGGTGATGTCGGTCCAGCCCACGTCGGCGAAGGTCACTTCGCCACAGGCTGCGGCGTGGCCGTCGGCAAAGGCCGTTCCGGCCGTAAGGGCAAGGATCGAGGCGGCGGTCAGCGTACGGATCATAAGAGTCACTCCCAGATATTGACGTTTCAACGCTCAGGCGTTTTGTTGATTGACGAGTCAATTAAAACCCAAGGGCCGTCGTTATGCAACGGTCAGCCCGGAGAGAGTGTCGTGCCACGCATCGGAATGGAACCCCAACGTCGCGAAGCCCTTGTCCGCGCGACCATCGCGGAGATCGCAGTTTCGGGTGCCCGCGACATCACCGTCGCGCGGATCGCCAAGCGGGCGGGCATGTCGCCGGCATTGGCGCATCACTACTTTGGCTCCAAGGAACGGATGCTTCTGGCCGCGATGCGCCGCATCCTGTCGGACTTCGCCACCGAAGCGCGCAAGGCGGTCTCTGGGGCGGAATCACCGCATGCGCGACTGGAGGCCATTGTCCGCGCAAGTTTCGGCCCCGCAAACTTCGACGCCGAGGTCGTGGCGGCGTGGCTGAATTTCTATGTGCAAGCCCACCGCGATCCCGACGCGCGCCGCCTGCTGCACATCTATCACGCGCGATTGCGCTCCAATCTTGTGCATGCGCTGCGCCCGCTCACGTCCGACCCCGAAGGCCTGGCTGAAGGGATCGGTGCACTGATCGACGGGCTCTACATGCGCCAGGCGCTGCGTCGGACGGAACTGGCAACCGACATATCCGTCGGGCTGGTGCTCGACTACATCGAACGGGGGCTTGCCCGATGACCAATCCGAACATCCTGGTAATCATGGTGGATCAGTTGAACGGTACGCTGTTTCCCGACGGTCCCGCCGACTGGTTGCACGCGCCCAACCTCAAGGCGCTGGCGGCGAAGTCGCGCCGGTTCAGCAATTGCTATACCGCCAGCCCGCTGTGCGCGCCGGGCCGGGCCAGCTTCATGTCGGGCCTGCTGCCGTCACGCACACGCGTCTATGATAACGCGGCTGAATTCGCCTCCGACATCCCGACTTACGCCCATCACCTGCGCCGTGCAGGATGGCAGACCTGTCTGTCGGGCAAGATGCATTTCGTCGGTCCCGATCAAATGCACGGGTTCGAGGAGCGTCTGACCACCGACATCTACCCTGCCGACTTCGGCTGGACCCCGGATTACCGCAAACCGGGCGAGCGCATCGACTGGTGGTATCACAACATGGGGTCGGTCACCGGGTCCGGCGTGGCCGAGATCACCAACCAAATGGAATACGACGACGAGGTTTGCCACCACGCGAAAATGAAGCTCTACGATTATGCGCGCGGTCATGACCCGCGCCCGTGGTGCCTGACAGTCAGTTTTACGCATCCGCACGACCCTTACGTCGCGCGGCGCGAATTCTGGGATCTCTACGAAGATTGCGCACACCTGATGCCCGTCGTGGGCGAGATGGCTTACGAAGATCACGACCCGCATTCCCAGCGCCTTCTCGATGCCAATGACCGTGGCAACTTCGATGTGACCGAGGAAGATATCTGCCGGTCGCGCCGCGCCTATTTCGCCAATATCTCTTATTTAGACTCGAAAATCGGCGAGATCCTGAAAGTGCTCCACGACACCGGTCAGGAGGCTGTGATCCTGTTCGTGTCGGACCATGGCGATATGCTGGGGGAGCGGGGGCTTTGGTACAAGATGTCCTTCCTCGAAGGGTCCGCCCGCGTTCCGATGATGCTCGCCGCGCCGGGCATCGAGCCCGGCCTTGTCGAGACGCCGGTTTCGAACATAGACGTTTGCCCGACCCTGTGTGACTTGGCGGGCGTCGACATCACCGAGGTTGAACCCTGGACCACGGGGGAGAGCCTGCTGCCGCTGTGCCGTGGTGAGGCGCGCACCAGCCCCGTTGCGATGGAATATGCGGCGGAGGGGTCATACGCGCCGCTGGTGGCGTTGCGACAGGATCAATGGAAATACGCTCGCTGCGTGCTTGATCCCGAGCAGTTGTTCGATCTGGCCGCCGACCCGTATGAGTTAACCAACCTGGCGGATGATCCGGCCCATGCCGAAACCCTTGCCCGGTTTCGCGCAGAGGCCGACTCGCGTTGGGACCTGGCGCGCTTCGATGCCGAGGTGCGCGAGAGCCAGGCCCGCCGCTGGGTCGTCTATGAGGCACTGCGGAAGGGCGGATATTACCCGTGGGATTACCAGCCCCTGCGCGTCGCGTCCGAGCGGTACATGCGCAACCACATGGACCTGAACACCCTCGAAGAAAACCAACGCTTTCCGCAGGGCGAATGACCGGTAGAGGCCGCCCAAACCGCGCAAGAGATTTCAAGCAAAGAAGAAGGGTCGCGCGCCCTTCGGACAGGAGACAGACATGACCCGAACAAATGCCCAACCGACGGCCAGCCACTTTATCGACGGAGCCTATGTCGAGGATGATGCCGGCGTGCCCATCCCCGTGATCTATGCGGCTACCGGAGAGACCATCGCGACGGTCCATGCCGCGACGCATGCGATTGTGGAGCAGGCCATCGCATCCGCCGCGCGGGCCCAGGCCGCGTGGGCCGCCATGGAGCCGGTCGAGCGCGGGCGCGTGCTGCGCCGGGCCGCCGCGATCATGCGGGAAAGGAATCACGAATTGTCCGTGTTAGAGACTTTGGACACCGGAAAACCTCTGCAAGAGACACTTGTTGCCGATGCCACTTCGGGCGCGGATGCCCTTGAGTACTTCGGCGGGTTGGCGGCTGACATGACCGGACTGTCGATGCAGTTCGGTGGCGATTGGGCCTATACCGTGCGCAAGCCGCTGGGTGTCTGTGTCGGGATCGGGGCGTGGAATTACCCGACCCAGATCGCCTGTTGGAAAGGTGCACCCGCCTTGGCCACGGGCAACGCCATGGTCTTCAAGCCGTCGGAGTCCACGCCGCTCTGCGCTTTGAAGGTCGCCGAGATCCTCCATGAGGCGGGGCTGCCCGCGGGCCTGTTCAATGTGGTGCAGGGGCTTGGCGACGTGGGGGCCACGCTGACCGGGGATGCGCGTGTCTCCAAGGTCTCCCTGACCGGATCGGCCCCCACGGGGCGCAAGGTGGCGGCAGCGGCTTCGTCCACGATGAAGCACGTTACGATGGAACTGGGCGGAAAATCTCCGATCCTGGTGTTCGAGGATGCCGATATCGACGATGCGGTGTCCGGTGCTATCAACGGGAATTTCTATTCCTCCGGTCAGATCTGTTCGAACGGGACGCGGGTTTTTGTCCAGGAGGGTGTCGTTGAAGAGTTCCTGAAGCGCCTGAACGACCGGATCGCCACCGCGAAACTGGGCGATCCACTGGATGAAGAAACTAACTTCGGACCCATGACGACCTTGGCGCAGACGGACATCGTGCTGCGCCATCTGGACACCGCCCGAAGTGAAGGCGCGACCATCGCCATCGGTGGCACAAGGCTTGATCGTGAGGGGTTCTGGATCGAGCCGACCGTTCTGACAGGTCTGACGGATGACATGACCTGCGTGCGCGAGGAGATTTTCGGCCCGGTCATGTCCGTCCTGACGTTCAAGGACGAGGCGGAGGCCGTCGCCCGTGCCAACGCGACGGAATATGGTCTCTCTGCCGGGGTATTTACCCGCGATCTGGCCCGCGCCCACCGCGTTGCCACCGCTTTCGAGGCGGGAACCGTCTGGATCAACCAGTACAACCTGACCCCCGCGGGCATGCCCTTCGGTGGCAGCAAGGCGTCGGGCATCGGGCGGGAAAACGCGCGCATGGCGATGGATCATTACACCGAGGCGCAGACGATCTACGTCGGAATGTCCAAGGTCGAGGCTGCATTCTGATGACGACCACCATCGCAGACTACGTCATCGTCGGTGCTGGCAGCGCCGGGTGCGCGATTGCCTATCGACTGGCCGAGGCGGGGAAATCGGTCCTGGTGATCGAGTTCGGTGGATCCGATATTGGCCCGCTGATCCAGATGCCGGGCGCGCTGTCTTTTCCGATGAACATGTCCCGCTATGACTGGGGTTTCCGGTCGGAGCCCGAGCCGCATCTGGGTGGGCGTGTCTTGGCGACGCCGCGGGGCAAGGTCCTTGGCGGATCCAGCAGCATCAACGGCATGGTCTATGTGCGCGGGCACGCCATGGACTACGAACACTGGGAGAAGAGCGGGGCGGCGGGTTGGTCCTACGCTGACGTTCTTCCCTATTTCAAGCGGATGGAAACCTGGCATGACGGCGGGCACGGTGGTGATCCCGCCCGGCGGGGAACCGATGGGCCGCTGCATGTGTCCCGTGGGACGCGGCAAAACCCGCTGTATCAAGCCTTCGTCGATGCAGGCGCGCAGGCCGGCTACCAGGTCACCGACGATTATAATGGTCGGCAGCAGGAAGGTTTCGGCCCGATGGAGCAGACCGTATATCGCGGTCAGCGCTGGTCGGCGGCGAACGCCTACCTCAAGCCTGCAAAGGCTACAGGCCGGTGCGACGTGATCAAGGGTTTGGCCGAGAAGATTGAGTTCACGGATGGCCGCGCCACGGGCGTGCGGCTGGCGGGGGGGCAACTCGTCCAAGCGCGGGCCGAGGTTATCATCTCCGCGAGCTCCATTAACTCGCCAAAATTGCTCATGCATTCCGGAATCGGGCCGGGTAAACATCTGGCTGAGCATGGGATCGAGGTGCGGGCCGATCGCGCGGGGGTCGGGCAGAACCTGCAAGACCACTTGGAGATGTATATCCAGATGGCCGCAAGCCAGCCTATCACGCTGTTCAAGTACTGGAACCTGCTGGGCAAGGCCTATGTGGGCGCGCGCTGGCTGTTCACCAGGACGGGGCCGGGGGCCACGAACAACTTTGAGTCCGCGGCCTTTATTCGATCCGCCGCTGGCGTCCAATATCCTGATATACAGTATCATTTCCTACCTCTGGCCGTGCGTTATGACGGGCAGGTCGCAGCCGAAGGTCATGGGTTTCAGGCGCATGTCGGTCCGATGCGCTCGGCATCGCGCGGGACTATCACACTGCGATCCGGCGATCCGCTGGACGCCCCGAAGATCCGTTTCAATTACATGTCAGACCCCCAGGACTGGGAGGACTTCCGCACCTGCATCCGCCTCACGCGCGAGATTTTCGGGCAGGAAGCCTTTGCCCCGTTCCGCAAGAACGAGATTCAACCGGGTGCAGACGTGCAGACCGACGAGGAATTGGACGCGGCGATCATGGAACACGTCGAGTCCGCCTATCATCCTTGCGGGACCTGCAAGATGGGCGCGGTCGATGATCCCTTGTCGGTGGTCGACCCCCAGACCCGCGTGATCGGGGTGGAAGGGTTGCGCGTGGCAGACAGCTCGATCTTCCCGCGCATAACGAACGGCAATCTGAACGGGCCGTCGATCATGACCGGGGAGAAGGCCTCGGATCACATTCTAGGCCGCTCGCTGGCCCGGTCGAACGCGGATTACTGGATCAATCCGGACTGGGCGACTTCGCAGCGTTGAGGGCGCGGGACGGTGGATATGATCCACGCATGCTGTCGCAACGGTCGCGCCCGGAAAGTCACTGGTAATAGTAGATGTCATGGTCAAAGACGATCTCCCCGTCGACGATGCGAGCCATGAATGCGCACTGGTCCTCCAAACTGGAGAAATGCGCCCATACCTTCTGGGCAAACCGGTCGGGTGCCATAGCGAGAATCATGGGATTTATTTCATCCGCCTCAACGGGGTGGTCGATTGCTTCGGATGACGCGAACTTGGATTGGGCCTGCGGTTCAAGGGACAGAACCTGCATTGCGTAGGCGATGTACTCGACCCCGGCGATGCAATCCGTGAACGGGCAGGGCATGTTGATCGTCGCGGCATGGGCCAGTTCGTGCACCAGAATGCTCTGGAAATATGCGTCGCTGGTCAGATGGGCAAAGGCCCCGTCGGGCGGGGACAGATCCTGCAACAGGTGCGGCGACAGCACGGCGATGTCGCCCCTGATCCGATGATAGAGGCCCAGATGTCCCGGCCGCAGGGTCTCGACGATGTCGATGTGAACCGGGCTGGTGAAAGCGGGTATTCCGCAGTCTCTGAACAAGGCAGTCGCCTTCGATACGGCGCGGCAGGCCAGGTCGGCGTTGCGGTCCTGTTTATAGGCGACCGTTACGTCGGTGCCTTCGCACAGGCGTTCCTGAGCGTTCGCCGGGGACACAAGCAGAAGCAGGCACGCTGCGACGGCGGGAAAATTCGTTCCTTGCTGCTGCATTGATGCCATGGTGCCTACACTTTCGACCTTGATCAGAGTCTAAACCGTGCCGAACGGTCTCCGTGTTGACCAAAGTCAAGCATCGCCTGATCCGACAGTGACTGCGTATCCAAAGTCGGAATTGCACTGGCCCAAATGATCTGCTTCGCGGTGCCGGATGCCTGTGTGACTTGAGGTGCGGTGCGGAGGTTGCATTGCCCGCTACTGCAGCATGTCCTTCGAATTCGCCATCAGGTGGTGGAACTTCTCGCCTTGGATGGCGACATGGTCGCGCAGGGCAGCGGCGGCGCGGTCTGGGTCGCCGTCGACAAGTTCCTTCAAGATTTCGCGGTGTTCGCGCATCGATTGGTTCATTCGCCCGCGCAGGCGCAGCTGTAGCCGACGGAAGGGTTTGAGGCGGCGGTGCAGGCGCAGGGTCTCGGACTCGAGGAAGGCGTTCCCGGAGGCATGGTAGATCAGGTGGTGGAAGGTCTGATTTTCCCGATAGTAGAGATCGACGTTCCCCTGATCGAGGGCAGTCTGGGATTTTTCATTTGTAAGCTGAAGTTGGGCCAAGGTGTCGTCGGATATACGGAGCGCGGCCAGGCGACCGCATGTGGCCTCCAACTCGGCCATGACCTCGAACATCTCAAGCAGCTCGACCGGGCCGGGCTGACGCACGAAAGCGCCCCGCCGGGGCTCCTGCGTGACGAGACCCGAGGTCGCAAGCTTCTGGATGGCTTCACGCACGGGCGTCCGGGAAACGCCGAACCGCTTGGCCAGCGTTATCTCGTCCAGTCGCTCTCCGTTACATAATTGTCCCGTTAGAACAAGATGTTCCAGTTCATTCGCGATCTTGTCGGCGCTTCGGATACTCATCAAACGGACGATAGAGCACTATTCAAAAAACGCAAGAACGATTACCTTGTATACAAGATGCTTGACTTACTATGCAATCGAGATGAGTTTGGCACGACAGGGATGGAGACCTGACGAATTCGGGTTCAAAGGGAGGAACGAACAAGATGAAGAAGACATTGCTACAGACTGCCGCGATCCTGACGCTTGCCGCAGGGGCGGCGGGGGCCGAGGAACTGCGCTTGTCGCACCAGTGGTCGAATCAGGACATCCGCAACCAAGTCGCGCAAATGGTCGCCGATGAGGTTGCCGCCGCAGATGTCGACCTTGAAATTAAGATATTCGGCTCACAATCGCTGTTCAAAGCGCGCGAGCAATACACACCTCTGAGCCGCGGTCAGTTGGATATGACGGTCTTGCCCCTGTCCTATGCGGGGGGACAGCAGCCGGCGTACAACCTGACGCTGATGCCGGGTCTGGTGAAGAACCACGACCATGCCGCGCGCCTGAACGCCTCGCCTTTCATGGATGCCCTTGAAGAAAAGATGGCCGAGGATGACGTGATGGTCCTGGTGCATGGATACCTGGCTGGCGGATTCGCCGGGACCGAGGGCTGCATCACCAATCCAGAAGACGTGGCCGGATTGCAGACCCGCGCGGCGGGCAAGGCGTTCGAGCAGATGCTGGCCGGGGCCGGGGCCTCAATCGCTTCGATGGCGTCTTCGGAAATCTACAATGCGATGCAGACGGGAGTTCTGGATGCGGCGAACACCTCGTCCTCGTCGTTCGTGTCGTACCGCATCTATGAGCAGGTGGCTTGCTACACGCCCGCTGGCGACGTGGCCTTGTGGTTCATGTATCAGCCGATGCTGATGAACAAATCGACCTTCGAGGGTCTGAACGAGGCGCAGCAGGCCGCCTTGTTGGCAGGTGCCGAAAAGGCCCAGGCCTTTTACCTGGAAGAAGCCAAGAAGGAAGATGCCGCCTCGGTCGATGTGTTCCGCGAGGCCGGTGTGGAGATCGCTGAGATGACTCAGGCAGACTTCGATGCCTGGCGCGCGCTGGCGCAACAGACGTCCTACGCGAGCTTCGTCGAGGAGACGCCGGACGGGCAGGCCCTTCTGGACCTGGCGCTGGCGGTCGACTGATCGCACTTGGGGCGGCGCAGCGCGTCGGCCCACCCTTCCACTTCACGATGAGAGCGATCTGATGTCCGGACACCAGACAGCCGCCGAATTTCGCGCGGGCAACAACCCGTTCCTGAAAACAATCGGTGCCATATCGACGCTGGCCGGGTGGTGTTCCGCCACGATGATCGTCGCTGCGGTGGCGATCACCTGCCAGATGATTTTCGTGCGGTTCGTCCTGAACGCCTCCACCATCTGGCAGACGGAAATGGTCGTATATCTGGTGATCGCGGCGACGCTGGTCGGGCTGCCTTACGTGCAGCTCCTCCGGGGGCACGTAAACGTTGACCTGATCCCGCTGATGCTGCCTCCCCCGGTGCGGTTCCTGCTGTGCATCCTGACCCTTGTGATGTCGATCGCGATCTGCGCGGTGATGTTCTGGTATGGGTATGAATTCTGGCACTTCGCCTGGGAGCGGGGCTGGAAGTCGGACACGGTCTGGGGCGTCCGGCTTTGGATTCCTTACCTGGCGCTCCCGGTCGGGCTGGGTCTGCTGGTCCTGCAGTTGATCGCGGACCTCGTCGGCGTTCTGCTTGGAATCGATAAACCCTTCGGACTGGAGGACAACTGATGGATCCGCTTACTCTCAGTGGCCTCGTTGCGCTCTGTACCATTCTCGTCCTGTTTTCGGGGGTATCGGTCGCCATCGGCCTGCTGATCGTGTCGGCCGGGTTCCTGATCGTTTTCGACGGAGTTCGTTCGCTGGAACTGATGCCGGAAATCCTGTTTGGCAAACTGGATAACTTCGCCCTTCTGGCGATCCCGATGTTTATCATCATGGGCTCATCCATCGCCTCGACCCGGGCGGGGGCAGACCTTTACGAAGCGCTGGAGCGTTGGCTGACGCGGGTTCCGGGTGGCCTCGTGATTTCCAACCTCGGTGCGTGCGCCCTGTTCGCGGCGATGTCCGGCTCCAGCCCGGCCACCTGCGCCGCCATTGGTAAGATGGGCATTCCGGAAATGCGCAAGCGGGGCTATCCCGACGGGGTCGCCGCCGGGTCCATCGCGGCGGGTGGCACTCTTGGTATCCTTATCCCGCCATCGGTCACGATGATCGTCTATGGTATTGCCACCGAAAGTTCGATCGGGCGTCTTTTTCTGGCCGGCGTGTTTCCGGGCCTGCTGCTTGTGGGGCTGTTCATGGCTTGGTCGCTCTATTCCACGGCGCGGTCCGGCGACCGGAACCTTCTGAACGTCGGGACTTATACGTGGCGCGAGAAGTTCGAGATCCTGCCCCGTGTCCTTCCATTTCTGTTCATCATCCTAGGCGTGCTCTACGCCATGTACGGCGGTATCGCGACGCCCTCGGAGACGGCGGCTGTCGGCGCACTCCTGTGCCTGATTATTGCGATGGTGATCTACAAGCTTTGGAACCCTCGCGACCTCTGGGTCGTGCTGAAAGACAGCACGCGGGAGTCGGTGATGATCCTGTTCATCATCGCCGCGGCGGGCGTGTTCTCCTACATGCTTTCGAGCCTGTTCATCACGCAATCCATCGCCGAGTGGATCGGGACTCTGGACGTGAACCGGTGGTGGCTGATGGGGGCGATCAACGTGTTCCTGTTGATCGCGGGATTCTTCTTGCCGCCGGTCGCGGTGATCCTGATGGCGGCCCCGATCCTGTTGCCAGTAATCGTGACGGCGGGTTTCGACCCGATCTGGTTCGCGGTAATCCTCACGATCAACATGGAGATCGGTCTGATCTCGCCTCCGGTGGGCCTGAACCTTTATGTTATAAATGGTATCGCACCTGATATCCCGCTGAAGACAATCCTGATGGGGTCGCTCCCGTTCGTGGCCTGCATGGTTCTGGCCATTCTGCTGCTGTGCCTGTTCCCCGGCATCGCGACCTGGTTGCCGGACATGGTGATGGGACCCGCGATATGAGCTTGCTGGCGGACCTTCTGTCGACGGTGTTCGAAAGGTCGGCCCGACTCGCGCCGACCACGAAGTGGGACAGCCGGCCCATCGCGGACCTGGTATCGGAGTTGATCGGGGCCAATGGCGAGGTGCGGGGGATGACGCTGGCGCGGCAGATCCTGGACCGGTACGCGGTGATGGATCTGGACGAGAAACGCGCGTTCTTCACGCATCTGGCCACCGGGCTGGACATCGATGCGGACGCCGTGCGCGCAGCCTTGTCGGCCTACGAGGAGAAGCGTTCCCGTGCCAATTACCGCGCCTTCCTGGGGGCGGCAGAACCCGCGCGGCAGGAATTGATTCGCCGCCTGAACCAGGCACCAGGGGCCACCGGCAGCCTTGTCGAGATGCGCGCAGACCTTTTGCAGATGGCGCGAAATGATACGTCGTTGGCCGCGCTGGACGTGGATTTCCGGCACCTCTTCTCATCGTGGTTTAACCGGGGCTTCCTTGTCTTGCGACCGATCAATTGGGAAAGCCCCGCGCATATTCTGGAGAAGATCATCCAGTATGAAGCGGTTCATGCGATCGACAGCTGGGACGACCTGCGCCGCCGGATGCAGCCCAGCGACCGGCGCTGCTTTGCATTCTTTCACCCGGCGATGCCGGATGAGCCGCTGATCTTTGTGGAAGTGGCCCTGACGAAGGGCGTGCCGGGGTCGATCCAGAGTGTACTGGCTGACGGGCGCGAGGTGCTGGACGCGTCCGTGGCAGATACGGCGGTGTTCTACTCCATCTCCAACTGCCAGTCAGGGCTGGCCGGCATTTCATTCGGCAACTCCTTGATCAAGCAGGTGGTTGACGACCTTTCACGGGAATTGCCGGGGTTGAAGACATTCGTGACCCTGTCGCCGATTCCCGGTTTTGCCAAATGGCTGGCGGACGAGGGGCTGAAGGTGGATATGGGGGATGCGCGGTTGCTGCCGCTGGCCTCGCGGTACCTGTTGCAGGCAAAGCGGCCCGATGGCTTCCCGCTCGACCCCGTGGCGCGGTTCCATCTGGGCAACGGAGCCCGCGTCCACGCGCTGCACGCCGGGGCCGACACCTCCGCCAACGGGCAGTCGCAGTCGCTGGGGATGATGGTCAATTACCTCTACGACGTTTCTGCACTCGCACTGAACCACGAGCGCTTCACCGGAGCCAAAACGATTGCGGCTTCGTCTGAGGTCAAGTCCTTGGTCCGCGCGTCTGAAAAGAGCGACACTTAAGGAGCCCTTAGATGGCAAATCCTCTCTATGATACATTGTTCGGTCGCCATGCGGGGGCAACGACCCCGTTCCTGCATCTGCTGGACGGTACGACGATCACGCACGCGGAGTTCTTGGCGCGAAGTGCCCGGACCGCAAACACCTTGACGCAATTGGGGCTGAAGCCCGGCGACCGGCTGGCTGCTCAGATCGACAAGTCGCCCGATGCAGTGGCACTCTATGCGGCCTGCGTGCAGGCAGGGCTGGTGTTTCTGCCACTCAACACCGGCTACACGCCCGATGAGATCAGCTATTTCATCGAGAATTCAGGTGCAGCGCTTTTCGTCTGCCAAGATAAGCGGCGCGATGATCTGATGCCCGTAGCCAAGGCTGCTGGCGCAAGGTTGGAGACGTTGGACGAGGCGGGCGGCGGCAGCCTTGCCCGGCTGGCCGAGGGACAACCCGACAGTTTCAGGACGGTGGACCGGACGGGGGACGATCTGGCGGCCTTCTTGTATACATCCGGGACCACTGGGCGGTCCAAAGGGGCGATGCTGACGCAGGACAACCTGCTGTCGAACGCGCAGACCTTGGCCAAGCACTGGCGGTTCACCGCGGATGACGTGCTGCTGCATGCGCTTCCGATCTTTCACACGCACGGTCTGTTCGTGGCGATCAACGTCACGCTGGTGTCCGGGGGATCGATGATCTTCCTGCCGAAGTTTGATCTGGATGCGATGATCGAGAACATGCCGCGAGCGACCACGATGATGGGTGTTCCGACGTTCTACACGCGCCTTATGGAAGATCCGCGCTTCACTGACGACCTGACCCGGCATATGCGGCTGTTCATCTCGGGGAGCGCGCCGCTGCTGGCCGATACGCATGTCGCCTTCGAGGACCGAACGGGCCACCGCATCCTTGAACGCTACGGGATGACGGAAACCAACATGAACACCTCGAACCCCTATGACGGGGAGCGCCGCGCCGGGACGGTCGGGTTCCCCCTTCCGGGTGTCGAGCTCAAGATAACCGACCCCGCCACGGGCGATACCCTGCCAGACGGCAAGATCGGCCAGATCGAAGTGCGCGGGCCGAACGTGTTCAAGGGGTATTGGCAGATGCCCGAGAAGACGGCGGCCGAGTTGCGGGACGACGGCTTCTTCATCACCGGCGATTTGGGTCAGATCGATCGCGACGGCTACGTGTCCATCGTCGGGCGCGATAAGGACCTGATCATCTCGGGCGGGTACAATATCTATCCAAAGGAGATCGAGATGGTGATCGACGATCAACCGGGTGTTCAGGAAAGCGCAGTGATTGGTGTCCCACATGCCGATTTCGGCGAAACTGTTCTTGGCCTGATTGTCCCCGAGAAAGACGCGAACCCGGACATGGACGCGATCGCGGGTGTCCTTTCGACGTCGCTGGCACGCTTCAAGCAGCCGCGAAAGCTGATCGTGGTGACGGACTTGCCGCGCAACACCATGGGAAAGGTTCAGAAGAATGTGCTGCGCAAAGAATACGAGACAGCGTTCGCGGCGCAGTAAGTCGTATTCCCGCACGTTCCTTGCCCCGCGTCGGCGTGCCGAGAAAGCGGGGCGGTGAATGCTGGCTGACACTTCTGGATAGAGAAAACCCAGTCTTGCAATGGCAATTATCAATCGACACGGGGGCCGAAAGCGAAGGTAAGATTTACCGTTCCTCTTGCCTCTGCCATTAAACGGTGGTCCCTTCGCGCGCGTCAGCCCCGACAGAGGGCACCACCCACAGGAGAGACTCGATGCTTCGCACCACTGCAATTCTGACCATCGCCACGCTGGCGACCGGCGCATTCGCCGACGGACACAGCGAAACACTGCGCTGGGCGCGCGCGGGCGATAGCCTGACGCTGGACCCCCATGCCCAGAACGAGGGCCCGACGCACACCCTAGCCCACCAGATCTATGAGCCGCTGATCATCCGCGATCAGACCGGCGCGTTCGAGGCGGCGCTGGCCACCGAATGGGCCCCGTCCGAAACCGATCCGAACGTCTGGACGTTCAAGTTGCGGGAAGGCGTGACCTTCTCCGACGGCGCGGCATTCACCGCCGAGGACGTCGTGTTCAGCTTCACCCGTGCGAAGTCGGAAAACTCCGCGATGAAGGAGTTGCTCACCTCGATCAACGAAATCCGTGCAGTCGACGATTACACCGTGGAGTTCGTCACCGACGGACCGAACCCGATCCTGCCGTCGAACTTCACGAACCTGTTCATGATGGACAGCGGCTGGGCCGAGGCCAACGACGTCGTGGACGTGCAGAACATGGCCGACGGCGAGACGACCTTCGCCGCGACCAATGCTAACGGAACCGGCCCCTATTCCGTCGTCAGCCGAGAGCCGGACGTGAAGACCGTCCTGGAAGCGAACCCCGACTACTGGGGCGTAGGAGAGTTCCCGCTGGGCTATGGCCGGATCGAGTATACGCCGATCCAGAACGCCGCGACGCGGGTTGCGGCCCTTCTGTCGGGTGAGGTCGACTTCATCCAGGACGTGCCGGTGCAGGACCTGGGCCGCGTTGCCGAGACCGAGGGCCTGGTCGTCAAGAGCGCGCCGCAGAACCGCGTGATCTTCCTGGGCATGAACATGGGTGCCGACGATCTGGAGCGCGACAACGTGGACGGGGCGAACCCGTTTGCAGACGTCAATGTGCGCCGCGCGATGAACATGGCGATCAACCGCGATGCCATTCGCCAGGTCGTGATGCGCGGCCAGTCGCAGCCCGCAGGCATGATCGCACCGCCCTTCGTCAACGGCTGGACCGCTGAACTGGACGCGGTGCAGGACGCCGACATCGAGGCCGCCAAGGCGCTGCTGGCGGAAGCCGGGTATGCCGACGGGTTCACGGTGCAGATGGATTGCCCGAACGATCGCTACGTCAACGACGAGGCGATCTGTCAGGCGGTCGCGGGGATGCTGGGCCAGATCGGCATCACCATCAACCTGAACGCGCAGTCAAAGGCGCTGCACTTCCCGCTGATCCAGAACGCTACGACCGATCTTTACATGCTGGGTTGGGGCGTTCCGACCTATGACAGCGAATACATCTTCAACTTCCTGGTGCACACCAAGGACGGAGAGCGCGGTTCGTGGAACCCGACCGGGTTCTCGGATGCGGACGTGGACGCCAAGATCAAGAGCCTGGCCTCCGAGACCGACCTGGACGCGCGCAACGCGACCATCGCCGAGATCTGGGAAGTCGTGCAGGACCAGCAGCTTTACCTGCCGCTCCACCACCAGGTCCTGAACTGGGGTATGACCGACGCCGTCGGCACCGAGGTGTCGCCGGAGGATGACCCGAAGTTCAAGCACTTCGAGGCCAACTGATCGGTGTGGAAAACGGTCAAGGGGTGCCACATGCGTCCCTTGATGAATCTGACACCTGCCGGTGCAAGACCGCTCCCGATCAGGTTGAACAGATGACTACGCTCTCGCAGATACCTGCGAGAGCGTTTTCCATTTGCCCGTAGGCCATCGGCGATCCCGACCTACGTTCTCGGGTCGGCAGGGCCGGAAACGCCATAGATGCGGTTGCCTGGCTCTGGCCCAACCACTGCGGTCACAGGAAAATGCGCCAGAGCTTGCCGGGGACTGCATGATCCATTTTCGGGCAATGCGTTTCCAGTGCGCGACACTTCGTCTCCGGGGCTTCAGTCAGAAAGCCGCAACGCGCGACAGTTACATCAAGATCAGTTGCGAACGATGACTGCCAGAACCCTGTCGATGAATCGTCGGAGTGGGGACAGAAGTGCGCTGGATGTGACGACCACCTTTCGCAGCCCGGTTTTTGATCCGCCTGGACGAAGATATTCAGCCGATCGTGCCGGAACATCGGTCACTTGGCATTGGATCGGATAACGGCGGTGACGTTGAGGGATCGCTTTCGGTGGCGCACGCGCGCTCGGCCAGACCTGGCCGACGGTGAGCCGACAGGTTGCCGCGCTTGAGTATGATTTGAATGTCTCCCTGTTCGAGCGCACCGGACTGTCTGTCCCTCAGACGCAACCGGGAATCGAATGGCTTGAATATATCCGATCCATGGTGAGCGGCGCGAATATGGCTTCGCTCGCCGCTTTGGGTCGGTGCCAATCGATCGAAGGCCATGCACTCCCCCCCCGACCAACCAAGCTGTCTGACGAGGCGTGTGCGTGACGAAGTAATGCGGTTCTACGCCTGCCGGGCTTACCTTGATGTCCGTGGTCGGCTGAAGGCGGATAGATTGTCTCAACATCAGATTATCAACTTCGTTGGGGTCGACCGGATCTTGGGATACTTGCTCCCCGTCGGGCTGAACTTGACCAAGTTCAATCTTCGTCTGAGGTCGTCGTCCCAAGTCGTGGCTTGGGGGTTGGCGCGCAGCGGGCTGGGCATGATGATCATGCCCGATCGGATTACGACTAAATTCCCCGAGTTCGTGCCTGTTCTGAGCGAAATAGAGCCGTTCCGTATCCCAACCTGGCTGGTTGCAAACAGCGAACTGCGAACGGGCAGTCGCATCTGGCCGGTGTTCGATCATCTGGCATACGGCCTTTCACCAATGGGCCCACGTGAGATGTCTGCGCCTTAGGCATTGATGGGCTTCCTGGTGGCTTGGCCCCGGCGCGGGGCTGTTTTTTGTTTGCGCCGGCGGCGGCGGGGGGCGATCGTTGGGCATGACAAACCAGCGTATCCTTCTGGCCGGGGTGACTGGCACCATCGGGCGCGCCGTGGCGCATGACCTTGCGCGCGGGGGGCACGATGTGACCTGCCTTGTCCGACCGGGCAGCCAGACTGCCGACCTGCCCGCGGGCGTCACGGTGCACGCGGGTGAGCCGGGGACGGTGCCCGGGCTGAACTTCGACGCTGTCGTATCCTGCATCGCCTCGCGCAGCGGCGTGGCGGAAGATGCCTGGGCCGTGGATCACCGCGCAAACGGCGCGCTTCTGTCTGCGGCAAAGGCATCGGGAGCGGGGCGGTTCGTGCTTGTATCGGCGATTTGCCTACAGAAGCCGGAACTGGCGTTTCAACATGCCAAGTTGGCGTTCGAGGGGGAGTTGAGGGCCAGCGGGTTGGATTGGACAATCGTGCGGCCGACGGCATTCTTCAAATCCCTTTCGGGACAGGTGGCGCGCGTGCAGGCGGGCAAGCCCTTCCTGGTGTTCGGGGATGGAGCGGCGACCGCTTGCAAACCGATCAGCGATCGAGATTTGGCGGCTTTCGTCGGCGATGCTCTGTTCGATCCGGCGGCGCGGAACACCGTATTGCCTGTCGGTGGGCCGGGGCCCGCGATCACGCCTGCGGATCAGGCCCTGCTTTTGGCGGATCTTCTGAGGCGGCCCGTCCCGATCAGGCGGGTTCCGCCCTGGTTCATGGATCGGATCGTCGGGGCCCTGACACTTGCGGCGAAGATCTTGCCGTCGCTGGGGGCCAAGGCGGAACTGGCGCGAATCGGGCGGTATTATTCGCGCGAATCTATGCTGCTGCTGGACCAAAAGACTGGCGAATACGATGCACAGGCAACGCCGGAATATGGTGCAGACACGCTGCGCGAGCATTACGCGGCCCTGATTTCGGGCGAGGTCGCCCACGATGCGGGCAGTCAGCAAGTTTTCAAGCCAGCCAAGGCCGGAACCGGCGGGAGTAGCCACGCCCCTTGACCCCGTGGGTGCCTGCGTCATTCTGCCCGACGCAACCACTCCGGGGAGAAACCGATGAGACCATTACTGACTGCTGCTATTCTGATGGCGGCGCTGCCGGCCGCCGCGAAAGAGCTGCGCTACGCGACGACGTCCGACCCCAACACGCTGGACCCGAACGCCGGCAACTCCGCCCCCGTCTTCAGCCTGTTGAACAACGTCTACGAAGGGCTGGTCCGTCGCGGCCGGGACATGTCTCTGGAGCCCGCGCTGGCCACCGGTTGGGAGCCGATTGGCGCGGGCGAAGGTTGGCGTTTCACCCTGCGCGAAGGCGTGAAATTCCATGGAGGCGAGGACTTTAGCGCCGAAGACGTCCTGTTCAGTTATGAGCGCGCGTCCTCGGCGGAGTCCGACACGTCAAGCTGGTTCGCGGGTGTCGAGAAGGTCGAGATCGTAGATGAGACGACAGTCGATTTCTACACTGCCGCGCCGAATCCGATCTTCCCGGACAGCATTGCAAACTGGATGATGATGGACAGCGGCTGGGCCGAAG
Source organism: Jannaschia faecimaris (assembly GCF_900107415.1). Taxonomy (GTDB): domain Bacteria; phylum Pseudomonadota; class Alphaproteobacteria; order Rhodobacterales; family Rhodobacteraceae; genus Jannaschia; species Jannaschia faecimaris. The sequence goes on from NZ_FNPX01000001.1 coordinate 432,185, forward strand.
CGAACGACGCGACCCGCCCGAATATCGAGCAGGGCAACTTCGCCACGCTGAATACCAACGGCACCGGACCCTACATGGTCACAGAGCGCCAGCCGGGCCTGAAGACCGTTCTGACGGCTTTTGACGGCTGGTGGGACGATGATCGCGGAAACGTGACCTCGGTGACCTACACCCCGGTCCAGAACTCCGCGACCGCCGTGGCCGCGCTTCTGTCCGGCGAATTGGACCTGATCGAGCCGGTACCGTTGCAGGACGCCGACCGCGTGGAACAGGCCGAGGGTGTCGACGTGATCCGCGGGATCGAGGCGCGCGTCATCATGCTGGGGTTCCCGCATGATGCCGACAGCCTGATCGCCGGCGGCGAAGGCAATCCGTTCGCCGACCCCAAGGTCCGTCAGGCGGTGGCCAAGGCCATCAACATCCCGGCGATCCTTCAAACCGTGATGCGCGGATCGGCCGAACAGGCGACGCAGCTTATCGGACCAGGCCTGCGCGGCTATTCCGATGCAGTCGAGCCGAAAGCCTATGACCCCGAAGCGGCCAAGGCGCTGCTAGCCGAGGCCGGCTACCCCGACGGGTTCCGGTTCTCGCTGAAGTGCCCGAACGATCGGTACCTGAACGACGAGGCGGTCTGCACTGCGATCAACACGATGCTCGCCCAAGTCGGGCTTGAACCGCTGTTCGAGACGATGCCGGTTGCCAACTACTGGCCCACCCTGCGGGCCGACGACCACGACATGTACCTGCTGGGATGGTCGCCGGGCACCTTCGACGCGGAGCATCCGATCCGGTTCCTCCTGGCGACTCCCAATGACGAGAAGAAGCTGGGATCCTGGAACTTCGGTGGATATTCGAACGCACGTGTCGACGCGTTGTTGCCGATGATTCAGGGCGAGATCGACGAGGCCAAGCGTCAGGCGATGATTGATGAACTGGTGCAGATCACGTCGGATGAGGTGGCCTATGTGCCGCTCTATATCCAGCCTCTGGTCTGGGGTGTGAAGGCGGGAACGGAAGTCGTTCAGCGGCCTGACAACTTCCTGATCCTGCGCTGGATCGAAATGCCTGCATGATCGAAAACCCGGGGGCGCGGGACCGCGCCCCCGGACTTCAGAGGTCGATGAGAAGATGCGGTGTCCCATCGGACGTCTTCTCGGCGCTTGTACCCTTCGGTCCGACCGTCCCGGTGACGCGGTGACGCAAGGATGAAAAGCTTTCGAACTGTACGGCGTCCACGGGTTTATCCAGAACCAGACACAGTCGGGTCCACCCGGGGCGAACCGTTCGTGCTTCCAACACCTTTGCGGTGAACGGCTGTCCCAGGTAGCGCCCGGTGACGCGATCAGGCACCGTCCATCCATCTGTCAGCGTCGCCGACATCGCGTTCCAGTCACGATGCCCCGCGTCGCGGGCCACCCGGTCCAGCGCCGCACCTTGGGACAGACGTTCACCCATCTTCGCCGCGATGTCCCGCATGGCCCGGGCGCGTGCCTTGGCCTCGCCGCGGGTCATGTTCGGCCCGCTGCGAACAGGCCCCAACCGAACCCCCGCCGCGCCGTATGTGCCAATACTGCGAATGCCAGACAGGCAAGAAGTAACTCTGACGCTGGTCCCGCAAGCCAGATGCCCGGCTCGCCCAAATGCGCCGCCAGAAGGAACGTCAGCGGGAGTGCGAAAAGATAGGGCTTCGTCAGCGACAGTAACGCCGCCCGCGTTGCATCGCCGATGGCCTGGAAATAGGCGGACAGCATCATCAAGGGCCCGGCCAGCACGAGAAGCGCGACGATCATCGGCAGGATGCGCGCGACCTCGGCCACCACGACCGGGTCCCCGACGAAAACGGCTCCGATCGGACCGGCAAACAGCGTCATGCCCGCCTGCATCGCGGCACCGTAGATCAGTGCTGCGTAGAGCGCGATGCGAAGGCTGGTATCCGATCGGGACCAAGACCCCGCACCGTAATTATTGCCGACGATCGACTGCATCGCATGGCTCAGCCCCAGCATCGGCAAATAGGTAAAGGTCAGCACGCGCGTGACGATTCCGAAGGCACTGATGGTGTCGCCATACCCCGGTGCCCCGACCCATTGCAGCGCCAAGACGTTTGCTCCGGATCCCAGGGCGATGCCTACGAAGGTCAGGCTTTGCGGTGCGCCGAGGGCCAGGATCCGGGGCCAATTGTCTGTTCCGAACGCGGGTCGCAGGATCGTGGTGCGATAGCGGAGGGTCAGAATGATGCCCAGGCCCAGAAGCTGCGCCGCCGATGTTCCCAGTGCCGAGCCGGCCACACCGAGGTCGAGCCAAGCGATCAGCACCCAGTTGAACGCGATGTTGGCCAGTGAGACCAATAGGCTCATCGTAGCCATGAACCCGACCCGCCCTTCCGAGCGCAGCGCGTCGGAATTGACGGCGAGCACGAATATCAACGGTGAGGAGAGCACCGTGATCCGCAGGTAGATCATGCCGAGGTCGGCAAGCACCGCCTCGCCACCTGCGACAACGAGCGCTACACTGTGTCCGCCCAGCATAAAAAGCGCAATCAGCGCGATGCCGCAGACCGCCGCCAGTCCATGGGCACCGGCAAACACCGCCCGCGCGCCGTCCTGGTCTCCGGCCCCCAGCCGTCGCGCCAGCAGGGAATTCATTCCCGAGGATACCAGCGTCGCCAGTGCCACGATCAGCATGTAGGCCGGGAACATAAGCGTCACGGCGGCCAGCGCCTCGGGCCCGACATAACGCCCGAGGAACAGCGCATCGGCCACGGCGAGCAGCCCGTTCATTCCCATAACGAAGATGATGGGCAGCGCCGTGCGCAGATAGAGACCGGGCAACGGCCCGTGCAAATAGGGATTTCGGTCGGCAGACATGGGCCAACTCCTTCGATTTACGTCGCGCAGTTTCGATGGGGTCCGCATTGCCATCCGGCGACTGAAGAGGGAGTCGCAAGTATCATCCGATGGGACTTCACCCTGGATCTTGCGGTCTGCGGAAGGCGGGCGCCCGGTGCCATGGGCGGCGGGCTAAACCAATCGGTTCATTTCGTCAACTGTGCGTCCGCAGGCCGATGAATGTCGCGGCATTCTGTGCACAGGCCCGTTTATCAGGCGATCTCTCTCTTGACCCCGACCCGCCAAGGCGGGACACCGAGGGATGCTCGCTTACATCATCCGCCGCATCTTTCAGTCCATCATCGTCCTTCTGGCCGTGGGACTGGTTGCGTTTTCCATGTTTCGCTTCGTCGGGGATCCGATCGAGAACCTTTTGGGGCAGGAACGCACCGTTCAAGACGTCGAACGCCTGCGCGAGGCGCTGGGCCTGAACGACCCTTTCCCGGTGCAATATGCCAAGTTCCTTGGCCGCGCGGTGACGGGCGATTTCGGTATCAGCTACCGGCAGTCGCGCCCCGTTTCCGAGATTATCGTCGAACGCGCCCCGGCCACGCTGGAACTGGCCTTCGTATCCGGGTTCCTGGCTCTGACGGTCGGGATCGGGCTGGGTGTATTCACCGCGATCCGGCGGGACGGGTGGGCGGCGAACGCGATCATGTCACTGTCCCTGATCGGGGTGAGTTTGCCGACCTTCCTGATCGGCATCCTGCTGATCTACCTGTTCGGGGTGCAGTTGCGATGGTTGCCGACCTTTGGGCGGGGTGATGTTGTCGACCTCGGCTGGTGGACGACAGGCTTTCTGACCACAAGTGGATTGAAATCCCTGATCCTGCCGTCGATTACGCTGGGCCTGTTCCAGATGACGTTGATCATGCGGCTGGTACGATCAGAGATGCTGGAGGTGCTGCGGCAGGATTACATCCGCTTTGCACGCGCCCGCGGTCTGGCGGCCAAGTCGGTCAACTTCCGGCACGCCCTCAAGAACACGATGGTTCCGGTCATCACGGTGACGGGCCTGCAACTGGGCGCGATCATCGCCTTCGCGATCATTACCGAAACGGTGTTCCAGTGGCCCGGCGTGGGCCTGCTGTTCATCAACGCGGTGCAATTCGTCGACATTCCGGTGATGGCCGCTTACCTCATGCTGATCTCGGTGATGTTCGTGATGATCAACCTCCTGGTCGATATCCTCTATGTCTGGGTCGACCCCCGCCTGCGCATCGACGGGAGACATACATGAGCGATCTGACCGACGCCGCCCGACAGGGCCCGAAACCCACCGAACGTCTGTCCGACGCAGAGGCGGTCGCGCCGTCCCGCTGGAAGACAATCTGGGAGGCAGACATCACCTACTCCTTCCGCCGGTCGCCCGTCGCGATGCTGGCGGCCCTCGTGACGGTGCTTATGGTGCTGATGGCGGTCTTCGCGCCGCTGGTTGCGACGACAAACCCGTTTGATCCCTCCTCGCTGAACCTGATGAACGGCTTCTCGGCCCCCGGCGTGCCCAATGCCTTCACCGGGGAGACATTCTTTCTGGGCACGGACGATCAGGGGCGCGACGTCTACTCGACGATCCTTTACGGGCTTCGCATCTCGCTCTTCGTGGGCGCGATGGCCGTGGCCTTTGCCATGATCCTGGGCATCACGCTGGGGCTTTTGGCGGGGTATCTGGGCGGCTGGACCGAGACCATCATCATGCGGGTCGCCGACGTACAGCTGACGTTCCCGTCGATTCTCGTGGCGCTGCTGATATTTGGAGTGGCGCGCGGGGTGATCCCGATCGAATACCGCGACCAGATGGCGATCTGGGTCCTGATCGTGGCCATCGGGCTGTCGGACTGGGTGCAATTCGCCCGCGTCGTGCGGGGGGCCACGCTCGTCGAGAAGAACAAGGAATATGTGCAGGCCGCACGCCTGATCGGGCGTAAGCCGGTGGCGATTATGCTCAAGCATATCCTGCCCAACGTGCTCTCGCCCGTGCTGGTCATCGCGACAATCTCGCTGGCGCTGGCCATCATCGCGGAGGCGACGCTGTCGTTCCTCGGCGTGGGGGCTCCGCCGACGCAACCGTCGCTTGGGACGCTGATCCGCATCGGTCAGGATTTCCTGTTCTCCGGCGAATGGTGGATCCTGTTCTTCCCGGCCTGCACCCTGCTTGCGCTGGCACTGTCGGTGAACCTGCTGGGTGACTGGCTGCGCGATGCTTTGAACCCGAGGTTGCGTTGATGACGACTCCCGTTCTTGAACTCCGGAACCTGACTGTCGACATCCCGACGCGTCATGGCACCCTGCGGCCCGTGGATGATGTGTCGTGGTCCATCGATGCGGGTGAAATCCTGGGCGTGGTGGGCGAATCCGGTGCGGGCAAGTCGATGACCGGCAATGCGGTGATTGGCCTGCTGGACCCGCCGGCTCATATTTCCGGGGGCGAAGTGCTGCTGGAAGGGGAGCGGATTGACAACGTATCCCCCGCGCAGATGCGCCGAATTCGCGGCAAGCGGATCGGGATGGTTTTTCAGGACCCGCTGACCTCGCTCAATCCGCTGCTGACCATCGGGGATCAGCTGTCGGAGACGATTCTGCGGCATCTGGACGTGACCAAATCCGAGGCCGATGCGCGCGCTGTCCGGGGCCTTGACGAGGTGGGCATTCCGTCGGCCAAGAACCGTATGGGGGCCTATCCTCACGAGTTCTCCGGGGGCATGCGACAGCGGGTGGTGATCGCTCTGGCGCTGTGTGCCGAGCCGACGCTGCTGATCGCGGACGAGCCGACGACGGCGCTGGACGTGAGCGTTCAGGCGCAGATCACTGCGCTGTTGAAGCGGCTGTGTCGTGAACGGGGAATGGCGGCCATGCTGGTGACACACGACATGGGCGTCATCGCGGAGACCGCGGACCGCGTCGCGGTCATGTATGCAGGCCGACTGGCCGAGATCGGGCCGGTCAGCCAGATCGTGGGCCAACCGCGACATCCCTATACCGACGGCTTGATGGCTTCGACACCGGCGGCCTCGGCGGGCAAGGCGCGCCTTCGGCAGATTCCCGGCGCGATGCCGCGCCTGGGAAAACTTCCGACTGGCTGCGCGTTCCACCCGCGCTGCCCCAAGGTGCAGGACAAATGCCGCGTCGATCCGGGGCCGAAGGTCGGCATCGCGGACGACCGCGCCGCCTGCTGGTTCCCCATCGAAAAGGCGGAGGACGTGGCATGAAGAATATCGTCTCCATCAAGCATCTGACGCGGGTTTTCGACGTATCGAAGCCTTGGCTGAACCGGGTGATCGAACGTCTGCCCAAGCGGATGCTGACCGCCGTATCGGACGTGAGCTTCGACATTCCCGAGCGGACAACCTATGCGCTGGTGGGTGAATCCGGGTCGGGCAAGTCGACCATCGGCAAGATGGTGGTTGGCCTGCTGCGCCCTTCCGAAGGTCACGTCGAGATCGACGGCGTCGACCTGGTGACGGAAAAGGACCCGGCGGTCATCGACCGGATCCGGACCGATATCCAGATGATCTTCCAGGACCCCTTCGCCTCGCTGAACCCCCGGTGGCGGGTGCGCGATATCATTACCGAGCCGGTGGCGGCACGGGGAGGAAACACCGACGGCCTGGCCGAGCGTCTGCTGGAACAAGTCGGCTTAGCTGCGGAGGATGCGAGCAAGTATCCGCACCAGTTTTCCGGTGGCCAGCGGCAACGGTTGTGCGTGGCGCGGGCGCTTGCCAGCGAGCCGAAGCTGATCGTTTGCGATGAGCCGACAAGCGCTTTGGACGTGTCGGTGCAGGCGCAGGTTCTCAACCTGATGTCTGATCTGAAGGACGAACACGGGCTGACCTACTTGTTCATCAGCCACGACCTGACGGTTGTGCGGCACATGGCCGATACCATCGGGGTGCTGTATCTGGGTCGTCTGGTAGAGGAGGCCGCGCCGGATGACCTCTATACTCATCCCGGTCATCCCTACACGGCGATGCTGATCGACGCGGCCCCACGTCTGGATGCCTTCGGGCGCGAAGTGGAGCCACCCGAGGGCGAAATCCCCGATCCAACCGACCCGCCCAGTGGTTGTGCCTTCCACCCGCGTTGCCCATTGGCGAGCGATATCTGCAAGTCAGAGCGACCGCAGTTGAAATCCTTCGGCGCGGGCCGGGTCGCATGCCACCACGCGGGGCAGATCGAATTGAAGAGCGTGGCCTGACCGGACAAGTCAGCCGTTGACTCCCTTGACCAGCGCGGCGAGCTCTCGGGCGGCCTCCTGAAGATGCGGCAGGAATGAAAGCGCGTGCTCCAGGTCGATCCGAAGCGTGGGGGCGTGAAATGACAGCGTTGCCAGTAGGCGACCGTTCTGGTCGTTCACGGGGACAGCAAGGGCGATCATATCCCGCATGAATTCGCCCCGGTCGGTCGCATAACCGCGGGCACGCGCGCGATGGATGGCGGCTTCGAGGTCTTTGCGCTGGGTATATGTACCGGGCGCGCGGGGCTCCAACCGGGTCGCATCAAGGTATGCTTGAAGCTCTCGATGATCCAGGGTCGACAGATACATCTTGCCAGACGCAGTGCAGTAGAACGGCACGCGGGACCCTGCGGGCAGTTGGATGCGCAGGGGCCATTCCGTCTCCACCCGCTCTAGGTAGACCATGCTGTCACCGTCAGGCATGGCGATGTTGCAGGTCTCGCCGATCTTGTTGGACAGCCGGCTCAGGATGGCTTGCCGTGCCGAGCGGATGCGTGATGTCGATAGCACGCCGCCAGCCAGCCCGCGCAAACGGCGGCCGGGCAGATAGGCCCGACCGCCGAGATCGCGTTCTAGAAAGCCCTCGTCGATCAACGTCTGGAAAAGCCGGTGGATGGTCGGCTTGGGCAGGCCCAGCGTCTCGTTTACGGTCGTCGGCGTTATGGGTTCACCCGCCTTGGCCACCTCCTCCAGAACGAGGAGGAGGCGGAGGTTCGTCGGGATTGGCTCACCGCGTAGACCGTCCATCGCTTACCTGTCCGGCAAAAGCGCCGTCGAAAGTTCCGGCACCAGCGCGACGATGATCCACGTCGTCAGCAGGGCCACAAGATATGGCACCGTATAGGGCAGCAGCCGGAAATAGGGAACGCCTGTAACGCCCGATGCGACATAGAGATTCAGACCGTAAGGCGGGGTGATGAATCCGATGGACGCGCCTACTAGGAAGATGACGGCGAACTGCACCGGCTCCACCCCGACTTCGTGCGCGATGGGTGCCAGGATGGGTGCCAGGATGATCGTGACCGGCAGGGATTCCAGCACCATGCCGCAGATGAACACGATCGCCATCGCGGTGAACAGAACGGCGTAGTAGCCGCCCATGCCCGTCACGAAGTTGCCGATGACTTCCTGTGCACCCAGAACTGACAGAATCTGCTGCATCACCACCGACACGGCGATAAGTGGGGCCAGGATGCCGGTGATCTGTGCGGAGCGCATGGTGATCGACGGCAACTCAATCGGGGAAAATCCCTTGACCAGGAAGAACTCCCAGACGTTCTTCTCCTCGACTGTCTTATCCTCGTCGAGATTGAACAGCCTGTAGAGCGGCAGGCAGATGAACCCGACGATGATACAGAAGCCCACCGTCACGCCCGCCGCTTCCGTCGGAGAGAATTTGCCGGTGTAGATGCCCCAAAGCACGAGGCCGATGGCGAAGAAACCGAGCCAGGCACCGATGAAGGTCTTGGTGATCCGCGACGGCGACAGGCCGATCAGAACGCCCCACTTATTCTTCCACGACAGCAGGAACGCCGCCGACATCATAGCCAAAACCATAAGCGACCCGGGGATGATCCCGGCAACGAAAAGATCGCTGATCGGCAGGTTCAGTAGGAAGCCATAGACGATGAAGATGATCGACGGGGGAATGATGATACCGACGGTGCCGCCCGCAGCGGCCGTGGCCGCCGAGAAACGCTCGTCATAGCCGCCCTTGACCATTTCGGGGTGAAGCATCGAACCGATGGTTGCCGTCGTGGCCGAGTTGGAGCCTGAGATGGCAGCAAAAAGCCCGCAAGCCCCCAGAGCCGCCATCGCCAGACCGCCGCGCAGCCAGCCAAGGCAGGAATAGGCATAATCGGACAGGCGCCGGGCAATACCGGACCGGTTGATGAGGTCACCCGTCAGGATGAACAGCGGCATCGCCAGAAGCGCAAAGCCATCGGTGAACACGTTGGTGAGCGCCGCCCCGACGTTGAGCAGCGGAAGGGAAAGCAGGAATGACATCCCGATTACCCAGTAGCCGATCACGAGGAACACCGGCACGCCCAGCATAAAGAAGATTGTGACGCCGACCGAAATCAGCGTGATGATGGTTCCGTCGGTCATGCGTCACCCCCGATCACGGCTTGCTCGATGAGGGTGTTGCCCTCGCGGAAGTTGCGCAGGTCGTTGAACAGGTTCTCGAACACCCGCCCTGACAGGAGCACGAAAGCAAGCGGCACGGTTCCGAGGAACCACCACTGCATCACGCTGTCCGTTCCGGCCATGAACCGGAAGTTGGCTGCCGCTTCGACCGTTTTCCACGCTGTGGTGACGATGACGACCCAGGCAAATCCGAGCCAGAGGACTGCGTCGAGGACAAGGCAGGCGATTTGACCTGCCGGCGGCATCATGGTGCGGAATTCGGCGAAGGCCAGGTGGGTGCGCAGCTTGACGTTATAGCTGCACCCGACCCACGTCATGATCAGGAAGAGGAAAGGGGGGAGAGTCGTCGACCAGGGAGGTTGTCCAGACAGGTAGAAGCGTTGGACCACACCGGCGAAAATGATGCCACCGATCATCAGGTAGCTGGCGACCATGACCGTCTGTTCCAGGTAATTCTCGAAGAACGGGACTCTGCGGTAGAGGGCCATGACGGCCAATCCGCCCAGTACAGTCACGAGAAGTCCCAGGACCCAGACCGATCCGCTGTGTTGGCGCAAAGCGTCGGCCATACCAAACGCGTCATTGTTGAAGATCCAATCAGAGATACCCCCGAAGATCGCGCCCATGCCGTCGAACCATCCCATCGACGTGCCCTCCCAAATTAAGAGCGACCCTCCCGGTCGCTGGTAGAGACGTCAGGCCCGTTGTGCCTGCCTGTCCCTTGTCGTGCGTCCGGGCGCGAAAACCGCGCCCGAATGCATGTCACGAACCCCGAGGGATCAGGCTTTCCACCACCGGCGCGGCTCCACGTTCTCGGCCAGAGTGTGCGTGTTCTGACGGGCAACGTTATAGATGTCCTGGTAGGTATCGAGGCCACCCGACCAGTTGTTGAGCCGCTCGCGCCACTGCTCCCACTCCGCGGGCTGGAACTCGGGCGAGCACATCTCCTCGGCCTTCTTGATCTCTTCGACCGAAAGATCGGCAACGCGCACGCCGTTTTCTGCGAAGATCGTGTCCGGTTTCTGCGGGTTCGACGCCCCCACCGTGTTGACCAGGGCAGCTTCGTTGGCCGCCTGCACGTGGACCTGCGCCAGGTACGACGATTCCATCACCGCATCCTGCAACTCGCCCGACAGACCGTCGAACACGCTGACCGACATGGCAGTGTGCTCCGTGCCGCAGAAGAAGCGCAGATCGACCGACTGCGAGACGACCGGTGACATGTTGGCGTAGGCCACCGCGCTCGCCCATGTCTCTGCGCCGTCGATCAGACCCTGCTTGAGGCCGTCGAGTGTCTCCTCCCAAGCGACGGGCACCGGGTTCAGGTTCAGCAGCTCCATCGCGATGCGACCCAGCTGCGTACCCGTCACGCGGTTCTTGGTGCCGAACAGTTCTTCGATCGTGCTAACGGTCGGCTTGTCGGCGAAGGTCGAGCCCATCTGAAGGCCACGCAGTTCGGCGTGCGAGAAGAGAAATTTCAGGCCGTGACGCTGCTCGTAGGGGTCGCGCAACAGGGCGACCGATTCGGGCGAATAGAGGAAGTGGTAGATATCGGCGCGCGTGCGGAACTGGTAGGCATAGTCCAGCACGTTCAGGTACGGCGCACCGCCGGCGGAATTCTGGGTCGAGGCGGCATACATGTCGACGATGCCCGACTGGGTCTTCTCAACGCAGGAAGTCTGACCGCAGATCTGGTTGTCCCCGATGAACTCGACGCGGATCTCCCCATCCGTCCGGCTCTCCAGGTCGCGGGCGAACTCCAGCACGCCGGCGCGTTCGATCAACAGGTTGCGGGCGTTGAAGCCGGCGGCTCCCAGCTTGAATGTGTGCTTTGCCTCCTTGGCAAAGCGTTTGTCATAGGTCGACTCGGCCGCACGGGCGACATCGCCGATGGTGACGGCACCGGTCAGGGCCGATGCCCCGAGCACGACGGAGGACAGGCCGTACTGCCCCGACAGTTTAAACAGGTCGCGACGGGAAATCCCGCGGAGCGCGTTCGATGCTTTCATTTCCGTATTCCTCCCTTAAGGCTGCAAATATGATACTTGCAGTCTCAATAATCAGCACTCTAAGCTGCACCTGACAAGCTTTTCTTTCGGGATCAGCTAAGAAAACGGGCTGGGAGGACCTGATATGGCAGAACATACGGCAGATTATGTCGTCGTGGGTGGAGGATCGGCGGGCTGCGTGCTCGCGAATCGCCTGTCAGCGGACCCCGGCAACAAGGTGATCTTGCTGGAGGCGGGCAGTCGGGACTGGAACCCGTGGATCCACGTGCCGGTCGGTTACTTCAAGACGATGCACAACCCGTCGGTTGACTGGTGCTATCGCACCGAGCCTGACCCCGGACTCAACGGACGGGCGATCGACTGGCCGCGTGGAAAGGTGCTTGGCGGATCGTCGTCGCTCAACGGTCTGCTCTATGTGCGGGGGCAGGCGGAGGATTACGACCGCTGGCGGCAGATGGGAAACACCGGCTGGGGCTGGGACGATGTGCTGCCACTGTTCAAACGCTCCGAGCGTCAGGAACGCGGGGCGGATGAATTTCACGGATCCGATGGTGATCTGTGGGTGTCGAACATGCGCCTGCAGCGCCCGATCTGCGACGCCTGGGTCGCCGCGGCGCAGGCGGCGGGATACCCGTTCAACCCGGATTACAACGGGGCCAGCCAGGAAGGCGCGTCCTATTTTCAGCTGACGACAAAGAATGGAAGGCGCTGTTCCTCGGCCGTGGCATTCCTGAACCCTGCCCGGTCGCGCGACAACCTGACAATCATCACAAACGCCCCCGCAACCCGCCTGATCCTTGAGGGCAAACGTTGCAACGGTGTGGTGTACCGCGACAAGTCGGGGGCGGAGCGGATCGTGAAGGCCAACCGCGAGGTCATCGTCTCGGGCGGGTCGATCAACTCGCCGCAGTTGCTCATGCTATCGGGCATCGGGGAAGCGGCGCAGTTGCAGGAACACGGGATCGAAGTGAAGGTCGATCTGCCGGGCGTCGGCAAGAACCTTCAGGATCACCTGCAGGCGCGGCTTGTGTTCAAGTGTAATGAGCCGACCCTGAACGACGAGGTGCGCAGCCTGTTCAACCAGGCCAAGATCGCGCTGAAATACGCGATGTTCCGGTCGGGGCCGATGACGATGGCCGCGTCGCTGGCGACCGGGTTTTTCCGAACGGGCGATCACGTCGAGACGCCGGACATCCAGTTTCATGTGCAGCCCTGGTCGGCGGACTCTCCGGGCGAAGGTGTGCATCCGTTCTCGGCCTTCACGATGTCGGTCTGCCAGTTGCGCCCCGAAAGTCGAGGGGAAATTCGCCTCGCGTCGCGTGAACCGAGCGTTTATCCCAAGATAATCCCGAACTACCTGTCGGAGGAAATCGACTGCCGTACCTTGGTGGAAGGGGTCAACATTGCCCGTCGTATCGGCAAGCACGCTCCCCTCAATGACAAGATATCGGAGGAATTTCGTCCGACGTCGGACCTTTCGATAGACGATTACGAGGGCACGCTGGATTGGGCGCGGTCGAATTCGGTCTCGATCTATCACCCGACCGGCACCTGCAAGATGGGGCAGGGCCCTGCTGCCGTCGTGGACGAGCGTCTGCGCGTGCACGGCGTGACGGGTCTGCGGGTCGCGGATTGCTCAATCATGCCTGAGATCGTGTCCGGCAACACCAACGCACCTGCCATCATGATCGGGGAGAAGGCTTCGGACATGGTGTTGGAGGATGCGAAGGCGACGGTCTAGCGGTCAGTCCTGGACGCGAAAGCGGCCGCCTTGCCTGCGGTTCGATTGATTTGCCGGGCGATCACGCCAGGCGCGGCGGCATCATTCGAGCGGAAAAGTGCAGGGGTATTGCAGTTCACGACATGGCTTCGCCCTTACCCCGGCCCTTGGCCTCGCTGATGAACATGTGCGGTCCGTCAGGGCCATGCCCGCTCAATTCAGCTTGCGAGACGAGCGTCGCCTTTGGGGTAGGGCTTGCAACAGACGTCCAGATCGAACAGAGCCAGCCGCCTTGAGCAGAAGGCCCGGCGTTTCCGCGAGGACATCCGCGAAGACGGGGCGATCTTTCATCATCAAATCCAGTGGGGTCGAGTATATCGGAATGAATGGCCGGTACGGGCTGCAGGATCATATGCATTACGCCGACGACTATGCTGCCAACCCCTGCTACTGACCATCGCTGGCGAAGGGGCTAAGCCTTGTTTTCAGGGCTGGCTTTGATGCTTCACAGCGTGTCGTAATGCCCACTTCCGAAGCGGCTCCGGGGCCGTCGCGACGGCCCCGGTCTTGCGGATGTCGTCAGTTCGCCTCCATCGCAATCAGTGTCGCGTTGCCCCCCGCCGCCGTGGTGTCGGTGCTGATCACGACCTCTTCCACGAAGCGCGACAAGTAGAGCGGTCCGCCTGCCTTGGGGCCGGTGCCCGACTTGCCGTGGCCGCCGAAGGGTTGGCTGCCGACGATCGCACCGATCTGGTTGCGGTTGACGTAGACGTTGCCTGCCGTTGCCTGCGCGGTGACGTGGGCGATGGTCGCGTCGATGCGCGAGTGCAGGCCGAAAGTCAGGCCGAAACCGGTCGACGCGATCTCGTCCAACACCTTGTCGATCTGACCGGCCTTCCAACGCTTGACGTGCAGGATCGGGCCGAAGACTTCTTCCTTCAACACCTCGTCCTTGCCCAATTCGATGATCGTAGGCGGAAGGAACAGGCCAGCCGGTGCCTTTCCCTGCCAGCGCGGCTTATGCTTGGCGATGTGGGCGTGGAGACGGTCCAGTGCATCCTGGTCGATGATCGGACCCACGTCCGTTGCCAAGTCCATCCCGTCGCCTAGCGTCAAAGTGGCGGCGGCCCCCTGGATCATCTCCAGCATCCGGTCAGCGACGTCTTCCTGGATATAGAGGATCCGGCAGGCCGAGCAGCGCTGCCCGGCGGAGCGGAAGGCCGAGGCCACGACGTCGCGTGTCACCTGCTCGGGCAGGGCAGTCGCGTCGACGATCATCGCATTTACGCCGCCGGTTTCTGCGATCAGCGGCACGATGGGGCCATCCCGGTCGGCCAATGCGCGGTTGATGGCCTTGGCCGTCGCGGTGGACCCGGTGAAGGCCACCCCGGCAAGAACGTCATGCTCCATCAGTGCGCGACCGATCTCCACGCCGCCCGGGGCGAGGATCAGCGCGTCTTCGGGCACACCGGCGCGGTGCAGCAGGGCCACGGCCTGCGCGGCGATGCGGGGAGTCTGCGGCGCGGGTTTGGCCACGACGGCATTGCCGACCGACAGGGCCGCGGCGGTCTGACCGAGGAAGATGGCCAGCGGGAAGTTCCACGGGGCCACGGTCACGAAGACGCCGCGTCCACGCGCCTGCCAGCGGTTCAACTCGCCGGTGGGGCCGGGCAGGTCGCGCGGCGGGCACAGGCCCTCGGCCTCGTCGGCATAGTACCGCAGGAAGTCCACCGCCTCGCGGATTTCGGCGATGCCGTCGTCGATGGTCTTGCCCGCCTCGCGCGCAAGGGTCGCCATCAGGGCCGGACGCTCTTCCTCCAGAAGGTCGGCACCGCGGCGCAGGGCGGCCGCGCGGGTGGCAACGGGCAGATCGCGCCACGCCGGGGCAGCCTTGGCCGCGCGGGTCATTGCCGCGTCCACATCCTTGGCGGCGAAGGGCTTCACCTTCGGCGCGTCGGGTGCGTCGTACATCGCCTGCGCCAACGCGTCCAACTCGGCTTCATTGCCCCATTCCACGCCATTCGAGTTCAATCGCCCTCCGAACAGCGCCCCCGGCAGCGGAATGCGGGGATGGCGCGGGGACGTTTCCAGATCGTCGGGGAAGAAGAGGACCTCCTCCACGTCCACATCCTTGTCACCGGCCTTGGCGACAAAGCTGGTTGAGGCACCGTTTTCAAGGAGGCGACGAACAAGGTAGGCCAACAGGTCGCGGTGTCCGCCGACCGGGGCGTAGATCCGGCAGGTCGTATCGAACTCACGGGTGACGGCATCATACAGGCTCTCGCCCATGCCGTGGAGGCGCTGGAACTCGTAGCCGCCCGCCGCCTCCCCGGTCTGTTCTGCTGTTTCGAGAATCTGGGCGATGGAGAGGGCGTTGTGCGTCGCGAACTGCGGGAAGAGTTGCGGGCGAAGGGCCAGCATCCGCTTGGCGCAGGCCAGGTAGTTGAGATCCGTCACCTCTTTACGTGTGAAGACCGGGTAATCCGCATGGCCTTCGACCTGCGAATGCTTCACTTCCGTGTCCCAGTAGGCCCCTTTCACAAGGCGAACCATCAGTGTCTGACCATGAGTCCGGGCGAGTTCGCCGGCCCAGTCGATCACGGCCAGCGCCCGCTTGCCATAGGCCTGAATGGCCAGGCCGAAGCCCTGCCAGTCGCGCAGCGACTCGTCGGCGAAGGCCGCTTCGATCACTTCCAGGGAAAGTTCCAGGCGGTCCTGCTCTTCTGCGTCGACGGTGAAGTTCAGATCATGGCTTTTGGCCTGCTTGGCTAGGTCCACCAGAACCGGAACGAGATCGGTCAGAACGGCGGCGCGGTTGCGCGGTTCGTACCGGGGGTGAAGGGCCGAAAGCTTGACCGAGATTCCGGGGCGGAAGGGCAGGGGGCGCTTGCCTGCGGCCTTGCCGATGGCGGCAATGGCGTCAGAATAGGACTTGGCATAGCGGTGCGCGTCGTCCCATGTTTTGGCACCTTCGCCCAGCATGTCATAGCTGTAGAGGTGGCCCTTGGCCTCCTGCTCGCGTGCGCGTTTGAGCGCGGCCTGGATGGTCTCACCCAGAACGAACTGGTGTCCCATGAAGCGCATCGCCTGGCGCACACCCGTGCGAACGGCAGGCGCACCGATGCGACGGGTCAGCCCGCCCAGAACGCCCGGCACGGTGTCGCCGGGACGCAGAAGACGGCTGGAGAGGCCCAGACCCCATGTCGCAGCCGAGACCAGCCAGGCGTCGGAAGGCTCGTGCCCGGCCCAATCACCGGCACCGATCTTGTCCGCGATAAGTGCGTCTTGCGTCTTCTCGTCGGGGACGCGCAGCAACGCTTCGGCCATTGCCATCAGGGCCAGTCCCTCGCGGGTCGAGAGATCGTAATCGCGCAGGAAATCTTCCAACCCGCCGATCCGGGTGCGGGCCCCGCGAATGGTGTTGATCAGGTCAACTGCGGCGGCGTGCGTCTGTTCCGACACGGCCGCATGCGGCATCAGGGCGGCGATCAGGGCTTCGTCGGCTGGGGCGTAGGGGGCAGTAAGCGTCATGGAAGACTCCTGTACAGGTTATATCTCCGAATAAGTCTTATTCGAATGGGAATCTCACCAAAAATGCTAGGATCAATTGATGGATGACGCAGATATATTCCCTCAAACGAAGAATAACCGAGAAAAGCGATGCAACTTGATAAACACGATCACACGATTCTTTCCATCTTGCAGAAGGACGGGCGAATCCCTGTCACCGCGCTCGCCGAAAGGGTGGGGCTGTCGCCGAATGCGACCGCTGAACGGATGCGACGGATGCAGCGGGACGGGGTGATCACCGGATTCCGCGCCACGCTTTCCCCGGTGGCCATGGGGCGGGGCCTGACGGCCTTTGTAGAAGTGCGTCTGGACCGCACATCTTCCGACGTATTCGACGCTTTTGCGCATGTCGTCCGCGACTTGGAAGGTGTCGAAGAGTGTCACATGGTAGCCGGAGGGTTCGACTACCTCCTCAAGACCCGCCACCGCGATATGGCGGCCTATCGCGCGTTCCTGTCGGACAGGTTGGTCGACTTGCCCGGCGTCCGCGAGACGCGAACCTACGCTGTGATGGAAGCCGTGATTGAAGGGGGTGCCCTGACGGTCGGATAGTGCGAATCGCTTCAAATGCAGTGGAAATTGCCTTGATGACACCGCTTTCTATTAAGCGGCGCTTAAGGCCTCCGCCGTAGATCAAGTGGGCCGAGAATGGCGATCAGGAGGTGCCCGACATGGTGTCGGCCCTCAAGGCAGAATGTCGATCAGTCCGCGCAGGCGGACGTCCTTAACCCGCGAAGCGGGAGCATTCACGTGAGGAATACACATGTCCAGCATTCTGACAAACAATGGCGCGATGGTCGCGCTGCAGACGCTGCAATCCATCAACAAGAACCTCGGTATGACCCAGTCCCAGATCTCGACCGGTAAGGCGGTTGCCAACTCCAAGGATAACGCCGCCGTTTGGGCCATCTCCAAGCAGATGGAGTCGGACGTCCAAGGGTTCAAATCCATTCAGGAAAGCCTTTCCCTTGGGGAATCGACGGTTGCCGTGGCACGGAACGCCTCCGAAACGGTCACGGATCTGCTGACGCAGATCAAAGGCAAGATCGTCGGCTCGCAGGGTGAAAACGTCGACCGCGAAAAGATCCAGACAGACATTTCCGCACTGCGGGATCAGATCAGTTCCGTTGTGGGCGCGGCCCAGTTCAACGGCCTGAACCTTCTGTCAAACAAGGATACTGATGCCGGTTCCGGCTCGGTCAACGTTCTGTCTTCGCTGGATCGCTCCGGCGCGGGCGTGACGTCCGGTTCCATCGCGGTGGCCAAGCAAGACCTTGGAATCGAAGCTTCGGGGATCGACGCCGGTGCCGCAGTCGTAGCAACGGCGGACAACAATATCGCCGGTGACGGCGACGCGGCTGCTCTGGCCGTGGCTGGTGTTGTTGACCCCGCTGCCCCCACTGAAGCGACCTTCACTATCGGTGATGAGGTTTCTGCCGGTCAGGGCTATAACATCCAGATCACAGCGGCTGCTGGCGACGTGCCAGCAGATTTCAATACCGGTGGTCTGAGTGATATCATGTATGTCGCGCGGGACGGAGATACGGCGGCTGATGTCGCGAAGGGTCTAACGGACGCCTTTAACGCGTATGTCGCCGACAACGACCTTGCGGACTCGACGATCGGTGCCACGTTTGATGGTGGTGCTGTCACAGTCACGGGTTTCACTGGCGTGGCAGCTGACGCATTCAGCATCAACGTCAACTCCTACGCCGCTGCGGACACGACAATCGGTGGTGGCCTTGAAGCGCTGGCTGACATCGATGTCTCCACCGAGGAAGGGGCCAATGGGGCACTCAATCAAGTTGAAAGCTTGATTCAGAAGGCCGTCGACACGTCGGCGTCGTTCGGTTCGTCCCAGAGCCGGATCGAGACGCAGTCGGCTTTCATCTCCAAGCTGTCTGACTCGCTCAAGTCGGGGATCGGCTCGCTGGTGGATGCCAACATGGAAGAAGCGTCGGCCCGACTGCAGGCTCTTCAGGTTCAGCAGCAGCTGGCGACTCAGTCGCTGTCGATTGCCAACCAGGCACCGCAGTCGATTCTCTCGCTGTTCCGGTAAAGTGAGTGTTCTGCTCCGGAATATTCCGGGGCAGGGCCTCTTTCGAGCCAGGGCGCAAAGCGCCGATCCTTCGCCAAAGACGCGAAACTCGCCAATAGTGAGACAGAACCAAAATGGGCCATCCACAACAGGCCGTCGCCGGCTACGCCGCGCTTGACGCATCGATGTTATCACCAGGCCGCGCCGAGGCTCTGGTCTTTACGAAAGTTACAAGGCGCCTGGAACATGCCTTCGGTGATACTGCAGTCGCCGCAACCACGCGCGTGACAGCGCTGCACGACAATCGCCGCTTGTGGCACGCGGTTGCGATCGCCTGCAGCGATGATGACAACGCTATGCCAGATGCAATGCGTGCAAATCTGATCAGTTTGGCCGGCTTTGTCGACCGGACCACGAGCGCAGTCCTTGCTGGCACCTCGGAGCCGAATGCTCTGTTCGAAATCAACCGTCGGATTGCGGCCGGCCTTTCTTCGGAGGCTGTCTGATATGGCGGGGCTTATGCTGAAATTTCCGTCGGGTGACCGGATCGTTGTCAATGGCGCGGTCATCGAAAACGTAGGCCGGGGTGCGCGGCTCCGTCTTTTGACTCCGGACACCCAGCTTCTACGCTTACGCGATGCGATCAACCCAGAGGCAACAACAACACCTGTAGGGCGTTTGGCCCATACGGTTCAGATGATGTTGGTCGGTGAACTCAGCCCAGATGTTGCCTTGTCTGAAACACTGGCCAATCTGGCGGTTCTTCGCAACGCTTTCGTCGACAGCGAAGATCGTGCCTGCATCGATCAAGTGAGCGCACACTTGCAGGAAACACAGTTTTACCAAGCGCTTCGAACCCTGGGGCGGCTGCGGCGCAAGGAGGCCGAGCTCCTGTCGGTTCAAATTCGGTGACGTTCCAGCCCTTTGTTCCGATTGGCGGTCTGGCGGGGTGGCGGTTCCTTCAGAACACCGCCGAGACGCAACGCGCAGCACATGCAGCTGGGCCAGTGCTGCAACGTGATCTGAACTACTTCGAAGAAAACATCGGGTCGATTAAGACCGCCGAGCAGCTTGTCGGAGATTACCGGCTGCTGTCGGTTGCCCTAGGGGCCTTCGGGCTGAGTGACGATATCAACTCGAAGTTCCTGATAAAGCGCGTCCTTGAAGAAGGAACTATCGATCCGGATTCCCTTGCCAACCGCTTGTCCGACAAACGCTACCGCGACCTTTCGCGGGCCTTCGGGTTCGGGGATTTCGGGGTCGCCAACACCGCTCTGTCGGACTTTCCAGACCGGATTGCAAAGCGGTACAAGGACCAACGTTTCGAAATCGATATGGGCCGGACGAGCGAGATGATGCGCCTCGCTTTGACGGCGCAGCGGGAACTTCCCGCACTGGCTTCGGGCGATTCCTCAAACCGGACCAAATGGTTTACGCTTATGGGAACACCTCCGCTTCGCAAGGTTATGCAGACCGCGCTCAATATGCCGACAGCTATCGGTACGCTGCCGATCGACAGGCAGTTAGAGGTCTTTCAGGAGAGGGCCGAAGCCATCTTCGGGACAAACGACCTAACCGAACTTGCGCGGAGTGACACTTTGAGTCGCGTACTTGACCGATACACTGCGCTTGATCAATCGGGCGGGAGTAGCTCGGTTTCGTCGCCTGCGCTGGTTTTGCTGCGCGGCTTCTGAACCGCTGG
This sequence comes from Jannaschia faecimaris, assembly GCF_900107415.1. Classification (GTDB taxonomy): domain Bacteria; phylum Pseudomonadota; class Alphaproteobacteria; order Rhodobacterales; family Rhodobacteraceae; genus Jannaschia; species Jannaschia faecimaris. The sequence goes on from NZ_FNPX01000001.1 coordinate 452,494, forward strand.
GGTCGGCGCGGTGTAGCTGCGCCCCAGGATACCGGCGAGCATCCTGAACCCATCCGTCGCACGCGGCAGACCTTGGGCCGTAAAGACCTCGTTCAATCGCGGCACCAGGATCAAGCTCTGATCTATTTCGGAGTTGGACCCGCGCTCATACAGCCCCGATGTCACCATCAATTCGTTTCGATCATGAGCCGATAGTATTTTGCGGGCTTCGGTGATCAGAGTATTTTCATTCCGTGTCGCCGCGTCGGGCAGGCTGCGGGAAACGGACCGCAGGACGTCGACCGCCGGAAATCGTCCGGCCTCTGCGATTTCGCGCGACAAGACGACGTGGCCATCCAGCTGCCCACGCATAATGTCGGCCAGCGGCTCCTCCATGTCGGAGCCGGCAACCAATACGGAGAAGACGCCGGTGATATCGCCCTGTTCCCCCTCTCCGGGGCCTGCCCGTTCGGCCAATGACGCGAGGAGGGGGGCAAGGCTGGGGGGATGCCCGCGCAGGTTGGCGTCTTCGCCAGCCGCGGTCGCGACTTCCCGATGTGCCTCGGCCAGGCGCGTGATGCTGTCGCACAGAAATAGGACATGTTTGCCCTGATCGCGAAAATGTTCGGCAACCGTCAACGCCGTCACGGCACAGCGGCGGCGCGTATTGGCTGGCTGATCGGACGTGGCTGCGACAACGACCGTCCGGGCCATGCCTTCGGGTCCCAGTATGCGGCGCACAAAGTCCGAAACTTCGCGGCCGCGTTCGCCAACCAATGCCAGAACGCAGACATCCGCCTCCATTTCGCGGGCAAGAGTGCCGATCAGGGTCGACTTACCCACGCCCGAGCCGGCGAACAGCCCTATCCGCTGTCCCCGCACAATCGGGAGCATCGTATCGAGCACGGCAAATCCGGTTCGCAGGCGGGGCCCCATGCCGCGGCGTCGGGCGGCGGCAGGTGGCTGCGCGCGCAGGGGCATGGGCTGGCCGGCTGCAATCGGGCGGTCATCCAAGGGACGTCCAAACGGGTCGATGATCCGACCGATCCATCCATCGTGGGGGTTGATTCGGGGCGACCCCGCGGGCCGGACCGGCAGCCCCATGCGCAACCCCTCGGCGCTGGCGAAGGGCGTCGCCCAGAGACTGCCCTGTTCAAGATGGGAAACTTCCGCTCGTTGCACCAGGCCAGCGGCATCGTCGTAGATCAGCTCATCCCCCAGAAGAGCATGGTCAGACAGGCCTGTAACACGAAAGCCTGCAGGCGAAAGTTCCGCGATGCGGCCAAGTGGAAAGCCACGCTCCGACAGGGCGACTTGAGCCCGAAAATTGGCAAAGGGGGCGAATGTTTCGGTGCGCCGCATCGGGCTTCTCCTCGACTGGTTGAAACGGTTTCTAAAGGAATCACCCTTAAGGCTTCGTTGCACGGACGAAGGAGAATCCCCCGTGAACGAGATGCCAGCCATTCTACGCCTTGCTGCCGGGGCTGCGGCCCATGCCGCGAACCGACAGGGCGTGATCGCCACCAACGTCGCAAATGCCGATACACCTGGGTTTCACGCCCGCGACATGAATCCCTTTGTTGTCGACGATGGCTTCCAGCTCAGGCGCGCCGATGAGCGCCATCTGGCCGGTACCTCACGGCAGTCGGAGGTATTCAAACTGCGCAATGCTGCGGTCGATCCGAACGGCAATACCGTCGATCTGGAAGATCAGGTTCTGCGCGGGATCGAAGCGGCGCGCGCCCACAACCAAGCCATTACTGTTTATCGAAACAATCTCGATATCCTGCGCACCGCGCTGGGCCGGAGATAATTCATGACGGAGTTTTCCAACGCGTTGACGGTCTTGTCGTCGGGGATGCGTGGCCAAGGCCAGCGTCTTCGTCATATCGCTGAGAACATCGCAAACGTTGATACGCCCGGTTACCGCCGCAAGATCATCGAGTTCCGCGAAGAAATTGATGAGGGGCAGCGGACGGGGACGATTCAGGTCGGACGCGTCCGGCTCTCGACCGGAGAGTTGCCCCGCATCCACGACCCCGAACACCCGATGGCGGACACGCAGGGATACCACGATGGTTCCAACGTGCAGCTTGTAACCGAACTGGCCGACGCCCGCGAGGCGCAGCGCAGCTACGAGGCGAACCTCAAGATGTTTGAACAGGTGCGCCGCATGTCGTCGCAGTTGATGGATATTCTGAAACGCTGATTTTGAAACCAACAGGAGGCCAGAATGGACCTTAACCCTATCCTTGTGGGACTTGGCAGAACGCCGGTCCAGAAGCCCAACGCGGCCCGAGAGGCGATCGCCGGCTTCACCGATCTGCTTGAGCAGGGTGAGATGCAATCGACTGCCGCAGTCACGACCGGGACGGACCCGCACTCGCTGGTCACGGCACTGGCCGAGAGCAAGCTCGCCGTAGACGCCATCGTCACCGTTCGCGACCGGGTGGTCGAGGCATACCAGGAAATCTTGCGGATGCCGGTCTGAGCGCATGTCTGAACTGCTCTTCTACGACACGCTGCGCCAAGGTCTTTGGATCGCGGTAATGATATCCACTCCGATCCTTGGTGTAGCCTTGGTCGTGGGCTTGGCCATCGGTCTGTTGCAGGCGCTGACCTCCATCCAGGAGATGACACTGACCTTCGTCCCGAAAATGGCCGCGATCCTGGGGGTTTTCTGGCTGTCCATGGGATTCATGACACTGACCTTGGGGCGATATTTCACCGATACGCTCGTCCCGATAATACAGGGGTTCTGACTATGGCGGATGGAATCTATCCGACGCTCGGGCGTCAGGCCGGCCTGCTGCGCGAAATGGACGTCATCGCGCAGAATATCGCGAATGCGAACACCACGGGCTACCGCGCCGAGGGCCTTATCTTCTCGGAGTTCGTAATCAAGGGAGAGGGCGGGGCAGCGTCGGTGTCGTTTGCCCATGCGCAGGGGCACCAGACGAGGTTCGAGCAAGGCGGGTTGCAGCAGACTGGTGGGACGTTCGACATGGCGATCGAAGGTGAGGGCTACTTCCAGGTCGACGTCGACGGCTCGCTACATTTGACACGGGCGGGGGCCTTTCTGGCTGGACCGGACGGTGGCGTGCAGACTGCCGAGGGATATCCCGTTATGGATGATGGGGGCGCGCCGATATTCGTACCGCCGGACTCGCGCGCCGTGCATATCGCCAGCGACGGGACAGTGTCAGCGGACGGGCGACCTATAGGGCGCGTTGCTATTCTGGCGCCGGCGGACCCTGGAGCCATGTCACGCCGTGCTGGTACGCTGTTTGCTGCCGAAGACGCTCTGCCGGTTGAGAATCCAAAGGTTCTCCAAGGCTTTCTAGAGTCATCGAACGTGAACCCCGTGCTGGAGATCGCGCGAATGGTTTCCGTTCAGAACGCCTACCAGATGGGTCAGGGCTTCATGGATCGAGAACACGAACGGATGCAGTCGATGCTGCGATTGATGGATCAATAAGGAGGCACCCATGCGTGCACTGAGTATCGCCGCGACCGGAATGGCCGCGCAGCAGACACGGGTCGAGGTCATTTCCAACAACCTGGCGAACATGAACACCACCGCATACAACGCCCGACGTGCCGAATTTGCCGACCTGCACTACCAGCAGGTGACGCGTGCGGGATCAATCAATTCCGCCACCGGAGCGGTTGTCCCGGCCGGTGTGCAATTGGGTCTGGGCGTACGCGCGACGGCCGTCAGCATGGAGGTGAAGTCGGGGGCGTTGGGCGAGACCGGCGGCGATCTGGACGTAGCCATCGAGGGTCGCGGATATATCGAAGTAACGCTGCCATCGGGCAATACGGCCTATACCCGCGACGGTGCGCTGAAACGCACTGGCGAGGGGCAGTTGGTGACATCGGATGGGCATCCCGTGGTTCCTGACATCACGATCCCCGCCGACAGTAAGTCAATTTCCATCAACCCCGAAGGAGAGATCTATGCTGATTTCATCGACCGTGTCGAACCGGAGTTTCTGGGCCAGCTAACGCTCGTCGGGTTTAGCAACGAAAAAGGACTAGAGGCACTGGGATCGAATCTCTACTCGGAAACCGGTGCTTCGGGCGCGCCGCTGGCCGGTTTCCCCGGCGAAGATGGCTTGGGTTTCTTCCGGCAGGGATACCTTGAAGACAGTACCGTCGACGCGGTGCGCGAGATCACCGATTTGATCGAGGCGCAGCGTGGCTATGAGATGAATGCCAAAGTCATCACCGCAGCCGACCAAATGATGTCGGCCACGACACAGATCCGATGATCCGGCTCATTCTCTTTCTTCTGGTGTCGGCCGGTCCGGCTGCCGCGCAATCCGTCATGGCACTTCACGCGGTGCGCGCCGGCACGACGCTTTCGGGCGAAGACCTGGCGTTCCACGATGCCGATGCGACCGATGGATTTAGCGATCCCCGCGACGTGATAGGCTTGGAAGCACGCGTGAACCTGTATCCGGGGCGTCCCATCCTGACGCGCGACGTTGGCCTGCCCACTGTCGTAGAGCGCAACGAAATCGTGCCGCTCATATTCAAGCGTCGAGGGTTGTCAATCACGCTGGAGGGGCGCGCCCTTGGACGGGCGGGTGCCGGCGAGACCGTGCGCGTTATGAACCTGTCTTCCCGAAACACCGTCATCGGGGTTGCCACTGAAACCGGCCAAGTTGTCATCCAATGATTCTGAGGACCTACGCATGAAGCCCTTTTTCATCTTCGTCGTTCTGGCCGTCGCCACGGCGGGCTGCGCACGAATTGCCGATATCGGTCAAGCTCCCCAGTTGACCCCCGTTGCGCAAAGTGCCGAACATTTAGCGATGGCCGCGCCTCAACCCGTCGATATCCTGGGGCAACTTGATCCGTTACGCGCTGCGTCTCTATGGACTGGGGGCAGACAATCGTTGCTGGGGGACCAGCGTGCAGGCCAACGCGGCGATATCATGACGGTCGTCGTCGAAATTGATGAGCGAGCCGAAATCGATAATGCGACAAATCGGTCGCGAAGCGGGGCCGAAGATCTCCAGATCCCACAGTTGTTCGGATTGCCGCAACGCGTTGATGAAAATCTGCCTGAAGGGGCGAGCTTGGCGAACGCGGTATCGGCCTCATCTTCGAGCGCGTCGAGCGGATCGGGCCGTGTTCGCCGGGAGGAGCGCTTGACGCTGCGTGTGGCCGCAACGGTCGTGGACGTTCAGCCGAACGGTGTGCTGCGGATCGAAGGGCGGCAAGAGGTGCGCGTCAATTTTGAGCTGCGCGAGATGCTGGTCTCGGGGTATGTGCGTCCCGAAGATATCTCCCGCCAGAACGAAATCACCTACGACAAGATCGCGGCGGCACGTATTTCCTATGGCGGACGTGGTCAGATCACGGACGTGCAACAACCCCGATATGGACAGCAGGTGGCCGACATCCTGCTTCCGTTTTGATAATGGGGAAGGTCATGGCAGCCGTGCTGATCGTTTTGATCGCAGGTGGCGGCACTGCGGCTGGTTTCTTTCTGCAGCCCGTACCGCAGCGGAACGATGGGGCCGGCGTGCTGGCGAGCGTTCCTGAAAATCTTGAATCCGTCGCATCCTTCCGCGACGGATTTATCGTTCCGGTTCTCCGGGATGGTCAGGTCTGGAGCCATGTCGTCCTGTTCCTCGGTGTCTCGTCGGACCGCACGGAGGGGGATGTGATCATAAGCCGTGAACCGCTGTTGAGGGACGGAATGACAGAAGCATTGTTCCAGCACGGCAGCCTTGGCGGCTTCGACGGCGACTTTACGAATGCGGCCTCAATGGCGCGATTGCGCGAACGGTTGGATTTGGTACTTCAGACCCGGTTGGACGATCCGACAGCTAAGGTCTTGATTGTGTCGATGGCTCGTCAGGCGGGCTGAGATCGGCTGATTGCCATTATCGCTTGGTCCGAAGCTTTGTCAGGACAGCGGCGCGCGCGATATCGCGGGCCTGTGCTTCGCGTTGGGGCTGGGCGGCAATGTTCAGCCGTGCAACCTGGGTATTGATCTGCATTAGATTGACTGCGCGCCAACGGTTCCAGCGATCTCGCACGACGGACTCCGCGACGCTCGTGAAGGGTGTATCGGGCTCCTCACGGAGCGCTGTTGCCTTGTCTTCGAGCGTGTTGAGCAGCCCTTGAATGCGGGCGAGGCGCGCGGCGGCGCGATCCGCCCGCAACCTCGACAGTTGACGCAACAGATCCAACTGCGCATCGCGATTCATCGCACACTCCTTTCGGTCAGCTCTCGGGCGAAGCGAACCGCGACGGCCACGGCCGCGAAATGAGCGCGGTCGATCGGGTCGCCAATCTCGACGACGGCGTGCAGGGCACGGGCGGTCGGTGGATCGCTGTAGATCGGCACACCGGCCTGCTTTGCTATTTCCCGGATCCGCGCGGCAGTGTGGTCGACGCCCTTGGCAACGCAAATCGGCGGTGAAGGGTCTAGCGGGGACCATCTAAGCGCAACGGCGTAATGGGTCGGATTTACGACAACGACAGTGGCATCGGGCACGTCGGCCAACATCTGGTTCAGCGCAATATCCTGCGCCCGCTGACGGCGACGGCTCTTGAGGTGAGGGTCCCCCTCGGATTGCTTCGTCTCATCGAGGACTTCCTGACGTGTCATGCGCTGCTTCTTCAGATGGCTGTGCCGCTGCCAGAAATAATCGACTGCCGCGATCGCGCCGGACAATATGACAACGATCCCTACGAATTTCGCCAGTAGAGAAGGTATCAAGGCCGGAATGGCGCGCGGCGCGCCGGCGGCTGCGGCTACGAAGTCATCGGCGTTGCGCACAAGAAAGAAGACCATGAGCCCAATGAACAAAGTCATCTTGGCCGCCGATTTTGCGAATTCAAAAAGGCCATTCGGCCCGAATTTATTCGCTCCGTTCGCGATCAGGGAAATGCGCGATAGCTTGGGGGCCAGCTTGCCGGGGGCAAAGACGAAAGCCTGCTGCACCAGAAGCACAACGATCACCAGTGCAGCAGCCGGTGCGACGAGGATGGCGACCGCCAGGAATCCCTCTCCCAATATCCGCGCGGCTTGCCCCGCACCGCCGGTCCGGAGTGGACGACTAAGATTGTCGGCATCCTGCAAAAGCGTGCCGCCCAAATCAACGAACCGCTGTCCCAAGCCGGGCGCAAGGAGCATCAGGCATAGCAGGATCCCAAGGTAGCTCGCCCAGGTCGCGAGGTCCTGAGATTTGACCAGTTCTCCCTTCTTTCGCGCCTCCGACAATTTTTGCGGGGTTGCCTCGTGATTGCGTTCTGCGCCGTCGTCAGCACTCATGGCAGCCCACCCCCGAGCGGGTCCGCAAGTGCGGCGATCATCGCGGTCTTCCAGACTGACAGGATTAATGGAGCGGCAAGGAGAAGGAGCACCGCGCTCGCCCATGTGATCGCGGGCGCTCCGACCAAGGCCACCATCAGTTGCGGCATCGCCCGATTGATGACGCCCATCGCCGCGTTATAGATAAGCGCGGCAAGGGCGAACGGTGCGGCCAGGGCGAAGGCCAACGCAAAGGCTTCTGCCGCGCGCGAGACGCCCCATTCCACCATGTCGCGGCCAGGCGGAGGCAGGCCGAGAGGCAGGACATCATAGCTCCGAATTAGAAGATCTACGATCATCAATGGCAGGCCGGAAGCCATGAGCAAGGCAAGACCGGCCAAATTCAGCAGGTTCCCCATGGCCGACGATGGCTCCGTACTGCCGAATAGCTGCGCCAGTGAAGTCAGTTGCGCGGCCATCATGCCCGCCATCGTCAGCGCGGAGACAAGAAACCGGAGCACTGCACCGAGCGCGAGGCCGATCGATGTCTCGATGATGATCAACTCGCCACCGATTGTCAGAGGGACCGCAATCGACGGTGCCACAGCGACCGACAGGGCAAATGTCGTGACCAGTCGGATCCGCGACGGGATCATCCTGTCCGACAGGCCGGGCAGGAGCAGCATCAGGCCGCCGACACGTAGCACCACAATGAAAAGCTGAGACAGGGCGGGCGCGATCGTACCGTGCAGGTCGAGCAGGCTCTGGATCATGCTGCGACTGATCCGAGGATTGCGGGCGTGTTCGTGGAACCAATCTCTTCGTATGCAATCACAGGATTGGGAAGGCCGCGCGCCGCCATGATTTCATGTACGAACCGGCGTCGCCGGGCAGACGTAACGATTGCAGGGTGGTTTCCCTGTTCTGCGGCTTTTCCGATACTCTCAGCGAGACCGAGAGCAAGTTTTTGGAACATGTCCGGGGGGAGTGCGATTTCAGCCCGGCCGTTGCTACCGTCCAGCTGATGCTGCTGAAATGCGGCTTCCCATTCCGGCGAAAGCTGGATCAACGGCAAGCTGCCGTCAGGGCGTCGCAGTCCCGTCGTAATTTGCATCGCGAGCCGATGACGCACATGCTCGGACAGGTCTTCCGGGGAAAGCCCGGCTTCTCGCCTCTCGGCGATGGCCTCCAGGATTACGGGAAGGTTGCGCACGGAAACCCTTTCCGCCAGCAAAAGACGAAGTACGCGGAGCAGGAGTTCCATCGATATTTTGCTGGGCACCAGTTCTTCGAGCAGTCGGCGGTTCGCCACGGACTTTTCGGGGGAAGAAACCTTGGTGAAAGCCTCGAGGAGCTGTTGCAGCCCCTTGAGGCCCAGCAACCTGGGAAAGTTTGCTTTGATAATTTCCAGCAGATGCGTGGCCAGAACCTCACCAGGGGTGACGATGGTTTCACCGATCAGGTCGTCAGCTGCTGCGGCTGGGATCCAGCGCGCCGGTGCGCCGTAAACCGGCTCTTTGACATTGCGACCAGGGACCTGCTCTGGCGTACCAAACCCGGTAAGCATAAGAACATGGTCCCGTTCCAGCCGATCGCGTGCGGCTTCGACGCCATGGATTCGAATCACGTATGTTCCGGCGGGAAGTCCCTGGTCGTCGGTCAGGCGAATTTCCGGGAGAATGATCCCGAAGGATTCAGCAATGTGGTTTCGCAAGCCGACTATCCGGCTTTCTAATCCGTTCCCCGGATCTAGGGCCAAGTCGACAAGATCAAGCGCAAAGTCCACGCGAATCTCATCAAGCGCCAGTACATCACCGATCCCTCGTTCGGTCGGCTGCAGGGGCTCTTCCGGTTCTGATGCTTCTTGCGTTGCGGCCATGCTGCGCCACCGCATGAGTGCGGACCCGGCGAGAATGATCGCGCCTCCGGTAAATGGCAGAAACGGCAGACCGGGGACCAAGGCGAAGATCATCATGATGAAGGCGACCGTCGCCAAGGCCGCAGGGTGGCGACCTGTCTGGGCAAGAATGTCCTTGTCGATCGCGCCTTCGCCTCCACCGCGCGCCAGCAGGAGGCCCGACGCGATGGAAATTATCACCGCCGGAATTTGGGATACCAGGCCGTCGCCAACTGTAAGGATTGCGTAGGTTTCGATCGCTTCGCTGATGGGCATCCCGTGCGCGACCATACCTGCAGTAAGACCCACCACCAGGTTCAGTATTGTGATTAGCAAGCCTGCGACCGCGTCTCCCTTGACGAACTTCGATGCCCCGTCGAGTGACCCGAAGAACGTCGTTTCGGCAAGTTCCGTTTCGCGCCGACGTTTTGCCTCGGTGTGGTCGATCGCCCCAGCGGACATGTCGCTGTCAATCGCCAGTTGCTTGCCTGGCATGCCGTCGAGCGCAAAGCGTGCCCCGACTTCTGCCATGCGGGTCGCACCTTTGGTGATCACCATGAAATTCACTATCAATAGAACGCCGAAGACCACCAGACCGAGGGCGACGCTGCCGCTCATGACGAAGGACGCGAATCCCTCAATCACCGCCCCCGCAGCGTCTGTGCCGGTGTGCCCTTCACCAATTATCAATTTCGTTGATGAGACATTCAGCGACAGGCGCAGCATAAGGGACGCCAGAAGGATTGTTGGAAAGGCCGAGAAGTCCAAGGGACGTTCGATGAAGAGAGTGGTTGTGAAGATTAGGATCGCGATGGCGAAACTGGCAGACAATCCGACGTCCAGTACCCAGGATGGCATGGGAAGAATCATCATCAAGATAACGGCCATCAAGGCCAAGGCCATCATTACTGTCGGTTGGAAGACGGCTTTCATGGGGCGGAGTCCATTGACGGATGCGGCTTAGGCTATGGGTGTATGCGCCTTTGGTTAACCGCCCGTTACGGTCCCTGGATAAGGTGCCTTGCAAGCGCCCCGATTTCTCGGCTTTGGCGGAGAACCTGATCTGCGATCGCCAAGTCAGTATCCAGAGTAATGGATTGGTTCCGTTTCAGAATGACATCGGCAATCTCGTTGCGTGCGGACCAGCTTTCAGGCGGAGCGTCTGCCAATGCGCTCAGGTCCCTAGTAAGCCAAGGATCGACGTCGGTCAGACGTGTGGGAACTTGAAACGGAAGGTGCCCACTCGGTGCATCCGCAAAGCGTCTGGCGGTATCTGGAAGGCCCAGCTCAAGGAAGAAATCTCGGCCGCGCAAGCGATTGGGGTCATCTGGCGACAGCAGGGGCTCGAGACGGACCATAAAATCGGCTGCGTCCTCAGGTGACAGATGGGCTGATAGCAGATCGAGAAGGGTTTGGGCTGAAACCTGATTGTCAGTAACCATTTCTATAGCCATGGCAGGCTGGCGCGCAATGACCAGCGACTCTGCCAACACGAGATCGAGTGCATCAAGCATTGGTCCATTCGGAACTGATGGTCGGATTGCCCTAGCGTTTTCCAGATGCAATTCATCCAACGGTTGGCTGGAAATGTTAGCGGATTCAAGGAGGTCAATGGCGGCGAGTACGGCGGCGGCACTAGTTCCCGCCGCAGCCTCGGACAATTTTGGTTCGGACATGGGGGTATTCGCGGTGGGAGTGATTCCGATGAGTAAATCTGCTTGGTTCAGCAGAGTGAGAGACGAACTCAGCCGGTTTCCAAATTCGCGGCGGCGCCCCTCTGGAATCCCGTCGAGAAAGCGCGCAAGTTCCGCTTCGTTTGCGCGCGCCCAAACGTCGGCTTCGACCCCGATGAGGAGGGCTACGACAGCGGCACCGGGCCCGCAACCCGGGTCAATACTTGAATACTCCGGTAACGAGCTGCCATCCAAAGCCGCCGCGACAATACGTATCACCTCCTGATCGTTGGCGGAACTTTCGATTGAACGTTTGGCTTCTGCCCCCCAACCGAGACGTAGATAGACCAATGCCAGATCGTGCACTGCGTTTTCGTCTAGCTCGTCCTGGCCCGTGAGTAATGAAGCGTGCGCTGCGGTCAGATCATCGAGCGCTTCCCCCAAATCGGAAGTCAGGACCATTCGCGCCAGCGCATCGACTTCGCAATTCGATGCCTGATGAATTGCCCTTTCTGAAAGCATCTCATCAAGAACCAATGGAACATGGCCCGTTGGATGCTTAAGAATTTGGTTCGAAGTGATCTGCGCCACTGAAGAACTTTCTATTTCTCCATCGATTAGAGAGCTTTGGTTTCCTCTCGATTCGACAAGAGACGCAAGTAAAGGTGCTTGAAGTTCGAAGGACGGCATGCGCAGCGGCAGAAATTTGAACGGCAATTCCGTTGCATGTGCATTACTATTCGATGAAAATTCCGACAATGGATCATTAATATCTATTACGATATGATTGCTCGGAATTTGTGTTATGTTTACCGGACAGGCGCATCCAAGAACCAAAGAGAGCGTACCATTCTCAAAGGTAGCGCTACGTAGGCGGTCGCGTGGGATCAATTTAAAAACTTGGCTTAAATCCAAACTGGGCATGTCTCTTGAAAATTTGATGTGCGTCACACCATTCAATTCCAAAACTGCCCAAGTGCGATCGGGGCTATCTGGAAATACTAATCTGCTGAAATTCGGGTGTTCGCCAGATTGCACTTCTACTTGCTGCGCGATGGCACCATCAGAAAGAAGCGCGACCAAAATCAAAGCGAATAGCGTTTTGGAGTGCCAAATCATGCAGCTTTCCGTATTTTCAGAGCCTTTTCAAGGTCAGAGTAACTGGGCCGGATGTCTGACGGTGTTGACTGGCGCCCCACTTCAATACAAATATTTGTCGGATGATTTTGAAGGTTCGCCACGAGCACGTCCTGGATCAGTCCATAGAAATTTGAATCCTGTTCGCAAACAGCCTTGAGGCGCATAGCAAAAGGACCGACTATGCCATACGAGAGAAATACCCCTAGAAATGTTCCAACCAATGCACCGCCGATCAGTTTTCCTAGGATTTCGGGCGGCTGATCTATAGAGGCCATTGTCTTGATAACACCCAGAACAGCTGCAACAATCCCGAGGGCCGGAAGGGCGTCGGCCATGGATTGCAGTGCGCGGCTTGAATGCATGGAATGGTGAAGGTTTTCGTCAAGGCGGTTCCCGAGAACATCTTGCACCTGATTGGGGTCGTCGTAATTCATAGATACTGCGCGCAATGTATCGCAGATCATCGCAACCGCTTCCCTGTCAAGCAAGATTTTTGAGTAACTAGTGAAAATCGCCGAGTCCATTGGATTCTCGATATGCTCTTCCAGGGCAACGGCATTCTGCCGGCCAAGACGGATCAATTCGAATAGCAGGCAGAGCAGATCTCGGTAGTCGTCTGGCTTCCAGTGAGCCCCATTGAAAACTTTCTTGATGTCTTTGATCGTCCGCTTTACCTCGGACATGCTGTTGCTGACGAGAAATATCCCTGAAGCGGCTCCGCCAATCATCATCATTTCGAACGGAAGCGACTTAAGGATAATTCCCATTTTTCCGCCAGCCATAAGGTAGCCTCCGAAAATCATGATAAAAATACAGGCGAGTCCAGCGATACTAACCATGATCTACTCCGTCGCTGCGTTTGCATTTCGCCCGGCGATGATCACGCTGAAGGCGTAGGCCTTCCCGGGGCTGAGATTCGAAAAGAGTGCTGAGGCCGAATCAGCATTCATACGCGCGAGAAATCCAGCGGCGAATTCAGGTGCCATAGCTTCGAATAAAATAGCCGCCTCTTTTGGCTTCATACCTTCGTACACGCGAACTAATTGGTCGATATCTGTATTAGATGCTGTACTGGAGAATTCCATTCTTGCGACCAGTCTGTTTTCCGCCTCCACCAGATCATCAAGAGCGGCTTCGATTTCCTGCCTTGCGATGAGTATGTCCTGCTCGCGCAGCGCAACGGCCATTTCCCGTTCGTTCAGCAATGTTGCCTGTCGCTTGATATCACGAAGCAGCGCCGCAACTTCGTTGCTCTCGGTCTGGGATATCCGGGCGGTCGGAGCGGATGCCAGCGTCGGTTCAATGTCCGGACGAACTGACAGGCTGGCCGAAACGATCCGGGTGAGGCCGGACAGGATTAGCAGTGTCACGACTACCGTGACGGTCAATCGCCTCATGCCTCGTGTCCACTGAATCATCGATATGCCCCCGGGCTGGCATCGACTTGACGCGACGCCTTGAAACTCGGAAGGACATCGGCGCGCTCGGGGATTGGATTGTCCAGCACCCTGTCTGCAGCTTCGTCTTCCAGGTCCTCCAAGCTGGCCAGAAGCATCTCCATTCGACCGATTCTATCATCGGCTTGCGCGTTGGCGGCCTTCAGCAACGCACTTCGGTCGTCTGTCTGTTCCGTTGCTGCGGTGATTGATTCCTTCAGATCATCGACCTGAAGCGTCAGTGTTGCGATCGATCCGCCGTGGCCCGCATCCAAATCGTTGAATGCCCGCAGGCGCCTCGCCAGCGTGCGGCACCAGAGGGCCATGCCGCAGGTCGCAGCCAGCAATAGGACATCGGATATAAAGCCAAGTGTTTGCATGTCAGGTAATCACAAAGTCGATGATGAGAAGGTCGCGGACCGAGTCCCTCCCGGCTAAGAGTTGCACCCGCCGCAGAAGTTGCGCCCGCAGGTCGAGGAGTGCCGTAGGGTCTTCCAGCTTCTGTACCGAGACTGCTCGGAGATACGTGGAGAAAATGTCCAGGATACGCGGTTGCAGGGCAGCCACATCGCGGTGCCCTTCCTCTAGCTGGAGAAATGCCCGGAAGCGCATTTGACGGATCGACCCCGCATCGCCGACCGAAATCATCATCGGATCCAGTTCCAGAAATATTGGAACCTTCTCTGGATTTGAGTGAGAGCCGTTGGCGGCATTCATGATTCGACCGGATTCACCCAGCACACCGGAGTAAGAGGCGTAGAAACCGGCCGTTGCCAAAAAGAGCGCAGAGAGGGTCGTGAAGCTCCAGCCCAGTATCCCAAGACCCTTCTTGGGTGTCGTGTCGTTTGCGGAGGCGGATTCGTCAGTATCGGCCATCGGATAATCCTCATGTTGTCGAGAACAGTCCTAACTGACCTGAGCTAACTGAATGTTAATGCAATTGAGGAATCCTGGGCCCTGTACCCAGAACGGGTATCTGGCATCCAGGAGGATCGCGTATGGAGAACCTGACAACGGCTTGGCAAGGACAGGACAAGCGTCGACTTGCCATTCTTGCTGGCGCTACGCTTCTCGCCTTTCTCGCCGTCTTTTTCCTGACGCGTATGGCGACAGCCCCGCGGATGGAGCTCTTGTTCGCGCGGCTCGAATCGGCAACTGCCTCCGAGGTCGTGTCCAGCTTGGATGCGCGCGGCGTGGCCTACGACATCCGGGGTGACTCGATCTATGTCGATGGCGCGACGCGCGATGCCCTGCGTATGCAACTGGCGGGCGAGGGCCTGCCCCGTATGGATGGTGCAGGGTACGAAGTTCTGGACGGTCTGAGCGGGTTTGGCACGACGTCGCAAATGTTCGATGCTGCCTATTGGCGAGCCCGAGAGGGGGAGTTGACGCGCACGATACTCGCCTCGCCTGGGGTCAAGCTTGCCAGGGTGCATCTGGCGACCGCCGAGTCGTCGCCCTTCGCGCGCGACCGGTCGGCCACGGCGTCAGTCACCGTACAGATGACATCGGGAGCCGTGGGATCATCACTCGCCCGAGCGGTGCAATCCCTTATCGCCGGTGCCGTTCGCAACTTGGTCCCCGAGGACGTCACCGTGATCGACGCAAATAGCGGGCGCGTGGTGGGAGGAGGAGCCCAAGACACCAAGGAGGAAGCGCGCGTGACTCGCGTTGCCGAGATGCGTGCAGCCGTGGAGAACCTGCTGGCGGCACGCGTCGGGGCAGACCGGTTCGTGGTCGAACTCGCGGTTGAAACCCGAAAGGATATGGAGCGCATCACGGAGCGTGTGCTCGACCCCGACAGTCGTGTGGTTCTCAGCACCGACACCGAAGAGCGAAGCGCATCGGACAGGGGCGGGTCCGGGGCCGGGGTAACGGTCGCCAGCAACCTCCCGGAGGGCGATGCCGCCTTTGGCGGAGACGGTACGGAAAGCAACAATGCCGAAACGCGGGAGCGGGTGAACTACGATTTCTCGGCCACCGAGCGTCAGATTGAACGGGGTCCCGGAGCGATCGAGCGGGTGACCGTCGCCGTCATGGTCGACGGCCAGCGGACCACCGCAGAGGACGGCACGACAGAGTGGGTCCCCCGCGATGCTGCCGAACTTGAAACGATTCGCGAACTTGTTCAGGCCGCTGTCGGCTACCGCGAGGAGCGGGGTGACGACGTCACGGTCAGAAGCATGCAATTTGAGATACCCAACGGCCCCGGTCCCGCACCGGGCTTGTCGCTGCCTTTTGTAACCGGAGGCCAAGTTACCCAAATGGTGACGGCGGGGATGCTGGCGGCTATAGTTTTGGGTCTTTTGGCATTTGTCGTCCGTCCTGTTCTCAACAGCGTAATGACGCCACAGCTGCCATCTCCGGGAAATGACGACCTGAACCGCGCGCCACCCAGTGGCGAAGTGAATGCGCTGACTGCCCCGCAGGAGCTGCCTTCGCCGGGGGCAGTGACATCTGATGGGCTACCTGCCCCTTCTGCGGGTCAGAGTCATAGCTTGCCGGATCTGTCCGATCTTGGAAACCTTTCAGTCTTCAACGCCTTGGATGACGTAGAGGATGAGCCTCAGGACCCCGTTGATCGGCTCCGCAAGCTGATTTCTGACCGTCGAGAGGAGACTGTCGAAGTCCTGCGTGGATGGATGGACGAAGCGACATCGGAGCAGCCGTAATGGCCCCGCTTTTTGAGGATTTCGGAGACCCTGAGGCGTCACCGCCTGCCAGGTCAAGCCCCACGGCAGTTGCCGTGGATCGCTATGACGATGGCTTTAATGCGGGCTGGGACGACGCGATGGCTCAGGTAGATGCGGAACAGTCTCGAATCGGGGCACAGCTTGCCATTCGACTGGCCGAGATTGACCGTGATGAACGTGAGGCCGGGCAGGCCCTGATCGCCGACCTTGAACCCGCGCTTCGTGACGTGTTCGACAAGGTCTTGCCTCATGCCGTGGAACGAACGTTTCTGGGATGCCTCATGGAGGAGATTACTGACGTGCTGAATGCCGCTAACGAGCAACTGACGGTCAATGTGTCTCCGGAAGATGTGACGCCCATGACGCGTCTGCTGGGCCGGGCTGGCATCGGACCGACGCAGGCCATCGTAAGCGGCGAATCGGCTCTTGCGATGTCGCAGGCGCTTATCACGTGGACAGGCCAGGAACGGCGGATCGACCTAGACGGTGTGTTGTCGGAGTTGGACAGCGCGATCGACACCTTTTTCGAAACACTCGATCGGGGCCAGAACGCCACCGACATCAAGGAGGCCCAGAATGGCTGATCCCACCCCCGAGGCGAAATCCGCGCTGTCGCGTGTGCCTGTCGAAATTACGATATCAGTCGGCCGTGCCCACCCGACTGTGTCGGAACTTCTGAATATGAAGCGCGACACCGTTCTGACACTGGATCGCGGTGTTGCCGACCCGGTCGAACTTTATGCTGGCGACCGGCTGATCGGGCGCGGCGAACTACAGGAAATCGGCGGTGACGGCTCTGGTCGGTTGGCCGTTCGCCTAACCGAGGTGACCGAGACGGATGGTGCTGCGTGAATCACCAATCCTCGCGTGTCGTGGTGCCGGCGCTCGTTCTTGTCCTGCTTGTCTGGCCGGGCATCGCGGTGGCCCAGGATCTGAACTTCGACCTGGGCGACGGGTCGGTTACCTTGCGCACGGTACAGCTGATTGCATTGCTCACGGTTCTCAGCCTGGCACCTGGCATCGCTGTGACCGTCACCTGCTTTCCGTTCATTGTGACCGTGCTGTCGATCATGCGGCAGGCGATCGGACTACAAGCTTCGCCGCCGAACATGCTCATCGTCAGTCTAGCGATGTTTCTGACGTATTTCGTCATGGAGCCGGTGGTCATGGCCGCTTGGGAAGTTGGGATCGGCCCCCTCACACGAGGCGAAATGGAGGCGGTCGATGCCATTCCGGCGGCGGTCGAGCCGTTTCGCGCCTTCATGTCTGCCCGTGTTGACGCGGATACCCTGGCCCACCTTCAGGACCTGCGTCCTTCCGCGGAAGAAGGCGCGCTATCTGTCCTTATTCCATCGTTCCTGCTGTCGGAGGTGACGCGAGCGTTTCAGATTGGGTTCTTGGTGTTCATGCCGTTCCTGATTATCGACATGGTGGCGGCGGCCATATTGATGTCGATGGGCATGATGATGGTCCCTCCAGCAATCGTTTCATTGCCATTCAAACTCGCTTTCTTCGTTGTCGTGGACGGATGGACGCTCGTGTCCGGTGCCCTCGTGCGAAGCTATCTTTAAGAGAGGTCCAGATGCCAGCCATCCCCTTTGCAGACCCCGACCCGCTCATCGCGGATGAAACGCAGCCTGTAACGAACGCGCAGAAGGCCCGCGCCCTTATTGCCATGCTGGAAAAGGGGCATGACGGCTCGGCTGACGTGCCCGCAGAACGGCTGCGCGACTGGGCGAACGACCTCATCCGGACGGTCGAGGCAGAGAGGCCCAAGCCATCCGTCGCCCCAGCACAGCGTCGCCGTCTGTTCACGAAGGCACCGCCGAAGCTGACTGTTGCCGCGCCATCGACGCGGCCGGTACCGGAGGGTCAACCGTCCCGCCTGACCCTGACCGCGCCGACGCCCCATCGGTCCGCCCCGACGATGAAGCCGGCACCCTCACTGACGCCTGCGATCTTCACACAGGGTGATGTTCGCAAAGTCATTGCCACGACTATCGACCCGGTCACGCTCGCCCGTGAGCATCCGGCGGTCATCGCAATGACGCTACTTGGCAAGCCGTCGATGGATCAGGCGTCCGCGCTCCGCAGCCTGCCGGGCGGACAGGTCCGTGCTGTCCACAGAGCGCTGCGTCAATTGGAACAAAGCCAACCGCGCGCTCCTGAGGGGCAATCCCCCTCCGAGGAACGCGCGCCCCCCATCAGCGGGTAAACTTCTTGTGCAGGACGCGCTTCGGCTCCAGCGAGTCAGGGCCGAGGCGGCGGGCCTTATCGTCTTCGTAGGCCTTAAAGTTACCCTCGAACCATTCGACGTGGCTGTTGCCCTCGAACGCCAGGATGTGTGTGCAAAGACGATCCAGGAAGAACCGGTCGTGCGAGATCACAACGGCGCAGCCGGCGAAATCCTCGATCGCGTCTTCCAGCGCGCGCAGGGTTTCCACGTCCAGGTCGTTGGTCGGCTCGTCGAGAAGCAGGACGTTTCCTCCGTCCTTTAGCAGACGCGCCATGTGCACGCGGTTCCGCTCCCCACCCGAGAGGATTCCGACTTTCTTCTGTTGGTCCGAGCCCTTGAAGTTGAACGCTCCGCAGTATGCGCGGGACGCGATTTCCGCGTCGCCCAGCTTGATCAGCTCGGCACCACCCGAAATCGCCTGCCAGACGTTATCATCAGGGTTCAGATCGTCACGCGATTGGTCGACATAGGACAGCTTGACCGTATCACCGAATTCCACCGAGCCTGAGTCGGGCTGTTCCTGCCCGGTCAGCATGCGGAACAGGGTCGATTTGCCCGCACCGTTGGCACCGATTACGCCGACGATACCG
This sequence comes from Jannaschia faecimaris, assembly GCF_900107415.1. Taxonomy (GTDB): domain Bacteria; phylum Pseudomonadota; class Alphaproteobacteria; order Rhodobacterales; family Rhodobacteraceae; genus Jannaschia; species Jannaschia faecimaris. Next base: position 471,414 of record NZ_FNPX01000001.1, read on the forward strand.
CCCGGAGGCAACGAGAACGTCAGGTTTTCGAACAGAAGCTTGTCGCCATAGGCCTTGGTCAGGCCGTTGGCCTCAATCACCTTGTTGCCGAGACGCGGTCCGTTCGGGATGATGATCTGGGCCTTGCCGACGCGGTCCTTTTCCGATCGATCCGCCATCTCGTGGTAGGCGTTGATCCGGGCCTTGGACTTGGTCTGGCGGGCCTTGGCACCGGCGCGCATCCACTCCAACTCGCGGGCCAGCGTCTTCTGGCGGGACTTGTCTTCCTTGGACTCTTGCTCCAGCCGTTTGGCCTTCTGCTCGACCCAGCTGGAGTAGTTACCTTCCCAGGGAATGCCCTTGCCGCGCTCCAGTTCCAGGATCCAGGACGTGATATCGTCGAGGAAATAGCGGTCGTGGGTCACGATCAGGCAGGTGCCCTTGTAGTTGATCAGGTGCCGCTGAAGCCAGGCGATCGTCTCGGCGTCGAGGTGGTTGGTCGGCTCGTCCAGCAGCAACATGTCCGGCTCGTCCAGCAGCAGCTTGCACAGCGCTACCCGACGACGTTCGCCGCCCGACAGGGTGGCGGGGTTGGAGTCGTCCGGCGGGCAGCGTAGCGCCTCCAGCGCGATGTCGACGCGGCTGTCCAGATCCCACAGGTTCTTGCTGTCGATCTCGTCCTGCAGCTTGCCCATTTCCTCGGCGGTCTCGTCCGAGTAGTTCATCGCCAACTCGTTGTAGCGGTCCAGGATGGCCTGTTGGTCGGCGACGCCTTCCATCACGTTTTCGCGGACGGTCTTGCTGTCGTCCAACTCCGGTTCCTGGGACAGGTAGCCGATCTTGGCCCCCTCGGCGGCCCAGGCTTCGCCCTGAAAATCCTTGTCCTGACCGGCCATGATCCGCATCAGCGATGACTTGCCGGTGCCATTCACGCCGACAACGCCGATCTTGACGCCGGGCAGGAACGACAAGCGAATGTTTTCAAACACCTTCTTGCCGCCGGGATAGGTCTTGGACACGCCGTCCATGTGATAGACGTACTGATAGCTTGCCATGCTCGATAGCCTCCGGAATTCGGGTATGGCCGCCATGTATAACGCGACCGGCGCGGGGGCAACGCCCGACCCGGAAATCACAGGGCGGTCAGGGCGACCCATCGTTTTCGTCATCTTGCCGAAGCCGGTTGTCCCCCCTTGGAAATCGGCGCTCGTTCGGCGGGCGAAGCGGTCTTTTCGCGAACTGCGCCGGCCGTGTCATGGCAATGCCGCACCCCGCCGAGAGCGGCGTTTGGGATGGCGGCACCGGCGAACGTTGTTCAGGACCATGCCGCTGCCTGATCCGCAATCGCCTTGCACGTCATGGTCGTGCCGGTGTTCATGCTTGCATGAAACACGGGCTTCCCATCGCGCGGCCGGGGCAGGTCATTGGACTGCTAGGCGGGTCGTTTGACCCGGCTCATGCGGGCCACGTGCACATTACCCGCGAGGCATTGAAACGGCTGGGCCTTGACCGGGTCTGGTGGCTGGTCAGCCCCGGCAACCCGCTGAAGGCCCGCGGCCCCGCACCGCTGTCACAGCGGATGGCGCAGGCGCAGGGCGTCATGAACCATCCCCGCGTTGACGTCACCGATATCGAGGCGCGCCTCGGAACGCGCTACACCTCACGCACGATCGCCGCGCTGCGAAAACGTTATCCTAGGGTGCACTTCGTCTGGCTGATGGGGGCGGACAACCTGGCGCAATTCCACCGTTGGCAGGATTGGCGTGGGATCATGACATCGGTGCCGATCGCCGTCCTGGCGCGGCCCGGAGATCGGATCGCGGCGCGCACCTCGGTGGCGGCCACGGTTTTTCGTACGGCCCGCGTGTCTGTCGCCGATGCACGGGGGCTCGGTCTGCGCAAAGCACCGGCATGGACTTTCCTGAACGTGCCGATGCACGCAGCGTCCTCGACCGCGATCCGACAGAATGGTGATTGGGGGGCTAGCGCCGAACGAAGATCGTGGCGAGACCTGCACTGACCAGAAGGGCCAGCCCAGCAAGCGCCAGTTTGTCGGGAAGCGTGCCGAACACCGTCCAACCCAGAACCGTGGCCGAGATCAGCTGGAAATACACGAACGGGGCCAGGACCGTCGCGCCCGTACGGCGATAAGCCAAGACCAGCAGCAGATTGCCCGAGGCAGACGCCACCCCCGACCACAGGACGAGCCCGCTGACGGGCAAGGTGAGTTCCGGCACCTCTATCAGGCCAAAGGGGGCCAGCAGAACCGTGCCCAATACTGTCTGGGACAGCATGAGTTGTCGCGGTGGAGCGATGTTCGACAACCAGCGCGAGGCGGTGAGGAACGCGCCGTAGAACAACCCCGCCAGCATCGCGAACCCCAGGCCGGGTGTCATGCCGAACCCGGGCCGCACCACCAGCATGACGCCACAGAACCCGAGTACCAGAAGCAGGGTCTGCAATGGCGTCACCCGTTCGCCCAGAAACAGGATCGACAGGACGTAGCTGAAAATCGGGCCGATGAAGAACGCCCCGAAGACGGTCGCGATATCCTCGGTCTTGAGCGCCGTCTGGATGCTGGCGATGCCCGCCGCGATCAGCCCGGCGCGCAGCCAGACGCGCCAGTCGCGGTACAGGTACCAGTGCACCCGCCCCCCCAGGATCAGTGCGATCATCGCCGCGCCGACGGCGAACCGGCTGAACGCGACGAAAATGGACGAGACCCCATGCTCCACGGCGAGCAATTTTCCCGCCGTATCCCCAAGCGGAATCAGCGACATGGCGACGAACATCAGCGCCACCGATCCCAGCAGTTCACGTGTCATTTCGCACCGGTATCACCGGTTGTTGCGCCTGCCCAGATGTGATGCGGGCTTCACATCGCGGAAGCGCCATTGCATCAAGGCATCACTGCAAAGAGGCGATTTCCATGCGTAGACGTTTCTTCCTCACCGGGGCGCTGACCACTGCCGCACTGCCTGCCTGTGCTGGCGCGCCGGAAACATCTGCCCGGCCGACGGGCAAACCGAGTGATGCGCTTGTCCGGTCCGCGCCGGACGCGAATCGACTGGTCGAAGAGGCGGGACTTGGTGGGCGTGTGGGCTTTGTCCTTGCGGATGCGCGCACGGGCGAGATTCTGGAAACCTACAATCCCGTCCGCCCGATGCCGCCGGCGTCGGTGACGAAGGCAGTGACCGGGCTTTATGCGCTGGAGACCCTCGGTGCGGAGTTTCGCTTCACGACGCTGCTGGTCGCGACGGGGCCTATTCGCAATGGCCGCCTTGAAGGAGACCTCGTTCTCGTGGGCGGCGGTGATCCGGCACTCGATAGCGACGGCATCTATGACCTCGCGGCACAGGCCAAGGCCGCTGGTCTGCGCGAGGTCGGCGGGCGTCTGTTGGTCGATGGGGCGGCCCTGCCCAAGGTTGACCGGATTGATCAGTCCCAGCCGGACCATGTGGGGTACAATCCTGCGGTCGGCGGACTGAATCTGAATTTCAACCGTGTGCACTTTAGCTGGAAACGGGCAGGCAACAGCTACGAGACGTCAATGGATGCGCGCACCGACCGGTTCCGCCCCGTGGTGACCACGGCGCGGATGCGCGTCGCCGACCGGTCGATGCCGGTTTACACCTATGGGCGTGACGGCGATGTTGATGCTTGGACAGTAGCGCGCGGACAGTTGGGCGGGACCGGCGCGCGCTGGCTGCCGGTGCGCAACCCCGATCTTTACGCGGGGGACGTGCTGCGTACGATGCTGCGCTCTCACGGGATCACGGCCCCGGCGGCGCAGCGGGGCCGGGGGCAGGGCATAACAATCGGGATCGCGCAAAGCGCCCCGCTTGGACCCATGGTCAAGTCAATGCTGAAATTCTCGACCAACTTGGTGGCGGAGGCTATGGGCCTGACTGCGACCGCGCGCCTTGCAACCGCACCGCGGTCGCTTGGCGCATCGGCCGAAGTGATGTCGCAGTGGGTCAGCCAGCGGGCTGGCGCGCGGCACCCCGATTTCGATGACCATTCCGGTCTCAACGGTACAACCCGGATATCGGCGTCGGACATGGTGCGGTTGCTGACGGCGAACGGGGCGCAGGATATGCTGCGGCCCCTGATGAAGGAGATAACGCTCGAAGGTCCGCCACGCCAGCCGGTGCAGGCGAAGACGGGCACGCTCAACTTCGTGTCGGGGCTGGCCGGTTATTTCGACGCGCGATCTGGCCGCAGCCTGGCATTCGCGACCTTCGTTGCCGATACCGGCCGACGCAACGGACTGTCGGTGGCCGAGCGTGAACGCCCGCGGGGTGGCATCGCCTGGTCGCGTAAGGCGAGATCCTTGCAGTTCGACCTTATTGAGCGTTGGGCGCTGGTCCACCAGTGACGCGGCCGGCCATCGTCCTCGTGCGCCCGGAAATCGCTGGCAATACCGGTTCTGTCGGGCGAACCTGCGTCGCACTTGATCTCGACCTGTGCCTGGTGAAGCCCTACGGATTCCAGATCACCGACCGGAATGTGCGGCGTGCGGGGCTGGATTACTGGAAGCACGTCCGGCTGCACGAATATGATAGCTGGGACGATTTCCTGATCCGCCGCGCGCCTGACCCCGACTCGCTGTACCTGTTCGAGGAATTCGGTGCGCGGTCGTTCTATCACGTGGCTTTCGCCCCCGACTTCCACCTTGTGTTCGGGCAGGAAACCGTCGGGCTTTCGCAAGCGGAACTTGCGGGGCGGGGGGACCGCGTGGTCAAGCTACCCATGCGCTCGCCGCACATACGGTCGCTGAACCTGGCCAACGCGGCGACGGCTGCGGCCTATCAGGCGCTGCGCGGTGTCTTGTAGCTGCGCGTGCTGCCGCCTAGGGTCAAGCGATGAATGATGATGTGATCCATGAAGAAATCGCAGGGCTGCGCCGCGAGCTTGCGCACCTCAACAGCCATCGGTTCATCAGGGTGCACAACTCGTTTCCGAAGCTGATCATGTTTCAGCTGGTGCGGGGGCTGGCCTTCGGCCTCGGCTCGGTTCTGGGCGCGACGTTGGTGTTGTCGGTCGTCGTCTGGTCGCTGAGCCAGATCGACTTCATTCCCGTCATCGGTGATCTTGCGAACGAGATACTGGCCGTGATCCAGCCCAACCTCGGCGTGGATATTCAGGTCGACGAACAACCCATTCAAGAGCCCTGATTCCCCCGGAGACCGGGGGATCGGGAGATCTGAGGTTCATTCAATGTCGGGCTGAACTGGCCTGCGCCGACGTTAGTTCGCGCGGGTCAGGGCGTCGGCCTTTTTCATGCCGTTGTCGCCATCGCTGGTGAAGGTCAGCGTAACGGTGTAGCCCGCAGTCAGGTCGCCGGGCACGAGCAGCGCACCCAGAAGCCAGACGGTACGGTCACCGAAGATGATGATGTTCGCCTGACGGTCATAGGCGAGGATTTCGCCGGTCACCTCGTCGGCCAGAGCAGGCGCGGCAAGGGTCGCAAGGACGAAGGTGGCTTTGATCAGATTGGGAAAGAGACGCATGGCTTTGATCCGACTCAGGGGCGGCGTGATTGCCGCCGATTGCGTCCGATGCGCCTGACCGGTTGGCCCTGCAATATGAATTCGTACGGCGACTTCCGATGATCGCGCGGGGTGAAAATCTGGGACTATTGGCACCCACATGACCCATGCTAGCCATGCTCATCTGTGTTTGGATCGGGATTATACCATGGAGAGTTTTCTGGAAGGTCTGGGCACCATTGCCTTCATCCTGCTGGCGCTGATCGGGTTGGCTGTCGGCGCGCTGGCCGGAGCGATTTCGGGGCGCGGTAAGGGGCTATATGCCGTGATCGGCGCGGTGGCCGCCGTTGCGACACCGTTCCTGCTCGCCGCGCTGGGGGTGACGGTGCTGGCCGCCGGCGGCGTGTTGCTGGTGTTGGTCGTGGGAGCCGCGGGCGCTGCGATCGCGCTCGCGATCGTAGGGGTGGTTTCAGGGCGGAAGTAGGCATCGGAACCGTTCCGGTCGTGTTTGACGCCGGATTGATATCCGTCAAGACCTGCTATGGGCGGTTTTGCCAAGCTTGAGGGACTAAAGCTTGGAGGATGAAAATGCGGTATTCAGCGTACATCGCGGCCATTGCGGTCGTTTTCAGTGTGAGTCCGGCGGTTTCCGATGAACCGGGGGCCGAGGTGTTCCAGCAATACTGCGCCACCTGTCACGGCTCCGATGCAAGGGGCGGCGGCCCACTGTCGGAATACATGACCGACGCGATCCCGGATCTGACAAAATTGTCGGCACGAAACCCCAAGGCCGAGGGTCAATTCCCGATGCTGGACATCATTCATATCATCGACGGCCGCACCGGCCTTCGTGCGCATGGCGGGCCTATGCCGGTCTACGGGGCAATCTTCGCCGAGGAGGGAGCCAACCGTGAAAACTGGGGACAGGTAATGTACACCCGGGGCAAGATCATGTCGCTCGTCTACTATCTGGAGAGTATCCAAGAGGAGTAATCCGCTCGCTCACCTGTCCGGGGGGGGAGGCACGTCGCAGGTATACGCCGACCCATCCGGCATCGTGCAAAGATTCGCGAAATGATCTTCAGGCAGACTATCATAGCTGCGTAGCAGATGCCCGGCTTCCTCCCGGTCGAGGTAATCCATGCTACTGGCGCGCCAGTATCTGTGGACTCGCCAGTCGGACCCGTACCATGCCGCAAAGGCCGCCTCCATCGCCACGCGCTGGTCCCCGCCGGTGCGTACCTTGGCGTAGGCATCCGCGATGTCGGAATAACGGGTCCATTCGACCGAAAGCCAGTTCCAAGGTCCGGGCATTCCCATCGCATGCAACTCCCATGCGGCTGCGGTAGTGGACGCCATCGCATCCGCCTCATAGGCAAGAACGGCACGCGCCGCTTCCTCCATGGACACTTCGTTGCTTGGGCAATAGCCGCGTTCACGTTGCAGCAGGTGGCGCATCTCGTGGAGGAGGATGACGACGCGGCCATCACGTTCGGTGTCGGCTGAAATCACGATCCGACCGGATTCGGAATCTAGGTAGCCGCGAACCTCGACAGCCCCGTCAACCAGACAGACCTCCGGGCCGACCGTGTCGAATGCCATGAAAAGATCCGGGAAACCCTCGCGAAGCGGATCGATCGCCGAAATCATGGCTGCGATCTCGTGGCCCTTTTCGCCTTCCGGAACGTAGGGCGGCGTCATGCACCGTGTCTCTGCTCCGGCTGCTCCGGCCAACGCGATCAGAACGATGGTGAGCGCTGGCGGCGCGATCACCGTTTCTTCCGCCGCTTTACATTCCCCCCGCGCATCCCCGGTCGACCTGCCGTGCTGCGCCCTTCGGCTTTGCGGGCGTCATCCACGGCCTGTTCCACCGCCGACTGGCGCGCCAGCGGGTCGTTCGACACCAGCAGGTCCACCGTCTCCAGACGTTTCACCTCGTCGCGCAGGCGTGCGGCTTCCTCGAATTCCAGGTTTTCGGCAGCCTTGCGCATCTTGTCGCGCAGGGCGTCCAGATGTGCGGCGAGGTTGGCACCGGCCAACGGCGCGTCAACCTTGGCGGTGACGCGGTTCATATCCACGTCGCCCTTGTACAAACCGGCCAGAATGTCTTCGACGTTCTTCTTGACCGTCGCGGGCGTGATGCAGTGCTCCTCGTTATAGGCGATCTGGCGGGTACGGCGGCGGTTGGTCTCGTTGATGGCCCGCTCCATCGATCCGGTGATCCGGTCGGCATACATGATCACGCGGCCATCCTCGTTCCGGGCGGCGCGGCCGATCGTCTGCACGAGGGACGTTTCGGAGCGCAGGAAACCCTCCTTGTCGGCGTCCAGAATGGCGACCAGCCCGCATTCGGGAATATCCAGACCCTCGCGCAGAAGGTTGATCCCGATCAGAACGTCGAAAGCCCCGAGCCGCAGGTCGCGCAGGATCTCGATCCGCTCGATCGTATCGATGTCAGAGTGCATGTAGCGCACCTTGATACCCTGCTCGTGCAGGTATTCCGTCAGGTCCTCGGCCATCCGCTTGGTCAGCGTTGTGCAGAGTGTGCGCATGCCGCGCGCGCTCACGCGGCGGATTTCGTCCAGCAGGTCATCGACCTGTTTGCCGACCGGGCGAATTTCGACCTCGGGGTCCAGCAGACCGGTGGGGCGGATGACCTGTTCCGTGAACACGCCGCCCGTCTGCTCCAGCTCCCACGCGGCCGGGGTGGCCGAGACGAAGACCGACTGCGGGCGCATCGCGTCCCATTCCTCGAACTTGAGCGGGCGGTTGTCCATGCACGATGGCAGGCGGAACCCGTGTTCGGCCAGTGTCATCTTGCGGCGGAAGTCGCCCTTGTACATGCCGCCGATCTGCGGGACCGAAACGTGGGATTCATCGGCGAAGACGATGGCGTTGTCGGGGATGTATTCAAACAGTGTGGGGGGCGGCTCGCCCGGCGCACGACCCGTCAGGTAGCGCGAATAGTTCTCGATCCCGTTACAGACACCGGTCGCCTCCAGCATCTCGATGTCGAAATTCGTGCGCTGCTCCAACCGCTGGGCTTCCAGCAGCTTGCCATCGCCCTGAAGCTGCCCCAGACGGACCGCCAGCTCCTGCTTGATGTTCTTGATCGCGCTTTGCATCGTCGGGCGGGGCGTGACGTAGTGGCTGTTGGCGTAGATGCGGATCTTGTCCATCTCGCTGACTTTGGAGCCCGTCAACGGATCGAACTCCACGATGCTCTCCAACTCCTCGCCAAAGAACGACAGCCGCCACGCCGCGTCGTCCAGGTGGGCTGGCCAGATTTCCAGCGAGTCGCCCCGGACGCGAAACGATCCACGGGAAAATCCTGCGTCGTTGCGCTTGTATTGCTGGGCCACCAGGTCGGCCATCACCTTGCGTTGATCGTAGTCGGTGCCGGCAAACAGATCCTGCGTCATCGCGCCGTAGGTTTCGACCGACCCGATGCCATAGATGCACGACACGGAGGCGACGATGATGACGTCGTCGCGCTCCAGAAGCGCCCGCGTGGCCGAATGGCGCATGCGGTCGATCTGTTCGTTGATCTGGCTTTCCTTCTCGATGAAGGTATCCGACCGGGCGACATAGGCCTCGGGCTGGTAGTAGTCGTAGTAGCTGACGAAGTATTCGACGGCATTGTCAGGGAAGAAACCCTTGAACTCCCCATAGAGCTGCGCGGCCAGCGTCTTGTTCGGGGCCAGGATGATCGCGGGGCGCTGCGTCTCCTCGATGATCTTGGCCATGGTGAAGGTCTTGCCCGTGCCGGTCGCACCCAGCAGAACCTGATCCTGTTCCCCGTCCTTGATGCCTTGTGCAAGTTCGGTGATCGCGGTGGGTTGATCGCCCGCAGGCGCGAATGTCGTGTTCATCCGGAACCGAATGCCGCCTTCCATCTTGGGTCGCGCGGCGGGCGCGCGGGATGTCATGGGCACGTCGGCACCCCGTTCGGGTAACGTCGCGACGTTGCCTTTGGGCTGATTGGTGTTGTTGTGCGCCATGGAACTCACCGGTCTGGGGATGCGACTAATCTATTGCGTCCGGGCGGCGTCACAACCCCACGCTGCGGCCATGGTGCGCGCGCGACGCGCGGGTGCGGCCAGATCACGTCTTGCAAGGAGGGGGGACGGGCGGTTATTCACCGCAACACACGTCTGACTTTCCCGGAGCAAGCCCATGCGCGCGCGTATCTACAAACCCGCCAAGACGGCCATGTCTTCGGGCACGGCCAAGACCCGCGACTGGGTGCTGGAGTTCGTGAGCGAAACAGCGCGCGAGATTGATCCGCTGACCGGTTGGACCGGGGGGCGTGACACGCAGGCGCAGGTCAAGCTGCAGTTCGAGACCCGGAAGGACGCAGAAGACTACGCCCGTGACAAGGGGGTCGAATACATCGTGCTACGGCCGCAGGGTCGCAAAGCCAATCTGCGCGCAGGTGGTTATGGCGAGAATTTCGCGACCAACCGCCGCGCCGTGTGGACACACTGAAGTTTCATCTGCGCGCGGCGATCGCCTGACCTGCCGCGACGCCCGATGACCAGGCCCACTGGAAATTATAGCCGCCTAGCCACCCCGTGACGTCCACGGCCTCGCCGATGGCGTATAGGCCGGGGACAGTGCGCGCTTCCATCGTCTTGGACGAAAGGGCGGCGGTATCGATGCCGCCTGCCGTCACCTCGGCCTTTGCATAGCCTTCGGTGCCCGTTGGATGGAACGTCAGGTTTTCCAGACGCGCCGCCACGCCGTCCAGCATCGTATCGGAGGCATTTCCGAGTTCGGTCGGCAGCGCGATACGCACGGCCAGAACGTCGGCCAGGCGTTTGGGAAGATGTTCGACCAAGGCGGCCTTGAGGCCCGCCCGTGGCATCCGCTTGCGCGCATCGCGCAGCTTTGCACCCGCATCCGGCAGGACGTTGATCGTGACCGGCGCTCCGGGGGCCCAATAGGATGAGACCTGAAGAATCGCCGGACCGGACAGACCGCGATGCGTGAAAAGCGACGCTTCTTCGAACGACTTGCCCCTCACAGATGCGACCGAGGGCACCGCGACGCCCGAGATGTCGCGAAAGGCGGCGTCATCGTCCCCAAGCGTGAAGGGGACAAGCGCGGGGCGGGGCGGAACGATGTTCAGTCCGAATTGCCGCGCGATATCATAGGCTATGCCGGTCGCCCCCATCTTGGGAATCGACGGCCCGCCCGTGGCAATGACGAGGGCGGGCGCGGTGGCCCCGGCGGCACGGTATATCCCGTCGGCGTGGCTGATCTCTCCGATCTCGGTGGACAGGCGAACTTCAACTCCGCCCTTCGCACATTCGTCCAGCAACATCGCCACGATCTGCCGCGCGCTGTCGTCGCAGAAAAGCTGACCCAGGGTTTTTTCGTGCCAGGCGATGCCATGCGCCTGCACCAGCTCCAGGAAATCCCACTGGGTATAGCGGCTTAGCGCGGATTTGGCGAAATGGGGGTTCTCGGACAGAAACCGCGACGCCTCGGTTCCGGTATTGGTGAAATTGCAACGCCCCCCGCCCGAGATCAGGACCTTCTTTCCGGCCTTGGGCGCATGATCCACGAGCAGGACGCGCGCGCCCGCCTGACCAGCGGTGGCCGCGCACATCAGGCCCGCGCCGCCTGCGCCCAGAATGATTGCATCATAGTGCATGGCCGGTCTCTAGGCGCTGACGATGCCCGCTGCAACGCGGGGGGCGGTTTCCATGGTGTCGCAGCGCGCTAGGTCGCAGACCATGATGAAATCAATATTGATGGCCTTTATGGCCGCGACCCCGGCCATTGCGGAGGATGGGATGGATCTGACCCCTGACTGGGAATACGTGGCCGATACGGTCATGGGCGGCGTGTCCACCGGACAGATCACACGGGAAGTCGTCGGCGGGCGCGCGGCGGTCCGGCTGACGGGTGACGTCTCCTTGGACAACAACGGGGGCTTCGTGCAGATGGCGTTCGATACCGATGTCGATGCGAGCGTGTTCGTCGGGGTCGAGTTCGATGCCTATGGCAACGGTGAAACCTACGAGTTGCGCGCGCGCACCGATGCGTTGACGCGACCTTGGCAAAGTTTCCGTGCCACGTTTGTTGCCCCGGCGGAATGGACCACCATCCGCATCCCCTTCGCCGATCTGGAGGCGCACCGAACCGACGCGCGTTTCGTTCCGGGCGAGCTGCGGCGTTTGGGTCTGCTGGCTATCGGACGAGAGTTTCGGGCCGACCTGGCTGTTTCCGGCATCCGCCTGTTCCAATGACCGGCGGGCATAAGTCACGCGCGGTTCCTGTTCCCTCCGGGCGCTTCAATCGCCTTGCGCGGATCGGCGGATTGGGTGCGGGCGTGGCCGGGCGGATGGCGATGGGGGGTGCATGGCAACTGGGTCAGGGCAAGCGGCCCGACGTGCGTGGTCTGCTTCTGACGCCAAAGAATATCACCCGCGTGACCGAGCAGCTGGCCCAGATGCGTGGGGCCGCGATGAAGATCGGTCAGTTGGTGTCGATGGACACGGGCGATGTGCTGCCCCCCGAACTGGCGCAGATCATGGCGCGGTTGCGCGACGATGCGCATAGGATGCCACCCGCGCAGCTCAAACGTGTGCTGACGGAGAATTGGCCGCGCGGCTGGCTTGGGCAATTTGCGCAGTTCGACGTCCACCCTATTGCCGCGGCCTCCATCGGTCAGGTGCATCGCGGCCAGTTGAAGGATGGGCGCGACCTTGCGATCAAGGTGCAATACCCCGGCGTCGCGGGCAGCATCGACAGCGACGTCATCAACGTCGGTGCATTGATCCGCATGTCTGGCCTGTTGCCCAAGGGTTTCGAGCTTGCCCCGTATCTGGAACAAGCGCGGCAACAGCTCCACGAGGAAACGGACTACGCGCTGGAGGGTCGGCACCTCGTGCGGTTCGGCCAACTTCTGTCGAATGACCCGGCGTTCGACGTTCCGGCGTTGCAGTCCGATTGGACGACCGACAACATTCTTGCGATGTCCTTCGTTTCCGGCGCGCCGATCGAGACGGCAGCCGACGCGCCACAGCACACCCGCGACCACATCGCCCGCAGCCTGATCGCATTGACCCTGCGGGAGCTGTTCGAGTGGGGCGTGATGCAGAGCGACCCGAACTTCGCCAACTATCGTTGGAATGCTGATAGCGGGCGGATTGTTCTGCTGGATTTCGGTGCCACTCGGGAGATTTCGCCACACGTCGCGGGACGGTATCGCGAGTTGATGCGCGCGGGCCTTGCGGGAGACATGGCGCGGGCGGAGACCGTCGCGGACGAGATCGGCTTTCTGTCGAGCGCTATTTCGTCGGATCACCGGATACGGATCATGGGCATGATGGAGATCGTCTTCGACGCCCTGCGTATGCCTGGCCCGTTCGATTTCGTCGCCACCGACCTGCCGCGCAGGATGCAGGCCGAGGGTGAGGCGCTGGCGCGATCAGGCTTTGTGCCGCCTCCGGTGCCGATTGATGTTCTTTACCTTCAGCGCAAATTCGGGGGCATGTTCCTGCTGGCATCGAAACTGCGCGCGCGGGTCGATGTGCGAGGCCTGATGAATGCGCACCTGTGACTTGCGTTCCGACCCGGCTTCACGGCATGAACGCGGCAAGGGCCCATAGCTCAGCTGGATAGAGCAGCCGACTTCTAATCGGCAGGTCGAGGGTTCGAATCCTTCTGGGCCCGCGACACCTTTGGCGACGACCCTGATCGGTTGAGCAACCCGGATCTGAGTCGCCCCGAGTGCCTCGGCTGTTGCGCCGTCCTGAAGAATGAAATTGAACGAGGCACCGGTGCCCCGCGCCCCGTGGGCCCGTCTGTGTGTCCAACGCTATCCACCCGGTCGCGCCCACGGGTGGGCACAACCGGATGCACTATGCCTATTGCAGCAAGGCTGGCAGGAACAGCGCGATGCTTGGGAAGGCGATCAACAGGAAGGCCATGGCCAACATGGTCAGGCAGTAGGGCAAGGCTCCCAGCATGACTTCGTTTAGGCTGCCGGATTTGCGCGCCCCCTGAACCACGTACAGGTTCAGCCCGACCGGCGGCGTTATCAGTGCCATCTCGATCAGCACGATCATCAGGATACCGAACCAGATCACGTCATAGCCCTGCGTAACGACCAGCGGAACGATGATCGGGATCGTCACAACCATCAGCGACAACGTTTCGATGAAGAAGCCCAAGACGATGTAGAGGACGACGACCACGAGGATCGTCTTGATCGGTGTCAGTCCCAGTCCCGTCATGAATTCGGTAAGCTCGCGACCAAGACCGGCAGAGGCCAGCGTGAAGTTGAGGAAGGACGCCCCGATCACGATCAGCATGATCATTGAGGTGATCTTGACCGTGCCCGTCAGGCTTTGGCTGAGCATGTCCCAAGAGATGCCTCCGAATGCTAGGGCGATCAGGAAGGCTCCCGCCACGCCGACGGCCGCTGCCTCGGTCGGTGTCGCCCAACCGAGATAAATGGAGCCGACAATCAGCCCGAACAGGATCAGGATCGGGACCAGATCGATCAGAGCGCGCAGCATTTGCGGGAACGGGAAGGTGCGTCGCACACCGCCCAGATCCGGACGAATCGTGCAGATGATCGCGGTGACGGCCATGAAGGCGACGGCCAGCGCAATACCCGGAACCAGACCAGCGAGGAACAGCTGCGGGATCGAGGATTGGGTCAGAAAGCCGTAGACGATCAGGTTGATCGACGGCGGGATCATGATGCCCAGCGTGCCACCAGCCGCGATCGCGCCGGAGAACAGCTTGGGGTCATAGCCCAGCTTTTCAGCTTGCGGCATCGCGACGGTTGCAACCGTCGCTGCCGTTGCAACCGAGGAGCCGGAGGTCGCAGAGAACATCGTCGCCGTCGCCACGTTGGCATGGATCAGACCACCCGGCAGCCATGATACCCACCGATCAAGCGCCGCATAGGTCCGGGTGGCGACACCGCTGCGCACGAGGATTTCGCCCAACAGCACGAAGAACGGAATCGCGATCAGCGTGGCCGAATTCGATGCCGACCAGACCATGTTGCCCAGACCGCGCGTCAGCGGAAAACTGGAAAAGAATACATCGATGCCGAACCCAAGCAGGAACAGGACGATGCCGACGGGAATGGACAGGGCCAGCAGGGCCAGAAGGCCGACGGAGACATAGGCGATCATTGCAGCGTCTCCTGTTCGGCGAATGCGCCGACGAAGGCTTCGGTTTCCGCGTGGCGACGCTTTATCAGCAGGCTCAGCGCGGCAAGGGTGGTCAGGGTCGACATCAGGGCAAACCAGACCCAACCGGCGAACCACGGGAGCTGAACCCAGATGAGCGGCGTTTCCAGCGGCGTGTTCGCGCGAGACCCGTTGGTGAGCGACCGCTCCACCACGGGCCAGGCCTTGATCGCGATCGTGATGATGACGCCGGACATGACGATCATCGAGAAGACGTCGAACAGGGCCTTGCCGAATGTCTGAAAGCGCGTGCGCAACAGGTCGATGCGCACGTGCCCAAGTTCCAACAGCGTGTATGACATGCCCCAGGATGTCGCGAGCGCCATGGCGTATCCCGCGATCTCCTCGGTGCCGCCAAGGGACGTTCCGATCTGGCGCATGATGATATCGGTCAGCACGAAGGCTGCGCAGAGCAGCAGGCCAGCTCCGACAACAAGGGCGACGCCTTTGTTGAGGGCGCGCAGGCCGTGTATCATCTTGAGTTCCATGATCGGTCCGTCCCCTGATTGCTGTTTTAGTTGATCGTCACACCGACGGTCGCGCCGACGCTTTCGTTCCAGCGCGCGGCCCAATCGGCACCGGCACGCTCCGCCCATTCAGGCAGCACTTCCGTGGTCAGGATTTCGCGCGCATGTGCGAAGTCCTCATCGCTCACTTCGACGAGGGTCATGGACCGGGCTTCGCCAGAGGGACATTCGCCATTGCCGGTCAGACAGGCGATGTCATTGACCAAGGCATCCTGTGCGCTGGCCCAGGCAGGATCTTCGAAGCCGGAGACGACTTCGGAGGAAATCAGCGCCTGCGTATCGGCGTCGAGGCTGTTCCACTTGTCGAGGTTGATGGCTGTGACGACGGAGTCCCAGCCGCCCAGCGGGATCGGCAGCAGATGGGTCGAGACTTCCCACCAGCCCGCGCTGTAGCCCGAGCCCGCCCCGGTCACGGCACAATCGACGACACCGTTCTGCAACGCGCCCGGTACTTCGGCGAAGGAGACGTTCACGCCCTCGGCCCCGAGAGCCTCCAGCAGCTTGGCGGTCATCCGGCCTGACGCGCGGACCTTGAGGCCTTCGAGGTCCGCCAGCGACGCGATCTCGTGATTGCAGAATACGACCTGCGGCGGATAGGGGGCAATGGCGAGGACATGGCTGTTGAAGCGGTCGCGGTAGATGTCCGAGACCATCGGGCGTGCGGCATCGACCATCGCGCGGGCCTCGTCTGCCGTCAGCGCCAGCAGCGGCACGTCAAGGCCTTCCAGCTCGGGCGCATCGGCCACGGCATAGTCGGCCACGGTCATGGCGACATCATAGACGCCCTGACCCAGCAGCGGATAGATGTCGCCCAAGCCAAGGCTCATCTGGTTGTGCGTGGTCAATTCCACGTTGATCGTACCGCCAGACGCCTCGGGGAGGGTCGTGCCCCAGAACGGGGCTTCGTACTGATTGTGCAATGGCAGGCTGGACCAGCTTCCGACGACAGACAGATCCTCTGCGAGGGCCGGCGCGGCGAGGGCCGTGGTGGCGGCGAGTAGGGCAAGTGCGTTTTTCATGGTCGAACTCCTTGTTGGGTGAGATTTTATTGATTTAGTTTGTTGGCAGAATTGTCGTTTCTGCATCTTCAGCGACATCCGCGATCAGCATGTGACCCGGCGAATGGGTGATGCAGATCGGCAGGCCCGCATCCAGAAGCACGTTCTGGGGGGTGACACCACAGGCCCAGTAGACGGGGACTTCTCCGGGCTTGATCTCAACCGCGTCGCCCCAGTCGGGGCGCGACAGATCCGCGATGCCGATCATTGCCGGGTCGCCCACGGCGATCGGTGCGCCGTGCGCCTGCGGGAAGCGGGCGCTTATCTCGCGGGCCTGCGCGACCTGATCTTCGGGGATGGGGCGCATGGTGACCACCATTTGCCCACTGAATTTGCCGGCGGGGACCAGGTCGATGTTCGATCGGAACATCGGGACATTCAGACCGCTCTCGACATGGCGCACCGGAATACCGCTGCGCAGCAGCGCGTTCTCGAACGTAAACGAACACCCGAGCGCCACGGCCACGAGGTCATCCGCCCAGACGCCAGAGATGTCGGTGACTTCATCGGCCAGGACGCCATCGCGGAAGATCCGGTATTTCGGTACGTCGGTGCGGATATCGATGTCGCGGCCCAGCGTCCGCAGCATCGGGTCGCCGCTGTCGCTGACGCCTACGACGGGGCACGGTTTCGGGTTACGCTGGCAGAACCGGAGGAAATCAAGGGCGAACCGCTCTGGAATGATCGCCAGATTGCACTGCAGCTTGCCCGATGCCAACCCGGCGGTGTGACCAGCGTAGGACCCGCTGCGGATCGCAGCGCGGACATCCGCCGCAGAAGACGCGACAAGATCGGCGTGTTTGACAGACATTTGTAACAAGTATGCAGCCCCTCTTCTATTTGATCAGCATCACACGAGCGACAACTTCCATGCAATTTATCATATTATATCACCTGCGATAGAGATTTATTACCTATCTTGGATGCGTCCGATCCCAGACCTGCGCCACCTCACGGGCGATTTCGGAACTGTTTTCAATAAGAAAGCTACGCGGCTCGGACAAGTAGGACGCCGTGAAGGCGAGAGGCTGCGGTGTATAGCCCGGATCAAACTCCACGATCTGGCGCGAACTGAGAAAGTCACTTGCCAGCGCGCGCGGATATGGCCCGACGGCGACACCTGCGGCGATCATCTTCAGGCTCGCGGACAAGGACGCCGATGAGAATATCCGCACCTCGGGTCCGATCCGGCGGGTCAGTTCCGACATCAGCTCACGGAAAGGACGCGTCTTGCTTGAATAGGAAATGACCGGGATCCTGGTCAGGTCGGTTTCTTCATTCGTGGTTGAACGATACCAGTGCAGGTCGAACGGCGGGAGGGCGACGTTCTCGACCGAATATTCCGACACCGGTCCCATCAGGATCGCAAGGTCCAGTCTGCGTTCAAGCAGGTCCGTTCGCAGGTTGAGGGAGATGTCGACCGTCAGATCGACAGTGACGCGCGGATATTGCTCGCTGAAGGCCTTGAGGAAATCGGGCAACCACGCCTGGGCGATTGTTTCGGAAGCCCCGACGCGAAACAGGCCCTCGGCCTCGGACGGGTTCGCGACGCGCTGCTTTATCTCTTCTTCGACGAACAGCATCTGTTCAGCATAGGATAAAAGGAGCGTTCCGTACTTGGTTAGAACAAGTCCGCCCGGCCCCCGCTCGAAAAGGGAGACGCGCAGCTCCTGCTCCAGGTTCGAGACGCGGGTGGAGACTGCGGGTTGCGACAGGTGCAGCCGCTCGGCGGCCTTGCGAAAACCACCCAGACGGGCGACCCACAGGAAAGTCCGGATCTGGTCGAAAGTCATGCGGCACCCGTAGTTTTATCGGATAGGCGGGAATTCCTTAGCTTGGACTATCTTCCTCTGGATCGGAATGTCGAAGATTTCCGCGTGCGCTGGTCGTCAGACTTGCTTTCGCAAGACTTCCCGCAAAATCCAGACGTTCCTGTGTCGAAAACCGCCGGCCCGGGCGTTGATATAACTCGCAGATGTTCGATCGAGATGCGCTTTATCCGACAGCCAGTGAAAGCGTCATGGCGAGATGCGGTGCCGGTGGCGGCAGACCCGTCGCGCCTGCCAAGCCGGTCACATGGCACCCTTAAATCGAGAAAGGCGCGCCGTTCTGGCGCGCCCCATGGGTCTGTTCCGGCGGTCCGTTTGCGGTCTCCTACCCGGCGGCGCGCGACTGGCGCTTGCGCTCGTGCGGGTCAAGGAAGCGCTTGCGCATTCGGATGGCGTTGGGCGTGACTTCCACCAGCTCATCATTGTCGATGTACGCGATGGCCTGCTCCAGCGACAGAGTGACCGGTGTGGTCAGGCGAACGGCTTCATCGGTACCTGACGCGCGCACGTTGGTCAGCTGCTTGCCCTTGAGCGGGTTGATTTCCAGATCGTTCTCGCGGCTGTGCTCGCCCAGGATCATGCCTTGGTAGACCTGCTCCTGCGCGCCGATGAAGAATTTGCCGCGATCTTCCAACTTCCACAGGGCGTAGGCCACCGATACACCCGACTCCATCGAGATGAGGACGCCCGCACGACGGCCCGGGATCGGACCCTTGTAGGGGGCCCATTCCTGGAAAACGCGGTTCATGACGCCCGTACCGCGCGTGTCGGTCAGGAATTCACCGTGGTAACCGATCAGGCCGCGTGACGGGACATGCGCAATGATCCGCGTCTTGCCAGCCCCGGCCTGTTTCATCTCGACCAGTTCACCCTTGCGGGCACCAGTGATCTTTTCGATGACCGCCCCGGAGTACTCGTCATCCACATCGATGGTGACTTCTTCGATCGGTTCATGCCGTTGACCGTCGATATCCTGGAACAAAACTTGTGGACGTGAGATGCTCAGTTCAAATCCTTCGCGGCGCATGTTCTCGATCAAGACGCCCATCTGGAGTTCGCCGCGACCGGCAACCTCGAAGGCCTCGCCACCAGGGGTGTCGCTGATCTTGATGGCGACGTTGGTTTCCGCCTCCTTCATCAGGCGGTCGCGGATGACACGCGATTGGACTTTCTTGCCGTCACGACCAGCCAGGGGCGAGTCGTTGATGCCGAAGGTCACGGTGATGGTGGGCGGGTCGATCGGCTGCGCGGGGATCGCCTCCGTCACGGAGGTGTCGCAGATCGTGTCGGCCACGGTGGCCTTGGCCATGCCGGCGATGGTGACGATGTCGCCGGCCTCGGCCAGGTCGATTGGCTGCTGGCTCAGACCGCGGAATGCGAGGATCTTCGTCGCTCGGAACTGTTCGATCTTGGTGCCGTCGCGCGACAAGGCGTGGACTGTCTGACCGGCCTTCAACGTGCCTGCCTCGACCCGGCCGGTTAGGATGCGACCGATAAAAGGATCGGCCCCTAGCGTGGTGGCCAGCATACGGAACGGTTTGTCGCGGTCCGCGACTTGCTTGGGCGTCTCGACGTGCTCAATCACCAGGTCGAACAAGGCGTCGAGGTTTTCGCGCGGGCCATCCAGTTCGGTATCGGCCCAGCCGTTGCGGCCTGAGGCATAGAGAACGGGAAAGTCGAGTTGGTGGTCATCCGCCCCGAGCGATGCAAACAGATCGAAGCATTCGTCCAGCGCGCGGTCCGGCTCCGCATCGGGCTTGTCGACCTTGTTGAGCACCACGATCGGGCGCAGGCCGAGGGCGAGCGCCTTGGATGTCACGAACTTCGTCTGGGGCATCGGGCCCTCTGCCGCGTCAACCAGCAGAACTACGCCATCGACCATCGACAGGATTCGCTCCACCTCGCCGCCGAAATCGGCGTGGCCGGGGGTGTCGACGATATTGATGCGTACGCCCTTCCATTCCACGGATGTGGCCTTGGCAAGGATCGTAATCCCGCGTTCCCGCTCCAGGTCGTTGGAATCCATGGCGCGTTCGGTCGTCGCCTGGTTCTCGCGGTAGGTGCCGGATTGCTTGAGAAGTTCGTCCACCAGCGTCGTCTTGCCGTGGTCCACGTGTGCGATAATCGCGATATTGCGAAGGTCCATGAAGGTCGTCCTGAAAGAGGGGTTGGCGGCGCGTTACCGTCAATTGCACCGAAAGGCCAGCGATTATGCTGCAGTGCGGCCTTCCGCCCCGTGCATTGCTGTGATCCTATCGCGTTCATGTTTCGCTTTGTCCTGATCCTGTTCGCCCTGCCTGCCTCCGCGATGGAGTTCCCGGCCCCCGTGACCGACGCCGACTATCGGGCGACCGACCCGGCCAAGGTCGCGATGGGGCGTCTGCTGTTCTGGGATCCGATCCTGTCGGGGAATCGCAACATAAGCTGCGGGACTTGCCATCATCCCCGGTTCGGAACTGGCGACGGGCTGTCGCTCGGGATGGGGGAAGGGGGCGCGGGTCTGGGGCCGGAGCGGGTGGCCGACCCGGCGAACCCACCCGAAGCCCGCATCCCGCGAAACGCGCCGGGCCTTTGGAACCTGGGCGCACATGAATTTACGGTGCTGTTTCATGATGGTCGCATCGAACAGACCAAAGATGGGCTGCGCACGCCGATGGGGCCGGAAATGGTCCAGGGATTCGATACGCTCCTGTCCGCGCAGTCGATGTTTCCGGTGCTGTCCGCGGACGAGATGGCGGGCCACTATTCCGAAAACGAGGTCAGCCGCGCGGTGCGTCAGGGCTTCATTACCGGGCAGGACGGAGCGTGGGAGAAGCTGTCGGCGCGGGTTCGCGCGATCCCGCGCTATGTGACGATGTGGGAAGCGGCCTTTCCGGGCGACGATACGCTGGATTTCACCGATATTTCCGATGCCATCGCGCAATTCGTCGAACACGAATGGCGCAGTGACACCGCCCCGTTCGACACCTGGCTGCGTGGCGAAGGGGAGTTGCCGACCCGCGCACTGGAAGGGATGGAGTTGTTCTACGGCTCCCTCGACTGCGCGTCGTGCCACTCCGGTCCGTTTCAGACGGACCACGATTTCCACGCCACCGGTCAGCCCCAGTTCGGGCCGGGCAAGGCTGCGGCCTTCGAGACCCACGCCCGCGACGATGGTCGTTTCCGAGTCACGGGTGACGACACGGATCGCTATGCGTTCCGCACGCCCAGCCTGCGCAACGTGACCGAGACCGGGCCTTGGGGCCACACAGGGGCATATGCCAACTTGCGCGACTTCCTGACCGCCCATGCCGCCCCCCGCGCCGCGCTTCGAGACTACCCGCGCGACGTGGTTCTGCCGGAAATGGAGATCAAGGACTGGGCCCTGATGGACGACCCGGAGCAGGTTACCCGAATCGCCGCCCGCGTAATGGGGCCGGATCGGGTGCTGACCGAGGCGGAGGTCACGGCCCTGATGGCCTTTCTTGAAGCCCTGCGCGACGCGGATGCCCTGGAAGGTCGCGACGGGGTGCCCGAAACCGTGCCCTCGGGGTTGCCGGTGGATGGGTCGGATTGAGTATTTGGAAAGCAGAGAAGCAGGCCTGCTTTTCTCGAATTTCCTTCGGTTCGAGATTGAGCTGCTCTAGCGCTGCAAGATTACGTGTCCGGTGGTCACGGGCTCCCAGTCGCCCTGCCTGCTATCTGGCCATAGAACCCGCGCCTCAGCGTTGCGTGCCATGCCGATTCCGAAGTGAAGGGGCAGGACTGATCCCCCCGCGTGCCCGCCGCCCAGTGTCAGTTCCTGCAATTGGACACCGGCTTCGGTTCGCAGCTCGACCCAGGCTCCGACGGCGGCCCGATTTCCGCCCGGCTGATTCAGCGTGATCGACACGGCGTTTCCGGCGTCGCCGACATTGCGCCAGACCTCCAGTGGCGCGCGCCGGTTCACCACCGCTAGGTCAAGGCGTCCGTCGCCGTCCAGATCGGCGAGAACGGCTCCGCGCCCGCGGTGAAGCGAGGCGATCCCGGCGGTCTGGGATACCTCCCGGAATGTGCCGCCTTCGTTCAGCAGAAGGTTGTTGGGGTCTTCCATCGCCATGCCGGGCATCTGGTCGACGTTTCCCTTGGCGAT
Organism: Jannaschia faecimaris; assembly: GCF_900107415.1. Lineage (GTDB taxonomy): Bacteria > Pseudomonadota > Alphaproteobacteria > Rhodobacterales > Rhodobacteraceae > Jannaschia > Jannaschia faecimaris. The sequence goes on from NZ_FNPX01000001.1 coordinate 493,631, forward strand.
GAACAGGTCCGCGTCGCCGTCGTTGTCCACGTCGCCCCAGGCTGCGTGCCACCCGGTCGAGGGGCGGCCGTCGCCGCCGGTGTGTGGGCGCTGGGCGAAGCTGCCGATGGAGAAGGGGGCCATGGCGTGTCCAGTTGGTGTGGACAGCATCGTGAGCTGGTCGCCCATCGAAGTCAGCACCAGGTCTGGTCGCGCGTCGCCCGTGATGTCGCGCGACGCGATGCCCATGCCCCAGATCGACGGGCCTTCGAAGCCGTCGGCTTCGGTCAGGAACCGATCGAGGGAGAGGGAGTACATCTGCTCCGCCCCGCCGCTCACATAGTAATGGCGGTCGTTGGACAGGCGCAGCGCAGCCTCTCCGTCTCGATCTTCGTCCGAGAACAGGATCGAGAGCGCGCAAAAGCCTGGATCCAGTGTCGTTTCCAGATAGCCGTCCCGTTCGGGGCGCAAGATCAGGTTGGTGTCGCAGGTGCCGAATGGTCCGTCGGGGGCGTCGCGGTCGACGTAATTGCCGAAGGCCAGCGTGGGGCGCGTTCGGTCCGGCTCCCAAGTGGCGGAAAAGGCAGTGGTCCAGGCACCCCTGCCGTCGGGAATGCCGAAATCGTGTGCGGCGAAACCACAGGCACCGTCACCCTTCAGCGTCACGTTCGGTCCGGCGCGCAAGATCACGAGGTCGTCCACGGCATCCGCATCCAGGTCCAGCGCATAGACACCTGTCGCTCCGGTGATCGGCGGGAAGGGTCCGCGCGCGAAGGTCATATCGCCCCGGTTGTGCAACAGTGTGACCGGGTTCTCGCCGCCTGCAGCGATCAGTTCGGGCAGTCTATCACCATCGCAATCCACGGCCGCGATGCCGCCGCCGACGAAGTGCTCCCATCCGCCGGCATAGACGTGGTTGGGCACGGTGACCGGCTCGAACACCGGGTCCGCGCAGGCGGGTGCGGCCAGCAGCAGCAGGGCCCCCCACCTCATGCCAGCAAACGCGGTGTCAGATCGGACAGGGCGAGGGCGGCAGCCCCGCGTGCCCAGACCAGATCGTCCCAGGCGTTAAGCTCGATCGGGGGCGGCTTGTTCAGGGTCAGGCCGGGCACTTCGGCCAGCATTTCTTCGGCATAAAGGAAATCATAGCGCATTCGGCTACCTGACAGGATGATGCGGCGCGGGTCGAACAGGTTGGCAACGTTGGCCAAACCAAGGGCGAGATAGCGCGCGGCGCGGTCGAAGATCGCCCGGGCCGCCTCGTTCCCGTCCTTGGCCTGATGGTAAAGCGCCTCCAATACCGCGCCGCGCGGTGGTAGTGCTCCGTCGAGTGCGATGGGGGCTTCGCGGACGAGCGCGAAATCGGCGACATAGGCCTCCAGGCAGCCGCGTTGGCCGCAACGACAAAGGGCCCCGTCCAGCTGCACCTTGGTGTGTCCAAGCTCCATTCCGTAGCCATGCGCCCCGCGGTAGGGCGCGTGATCCACCACGAGCCCGAGGCCAACGCCATATTCGATGGTGACGACAGCAAAATCGGAGAGGGACCGGCCTTTACCGAACCACATCTCTGCCATGGTGAGCAGGTTGGCGTCATTGTCGACCGACGCGGGCAGGCCCATCCGCTCAGACACCGCGCCGGCAAGATTGATATCGCGGTCGTTGACGATCGGGGACCAACGCAGCTGGCCGCTGGTATGGTCGATCATTCCCGGCATCCCCAGCCCGACGGCAAGGATCGGCGGAGCGGTCGGGCCGGCGGCCTCGGACAGTCGGGCAAGGAGTTGCTCTACCTCATCCAGAAGGCCCGCGACACTGCGCACGTTGTCACCCCGGCGCACCGTGGCGGAGGCGACCGGCTGTCCGGCGAGATCGACAAGCAGAGCCGAGTGTTCGTGATCCGACAGTTTCAGCCCGACAACAAGGCCGCGCTTGGGGTTGACCGCCAGCGTAACCGGGGGGCGGCCACGGCCATGATGTTGTGCATCGTCCCGAACCTCGTAGAGCAATTCCTGCCCCAGAAGGTCGGACACCAGCGGTGTGACCGAACCGGGCGAAACTTCCAGTTCCTTGGCGAGCGCCGCGCGGCTGATGTGCCCGGCGGAGCGGACCCGTTCATAGACTTGCTGGCGCAGGGACAGCGCTCCAGACTGACGCGCCCCGCGCAGGGGGCCGCATCCTGGGGCGTCGTCTCCGGCCAGGTGAGTCGCGGACTGGAGAGATGGTTCAATGCCCATTAATTCGACCTAGCAACTAAAAATCCCCCTGCTGCGCGAAAAAGCAGCGCATGATAGGCCTCTCCGCCCATCAGCTCGGTCCATAGTGAACGATTCTTATGCTCCAAGGTCAAATTAATTTTGACAATCGAATAAAAACTTGTTTCGATGATTCATCCGATCCGGGCCACCCGTCAGAGGTGCGCTCCGTTTTCAGATATAACGGGAGGATACCATGAAGAAACTTATGACGGCGGCCGTTGCCGCCTCGATGACCTTTGCCGGCGCTGCCGCATTCGCGGACGCTCATGCGCCCGTTGTTGGCGTCAGCTGGTCCAATTTCCAGGAAGAGCGCTGGAAAACCGATGAGGGTGCGATGAAGGCAGCCCTTGATGCCGCCGGTGCGACCTATGTGTCCGCCGATGCGCAGTCATCGGCTTCCAAGCAGCTGTCGGACGTCGAAAGCCTGATTGCACAGGGTGTCGATGCCTTGATCATTCTGGCCCAGGACAGCCAAGCGATCGGCCCGGCTGTTACGGCCGCGCAGAACGAAGGTATTCCGGTGGTCGGTTATGACCGCCTGATCGAAGACCCCTATGCCTTCTACCTGACGTTCGACAACGTCGAGGTGGGCCGCATGCAGGCCCGCGCCGTTCTGGCTGCGCAGCCGACCGGCAATTACGTCATGATCAAGGGCTCGGGCACCGACCCGAACGCCGACTTCCTGCGCGGCGGTCAGCAGGAAATCCTGCAGGCCGCGATCGATGCCGGGGATATCACCATCGTGGGCGAAGCCTACACCGATGGTTGGCTGCCCGCGAACGCGCAGCGCAACATGGAGCAGATCCTGACCGCCAACGACAACGCCGTTGACGCCGTGGTCGCCTCCAACGACGGCACCGCCGGTGGTGCAGTTGCCGCGCTGGCCGCACAGGGCATGGACGGGATCCCGGTTTCGGGTCAGGACGGCGACCACGCCGCTTTGAACCGCGTGGCCTCGGGCACGCAGACCGTTTCGGTCTGGAAAGACGCACGCGCATTGGGCACCGCCGCCGCCGAGATCGCGGTTGCGCTGGCTGGTGGCACCGCCCCCGCCGACATCGAAGGTGCACAGACCTGGGTTTCGCCCGCCGGTACCGAGATGAACGCGATGTTCCTGGCCCCCGTGCCGATCACTGCCGATAACCTCTCGACCGTGACCGACGCCGGTTGGATCGAAGTTGAAGCGCTGTGCCAAGGTGTCGAAAACGGCCCGGCACCCTGCAACTGACCTCTGGGTCATGCATAGTGATCGCGCCGGCCCTCGTGCCGGCGCGATCCGCACCTTTCGCTGAAATCTGCACTGGGCCACCGGAATGATCCTCAACTCGATCAGTCACACGGGCATACGGCTTCTGTTGCGCGGGCGGATGAAGCTCAGGCATCTGAAGCCCCGGGCTTCCCCGCGGACTCCGGTACGGCAACGCGTGGTCCTCATGGGCGTGGCCGAGGCGGTCACCCATTCAGACATGCGACTATCCGATGCCGTTCTGCACGTTGATGGAATTACGGCGACGGACGATGTTCTCAACCCAGTTGCCCCTCGCGTGAACGAGGTGGTAGGGCGCAGGCTGGCAGATCCGCGGAGCAGACGCCTCCCTTTTGCCTATGCCGCCAACAAGATGTTCAATCGCCGCCTCGCGCAACACGTACAATGCCTCGATGGCGCGGAAGCCTTCCTGGAAGGGCGCGGTAAAGACCCGTCAGTTCCGCTCTACACCCAGATGAAACACCAGAACGACACGTCGCGCCGGACCTGTTTCGGCGTCGACGTCCTGATCGCCACCGGGTGATCGTGAATATGCGCCACCGCTTCGGCGTCGGCAAACGACACGTCTAGGACTCAATGGAGGAGACAGAGATGACAGACGCATCCGCCCCAGCCACCTCGCCCCGTACGGGCTGGAAGGCGCTGGATCTCGATACCCGGTTGTTAGGCATGATCGGGGCGTTCATCGTTATCGCCATCGCGTTCGATCTGGCGTCCGGCGGTCGGTTCATTACGCCCCGCAACCTGTTCAACCTGACGATTCAGACCGCTTCGGTCGCCATCATGGCGACTGGGATGGTCTTCATCATCGTAACCCGCCACATTGACCTGAGCGTCGGGTCGGTCCTGGCTACCTGCTCGGCCGTCATGGCGATGACGCAGACAGTTATCATGCCCGACTGGCTGGGGCTGGGGTTGAACAACCCGGCCACGGCCTGGGTCGCCATCGTCTTTGGCATCATTGCCGGGGCCGGGATCGGGGCATTCCACGGCTATCTGGTGGGGTATCTCACCATTCCGGCCTTCATCGTGACGCTGGGTGGTTTGCTGATCTGGCGGAACGTTGCGTGGTACCTGACCAACGGTCAGACCATCGGTCCACTGGACGATACGTTCCAATTGTTCGGGGGCATCAACGGCACGTTGGGCGTCACCGGGAGCTGGATCGTCGGTCTGATCGCCGCGGGGGCCGCCACCTGGGCGCTCTTTGCATCGCGTCGCAACAAGATCGGCCACGACTTCCCGGTTAAGCCGATGTGGGCCGAGATGACGGTGATCGGGATCGTGGTCGCCGGTATTCTGGGCTTTGTCGCATTGCTAAACGCTTACGAAGTGCCCAGCCGCGTTCTGGAGCGTCGATTCGAGGCAGATGGCCTGACCATGCCCGAGGGCTATACCGAAGGGTACGGCGTTCCAATCTCGATCGTGCTGCTGATCCTGGTGGCCATCGTGATGACGGTGATCGCCAAGCGCACACGCTTCGGGCGCTACATCTTCGCCACCGGCGGCAACCCGGACGCGGCGGAGCTGTCGGGCATCAACACCAAGATGCTGACCGTCAAGATATTCGCCCTGATGGGTGTGCTCTGCGCGATTTCGGCTGTCGTGGCCTCGGCCCGACTGACGAACCACTCCAACGACATCGGTATTCTTGACGAACTTCGGGTCATTGCCGCCGCCGTCATCGGGGGCACCGCGCTCAAAGGCGGGATCGGCACGATCCACGGTGCAATCATCGGCGCGCTCATCATGCAATCGTTGCAGTCGGGCATGGCCATGGTCGGCGTTGATGCGCCGCTGCAAAACATCGTCGTAGGTTCGGTCCTGGTACTCGCCGTCTGGATCGACATCATCTATCGCAAGCGCACGGGGGCACGGGACTAATGGCTACTCCACTCGTCGAACTCGAGAATATCTCGATCTCATTCGGGGGCGTGCACGCCGTCGACAATGTCAGTCTGAACTTGCACGCGGGCGAAGTCGTGGGCCTGCTGGGTCACAACGGCGCGGGCAAGTCGACGCTGATCAAGATCCTGTCGGGGGCCTATCAGCGCGACTCGGGCACGATCCGGATCGACGGTAAGGAGGTGGATATCCGATCCCCCGCCGACGCGCGTCGCCACAACATCGAGACGATCTACCAGACGCTCGCGCTGGCCGATAACCTGCCGGCACCCGCGAACCTGTTCCTGGGCCGCGAGTTGACGACGCCGTTCGGCCTTGTCGACGACGCCCGGATGGAGGCCGAAACGCGCAAGATCATGGCGCGTCTCAACCCGAACTTTAAAAAGATCAACGAGCCGGTCAGCGCCCTTTCGGGCGGCCAGCGGCAGTCGGTCGCCATCGCGCGCGCCGTCTATTTCAACGCTCGCATCCTGATCATGGACGAGCCGACCGCGGCGTTGGGCGTCCATGAGACCAAGATGGTCGCGGACCTGATCCAGGAGTTGAAGGCGCAAGGTCTGGGCATCTTCCTCATCTCGCACGACACGCGCGAAATGATGGACCTGTGCGACCGTGTTTCCGTCATGAAGAATGGGCAGATGGTCGGGACCGAGCGGGTTGAGGACGTCACCGAAGATGACATCCTTTCCATGATCATCCTTGGTAAGAACCCCAAGGCAGCCGCCTGACCTGAGGGAGCGCGCGATGTTCATCGGCCTGGACCTTGGCACGTCGTCGCTCAAGGCGATCCTGATCGACGGATCTGACCGGGTTTTGGCCGAGCATTCGGTTCCCCTGTCGGTCCAGCGCCTGCACGATGGCTGGTCAGAACAATCGCCAAAAAGTTGGTGCGACGCGGCGCGCGATGCGCTGCGCGCGCTGGCTGGCAAGCATGATTGCAAAGGCGTGCAGGGTATCGGCCTGTCGGGTCACATGCACGGGGCCACCTTGGTCGGGGCGGACGGGCGCGCGTTGCGCCCCTGTCTTCTGTGGAACGACACGCGCGCCCACGCAGAGGCGGCGGCGATGGACGCCGACCCGCAGTTTCGCAAGATCACCGGCAACATCGTGTTTCCGGGCTTCACCGCGCCCAAGGTCGAATGGGTCCGGCGGAATGAGGCGGATGTATTCGTCAAGACGAAGAAGATCCTGCTGCCCAAGGACTACCTGCGTCTGTACCTAACCGGTGAATACGTGTCTGAAATGTCGGACGCGGCCGGGACAAGCTGGCTCGATACGGGTGCGCGGGACTGGTCGGATGATCTGTTGTCGGCCTGTCATCTGACGCGCGACCACATGCCCCGGCTGGTCGAGGGGTCGGCGGTCAGCGGCACGCTGCGCGCTGACCTCGGCCTGCCGCAGGTGCCTGTCGCGGGAGGCGCGGGTGACAATGCCGCCGCCGCAATCGGTGCGGGCTGCGTCAAGGATGGCGCGGCGTTTCTGTCGCTTGGCACGTCCGGCGTTTTGTTTGCCGCCAACGCAGGTTACCGCCCCGACCCTGATTCGGCTGTTCACAGCTTTTGTCACGCGGTGCCGCACACCTGGCACCAGATGGGCGTGATTCTTGCGGCGACCGATGCGCTGAACTGGCTTTCGGGCCTGACGGGCCGGTCGGTTGTTGATCTGACCGCCGACCTGGGGCCGCTGCGCAAACCCGGCAAGCCGCTGTTCCTGCCATACTTGGGCGGGGAGCGGACGCCGCACAACGATGCACGCATCCGGGGCCAGTTTCTGAATCTGGACCATGCCACCGATGCCCGCGCCGCAGCGCGCGCGGTGATGGAGGGGGTCGCCTACGCCTTTGCCGATTGCCGTGATGCATTGGCCTCGACGGGCACGCAAATTCCCCGCGCCCTGGCGATGGGGGGTGGGGCCAAGTCCGAGTACTGGCTCCGGACGCTGGCGACCGTACTGAGATTTCCGCTGGACTTGCCCGCGCAGGGTGAGTTCGGTGCCGCGCTCGGGGCGGCCCGGCTGGGCCGCATGGCCGCGACGGGCGAGGGGCCCGAGATCGCTACGCCCCCTGTCGTCGACCGCAGCTTCGACCCCGAGGCTGGGATGATTGATGCCTTCACCGAAGGCCACGCCCGCTATCGTCGGGCCTACCAACTGCTCAAGGATTTCTGAGATGACTGAATTCTTCGCCGGTATCGACAAGGTTACCTTCAACCCGAACGCCACGGATGACCTGTCCTATCGCCACTACGACGCGAACGAGGTCGTGATGGGCAAGCGGATGGAAGATCATTTACGCTTCGCTGTCGCATGGTGGCACAGCTTCGCCTGGCCCGGTGGCGACCCGTTCGGCGGACAGACGTTCCAGCGGCCCTGGTTTCCGGTCGGGGGCGACGACACGATGGCGCTGGCGAAGCTCAAGGCTGACGCGGCGTTCGAGATGTTCGAAATTCTTGGTCAGCCCTACTATTGCTTCCACGATGCCGATATCCGGCCCGAAGGCGCGGATTTTGCTGAAAACACCGCCCGCCTGGACGAGATCACCGATCACATGGGCGAGAAGATGCGCGCGGGTGGCCCCAAACTGCTTTGGGGGACGGCCAACCTGTTCTCGCACCGCCGCTACATGGCAGGGGCCGCGACAAACCCCGACCCCGACGTCTTTGCTTTTGCGGCTGCGACAGTGAAGACCTGCATCGACGCGACGGACAAGCTCGGGGGGGAAAACTATGTCCTCTGGGGGGGACGCGAGGGGTACGAGACGCTACTGAACACCGACCTGAAGCGCGAGCGGGAACAGGCGGGCCGGTTTCTGTGCATGGTGGTCGATTACTGCAAGAAGATTGGTTTCGACGGCACCATCCTGATCGAGCCCAAGCCGCAGGAGCCGACCAAGCACCAGTACGATTACGACGTGAACACGGTCTACGGTTTCCTCAAGGACTTCGGGCTGGAAAACGAAGTGAAGATGAACATCGAACAGGGCCACGCGATCCTGGCGGGTCACAGCTTCGAACATGAACTGGCCATGGCGCGGTCCCTCGGGATCTTTGGATCTATCGATATGAACCGCAACGACTACCAATCCGGTTGGGACACCGACCAGTTCCCCGACAACGTACCGGAGGCTGCGCGCGCTTATTACGAGGTTCTGATGGCAGGGGGCTTCACCACGGGGGGCACCAATTTTGACGCCAAGCTTCGGCGGCAATCGCTGGACCCGGTTGATCTGATCGCCGCGCATGTCGGCGCGATGGATGTCTGTGCACGGGGGCTGAAGGCGGCCGCCGCGATGATCGAGGGGGGTGAATTGGAGGCTGCTCGGACCACGCGCTATTCTGGATGGGAGGCGCAGGGCGACCTGCTTGCGTCTGATCTGGATGATATCGAAGCGCGTGTTCGGGCCGAGGGGATCAACCCCAAGCCGGCCTCCGGTCGTCAGGAGCGGTTGGAGAACATCCTGAATCGCTACGTCTGAGGAAGCTTGCGGTTCGTTGCGGCAGCACTGCGGCGGCGCAGGAAGGCAAGCGCACCCAGTGCCGCCAAGAGCAAGACCCCCGGCGCGGGCAAGGGCACGGCGGCCACGACCGATCCGTTGACGCGCACCGTCGCGCTGAAGAGGCGGAATGCGTCCGACCTGCCGATGCCTGGTTCGGTAAAGGTGAAGTCAATTCTCAGACCCGCGACGGCTGCCTCGAATGCGTCGGTGCCGGGTCTCAGGGTGAACGTTTGCGGGGCTTGATCTTCATCGAGCATGGCAACGGTGTTTGTACCGATCCCTGATCCTGCTCCCGAAATTTCGACGAACCAGTTTTCCGATTTCTTCGGATCAGGCCCGGCCTCGTCGAACATGAGCATCAAGTCGATGCTGTCTACCGTAACATTCGGACCTATTCCTGAGATGTCGATGATGTCGCGGAAGTCGGAGCGGCCACTGCCAGCACTCCCGACTTCGACATGCCTTCCCTTATGCTTTCCGTATTCGGAAGGCGCGATAAGGCCGGACGACTTTCCGTAGTCATGCGTATACGTGCCGATGACTGCCGCATTGGCCGTCATCGCCAGCCCGATGCTGAGGATCATCATGCATATGAATGACGTGAGCAATCTCATAGCGGTGCTTTAACCCCGGATTCGAGCAATCTCATGGCAGCCGTGACGATTGTTGCGGTCAGGCGGCGGCCGAAGTCTTGCGACGGCGCATCAGGCCCATGCCAGCCAGCGCCCCGAGCAGTAGCAGACCCGGCGCGGGTAGTGGAACGACTGCTGCCGTGCCATTCACGGCCAGGCTGACGCTCGCCAGGCGGAAGCTGTTGTTCGGGAGAGAGCCCGACTGGTCGAACGCAAAGTTGAAGCCCATGTTCGCTACCGCATCCGCGAAGAACGAATTGCCCGGAGCCGTGCTTGCGTCGATTGCGCCGGTCCAGGTGGATTGGTCGTCGACCAGTTGCGCGAACAGATCGTCTGACGAGCCCAAGGGGTCCGATCCTTCGACTGTCACTTCCCAGGATTCGAGAATTCCAAAAAGGAGTGGTCCCGCCCCGCTGAACGCGAAGGTGAGTTCGAAGGAATCGATGACCGCGCCTGCCAGATTGCCGAAGTTGAAACTGTCGCGGAATGTGACCCCGTCATCGACGATCAGCACCCCGGATGCATTCTGGTCCCGGCCCTGTCCGCTTCGGTTGCCGGTGTCGGAGTAGTCGTAGTCATAGGTCCCGATGACAGCCGCGGTCGCTACGTCGGCGGGCAAGATGAACGCGGCTGCAAGAGCCAGTGGGACAATACGGTGTTTCATGACTCCGACGTGCCATCTGATTCTGCCCGAATTCGGGCGAATTTTAGATCAATTCGAAGCAGGTCCGGCAAAGGTCCGGATGAACCAGATTGCTTGTCGGTGCCTAGATCACCGCTGTTTCGGGAAAAGGAGTCATGGCGCGGATGCGATCCGGTCCCAATGGGGTCAGGTCGAGTGTGCGGTAACTGCCTTGTGTCAGGTATTCGGCAAGGCCCCGCCCCAGTGCGGGCGATTGCTGCAACCCGTGGCCGGAAAAACCATTCAGGCTGAAGAAGCCCGGCAGGTCTGAATGCGGGCCGACGACCGCGTTCTGGTCAAAAGTGTTGTAGTCATAATGCCCGACCCAGGCGCGGCGAACGCGGATTTCTTCGAAAGCGGGGATGCGGGTCGCCAGCGCGGGCCAGACCTTGTCTTCCCAGATGCTCCAGTCGCCGCCGAAATCGTCGGGATCGACGGCGGGATCGGGATCCGGCTTGGCCCCGACCATATAGCCTGCCCCATCCTGTCGCACGTGCACGCCCGAAGGATCGATGGTCAGCGGCAGATCCCGGTCCAGCGGTCGTGCCGCTTCGAAAACCCAAGTATAGCGCTTGCGCGCTTCGATCGGCAGATCAAGACCGGCCATCCGCGCGACCTGTGCCCCGCGCGTGCCGGCGACGTTGACCACGATGTCTGCGCCCGCCGTATTTCCTGACGCCAAGGTCACGCCGCCGATCCGTCCGCCGCGCGTGTCGATCGCGGTGACGGTATCGGCCAGAAAGGTCACGCCGCGTTCCCGGGCCAGCCGCCGCCACCAGTCGAACATGGTTGTTCCGTCGAAATAGCCCTCGTTTTCCGCCCCGTGAGAGCCGAGAAGAATGCCGTCGAGATTGTAGAACGGGTATTCAGCGGCCAAGGCGTCGGGATCCATCAGGCGAGTCGCGGCCCCGGCCTTCGTCTGTATGGCCTGCACCCGACGCAGGTGGTCGGCCATCGCCGGCGTGTCGGCCAGATACATGTAACCGAACGGATGGAAATGCACCGGCGGCACCCGGTCGTCGCCCATGATCATCTGGAAATTCTTGATACATTCGACGCCGAACCGGCTGATCGCGACGTTGAGCGGATTGCCGAATTGCTGCCGGATGCAGCTGTTGGAAAAGGCCGTGCCGCAGGCGGCATAGGTCGGATCGCGTTCGACGACGGTGATCGCGCCGGGCGGGTGCCCGAGCTCGGTAAGCCACCAAGCCAGACTGGATCCCATGATCGCACCGCCGATGATGATAATGCGGTCTGCCATGGCGTTCACTCCTGCGTGCCGACGGGGCGACGTTACAACTTGCACAGGGCTGTTCAAGCGGGCATCGCTGCACCGGTGACGCGTAATATGGCAACATTGGCGGGCTTCGGTGCCGTCCTCCTATGGGCGACCCTCGCCCTGTTCACTACGCTGTCGGGGGATGTGCCGCCGCTGCAACTTCTGGCGCTCTGCTTTGCATTGGGCGGGGGCATGGGCCTGCTGGCCGGATGGCGTCGGCGCGGTTGGCGTGCGTGGCGGCAACCCTGGCCGGTCTGGGCGCTGGGGGTCGGCGGGTTGTTCGGCTATCACCTGCTGTATGTGCTGGCGCTGCGGAACGCCCCACCGGCGCAGGCCAGCCTGATCGCCTACCTCTGGCCCCTTCTGATCGTGCTGCTTGCATCCGTGGAGACGGGCCTCCGCGCGCATCATCTGGCCGGCGCTCTGCTGGGGCTGGTCGGAGCCGCGCTGATCGTGACGGGTGGGCAGGGTCTCACGCTGTCGGGGCAACATGTCACGGGCTATGCCATCGCCTTCCTCGCCGCGTTCTTTTGGGCCGGCTATTCGGTGCTCTCGCGCCGCGTGGCGCAGGTGTCGACGGATGCTGTTACGGGGTTCTGCCTCGCGACGGCGCTGCTGTCCGGGCTGGCGCATCTGGCCCTGGAGGAGACGGTCACGCCGCAGGGTACCGAATGGCTGGCGATCCTTGGGCTGGGCCTGGGGCCAGTGGGTCTGGCGTTTTTTCTGTGGGATATCGGGGTCAAGCGCGGCGACCTGCCGGTTCTGGGCGCGACCAGCTATGCGGCCCCGCTCCTGTCGACCTTCGTCCTGGTCGGGGCGGGACAGGCCCATTTCACCTGGGTCGTGGGTACAGCCTGCGTGCTGATCACAGGTGGGGCGTGCCTTGCCGCAAAAGACCTGATCCTGCGGCGGGCCTGAGCGTCAGGTCTGTTTCGTGAGGGAGACGAAGACGTCCTCCAGATCCGCCTCCTCGGTGCGCACGTCGCGGATGCAAATGCCCGCGCCTTTCACGAAGTTGAGCAGTTGTTCTGCTGAAACCTTTGCGCGGGCATAGCTGAAGGCGAGGGAGCCGTCACTGCGCCGGTCAAGTTGCAGGCCGGCAGGCAGGTCCAGATCGCCCACGGGGGCCTCGGGCGTGATAACCATCGTCTTGGCATCCAGCCGGTTCAGCAGGTTTACGGTCTTGTCGCGGATTATCAGTTCACCCTTGTTGATGATGGCGATCTCGTCGCACATCTCCTGCGCTTCCTGCAGGTAATGCGTCGTCAGGATGACCGTCATCCCGCGCTCCTGGTTCAGACGTCGGACGTTGCGCCAGAGCATCTGGCGCAACTCGATGTCGACCCCGGCAGTCGGCTCGTCCAGAACGAGGATCTGGGGGTGATGCACCAGCGCCTTGGCCAGAAGCAGACGCCGCCGCATCCCCCCCGAGAGCGTGCGTGCATATGCATCGGCCTTATCGCTCAGGCCGACCAGTTCCAGGATTTCCGCAGTTTGGCGCTGTGATTTCGGCACGCCGTAAAGCCCTGCCTGCACATCCAGCGCACCGGCGGGCGTAAAGAACGGGTCCAGGTTCAACTCCTGCGGCATGACGCCGATAGCCGCGCGCGACTGGCGGGGGTTTTCGTCCTGGTCAAAGCCCCATATGCGAACCTTGCCGGCGGTCTTGCGCACCAGCCCGGCCAAGATGTTGATCATTGTAGATTTCCCCGCCCCGTTCGGCCCGAGCAGGCCGAAGATGCTGCCCGTCGGGATCGTCAGGTCGACACCTTTCAATGCTTCTTTCGGCGGTGTCTTCCCGTCGCCGCCATAGGTTTTCCTCAGGCCTTCGATCTCGATCGCGTTGGTCATGGGGTAATCCGTATGCAGTGCGTCTGCGCCTTGAGGTAGAAGGACGTTGCCCACAAGGCAACTGCGCCGGATGTGAACAGGGTGTGCATCCCTGTCCGATGGCTTGCGGCCACGGGGGGCGATGCGCCATAAGACCCAAGACTCTTGCCGCCAATCCCGAGGCCCGCCCATGACCACCGGAACTCCGCGTTACCCCAGCCGTCAGCACGATCTGCCCCCGCCCGAGACGGAAACGGTGACGACCACGCGCGTTGCCTGTGACGGCAGCGGGCCTGCCTTGGGCCATCCGCGTGTCTGGCTCTCGATCGACCCCAAGATCGGGTTCGTCGATTGCGGCTATTGCGACAAGCGCTTCATCCTCGAAGGTGATGACCACTAAGCCGATTGAACGTTGGCACGGGGTACGTTCTTGCTTGCTTGCAGGATTCTTGACCTGAGATGACGATGTTTTTTTGGAAATAGGATCCCTAGGGATCTGATCAGTCGTCGTGATGATTTACTTCGAACCGAGAGTGCCGCGGTGCCCGCAGTTTCGGTGACGGCCGTTGACCGCCGTGCCCGTCAAGCTTGAATTGTCCACATATAGACATTAGGTCTATTAAAAGACAAGGAGGCGGACATGCAGGTTGCGAAATTCCCGACTCGGGCGGAGCCTTATGGAAGGGTGGTCTTGCGACCGATCGAGCGAGATGATCGGACGCGCAAGAGCGGCCCAGGACTTCGGGCGTTTCGGAACATTGCCGATCAGTGGGGCCTGAGCGAGATCGACCGCATCGCCATTCTCGGAGACCCTGGGCGCTCGACGTATCATCAGTGGATGAAGAAAGCGCGCGAGGAGCAACCGCTCACGCTCCCACTCGATACGCTCCTCCGGATCTCGGCCATTCTCGGGATCCACAAGGCCCTTGCTATTCTATTCGAGGACCAATCCCAGGCGCTGGTCTGGTTAAAGGGACCTCATCAAGGCACGTTATTCCACGGTGCGTCGCCGATGAACTATATCCGAGACGGCGGTCATGACGGCATCATGTCGGTGCGAAGGTATCTTGACGCCTGGCGCGGAGGTGAGGTCGGGCACGGCGCTCCGGAAGGGTCTTACGTACCGGTTTCCGGAAACGATATCGTCTTCGTGTGAGTATCGATCTATCCGCGTATGACGTGGTGTTTGCCCCGTTGGGCACCACCCGGCTGATCCCGTCTCGTTTTCCTCCGGTTTCCGCTTTCGACAGCGTGACGTCCGCGTCCGACCTCGAAGAGGTTCTCGACCTCGAGGGGTGGACGAACGACCGCCTTGTGGTGCCAAGGTTGCAAAGGCTCGACCCGTCCGAGTGGGTTTACGGTCGACCGAACGCCAGCGTCGTCATGTCGGCATTCCTGCATGGATCTCCGGGCGGTCAGCGCTTCTGCGATGCCTCGATGGGGGCTTGGTATGCCGCGACCGAGCTGACGACTGCGGTGGCTGAAGTGGCAAACGGCATCCGCAAGGAGATATCGCTCAGCGCGCTGACCCGGAAGACGGAGACGTATCGGCAATACAAGGCAGACCTCTGTGGTGGATACGTCGATATCTTTGGACGCCATCCCGAGTATCATCGGCCAGACGACAGCACGTACCCTGTTCCGCAGACTTTCGGTCATCATGTGAGGGCGAACGGTCAAAGCGCCGGTATCGCCGGCATTCGCTACGAGAGCGTACGAAGCCCCGGAGAAGAGAGCTGGGTCTCATTCCGCCCTCGGAGCATCCGGAATGTCGTTCAGGCGAACCACTACGACATCGAGGTCCGCGAGGTCGGGCCTGTCGTTGTCCGACGCAAGGCCGCGCCCGACTGATAACCCACAACGGCCTGACGACGGGCGGGTGCCGAATTTGTTCCGCCAAGCGTGTTTGATACCCGACGCAGGACCGTGCGCGTGGACAATTGAACCAATGACTTGCGGTTCGGAATCTCTGTCCAAGGCCACACACTTGACCAGGTGGCGGCGGCTTCCGGCCCTGCCGTGGCGGTACCGCAACCGGTTCGTTTGGCGATCGACACGGATCTGTGAAATCGGTCACGCAACGTCGGGCGATGACTGTTAACGTATTGATGCTATATTGAAAGCATGACCGAAAACGAACACCGCCCAGCCGAATGCCGCCCCTATGACAGGGTCGAACGGATCAGCGATGCTGTCGTGCATATCATGGGTCTTCTTCTGGCGTTGGTCTCGGTTCCCGTTCTCATCACGCTGACGGCGGTCATGCGGGGCGATATGACCGGCATTATCGCTGTCTCGGTATATGGTGCGACGTTGATCACGATGCTGAGCGCGTCGCTGGCCTACAACCACATTTCGCACCCGGAATGGCAGGATTGGCTGCGCCGGATGGACCTGTCGGCGATCTACCTCAAGATTGCGGGAACGGTCACGCCGTTTGCGCTGCTTTCGGGCACGGGCAACACCTTCCTCGCCGCGATGTGGGTGGCGGCCATGGCGGCGACGGCGACGACCTTCCTGCGCCGCCGCCGGTCGACCATCCTCTCGGTTGCGATCGGCCTGTCGATGGGCTGGGCCGTCCTGATCGGCGGGGGGGAAGTTATTGCCACAACGTCCTGGCCGGTCTTCGCCCTGATGCTGGCGGGCGGCGTGGTCTATTCGTTGGGCACGCCGTTCCTGCTGCTGGAGCGGATGCGGTTTCATAATGCGATCTGGCATGGCTTCGTGGTTACGGCTTCGGTCGTCTATTTCATCGCGATCACCTGGCACATGCTCGCGACGACCGTGGTTTAGCCACGCCAGACATCCCCAAGGTATTTTCGGCCGATAGAACGCGGGCAAGGTGGTGCCCCATTTCCGTTCGTGGCATCACGTAGGCCAGCCACCAGAGGGGAACGCGCGATGACTTTCGGCAAGGGATGCCACTTGCATCTGATCGACGGATCGGCCTTCATCTTCCGCGCGTTTCATGCGCTGCCGCCGCTCGCGCGCAAGTCGGACGGGCTGCCTATCGGAGCGGTGTCGGGGTTCTGCAACATGTTGGACCGATATGTGCAGGATAATGATGGGCCGGACGCGGCGACGCATGTTGCGGTGATCTTCGACAAGGGATCGCATACGTTTCGCAATGATCTTTACGATCAATACAAGGCCAACCGCGACGCCATGCCCGAGGATCTACGCCCGCAGATTCCCCTGACGCGGGAGGCAACGCGGGCTTTCAACATCGCCTGCGAGGAGATCGAGGGGTTTGAAGCGGATGACATAATCGCCACCCTGGCCCACCAGGCGCGGGATGCGGGCGGACGTGTCACCATCCTGTCGTCGGACAAGGACCTGATGCAGCTGGTTGGCGGCGGGGTCGAAATGCTCGATCCGATGAAGAACAAACGCATCGATGACGATGGCGTGTTCGAGAAATTTGGCGTGGCCCCGAACCGGGTGGTCGATGTGCAGGCGCTGGCCGGGGATTCGGTCGATAACGTGCCCGGCGCGCCCGGCATTGGCATCAAGACGGCGGCGCAGTTGATTCAAGAGTACGGATCGCTGGAGGAGTTGCTGGACCGCGCCGAAGAGATCAAGCAGCCCAAGCGCCGTCAGACCCTGATCGAGAAGCGCGAACAGATTGAGTTGTCGAAGAAGCTGGTGCAGCTCGATTGTGACATGGAGCTTCCGTTCGGACTGGACGATCTGGAAATCAGGGATGCCGTTGCCGAGGACCTGCTGGACTTCTTGAACCGGATGGAATTCCGCAGCCTGACGCGCCGCATCGCCGAGCGCTTGGGGGCCGAGCCGCCGGCGGTCATCGAGGCCGCGCCTTCCAATGACGCGCCCGAGGCCCCCGAAGACCCAAGGATCGACCACGCGACTTACGAAGTCGTGCGCGATGCCGCCGGGTTGCAGGACTGGTTGGACCGGATCGAGAGGGCGGGAACCGTCGCCGTGGACACCGAGACCACCTCCTTGAATGAAATGCAGGCAGAACTTGTCGGGGTGTCTCTGGCCGTCGCCCCGGGCGAGGCGTGCTACATCCCCCTGACCCACCGTTCGGGCGGCGGTGATCTGTTCGACACCGAAGCATTTGCGGAAGGTCAGATGCCGTTGGACGCCGCGCTGAAGATGTTGAAGCCGATGCTGGAGGACCTTGCGATTCTGAAGGTGGGACAGAACATGAAGTACGACTTCAAGATATTTGCCCGCCTTGGCATCACGGTTGCGCCGATCGACGATACGATGCTGCTCAGCTACGCGCAGAACGCAGGGCTGCACAATCACGGCATGGACACGCTGTCCGATCGCTACCTCAATCATCAACCGATCCCGATCAAGACGCTGATCGGGACGGGTAAGGCTCAGGTCACTTTCGACCGGGTCGAGATCGACAAGGCCGCGCCCTACGCCGCCGAGGACGCCGACATCACCCTGCGCCTGCACCGTCTGTTCAAGCCGCAGCTGCATTCAAACAAGGTGACCAAGGTCTACGAGACGCTGGAACGCCCCCTGATTCCGGTTCTCGCACGAATGGAGATGGCCGGGGTGAAGGTGGACCGGGATGTCCTGTCGCGCATGTCCGGCAAATTCGCGCAGAAGATGGCCGGGCTGGAGGAGGACATCCACGCCAAGGCAGGTCGGCCCTTTAACGTAGGCTCGCCCAAGCAGCTGGGCGAGATCCTGTTTGATGAGCTGGGCCTTCCGGGCGGCAAGAAAGGTAAGACCGGGGCCTATTCCACCGGGGCGGATGTCCTGGAAGATCTGGCTACGGAGCATGAACTGCCCCGCCTGATCCTGGACTGGCGTCAACTGTCCAAGCTCAAATCGACCTACACCGATGCGCTTCAGGATCACATCGATCCCGATACGGGCCGCGTCCACACCTCCTATTCCATTGCGGGGGCAACCACCGGGCGGCTGGCGTCCACCGATCCGAACCTGCAAAACATCCCGATCCGAACCGAGGAGGGCCGCCGCATTCGCGAAGCTTTCGTCGCTCCGGAGGGGCGGATCTTGGTCGCACTTGATTATTCACAGATTGAACTTCGTATTCTTGCGCACATCGCCGGTATCGATCAGCTCAAGCAGGCGTTCAAGGATGGCCAGGACATCCATGCGATGACCGCGTCCGAGATGTTCGGTGTCCCGCTGGACCAGATGACGCCGGAAATCCGCCGCCAGGCCAAGGCGATCAACTTCGGTGTGATCTATGGCATTTCGGGCTTTGGCCTTGCGCGGAATCTGCGCATCCCGCGGGCCGAGGCGCAGGCCTTTATCGACACCTATTTCGAGCGCTTCCCCGGCATCCGCGACTACATGGATGACACGGTGAAATTCGCAAAGGAACACAAGCGGGTCGAGACGCTGTTCGGTCGTCGCATCCACACGCCCGAGATCAGCGCCAAGGGCCCCGGTGCCGGTTTCGCCAAACGCGCGGCGATTAACGCGCCGATCCAAGGAACGGCCGCCGATGTGATCCGCCGTGCCATGGTCCGAATGGAGTCGGCGATTTCCGGACTTGATGCGAGAATGTTGCTTCAGGTGCACGACGAATTGCTGTTCGAGGTGGCCGAGCGCGATGTTGAAAAGCTGACCAAGGTGGCCCGCGAGGTGATGGAGGGGGCGCATCATCCGGTCGTCGACTTGTCGGTCCCGCTGATCGTTGACGCGGGCCAGGGGGCGAACTGGGCCGAGGCGCATTGACAGTGAGTGCCTTTGCGACATGCTTAACCGCGGGTGGGCAGCGCCGTTGCAGTGACGGCTTCCATGCTTGGAGGCGACCCGATCTGGCAGGTCTCCCGCTGAAGTTGAGATGCGACTATGGCCCATGATCATAGCCATATAGACCCGGACGCCGGGGACCGGCGTGTCGCTGGCGCAATTGTCGTAAACCTTGGCCTGACGATCGCGCAAATCGTAGCCGGCTCGGTGTCGGGCTCGCTCGCCATGATTGCCGATGCGATTCATAACCTTTCGGATGCGCTGACCCTGCTGATCGCCTTCGCCGCCCGCAAGATCGCGCGGCGTCCGGCGGATGCAAGGATGACGTTCGGTTACGGTCGTGCGGAAATGGTCGCGGCGCTGGTGAATTACACGACGCTGGCGGTTCTCTCGCTCTGGCTGATGTGGGAGGGGGTTGCGCGCCTGTTCGACCCGCAGCCGGTTGCGGGTTGGATAGTGGTCATTGTCGCCGGCATCGCGCTGGCTGTCGATCTGGTCACCGCCGCGCTGACCTATACGATGTCGAAGAACAGCGCCAACATCCGCGCGGCCTTTCTGCACAACCTGGCCGATGCGCTGGGGTCCGTGGGCGTGATCGTGGCGGGCACATTGATATTGCTCTTCGATTGGCGGATCGTTGACCCGATCGTGACGCTCGGCATCGCCGGTTACATTCTCTGGCATGTCTGGAAAGGGACGCCGCGGGTTGTCCGGATGTTGATGCTGGGCGCGCCGCCTGGCATCGAAACGCATTCTGTGCTCAGGGCGATGGAGGGAGTCGCGGGCGTAGCCTCGGTACACCATCTTCACCTTTGGGAAATGCAGGAGGGGGTGGCGGTCGTCGACGCACATATAGTGGCCGAAGTGGGCACCGGAGCGGTGGACCTGCGTGCGCGTGTCGCACGCCTGCTGCACGACTCGTTCGGTGTGGGGCATGCGACGCTTGAAATCGAGCTGGACGGGACCTGCGACCCCGATGCCGCAGTCATCGGTCACTGATGCTTATCGCCTTCAACAAACCCATGAACGTGCTCAGCCAATTCACCGATGAGGGGAAATGGAAGGGTCTGAAACACTGGATCGACGTGCCCGGCGTCTATGCCGCCGGTCGGCTGGACCGCGACAGCGAGGGGCTGCTGATCCTGACGGACAACGGCAAGGCGCAGGCACGGATCGCCTCGCCCAAGTCAGGCACGCCCAAGACCTATTTTGCCCTTGTCGAAGGTGAGCCACAGCCCGATGCGCTGGCCGCTTTGCGCCATGGAGTGACGCTCAAGGACGGCACGACCCGGCCCGCCGATATTGAACAGGTTCCGGCCCCCGATTGGCTCTGGCCGCGCGATCCGCCCGTGCGCCTGCGCAAAACGGTTCCGGATGCGTGGTTGCGCTTGACGATTACCGAAGGCCGCAACCGGCAGGTCCGTCGCATGTGTGCGCATGTTGGCCTGCCGGTGCTGCGGCTGATCCGCTGGTCGGTGGGGGACTGGACTCTGGAGGATATGCCCTCCGGCGAATGGCGGGTGCTATAGGATCGGAACCGGGACGGCACCCGAGCCGTCGAGTGGCAACATTTTCAAGTAAGGATACCCCATGAATCAGATCGCACCGATGCCGCTGCCTGGCCAACCCGCGCCCGACCTTGATCTTGATCTGATCATCGGTGCCAAGTGGGCACTGGCGGACCAATCGCCCAAGGCTTTCACCATGATCGTCTTCTATCGCGGCCAGCATTGCCCAATCTGCAGCAACTTCCTGGGTGACTTACGGGGCATGTATGACGACTTCCTGAGCAAGGGCGTCGAGGTCATCAACGTCTCGATGGACGACAAGGACCGCGCGGCCAAATCGCACGAGGCGTGGGGGCTGGACCCGATCCCTATGGGCTATGGCATGTCAGAGGCGCAGGCGCGGGCCTGGGGCCTTTATCTCTCTACTGCCCGAAATGACAATGAACCCGGTGTCTTCTCGGAGCCGGGTCTTGCCCTCGTGAAGCCTGACGGCACGCTTTATATGGCCGAAATGTCCAGCGCGCCGTTTCTGCGGCCCGATTTGAAGGCGCTGCTCTCGCGTCTCGATTTCATCATCGAAAAGGACTATCCGCCGCGGGGTACCAAGGCGGCGTGACCTAGGTTCACCGCTGCGGTGTCAGCCGGGCGACAATCCGCCGGGTGATCGGGGCCACCACAAGAACGGTCGGAAACGCGACCGCCCAAGAGAAGAGCCAAGCCCCGATTGAGGAACTTATAAAGCCTTCCACCAAACCGACGGTTCTCACAGTCGCGATTGCGGATACCAGGAAGGACATGAATCCCGAGAGGATGAAGCCGAACAGGATGGGAGCAAAGCGTGGCGGGATCATCTGGACCTCTTGGACGGAAGCGCCGACCCTTCGGGCCGCTTGCGCCGATCTAGAGTGCCTGTAGGCGGGACGCATCTGCACGAACGGCGTTCCGTGTGTGCATCAGTCCTGTATCGGGTCCAACTAGAGGGAGGCCGATGAAACAATCGGGAAGAAGGTATCACCAGATGCCACGCCGAACTTGCCGTCACGTTCCTTCCCAATGTCCACAAGCCGGTAGAACGATTTTCGGTCGATCAACGCGTCCAGTCCACGGCGGACCTCGACATAGGGCGATGGCTCTCCGTCCTCGGCGATCTCCACGCGAATTGGGTTTGCCGACCCCGCAGCCACCACGTCTCCGACATTCGTCACGAAAGTTATGACGCCGTCGACGACCTCGAAATCGACCGCGACGAAGGGCGCATCCTCGACCTGAAGACGGACTTTCTCCACCGGGGTCACGAGGAAGTGTTCGTCGCCCTCCCTCTTCAGGATCGATGCGAAGAGCTTGACCAGGCCGGGCCGCCTGATCGGCGTGCCTTCGTGGATCCAAGTACCGTCGCGTTTGATTGTTATATCAATGTCCCCGCAAAACGGCGGATCCCAGGATTCCACCGGCGGCGAACCGCGTTTGCCTTCTTTCGCGGCGACCTGCGCCGATTGCAGGAAGTTGCTCGCCGATGGGGGTGCGTGATCTTGTCGTGCCATTGCCCTTTGCCCTCGCGTCCGTCAGCCATATCTATGACTGAAAGATAATGCGCGCGGGAGCAATGCAATGGCCGGTAACCAAGGGGCGGACGACCTTTTGAACGAGATCGAGGCGCTGGGCGCGAAATTGACGCTGGCCCGTGCCGCGATCGGAAGCCGCATCATCGGGCAGGATCGCGTCGTCGATCTGTCGCTTGCGGCGATGCTGGCCGGGGGGCACGCGCTGTTGATGGGTCTGCCCGGTCTGGGCAAGACGCGCCTGGTGGAGACGCTGGCCACGGTGATGGGTCTGACGGGCAACCGCATCCAGTTCACGCCCGACCTGATGCCGTCGGATATCCTCGGGTCTGAAGTTCTGGAAACCGCCGCCGACGGAAGCCGGGCATTTCGCTATATCGAAGGGCCGATCTTTTCGCAGCTGCTGATGGCGGACGAAATCAACCGCGCGTCCCCGCGCACGCAATCCGCGCTGCTTCAGGCGATGCAGGAGCGCGAGGTGACCGTCGCGGGACAGACTCGCAAATTGCCCGCGCCGTTCCACGTGCTCGCCACGCAGAACCCGATCGAGCAGGAGGGGACCTATCCCCTGCCCGAAGCACAGCTGGACCGTTTCCTGGTCAAGATCGACGTCGAGTACCCGGATCGCGAGACCGAGCGGGCCATCGTCCTGGCCACGACCGGCAGCGTCGATGCAGAGGCCCGGGCCATCTTCGACGCCGAAACCTTGATCGCCGCGCAATCGGTCGTGCGTCGGATGCCGGTGGGGGACACAGTCGTCGACCTTATTTTGGACCTGGTCCGCGCCTGCCGTCCCGACAATCCGGATGCCCCGGAGGCGGTGAAGGCCCATGTCGCCTGGGGCCCCGGCCCGCGGGCGGCGCAGGCGCTGATGCTGCTGGTCCGTGCGCAGGCGCTGCTGGGTGGACGTCTGGCCCCCGACGTATCTGACGTGGTCCGGTTGGCGCGCCCCGTACTGGAGCACCGCATGGCGCTGTCCTTCGCCGCCCGGGCCGAAGGCGTGCTGCTGGAGGAGGTAATTGATGAAGTTGCCGCCCGCGTGACCCAAAGCGAGCGCGCCGCTTGAGCGATACACTTCATACACCGGCGTCCCTGCGCGCCCGGTCCGAAGGGGCCGCAGCGGGCCTACCCGGCTTGCTGATGGCGGCCGAACGGCTGGCCGCGACGATCCTGCTGGGTGACCACGGCCGCAAGCGGGCGGGGCCGGGCGATGCCTTCTGGCAGTTCCGCGCGGCACAACCCGGTGATCCACGCCGGTCCATCGATTGGCGTCAATCGGCGCGCGGTGACGGTCATTTCGTCCGCGAGACGGAATGGCAGGCGGCACAGTCGGTGATGATTTGGGTGGACGACGCGGCCTCGATGCGGTTTTCGTCCGGGGATCGCCCGTCCAAACTGCGTCGGGCGCAGACGCTGGCCCTGGCGCTTGCCGTCCTTACGACCCGCGCGGGCGAACGCGCGGGGCTTGCCAACCTGGCCGAGCCGCCGCGCGGTGGAAAGGCGCAGTTGATCCGTATTGCCGACGCGCTGATGGAGGGCGGCGACGTCCCCGATTACGGTGCGCCGCGCCCCCGCGTGATGCCGATGGGCGCGCGGGCGGTTTTCCTGTCGGATTTCCTGGGACCGGTTGAGCCGGTCGCCGATGCGCTCACGTCCGCCGCCGACCGGGGGGTGCAGGGCGTTCTGGTGCAGATCCTCGACCCCGAGGAGGAGGCGTTTCCCTACGATGGTCGAACCGTGTTCGAGAGCATGTCGGGGGCCGTTCGATTCGAAACCCTTAAGGCCGGACACCTGCGCGAGGCCTACCTCGATCGCCTGACCAAGCGGCGCGCGGCGCTGCGTGATCTGTGCCGCCGCACGGGCTGGCAGTATCAATTGCACCACACCGATGCCTCTGCCGAAGCGGCGCTTCTACCGCTCTATGCCGCACTGGACCGTCGCCGGTGAGCGCTGTCGCCTTCACCACGCCACTGCTCCTGCTGGCGCTGATCGCTCTGCCGATCCTGTGGTGGCTGCTGCGTGCCGTGCCGCCTGCGCCAATCAGGCGCCGCTTCCCCGGCATCGTCCTGCTGCTGGGCCTCAAGGACGAGGAAAGCCAGACGGCGACCACGCCATGGTGGCTTCTGGCCCTGCGGATGCTGGCGCTGGCTGCCGTGATATTGGGGTTTGCCGGACCGATCCTGAACCCGCGCCAAGCGGGGACGGGGACCGGGCCGCTTTTGGTGGTGATGGATGCCAGCTGGGCCTCGGCGCGCGACTGGCCCGCGCGGATGGCCAAGGTCGAACAGATGCTGCGCGACGCCGCGCGCGCGGGGCGCCTTGCCGCCGTGCTGCCGTTGACTGAACCGGTGCCGGACGAAATCCCCTGGCAATCCGCCGCCGCCTGGGTCGAGCGTTTGCCGTCGGTCCGTCCGGCCGCCTGGGAGCCGAATTATCAGGGCCTTGATGATCTGGGTCTTGATAATACGGAAGTTGTCTGGGTCTCCGACGGTCTTGCCCGCGATGGGCGCGATGCGCTGGACGCCCGTGTCATCGAAAGCACGCGGCCCCTGCTGGGCCTGACGCCCGCGACATATGAAGACGGGACCATCGCACTGCGCGCTCTACGCCTGAACGACGGCACGGAACGCGGCATGGACCTGCGCGCCATTGGGCCGGGACCCAGCGGTGCGTTGACACAACTGGGCGTGGCGACGGCCGATTTCGCGGCGGGCGCGACCGACGCCGAAGTCTCGCTGACCCTGCCGCCCGAGCTGCGGAACCGCGTGACCCGGTTCGAGATTGTCGGCGAACGCTCCGCCGGGGCTGTCTCGCTGACCGATGACAGCCTGTCGCGCCGCGAGGTCGCCCTGCTGACGCAGGCCGAGGACGAGTCGCAGGACCTGCTCTCGCCGCTGTACTATCTGCGCAACGCGCTGGCCCCGACCGCCGACCTGATTGAGGGCGATCTGGAGGCACTCCTGCCCGCGACACCCGACGTGCTGGTCATGGCGGACGTCGCGCGGCTGTCTTCGGCGGAAACCGCGCAGGTAACCGAATGGGTCGAGAGTGGCGGTCTGCTGTTGCGCTTTGCGGGGCCGAATCTTGCCGCCTCGGACATCAGTCGCGACGCGGAGGATGCGCTCTTGCCGGTTCGGCTGCGCTCCGGTGGGCGTACCGTGGGCGGTGCCCTGTCCTGGGGCGAGCCGAAGGCGCTACGGCCTTTCGACCTGTCCTCCCCCTTTTTCGGGCTGGAGGTGCGTGATGAAGTGACCGTCACTAGCCAGATCGTCGCCCAACCTGACCCAACGCTTGCCGACCGCACCATTGCGGCGCTGGCCGATGGCACGCCGCTGGTTACCCGCAAGACGCTGGGGCAGGGCCAGGTCGTGTTATTCCACGTCACCGCGAATGCCGAGTGGTCGTCGTTGCCGCTGTCCGGTCTTTTTGTGCAGATGCTGGAGCGGCTTGCCGTTTCCACCCGGCCCGCCGCGCTTTCAGCGGAGGCGCTGGCGGGCACGACCTGGGTCCCCCGTGTGACGCTGGATGGGTTCGGTGTGGCACGGGATGCGGGCACGCTGGCTGGCGTCCCGGGTGAGGACCTGATTGATCCGGTGCCGTCTGCGGAGCTTCCGCCGGGCCTTTACGAAGGGCCGGGGCAGAGCCTTGCCCTCAACGTGTTGGGGCCGGAGGCAACGCTTGCTGCCGCCGCTTGGCCTGCCGGTACCGCCGTGGAAGGCTTAGAGCGGGCAGAGGAGACGAACCTGATGCCGTACCTGCTGGCCGCTGCGCTTGCCCTTCTGACGCTGGATGCTGTCGCTTCGCTCTGGCTGGGCGGTCGCCTGCGACGGGGCACGACTGCGGTTGTCGCGCTGATCGCAATGATCGTCGCGGCCCCTCATGCGCAGGCGCAGGAGCGCCAGCCACCGGCCGAAGTGGCGCTGGCCTATGTCCGCACCGGCGACGCGCGCGTTGACGAGGTATCGGAAGCGGGACTTAGGGGGCTGTCTCAGGTTTTGGTCCAACGCACCAGCGTCGAGCCTGACCCACCGCGCGGCGTCGACCTGGAGATGGACGAGCTGGCCTTCTTCCCACTGCTCTATTGGCCTGTCGATCCATCGCAGCCGATTCCGTCGTCAGACGCCTATGCCAAGCTCAATCGCTACCTGCGTGGCGGGGGGATGATCGTGTTCGACACGCGCGACGCGGATATCGGCGGCTTCGGCTCCAATTCGCCGGCGGCGGTACGTCTGCGCGATCTTGCGGCACCGCTTGATATTCCGCCGTTGGAGCCGCTGCCCGACGACCACGTGATGACTCGCAGCTTCTACCTGCTGCAGGATTATCCGGGCCGCTATAACTCCCGCGACGTCTGGGTGGAGGCCAGCCCCGATGTCGAACAAGTGGAGGGGATGCCCTTCCGCAACCTCAACGATGGCGTCACGCCCGTCGTGATTGGTGCGAATGACTGGGCTGCGGCATGGGCGATTGACCGGAACGGGCGCGCGCTTCTGCCCGTCGGTCGGGGCTTCGCCGGAGAGCAACAGCGCGAAGTCGCCTTCCGATTCGGCGTAAACCTCGTGATGCACGTGCTCTCGGGGAACTACAAATCAGATCAGGTGCACGTGCCCGCTCTGCTGGACCGGCTGGGGAACTGAGATGACGCGCCAGATCCTTCTCGATCCGATGTTGCCGCTCTGGCTGATTGCCGCCTTGGCCAGTGTCGCCCTGCTGGCCTGTCTTCTGGCGGCTCTGCGAGGGCTGCCCGGTTGGTGGTTGCGCGCGCTGGGCGTGGTAACGCTAGCCGTTGCACTGCTGAACCCCAGTCTTCAGACCGAGGAGCGGGAGCCGCTGACCGATATCCTGCTGATCGCGGTTGACGACAGTGCCAGCCAAGACCTGTCGGACCGCGCCGCCCAGACGGAGGCAGCGTTGCAGGACCTTTTAACCGAAGCGGAGACAGAAGGATTGGACACCCGTGTCGCGCGCGTGCCCGACGGTGATGGCGACAGCGGGACGCTGGTTATGGGGGCCCTGTCCGAGCTTATGGCCGAGGTTCCCCGCGATCGCATCGCCGGAGCGGTGGTGATTTCGGACGGGCGCGTGCACGACGCCGCGCAGGCCCCCGATCTGCCCGCGCCGCTGCACCTGTTGAAGACGGGTCGTGCGGATGACTGGGACCGCCGGCTGATCGTGTCGAATGCGCCCAGCTTCGCCATCCTCGACGAGGAGTTCACGATTACCCTGCGCATCGAGGATCAGGGCGATGTCCCGGCGAGTGCGGGCACCCAGGCCGAGATCATCCTGGCGATCGATGGTGGCCAGCCGCGTGGCTATGTCATGCCGGTGGGCGAAGATATCCAGCTTCCGGTGACACTGCCGCATGGTGGGCTGAACGTAATCGAGTTCCGCGTACCGGAGGCGGAGGACGAGTTGACCGACCGTAACAATGCCGCCGTCGTTCAGATCAACGGCGTACGCGACCGGCTGCGCGTGCTGCTGGTCTCAGGGGAGCCGCATACCGGCCAGCGGACCTGGCGCAATCTGCTCAAGGCGGACGCGGCCGTGGATCTGGTGCATTTCACGATCCTGCGTCCGCCGGGCAAGCAGGACGGCGTGCCCGTGACCGAACTGTCGCTGATCGCCTTTCCCACGCGGGAGTTGTTTTCCGAGAAGATCGATGAATTCGACCTGATCATTTTCGACCGCTATCAACGTCGCGGAATCTTACCATCAATATACCTCGATAACGTGCGGGACTACGTGGAGCAGGGCGGCGCGCTTCTGGTTGCCGCCGGGCCGGATTTCGCAAGCGCCGACAGCATCTTTCGCAGCCCGCTGGCCCCGATCCTGCCCGCGGCACCCACGGCCATCGTGCGCGAGGAAGGCTTTCTGCCCGCGGTTTCGGAACTGGGTGAAAAGCACCCCGTGACCGAAGGTTTGCCGCGGGGCTTCGGGTTGGATGGTGCGCCGTGGGGACGTTGGTTCCGTCAGGTGCAGGTCGATGCGTTGCCGGACACCCAATCGGTGATGACCGGACTGGACGGTGAGCCGCTTCTTGTGCTGGACCGGGTCAAGTCGGGGCGCGTCGCGTTGCTGGGGTCGGACCATGTCTGGATGTGGGATCGCGGGTTCGAGGGGGGTGGCCCGCAGGCCGAACTGCTGCGTCGGCTGGCCCATTGGCTGATGCAGGAGCCGGAGCTGGAGGAGGAGGCGCTGGTCGCCTCGGCGCTTGGGCAGGAAATCACCGTCACCCGTCGAACCCTTGGCGATGCACCGGGGGCCGTCACTGTAACCGCGCCCGACGGCAGCGAGACGGAGCTTGATCTTGCCGAGGAGGCCCCGGGCCGCTTCGTCGGTCGCCTTGTGGGGCCGGAACAGGGTCTCTACCGCTTGCAGGAAGGTGTGCGGACGGCGGTGATTGGATTGGGTCCCGCCGCGCCGCGCGAATTTGTTCAGACCATCGCCACCGACGAAGTTCTGCGCACCGCTATCGATGCGCGGCAGGGCGGAGCGGTCACTGTGGAAGAGGGTACGCCGGATCTGCGCGCCGTGCGCGAAGGCCGTCGTGCGTCCGGGCGCGGTTGGCTCGGCTTTACGCCGCGGGGCGCGTACCTGACGGCGGACGTACGGATCATGTCGCTGGTCCCGGCCTGGCTGTTCCTGATGCTGGCTGCGGGATTCGCGACATGGGCCTGGCTGCGCGAAGGCCGCGACTGACGGGCGTTCTGCTGCGGCGGATGTCACACGTGCGACCGATTGGACGGACTTGTCTTTTGCAATGGTGCTGCAATCGTGGTGAGGTTCGTGCCGTGAGGGGCAGAGGTGTCCCGCTTCATTCAGGGAGGATGAACCACATGATCAATCGCAGAACCCTTGCTGGGCTTCTGGGCGGTGCCGCCCTGGCGCTGAGCATTCTGCCGGCAGGCGCGCAGGAAGTGACGCTCAAACTGCACCAATTCCTGCCTGCGCAGGCGAATGTTCCCAAGCTGATCCTGGACGTCTGGGCCGACAACGTGGAGGCCGCGTCGGAGGGGCGCATCAAGGTAGAACGGTATCCCTCGATGCAGCTTGGCGGTTCCCCGCCGCAGCTGATGGATCAGGCGATCGACGGGGTGGCCGATGTGATCTGGACGGTCGTGGGATATACCCCTGGTCGGTTCCCCCGCACCGAAGTATTCGAACTGCCGTTCATGGTGACCAACGCGCGTGCCGGATCCGCCGCCTATTGGCAAATGTACGAAAAGCACATGCAGGAGGATTTCGCCGACGTGCATATCCTTGGCACCTGGATCCACGGCCCCGGTATGATCCATGCAAACAAGGAAATCACCACGCCCGCCGATATGCAGGGCATGAAGATCCGGGGCGCGACCCGGCAGGTAAACTCCCTGATCGAGACGCTGGGTGCGACCCCGGTCGGCATGCCCGTGCCCGCCATCCCCGAGGCCCTGTCCAAGGGCGTGATCGATGGCACAACGATCCCGTGGGAAGTGACGCCCGCCCTGAAGATTACCGAGCTGGTGCGGAACCATACGGAGTTCGTGGGCAACCACCTTTATAACGTGACGTTCGTACTGGCCATGAACAAGGCCCGGTACGAAGGCCTGCCGGACGATCTGAAGACGGTGATCGACGACAACTCCGGACTGGAATTCTCGGTGTTCGCGGGCGGGACGCAATCGGACGCCGATGTCCCCTCGCGGCAGATTTCGGTGGATGCGGGCAACAACATCGTCACCATCTCCGAGGAAGATGCCGCTGTGTGGCGCGCAGCCGCGCAGCCGGTCTACGACGCCTGGGTGTCCGAGATGTCGGACAAGGGCATCGACGGCCAGGCGCTGATCGACGAGGCGCGCGCCCTGATGGACGCCTATGAAGGCTGAGGTTAAGACGATCGCAAAAGGGGGTCGCGTCCGGACCGGGCGCGACCCCCACACGTGAAAGGACCGCAAATGCTGCGACGCATCATCGAGGCGTTGGCCCGCCTGATGGCCATTCTGGGCGGTCTGGTCCTGACTGTTCTGATCTTGATGACCTGCCTGTCGATCTTGGGCCGGTTCCTGAACGGCGTGCTGCATGGGCCGCCTTTTGACGGGGGCGGCTTTGCAACCTGGGCTCTGGGCCTTGGAATTGGGCCGGTCAACGGTGACTTCGAACTGATCGAGGCCGGAATGGCATTCTGCATCTTCGCCTTCCTGCCGATCACGCAGTTGACGGGCGGTCACGCCTCGGTCGACATCCTGACCAATCGACTGGGTGTGCTGCCGAACCGGGTGCTGGCGGTCCTTTGGTCACTGCTCTTTGCCTTTGTGATGGTCCTGATCGCCTGGCAGCTCTGGCAGGGAACGCAGGCCAAGATGCGCTATGGCGAGACGACATATCTGATCCAGTTCCCGATCTGGTGGGCCTATGCCGCCGCCCTGAGTGGGGCCTTCGTGACTGCATTGGTCGCGGTCTACGTGGCGGTTGCCCGACTGGCCGAGCTCGTGTCCGGCACCGATATCCTGCCGACCGAGGGGGCGGACCATTGAGCAATCTTGAAATCGGGCTGTGGTCGTTTCCCGGCCTCATGGTCCTGATATTCTTGCGTGTTCCGATCGGTCTGGCGATGTTCGTTACTGGACTCGTTGGCCTTTACTTTGTCACCGACGGCAACACTGTCGCGCTCTCCCGTCTCAAGAACGAGACCTATTCGACCTTCTCCAGTTACTCGCTCTCGATCGTGCCGATGTTCCTGCTGATGGGCCATTTCGCGACCTTGGGGGGCATGAGCCAGGCCTTGTTTCGCGCCGCCGAAGGGTTCCTCGGGCACCGCAGGGGCGGCGTGGCGATGGCCGCGGTGGGGGCCTGTGCCGGCTTCGGTGCCATCTGCGGGTCGTCCCTTGCCACGGCGGCCACCATGGGGCGCGTCGCCCTCCCGGAGTTGCGCCGATATGGCTATGACGGCGGTTTCTCGACCGCGACGCTGGCGGCGGGCGGCACGCTGGGCATCCTGATTCCGCCGTCGGTCATTCTTGTGATCTACGCCATTCTGACCGAACAGAACATTGCGAAGCTGTTTCTTGCCGCGTTCCTGCCGGGTGTGATCGCGGCCATCGGCTACGTGATCGCCATCTCGATCTACGTACGTCTGAACCCCGGCTCCGCGGGGATGCGCGACCCGATCCCGATGGCCGAACGTTTCCGCCTGCTGGCGGCAGTCTGGCCAGTACTCATGGTCTTCATCGTGGTCGTGGGCGGCATCTACGGCGGCATCTTCACCCCCACCGAGGGCGCGGCGGTCGGAGCCTTGGGGACGGGGCTGATCGCCCTGATCAATGGCGGACTGACGGGGCGGACGTTGATGGAAAGCTTCCTGGTGACGGCCAAATCCTCGGCGATGATCTTTTTCATCGTGTTGGGTGCCGCGATTTATAACGGCTTTCTGGCCCTGACCCAGGTCCCGCAGGAGATGTCTACCTGGGTTGTGACCCAAGGCTTTGCCCCGATCACGGTACTGATCGTGATCCTGATCTTTTACCTGTTGCTGGGTTGCGTGATGGACAGCCTTTCCATGATTCTGCTGACAATCCCGATTTTCTTTCCGGTTATCGTCGCGCTCGACTTCGGGATGACGACGGAACAGGTGGCCATTTGGTTCGGAATCCTGACCCTGATCGTGGTAGAGGTAGGGCTGATTACGCCGCCGGTGGGGATGAACCTGTTCGTCATCAACGCGATGGATCGCGCGACGCCCATGATCCAGACCTATCGGGCGGTACTCTATTTTGTGGGGTCTGACCTGGTGCGTGTGGCACTACTGGTGGCATTCCCCGCGATCACGTTGTTCCTGATTTGATCGGGCCGGGGGCCAGCCCCCGGACCCCCGGGATATTTATGGCAAGAGGAAGATGGAGATGAACAAACCCTGTATTATCTGCGTGGCGATCACCGGATCGGTTCCGCGGACATCCGATAATCCCGCGGTTCCCGTGACCATCGAGCAGCAGGTTGAAAGCACCCATGCCGCATTCGAGGCCGGGGCCGCGATCTGCCATGCCCATGTGCGCAACGACGACGAAACGCCATCGTCCGACCCGGAGAAGTTTGCGCGACTGAAGGAGGGGCTGGAGAAGCATTGCCCCGGCATGATCGTGCAGTTCTCCACCGGGGGCCGGTCGGGGGCGGGGCGCGAGCGCGGTGGGATGCTGTCATTGCGGCCCGACATGGCGTCGCTGTCGGTCGGGTCGAACAATTTCCCGACCCGCGTCTATGAGAACCCGCCGAACCTTGTGGACTGGCTGGCCAGCGAGATGCTGACCCATGATGTGAAGCCCGAGATCGAATGTTTCGATCTGTCCCACATTCACCAGGCGGCGAAGATGCAGGGGGATGGGCGATTGGCCGCCCCGGCGTATGTGCAGTTCGTGATGGGTGTGAAGAACGCCATGCCGGTGGATCGCCCAACGTTCGATTTCTATGTCGAGACGGTGAAGCGCATCCTGCCCGACAGCGAATGGTGCGCTGCGGGCGTCGGTCCGGGGCAAGTCACGCTCAACGAATGGGCCATTGCTGCGGGAGGGCATGTGCGCACGGGGTTGGAGGACAACATTCGCTGGGACCGAGAGACCCTCGCACCGTCGAATGCGGCGTTGGTGCAGCGAGCGGTGGACATCTGCGCGATGGCCGAAAGACCTGTTGCCACGGTAGATCAGGCGCGCGGCTTGTTGGGCCTGCGCCCGGCCTGAGGTGATGGTGCGGCCCCTAGGCCGCACCTCGATCTCAATCGCCTTCGGGCATTTCGCCGGCGCGTTGGCGGCGCGACCGCCAGGCGGGCAGCACCACCAGAAGGACGGCGAAGCCCAGTAGACCCATGGTCATCGGGCGCTCCAGGATGAAGCCGATGCCGCCTTCCAATTGCATTGAGCGGCTGAAGTTGTCTTCCAGCATCTGACCCAGAATAAACCCGATCAGCAGGGGGGCCAGCGGGTAGTTGGCAAACCGCAATATGGTCGCGCAGACGCCGAAGCCCACCAGCATCAGCAGTTCAGTCGAATTATTCTGGCCGATGTAGGCCCCCATCAGGGTGAAGAACAGAATGAACGGAATCAGGAACGTTCGCGGCACTGTCAGCACCTTGGCGATATAGGGGATCAGCGGCAGGTTCAGAATCAGCAGAACTACGTTGCCAATGTACATGGAGATAATGACCGACCAGAAGATCTGCGGTTCGTCCACCAACAGGCGCGGCCCCGGCGTCACATTGAGCGCGATCAGCGCACCCAGCAGAATCGCAGTGGTGCCCGAACCCGGTATCCCCAGCGTCAGCAGCGGGACGAATGACCCCGTCGCGGCCGCATTGTTGGCCGATTCCGGCGCGGCGAGGCCCTTGAGAGAGCCTTTGCCGAACTCGTCCTGTTCACGCTTTGGGGCGATATTGCGCTCCACCGCATAGCCCAGGAAGGATGCGATGGTGGCACCCGCGCCGGGCAACACGCCGATCAGGAACCCCTGAATCGACTGGCGCCCGATGACCGGCGCGATGCTGCGGGCTTCGGCCCGTGTAATGCGCAGGTCCTTGATCTCGCCGCCGCCGTCGTTGTCCGAGCGGCGCGGGTCCAGAACCAGGTACATCGCTTCGGGCAGGGCAAACATCGCCATCGCCAGGGTGATGAACCCGATCCCCGATTGCAGGTCCATGATGCCCATGGTGAAGCGCGGCGCATTGAACAGCGCGCCTTCACCGATCGTCGACAGGATCAGGCCCAGCAGCGTCATCAGAAGAGCCTTTCCGACGTTGCCCGATCCGGCGAAGGCCGCAATGGCCGACAGGCCCACCACCATCAGCGCGAAATATTCCGCCGAATGGAACAGCAACGCGACCGAGGCGAGGCCGGGCGCAAAGATCATCAGAAGCACGGCCCCGATCGTACCGCCGCAGAAGGACGCGATGGCGGCCACGGTCAGGGCCTTGCCCGCCTTGCCCTGTCGCGTCAGCGGATAGCCGTCGAAGCTCGTAGCGACTGTCGATGCGACCCCCGGCGCATTGATGAGGATGGAGGAGGTGGAGCCGCCGAAGATGGCACCGTAGTAAACCCCCGCCAGCAGGATCAGCGCCGCCGACGGATCGCCGATCGAGATGGCGACGGGGATCATGATCGCGATGATCGACATCGGGCCCAGACCCGGCAGCATGCCGATGAACGTGCCGATCAGGCAGCCGCCGATCACCATCAACAGGTTGCCCGGGGAGATGGCCGTGTTGAGACCCATCAAGATACCTTCAAGCATGGCTCAGACTCCCATGAAGAACGGCAGCGGGCGCAGGAAGATGCCAAGCACCTCTTGCACCAGGTACCAGATGCCGCCGGTGGCGATGAATGCGACCGGCAGCATCAGGTGCCAGCGCCGCTCGCCCAGCAGGAACGATCCGACCACGAGGAAGACGATGGTCGACACGAGGAAACCCGCCATTCGCAATGTCAGCGCATAGCCCACCATCAATGCCAGGAACGTGACGGCTTGCCCGATCTTGTAGTCGCCCAGGCGACGGTAATCGACATCGCCTTCGCCCGGATCATAATCGGTCTTCTCAAGCTTCAGGACGATGGACAGCGCAACAAGGATCGTCAGGACCGACAGAACCTTGGGGAAGGTCGATGGCCAAACGGGGTTGCGTTGCATGAAGGGCGGCAGCGACGCGTCCATCGTGAAGAACGCGGCGTATCCGTAAACGAGCGCGACGAGCAGAACGGTCAGCGCGATCCAGCGATCAAGCGCCATTGGGTATCCTCCGGTCGGGGTATGCAAAGCCCGCCCGCATCCGAAGATGCGAACGGGTCGGCAGGGCGAACCTGCCGTCGAGGCCTCAGAGGAAGCCCAGTTCCTTCATCAGGTCGCCGATAACCTTTTCCTGATTCTCCAGGAAGGCTTTGAAGTCATCGCCCGAGTTGTGGATGTTGACCCAACCGTTGGCGGCACGCACGGCTTCCCACTCTGGGGTGTCGTACATCTTTTCCAGCACGGTCTGGTAGGCCGTCAGCTGCTCTTCGGGCAGGCCGGGGGCGGCGAAGAAGCCGCGCCAGTTGACGAACTCGGCGTCTATGTCCTGCTCCATCATGGTTGGCGCGTCGGCATATGCGGGCACGCGCTCCTCGGATGTGACGCCGATGATCCGGACTTCGCCGGCTTCGGCCAGGGCAACCGCTTCGGAGAACCCGGTCGAAAGCGCCTTGATCTCGCCCGACAGAAGGCCCGCCATAGCCGTACCGCCCGCGTCGTAGGGGATGTAGTTGACAGCCAACGGGTCTTCGCCGGCGGCTTTCATCACCATGGCAACGACCACATGATCCATACCGCCCGGAACGGAGCCGCCCCCGATCGCGGTGCCGGAAGGGTCTGCCTGGAACGCCGCAACAAGGTCGGCCATGCTCTCGATGCCGCTATCTGCGGGAACGACCATGGCAGCATAATCGCCGATGGTGCCCGCAACCAGTGTCAGATCGCTGAAGTTGTAGGGGAAGACGCCGGTGAGCGACCGGATCACGATCGGGGTCGAGTTGACCATCAGCGTGCCCTGCTGGCTGTCGGCGTTCTCGATCATGTAGCCGATCGCCACACCGCCGCCGCCCCCGGACATGTTCTCGTAGGATGCGCTGCCGATCAGGCCGCTCTCGACCAAAGCCTGGCCGGTCCCGCGTGCCGTACCGTCCCATCCGCCGCCGGCACCGCCGGGGATCAGGAAGTGGATGCTGTCGACAACCTGGTGCCCATCCGCCTGGGCCACGGTCGTAAAGGCCGTACCCAGCGACAGGGTTGCCGTCAGGCCGGCCATCAGGACGCGGCGCGTCATGCTGAATTTCATTTTATGTTCCTCCCTTTTGACAAGATCGAGGCTTCTCGATCATGCCAGTCCATCGTGCCAATCTGACACCGGCCTGTCATCCTTCTTATTCACGTTTTGGTCCTACAAGTGGATTTGGTGGTTCATTTCTTCGGGATCGTGGCCGAAGAGAACTGCGATGCGTCAGGTCACTGGGGCAATTGTTTCTGAGCGCAGGGCCGATGTGAGTGGAAACGCGCGGGGCACATGGGAACCGAATTTTGATGCCCAGAACCGCGGTGGAAGGTCTGGTGCAATCATTTCGCGATTGATCGACCTCTTGAATGGTGAGGGGATGCTAGGCCGAGATATTTCCAAATTCTCGTGCGCCAATGCCGCGGGATGTCCCTCTAAGGTATTATTTTTTCGACGTATCCTCTTCAACTGGCGCTTTCCGATGCCTATTGTTCCAAGCGGAACGGCAGGTCAAACGGTAGGATAAAAACATGGCGAGTTTGACAGCGATGCGGGTCTCGACGCTCCGAGCGATGCCCGGGGCACCGCAATACGCCTGCGTGCCAACCTTGTCGCGCTTCCGGTCGCAAATGCCGGGATTGAAGCGCGCGTGATCGAGGCGGCAACCCGGTCAGAGAAATCCGAAAGTATTGACCCTGAAAGGCCTGACAGAGCCTTTTTAGGGGCCACGCTGCGCCGGTTTGGCACAGGACTGACGTCGGAAGGCCCCAAATGAAAGGTAGGCTTCATCGCGCCAAGGAGGCCGTTCTCATGGATCTTTCCACCGACGCATCACGCGCGAAGTCATGATGGCTTCGACAGCGGTGCCGACAGCTTTCCTCAGCGTAACGTCCGGCTTCCGGAACGCACGATGCTGATTCATCGCCTGCACCGGATTTTCCAGGTCTTTGCCGAGGCGAGCATGGCCATCGATGGGCGGGGTGCACGGTTGCACGATGCCGCCGGGCGACAGATCGGTGCGACTACGGCTGTCGAGGTTCGGTCGAACCGATTGATCGTACGTGGGACGGCACCGGCGGGTGGAATCGTCCTGCGGTTAGGGGCGGTGGCGCACCCCGGCACGATTGATCCCGCGACAGGAGCGTTCCGCTTCGATCTGCCGTTCGAGACGGGCGCGATGGAGATCGTGCCCGAAGGACATCCGGCGCAACCGCTGTCCGGATTCACATCGGCACAGCTTGCCCGTGCGCGGTGGCGACTGGCGGGGCGGTTCGGGCTGACGCTGCTCACACTGCTGCCTCAGATCCTGCGTTGGAAGGCGCGTGGCGACATGGAGGCCCGCGAGAGCGTGAAAGAGACATTGAAGCTGGTCATTCGCCCGACGGCCGGATTGATCGACAAAAGTGTCCTCACGCCACCTTCGACCCCTCCGGTGCCCGGCCGCGCCATGTTGTTGATGCCCGTGCACAATGCGTTCGACTTGGTTGTCGAGGCACTCGACCGCGTCGTCCGTCACAGCGGGACGGACTGGCACCTGATCGTGATCGAGGATGCCTCCACCGATCCGCGCCTGCGCCCGTGGCTGTGCGCCTGGGCGGCGGAGCAGGGGGCACGGGTCACGTTGCTGCTGCAGGATATCAACCTTGGGTTCATCGGCGCGGTGAATCTTGGGTTCGAGGTGGCGCGACGGAACCCGGACCTTCCGGTCGTGCTGATCAATTCCGACGCGATGGTGCCCAAAGACTGGCTGCCGCGCCTGTTGGCACCGCTGGCCGACCCATCTGTCGCCTCGGTCACGCCCATGTCTAACGACGCCGAGCTCTTGACGGTGCCGGTGATCGTCAAGCCGCACAGCCTCGCACCGGGGCAGGGGGATGCGTTGGACGCCGCGGCGCGCAACTTGGCCGCCGGTACGATCCACCCCGACCTGCCGACGGGCGTGGGGTTCTGCATGGCGCTGTCACCACGGTTCCTACGTGAAATCCCCACGTTCGACACTGATTTCGGGCGTGGCTACGGCGAGGAGGTGGACTGGTGCCGCAAGGCGCTGCTGTGCGGTGGGCGGCATGTTTGCGCACAGAACCTGTTCGTGGAACATCGCGGTGGGGCGTCCTTCGGGTTTGCGACCAAGCAGCGGCTGCTGGAGGAAAACGGTGCCCGGATCGCACGTCGCTATCCGCGGTTCGCGGGCGAGGTGGAGAACTTCCTGCGCGGCGACCCCCTGACAACGCCGCGCCTGGCGTTGGCGCTGTCCTTGGCGGGGCTGGGGGGCGAGGTGCCTGTCTATCTCGCCCATGCCCTGGGCGGCGGGGCCGAGGATTGGCTGCGGGACCGGATCAAGGACCGCGCGGATCGGGGGCGGTCATCGGTCGTGGTGCGTGTGGGGCAACGGCATCGCTGGCGGTTGGAGGTGCATGGACCGGAGGGCATGACCGCGGGGGTTTGTAACGACGTTTCTGTTGTAGAGAGCCTTATTCAGAGACTTCCGAACCGCCGCATCATCTATTCCTGCGGAGTGAGCCACCCCGAAGCGGCGGAGTTGCCTGAAGTCCTGTTGCGGCTGGCCGATGGGGGGCATCCGGTCGAGGTTCTGTTTCACGACTTCTTCGCCATCAGCCCGTCCTATACCCTGCTGGATGCCGATTCGGTGTTTCGCGGTGTTCCCCTTGGCGGGGTGACCGACGACCCGGCGCATCGTCACCTCGCTCCGGACAGCACCGTTACCGACCTCGCCGAATGGCAGGCCCGATGGGGGCGTCTGGTCGCGCGGGCCGAGAGGGTTGTGACCTTCTCGAACGACAGCGGCGCGCATGTCCTGCGGGCCTATCCGCAGGCGCGGGGCAGGATGGTGGTCGCGCCCCATTCCCCGGTCGGTGCGGTTCCCGTGGTCACGCCCCCCGGTGGCACAGATCCTGTGATCGGTGTGCTGGGTAACATTGGGCCGCACAAGGGTGCCGCCGTTCTGCAGCGTCTGTCGCGCGACCTGGCCCGGCAGGGGGGGGGGCGGCTGATTGTCCTGGGGCATCTGGCATCGGATTTTTCGCTGGCCAAGCCCAGCCAGGTCCACGGAACCTATCGGTTGGAGGATCTGCCTGGGTTGGTCGCGCGCTATGGCATCCGGGGCTGGTTCATGCCCTCGGTCTGGCCCGAGACGTTCTCGTTCACCACGCACGAGGTGCTTGCGACAGGCATGCCGATCGCCGCCTTCGACCTAGGAGCACAGGGCGAGGCGGTGCGACGCGCGGTGGCAGCGGGGGCAACGGGCGGCGTACTGCCCATGACGCTGGCGCAGGGCGAAGGCGACCTTGCCGTGGCGCTCAGGGCTATGCTTCGACTGGCCTGAGCGGTTGGACGTCGGGGTTGAACAGGTTGCCGTCGAGCTTCAGGAAGCGCCGACCGACCTGGACGTTTTTGGTGTGATACAGCGCGGTGATCGTGCGCCGCATGTCAGGGCTAAGGGCGTCATGGCTTTTTTCGGCGGCGGCGGCATGTTTGCTCAGGATGCGTCGGCGTTCGCGAAGCAGACGACCGGGATCGCCGGTGTAGCGGCGGTTGGCTGCCAGCATGGCCTCTAACCCGCTTCGCGTCAGACCGGGATTAAGGTCACGTGCAGCCCGCACGATCCCCTGCGACAGGTCCAGCCCGATCTCTCCGGCAACGTCGTCGAGAATGTCGCCGCGCATCCAGGTCCTTCCGTAGCGGCGTACCCTGATCGCGTCGACACCCAGACCCGCCGCCGCAAGATTGAGGTAGTTGGCGTATTCCAAACGCTGCGAGACGCGGGGCAGGAAGTCGAAGACGTCGCCCGCCTCGCCCACGCTCTTGACTTGGTGATTGTAAAGCGACGCGACCACGTCGGCCTGCGGTCGCAGGTAACACAGAAGGGTGATGTCCCAGCCTGAAAAACACTCGGCAATGATCTTGTAAGGTGCCATGCCGGGCAGACGCGGGAAGGGCAACAGCGACAGTTCCTCGGATGAGACGACGACAGTGCCCTGCCCGGTACCGTCGGCTTCGGCGCGCAGGGCCGTCCAGATGTCTCGGCCCCGGTCGGCGTTGCGCAGGGCATAGGCCAGGTCGTGGTGTCCCCAGGTGTTGGGTTTCGCCAAAAGCCCCGTCTCTGGATAGAGGATGCCCTGCCGCTGCAGGGCAGTGCGGTTCGCGTGCAGGGTCTTCTGCAGGGTCGTTGTGCCGGTCTTGTGGATGCCGGCGTGGACGATCAGGCGGGGCATAAACGCTCTAACGGTTGAGAAGGTCGCGGTGATAGCGGCGTAGGAACACCAGACCCAGCATCAACGCGACCAGTCCGACCACCATGACGTAGACTGGCGATACGTAGGTGGCGTCGTAGGTGCCGTAGAACCCCCGTCGCATCAGCCCGACGATATGAACGAGCGGGTTCCACCATATCCAGTCGCGATAGGGTTGGGGAACAGTCTCGAACAGGAAGAAAATACATGAAATTAGAAACATTGGCCGCATTATGATGCTCCAGGCCTGCTGCCAGATCGGAAAGCGCCCGACCAGGAAGGCATTGAGCACGCCAATTCCGCCTGCCAGCAGGGCGGCCAGGGTAAAGGCTTCCACTATGATGCTGTAGTCAGGGGTCACGCGGGTATCGAACAGAAAGAAGATCCCCGACAGCAGCACATAGGCGACCATCAACTGGGTCATCGTGTTCAACAGAAACCGACCAATCAGGGCATCGACGAACGTAACCGTCGGATAGGCCAGCAGCGGACGGGAAAAGTTCAGAGACTGGGACACGGTGTTCGCCACGGCGTTGAACATCAGGAACGGCAACATCCCCGTGGCGTAGAACATCGGAAAACTAACGCCGAGAGCCGGGGCACGGAAAGCGACCGAAAAGACCAGGCTCAGTAGGGCGATGCCGGCCACCGGCTCGAGCACGGCCCAGGCATATCCACCAGGAGAGCGGCCGTGAGTCGTCGCCATTTCGCGCAGCATCAAGGCGACAACGGCGCGGAGGCTGGCGAACCGGCGCTTTGAAGAGGCGGCCTTGGCAGGGGCCTGCGGACTGAACGGGGCCTGTGCCGTCATCTCTCACTCCATGGGAAAAAGGCTGCGGAAAATTGTATTTGTTTTCTAGTCAATAGGCGCTGTGTTCCGTATCAGAAAGCCCAGAAGAACAATGAATTGTATCGGAGAGGCCGTGACTGAAGCCGCGCCCAAGATGACAGTCGCGCCAGCCGCGAAAAATGGCCCCGCCCGCCAGTCGGGGCAAGGACCGGATAGGCCCAAGCCAGCCGGGACTGCCGGGTCATCGGTCGATCGGCCCGGCCTTGCGCTCTCTGCCCCTTCGGTCGCGCGGACCGTGGCGCAAACGCGGATCCGGCTGCGCCACGTAATTGTAATGCTCAGCTTTCTGGTCTGCGTCCTGATCCCGACCGCGCTGACGGGCTTGTACCTGTGGGGGGTGGCCGCTGACCAATACGCGTCGAAGGTCGGCTTTTCGGTTCGCCGGGAGGAGGGCGGCTCGGCGATGGATCTGCTGGGCGGAATCGGGGCCCTGACGGGAACGTCGTCGTCGACCGATACCGACATACTTTATGAGTTCATTCAGAGCCAGCGCATGGTCGCCGACATCGACGGGCGCATCGACTTGCGGAGCATGTGGTCGCGGCCCGAGAACGACGTGATCTTTGCCTATGACGAAACCGGCACGATCGAGGATTTGCTGGAGTATTGGAACAATATGGTGCGCCTGTCCTATGACAGCGGTGCCGGGTTGATCGAAGTGGAGGTCCGTGCCTTCGTCGCCGAAGACGCCACGCGGATCGCCGAAGAGATCTTCGACGAGAGTTCCGAGATGATCAACAAACTGTCCTCGATCGCCCAGCAGGATGCGATAGGCTATGCGCGCGACGAGTTAGAAACCGCGCTGGAACGCCTCAAGCAGGCGCGCGAGACGGTCACCCGGTTCCGCAATCTTAACCAGTTGGTCGACCCGACACTGGATTTGCAAAGCCAGGCTGGCCTGCTGGGATCGCTGGAGGCGCAATTGGCCGAGCAGCTTATCGAGGTTGATATCCTGCGCGACACCGGCAGCGGCCCTGACCCGCGGTTGACCCAAGCGCAGCGCCGGGTCGAGGTGATCCAAAACCGCATCGATGCCGAAAGAGCCAAGCTGGGCGTCAGCGGTCAGGGGGCCGACAGTTTCGCCTTTGCCGACCTGGTGGGGGAGTACGAACGTCTGGTGGTTGACCGCGAATTCGCCGAGACGGCCTATGTCTCTGCCTTGGCTAGCTTTGATGCGGCCCAGGCCGAGGCCCGCCGCAAGAGCCGCTACCTGGCCGCCTACATGGAGCCGACGCGGGCCGAGGCATCGATTTATCCCCAGCGTTTGACTCTTCTGGCGCTGGTTTCGTTGTTTCTGTTCCTCGGGTGGTCGATTGTGACGATGGTGGCATACTCGCTCAAGGACCGGCGCTGAGGGCGCGGTATGATCGAGTTTCGCAATCTCACCAAGGTTTTCCGCCTGAGCGGGCGCAGCAAGGTCGTGGCCCAGAACATCAACCAGGTGGTTCCCTCGGGTGTGGCGGTCGCGCTGTTGGGCAGCAACGGCGCGGGCAAGTCGACGCTGCTGCAGATGATCGCCGGGACGATAAGGCCCACGTCGGGCGTGATCCGCTCCACCGGTTCGATCTCTTGGCCGGTGGGGTTTGCTGGGTCGTTTCACGGTGACCTGACGGGGTCGCAGAACGCCCGGTTCCTGGCGCGGATATATGGCGTGGACACGGACGAACTGGTGGCCTTCGTAGATGATTTCGCGGGCCTGGGCACGCATTTTCACCTTCCTTTCCGGACCTATTCGTCGGGTATGAGGTCACGCCTCGCCTTTGGAATATCGATGGCAATAGACTTCGACACCTACCTCGTCGACGAGATCACGGCCGTTGGCGACCAAGCCTTCCGCACCAAAAGCAGCCGTATCTTTCGAGATCGTCTGCACCGGTCGGGAGCGGTGCTTGCCACCCATTCGATGTCCCAGGCGCGCGAATTGTGTGACGCGGTTGCCGTTCTGGACCGCGGCCAGCTGCATTATTTCGACGATATCGAGGACGGGATCGCTTGGCACCAGGCCAACATGCAGGCTGTGGCCAACGCCTGACGCGCTGGAGCGTCGATAATTCACTAAAAAACCGTCTTGAATCTGGGGTGAACTCCGCATTTTCGCGCCAGTTGCGACCGGTGCCTGTCGCGGCTGTGCCGTGCTGCTGCGTCATCCCTTCCTGCGAAATTCGCAGGAGCAGACGCCCATGGCCACACTCGCCCATATCCAGACTGATCGAATTGCCGCAGCCCTTCACGACGGGGTCGTCGTGCAGGTGCTGCTGCTCGGGGGCGACCTGCTCGGGTCGATCACCGCGGCGGGGCAGGTGACGGTTCAACGGTCGCAGGACGACCTGGGGGTCTTGCACCTTGCTGCCCTGCCCGAGGACGCCACGCACTTGCCCGGCGTTCTGGGCCTGCAACGCGTGCAGATCGCCGGGCAGGACAGTGTCCTGGCCCACGGCCGGGTCGATGCGCTTTACGGCTGGACCATCGAGACCGACGGTCGGCTGTCGGACGCCCGGGTCTGGACCTTGCCTGGCGCGGGGGCCGCGCTGGCGGCGCAGACGGTCGAGGTCGGGGACCAAACCATGGTCTACGTGGCGGCGCGCGGCGCGGGTGGCCTTGAAGCTTGGAGCTTGGGAACCACTGGCGCGCAGGCGGTTCAGAGTATCGGACTGTCGGCCACGGGTGGCGAAACGGGTCGCGGAACGGGGGGTGATATTTTCGCCCTGGAGCAGATTGAGCTGGGCGGGCGGCCCCACCTGCTGGCCGCCTCGGCGGGCGACGGCACGCTGAGCATCCTGCGCCTGGAGGAGGACGGGCGAATGACACTGGTCGGCCAAGCCGGTCTGCGCGCGGGCCTGCCCATCGCCACCCCGACCCAGATCGAGACGGTGACCTTGGGTCAGACGACATACGTCGTGGTCGGTGCCGCGGACAGCGCCTCGGTTTCGGTCCTGCGCCTCAAGGCGGACGGCACCCCGGTGGCGACGGATCAGGTGGGCGATGATCGGAACACGCGGTTTCAGGGGGTCTCGGTGCTGGAGACGGTGGAACTGGACGGACGCGCCTTCGTGATCGCGGGCGGGGCCGATGACGGGCTGACCGTGATGGAGCTGTTGCCAGGAGGACGCCTGCTGCACCGCGCCACGATCGCCGACGACCTCGACATGGTGCTGACCAATCCGGGCGCGCTGGTCGCGCTGGCGCGGGACGGCGGAATAGACCTGTTCGTGACAGGATCGGCGGCTGAGGGCCTGACCCAGCTGCGCTTTGAACCGGGGGACGCGGGGGTGGTGTATGTCGGCGGACCGGTGGGTGCCACCCTGACCGGGACGGAGGGCAATGACACGCTGATGGGGGGCGCGGGGGACGACGTGCTGGTCGGGGGTGCGGGGGACGACGTGCTGACCGACGGTGCGGGGGCGGACACGATGCAGGGCGGAGGGGGTGCCGACGTCTTCGTGATCGCCCCCGACGGCGCGCTCGACCGCATCGAGGGGTTCGAGATCGGCATCGACCGGCTGGACCTCTCGCAGATGGGGCGGTTCTACACGGTTGAAGACGTGCACATGGAGTCGCGCGGGAATGGCATTGTCATCACCTTTGGCGACGAACAGCTGCACATCCTGACTGCCGACGGCACCACGCTCAACGCCTCGGAC
Source organism: Jannaschia faecimaris (assembly GCF_900107415.1). GTDB lineage: Bacteria > Pseudomonadota > Alphaproteobacteria > Rhodobacterales > Rhodobacteraceae > Jannaschia > Jannaschia faecimaris. The sequence continues at coordinate 538,232 of NZ_FNPX01000001.1, forward strand.
TTCGGCATCGCCGACTTGCGCGATCTTTGGCACGTCGAGGTGCCACCGCCGGACGCCACCGCGTTGCATTTGATTGGCGGGAGACCGGCCAATACCCTGCTGGGTGGGGCCGGGGACGACATGATCCTCGGAGGAATCCAGAATGTGCAGTTCGATGAGACGGCCGCCCTGGTAATGCGTCTTTACCAGGCGGCGCTGGGCCGCGCGCCCGAGCAGACGGGACTGAAAGGGTGGGCAGAACGGCTGCTCTCCGAGCGGTTCACGCCCGAACAGGCCGCCAACGGTTTTGTTGCCTCCAAGGAATTTCAGAACCTTTACGGAACGACAGACACAGACGACTTCGTCACGCTGCTCTATGCAAATGTTCTGGGCCGGGAGCCGGACCCCCAAGGCTTTGCGGGCTGGACCCAGCGGTTGGAGAGCGGAACGATGACGCGCCCGGAAGTAGTGCTTGGGTTTTCCGAAAGCCGCGAGTTCACCAACGCCACCCGCTTCGATGCCATGATGGTGAGCCGGGAGGGACTCGCAATGAGCTGGTCGGATGATGTTTTTCGTCTCTATCACGCTACTTTGGGTCGCACTCCGGACCTTGGAGGGATGTGGGGCTGGTCGCATCGGCTAGCCGAGGATTGGTCTCATGACGAGGTGATCTCCGGCTTCGTCGGCTCCAGAGAGTTCGGCAAGCGATACGGGGAAACCGACACCGGCGAGTTCGTTACCCTGCTCTATGCCAACGTCATGGGCCGTGAGCCGGACCCGCGGGGCTTCGCCGGTTGGACCGGGCGGCTCCTGGACGGTGACTGGAGTCGCGCCGACGTTGTTGCCGCCTTCGCTCAGAGCCGGGAATTTCGTATGCTGACCGAAGCCCCACTAACTGCCTGGATGCGCGCTGCAGGGGCCGATGATCGCCTACGCGGCGGTGCCGGAAATGACGTCATGTTCGGCGGCCTTCTGTCGGATACCTTCGTTTTCGAAAGTGGGGATGCAGGGCGCAAGGATATCGTCGGACTGGAGCGTTGGGACCTGCTGGATTTCACCGACTTGGGATTCGACGACCCGGCGACTTTGCAGGCGGAGTTCCGGCAAGTGGGCGACGACCTGCGACTGACGGTGGACGACCTGCTGGTGGTGCTGCACGACACCTGGCTTGCCGATCTGCATCCCGACATGCTGCTGATCTAAAGTGCGTTAGACCCTAAAGAAGGCTTTTCAGGTAGTCGCCATATCGGTTCTTGCCCATCATCTCTGCGAGGTCGGCCAGGCGATCGCGATCTATCCATCCCTGCTCGTAGGCGATTTCCTCGGGTGATCCTGTCTGCATTCCCTGGCGTTGTTCCAGCGTGCGCACCAGGTTGCTTGCGTCCAGCAGGCTGCCGTGGGTGCCGGTATCGAGCCATGCATAGCCGCGCCCCATGCGCTGTACCATCAGCTGCCCGTCGGAAAGATACATCTCCAGAAGCGTGGTTATCTCCAACTCGCCACGGGCGGAAGGCTGCACCCGGCGTGCACGTTCGGGGGCGGAGCCATCGACGAAATAGAGCCCCGTCACCGCGTGGCTGGACGGGGGGACGGTCGGCTTTTCAACGATGCCGCGCACGGTGCCGTCCGCGTCGAAGTCGACCACGCCGTAGCGTTCCGGGTCGGCGACGCGATACCCGAAGACGGTCGCTCCGTCGGTATGGGCATCGGCGGCGCGCAACAGTGCGGCCAGGCCGTGGCCGAAGAAAATGTTGTCGCCCAGAACCAGCACCGAGGGGGCCCCGGCCAGGAATTCATCGGCCAGGATGAAGGCCTGCGCCAGACCGTCGGGCGCAGGCTGGGTGATGTAGGTCAGGGCAATGCCCCATTGGCCGCCGTCGCCCAGCAGGCGCTTGAACTGGTCCTGGTCCTGCGGCGTGGTGATGACCGCGATCTCGTGGATGCCTGCAAGCATCAGGACGGACAGCGGATAGTAGATCATCGGTTTGTCATAGACTGGCAGCAACTGCTTGGAGACGGCCATGGTGATCGGGTAGAGCCGCGTGCCGGAGCCGCCGGCCAGGATGATGCCCTTGCGATCTGTCATGGAAGTCTCCTCAGGGTCGGGGTCGCAGCGTCGCCAGCACACGGTTCAGGCCCGCGTCCCAGTCGGGCCGGGCAATGCCATGGTCGCGGGTGATGTCGCTACAGTCCAGCCGCGAATTGGCGGGCCGCGCGGCGGCGGTGGGAAAGGCGCTGGTGGAGATGTCGGTCACGGCACAGCGGATCCCGGATTTCGCAAAGATGGCGCGGGCGAAATCGGCCCAGGTGATGTCGGGGGTGCCCGCGAAATGATACGTGCCCGACGGCCCCGCCCCGGACGCCAGATTTCCCGCCAGCGTCAGACAGGCGGCGGCGATGTCGGCGGCGGGGGTCGGGCCGCCCACCTGGTCGGCGACGATGGATAGCGCGTCGCGCTCGTCCCCAAGACGCAGCATCGTCTTCACAAAGTTCGTGCCATTGGCCGAGAACACCCAAGCCGTGCGTAGGATCGCGTGCGGTCCACTCGCGGCACGCAGGCCCTGTTCGCCCGCCAGTTTGCTGCGCCCGTAAGCGCCCAGCGGGCCGGTGGCGTCGCCGGGTCTCCATGGGTTCGTGCCACTGCCGTCGAAGACGTAATCGGTGGAGATGTGGACAAGTGGGATGCCTGCGTCGGCACAGGCGCGGGCCATGGCGGCAGGTGCGGTGCCGTTGACCAGCTGGGCCGTGGCCTCGTCTGTCTCTGCCGCGTCCACGGCGGTGTAGGCGGCGGCGTTGATCACGGCGTCCCAGTCGCTACCGGTGATGGCCTCGGCGCAGGCCTCTGGGTTGGTAAGGTCGGCCGCTTCCCGGCCCATGAATATAGGCTTCATAGTCTCGAACGCTGGGGTTTCGGCCTGCTGCACCAGTTCAGTGGCGACCTGGCCGGTGCGCCCGAAGACGAGAATCCGCATCAACCTGTGCCCAGACGTGTGCCAACACCCGTGCGATCGAGCAGGGCGCGCCACCAGTCCTCGTTGTCGAGATACCATTGGACGGTCTTCGCCAGTCCTTCCTCTATGGTGACGGACGGCGTCCAGCCCAACTCCTCACGCATGCGGGTCGCGTCGATGGCGTAGCGAGCGTCGTGGCCGGGGCGGTCGGCGACGAAGGCGATCTGGTCGGCGTAGGAGCCGCGGGCATCGGGGCGTTTGTCATCAAGGATCGCGCAGAGGGTGCGCACGAGGTCTATGTTCGCCCGCTCATTGTCGCCGCCGACGTTGTAACTGCGGCCGGGTATGCCTTTCTCCAGCACGAGGAGCAGCGCATCGGCGTGGTCCTCCACGTAGAGCCAGTCTCGGATGTTGGAGCCGTCGCCATAGATCGGCAGCGGCTCCCCGGCGAGGGCCTTGAGGATAATCACGGGGATCAGCTTCTCGGGGAAATGGAAGGGGCCATAATTGTTGGAGCAATTGGTCAGCAGGGTGGGCAGGCCGTAGGTCTCGCCCCATGCGCGCACCAAGTGATCCGACGACGCCTTGGACGCGGAGTAGGGTGAGCGGGGATCGTAGGGCGTGTCTTCTGTGAATCGGACCGATGGGTCGGCAGGCAGGGAACCGAACACCTCGTCGGTGGAGATGTGGTGGAAGCGAAAGCCATCAGGCCGGCCCGCGCCCGCCCAGTAGGCGCGGGCGGCCTCCAGCAGATGATAGGTGCCGGTGACGTTCGTCTCGATGAAATCGCCCGGTCCGTCGATGGAGCGGTCGACGTGGCTTTCGGCGGCAAGGTGCATGACGGCATCGGGCGCGTGATCGGCAAAGACGGCATCCAATGCGGCCCGGTCTCGGATATCGGCGCGCACAAAGGTATAGCCGGGCGTGGAATCGACGCTGGCGACGTTGGCAAGGCAGGCGGCATAGGTCAGCGCGTCGAGGTTGATGACCTCGTGGCCCCGCGCGATCGCAAGGCGGACGACGGCCGATCCGATGAACCCGGCCCCGCCGGTCACGAGAATTCGCATTGCTCAGTCTCCGTAGGTGAAGGGGCTGTCGAAGTCGACAAGACGCTGTGCGGTGGCATCCTTGTCGGATAAGATCGCCGCACCTGTCAGGCCCCAGTCGATCCCGATGTCAGGGTCGTCGAACCGCACGGCTCCGTCGCAGTCGGGGGCATAGTAGTCAGAGCATTTGTAGATGATTTCGGTATCCGGCGCGCGCGTGACGAAGCCGTGCAGAAAGCCGCGGGGGACCAGTAGTTGCTTTCCGTTCTCGAAGCTCAGGTCGGCACCCACCCACATTCCGTAGGTTGGCGAGCCGCGACGGATGTCGACAGCCACATCGTACATGCTTCCACGTCCGCAGCGCACCAGCTTTTCCTGGGCGTGGGGGGGGGACTGGAAGTGCAGGCCGCGCACGGTGCCCACCTTCGCCGACAGCGAATGGTTGTCCTGAACGAAGTCGATATCGATGCCATGGCGCGCAAAGGTCTGCCGGCTCCAGCTCTCCGAGAAGAATCCGCGGCTGTCGCCGAAGCGGGTGGGGATGATGATCTTCACGCCCTCAAGGGCCGTGTCCTGGATGAGCACTGAGCAGTCTTCTGAAATGGTTTCTTGGCCCGGAGAGCGTTAGCAAAGAATTCAGTCCTGCAACACCGTCGATCTTGCCACTGGATCCAGGATTGGGCGGGGGTGGTCACTGGTCTGGGCATTGCTGGTGGTCGCTTTCGATATGACGGAATTCAAATTCGATCCTTGAATCCGACCGCGCCAGTCATGTCAGCGCGCCCAACGATCCGGCGTCATGCCTGACCGGGTGTCCACCTTCGAAGATCGTCCCTGTTTTCATTAAAAACTGGGAGAAATTTTAGGTATTTTCAGATTGTGAGGGAAAGGGACGCGTGGTCCTAACCGCCGGAGAGCGCTCTGCCGAGGGGCTAAACCTTGACACCACTGCATGAGCCCAATGTCTGACCACAAAACTGCGATTTGGCTTTTCGGTGCTGGCGGCCACGCTGCCAGCATTCTGGAAGTCCTGCATGCGACTGGGATGCACCCGGTGGGGGTCGTTGATCCCTACTTTTCTGAAGCCGCCTTTTTCGGAATCCGTGTGCACGCCGATTTTCCGGCTGATCCCGAGATCTGCTTCAAGGCGGTCGTCGCGATCGGGGATAATGCGACCCGCAGAAACGTCATGACCGAGATGTCGGCAAGATTTGCCAGTATGAGCCTGCCGTCCCTGATCCATCCGTCTGCAACCGTCTCGCACACAGCCGAGATAGGGCCGGGTACGATCGTGTTTCAGAACGCGGTCATCGGATCCGCTTGTCGGATTGGCGCAGGCTGCGTCGTGAATACGACTGCTTCGGTCGATCACGAATGCAGCATGGGTGATTACGCGTCCGTGGCACCGCGGGCGACGCTGGGTGGTCGGGTCAGCGTCGGGGAGCTCGCATTTGTCGGAATGGGCACGACGGTCCTGCAAGGGCGTCTGATTGGGGAAAGGGTCGTTCTGGGGGCCAATTCCCTGGTCACACGCGATCTGAACGAGCCGGGGGGATATTGGGGCACACCGGCACGGTTTCGAAAATCCGAGGCGGAAATGAGCGACTTTCTTGCGAGATAGGAATTCGATTTGACCCAAAGCATTCCCGTAGCGCGGCCGACGATCGGTCAGCGCGAAAAGGATCTTGTTCACACTTGCATGGAAACCGGATGGATTTCGTCTGCCGGCAAGTATGTGGAAGCCTTCGAGACTGCCTTCGCGGACAAGATCGGGGCCAGACATGCGATTTCCGTGTCCAACGGTACGCTGGCCCTGCACCTGGCGCTGATGGGGATCGAGCTGAGACCTGGGGATGAGGTCATCGTGCCTGCGGTGACATACATCGCGACGGCCAACGCGGTGAAATACTGCGGCGGTCAGGTGCGGCTTGCCGATGTGGACCCGGTGACTCTGAATGTGACGCCACAGACCGTCGCCGCCGCCATTACGCCCCGCACGCGGGCCATCCTGCCGGTGCATCTGTTCGGTGTGCCTTGCGATATCGACGGAATCCTGACGCTGGCCCGTGCGCATGGCCTGTCCGTGATCGAGGACAGCGCGGAAGCGGTCGGAGCCACATGGAACGGTCGGAGTGTCGGGACTTTCGGGGATGTCGGCATGTTCAGCTTCTTCGGCAACAAGACCATAACCACCGGCGAGGGCGGTATGATGGTCACCGACAGCGACGAGATCAACGCCCGGTGCCGCCTCTTGCGCGGTCAGGGCATGTCGCCTGAGCGCCGCTACTGGCACACCGTGGTCGGGTATAATTACCGCATGACGAATATCTGCGCCGCCATCGGCCTGGGTCAGTTGGAGCAACTGGACGAAAAGATTTCGACGCGTCGTCGTTTGCGCCGAGCCTATGCCAATGCGTTTGCCGCGGAGGGGATTGCGGATCGGCTGGTCCTGCCCCACGGGGCACCGGACGCTTTCGACAGTGTATGGATGGTCAACATCGTGTTGGAGGCCAACGTGCGTCCGAACAGGGACGCCATCGCCGCCAGGATGGCCGCCGATGGCATCGAGACTCGCCCGACATTCTATCCGCTTTACATGATGCCGCCCTATTCGGATCTGGACGGTGATTTTCCGGGCTCTCGTCACGCATTGCGCGGGCTTACATTGCCGACATTCGAAGCCCTGACGGACGATGAGATCGGTGCCGTCGCACGTTCCCTTGCCGCAGCAATTGAGGCTGAAGAATGCGCGGCCTGATCCTGTTCGATGACCTGTTTGAACCCGACGACATTCTTCTTGCGCGCGCGGCAGATTGGGCAATGGGTCTGCAAGCGTTTGACAAGGTCCCCTCGGAAGTCTTGACCCTTCCCTGGTCGAAGTCGGGCGATCTCGCGCGCCAGTTGTTTGCGGTCGGTCTGATCGCGTTCAACCGCTATCAGGAGGTGTGCGTGCTGCAACGACAGGGCCTCTGCGTGCAGGTTCCCAAGCTTTATCTTCTGGAGCCGCGTGACGGTGGTGGGTTTCACCGCATCCCCGTGCATGATGGTGTGCCGCAGAAGGCCGATGCGATAATGCGGGGTGACGCGTGATGCGGATCGTCGTAGCGAACAGCCATGTGGCGGGTGTGCATGGCGGAGCCGAGGAGCTGGCGGCCAATCTCGTACGGGAGCTTGGCAGGACGCGGGGCATATCGGCTAAATTGTTGCGTATCCCTTTCGACTGGTCGTCGCAGGAAGACCTGCTGACGCAAGTGCTGGGCCTGCGCAATCTCGACCTCGGCGCGATCGACCTGCTGATCCCGCTCAAGTTCCCGGCGTACTTTCTCCAGGCCCCGCGGCGCACGGCATGGATCGTACACCAGTTCCGGCAGGCCTATGATATGCATGGCGGACCCTTTACCTTTTTCGAGAACAGCCAAAAGGGACAGGATGTCCGGCGTGCGCTGATTGAACAGGACACCTTGGAGTTGCCGCGCTACGACCGCCTGTTCACCAACTCTTCGGTCACCCAGAACCGGCTGTTCTCCTATAACGGCATCGGCAGCGACATCCTGCACGCTCCGGTCAACACCCCCGACCTGTTTGCTTGCGAAGATTTCGAAGACTTCCTCTTCGTGGGGGGGCGCATAAACGCGTCCAAGCGGCAGAAGTTGGTGTTGGACGCGTTGGCCGCCACTGCGCCCGATGTGCGTGTAGTCATCGCCGGGCCCTGCGAAGATGACACGTATCTTGCTGACATGCGCCGGCTGATCCAAGAGCGCGAGCTTGGGGACCGTGTCATCCTCAAGCCGACTTTCCTGCCACGGGAGGAGATCATCGACTATAACAATCGATGTCTCGCCGCCGTGTACGTTCCGGTGGACGAGGACAGCTTCGGCTATGTCGCGATGGAGGCGTCCCAATCGGGGAAAGCCTTGGTCACGACCTTGGATTCAGGCGGCGTCGCCGATCTGGTCGAGGACGGACTGTCCGGTTTCGTGACCGCGCCCACAGCCGAAGCCCTGGGGGATGCGATGCAGTCCCTTTGGACCGACCGTCACGCGACACGTGACATGGGCAAACGGGCGCGTGAGCGGCTCGATAGCTTCGGCCTCACCTGGGACCGGACGATCGAGATGCTGCTGTCATGAAAATCGCATGGGTCTCACCCTTCGCCAAAGCTTCGGCGATCGGTCATTATTCCACCATCGTCTGCGACGAGGTCGCTGCCCTCGGCCATGAAGTGGTTCGCGTGCGCCTGGAGCCGCCCGCCTCCGGCGTCGCTGAAGCGGGCCCGCATCCGCACGACATGGACTTCGAGCCGTTTCTGGCGGTCGATCCGAAGGCATTCGACCGCATCATCTACAACCTTGGGAATTCCTGGGAAAATCATGGCCCGCTGATGGGGGACCGAATTCCGCCGGGCGTTTTCATACTGCACGACGTCTGTTTTCCGCACTTGTTCTTTGCGCATTGTGCGCAAAAGACCCTCGATCCGTTGGCCCTGCTGGACGGTTTGGTTCCCTTGGGGCTGGCCCCTGAAAACCACCGGGCAATCTCCGCGGCGGTCGAGAGCACGGATAATCCCGACGTTCGGATTTCTCTCTTGGCGGACCTGGACATGGTCGGCTGGGCGACACGCAACGCCACCCGTCTATTCGTGCATTCACCCTCGGTGACCGACGCGATTACGCGTAAAACCGGCCTGCCGGTCGACCATCTGCCACTGGCCTTCTGGAACGCGGCACAGACGGCGCGCCTGCCGGAAGTCCGTCCGTTGAAGCACGAAAAACGGACATTGGTCAGCTTCGGCCACCTTGTCGCAAACAAACGTGTATCGTCTCTAATCCGCAGCATCGGCAGTGATCAGGCCCTGTCAGAGACGTGGCAGTTGCGCATTGTCGGCCCGTCCGATGAGCCCAGCCGCCAGCACTACATGGATCTTGCAGAAAAGCAGTCGCACCAAGTCGACCTCGTTTTCACCGGCGAAGTGGACGACGCGACCTTCGAAGCTGAAATGCAGGCAGCCACTTGCATCTCCTGTCTGCGCCGCCCGTCTTATGAATCCGGATCGGCCACGCTGGCTCTTGCGATGGCGATCAACGGAAACGTCCTCGTGTCCGAAGACAGCACCTCCAGCGGCATGGTGCAGGGCATGGCCACGATGATCCCCGCAACGGGGGAAGATGCGGCCGTGGCCTCGGCCCTGCGAGAGATGGCGAAACGTCCGGTCCATTCTACAGAGGACCTGGCCCGGATCCGCACCACCGCCCGCGACATGTTCGATGCGCGGAACTACGCGGAAGCCCTGCTTGCAATGCTCCAGACGGCTTCGGCAGCGGAAGCGGACGTTGCGCGCTTCCGCAGCATCTTTCCCGAGGAGGGGGACTTTGCCTGCGCCTTGCGACGCTGGGGCGGACCGCGAATGACGTCCGCTGGCCTACGCATAAAGCCCATCCTGCAAAGTCTGGAAGAGACCGGCATATGAAGATCAGAAGGTTCACGCCAGACGGCCCGGTGAAGCACGACTCTGAGCTGCCGCTTGTGTTCATCCATATAAACAAGACGGCAGGCACGACCTTTTCCCATATGCTTTTCGATCTGTTTTCACCTGAACAGATTGCACCGGCCTATCGCGGCGATTTCTCGGCACTGGATGTCGGTCGGCCCCAGCATCGGCTCTATCACGGTCACATGCGCTATGCGGACTGGTATCACAATGGCGTCCCAGCCCTTCCGATCTGCATGTTGCGTGATCCCGAAGCTCGTGTGGTTTCGCAGTATAAATCGTTCAAGAATGCTGCGAATGCCAAAGATGCCCAACGCTGGTTAAATGGCGCAAGGGGCGCGAAAGCTCTCGAAATCGCCCGCTCCAGTACCTTCGACGAGTTCCTGCTCAGCGACTTTCCCCCAATCCGTGGGCACATCGATAATATCCAAGTCCAATTCCTGAGCGAAGGAGGCGCTGCCCGCAACGAGGACGACGTCCAGACCGCTTTGCGCAATATCACCGACGCCTTATTTTTTTTCGGGATCACAGATCGTTATGACGACGCGATGAACCTGTTGTCGTGGCAACTTGCGGACAGGGTGCTGCCATCCAGCCCTTCGCGAAACATCAGCAAGCCCGAAACGATAGAGGCCGTCTCCCCGGAAGCGAAGGCCGCCCTGGAACGCTACACCAAGTGGGACAAGCTTCTTTATACCAAGGCAAACGCGCTGTTCGAGGAGCGGCTTCGCCAAGTGGCGGACGGTATCGTTTGAAGGAAAGCAGCGTAATGTATGACCGTCTCTTGGGCGCTTATCTGGTGCCGCGCCGATCGGATGCCGTTCAAGGCATCTACTCCGATCGTCCGGTCCAGTTTGGCAGCGCTTTCCTGCCTCCGGACCCGATGCTGAGGCTGAGGGGTCTCGATGATCCCGAGCCGATGGGCCGATGGTCGCTGAACGATGCGTTCACGGTCGCATTGCCGCGCCCCGACGATGTCGAAGACCTGATCTTGGAAGCGGAGTTCGGGCCCGCGTTCCTGCCGGACGGGGTGCTGCGCATGGCGGTCGTGGTAAACGGGAGGACTGTCGAGGAGGTGGTCTTTGACCCGCAGTGTCTTCACTTCAAGCTTCGCTTTCCCTTGGCTGAGCTTCCGCCGTCGCGTGACATCACCCTGACCTGCGTGATGTCCGAGCCGCGCGGCCCTACGGAGAGTGGTTTGCACGAAGACAACCGGGTTTTGGGTGTCGTGTTGCGAAATGTCGGTCTGGCAAGGGAGTTGAGCCGTACACGCCTTTACGAGGGTACCGACCACGCGTTTACCCTGCCACGGACCGGGTGGTTCACTCCGGACGTTTTGCTCTGGGCCAAGGATGAGATGGCAACGATCACCTTGCCAGCTGCGGACCTGTGTTCGAACACCTTTGCGCTGCAGATGACTCTCGATGCCGTTGCCGCGCAGAAAGATGTATCCATCAGCGTGGGAGAGCAGATGCGGACCGTCGATGTCGATGGGCCGACACAGGTTGTGTTCGAGGGAACATTTGGTGCGCCCGGTACGGATGTTCCCATTGTGTTTGGCAACTACGAACGACATCGCCCCTCCGAGATCGGGCCAAGCGCCGACACGCGCCTTCTTGGCCTCGGGCTGAGCGCCCTGACCGTGAATTACCTGATCTGCAACCGTCGACCGAGCTTCGGTGCCGAATGGCCAGCGGACGGATCGGGAAAGACGGCCGCGTCACCGGACCGGAGGTCGGTAACATGAAAACCGCTGCGAAATTTGCGAGCAGACAAATCTGCACCTCCAAGGAAATGACCACATGAAAAAAGCATTTATCACCGGCGTCACCGGCCAGGACGGCGCGTATCTCGCGCAGCTGCTGCTGGAAAAGGGCTATGAGGTCCACGGCGGGGTGCGCCGGATTTCCCATCCCGAATTGCCGCGCCTGGAAAAACTGGGCGTCGCCGACAAGGTCCACTTGCACGAATTCGACCTGTCGGACCCCTACAATATCATCCGCGCGGTCAATGCGGTGCAGCCCGACGAATTCTATAATCTCGCGGCGCAGAGCTTCGTGGGGGCTTCTTGGGATCTGCCGATCTACACGGCGGACGTTGATGCCATGGGCGTCGTGCGCATCCTGGATGCACTGCGCACCAATTCGCCAAAGACACGTTTCTACCAGGCCTCGACGTCCGAGATGTTCGGCCTCGTGCAGGAAGTGCCCCAATTGGAAACCACGCGCCTCTATCCGCGGTCGCCCTATGGCGTGGCCAAGGTATATGGCCACTACATCACGATGAACTACCGCGAGAGCTTCGGCATGCACGCCTCCTCGGGGATCCTGTTCAATCATGAGAGCCCGCTGCGGGGGAAGGAATTCGTAACCCGGAAAATCACGCTGGGCCTCGCGGCCTTGGCCCACGGTGGCACCGACCCAATCGAGTTAGGCAACATGGATGCCCGGCGCGATTGGGGCTTTGCCGGCGACTACGTCGAGGGCATGTGGCGCATGCTTCAGCAGGACGAAGCCGACGATTACGTTCTCGCCACGAACACCACCACCACCATCCGCGATTTTTTCACCTATGCCGCCGAGGCGATGTGGATGGATCTGGACTGGCGGGGCGAGGGTGAGAACGAGACGGCCATCGACCGCAAGACCGGCAAGCTGGTGATGCGGGTCAACCCCAAATTCTATCGCCCGGCCGAGGTTGATCTGTTGATCGGTGACCCCACCAAGGCAAAGAAGAAACTGGGCTGGACAGCCACTGTCGATATCCGGCAACTCGCTGAAATGATGGCTAAGTCGGACTACGATGCCCTTGCGTGAACGTTTCAGGGAAACCCGCCTAGGGCGCGTCCTCAGGGGTATGCGTCAGATACGGGGCAACATCGACGGGTTTCAGGACAATGAGATCGTCGGATGGGTCGCCCCTGCCGACGGAAGCCACCTGTCCGTCGGTGCCTATACCAGCCACGGCCTGGTGGCCCAGGCCTCGGCCAACGTGTTCCGTGGTGATTTGCTGGCGGAGGGCATCGGCCTGGGCGACTACGGTTTCTGCATTCCGCTGACCGACGCAATCCGTGACAGTGTCGCCCGCCAAGGGGGCATGGTGGAGCTTCGTACACTGGGCAAGACGGCGCGTCGCCTTGGGTCGGTTCGCCTTCCCGATCGGGTGGCGCAGAATGACGCCGCTCAGCGGGCCACTGGCACTCCTTCTGCATCGCGCGGGACCGGCACGGCCTTGGGTCAACTGATGTTCGGCGACCTGGAGGCGCTGGCCGATCTGGCCCGCGTGGCGCGCAAGCGTCCACCCACTGGCGCGCGCTCCCCTTATCGGCCACATGCGAAAATGTTCGCCGGGACCGATTACCTCAAGGGGGGATCCCTGCCGGACGTAATGTCGGCCTACGCCGAATACGTCCGCTACCGCTATAAGCTGGACACACCTTTCCCCATACATGACGATCCTGAAAACGTCGCGCATTTCCTGAATTGGTACATCGCCGGGTACGGTCCGCTGCGCCGCGGGCTTCGCACACCCTTGTCGGCCGGGATGCTCGACTTTCTGAACGCGCCCGTCGTCATCGGTGGCCAGCGGCCCAGCCTGACGCAGGTCACGTGGTCGTTCCTGATGGGTGTCAAACCGATCCTGACTGCAATGGATTTCAACAATCCCGACTGGGTGTTCTGGGCGGTGTACTGGTGGTCGATCGATCAGGCCAAGGCGATGCACTGCGAGGATTGCCTGGTGCCCGAAGCCTATATCGAGTTGTTGGCCGGAATATCGGAGGGCTGGCACGACCAGCCCTGGCCGCTGACGCAGTTCATGATCCGCATTCACGCCCAGACCGACGGGTTGTCTCAACTGGACATGGGGCGCGAAGCTGACCGGCGAGAGCTGACGCTGGCGCTGATGGCGATGGCCGCACGCCGGCCCGACTACCTGCGCTATCTGCCCGAGGCGTCGATCGCCGCGGCGCTGAAAGAAACGAACGAAGGCTGCCTTCTGGACAGATTCCTTGCGCTCCATTCCCCCGACCGGACCGACGCTGGGCTGGATGCGGCAACTTTCGCGGCGTTGCTGCGCCTGCGCGGTTTCGATCTGGAATCGCGGCGCTTTGTTACCCTGACCGATGATGGACACCGGTTCGAAGCGGCCATGTTGCCCCCGGTCGAAGAGGACGAGATGGTCGATATCCAGCTAATAGGTCCCTTCGAGAAGGCCTCGGGCCTGGGCCAGGCCACGCGCCTGTCGCAGGCCGTGCTGGCGCACACGGGCTACAGTGTGAATCCGGTCAACTTCGGCCTGGATAACCCGGCACCCGAGGGGTTTTCGAAGACGGGCAAGCTGTCGGACTGGAAGCGCACGCGCGTCAACCTGATCCACCTGAACGCGGAATCCATCCCCTTGGTCTATGCTTATGCGCCCGACGTGTTCTCGGAGGCCTACAACATCGGCTATTTCTACTGGGAACTGGACAGCCCGGCCGCCTGTCACTTCCTTGGCATGGATCTACTGGACGAGATCTGGGTGTCGACCGATTACGGCGTCGAAATCTATGGCCCCGCCAACAAGGGCCGCCCGGTCACCAACGTGGGCATGTGCTACGAGGATCTGCCGGATCTGGATCGCGCAACCAGCAGAGCCTTTGTGAAGGACCGCTTCGGCTTCGAGGATGGAGTTTTCGTCTTCTTGGTGGCCTTTGACAGCTTTTCCTTCATCCAGCGCAAGAACCCGATCGGCACGCTCAGGGCATTCGCGAAGGCGTTCGAGGGCGTGAAGAACGTGCGCCTGATCATAAAGACGCAGAACCGCACCAAGGTCACCGACCCGGTACAACAAGAGATATGGAAGACCGTCGACAAGATGGTCGAAGCTGATGATCGCATTCACGTCTTGGACGAGACACTGGTTTATGACGATCTGTTGCGCCTTAAACAGGGCAGCGACTGCTATGTCTCGCTGCACAAGTCCGAAGGCTGGGGCTTTGGCATGATCGAGGCGATGAACCTCGGCGTGCCGGTGGTGGCCACGGGCTACTCGGGGAACATGGACTTCTGCACGCCCGAGACCGCTTGGCTCGTCGACTACACCGAGGTGGAGCTGGACCCAGACGACTATATTTTCGTGCGGCCTGGTCAGAAATGGGCAGAGCCAGACGTGGACGACGCCGCCCGGCAACTCCACGCCGTCTTTTCCGACGAGGATACCCGCAAAGCCCGCGCCGAGGCCGCCCGCACCCTGGTGCGCACCGGCTTCTCCGAACAGGCCATCGCACGCCGCTATGGCGACCGGCTCAAGCAGATCCTTCCGCAGAAACCGGAGCGCGCGTCGTGACGACCAAACGCCTGATCATCCACGTCGGCTACCACAAAACCGGCAGCAGTTCGGTCCAAAAGTGGCTGCAACAACACGCCGAGATTCTGTCACCGCATTTGTATTGTTTTAACTTGGCCGATGGCGGCTCTAACACGCTGAAGTTCGCGGCGATGAATTGGCTTCGCGGTCATGCCACCAGGGACGACTTTGTCCGTCACTGTCGGACCATGGCTGCCGAGATTCATGCTTTGTCCCAGCCCGTAATCTGCATCACTGACGAAAGCCTGCTCGGGATGCCGCTGGGGTTCTCGAACGGCGATTACGCCGAGACCGAAATTTATCCCCAAGCTCGCAGCATCGTGGACGTGATCGCACAAGAATTCTCTGATTTTGATTTGACGATTGTCGCCGTTGAGCGGGATGCCGACAATTGGCTGCGCAGCGTGCACAACCAGATGTACAAGCAGGGCTGTGTGGCCGAGGATTTTGACGGCTATCTCTCCCGCTTTGAGCCTATGGTAGACTGGCCCGCCCTGCGCGGCGAGATCGAAGCCGGCCTGGCCGGGCGTGGACGTCTGCAAACGCTGGCTTTCGAGGAAGAACTCTCTCATCCGTTGGTGTCGGGCATGGGCATCGTCGGCCTTCTTGATCTGCCCCCGGAACTGCTGGCGCAGTGCCGTCTGAACCTGGAACAGGTGAACCCCTCGGTCCCGTTGCAAAGCAAGACGGTCTCGGCCGGGCCGCTGCGGGCGATGATCCTCGGGGGGTCCAACTCGATGATTGCCAAGGGTTGGGTGAACCTGATGCGGCGCGACTACGCGGCGCTGATCGTCGCCGACAATCTGTCGGTTGGGGCATGTACCACGACGATGGGCCTGTACCGTTTGCTGTCGCAGCCCAGCCGCCCGCCGGGCATGCCGGTAATCTGGGAATACGGAGTCAACGAATACAACCACATGGTCGGGGGGCAGCCCCTGTCGAGCCTGTTGCGTCACATCGAATGGCTGCTTCAGATATGCATCCGGGAGCACCGCCCCTTCCTACCCGTATTGATGCGCAACAAGTCGCAGACCGTGCTGCCGCACGACGATGTCTATGTCCATGCCGTAACCGATTTGTTCCGGCGGTACGGTTTGTCGGCTCTGGACTGCACCACGCTGCTACGCGTTATGGCGCGCGGTGATCTGGATGCAAACGCCTGGTACAGTGATAACGCCCATTATGATACGGCGACCGAACTGCCGCGGCGGGTTGCGGAAGCCGTCCTTCTGGCACTGCCCTCGGCGCAGGTACCGATCTCTCCAGCCGACCGCGCGATCCATTTCGACCCGCTGGAAATGCGCCTTGCCTTGCCAACTGACCCCCGGAGCCGTTTGGAAAACTCGATCATCAACTGCGCATACGCTGCCTTTGATGAATCCCCCGAGCTCGAGATCACCGGCCGTGTGCTGGCCGCGATCATCGCGACCTCTGGCAGCGGCCCTGACATACGGATCTCGGCGGGGGATCATACGCTGGGTTATTATGCCACGCAGGTGGCCCATGGCCCGCAGGTTCCAGCCCAGCAACTGCGGCAACTAGTGTTCGACACCGGTCAGGGCGGTTTTGCCGTGACCGGCGATAGACTCCGGCTGAGCGTGGACGAAAGCCATCAAAACCCCACCGTGCAGACGATGTATCGAAAGGGCCCGAAGCCCGAGATACTCCACGGGGGCGGTCTTGTGGCGATCCTCTGCGAGTGTTCTCGCGGCGAAGTATGAGCCACCCAATCCTCTCTGTCGGAGATCAAAGCAACTGATTACCCTCATCTATGCCCGAAACCTCAACCGTCTTCGGCGGATTCGGTCCGCGCCGCGCGAATTGCCGCAAAAGACTTTCCCTCGCAGTGCACCGACGTCGTGGGCGGCCAAGGCCTGTTCGGAACCGAAAGCCGCAACAGCCCGGAGTTCCAGCGCGTCGCTGACGGCATTGATAGCAAACAGACTTGGGTAAACCCGGTGCTTGCCCGTTGGATATCCTGCCTCGTCGGCCATCCGGCCAGAAAGAATACACATGACCAAGATTAGCCAGATGGATCGCATATTAAGCGAACAGGACCTTGTGCTGTCGTATCAGATGTTTCTGGGCCGCAATCCCTCCACCTCCGAAGTGGCGCGGATGTTGAGTCGGGGTGCCTCACTGAATCGCCTGCGCCGCGTCTTCCTGTCGTCGCCGGAATTCCGCAACGGCTATGACAAGTTGCGAGTCGCGCCGCGTGAAGAACAGGAAGCAGTTTTGATCCATATGCATATCCCCAAAACAGCCGGATCGTCTTTCAACCGAATCCTGTCGGATAATTACGAGGGCCGCTTTCGCTATGCCTTCCGTAACATGCGTGAGCTTTTGGAGATGCCAGCACCGCAGCGAGCCAAAATCGACCTGATCTTCGGCCATACGACCTATGGAGTGCATGATTTGCTGCGCCGCGAGCATCTTTATCTGTTTGTGCTGCGCGATCCTAAGGCCCGACTGTACAGTTTCTACAAGTATATCCGGAAGGCTGCGGACCACCCGCTGCATCGCCGGGTGAATGAAGAAAATCTATCTTTCGGAGCGTTCCTGGATGCTTCAACCCAGACAGACGGCAAGGGTTGGGATGTTGATAATGCCCAGATGAAGCGCATTGCAGGCGTCCTGCCGCATGAGGTCAAGACAACGAGGGATTTCCCCGAGATATTCCGTTCAGCCTGTCGGCATTGCTTCTCGCAGCAGACCGAATTTGGCTTGGTTGATGAGTTCCCAGCTTATCTGATGCGGCTCAAGGGCCGAGGGATACTGAAGGCAGCTCAGGAAACCCGACTAAACATCACCAACAGTTCCAGCACTCTTGACGAGGCATTGGACGGGCTTTCCCCCAATCAGCACGCTATCCTCGTCCAATATACAGATTGGGATCAACGTTTGTATGATATCTGTGCCGATTATCTAGGTGGTGCTTTTCCCGCCTCCTGATTAAGCTTCTGAAAGAAACGGAGTTTGCCCCCATGATCACTCCCATCCTTCTGTGCGGCGGATCCGGTACCCGTCTTTGGCCCTTGTCCCGCAAGAGCTTTCCAAAGCAATTCACCGATCTCGTGGGTGATGAGAGCCTGTTTGAGGCCTCGGCCCGGCGGTTTTCCGGGGTGGGGTTCGCCGAACCGGTCGTCATAACCGGCAATGATTTCCGCTTCATCGTCACCGAGCAGTTGGAGAGAGTTGGCATCCCACCCGCCGGTATCCTGATTGAGCCGGAGGGGCGCAACACCGCACCCGCCGCTGCCGCCGCCGCGCTGTTTGCCGCGCGCAGTGATCCCTCGGCGTTGATCCTGCTGGTGCCTTCCGATCATGCCGTACCCGATCCGGGGGCCTTCCGGGCCGCTGTCGAAGCGGGACGCGGTGCCGCTGAAAACGGTCAGATCGTCACCTTCGGCATCGCTCCGACCCGCGCCGAAACCGGCTATGGCTGGCTGGAGGCCGGGGAGGAGACCGCCCCCGGCGTCCACCGCCTGACCAAATTCATCGAAAAGCCTGATGCCGCGCGCGCCGAAATCCTGTTCGCTGACGCCAACAACCTATGGAACGCCGGCGTCTTCCTTGCATCGGCCCAGACCATAATCGCGGCCTTCAGGGATCATGCGCCAGCCATCCTCGACGCGGTTCAGGCCGCTTTGGACGCAGGCACGGTTGACTTGGGTTTTACCCGTCTGGACGAGGATCTCTGGGCCAAGGTCCCCGAGGATTCGATCGACTACGCGGTGATGGAGCGGGCCGGGAACGTGTCTGTCGTTCGCTTTGAGGGGCATTGGTCCGACTTGGGTGGTTGGGAGTCGGTCTGGCTGGAATCGCCGCGTGACGAGAACGGCAATGCAAGCACGGACCACGCGACCGCCTTCGATTGTGAAAACACGCTGCTGCGATCGGAGAGTGACGAGATCGAGTTGGTGGGCATCGGGCTCAAGAACACCGTCGCCATTGCCATGCGCGACGCGGTCATGGTCGCCGACATGTCCGAGGCCCAAAACGTCAAGAAGGCGGTCAGCGTCCTGCGCGATCGCGGTGCCAAGCAGGCGCAACACTTCCCTGTCGATCACCGCCCCTGGGGCTGGTTCGAGACGCTGGTGCTGGCCGACCGCTTCCAGGTCAAGCGCATCCACGTCCACCCCGGCGCAGCCCTGTCGCTGCAAAGCCACCACCACCGGGCCGAACACTGGATCGTTGTGTCGGGCACGGCGAAGGTGACCGTCGACGAGGAGGTGAAGCTCGTGACCGAGAACCAGTCGGTCTATATCCCGCTTGGCGCGACCCACAGGATGGAGAACCCCGGCAAGGTGCCGATGGTTCTGATCGAGGTGCAGACAGGGGCTTATCTGGGTGAAGACGACATCATCCGCTACGAAGATGTCTACGCCCGTGGCCAAGGCGCGAAGGGCTGAGCTTCTGACAATCGACCCAGTGGATCGATTATCGACGTGAACCGCCAAGGCGTAGCCTGCCACGGGTCGGAGATGGGCCGGACAAGTCGTCTGAAGATTCATCCGGCGGATCCATCATCAGCCCGTGATCGGATTGGCTTGGGGCTTGCAGCGCTTCCTATAGCCAACGCCCTATGGCGAGAACATCGACATAAAGTGTTCGACGTGTGCCCATGATGTCCCAACCATTTACGTCCACACCCAGGAGTGTTGCGCCCTGATGGGACGCCAGCCGGGCGGCGGCCGAGGCCGGGGACAGGGTGATGCGTGGTGTATCGGCAAAGGCCGCCGGGAAAGTCCAGGGAGTCGGGGCGGTGTCCGAGGTTTGAAACCGATGCGCGCAGATCTGTGTCCCGTCGGCGAATCGGATGAACGTTCCATCAGGGGACGACCCGCTTTCGAACAGGGCACCCGTCGGCAGTCCGGCACTTTGCGATACCTGACCTAGAATATCCCCCCTCACATAGCCGTCGGCGGCCCGGATCAGCCGGTCGGGGGTTGTATCCGCTGGTCCCTGGGTCACGGCGGTGCCTGTGATTGATCCGTCAACCTCCGCGCCCTGCGGAAGCGTCACGGTGCCCGTGGCACCGTCGGTGCGCAACGCTTCTGCCCAAGTGGTTCCGTCGGCGCTAACCTTGATGGAGAAGTCGTCCATCCCCGTTAGCCCCATCTCGGCGCGACCCGAGAATGCCGTCTGGTACAGTAGGCTGGCCGTCTGGTCCGAATCCGCCTTGTTGATCTTCACTTGGTGCCCCGCCCCCTCGTGGGTCAGCAGTGTCGCAGGCGCGGACACCGCCAGACGATTGATCGTATCCGCCGTCGTATTCAGGCCCAGGGTGTCCGCCGTATCCGTCGCGGCGGCAGTCCAGCCGTCGGGTGCGCCCCGCTGCACCGCCAACTGTGTTTCATCTTCGATCCAGGCGAGCCAGCCAGTGCGCGGAGTAAGGAAATGCCAGCCCCCGCCCAGTTCCGACACGGCCACTTCGCCGTCATGCCCTGCCCAGGCCTCGGTGCCGCCGGAGGCGACGATGAACCGTGCGCCCGGCTCGGCGGTTGCGGGCGGATTGGCCAACTGCCGGCTGCCGACGGCCAGTTGCACGGCCCCGTCCAGAATCCGCAACGCCTCGTTGTGGGTGACATGTTTCTGCGCCTGCGCCTGCTGGATATAAGGCATCGACAGAATGGGAGAATTTTCGGACATGGCCGGGCTCCTGGTGTTTGCGACAAGCCCCGGACTCTCAGTTCGTACGGTTAACGATCCCTTTCGATCTGGCCCCACCGCGCAAGACCGCGCTTGCCACTCGGACCTCCTGTCGCCATGAATCGTGCACCCGGTTTTCAGCGCGCGAGGATTTCCATGGCTCCCAAATTCGGCACCAGCGGACTGCGCGGCCTTGTCACCGAGCTTACGGACGAATTGGTCGGTGATCACGTATGCGCCTTTCTGACCGCCTGCCCCCACGGAGGGCAGGTTCACGTCGGGTGGGATCTGCGCGACTCCTCGCCCGCCATCGCTGAAGCCGTTATCGCTGCCGTCCGCAGCCTGGGTCTCGTGGCTGTGCGCGAAGGCGTGCTGCCGACGCCTGCGCTGGCCTTGGCGTCGATGGAGGCGGGTGCGGCCGCGGTCATGGTCACCGGGAGTCACATCCCCGCCGATCGCAACGGGCTGAAGTTCTACGTGCCCACCGGCGAGATTTCCAAGGCGGACGAAGGCGCAATCCTTGCTCAATTGGGTGCGCCCCAGCCACAGGCCACTCCGGGTGCGGTGCGTGACGGTGACGCTACATTGGCGGGCTATGCCGACCGCTATCTCCGTGCCTTCGGTGTGAACTCCCTGTCGGGCCTGCGCGTGGGTATCTATGAACACAGCTCTGTAGCGCGCGACGTGATGGGGACGGTGCTGCGTGCCCTGGGGGCCCAGACCGTGCCGCTCGCCCGCTCCGACACCTTCATTCCTGTCGATACCGAGGCCGTGGACCCCGATACCCGGACTCAACTGGCGAGCTGGGCGCGCAATCATGGTCTCGATTCCATAGTCTCGACCGATGGGGACGGGGACCGCCCGATGGTAACCGACGCGCAGGGGAATCTGGTGCTCGGGGATGTGCTGGGGCCGATCACCGCCCGCCTGCTGGGTGCGACGCTGCTTGTCACTCCGGTGTCGTCGAACACGATGGTGGACGCGATGGAGGATTTTGCAGTCACTCGCACGCGCATCGGTTCTCCGTATGTGATCGCGGCCATGGAGGCGGCGCTGGAAGTTGATCCGACCGTTTCAGTCGTTGGATACGAGGCAAACGGAGGCTTCCTGCTGGGCTTTACCGCCGACGGCCCCGTCGGCCCATTGTCCCCGCTGATGACCCGCGACAGCCTGCTGCCGATCGTCGCACCGCTGGTCGCCGCGCGCGCGAAGGACATTCCTCTGGCCCAACTGGTCGCCGCCCTGCCGGCCCGCTTCACGGCCGCAGATCGGTTGCAGGGCATCGCCCCTGAAGCCGCCGCTCCATTCTTGACTCGCCTGTCTGAAAGCGCCGGTGCGCGCGCCGCCTTCTTCATCGGCGTGGGGACGGAAAAGTCGGTCGACCGGACCGACGGTTTGCGCGTCTCCTTCGCGGACGGTGAGATTGTACATCTGCGCCCATCGGGCAACGCGCCGGAATTCCGCTGCTACGTCGAAGCCGACAGTCCGGAGGCGGCCGCAATGTTGCTTTCCGCGCATCTGGATAGGTTGCGGAGTGAGTTGGGCTGAAGTGCGTAAGCAGCGTTACCGCGTGCCACAACGTCTTGCCAAATAGCCATCAAATTCAATTGTAAAGGGATGGTGGAGCCTAGGTCTACCATATTCCTGCAGCCCACAGTCGCCGATAGTCTTTTTAATATACTGTTTTGAATGTTTTCTCTCCTTCCTTGTTGCCTGCTGATGCCTACTGTCTTACGCTGATCGGTAGGACAAACGGTGGGACAAGAGCATGGCGGGCTTGACGGTGAAGCGGGTATCTGCGCTCAGCGCGCCGGGCATGTATGGCGACGGCGGGGGCCTCTACCTAAGAGTTGGGCCATCTGGCGGTAAAAGTTGGATCCTTAGAACCTTCGTCCATGGGCGACGTAGGAGCCTGGGGCTTGGGTCTGCTTCATTGGTCGGGCTTGCGGAGGCACGGCAGGAAGCGACGAAGCTTCGCAAGGTGGCACGAGCCGGCGGAGATCCCGATACAATCCGAAAGCGTCAATCTTTTACCTTTGAAGAGGCGGCGCGAAAGGTACATGCCAACCTCGCGCCGACATGGAAGAACGCTCACCATAGTGCTGAGTGGCTCTCTTCACTTAATCGATACGCCTTCGCAAAGATTGGTTCGCGACCTATTGATACGCTAGGGGCGTCCGATGTTCTGGATGTCTTGTCACCGATCTGGACAGCTAAGCCAGAGACAGCCAAGCGGGTGCGACAACGGTTAGGCGTCATCTTCGACTGGGCAAAAGGTGCAGGCCACTATCAGGGAGACAACCCGGTAACCGGCATCAAACGCGCACTTCCCAGCGTCAAGCCACATGTCCAGCATATGTCCGCTATGGCTTGGAAAGACTTGCCCGATTTCATAATTGCTTTGGGCAAACGCGAGGGGCTCTCCGCTCTCACGCTCCAATTCCTTATCCTGACTGCCACCCGGTCAGGAGAGGCGCGAGGCGCGCGCTGGGATGAAATCGAGGGCGCGATCTGGACGGTGCCTGGCGTTCGCATGAAGAGGGGCAAGCCGCACCGCATCCCGCTTTCTCCAGAAGCCCTTGCTGTCCTGGACAAAGTGCGTGGGCTTGGAGCAGGCCTCGTCTTTCCAGCCATCACGAAGAGTGCTGACGGGGAGCGAGAGCAATCGGTAAATGTCTTCCGCGCCCTATATAAACGAATGGGCAAGGACGGCATCACGACGCATGGTTTTCGATCAAGTTTCAGAGATTGGGCGTCTGAGGCGGCGCATGCGCAGCGCGAAGTTGCGGAAGGAGCTCTCGCCCATACTGTCGGGGACGCTGTGGAGCGCGCCTATGCCCGGTCAGATCTATTTGAACGGCGGCGGGTACTGATGGACGCATGGGGGCAGTTCGCGACCGGGGGCACTGAAACTTTGGCCCGCCTTCATGAGTAATCCAGAGTTCGAATGTGCGGTCAACTTCGTTGTCGAGCAGATTAAGCTATGCGAGATCCTCGAGACGATGGGGTCTGATGGAATTGATTTTGATTACCTTTCGGCAGCCATGGATACGCCTAGTCGTAGGTTATTGGACGGGAGCTTCATAATCGCACATGAGGATGCTTATAGACTCATAATCGAAGCAGAAAATACTCGGGGAGCCTTTGATTACGCGGCAGCAATTTGTGTCAAGAATATTGAAGCCAATCGACGCATGCCTCACCCTCTACATGAATTTGCCTGTAGTGTCCTCTCGGGAAATTATCCTATCCCACCCCAAAGCCGTCGCCATCGACTGTGGGCAAAAAACTTCTTTCTCGTCTCTACGATTGAAGATGTGACTATAAAATACGGCTTCAATCCTTCTCGAAACGATGAAGCAAAGGATCAATTTTCGTCTATCGATGCAGTCAAGGTTGGAATGGAAAGGGTCGGCCAGCACATAACCTTTGATACACTAAAAAATTTATATATGCGTAAGGACTCTAGTAGCCGACACGAACTCGCCAAGTTCAGTCGGGTAGTTGAAAAAATTGGACACCAAGAGTTCTTTCTGCGGCTCCCAGGAACAGATCCTTCATCACCACCTTGGGCCGGATCTTGACCGTGTGATGTTTCGAAAATGAGAATACACACGATTTAGGTCACTAAAAACTGCACCTCTGCGCCATACCGCAAAGGAGGGCGCATCGATGCGACTAATGACAGACACCGACGTAGCCCAGATGTTGGGGATCCACCGCTCTACCGTATGGCGCTGGGCGAAAGATGGCCGGTTGCCCGCGCCAATCCGACCGCTTCGAGCACGCATCGCCCGATGGCGCGTCGAGGAGATAGAAGCCGCCATTCTCGCTCATACCGAGCAATAAACAACCCAATCGAACAATCGACGACGGCGCGCACCCATGTTCTGCAACTCTGACTTGATACTCAAGGACCTCGCACCCGTCCGCACCGCGGGAATTGAATCTCGCTCGGGCTTGTCGCGACGCGGCATGGCGATTGGCCGGACCAGAAGCGGTGCCACGCGGCGAAAAAGCAGACCAAGCGTCGTCTACGAGGGCCTCTTCCATCGGAGCATTCTACATCTACAGCGACGGAAGCTGCCAACGGGCGAGGCTACGACGCTGATACACGCAGCGAACGCGTTGAACATGTACTCCATAATCGACGCCCTCCAGATCGCGCAGGACAACGCAAAGGCGTTCAGCATGCTCTCCGGCCGGCCTGACCTTCGATGGTGCCGATCTGGGGGCCCACTTCGCTGTTTCGAGGTCAAGGCACCCGGCAATAAGCCGACCGCCGATCAACTGGCCTTCCGCGACGGCATCAAGGCCGTAGGCGGCCTCTGGGCCTCTATCGACGAGATCGACGCCATTGAGGCGCAATTCAGGACACGGGGTTATGCGTTATGAAACACGGATCGGACTGGTACAAGCGATATCCCAATGACCATTTGGGCGGGATCCAAGGCCTTTCAGTCAAAGAGCACGCCGTCTACTCGATCGTCCTCGACTTGATCTATTCGCACGGCGGGTCGGTCAACGATGACCCCGGATGGATCTCCGGATGGATCAAGGATCTCGGACCATCAGCGACAAGAAACACCATCAATTCGCTGGTTGCCCGCGGCAAACTGGATCGCGAAGGCGACCAACTAACGCAGAAACGCGCCACAATTGAAGCGAAAACGAAAGAAGATCTGAGTGAAACCCGACAGGGGGCAGGAAAAAAAGGTGGCATTTCTAGTGGGGTTTCGCGGCAAGAATCACAGAAAAACAGATATTTAAGTGAAGCATATGCTTGCCCTAGAGAAGAGGAGAGAAGAGGAGGGAAGAGGAAAGGAGAGGAGAGAAGAGGAGAAGTTGATGATGATGATGATGGTGGACGCGTTCACGCGCGCGAGGCCGATCAATCACCAGATTTTCGCGAACGCTTGCTCGTCGCCATTGGAGCGGATCCAGTATCGGGAATGATCGGGCCGACCGGAAAACGCTTCGGCACCGGCCACGAAATGGCCAGAGCCCAAAAGTGGCGCGACAACTTTGGATTTACTGAAGACGAAATCGTTCAGGAAATCGCGATCATCACCGAGGCGCGCGACGCCAACGGCACAGGCCCGCCCGGATCATGGGCCTACTACGAATCCGCACTGACCCGCCTCAAGACCGAGCGCGCGATAGCGGCCATGGACACCTCCCCCGACACCCCGCAAGGAACGCCCCGTGCAAACCGATCAAACTCCCGCCCGCTTGCCGACAACCGAGAGTTCCACCGTGCCCACGCCGAGTATGAGCGCCGCCTCGCTGCGGGTGAAATCGACCGAGGCCCTGACCCAAGTGATCCGTGGGCAAGGATCAGCGAATGAAGCCGCTAGGCGTCGCGCATGTTAAAACGTGTGCGAGTCAGCGATGCCATCGATGCCGGACTCTTGCGTATCAGCCAGTGGCTTGCCTTCGAGGCCTAAGACGCCGCGCCCAAGAAGCGAGGCCCTTACTAACCTCGCGCGAAAAATAATATTTCAGAGTGCCCATTACCGAATGGGCGCGGCAAACCCATGCCAGATGCAAAAAAAGGACAAGTTTTCGACCTGAAAAAGCATAGCATCTAACTTGGCACAGGGGTTCCTTCTTGGTGGCTTATCCGTTCTCCCACGGTGACCCGGGCTCGATGAATGCGGTCTTGGCTCCGACAGCTTTGATCCAGTTCCGGACGGCTTCGGCAATGAACTCCGGGCCGTTGTCGGATCGTATGTAGGCGGGAACACCGCGCAGGATGAACAAGTCTGTCAGCGCGTCGATGACTTCGGTCGAGTTCAGCTTCCGTTTCACCCGGATCGCCAGACATTCCCGGCTGTGGTCGTCAAGGATATTCAGGGCCCGGAATGCCTTCCCGTCATCTGTCCTGTGATGCACGAAGTCATATGACCAGACATGGTTCCGATACTCTGGTCGGAGCCGAACACATGACCCGTCATTGAGCCAGAGCCGCGCTTTCTTCGATTGTTTCATTGGAACCTTCAGCCCTCTCGTCGCCAGAGCCGTTCGACGCGTTTGTCGTTCACCTGCCAACCTGCATCCCTCAGCAGAGCGGCGATCCGGCGATAGCCATAGCGTCCATACTGGCGTGTCAGCTCGATCATGTCGGCCACCAGGCGCGCCTCATCCGCACGTCCCACTGGCAACCGTCTCTGAGTGGATCGGTGTTGGCCCAAAACCCGGCACACCCGTCGCTCAGACAATCGCATTGAGCTGCGAATGTGATCGATGCAGGCCCGACGACGAGAAGGGCTCAGAAGTTTCCCCGTGCAGCTTCCGACAGGATGAGCTTGTCGAGCGTCAAATCAGACACTGCTCTGCGCAACCGATCATGCTCCTTCTGAAGCCGTTTGAGTTCCTTCAGTTGGCCCGCCCCCATGCCTCCGTATTGCTTGCGCCAGCGATAAAAAGTCTGCTCTGTAATCTGCAATTGGCGGATTGCATCGATACGCGGCATTCCCTGACCGCACAGCATCTCAACCTGCCGCAACTTACTGACAATCTCTTCCGGCTTGTGTCGTTTGATTCCCATCCTTGATCCTCCGTTTCCTAACTATAGGGGCGGACCACTTCAGTGGGGGAGGCTCAACCTCTCAGGCACCGTGATCAAGACCCGGATCGAAAAGAAGGCGACGAACATCTCGGTTTTGGCCGCGATCGGCGTGCGCCGTGATGGCCAGAAAGTCCTGCTTGCCATCAGGAATATGGGCGGAGAGAGCACGGCTGCCTGGCGACAGTTTCTCGATGACCTCGATGCGCGTGACCTCAAGCGCCCTGAATTCGCTATTGTGGATGGCGCGCCCGGGCTGGAGGCGGCTCTGGTCGCGCTGTGGGGCGATGATCTCCCCATCCAGCGCTGCACGGTTCACAAGCATCGCAACCTTCTCGCGCATGCCCCAGAGCATGTGCAGGACGAGCTCACTGAAGATTACCGCGACATGATCTACGCCGACACGGCCGACGAAGTAGAGCAGAAGCGTAAGGCCTTCCTGCGCAAATGGCACCTCAAGTGCCGCGCTGTGGCTGATAGCCTTGGCTCTTTGGAAAGTACGGCCGAAGCCGTGCCATCTGAGCTTCGCTCAGCCAATACAAGTCGCTCATGCCGTGCCTCCAAAGTTCGGGAGCTCGAATCAGGCAGCCTCGGGAACTGCAACCAAATCAATGGGTCCTGAACACCTAGTAATCAGATGGATGCAGGGTTTGGCAGCGCTTCTTCTCGGTAATAGTGTTGTAAATCAGTAACTTGCTAATCTTCTTCCTCTGCGGAGCTTACCGTTAACGTATGATTCAGAACTCTTCTTCAACTTGAGCCCGGTCCAGCATTGGAATTAATCCAAAATTTTAATGGATCTATATTATTTTGACGTACTTGCATCCGCTCGCCGCTCTTATCGAGTCCCCGCTTACAGCAGCGGAGGTCGAATACCTGACAGAAGGTATGAGCTTGACCGTAGCTTCGGATATTCCGAAGTCGATTGTATATGCGCCGAGGCGGCAGATAAGCATCAAATATTCTTCAGCCTTCGATGTTCTTCTCGCCGTGACGGCACGAGGCAATATGGTTTTGGCGGAGCGGATTGAGACCTTTTGCAGTGAGTTAGACGACGGCTGTCAGTCGATCCATTATGCGTCCGATATCTGCGAGGCGATCTCGTTCCTCTGGGAGGAAATCGGCCTCTGTTCATCAAGGGAATATATCAAGTTTCTGGACCGGCTCAGCACGATAATAAAACATCTCAGCTCTTCTGACGCGTATTAGGTCAAAACACGCCATAGTGCCCTAGACTGCTTGGATGCCTTGATCCAACTCTACGCCTGCACAAGACATAAGCAGCCATGCCCTCCGGCAGGAACGGCCGGTGTGGCATGAGCGAGGTATTCATGTGCAGTGCTCTTGCAAAAGTTCAGCCTCTTGCGGAGATCTGGCTATCCTCGACCGGAAGGAAGCTCACGATATTTGAGACCGGATCATAGGGAATCTTCGTGTGCTGCTTGGACAGACTGGATGGAACATAGCCACCCGGTGGAATCAGTTGAGACGTGTCTGTAGTCAAAGACCATGGAACTTGTCCCGGCTGGGCCAGCAATTGAAATCGCCTCGAAGCGACGCAATGCGGGACCGGGCACACGATAGCCCGATAGAAAGTGGGCATGAAGCCACGGACTTCATCTATGAGCCCAGTATCACTGCAAGTTTCGCACATGCTGCCTCCAAAACATCTTATTGTCGTCGTTTTTTTAGTGTCTTGATGGTAAAGTGTTAAAAAGTCTTTAATCTATGAGACAATTGTTGCGTCTGCGGAAAGTGGCTTGTGACTATTCGTTTCGGGCATCGGCCGGCTGAGGCCAGGTTTTGTTAGGCAGGGGCGCTTGGCTGTCCCAGATCAGGGGGCTGAACACGATCTCGATTGCTGAGGTACAGGTCTCCAGCAAAGCCTCCGAAGGCCCTGGCGCGTTCAGGCCAAGATCGATTCGAAGGAGTTCACGAGAACTGCTCGTCACGTCGACATACTCCAGGGTCAAGCCGCCAGTCTGACTGAACTGGACAGAGTTGATATCGAAGACCACGCCGCCACGGTTGTAGAACCTCAGCACATCTCCCTCGCTCGCATCGAAGTCTGTGATCATGGTTTCGGTCGATGTTCGGCTGAATTCGAACACGTCGGCACCGCCGCCACCGGAAATCGTGTCGTTCCCCGCGCCACCGATGATAACGTCGTTGCCTGATCCTCCGAAGGTCAACTCGTCACCATCCGAAGCCCAAATAATGTCGCCCCATTCACCGCCGTCGAGATAGTCAACATCAAACTTGGATCGTAGTGTGTCATTCTCTTCGCGACCCTATAGGAAGTCGTCTGCTAGGCCCGCGGAGACGAAATCATTCCCAGCCCCGACGTAAATGGTGTCGCTTCCACCCCCGGCATAAATGATGTCGTCTCCAGCCCCGTCATAAATGACATCGTTTCCAGCCCCGCCATAGATGATGTCATCTCCATCTTCGCCATAAATGATGTTGCTTCCAGCCCCGGCATAAATGATGTCATCTCCAGCCCCGGCATAGATGATGTTGTTTCCATCTCCGCCATAAATGGTGTCATTTCCACCCCCGGAAAAAATAAAATTGTCTCCAGCCCCGGCATAAATGATGTCATCTCCATCTCCGCCATAAATGACGTTGTCTCCAGCCCCGGCATAAATGATATTATCTCCATCTCCGCCATAAATAGTGTCGTCTCCATCTCCGCCATAAATGGTGTCGTCTCCAGCCTCGCCATGAATGATGTCGTCGTCCGCCGTACCGACGATCTCACCGGGCCAGTCTATTCCAACAAGCGTTTGGCCTGGCTCGGTCTGTGCGGGATTCTCCTCTTCGACCTCGCGCACGATTGGATCTCTCTCGCTGTCCGGAGACTGGAATTCGATCCGAACCATTTCCCAGGGGCGCAGATCGAACTCGAGAAGCGATCCGGCCAGGTAGGATTCGGTTGAGAAGCGGATGACAGGATTTGCCGCGTCGCTGGTGAAACTGCCGTCATCGCTGTACAGATAGCTGATGATTATGGTCGACCCGTCGGCCGGCGCATAAGCGCCGAGATCTATCTGGACGCTGCCGCCGGACGCTTCGTTGTGTGAGTAGCCACCACGTTCAGCAACGAACATGGTCATGTCTGATCCATCTCCGAAGCCGTGAACGTCGAATTGATCGGTGATTTCGAAGTCGAACAGAGCTTGCATTCCGACGACGGACTCGGCGAGCCACTGGAAAGTCACGCCCCCAAAGGTCAGATCCCCCTCGTCGGTGTCGATGAGTGTCCTGTGGTCATTGCGGGAACTTCCGAAGGTCATGGGCCAGAAATTCGCGCCATCGACACCGTTGGACACGAGCTCAAAGAAAGCTTCGACAGTGGTATGTGCGTAGTGCAGCCCGTTCGCATTGCCGAGGTTTCGCTCACCGCTACTCCAGAGCGGATTGCGAGCGCTCCATTCCGTCACGTAGAAATCGAGGTCGTTTACCCCGAGGCGGTTTGCGAAGATCTGGGGAACACGATCAAGCGCGAAATTCCGTTGATTGTCGATCCCGTCAAAGCCAGCATCGAAGTAAACATGCCCAACGACACCGTCGATACTGTCCGCAGCACCGGTCCACTGCCGGATTTGATCGGCAATGAGGGTGGTTTGGGCGGCGGCATTGCCCGAGCCGGGCATCGTCGCCTCGAGCCAGCTCTCTGGTTTCTGACCGCTGATCTCGGATGCCGAATGCACGATGAAGTCGCCGGAGCCGTCAGGTTCAAGATAGACCGTGCGGTCCACTGCCGGGCTGTATTCATTCGCGCTGGCGGCGGCCTGAACAATGACGTCCAAACCCGGATACTGGGCTTCGATAAACAGCGCGAGTTGACCTGCCAGCCAGCCGTACTCACCCGCGGTCATCTGACCGCTGCCCCAGAATTCGTTCCCGATCTCGATCGTGGTGATCGAGGTGCCACTTTGCTGCGCCTCCTCGATCGAGTAATCCAGATAGCGTTGAACCCAGCCGAAGTAATCCGGATCAAGATCCGTACGTTCCCCGTAGGTGCCGTTGAGCAGGGCTTGTCCGGCCGAGTCGCTGAACGCGACCCTGGTCGGAACCACGAGCTGGACGGTCGCGCCAATGTCTGCGGCGACATCGATGAACTCGCTCAGGGGCGTGAGCTCCCGCAGCCCGCCGTTTGGGCCGACGTATTCATCGATGGTCCAATTTCCCGTCAAGAACGAAGCTTCGGTGAAGATCCCTTCCGTTACGCTGCCTCCGGGGAAGCGTAAGACATCTATCCCAAGTTCACCCAGGGTGGACGCGAGACCATCGTCGCGCCCGAACTCGAAATCATAGCTGGTGACATAGTTCGCACCGAACATGCTTTCGGATACGCTTTCTGTGGAGAAGGCTTCATTTTCTTCAATGGTGATCTGTGGCATGGCAGGTCCCTCCGTCGTGTCGACAGAAAGTTGCCCGAGGGGTTCGACCGGCAGTGGTGCGCAAATATGTCTGAAATTGGCATCTTGCCGAGGATGCGGCGAAAATTTTATGACAGTGCACCCGGATCGTTCCAGCAGCTGGTCAGACCGCGGAAGCTTCCTCTTAGGTCAATGACACCAAAACTTTAGCCGGACATCTGGACGGCCACCACTCATGGCGTCAGTGGCTCTCGCCTTGATGCCGGCGTGCATCCCACTTTGATATTACTTCTAAGCACACCCAGCATGCCGGTAAGGTTTAGGATTGGCGGGACATGGTCGTCTGCTGCGCTCGGCGGCAAGGCCGCTCTGCAAACCAAGTTGTCTTTCAAATATCGTGATGACTCACCGATTCAGTGTTGCCATATCGCACCTTTGCATTTTTAAGATACTTATTTTGCATATATTTCGCCTCGCCTTGAGGGTGTTCCAAAGTTAGCAAGCGATTGTTCGACTTGGCCCCGTTGGCTATAAAATTAATAGGAAATTGCAGAATGAACAAATTACCCCAAGTAATCGGTGTTTTAATCCTTGGATTACTTGTATCGCCCGCTGCCGCCGTGGAACTAAACGGTGGTGATTTCAATTTAGAATACTCCTGGTTCGACCAAGATATCGGCGATACTACGGTAGACACTTTTTCTTTCGACGGTTCGGTTGAGGTGGGCTTCAGCCACAACCTTGCCGCTCAGCTTGATCTTGGACGGTATAAGTTCGGTTTTATTAACGAGACCGGAACAAACGGTGCACTGCATGCGATTTATAACCTGAATGAAAGCACGGCCCTGGGCGCATTCTATAGCGTGGATGAAATTTTTAGCGAGAGCACGGATTTTTATGGAATTGAAGCCGTTTATGATACTGATCAATTTGAGTTGGAAGCCTACATCGGTAGAGGGGAAGACGCTGGAGTTGACGGAAGCGTCTATGGCGTGCTCGGTGCTTTTAGCATAACCGAGTCTATAGACATCACAGGTTCGGCCGAGAACGCTAGCTTTGACGGGGATGTTGATTTTTCAAAATACGCCATCGGAATGCGCTTCTTTGCAACGCCAAAAGTGGCATTTACGACCAGCATCGGATCTTTTGAGGCAAACGCTTTTGGCCTTTCGGGCTCGGAAACCTTTTTCTCTGTTGGTGCCGAGTTTAAGTTTGGTCAGAATGAAGGTGCCACTTTCGGTAAACGCGGATTGCTGACACTCATTCCTGGTCTTTGATCTAGTAGGGTATTAGCCCTTTTATTACACAGTCTGGTCTCCTCGATTGCGCGGAAGAGCAGACGAGTGTGACGCTTGCAGGCTGATTCTAACTTCAGTTCTGCAAGCGAACCACTAGTGTTAAGCGCCGTACTCATTCGGCATTTGGAGCGGGTCTCAATTGGACTCGAAGTTGACCTTCGCTGCTACAAACACAAAGATCCGTTATGGGCCGTTCACCATCATGGGAAGCTTCGTCTATACCGATAACTGGTGACGGCGTTTGCCTCCACTTCGATCAGGCATCTTCAGAACTTGAAAATTCGTCTAAGAGCTTCTTGTGTTAATTTCCATACAGAAGTGACCCGGTTAAGCGTATAATTTCCATTGAGAATTGACCCATGTGAACCTTCCCCCAAAGCAACTTGCGGCGGGGGGGCAACGGAGTGATCCACATGGGACTTTTGAACATCATCACGCGAAATGGCTTCCCATCTTCAGCGAAATGCGAATATATCTACGGAGACTATAAAGAATGAATGTTGCTAACTCTAATCGGCCGTCTACTGATACAACAGAGCTCACAGAGGCGAGCGCCACAATCATAGCTCAGAAAATTCGACTGAGAAAAGCTCCCGACGGATATAGCACCAAGTTCCCCGATGTTGGACGCGCAAGAGCCTTTTCGATCATTCGGGATCCCGATCTGCACTACTCGTTATATGGGCATTCTCAGGGGCGCTCGATACTGGCTCGTCTTGCGCAGAGGGTCCGAAACGTCATTATCGTATCTCCCAGTCACAACAAACAATGTGGCATCGGTGAGTACGGCCGCTATCTTGCCAGCGTTCTTGCGCCGTTTGCTGACAAGCTTGAAATTGTGCGCAGTTCATCGGCTCTCTTTGATTTCTCACCTGAATTTCTTGAAGGAACGTTAATTCTTGTAAATCATGGTCCAGGATTGTTTGACGGCCTAAATCCGCGGCTTTCACAAGGTGAGTCCACATCTGCGTTGTTGAAAAACTTGAATAGAATGGCCACTGAATATGGCGCTAATCCCGTCATCCTGCATCATTCACTCATTGATGTGGAACATGATCTTTTGTTCTCCCGCCAACAGCAAATTTTAGAATCTGCAATCCCATCATGCTCATTTATTAGTTCAGCTGGCAGGCATTTCTTTATGCCCTTTATAGAGCTTGGTGTCTCCCCCGTGTCGTTAGAGGAGGATACCTATGATGGTGATCGATATAGCCGGTCTGAATGTGTTGGGTTTTTTGGCTTTTATCAATACGGTGGCAAGGACTTTCAGGCACTTTTTCGTTTAGTGTCTGAACTACGAGGTAAGCTTGTTGGGAGTGTTGCCACATCGAACGGTGATGAATTGCGAAATTTTCAAGAGACGCTGGAAACAACCGCTATAGAAAATGATCTAGGATCGGGGTGGATCGAAGATAGTGAATTGATAGACCGCCTGCAGGAAGCTGACTATTTTTATTTACCTCAAAACGACTACGATCACTGGAACAACAGTGCGACTGCACGGTTCGTAACAAACATTCCGCGCCCCCTTTTCTTGCCACCTAATCACCCATTCCTCGACATGGCTGATGGATCTATTTTTGCAACTCAGGAAGATCTTCCTCGTATTGTATCGCATTTCCGTGAGCAAGGGCAGTATGACAAAGCGGTCAGACGCGTAAACGCATTCCGTGAGCGCGCCGATATGTCGAACACTGCAAAGGCGATATCAAATGGCTTACCAAAGGGCTTATCGGCTCTTTCTCAAGAGCTAATGGAACGCCAGGACCCACTCTCTGCAGAGCGCTACAATGAAATGGAAGATGCACGTAAGGCTGAATTTGCTGTCGGTACTGGATGCATAGACCCCGCAAACCTCACGGCGATTGCCGAGCAGTTGCCTGCAATATTTCGGTCTGTTGCCCCAAAGCAATTCTGGAGAAAACACTATGAACTCGGAGATTTAGTTTTTGATAGCCCATTGGAAAGTATACATGCAATTTTCATGGCGCTGTGTAAGCGTCAGGTTACCATTGACGAATTGTCCCAAATTCTAGCCCGCGCTGACGATGACAAAACTCATGCATTTGAGGTTATTGTTGTGAGACAGGCATTTAAGGCAGCTAATGAACAAGCGGCAGGTCTCCTTTTCGACCAAGATGTCATGTTCTTGGAGCAAGGCGACCCAATCGACCCTGTCGTTATGCTTGAACCTGAACGTATCGGAGCGTTTCTGGGCAAAAAGAAAGAAAATATATCCCATCTACTGACCGTTCTGAGTTTGAATGTTAGGCCCAAAATCACGAATTTAACTGAAGTGCTAACTCTACCTAAAGAAGAGTTGGCCTTGCGTGAAGCACCATTTAATCTTTCAAAGATTGACATGGACTATGTGATGGCACCAAAGACGCTATCAAAGCGTTTGAATAGATTGTTGGCGGAAGGTGATCAAGCAGGATTGGATTTTTCCGAGTATTTTGTTTTTGATGAGCTGATACCACGCCCAATCGAACATAACGTTACTGACTATGTCGTTGAAGACTTCATTTATCTCAGCGGTGATTTGTTCATACTCAATGCATACCGCAGCTTACTGAAGCGTGAGCCGTTTCCACTAGAGATGCTGGTCATGCAAACAATTTTGTCGACGACATCTAAGCGCACTATCTTGTCTGTACTGCTTGGCCAGTCCTATCGAAAAGTTAAGGTTTCCAACCTCGACAGTAGAGATTTTGAGCCTATCCAAAAGAACTTTAGTAAATTTATTGCAATTGCTCGAGATCCGTTAATGGGTCTGATTGATGCACGTAATGCGTATGAAATCCAACGACGCCATAACCTTCGCTGGTGGATTAACTCCAAACAGCTTTGGGATGCCGTTTGGCATGGTGCAGAGCAAAACATTTCTACAATCAACACGCTGTATCAAAAACTGATCGACAGCACCGTGATGCCTCTTCAGCTAGATGCAAGCGGACTTTTCTTTGATCCGGTATCAGACTCGCATAAAAGTATACTTTTGGAGCGCAACAGAGAAACGAACATCACCCAATCAAACCCGGCTCCTATTGAAAATTCTCTCTTGGGCTTCCACAGCGTTGAGGAAACTGGCACCTGGACAAACGGCGTATCAGGCCTTGTTATTACCCAATGCCTTCGGGAATCGAGCCCTCTTGAGGAAATACATGCCATTTCACTAGAAGCAACAATGTCATTTTTTGGCAGCTTGAATTTGGGACCACGCAAAATGATAATGAGTGTTCGTTTTCGCAATCCTGGAGCGGACGAATGGGGGCTTTTCGAGACCACGATCAAGGTCGAAGAGGACACGCAGAGAAATGTTTCTGTTGACTGCCCTCAAATGAAAGCAGGAGCCACCGCTATGATTTCTCTGAACATTGATCATGCAACAAGCCCCAAACAAGAAAGCATTTCTACAGATGAACGGCTGCTGGGTATACATTTGAGCAAAATCAAATTGTCTATTAAGCCACATTTCAGTAACGCTGAGCAGGGGTAGAATTGATGAAAAACCTCAAACAGAAATTCCTGATAGTTGTCGGACTTCCAAAGTCCGGCACAACATTTCTCTATTCCCAGCTCAAAGAGCTGACCGATAAGTTCAACATCCCAACCGACCGCAAAGAGATCGATTTCTTTCGCGGTCAAAGCGGGCTTAATGCCTATCTGAGCGAGTTCACAATTACTTCGGAAAACGGAGTGTTTCTCGATTGCTCCCCGCTCTATATCGACCAGATTACTGACTCCATAAACAACATATCCGAAACCCTCAAAGATCATGAAGTAAGGATTGTTGTTTGCCTACGTGATCCGATCGAGCGAGCGTTTTCACATTATCTGCATGACGTGGCGCAACATCAAAAACTTCTAGCGCATGCAGATTATAATTTTTTCTCGCCCTCTGTGATGGCAAAATATTTCTACCCCGTTTCCCCGCGCGTTGCCGCGCTGAAAAAAGCCTTCGGGAACGAGAATGTTTTGGGCTTCTCCTTCTCGCAAGACAACAGTGCCTTTGCAAATATGCTCAGAGTGTTTGCGGGGCTGCCCGACGACTGGAATTTCGACTATTCCTCAAATCCGGCTCCAGGCTTTACTTCGCCGCAGACATTTTATCATCCCACACAAGCTTCAACCATCATGCTTGAAGGTGAGTACTACCGGATTGAACCTGGTGAGCTTCTGGCTGTGAATCGTCAATACAGCCTCTACCGGAAAAAAATACACTGTGAAACCGCACAAAGCATCATGTGTCATCAGGCCTCTATCACGCGCCAGATCAATACAGACCAGCTTCCCCCCGAGTTGCGCAATTTGGTGGGAGATGATTTTGATTCAGCAATGACCCAACTAGACATGGTCTTGCCGCAGGACCGTTCTGATCGGGTATATGCCGCACGCGTATCCGAAAGCGTGACAGACCAAATCAAAAAGCAGCTTAATCATGTGGGATCAGTAGCAGATGTAACTGCAGAATTGTTTTCACACCCTTTGCGGCCCACGCCGGAGACCACTATGGCCCTGACTGAGCACTCACCGTCTTTTGCCCAAGAGATGGCCAGACTCAGTCTCAATATTCCGGGCCGGACAGAACAGATAAGGCGCATGATTGCAGAGTTTGGCCCCGTCCCAATGTACATGCAATATCTCGTAGATCAGGCCCTGAGGAACAAATCGTATGATGCCGCATTGGCCTTGTTAGAGTCTTATGGAAGCAGTGATGCATTTATGTACCCCGTGGTTGTGAGGAGTGGCGAAGGTAATGCTGCCCTGCCTGATGACATCAAAGAACGCGCGTTTATACAGGGCGTATTATATAATACGTAATTGGTTAGACTTTTAACAGAAGATTATCTGTCATCGGCTCTGTTGCATAAATCGGGTGAGGGATTCATCTCGTGAATCCAGCATGGTAGCTGACGTGCATGAGCAGACCCACACCCTCGACCTACAAGACCACGAACTGGCCCGTCTAT